>NZ_JBEPPT010000003.1:0-444933 GCF_040547485.1 Agromyces sp. PvR057
ACGCTGTTGAGTTCTCAAGAAACGGACGCACCCGAACTCCCAACCCACAACCGTGAGCCACTCATTCAGGGCAACCTGTCAACCATACCACCACACGAAACCGCATCAGAACACAAGGCCCCGAACTACGATCACACTCCCAGAAACCAGCCCGAAGACCAGCAACAAGAAGAAGGTGGAGATCCGATCCTAGACTTGAAATCACCGAGTCGCAAACGCGCCTACGAGGTTATTTGGCTAGAACCTTCACCCGACAACCAACCAGAACCCGAAGCCCTACCTGGCCGCCGCGGCGACAAGAGAAAATCTACAATCCCCCACCCACCACACACAAATCCACCCCACACCCCGGGCGTGTCGCACCCCACCCAGCACCCCGACACGCGCGGAATCATCCCGGCCACGGGGCGTCCGTCCACCACTCCCGAAGACGAGCGAGCGTCGGAGCCACCCGCCGGCGACATCCACGGCCTCACCGTCGAGCAGCTGAGCCGCGCCGCCGGCCCTCGAACGACGTCAGCGTTTCCGAATGCGTCGAATGTGTCGCCGCGCTGCGTGCATTTCAAGGGCACGCGGAATAC
The DNA here is from genome assembly GCF_040547485.1 of Agromyces sp. PvR057. NCBI lineage: Bacteria > Bacillati > Actinomycetota > Actinomycetes > Micrococcales > Microbacteriaceae > Agromyces > Agromyces sp. PvR057. Next base: position 582 of record NZ_JBEPPT010000003.1, read on the forward strand.
CTCCAGCGTCCATGCGTTTGAATGCACTGGGACGAAGGCGCCCCGGCATGTGTTCCCCCACGAAGAAAGCTGGTCCGCCATGACGCTCGTCACCGATCTCACGTCCCGCAAGGCCGACACCTCGGCCGCACTCATCGACCCCCTGGTCGACCGCTGGAGTCCCCGCGCGTTCGACCCGAACGCCGTCGTCGAGCCCGAGGCGCTGCGCACGATCCTCGAGGCCGCCCGCTGGGCACCCTCCGCCAACAACTCGCAGCCGTGGCGCTTCGTCGTCGCGCACCGTGGCACCCCCGAGTTCACGACCACGCACGACGCGATGCTGGGCTTCAACCAGGCCTGGGCCGACTCGGCCGCCGTGCTCATCGTCAACGTCGCCGAGATCGCCGACGCCGAGGGCAAGACCCGCCCGTGGGCGCGGTACGACCTCGGCCAGGCCGTCGCGCACCTCACGGTGCAGGCGCAGCACGAGGGCCTGCACACCCACCAGATGGGCGGCTTCGACGCCGCGAAGCTCCACGACGCGTTCGGCCTGGCAGACAACCTCGAGGTCGTCTCGGTCACCGCGATCGGCGTGCTCGGCGACGTCGACTCGCTGCCCGACGTGCTCCGCGAGCGCGAGGTCGCCCCGCGCGAGCGCAAGACGCTCGACGAGCTGGTGCTCGCCGGCGCGTAATCGCGGCACTCAGCAGGAACGGATGCCCCGGGGTCCAACCCCGGGGCATCCTGCGTCTCCGGCCGGAACGCCCGCGTGCTCCGGCTACGTGCGGACGAGGTCGACGGGCGTCGTCGGCGGCTCCTCGCGGGTGCGCGCGGCGTTCGTCACGACATCCGGGATCTCGCTGCTCGCCGAGGCGACCGCCATCGCGCGCTTGACCCGCCATGCGGCGAACACCGCGAGCACGCTCACGGCGAGGTGCATGCCGAGGAACACGTCGGTCAGGCCCGCGCCGAGCAGCACTCCGGCCACGAGCGGGCCGGCCGCCGAGAAGGCGGTCTGCAGTGCGGCGACGGTTCCGAGCGTCTGGCCGACCATGCCCTTCGGCGCGAGCTGCGCCGTCAGCGGGTTGAGCACCGGACTGTAGATCGTCTCGCCGACGGCGAAGATGCCGTAGGTCGTGACGAACAGCGCCGTGGCGATGGCGGGCGAGAGCTGCGCCGCCGACAGGATGAGCCAGGACACGACCCAGATGCCGCCGACCCCCATGAGCAGCACGGGTGCACTGCGCTTGGCCGTGAGCTTCACGACGATCACCTGCAGCGCCACGATGACGACGCAGTTGATCGCCGCCGCGAGGCCGATCGCCGACGGGTCGACGTCGAGCACGGTGATGCCGTAGGCGGGCAGCCCGGACTCGAACTGGGCGTAGAAGCCGAGGGCGAGCGCGATCGTGACGACGGCCGTCCAGCGCATCGCGGGCTGGGCGAAGATCACGCGGAGGGCGCCGCGCGAGCGCGCCGGGCCGTCGGGGCGTCCGTCGCCGTCCAGGTCGACCACGGCGATCGCGCCGGTCGCCGCATCGACGGCCCCGAAGGCGCCCGTGCCCGCTGGGACGTCGGAGGCCGCGGCGTCGGCCACCCGGGCGGCGGGCATGGCAGCAGCGCGTGCCAGCGGCATCCGCCCGGCGAGCGCGATGATCGCCGATGACAGGACGAACCCGCCCGCGGCCATCAGGAATCCGATGTCGAGCCCGTCGGCCCGGTCGAGGTCGACCACGAGTCCGGCGAGGAAGGCGCCGGCCGCCATGCCGAGCGCCTCGCCCGTGAACTTGTAGGCGAACACCTTGCGACGGTCGTCGCTCGACGACCAGGTCAGCGCGAGCACCTGCTTCGCCGGCACTGCAGCCGAGAGGCCGAGCCCGAAGACGAGCATGCCGGCGAGGAAGAGCGCCGGAACGTCGGCGAAGACGAGCGAGGCGACGCCGGCCGCGCCGATCAGCTGGGCGAGCACCGCCACGCGCACCGGGTCGAAGCGGTCGGCGAGGCGACCCGCGAGGGGTGCCGCCACGAGCGCGCCGATCGAGAAGAGCGATGAGGCGCCCGCGGCGACGAGTGCGCCCCAGTCCCGGGTGTCGGCTGCGTAGGCGTACTGGTACGGCAGCACGGCCCCCCAGCCGAGCGAGCCGATCGAGCTCGCGAGGATGAGCAGTTTCGCGCGCATGCATGCGCTCCTCTCATGAGTCGTCGTCGGAGCGACGGATGCCGCAGATCGACGTCGGCCGCGAGGCATCCGGAGTCCTTCGAACGTGAAGTATTCGATATCGAAATATTAGCAACCGAATGATGCGTGCGAGAATTCCCGTATGGCGAACCGCACCCCGAGCGCGCAGGAGCTCCATCGCCGCGCCGTCGCGACCTATGTCAAGGCCGGCGGCGAGGAGTCGGTGCAGCGGGTGATCACCGCCGTGCAGAGCCTCACCAAGAAGCTCGACCAGTGGTACGCCAGGCAGCTCGTCGACCTCGAGGTCACCGCGGGCGAATGGGCCGTGCTCACCTCGCTCGCGAAGGCCGGCGAAGCACTCACGCCCAGCCAGCTCGCCGAGCTGACGAACGTCGCCCCCTCGTCGATGACGCACCGCATCGACAAGCTCGTCGAACGGGGGCTCGTCGAGCGCACGCCCGACCCCGAGAACCGCACCCGGATCCACGTGAGCCTGACGGATGCCGGCTGGCAGCTGTTCAGCGTCGCCATCCGCGGCTCCGACGTCGTCGAGTCCGACGTGCTGCAGGACCTTAGCGATGCCGAGCGCGGCGAGCTCGCACGACTGCTCGAGGTCGTCATCGCGCGGCTCGACGACGTGGAGGCGTAGCCGGGGCTGGTCTCGGTACGGCGCGGGCGCCTACTCGACCGGCATGGTCGCTACGGCTGCAGCATCACCTTGATGGCGCGGCGCTCGTCCATGGCCGCGTAGGCCTCGGCCGCCTCCGCGAGGGGGAGCTTCAGGTCGAAGACCCGCCCGGGCTCGATCGCGCCGGAGAGCACGTCGGGCAGCAGCTCCTCGATGTACCCGCGCACGGGTGCGACGCCGCCGTTGACCCCGACGTTGCGGTTGAACAGGGGGCGCACCGGCAGCTCGGGCCCGCCGTTCGGCACGCCGACGTAGCCGACCATGCCGCCGGGGCGGGCCGATCGGATCGCCTGGTCCATCGACTCCTTGGTGCCGACGCACTCGAGCACGCGGTCGGCGCCGATGCCGCCGGTGAGCTCCTTGACGGCCGCGACCCCCTCGTCGCCGCGCTCGGCCACGAGGTGGGTGGCACCGAACGCCGTCGCGAGCTCCTGCCGGGCGGCGTGGCGGGACATCGCGATGATCGTCGTGGCGCCGAGGCGCTTCGCGGCGATGATCGCGCAGAGGCCGACCGCGCCGTCGCCGACCACGACCACGGATTCGCCGGGCTGCACCCCGGCCGAGACGGCCGCGTGGTGGCCCGTGCCCATCACGTCGCTGAGGGTGAGGAGCCCGGGCACCATGTCGGCGGTGACCTCTTCACGAACGGGGACGAGGGTGCCGTCGGCGATCGGCACGCGCACGCGCTCGCCCTGGCCGCCGTCGGCGAAGCCGCCGACGCGATCGTCACTTCCCCACCAACCGCCGTTCCTGCACGAGGTGCTGACGCCGTTGCGGCAGTTCACGCACGTGTTGTCGCACACGTAGAACGGTGCGATCACGAAGTCGCCCACGTCGACGAGGCTCACGTCGTCGCCGACGGCCTCGACCACGCCCACGAACTCGTGGCCGATGCGGTGCGGCTCCTCGGTCGGCGTGACCCCGCGGTACGGCCACAGGTCGGACCCGCAGACGCACGCGGCCACGACGCGCACGATCGCGTCGCCGCCGGTCGACAGCACCGGGTCGGGCACGGTCTCGACGCGGATGTCGCGGGCGGCGTGGATGACGGTGGCAAGCATGCGATCGAGCCTACGCCCGGCCGCCACCCACGCGAAGGATGGGCTCCGGGTCAGGCGGTCGTGCGCCGGACCGCCGGTTGCGCCTTGCCGAGCGCCGGGACGAGAATGCGGATCGCCCACCCGAACAGGATGAAGATCACCCCGACGCCCGCGGCGAACAACGCGACGCCGAACGACACCACCGAGGTGAACAGCGACGCCCGCAGGAACGACGCGTCCATGACGGTCGCGCGCACCGGGTCGTCCATGTCCATCTCGGCGTAGGTCTTGCCGTCGGCCATCTCGAGGGCGTGCGTGTTGATGACGCTCGCCTGCACGTACGCGTCGATCGGGCCATCGACCTGCTGGCCCGCGAGGATGGGCGCATCGTCGGAGATGGTGATGTTCTCCGCCCGCAACTGGGCCGAGACCGCCATCCACGCGATCACCGCGACGATGATCAGCAACGCCCCGCCGATGATGCCCGCGAGGCCGATCAACCGCAGTCCGCGATCCTGGCCCCTCGTCAGCACGACCGCCCCAGCTTCAACCACTGAATCCGACATGACGTCCCCCCGCCTTCGTTGCCCCCAGCGTAGTGATGCGCGAGAGCGGGCGACAAGAGCCCCGCCGCACGCATCGGGACGACTGCGTCACACATGCGGCACGAACTCCTGCCACGCGAGTCGCTTCTCGCGGCGCGGGTCGGCCTCGACGCGGTCGGCGGCGTCGAAGACGAGGGTGCGCCGCATCCGCTCGTCGTATCGCGGCCAGCCGTCGAGCGGCGCGCCGGATGCCGCGAACGCCGCCCAGTGCGACTGCATCCGCCGCCCGGTCGAGCGGAACATGCGCCGCCCGCCGAGCAACGTGAGCGCGGCGCCGACGGGCGTGTCGAACTTCTCGAAGAGCGCGAAGAGCTCGAGGCCGTGGGTCGCATCGAGCCCGAGCAGCCTGGCCGTGCGCGGAGCCGCGTCGAAGCGGTAGAACCAGGTCGGCGCGGACCGGGAGTGCCGCTCGCCGGCCTTCACGCTCGGGAACCAGAACGTGAAGTCACCGGCGAAGTCGGCGGCCGGCCGCCGCTCCGGGAGGTCGGGATACTGCCGCTTGATCGCCTTGCGCGACTTCTTGCGCGTGTTCGCGAAGATCGCCCGAATGCGCGGCTTCGTCGTCGGCAGGATGTCGATGCGCCCCTCGAACAGCGACCCCTCGCGGTCGTTCGTGCCGATGATCAGCGGCACCCGGTGCGCCGTGCCGTCCCGGAACGCGTCGAGCGGGCGCACGGGCAGGACGTCCCCGTCGATGACCGGCGCGAGGCTGATCGTGCCGGGGTTCTCGTCGGGCGTGCGCACGGTCAACTCGGTCGTCGCCCTCGCCAGCACCGACGGATCGGCCGCACGGAGCATCGCCGCCGCATCCTCGACCCCCTCGCTCTCGAGGTCGTCGTCGTCGACGAGCCGGCTGAGGATCGACACGTACTCGCCCGCCCACGTCGCGGCCATCTCGGGCAGGTACACGGCGTTCGCCGGGGAGCTCTGCGCGATCGCCCGCGCGAACAGGCCCTCGGCGCTCGGCACCGCCATGAGCGTCGTGACCGAGTTCGCGCCGGCCGACTCCCCGAAGAGCGTCACGCGGTCTGGGTCGCCGCCGAACGCCGCGATGTTGCGCCGCACCCACTCGAGCGCGGCGACCTGGTCGCGCAGGCCGACGTTCGCGTCGAACGGATGCCGCGGTCCGGCGTACGCGCGGAAGTCCAGCCAGCCGAGTGCTCCGAGCCGGTAGTTCAGGCTCACGTAGAGCACGCCGTGCCGGCGAACGAGCCGCTCTCCCTGCCTCGGATACTCCCGCGAGGAGCCCACGCTGTACGCGCCGCCGTGCACGAACACCATGACGGGAAGGCCGCCGCCGGCCACCGCACGAGCGGGCCGGGCGGCGTGCGTGGCGCCCGGGGCATCCGCTCGATCGCCGGGCCGGTCGGGGGCGATGACGTTGAGGCTCAGGCAGTCCTCGCTGCGGGGGAGGTGCGACGCGGCGCCGATGAACTGGCCGTGGCGGTTCTGCGGTGCGACCGGGCCGAAGCGGGATGCATCGCGCACGCCGCCCCACCCTTCGGCGGGCGCGGGCGCGAGGAACCGTCGCGGTCCGACCGGCGGCGCCGCGTAGGGGATGCCGCGCCAGGCCCGGACGCCGCGCTCGCGCACCCCGCGCACGGCGCCGAGATCGGTCTCGACGACCAGGTCGTCGACGCGGACGCCACCCCCCACGAGCATGCGGGGAGCCTACCCGCCGACGGTGAACGCTGCGCCTCCGGAGCACGAACACGGATGTCGGCGGCATGCGACAGGATGCTCTGGTGAACGGAATCCGCGGCTTCTGGCGCGCCCTGCCCACCGAGGGCCGGTGGCTGCTCTCGACCGTCGCGATCCAGACGCTCGGGCGCGGCCTGACGCTGCCGTTCACGATCATCTACCTGCACGAGGTGCGCGGGTTCGACCTCGGACTCGCCGGCACGCTCATGGGGCTCATCGCGGTCGTCGGGCTCATCGTCACCGGGCCGGGCGGCAGCCTCATCGACCGCTACGGCGCCCGCACGATCCTCATCATCGGGCTCGGCGCGATGATCGTCGGCTGCACGCTGCTCGCGTTCGCGACGGATCCAACGGTCGCCGCCGTCGGGCTCGTGCTCATCGGCGTGAACTTCGGCGTCTCGTGGCCCGGGTTCAACGCGCTCATCGCGAGAGTCGTCAGCGGCGACCTGCGACAGCAGTACTTCGGCGTGAACTTCGCGCTCGTGAACCTCGGCATCGGCATCGGCGGGGTCATCGGCGGCTTCTACGTGAACGTCGAGACGCCAGAGACGTTCACCGTGATCTTCCTCGTCGACGCCGCGAGCTGCCTCATCCCCATGGCGCTGCTGCTCGGGCCGCTCCGCCACGTGCGCACCCAGTCCGAGCCCTCGGCGGATGCCCCCACCACCGGCGGCTACCGGCAGATCCTCCGTCGGCCCGCCGTGATCTGGGTGACCCTGCTCACGTTCGTCGCGATGTTCGTCGGATACGGGCAGATGGAGGCGGGCTTCCCCGCATTCGCCCGCCAGGTCGCCGAGGTCTCGACCCGCACGGTCGGGTTCGCGTTCGCCGTCAACACGCTCGTCATCGTGCTCTTCCAGTTCGCCGTGCTGCGGTGGATCTCCGGCAAGCGGCGCACGCGCGTCATGTGGATCATGGCGCTCGTGTGGGCCGCGGCCTGGCTGCTGCTCGGCGCCACCGGGCTCGTGCCCGACACGATCGCCGCCGCCATCGGCGTCATCGCGTTCATGGGCGTCTTCGCGTTCGGCGAGACGCTGCTGCAGCCCACCGTGCCCGCGGTCTACAACGACCTCGCCTCCGACCACAACCGCGGTCGCTACAACGCGATCAACTCGGCGGCGTTCCAGGGCGGCGCGATCGCCGGGCCCGTCGCGGCCGGCATCCTGCTCGACCACGACCTGTCTGGCGTGTTCATCGGCCTCATGGTGGTCTGCTGCCTCGGCATCGGCGTCATGGCGGTCGCGCTCGAGCGCCGCATCCCGGCGAGCGCCAACGGCATCGTCGAGCCGCAGCCGGCGGCCGACTGACGGCGGGGCCGGCGGCGGCTCCGGTCTGCGGCTCCGGTCTGCGGCGCGCTCGGACTCAGGCGCTCAGAGCTTCGCGGCCTTCGCAAGCAGGCTGTCGCGCTCGCGCTCGTTGCCCGTCATGCGGGCGGCCCGCTCGAGTTCGACCCGCGCCTCGTCGACGCGCCCGAGGCGGGCGAGCAGCTCTCCGCGCACGGCCGGCAGCCCGGAGTAGCCGGCGAGGCGGCCCGCGGCCGCGAGCTCGTCGACGAGGAGCAGCGCCGACGCGGGCCCGGTCGACATCGCGACCGCCACCGCCCGATTGAGATCGACCACGGGCGAGGGCGCGATGCGTCCGAGCGCCTCGTAGAGCACGACGATGTGCGCCCAGTCGGTCGCGTCGACCGACGGTGCGATCGCGTGCTGCCCGGCGATCGCGGCCTGGAGCCCGTAGGTTCCGCGACCCCGGCCGAGGCGGTCGGCCGTGGCGAGCGCGTCGCGCCCGCGGCCGATCTGGGCCCGGTCCCAACGGGTGCGGTCCTGCTCGTCGAGCGGGATCGCCGATCCGTCGGGCGCCGTGCGGGCCGGGAACCGCGCCGCCGTGAACTCCATGAGCGCGACGAGCGACCACGCCTCGGGCTCGCGCGGCATGAGTCCCGCGACCACCCTGGCCATGCGCAGGGCCTCGTTCGAGACATCCGCCCGCACCCATTCGGCACCCGACGCGGGCAGGTACCCCTCGTTGAACACGAGGTAGAGCACGTGCAGCACCGACGCGAGCCTGGCCGGGTACTCGTTCGGCTCCGGTACCTCGAACGGCACGTTCGCGGCCGCGAGGGTCTTCTTCGCCCGCACGATGCGCTGCTGGATCGTCGCGGTCGGCACGAGGAACGCGCGCGCGATCTCCTCGCTCGACAGGCCGCCGACGATGCGCAGCGTGAGCGCGATCTGCGCCTCGCGCGACAGCACCGGGTGGCACGACACGAAGATCAGCCGCAGCATGTCGTCGTCGATCGTGTCGGGGTCCCAGAAGACGTCGGATGCCGCGCCGCCCCGCTCCTCGAGGTCGCGCGCCATGGCCGCGTACCGCTCGTCGAGCCGCTCGCGGCGCCGCCACCCGTCGATCGCGCGACGCTTAGCGACGGTGGTGAGCCAGGCGCCCGGATTGCCGGGTACGCCGTCGACCGGCCACTGCCGGAGAGCCTCGACGATGGCCTCCTGCGCGAGGTCCTCGGCCTGTCCGACGTCGCCGACGAACCGGGTCAGGGTCGCGACGATCCGTGCGGACTCCATGTGCCAGACGGCCGCGACCGCGCGACGGGCGCGAACGTCGGCGTCTCGCGCCGAGCCGGTCGCGTCCGTCGCGTCGGCCGCGCCCGTCGCGTCTGATGCGTCTGATGCGTTGGCAGCATGCGGAAGGCCTGCGGCTGCGGGTGAGCCCGCGGCATCCGTCGAGCCCATGGCTCAGCCGGCCCGGTTCTCGAACTCCTCGCGCCAGCCGGCCTCCTTCTGGATCCACTCGTTGTCCTGCGGGAAGTCCTCGAGTTCGTTCACGCGACGCACCTCGAGCTTCGAGCCCGGGCCCAGCGGGCAGCGCTTCGCCCACTCGGCGGCCTCTTCGGGGCTCGAGGCCTGGATGATCCAGAACCCGTTGAACAGCTCCTTCGTCTCGCCGTAGGGGCCGTCGGTGACGACCGGGGGCGTGGTCTCGAAGTCGACGACGAAGCCCTCCTTCGCATCGGAGAGCCCCTCGCCCGCGAGCAGCACGCCGGCCTTGATGAGCGACTCGTTGTAGGCGCCCATCGCGGCGATGACCTCGGCGAAGTCGAGGCTCTCGTAGGCCTCGACGGCCGCGTCGTTCGAGCGCATGATCAGCATGTACTTCATGGTGTTCTCCTCGTTCGGGTGCTTCATCGAGGGGGCCGAAGTGCCCGCCTCACTCAGGCGTCGAACGAGCGGATGCCGGATCGACACGTGGTCGAGAATTTCTCCGGCGATCCGCTCGGTCCGACCTTCGCGGCAGCTACCGCTCGGCCCGCTGCACCGTCAGTGCCTCGCCCGAGGGGTCGAGCGCCACGACGACGGCATCGCCGTCTCTGATGCCGCCCGCGAGCAGAGCCCTGGCGAGCCGGTCGTCGATCTCGCGCTGCATGAGGCGGCGCAGCGGCCGCGCGCCGTAGAGCGGGTCGTAGCCGCGCTCGGCGAGCCAGGCCCTGGCGTCGGGCGTCACGGCGAGCTCGAGGCGCCGCTCGTGCAGCCGCGCCGACAGGCGATCGACGTAGAGGTTCACGATCTCGGCGAGCTCCTCCTGGGTGAGGGCGGAGAACACGACGAGGTCGTCGAGCCGGTTGACGAACTCGGGCTTGAACGACTGCCGCACGGCCTGCATGACCGCCTCCTCCTTCTGCGCCCAGGAGAGGGTGGGGTCGACGAGGTACTGCGACCCGAGGTTGGAGGTGAGGATCATGATGACGTTGCGGAAGTCGACCGTGCGGCCCTGGCCGTCGGTCAGGCGCCCGTCGTCGAGCACCTGCAGCAGCACGTCGAAGACCTCGGGATGCGCCTTCTCGACCTCGTCGAAGAGCACGACGGAGTACGGACGGCGTCGGACGGCCTCGGTCAGCTGCCCGCCCTGGTCGTAGCCGACGTAGCCCGGGGGTGCACCGACGAGTCGCGAGACCGAGAACTTCTCGCCGTACTCCGACATGTCGATGCGCACCATGGCGCGCTCGTCATCGAAGAGGAACTCGGCGAGCGCCCTGGCGAGCTCGGTCTTGCCGACGCCGGTGGGGCCGAGGAAGAGGAACGACCCGGTCGGGCGGTTCGGGTCGCTGATGCCCGCGCGCGTGCGACGCACGGCATCGGCGACGGCCGCGACGGCGCGCTTCTGGCCGATGAGCCGCTTGCCGAGTTCGGCCTCGAGGTGCAGCAGCTTCTCGGTCTCGCCCTGCAGCAGTCGCCCGACCGGAATGCCGGTCCACGCGGCGATCACGGCGGCGATGTCCTCATCGGTGACCTGCTCGTTGACCATGCGCGGCTCGTCGGTCGCGACCGACTCTGCCCGCTCGGCCTCGACGAGGTCGCGCTGCAGGCGTGCGATCGTCTCGTACTCCAGGCGCGACGCGGTTGCGTAGTCGGCCTCGCGCATGGCGCGGTCGCGGGCGGTCACGGCCTCGTCGAGCTGCTTCTTCAGGTCGCCGACGCGGTTCAGCGACATCCGCTCGCGGGTCCACCGCGCCTCGAGGTCGGCGAGCTCGCGCTCCTTGCCGACGAGCGTCTCGCGCAGCTTCGCGAGCCGCTCCTTCGACGCGTCGTCCTTCTCCTTCTTGAGGGCGAGCTCCTCGATCTTCATGCGGTCGACCTCGCGCTTGAGCTGGTCGATCTCGATCGGGCTCGAGTCGATCTCCATCTTGAGGCGCGACATGGCCTCGTCGATGAGGTCGATCGCCTTGTCGGGCAGCTGGCGCGACGTGATGTAGCGATTGCTGAGGGATGCCGCGGCGACGAGCGCGGCATCCGTGATCGTCACCCCGTGGTGGGCCTCGTACCGGCCCTTGAGTCCGCGGAGGATCGCGACCGTGTCCTCGACGGACGGCTCGCCGACGTACACCTGCTGGAAGCGGCGTTCGAGCGCGGCATCCTTCTCGATGTACTCGCGGTACTCGTCGAGCGTCGTGGCGCCGATGAGACGGAGCTCGCCACGCGCGAGCATGGGCTTCAGCATGTTCGACGCCGCGACGGAGCCCTCGCCGCCGCCCGCGCCCATGAGCAGGTGCAGTTCGTCGACGAACGTGATGACCTCGCCGTCGGACTCGTCGATCTCCTTCAGCACGGCCTTGAGCCGCTCCTCGAACTGCCCGCGGTACATGGCGCCCGCGACGAGCGCGGAGATGTCGAGCGAGATGAGCTGCTTGCCCTTGAGCGACTCGGCCACGTCGCCGGCGACGATGCGCTGGGCGAGGCCCTCGACCACGGCGGTCTTGCCGACGCCGGGCTCGCCGATGAGCACCGGGTTGTTCTTGGTGCGACGCGTGAGCACCTGGCTGACGCGTCGGATCTCGGCGTCACGGCCGATGACCGGGTCGAGCTTGCCCGCCTTCGCGATCTCGGTGAGGTTGACGCCGTACTGCTCGAGTGCGGACTTCTGCTCCTCCTGCGAGTTCGGTGCGCCTTGCATGTTCGCCACTCATGACTCCCTTCGTTCCAAACTTGAGTGTACTTGACTCAACTTTGCGAAGCGGGGTGATATTCCGGCTCGTGCCTGAACCCCGGGTTTCACCGTAGACGGATGCCGCGGCGGCCGCCATCACTTCGCGGACGAGGGGATCGAGTCGCCGAGCAGGACGATCAGCAGCCGGCGGAGCTCGGCCTGCTCGCCGTCGTCGAGCCGGGCGAGCAGCACGTGCTGCGCCTCGTCGACGGCGGCGTCGAGCTCGGCGAGGCGATTCCGGCCGGCGGCTGAGATCGAGACGCTGTTGCGCCGTCGATCGCGCTCATCGGGGGAGCGGGCGATGAGGTCGGATGCCTCGAGGTCACCGAGCACCGCGTGCAGGTCGCTGCGATCGATGCCGAGACGGCGGCCGAGCTCGGCCTGGCTCACCGACCCGCCCTCGGCCAGGGCGTGGAGCACCGAGAAGTGATGCCTGCGCATGCCGTGCACCCCGAGCGCGTCACCCACGGCGCCGGCGCCCAGTACCGCCGCCCGGCTGAGCAGCCAGCTCGGCAGCTCCGCGAGACGACGAGGCGGCATCGACTGCACGCCCATGCCGTCGGCGGGAGTCGCCGGGCTCATGCGGAGGCCTCGGCGGTCGGGGCAGTCGCGGCGGATGCGTCGGTTGCGGAGGTCGGCGCGGTTGCGGAGGTCGGCGCGGAGGTACGCCAGGTCGGCGCGACCCGGAGCTCGGCGATGCGCCACCCGGAGGCCGTCTCGCGCACGCCGAATCGGTAGACCGCGCCGATCGCCTGCACGGGAACGCCGTCGGCGTGGGCGAAGTGGGCGGTGAGGTTGGCCCGGACCTCGGCCGTCCGGGCTCCCCGGGCGGACTCGCCCTCGTCGATGAGCACGTTCGTCATGACGTGATGCAGGCGCTCGAAGCCGATGTGGTTGCGCGTCGCCTGGGCGACCACGGCCTCACGGCCCTCGGCGGTTCCGCCGGGAGTCGTCGCGGTCGCGTCATCGGTGAAGAGCTCGCGCAGCACGTCGAAGCGATGCTCGTCGAGCGCGGCGCCGAGGCGCGAGACCATCTCGGTCAGCTGCATCCGGTCGTCGAGCGTGATGGGGGCGGTCGCCCCGCCGGTTGCCGTGCTCATGTGTCTCCCCTCCACGACCATTCGTTGGTCACCCCAACGTTGGTGTTCCCAACATAGAACCCAGTGCCGCTGGGCACAAGGGGCCCGACACGAGACATCCATGCGGAGGAATAGGAAGGGGAGCCGAGAGGTTGCCGCTTCACGTGGAACGCTTCGGAACCCTCTCCTTCGGTCACTACGGACACCTCGGCGGCGGACGGGAGCTCTCGGCGGCCGACTCGCTGCTGCAGGCCATCGACCTCGCGCAGGGCATGGACGAGCTCGGCGTCGACGGCGCCTACTTCCGCGTGCACCACTTCGCCCGCCAGCAGGCCTCGCCGATGCCGCTGCTCGCCGCGATCGCCGCCCGCACCCAGCACATCGAGGTCGGCACCGGCGTCATCGACATGCGCTACGAGAACCCGCTGCACCTCGCCGAGGAGGCGGCCGCGGTCGACCTCATCTCGGGCGGACGGCTGGCACTCGGCGTGAGCCGCGGATCACCCGAATCGGTCGTTCGCGGCTACGAGGCCTTCGGCTACACCGGCTCCGAGGATCCCCGCGGCGCCGACCTCGCGCGCGAGCACTTCGCCCGGTTCCTGCGGGCGATCGAGGGCGAGGGCCTGGCCGAACGCGACCCCGCCTCGCCGTTCGGGGGCGGACACGGGATGCAGCGCATCGAGCCGTACTCGCCCGGCCTTCGCTCGCGCATCTGGTGGGGCGCCGGCAACCGCGACTCGGCGGAGTGGGCGGGCCGCGCCGGCGTGAACCTCATGTCGTCGACGCTCCTCACCGAGGACCGCGGCATCCCGTTCGACGAGTTGCAGGCGCAGCAGATCCACGCGTTCCGCGAAGCGTGGCGCGAGGCGGGACACCCCGGCGAGCCGCGCACCTCGGTGAGCCGCTCCATCTTCCCCATCACGACGGCTGAAGACGAGCTGTACTTCGGCGGCCGGCAGGACGGCGACGGGGTCGGCATGATCGACGGCATCCGCTCGACGTTCGGCAAGACGTACGCGGGCACGCCCGACAGGCTCGTGGAGCAGTTGCAGCGCGACGCGGCGATCCGCGAGGCCGATACGCTCATGCTCACGATCCCGAGCCAGCTCGGCGTCGAGTTCAACCTGCGGCTGATCACGGCGTTCGCGAAGCACGTCGCACCGAGCCTCGGCTGGGAGCCGACGCACAGCTGACGGCCAGGGGCCGCGACGAATTCAGCACGCCCCTCTCGCGATCCTGCCGCGACAGGAGCACACTCGAAGCATGGCCGACGAACCCGACGAACGCCCTCCGACCCGTCACCTGACGGACGCGGAGTGCTGGCAGCGCATCACCGACGCCCCGTACGGCCGCATCGCCGCGGCTGCCGGCGGCGATGTCGACGTGTTCCCGGTGAACCACGTCGTCGCAGACGATCGCACGATCGTGTTCCGCACTTCTCCGGGCACGAAGCTGCTCGAGCTCACCATCCATCATCGCGTCGCCTTCGAGGTCGACGGCGCCGACGACCACGAGGCGTTCAGCGTCGTCGTGAAGGGCGACGCCGTCGAGTTCGATCGCCAGTCCGAGATCGCCGAGGCCGAGCGGCTCGGCGTCGAGCCCTGGGCTCCTGAGACGAAGGACCGGTGGGTGCGCATCACGCCCACCGAGGTGCACGGCCGGCAGTTCGAGCGCCGCCGCTAGAGCAGGCCGTTCCGCGAGCCTCGAGAAGGCACGGGCGCGAGGGGCGCGAGCGTTCCCCCCAAGGTTGCGCCCGTCGCCCGCTCGTGGCGCCAATCTGCGGCATCCGTCGTCGTCCTGGAACCCTTCGACCACGCCGCCATTACCGCATGCGCCCGCCCAGCGGAACCGGCGTCGGCATCTCATGGCGAATTCAATGCGTTCTCATACGAACGTCCGCCATGCTCGAGATCCGACCACGACGAACCCCCGGGGGCCCGCCATGCAGAAGCGCACGAAGATCATCACCGCCTCGATCGTCGCCGGGGTGCTCGTCCTCGGCGCGACCGCCGCGATCGCGGGCCCGATCATCTACCGCGACGTCATCGTGGGAGAGGCGGCCGCGGCCCCGACGGTCACGGTCACCCCGAACCCCGACGCGGGTTCGGGCGACGGCACGGACGCGGCATCCGACCTCACCGGCGACTGGACCGTCACGAGCGGATCGTTCGCGGGCTACCGCGTCGACGAGGTGCTGAACGGCACGGATGTCACGGTCGTCGGCCGCACCGAGCAGGTCACCGGCACGCTCGCCGTCGACGGCACGACCCTCGACTCGGCCGAGATCACCGTCGACGTCGCCTCGATCGCGACCGACAGCTCGAACCGCGACGACTACTTCCGCCAGAACGCGGTGCGCGTCGACGAGAACCCCACCGCGACCTTCGTGCTCACCGACGCCGTCGTGAGCGACGAGGCGCCGGCCGTCGGCGAGGTGCAGACGATCCAGGCGACGGGCGACCTCACGTTGGCGGGCGTCACCCGCACGGTGACCGTCGACCTCGAGGCCGTGCTGAACGGCGAGACCGGCCAGGTCGCCGGGAGCATCCCGATCACGTTCGCCGACTTCGGCGTCGAGGCGCCGAACCTGGGCTTCGTCTCGGTCGAGCCCGACGGGTTCGTCGAGTTCTCGCTCGAGCTCGCCCGCGCCTGAGGCCAGCGGGCGTCGGGCGTCGGGCGTCGGGCCTTCGGCCGCGCAGGGCGTAGCCTCGATCGGGAGACGAAGGAGAACGGATGCCGCTGCAAGGCGAATACGAACCGAGCACGTCGGGCTGGGCCCGCAAGCAGGCCGAGGCCTTCGAGGCCAGCGGCGGCGCGGAGGCGAACCTCCTGCGCGGGCGCCCCGTCATCGTGCTCACGAGCGTCGGTGCGAAGAGCGGCAAGCTCCGCAAGACGGCGCTCATGCGCGTCGAGCACGACGGCGAGTACGCCGTGGTCGCGTCGCTCGGCGGCGCCCCGAAGCATCCGGTCTGGTACTGGAACCTGCTCGCGCACCCGCATGTCGAACTGCAGGACGGCGCCGAGAAGCACGACTACGTCGCGCGCCAGCTCGACGGCGACGAGCGGGAGGCCTGGTGGGCGCGCGCGGTCGAGGCGTGGCCCGACTACGCGAACTACCAGGAGAAGACCGACCGGGTGATCCCGGTGTTCCTGCTGCAGCGCGTCGTCCTCTGATCCTCGCGAGGGAACGCGCCTCAGATGCCGGCAGCCACCGGCGTTCGACCCGCCGTCAGAGGCCGCGCATCGTGAACGCCCTCGCGAGCAGCGAGCGCAGCGGCGGCAGGTCGAGCGTCCGCACGGCCGCGTTGCGCACGCGGAGCCGCGCTCCCGAGGCGGGCGCGCCGACCGCCATGTTGAACGCCGCCCGGCGCACGGCCCGGCGCGCGGCCGACCGGCGCACGCGGTCGTAGACGTCGAACGCCTCGAACGGCGCACCGACGGCGAGCGCCGCGGCCAGGTCGTGATCCAGCCGCAGCGCATCGAGCCATCCGAGGTTCATGCCCTGCCCGCCGATGGGGCTGATCTCGTGCGCGGCGTCACCGGCGAGCGCGATGCGGCCGACGGCCATGCGGTCGGCGAGGTGCTGCCGCGCCTCGAACGCGCTCGGTTCGCTCGCCGCCGCGACGTCGAACCCGCCACCGGTGCGCGAGCCCACGATGGCGGCGAGCGTCTCGGGGGTCAGGTGCGCGGGCGGCCGCCTGACCCGGGCCACCCAGCGCCGACGACCGCCCGGCATGGGGAACGACTCGACGACCCCGGCAGGCTCGAAGTGCAGCAGCGCCGTCTCGGCCTCGCCCGTGTCGTCGCGCGTGTCGCACATCACGTACTGCGCCCGGCCCCGACGCGGCCGCCACCCGAGCTCGAGGGACGAGCGGATGCCGCTGCGCACGCCGTCGGCTCCGACGACGTAGCGCGCGGTCAGCCTGAGCGACGCCCCGTCGACGACGGCGTCGACCTGCACGTCGGCTCCGCGGTCGTGCACGGCCCGCACCTCGACCCCGCGTCGCATGCCACCGGGCCGCAGGTCGCCGAGACGGCGCTCCAGGATCGCCTCGGTCTCGAGCTGCGGCAGCGAGAGCACGGCCGACCCGCTGCCGCCACCGCCTCGCCCGCGGAACGACATCGTGCCGAGCGTGCGTCCGCCGCACGTCGCCCTGCCGTCGCGGATCGGCACCGCCGCCGCGACGACCTCGGTCTCGACGCCCGCACGGGCGAGTGCCCGGAGCCCCGGCGGGTGGATGCCGATCGCGCGCGAACGGCCGGTGCCACGCGACATCCGCCGCTCGAGCACCACGACGTCGATGCCGCGCCCGGCGAGGAGGCAGCCGAGCAGCAGTCCGACCGCGCCGCCGCCCACGATCACTACGTCGTGACGGGCCTCGACGGACGACCCGGCACCGCCCGCGCCCGCTGCCCGCTCAGGCATCGGGACTCCAGACGACCTCGAGCCGCGACGGGAAGCCGCGGCGCACGCGCCACCCGGGCGGCAGCACCGCGGCGAGCTCTGGCGCCGTGTGGCTGCGACGGATCGAGGTGAGTCCGTCAGCGCGGATGTAGGAGTCGGCGAGCAGGTTGCGCGTGAACGGCAGCGTGCCGAGCGCGAAGCCGAGGTAGCCCCACCGGCTGCGCCCGATGTCGCCGTGCACCGCGATGCCGCCGCCCAGGGCGAGCCGCTCCGAGTCGGCGAGCAGCTCCCCGGTCTGCCGTCCGTCGAGGTGGTGCAGCACGTGGTTCGACGTCACGACCTCGAACCGCTCGCCCGCCGCGGCCAGCTCACCGCTCGTCGTGCGGCGCAGCACGAGGCCGGGCACGGGCGGCCGGCGCGACGCCCACTCGTACGACCGGGGGTCGGGGTCGAGGGCCACGACCTCGAGTCGCAGGCCGTCGGCGCGCGCCCATCGCAGGAGCGCCCGCGGCACGTCGGCCCCGCCGGTTCCGACGTCGAGCACGCGACGCGTCTCGTGCCGGGACAGGCGCGGCCGGATCCAGCGGCGGTACACCGCGCGCTGGTTCGAGACCACGGCGTTGACCCGACCGAACTGCTCGTAGGTTCGCGCCAGCATGGCGGGATCGCAGTCGGGCGCGTCCATCAGTTCCCGTGCCTCGTCGTCCCGCCTGCCGAGCGACCTCACCTCCGCCCCCGCCCTGCGCGGCACGGCGAGTGCGCTCGGTCGACCGGCCCCCAGGGGAGCATGGTCAGATGCGAACCGTCATGAGCGCCGACTCGACGGTGAGTCCGGGGCCGAAGGCCATGGCCGCGACCCGGTCGCCGTCGGCGGCGGCATCCGACTCGAGGATGTTCGCCAGTACGAAGAGCACGGTCGCGCTCGACATGTTGCCGTAGTCGCGCAGGGTCTCGCGGGCGGGCACGAGCTGCGCCTCGGTGAGCGCGAGTCGGGCCTCGACCTTGTCGAGGATGCTGCGACCGCCCGGATGGATGGCCCAGTGCTCGACGGCGTCGCTCGCCGTGTCGTCGGCGAGCGCGGCGGTCAGCTCGGCGTCGTGTGCGAAGAGCGGTTCGAGCGCCCCCGTGATGTGCTCGCCGATGATCGCGGGCACCGCGTTCGACAGCACCATCTCGAAGCCGTGGTCGCCGATCTTCCACGCCATGTCGCCCTCGCCGACGGGCGTGATGCGCGTCGCGAAGCGGTCGAGCTCGAATGCCCGCTCTCCGGCTTCGGGATCCCGTGAGGAGACGATGCCCGCTCCTGCGCCATCGGAGAAGAGCGACGACGCGACGATCGTGTCTGGGTCGTTCGACGAGCGCAGGTGCAGCGTGCAGAGTTCGACGCTGACGACGAGCACGACCGCGTCGGCATCCGCCTGGCAGAGCTGGCGCGCCAGGCGAAGCGCGGGAATCGAGGCGTAGCACCCCATGAACCCGAGGTGGTATCGCTCGACCCCGGGGTTCAGGCCGAGGTCGCGCGCGACCATGAAATCGGGGCCCGGCGCGTAGAAGCCGGTGCACGAGACCGTGATGACATGCGTGACATCGGATGCCGCGACGCCCGGTGTCGCGGCGAGCGCCGCCCGACCCGCCTCGACGTAGAGGCGGGTGGCCTCGCCGGCATAGATCTCGTTGCGGGCCTTGGTGCCGGGCAGGAGCAGCTCGCCGCTCGCCTGGTCGAAGAAGACCGGGGTCTCGTCGCGGGGCTCGAGCGTCAGCTCCTCGAGCACGCTGTGACGCCGTTCGATGCCAGAGACCGTGAACGACGTGGTGACGATGCGCTGCGCCAACCTGCTGAGCCCCGGTTGGGCCGCGAACACGTCGCGAACCGCATCCTGCACGAGGACCGTGGACGGAACCACGGTCGAGACGCCCCTCAGCGTGATGGCCATGCCTCACCCTAGGCGCGGGACCGGATGCGGCAACAGGGCTCGCGCGAACCCCACGGCGGACTCACATCCTGGCCCGCGGCGCCGACGAGACCGGCCGGCGTGGAAACGGCGAAGCGCCGGTCACCCGTGGGTGACCGGCGCTTCACGCGTCTCGTTCGGCTCGAGCGATGAGCGATGGGCTCAGCCGAGCAGCTTGGCCTTGGCGGCCGCGAACTCGTCGTCGCTCAGGATGCCCTGCTCCTTGAGGGCGCCGAGCTTCTGCAGTTCGGCGACGATGTCGACGGCCGGTGCTGCCGGCGCCGGCGGCGCGGCCTGCTGCTGATACGCCTGCTGCTGGTACGCCTGCTGGGCCACGGCCTGCTGGGCCGCCGCATCGATCTGGGCCTGCTGCTGTTGCTGCTGGTAGGCCTGCGCGTCGGCCTGCTGCTGGTACTTGGCCTGCTGGCGGTTCTGCATGCCGCCGCTGACGGCGGTGGCGGTGCCCGCGACGACGGCGGTGCGAGCGGCGAGTCCGATGAGCCCCGGGCGGCCCATTCTTCTACCCATCATGCTTCTGCTCCTTCTACTTCGGCGAGGACCGCGTTGACGACCGGTGCGGGGATGCGCTCGGCCTGCAGCAGTTCGGCGCCGGATTCCGCGAACCGGGATGCGAGCTTCTTCGCCCACAACAGCTCGATCGCGACGAGTGCCGCCGAGCTGCCGACGGGGATCAGCTCGGCGAGTTCTTCGACGTCCTCGTCGCCGACGAGACCGGCCTCGAGCACCTCGATGTCGACCTCGATCTCGCCGCCGAAGTCCTCGAACTCGATGACGGTGATCTCGTCTTCGCCGCGCGAGACGAGCAGGAAGTCGAGGAGACGGATCTCACCGCCCTCGACGAGATCTGCGATCGCCTCGAGCGTGCGGCTGTCGGGCCGATCCCCCTCGAAGCCGATGAGATACAGATCGACCGGTCCGTATTCGAAGTCCGCCATTGGTTCCCCCTCCATGAGTGTTCCTGCAGACTATCCCCGCGATTCCGGCGGCGCTACAGGTGCGGGAAGGGAATCACCCGAGAGCCTCCTGAGCGTCGACGATCGTTCATCGGGCTCGAGGAACAGGGCCCGGACGAGCAGTGTGAGCGGGATCGAGAGGATCGCGCCGATCGGGCCGATCACCAGGGTCCAGAACACGACGGAGACGAACGAGAGCGTCAGGCTCAGCGACACCGCGTCGCTCACGAACTTCGGCTGCACGAGCACCTGCAGGGTCACGTTCACGACGCAGTACACGAGCACGACGACCAGGGCGAGCGGCCATCCGCCGATCACGAGCGCGAGCACCGCCGGCGGGATGAGCCCGATGACGAACCCGATGTTCGGGATGAAGTTCGTCACGAACGCGAGGATCGCCCACACGAGCGGGATCGGGATGCCGAGCCCCCACAGCACGAGCCCGTCGATCACCGCGACGATGAGGCCGAAGGTCGCGTTGACCACGTAGTACCGGCGCACCCCCGAGAAGTAGCGTCCGCCGATCACGTCGCCGTCGGCGGTGCCGAACACCGGCCTGGCCCGAGCGAACCGCGCCGCATCCGCCGACATGAAGATCACGTAGGCCAGCACGAAGAAGAACGCGGTCGCGACGTCGAGCAGTGCGCCGGCGAGGCTGCCCGCGAATCCGACGAGCTGGGCGGGGTCGAGCACCGAACCGAGGCTCGCCGTGGCATCCGTGGTCACGCCGGTCGACTCGACCCACGCGATCAGCGACGCCGCCGTCTGCTCGAGCTCGTCGAGGTAGTCGGGGAGGATCGACACGAACTGCGCGGATGCCACGATGAGCAGCACGGCGAGGGCCGCCAGGATCGCCCAGGCCAACGCCACGACCGCGCTCGTGGCCAGCCATTTCGACCATCCTCGGCGCTCGAGCGGGTACCGGATCGGATGCGCGATCGTCACCACCACGGCCGCGACGGCGATGGGGCCGAGCACGTCGCGCGCGAGCCAGACGCCGCCGAGGGCGATGACCACCGCGGCGAGCACGATCACCCTCCGGTGGCCGAGGGCGAACCCCGGCGCGGCCCTCTGGCGCTCGTCGGGCACGTGGTCTGCTGCGGCATCCGCCATGTCGGCCTCCTGCAGGTCACCCTACCGATCGGCCCGGGCGAACCGCCTGACACCAGCGCGTTCTCTGGACGAGTCCCTCGGAACGACGCTACATTCGGCTCAGGCGCTCGATCCCTGGGGGGCGCAGAAAACTCGAGAACGGAACAAAGTACATGGATTTCTGGTCAAACTTCTGGGACATCATCTGGTGGTTCCTCTGGATCTTCGTCTTCATCGCCTACCTGATGATCCTCTTCTCGATCGTGGGCGACCTGTTCCGCGATCAGAAGCTCAACGGATGGTGGAAGGCCGTCTGGATCATCTTCCTGATCTTCGTGCCGTTCCTCACGGCGCTGATCTACCTCATCGCGCGTGGGCAGGGCATGGCCGAGCGCTCGCAGCGTGAGGCTCGCCAGGTGCAGGCGGCGACCGACGACTACATCCGCCAGACGGCCGGCAGCGCGTCGAGCGCAGCGGACGAGATCGCCAAGGCGAAGGCGCTGCTCGACTCCGGCGCCATCACGGCCGAGGAGTTCGCGCACCTGAAGTCGAAGGCGCTGGCGCAGACCGCGTAACGACTCGCGCCGAACACGAACAGAGGGCCGGATGCCATGCATCCGGCCCTCTCCTCGTGCACGGGTGCGCAGGTCTCGAGACGCTGCGCTACCCGACCGACGGCAGGACCGCCGGCTCCGCCTCGGGATCACCCGTTGCGCCCGCCGTGCGGAGGAAGACGATGATCCAGCTGAAGATCAGGCAGCCCGCGACGAGCTCCACCGCGGTGAGGTTGTAGTACCCGGTCGCGAAGAAGACGGCGACCACGATGATGACGGCGACGTACACGTAGCCGAGCACGACGAACACCCTCGGCACGGTGCGGATGAACCGCGGGAGCCCGAGCACGATCACCGCGAAGCACACGGCCATGCCCGTCGCCACGGTGTTGTGGATCGCGAAGAACTCGTCGACCGGGAAGATGCCGACGCAGGCGAGGAAGATGCCGATCAGGATCAGCCCGAAGCGCACGATGTCCCGGCCGCGCCGGTCGGGCGGCGTCGACGCCGGCAGCGTCGCCGTCGCGTACCTCGCGACGATCGTGACGATCGCGCCCGCGATGATGAGCGTCAGGTTGAAGGCCTTCGCCGACAGGTCGTCGGTCATGCCGAGCGCGGAGAGGTTCTCCTCCCACCAGTGCGGGTCGCTCGCCGAGAGCATGCTCGCGAACGCGCCGACCACGAGGAACACCGCGAGCACGAGCGAGAGCAGCATCGGCGTCATGCGGGCGGCCGAGAGGAAGCTGACGTACGCGGTGAGCGCGAGCGCCACGCCCCCGAGCGCGGCGGCCGGCAGCGCGAAGACGACGGCGTCCGTGAAGCTCAGCTCGAGCACGGTCGAGAGCGCGAGCCAGCCGAGCAGCGCGATGACCCCGTGGGCGATCGCGAGGGACGCGATGTCGAACCAGTGCAGTCGAGCGCCGGGCACCGACAGCCCCTGGCCGATCTCGCGACGCAGGGCCGGGTTCGGCGTGCGGTCGGCGAGGTACCGCCCGAGCACGAACGCGAGGACCGCGGCGATCGCGCCGCCGACGCCCGCGAACGCGCCCAGCGATCCGCGCCCGGAGATCGGGAGCGACTGACCCCAGAACGCGAAGAGGCCGACGAGCGCGCCGACCACGAAGAATGCGCTTCCGACGAGGAGCGCCGCCGACTCGAGCGAGGACACGTTCGCCGCCGGGCTGCGCACCACCCGCCTGATCGATGCCGAATCCTCTGCTGCCGCCACGGTTCGCGTCACGTCTGCTCCCACCCCTCGGGCCACGGCACTCAGACTGGCGGCGCGGCGATTCGGGATCAGCATGGCACCGCCGGGGTCGCCGAGTCCACAGGCGCGACGAACGCACGCGGCATCCGGCGGGATGCCGACGGCGACGGCGACCGACACGGCCGACCGGCGCGCGTCAGGACGAGATCGGGTCGAGCACCTCGAGCATCGAGCCCTGCACGAACCCGGCCCACTCGTACGCGGCACGCAGGTAGTCGTCGCGGGTCTCGTCGGACTCGGTGTCGCCCTCCTCGATGACGCCCACCCGTTCGGCGAGGATCAACCGCAGGTCGGTGAGGAACGTGAGCCACCCCCACGCCTCGGACTCGTCGAGCTCGATCTGCACGACGCCCTCGCCCTCGTGGGATGCGGTCGCATCGCGCACGCGCTGCGCGGCCTGGCGCTTGCCGTCGACGAGGCTGTCGCGCGTGTACCGCTCGAACTCCTGCGAGGCGGCGTGGTCCTCGGGGTACGCGCTCGGCAGTAGGCGACCGAGCGCCGGGTCGTCGACCTCGCCCAGCAGCAGCACCGAGTCGACCTGGTCGGCGAGCTCGGACAGCAGCATCGCCTCTTCGGTCTCGAGCACGAGGCGCACCCCCTCGCCGTCGCTGCGCCCGGCGACGATCACTGCTCGGCCCTCGACACGGTGGCCTGCAGGCCGTAGCCGTGCATCGCCTCGACGTGGCGCTCCATCGCCTCCCGATTGCCGGTCGCGACGATCGCCCGCCCCTCGGTGTGCACGCAGAGCATGAGGCGTTCGGCCTCGGCGCGTGGGAACCCGAAGTAGGTGCGGAACACGAAGCTCACGTAGGTCATGAGGTTGACCGGATCGTCCCAGACGACCGTCTGCCACGGCACGTCGGCCGCGACACGCGTGATGGTGTCGAGGTCGAGATCTTCGAGCGTGGAGGTCACGCATCAAGACTGACACGACCGGGCGGATGACGCGAGTGCGCGTCGGCCGCATGGCTCAGCGGGAGCGACGGGAGGCCGTGACGGTGAACTTCGGATCCCGGGCGACCTGCCGCGTCGGCCCCACGATGCGCTCGAGCGCGGGCCGGTATCGCAGGTGCGAGTTCCACACGCACCACAGCTCGCCGCCCGGCGCCAGCACGCGGGCGGCGTCGGCGAAGAGGTGCTCGGCGATGCCCGTGTGCAGCGCGGCGTCCGAGTGGAACGGCGGGTTCAGCAGGACGAGCCGCTCGCTCGCGTCGGGCAGCAGTTCGAGCCCGTCGGCCTGCGACACCCGCACCCGGTCGGCCACGCCGTTCGTCTCGGCCGTCGCACGGGCGGATGCCGCGGCCGACGCCGAGCGGTCGGTCGCCGTCACGACGAGACCCGGCCTGGCCCGCGCGAGCCAGGCGGCGACCACGCCCGTGCCGCAGGCGAGGTCGACGGCCGACGCGGCATCCGGAACCGCATCGGCGAGGGAGCCGAGGAGCAGGCGCGTGCCGATGTCGACCGTGCTGCCCGCGAACACGCCGCCGTGCGCGGCGACGTCGACGCCGAGGTCGGCGTCGTGCTGCACCCGCGGCCACGCGGGCGCCGGCGGCCGGCGGAGTCCGCGCGGTTCACGGGGCCCGCTCGCGATCAGCACCCGGGACTTCTGCCGCGCATGCGACACGTCGACCCGATCGAACCAGGCGCCGAGCACGTCGTTCATGGCGAGCGCCATGTGCTTCAGGCGCCCGCCCGCGAACACGCGCACGTCGGATGCCGCGTGGCCGGCGAGCAGGGCGGCGAGCTCGTCGAGCCGATCGAGCGAGCGGGGCAGCCGCATGAGCACGACCCGGGCGCCCTGCGCGAGGTCGGGCGAGAGCGGGAGCGATCGCGGCATCCGCCCCGCCTCGAAGCCGAGCCGGGCGGCATTGCGCGCGAGCGCGCGTTCGCCCGTGACGAGGTCCTGGTGGACGCGCACCTCCGTCGCGCCGAGCGCTGCGGCGCCCAGCGCCAGCGCGCCGTACGCATCGTCGAGCACGAGCACCTCGCCGGGGGCGGCCGCGACGACGGCCTCGCGCGCCTCATCGAGGATGAGCCGGTCGGCGGCGTCTGACGCCTCGAGACCATGGCCCTCGACGTCGGGCTCGCGGCGCAGCAGTTCGAAGTCCATGCTCACCCGGCAAGGCTACGCGGAGCGGCCGGCCACCACCGGGCACGACCGAGCCTGAGTGCGGATCGCAGACTCGTTTGCTACTCTCGGGCCCGCATGGGGAACGCACAGTCGATCGGGGAGCGCAGGGCGGCACGGCAGAACGCCGGGCCGCACGTCAGGCGATCCGCCACCCGTCGAAGCCGGAGCTTCCGCCCGCTCGCCGCCTTCTCGACCCTCGTCGTCATGGGCATCGTCGCGACGCTCTCGCTCGTGCCCGCCGCCCCGCTCTCACCCGTGATGGCGGCGGGAACCGACAGCGTCGAACCCGCGCAGACCGTCGAGGTCGCCGAGGGCGTGCAGGCGCAGAAGGTCTCGCAGGAGTCGTACACTGCGGCGACCGGTGCGCAGACGCTCGTCGCCGGCGGCACCAATGTCGACTGGGCGAAGCTCGTGCTCATCGACGGCGACTGGCCCGTCACCGAAGAGAACATCACGTTCATGATGCGCTGGACCCGGCAGGAGAACGGCGCCGACAACTGGTGGAACCGCAACAACCCGCTGAACAACGGGCAGGGATCCGGAGGCGGATCGGGGCTCGGCAGCTACGTCGACCTGACCGAGGCGGCGTACTATGCGGCCCAGAACATCAAGTCCGGTCGGTACCCTGCCGTCGACGCGGCGCTCGCGCGCGGCGACTCGGCGGATGCCACCGCGCAGGCCATCTGGGCCTCCCCGTGGGCGTCGAGCCACTACGGGTACGGCACCCACTGGAGCTCCCGACCCTACGAGGTCATCGAGGCGCCTGCGGAGGCCTGGGGCCGGTGACGCGGAAGCCCGCTCCGAGCGACGCGCCGGTCAGCCGCGGTCGAGCGGACGCCAGACGACCATCGCCGTCTCGCGACGCACCCTGGTGCCCGCGCGGAGCGTGACGACCTCGCCCTGCGTGCCGGCGGCGAAGACGCGCCGGCCGGGGCGGTTCAGCATCTCGTCGGCGAGCATCGCCTCGAGTTCGCGCACGCGGGCGCGCAGCGTGGTGACCTCGTCTTCGAGGCCGAGTACGCGGCGGATGCCCTCGAGGCTCACGCCCTCGCTCGAGAGTTGGGCGATCTCGCGCAGCTGCACGACGTTGCGCATCGAGTAGCGGCGCGACCGCCCGGCCGTTCGGGTGGGCGAGACGAGGCCCATGCGGTCGTACTGCCGCAGGGTCTGCGGATGCATGCCGGCCAGCTCCGCCGCCACCGAGATGACGAAGATCGGGCTGGACTCGTCCATGCTCATCCGCGGGCCCTGGCGATGAGGTCGTCGCGAGGGTTCTCGTCTGGAAGCTCGGCCGCGAACTCCTCGAGCTTCTTCTGGGCGTCCTTCGAGAGGTGCGAGGGCACGACGATCTGCACGACGGCGAGCAGGTCGCCCGTGGCCTTCTTCGTCTCGACGCCGCGTCCCTTGACGCGCAGCACGCGTCCGCTGGGGGTGCCGGGAGCGACCCGCAGCTTGACCGGGTCGCCGCCGAGCGTCGGCACCTGGATCGTCGCGCCGAGGGCGGCCTCGGTGAACGTGACCGGCACGGTCACGCGCAGGTTGAGTCCGTCGCGCTCGAACACGGGGTGCTTGCGCACGGTGACCGTGAGCACGAGGTCGCCAGGGGGTCCGCCGTCGATCGAGGGCTGGCCCTTGCCCGCGACCCGGATCTTCTGCCCGTCGGCCACGCCCGCGGGGATGCGCACCGTGATGTTGCGGCCCTCGCCGGTCTGCAGCGTGAGCTGGTCGCCCTTGGTGGCGGTGATGAAGTCGAGGGTCGTCGTCGCGGTGACGTCGCGACCCTTCGTCGGGCCGCCCGCCCCGCGGAAGCCGCCGGTGGACTGGCCGAACCGGCCGTTGCCGAACAGGCCCCCGAGCAGGTCGTCGTAGTCGCCGCCCTGCTGGGAGTACTGCTGGCGACCGCCACGGCCGGGACCCGCGCCGCCGCCGAACATGCCGCCGAAGACGTCGTCGAAGCCGCCGTTGCCGCCGCCCGCGCCGGGCGCGGTGAAGCGCGCGCCGGAGCCCATGGCCCGCACGGCGTCGTACTCCTTGCGCTGCTCGGGATCGGAGAGCACCGAGTGCGCCTCGCTGATCTCCTTGAACTTCGCCTCGGCCTTCGCGTCACCCGCGTTCGAATCGGGGTGGTACTGGCGCGCGAGCTTGCGGTACGTCTTCTTGAGCTCGGCGTCGCTCACGTCTTTCGAGACGCCGAGCACCTTGTAGAAGTCCTTGTCGAACCAGTCCTGGCTGGCCATCGACACCTCGTCTCTCGAAGTCTGGTGGAAAGAGTACGCCGGTCGAGGAGCTGGTCGCTCCTCGACCGGCGCAGGGGGGTTACGCGGGCGTCTTGACGACGACCTTCGCAGCGCGGAGCTGCGTGCCGCCGAGGGTGTAGCCCGTCTCGACGACGTCGGCGACCGTGTCGACCTCGACGTCGGGCGAGGGCTGCTGGAAGATCGCCTCGTGCTTCTGCGGGTCGAACACGTCGCCCGGCTCGCCGAACTTCGCGAGGCCCAGCCGCTCGACCGACGCGCGCAGCTTCGCCGCGATCGTCGCGAACGCCGACTCGCCCTCGAGGTCTCCGTGCTTCTCGGCACGGTCGAGGTCGTCGAGCACGGGCAGCAGCACCGACACGGTCGCGCCGATCGCGCGCTCCTTCTCGAGCTCGCGGTTGGCCTCCGTGCGCCGACGGTAGTTGGCGTACTCGGCCGTGACGCGCTTGAGGTCTGCGAGGTGCTCGTCGGTCGGGTCCTCGACCTCGGCGTTCGCCGCGTTCAGGATGTCCTCGACCGTGAGCTCGCGCTCGTCGGCCTCGACCTCGCCGATCAGCTCCTCGGGGGTGACGGATGCCGCGGCATCCGTCACCTCGTCGGCGGCCTCGGGCTCGGGGACCTCGGGGTTCTCCTTCTCGTCAGCCATGTTCGGGCCTACTTCTTGTCGTCTTCGTCGTCGATGACCTCGGCGTCGACCACGTCTTCGTCGGACGCCTCGGCCTGCGGCTCGCCGGCGGCCGACGCGTCGCCGGCCGCGGCATCCGCTGCCTGCGACTGCGCGTAGATCGCCTCGCCGAGCTTGCCCTGCGACTGCGACAGCTTCTCGAAGGCCGACTTCACGGCCTCGTCGTCGTCGCCCGCGAGGGCCGACTTCAGCGCGTCGACGTCGCCCTGCACCTCGGACTTGACGTCGGCGGGGAGCTTGTCGTCGTTCTCCTTGATGAGCTTCTCGGTCGAGTAGGCGAGCTGCTCGGCGGAGTTGCGGGTCTCGGCGAACTCGCGGCGCTTCTTGTCTTCGGCGGCGTGCTCCTCAGCCTCGCGCACCATGCGCTCGATGTCGTCCTTCGGGAGGCTCGAGCCGCCCGAGATCGTCATCGACTGCTCCTTGCCGGTGCCCTTGTCCTTGGCGGACACGTGCACGATGCCGTTGGCGTCGATGTCGAAGGTGACCTCGACCTGCGGGATGCCACGGGGGGCCGGGGCGATGCCGGTCAGCTCGAAGGTGCCGAGCGGCTTGTTGTCGCGGGTGAACTCGCGCTCGCCCTGGAAGACCTGGATCGCGACCGACGGCTGGTTGTCGTCGGCGGTCGTGAAGGTCTCGCTGCGCTTGGTCGGGATGGCCGTGTTGCGCTCGATGAGCTTGGTCATGATGCCGCCCTTGGTCTCGATGCCGAGGCTCAGGGGGGTGACGTCGATCAGCAGGACGTCCTTGCGCTCGCCCTTCAGCACGCCGGCCTGGAGTGCGGCGCCGACGGCGACGACCTCATCGGGGTTGACGCCCTTGTTGGCGTCCTTGCCGGTCTCCTTCTTGACGAGCTCGGCGACCGCGGGCATGCGGGTCGAGCCGCCGACGAGCACGACGTGCGCGATGTCGGCGAGCTTGATGCCGGCCTCGCGGATGACGTCCTCGAACGGCTTCTTCGTGCGGTCGAGCAGGTCGGAGGTCATGTTCTCGAACTGCGCGCGCGTGAGGGTCTCGTCGAGGTTGGCGGGGCCGTTCTCGGTGAGCGAGAGGTAGGGGAGCTGGATCGAGGTGCTCATCGAGGAGCTGAGCTCCTTCTTGGCCTGCTCGGCGGCCTCCTTGAGGCGCTGCTTGGCGATCTTGTCGTTCGAGACGTCGACACCGGTCGACTCCTTGAAGCGCTTGATGAGCCACTCGACGATGCGCTGGTCCCAGTCGTCGCCGCCGAGGCGGTTGTCGCCCGCGGTCGAACGCACCTGGATGGTCGAGAAGTCGTCGTCCTTGCCCACTTCGAGGAGCGAGACGTCGAACGTGCCGCCACCGAGGTCGAAGACGAGGATGAGCTCGTCCTCCTTGCCCTTGTCGAGGCCGTACGCGAGCGCGGCCGCGGTGGGCTCGTTGATGATGCGGAGCACGTTCAGGCCCGCGATCTCGCCGGCCTCCTTGGTGGCCTGGCGCTCGGCGTCGTTGAAGTACGCCGGAACGGTGATGACGGCGTCGGTGACGGTGTCGCCGAGGTACTGCTCGGCGTCGCGCTTCAGCTTCTGCAGGATGCGCGCCGAGATCTCCTGCGGCGTGTACTTCTTGCCGTCGATCTCGTCGGTCTTCCAGTCGGTGCCGACGTGGCGCTTGACCGACGCGATGGTGCGGTCGACGTTGGTGACGGCCTGGCGCTTCGCGGTCTCGCCGACGAGCACCTCGCCGTCCTTCGTGAAGGCGACCACCGAGGGGGTGGTGCGGAAGCCCTCGGCGTTCGCGATGACGGTGGGCTCGCCACCCTCGAGCACGGCGACGACCGAGTTGGTGGTTCCGAGGTCGATTCCTACTGCACGTGACATGTGTATCTCTCCTTCTGCCAGGGTTTTCGCGGGCGGATGCCGCGTGCACCCGTTGGCTGTCGATTCGGCCGTTCTGGCCCGCAACCGAAGTCATCCTTCGGAACTTGAGTCCCGATGACTCAAGCCTTGCAGCGGCTGCTGACCGTGTCAAGTTGGCGCCCTCAAAGTTGAGTGCACTTGACTCAACTCACAGCGGACATCCAGTATTCCGGCGGCGCGGGCCGGGCGGCGGCACCCTGTCCTTCGCCGACGGAACCGGCGCGCGAGCGCACGCGCACCGGCCGAGACGCAATAGCCTGCCGGTGTGGACGCACGCGACCAGGACGAGCAGCTCGTCGCCGCAGAACTCGCCCGGTACGACCGCGAACTGCGGCGCTACCGGCGCCTCCGCAGTCGCATCGAGGCCGACTTCGCGCGGCGGCTCGAAGGCGCCGGATTCCGGTACTTCCAGGTGACCGCGCGCGTGAAGTCCCGCGAGTCGTTCGAGCGCAAGGTGCGCCGGGCGCCCGATCGCGAGGTCAGCGACATCCTCGGCGTCCGCGTGATCGCGCACTTCGAGGGCGACCTGCCCGCGATGGAGCAGGTCGTGCGCGAGGCGCTCATCGTCGACGACGACTCCTGGGTCGACAAGTCCGAACTGCTGCCGATCGACGCGTTCGGCTACCGGTCGGTGCAGTTCGTGGGGCACATCCCCGAGGCCACGGACCCGGCGGGCGGCGCTGCGGACCCGACCGGAGGAGCAGCCGAGACATCCGACGCCCCGCAGGTCGAGGTGCAGCTGCGCACCGCCCTGTCCGACACGTGGTCGGAGCTCGAGCACGACTTCCGCTACAAGTCGGCGCGGCAGCTGCCCCGCGAGGTCGACCGGCTCTTCGCGCTCTCGGCGGCGCTCCTCGAGCAGGCCGACGAGAACCTCGACCGCATCCGGCGACAGGTCGACGACGCGCGCACCGCCGGCCCCGCCACCCGGGGCGACGGCGGAGGCGAACGCGGCTACATCGGCCGGTTCATCCAGTACGACGGCGACTCGCGAACCCTCGACCAGATCGTCACGGCCGCACTCGACGTGCCGTTCGGCGTCGTGACCGGCTCAGGGCGAGAGCTGCGCAGCGTCGTCCGGGCCGCAGGCTGGCACCGGTACGAGGCGCTCGTCGACGGCTTCGCCGAGTACTCGGAGCTCGGACGTCGCCTCGCGATCGCCTGCGCACGCACGACGAACGACCTCCTGCTGTCCGACGCCGAGCCCCTGCGCCCCGCTCGCTCGTTCCGGGGCATCGGCACGTACTGGACCGCGCTGGCGGCGGCGCTGGTCGGCGGGGAGCCGATCCGCGAGAGCCGCGTGCCCGACGGGCGCCTCGCCGAGTTCCGCGTGGTCGCGACGTACCTCTACGAGAATCCGGATGTCTCGGCACTCGGCGTGCGCCGCCGCTACGGCGCGGTCGCCGCACCGGTCGGCACGCTCGACGACGCGGCCTTCGCGCCCATCGCGCTCGACTGAGCCGCCGCGTCATCGAGGGTCGCATGCGGCATCCGATGCCTCGTGCGCCTGATTGAATCGGGGGATGCCCCGCGCGAGACCGAACAGACGATGAACGCGCTCGAGTTCCTGGCCCTCATGGCCGGCGGCGTCGTGGCCGGGTCGATCAACGCCGTCGTCGGATCCGGCTCGCTCGTGACGTTCCCGCTGCTCATCGCGTTCGGCTACCCGCCCGTGCTCGCGAACGTCACGAACAACGTCGGCGTGCTGCCGGCCTCGCTCGCCGCGACGTACGCCAACCGGCACGAGTTCCGGGGCGAGTGGCGGCGGCTCGCGGTGATCCTCTGCTTCTCGGCCGCGGGCGGTGTCACGGGAGCCGTGCTGCTGCTCCAGCTGCCGAGCGAGGCGTTCGACGCGATCGTGCCGGCGCTCATCGTGCTCGCCCTGCTCCTCGTGATCTTCGGCCCGTGGATCAAGCGGTGGACGACGCGCCTGCACCGGGGGGCCGAGCACCACGGCCACCCGATCGCCACGGTCGTCGTGGCCGGGCTCACCGCGGTCTACGGCGGATACTTCGGCGCGGCCCAGGGCGTGCTGCTGCTCGCGCTGCTCTCGATCACGATGACCGGCGCCCTCTCGCGGGCGAACGCCTACAAGAACGCCATGGCCGCCGTCGCGAACCTCGCCGCCGCCGTGGTCTTCGTCGCGGCGACCGAGGTCGCCTGGCCCGCCGCCGCGGCGATCGCGATCGGCTCGTTCATCGGCGGCTCGCTCGGCGGCCGCTACGGGCGACGCATCCCGCAGACCGCGTACCGCGTGGTCATCGTCGTGATCGGGCTCGCGGCGCTCGCGTACTTCGTGCTCACGTAAGGCGCGCGGGAGCCGGTCAGCCGAGCATCGACCCCTCGGCCGACGCGTTCGGCGCGGGGTCGGGCAGCCGGCGCATCCGGAAGCCGTTCAGCACGCCGAGCAGCCCGGCGAGGATCGGCACGAGCAGCGCGATCTGCAGCGCGATGAAGCGCGAGTCGGTGTTGATGCGCAGCACCTCCTCCTGCACCTCGGGGGTCTCGTCGGCGAGGAGCGCCTCGAGCCCGGTGTTCGTCATGATCTCGGCGTCCTCCTCGAGCACGGTCGAGACCTGCTCCTGCTGCGCGTCGTCGAGCACGGTGCTCGAGTCGGCGCTGGCGGTGAACGTGAAGGCCAGGGTCGCGAGCATGATCGCGCCCGCGAACGCGAGGCCGAACGAGAGGCCGAACGACCCGGCGGCGGAGTTCACGCCGGCGGCCTCGCTGACCCGCTCGTCGGAGATCGGCGAGAGCGTGTAGTTGTTCAGCTGCGAGACGAGCAGGCCGAGGCCGCAGCCCGCGACGATGAGCGGCACCACGAGGTACCAGCCGGAGTCGGCGATGGGCACGATCGGCACGATGGCGGCGACGCCGATCACGACGAGCGCGAACCCTCCGAGGATGATGTTCGCCGGCCGTCGCTTGAGGCCTCGCCCCGCGAGCAGCGCGACGACGAACATGCTGAGCGAGAGCGGCGCGATCGAGAGTCCCGCCTGCAGCGCGTTGTACTCGAACACCATCTGCAGGTAGATCGGCAGCACGATCATCGTGCCGCCGAGCGCGATCTGCTGCAGCAGCTGCCCGCTCGCGCCCGCACGGAACATCTTCGACTCGAAGAGCGCGGGGTCGAGCAGTGTCGGCTTGCCTCGCCGCTTGCGGCTGCGCAACCAGAACACGAGCAGGCCGAGGCCGAGCACGCCGATGCCGATGATCAGGCCGACGTAGCCGCCGCCCTCCTGCCACACGAGGATGCCGGTCACGACACCGCCCATGCCGACGATCGAGAGCAGCGCACCGACGAGGTCGATCGAGCGGTCGCCGTGGTACGGCACGTCCTTCACGAGGCCGATGCCGATGAGCACGACGGCGATGATCGCGGCCTCGAGCGCGAAGCCGACGCGCCACGAGAGGAAGGTCGTGATGAAGCCGCCCAGCAGCGGGCCGACCGCGGCCGCGATCGCGGCGGACGCGCCGACCAGCGCGTACACGCGCTTCTGCTGCGCCCCCTCGAAGTTGCCGTGGATGAGCGACTGCATCGCGGGCAGCAGCAGCGACGCGCCGATGCCGCCGATGATCGCCCAGAAGATGATGATCGCCGTGAGGTCCTGGGCGAAGACCATCGCGATCGCGCCGACGGCGTAGCCGAGCAGTCCGAGCACGTAGGCGAGCTTGCGGCCGATGAGGTCGCCGGTCTTGCCGCCGATCAGGATGAACGCCGCCGAGACGAGCGCCTCGAGCGCGATCGCGCCCTGCACGCCGCTCACGGTGGTGTCGAGGTCGCGGACGACCGCCGAGATCGACACGTTCATGAGCGACGTGTCGACCACCAGTACGAACATCGCCATCGCGAGCAGGATCGCGAGACGGAAGTTGAACGGCGCCTGCGCGCCTGCGCCCCCAGCCATACTGCACTCAACCACACGCCGATCCCGCAGCGGAAGAGCCGAACCGCAGGTCGCGGGAATGGGCTCCTACGAGCCGGCGCCGGCGAGCGACCCGACGACGGAATCCGCGGGATACCAGACGAGGCAGGTGACCTTGCGATCTCCGTGCGCCTGCCAACTCTCGGCGGTGGGGTGGGTCGCGACCACCTCGTACACCGACTCGGAATACGGGATGCCGATGAAGTCGCCGAGTCGCGCCCGACAGGCCTCCGTCGCGAGGGCTTCCATCTCGAGTTCGCCCGGGTAGTCGACGCCGTCGAGCATGAACGTGGCGAAGGCCTCGTCGTCGTGCTCCACCTCGCAGGGGACGATCGACTCGGGTCCGCTCTGCCGATCCTTGCGCGCGTCGATGCACTGGCCGACCTCGGGATGGAAGGGCCTGTTCGCATCGGCGGGCGGAGAGGGCGCGGCGGCCGACTGCGGGGGCGTCGATGCAGACGGCGTTGCGGACGGCGCGTCCCGGTGCGCCACGGACGGCGACGGCGGCGGCGACGGATCGACGGCGGCCGAGCACCCCGCCGTGCACGCCGACAGCAGCAGCCCTGCCACGACCACGACCGCAGGGCGCCGGCGGTCTCCGAGGGTGGTCATCGTTCGGCCGTCCGTTCCCGGGTCTCGGCGAGGCATCCGTCGGGTCCGGCGGGTGCGGTCCGACCACCATAGGCGAGGGTCGCGGGAGCGTCGCTGGACAGCCGCGCGCGGGGCGCGTATGGTGTCGCAAGCCGCACCACGCGGCATCCGCCTCACCGAGTGAAAGGAGCGAGTCATGACCGACGCCTTCGTCGCGCGTTTCGCAGACCCCCTTTCCTGCGAGGCCTCCAGCCTGTAGCCGCAAGGCCGGGCACCCCGGTGGCCTCCATCTCATTCGGAGAACCACCGTGACCTTCCTCTCGTCTCTCGACGACCCCTCCGCCGCGGCGACCGCCTCGGCATCCGACCTGTCCTCCCTCGCGTTCCAGACCGCGGAACCGGGCGAGGGCCAACGCTGGTCGACCTGGCCGGCGACCACCCCCAGCGAGCGCGGCCCGATGCCGCGACCCGACTGGCTCGTCACCTCCGCCGCGGCGATCGACACCGAACTCGGCGTCGTGAAGACCGGCAAGGAGGGCGACGTGTTCCTCATCGAGCGCGCGATCCCGGATGCCGCGGCGGAGGTCGCGGGCAACCGCGTCGTGCTCGCGGCGAAACGCTACCGCTCGAACGAGCACTCCGACTTCCACCGCTCGGCCATCTACACCGAGGGCCGTGGACTGCGCCGCACCCGCGACGTGCGCGCCGTCGCGAAGGGCACCTCGTTCGGCCGCTCCGTCGCACGCGTGCAGTGGGCGAGCGCCGAGTTCGAGGCCCTCTGCCGCCTCACCGAGCTCGGTGCGGCCGTGCCCTACCCCGTGCAGGTCGGCCAGACCGAGGTGCTCATGGAGTTCATCGGCGACGGCCGGGTCGCCGCCCCCCGCCTCGCCCAGGTGCGGGCCACGCCGGAGGAGCTCCGCGACCTGTTCCACCAGGTGGTCGAGTTCATGCAGGTGCTCGCGGCCAACGGCCTCGCGCACGGCGACCTCTCGCCCTACAACCTGCTCGTGCACCACGGGCGCGTCGTGGCGATCGACCTGCCGCAGGTCGTCGACCTCGTCTCGAACCCGCAGGGGCTCGACCTGCTGCATCGCGACTGCGTGAACGTCTGCGACTGGTTCACGCGGCAGCGGCTCGAATGCGACGCCGAGGAGCTGTTCGGTGAACTCGTGGCCGTGATCTGGTGACGGATGCCGCGGCGCGGCGCCCGTGTCAGCGGGCCAGGCAGGTGGCGGATCCCGGTCAGGAGCATCGGGTTGCAGAACGCGACCCACACCTGCGAGCCGAACACGTGGGCGCCGTCGGGCGCGGCGTCGACGTCGATCGCACCCCACGCGACCGAACGGGTGCGCTCGACGACGGGATCCGGGCCTCGACGCGGAGTAGTGTTCCCCCAGATCACCGACGATCGAACGCCCGCCCAGCGTGCGGCACCGGTCGATGGGCGCCGCGCCGCGGCATCCGTCACCGGCCGTTCACCCGACCGAATGAGACTGCAGGCATGACCGACCCGACCGACCCAGCGCCCCGCAACTTCCCGCCGTCGCACCTCACGCCCCCCGACGGCGCCGCCGCGACGATCGGCGTTCCGACCGAGCAGGTCGAGGCGGTCTCCGCCGCCGGCGCACGCAAGGGACGCATCCTCGCCTGGGGCCTCTGGGACTGGGGCTCGGCGGCGTTCAACGCGGTCGTCACCACGTTCGTCTTCACGGTCTACCTGACGAGCGAATCGTTCGGCCCGACGGGCACGGTCGAGGCGCAGCTCGGGTGGGCGCTCGCGATCGCCGGCCTGCTCATCGCGGTGCTCGCGCCCATCACCGGGCAGCGCTCCGACACGAGCGGCCGACGCAAGTTCTGGCTCGCCGTGAACACCTACATCGTCGTCGCGATCACCCTCGCGATGTTCTTCGTGCAGCCGGCGCCCGAGTACCTGCTGCTCGGGCTCTTCCTCGTCGCGGCGGGCAACGTGTTCTTCGAGTTCGCCGGGGTGAACTACAACGCCATGCTCGTGCAGGTGTCGACGCCGCGCTCGATCGGCAAGGTCTCGGGCTTCGGCTGGGGCATGGGCTACATCGGCGGCATCGTGCTGCTGCTCGTCGTGTACTTCGGCTTCATCAGTCCCGAAGTCGGCCTGTTCGGAGTCACATCCGAGAATGGGCTCGACATTCGCGTGACCGTGCTCGTCTCGGCACTCTGGTTCGGGCTGTTCGCGCTCCCCGTGCTGTTCGCGGTGCCCGAGTACCGCAACCCCGCCGCGGTCGATCGCGGCAAGGTCGGGTTCTTCGCCTCCTACGCCCGGCTCGGGCGCGACATCAAGCGCCTCTGGACGGAGCAGCGCAACACCGTCTGGTTCCTGCTCTCGAGCGCCGTGTTCCGCGACGGCCTGGCCGGCGTGTTCACGTTCGGCGGCGTGCTCGCGGCATCCGTCTTCGGATTCTCGCCGGGCGAGGTCATCATCTTCGCGATCGCCGCGAACATCGTCGCCGGCATCTCGACCATCGCGGTCGGCACGCTCGACGACCGGCTCGGCGCGAAGCCCGTGATCATGACCGCCCTCATCGGCCTCATCGTGAGCGGCCTGCTGGTCTTCCTGCTGCACGACGGCGGGCAGATCGTGTTCTGGACGGCCGGGCTCGCGCTCTGCCTCTTCGTCGGACCGGCGCAGTCGGCGAGCCGCACGTTCCTGGCGCGCCTCATCCCCGCAGGGCGCGAGGGCGAGGTGTTCGGGCTCTACGCGACGACCGGACGCGCGGTCAGCTTCCTCGCGCCGACCGCGTTCGCGCTGTTCGTGACGATCGGCGGGGCGCCCTACTTCGGCATCCTCGGCATCGTGCTCGTGCTCGCGGTCGGCTTCGTGCTGATGCTGTTCGTGAAGGCGCCGCGCGCGGTCGGGTAGGCGATCGCACCGTACGGGACCGGCGCGGGCACGTCGCACCAGGGTTCGCGGTCTCGATGCGCCCGTCCGCCCGGATGCGCGAGGGCGCGCCGCGCCGCGCCCGCCGATCAGGTCTTCGAGAGCTCCGCGGGCACGGGCAGGGGCTCCTCGCCGACGGCGCGGACGGCGGCGGGGTCGTGCCGCAGGCACGCGACCGCGCGACGCGGGTCGTCGCCCGGCACGTCGGGATGCACGAGCTCGGGATTCACCTTCGCGCACGCGTCGAAGGCGAACTCGCAGCGCTCTGCGAAGGGGCACCCGTGGCCGAGCTTCGACAGGTCGGGCGGCGAACCCGGGATGCCGATGAGCTCGCGCCGCGGCCCGCGCAGTGGAGGGAACGAGTGCAGCAGCGCCGACGAGTACGGGTGACGGGGCCGGTTGTACACGTCGAGCGCCGCGGCATCCTCGACGATCTCGCCCGCGTACATGATCGCGATGCGATCGGCGATCTCGATGAGCAGCGACACGTCGTGCGTGATGAAGATGACCGAGAAGCCGAGACGGTCGCGCAGCTCCGCGATCTGCTCGACGATCTGGCGCTGCATGACGACGTCGAGCGCCGTGGTGGGCTCGTCCATGATGAGCACCTGCGGGTCGAGCGCGAGCGCCATGGCGATCATCACGCGCTGGCGCATGCCGCCGGACAGCTGGTGCGGGTACGAGCGCAGCCGGTCGGGCGCGATGCCCACGAGGTCGAGCAGCTCCGCGGCGCGTTCCAGCGCCTCCTTCTGCGTGGTCCTCGGCTCGTGGGCGCGGATGCCGTCGGCGATCTGGCGGCCGATGCGGTACACCGGGTTCAGCGAGTTCATGGCGCCCTGGAACACGATCGCCATGTCCTGCCAGCGCGACGCGCGCAGTTGCGTCTCGTTCAGGCGCAGCAGGTCGGTCTTCACGCCCGAGCGGTCGGTGAAGAGGACCTCGCCGCCCGTGATGAGCCCCGGCGGCGGGAGCAGCCGGGTCGCCGCGTAGGCGAGGGTCGACTTGCCGCAGCCGGATTCGCCGGCGAGGCCGAGCACCTCGCCGCGTCCGAGCGTGAGCGAGACCTGGCGCAGCACGTGCACCGGGTCGTCGTCGTAGCCGTAGTCGACCGAGAGGTTCCTGATCTCGAGCACGGGGTCGGCCGAGGGCGTGAGGCTCCGGGGGCGGCCGGCGGACGCGAGCGGGTCGCCGATGCCGCCGCCGAGGGGGCTGGTGATGGTCATGCGCGGTCCTCCTTGGCTTCGCGCACCACGGGGGTGAAGCCGATGCGGGGGCGGATGCCGCGCTTGCGCAGTGACCTGGCGTTCTGTGCGGTCGAACGCAGGCGCGGGTTGACGAACTCGTCGATGCCGAAGTTGATGAGCGTGAGGGACATGCCGAGCAGGGCGATGCAGAGGCCCGCGGGCACGAACCACCACCACGCGCCGCGCTGCAGGGCGAGCTGCGACTGCGCCTGGTAGAGCACGGTGCCCCAGTTCCACTCGCCGGTGTCGCCGATGCCGATGAACGACAGCGTGATGAGCGAGAGCACGGCGAAGGCGACCGTGCCCACGAAGCCCGACGCGATGATCGCGGTGAGGTTCGGCAGGATCTCGGCGGTGATGATGCGCCATGTGCTCTCGCCGTTGGCCCGCGCCGCCTCGACGAAGTCGCGCCGGCGCAGCGAGAGGGTCTGGGCGCGCAGCACGCGCGCCCCCCAGGCCCAGCCCGTGATGGCGATGACCACCGCGACCGTGACACCCCCGACCGACGGCAGCTGCCCGGCGATGATGATGATGAGCGGCAACTGGGGGATCACGAGGAACACGTTGGCGAGCACCGAGAGGCTCTCGTCGCCCAGCCCGCCGACGTAGCCGGCCGTGACGCCGATGACGACGCCGATCGCGGTGGCCAGGATGCCGGCGACGAAGCCGACCACGATGACGCCGCGCGTGCCCACGAGGATCTGCGAGAACACGTCCTGGCCGAGGTGGGTCGTGCCGAACCAGTGCTCCCACGAAGGCGGCTGCAGGATGTCGTCGCTGCGTGCGCTCGGATCGTAGGGCGCGATCCACGGGCCGATGATGGCGATGAGGAAGAAGAAGGCGAGGATCACCAGGCCGGCGACGGCCTTGGAGTTGCGGAGGAAGAGCAGCTTGCGCGGCTTGCCCCGACGCGGGCCGCGCGACGCCGCGACGGCGCCGGTCATCGGTGCCTGCGACGGCCTCGAGAGCTCTTCGCTCTCCTCGACGATGCTGGTGTCGATCGTCATCTCAACCCTCCTGACGGGTGCGCGGATCGAGCACCCCGTAGACGAAGTCGGCCACGATGTTGGCGAACAGCACCGCCACCGTGATCACGAGGAAGATGCCCTGCATGAGCGGGTAGTCCTTCGCGGCGACAGCCGTGAAGAGGTAGTACCCGATGCCCTGGTACGAGAAGACGATCTCCATGATGAGCGTGCCGCCGACGATGAAGCCGAGCGACAGCGCGAAGCTGGACACCTGCGGCAGGATCGCGTTGCGCGCGGCATAGCCGAAGAGCACGGTGCGCTCCGAGACGCCCTTGGCCTGGGCGACGGTCACGTAGTCCTCGGAGGAGACGGTGACCATCATGTTGCGCATGCCGAGGATCCAGCCCGAGATCGACGAGATCACGATCGTGAGGGCGGGCAGGGTGCCGTAGTAGATGACCGAGCTGATGAACTCCCACGAGAACGTCGGCACCAGCGAGCGGTCGTAGCTGCCGCTCGCGGGGAACCAGCCGAGCGTGACCGAGAAGATCGTGATCGCGATGAGCGCGAGCCAGAAGTACGGCACCGCCGAGAAGAACGTCGAGATCGGCAGCAGCGAGTCGGCCCAGGTGCCGCGGCGCCAGCCGATGCCCGACCCGATGAGGGTGCCGATCGTGAAGCTGATGATCGTCGCGATGCCCACGAGGCCGATGGTCCACGGGATCGCGCCGGCGATGACGTCGGCGACGGGCGTCGGGAAGTACGCGAACGACGTGCCGAGGTCGCCGTGCAGGATCAGCTTCCAGTAGTCGAGGTACTGCTGCCAGAGCGAGGTGTCCTTCTCGAGCCCGAAGAGCGTACGGAGCGCGGCCTCGGCATCGGTCGAGATACGGCCCTGGTTCTTCGCGATGAGCGCGCGCACCGGGTCGCCCGGCATGATGCGCGGGATGAAGAAGTTGATCGTGACGGCGGCCCAGAACGTGATCAGGTAGAAGCCGAGTCGGCGCAGGAAGAACCTCATGCCAGTGCCTCCGCGATGTCGCTGAGCTCGGGCTTGTCCGAGCGGTCGGAGTACCCCCAGCAGGCGGCCTCACGGCCGTCGCCGACGGGAAGGAGCGGGGGCTGCTCGGTGCGGCACAGGTCGGTCGCGAACGGGCAGCGCGGGTTGAAGCGGCATCCGTTCGGGGGCTTCACGAGGCTGGGGGCCTCGCCGCGTGCGCCGTGCGCGCGCGCCTCGAGGTCGTCGGGGTCGGGCGCCGAGCGCACGAGCAGCTGGGTGTACGGATGCTTGGGGTCCTGCGTGACCGCCTCGGAGTCGCCCGACTCGACGATGCGGCCCGCGTACATGACCATCGTGCGGTCGGCGAAGTAGCGCGCGGAGGCGATGTCGTGCGTGATGTAGAGGATCGAGATGTGCAGTCGGTCGCGGAGGTCCTGCAGCAGGTTCAGGATGCCGAGGCGGATCGAGACGTCGAGCATCGAGATCGGCTCGTCGGCGAGCAGCACCTCGGGATCCGCCGCCAGGGCTCGCGCGATGGCGACGCGCTGGCGCTGTCCGCCCGAGAGCTCATGCGGGAACTTGTCGATGTACCGCTCGGCGGGCTTCAGCTGCACGCGCTCGAGCAGTTCGACGAGGGCGTCCTCCATCTCGGTGCCGCGGAGGCGGCCGCGGTGGATGCGGAGGCTGCGCGTGAGCATGTAGCGCACGGTGTGCACGGGGTTCAGCGACCCGAACGGGTCCTGGAAGATCATCTGCACACGGCCGACGTAGCGGCGGAACGCGCGGCGGCCCTTGGCCGCGGCATCCTCGCCGTGCAGGAGGAGGCGCCCGCCCGTGGTGGGCATGAGCTGCGCGAGCAGGCGGGCGATCGTGGACTTGCCCGAGCCCGACTCGCCGACGAGGGCGAGCACGCGGCCGCGGCGCAGTTCGAAGCTCACGCCGTCGACGGCGTGCACGACATCGCGCGAGCCCATGCCGCGGAGCTTGAAGTGCTTCTGCAGCTCGACCGCCTGGAGCACGATCGCGCCGTCGGCGGGATCGGTCGCGGGCGTCGCGGCGGCTGCGTCGGCTGCGGCGGCTGCGTCGACGACGGATGCGTCGGACGCGCCGGTCGCGTCGGACGGGTTCGATGCCTCGGTGGAGGAGGAGGACATTCGGGTCACCTCTTGGTCGGAGCTCAACGTTGAGTGGGTGGTGCGGCGGATGCGCATGGCATCCGCCGCACCTCATCGTCACATCCTGCGGGAAGAGGGGGGCTTCCGGGATGATTCCGATGTTCCGGGCTCGCGCCCGGTCGGGGTCACTCGCTCGGGGTGAGCTTGGACAGGATGAGTGCCGCCTGCGGACCCGTCGGCTGCGGGTTCGCGTAGGGGTCCTCGCTGGTGGGGAACCCGGTGTAGTTCTGCGTGGAGTACTGCGCCACGGCAGGACGCGACCAGATCACGATGCCCGGGACGTCCTCGACGTAGTGCTTCTGCACGACGTCGAGCGAGGCCTGGCGCTCGCCCTCGTCGGTCGTCGACTTGAAGGTCGACAGCGCCTTGGTGACCTCGTCGTTCTTGTAGCGGCCGAAGTTCCAGTTGGCGGTCTCGCCGAGCGGCACGTACGAGGCGCCGTCCATGATGTTCGAGTACAGGTTCCACGGGGTCGAGCCGCCGTCGGTCCAGTGCAGCGACGCCTGGAAGTTGCCGAACGGGATGGTGTCGTTGAACCAGGTGTCCTGCACGATCGCGTCGACCGTGGCCTCGGCGCC
The DNA here is from genome assembly GCF_040547485.1 of Agromyces sp. PvR057. Lineage (NCBI taxonomy): Bacteria > Bacillati > Actinomycetota > Actinomycetes > Micrococcales > Microbacteriaceae > Agromyces > Agromyces sp. PvR057. Next base: position 42,931 of record NZ_JBEPPT010000003.1, read on the forward strand.
GAGCGACTTGGCACCCTCGGCGATGATGCCGAGTGCGTCGAGGTAGTCGGTCCAACCGCTCGGGTTGGTCAGCGCGAAGGAGACCGGCTCGCCGTCGGGGTCGACGAGCTTGTCGCCGTCGTAGGTGTAGCCGGCATCCGTCAGCACCTTCTTGGCGCCGTCGACGTCGACCTCGAGCTCCTGGCCCTGGTACGCGTCGGAGATGAAGGCGTCGCCCGACGGCTGCGGCAGGCCGGTGACGCTCGTGATCTCGGGCCAGACGCCGTATCCCGCGGTGGCGGTGATGTCGGCGTGGTCGATGACCATGTTGAGCGCCTGGCGGAAGGCCAGGTCGTCGAACGGCTTCGTCTCGTTGTTCAGGTAGAGCACGTCGACGCCGAATCCGCCGCCGGCGACCTGGTTGAAGTGCTCGGGGTCCTTGGCGATGTACGTCGACTCGTAGTCGGGGATGAAGGTCCAGCCCCACTGCGCCTCGCCGGTGGTGAGCGCGGTCGTCAGGCCCGCGTTGTCGTTGTAGGCGTCGTAGCGGAGCTCGCCGACCTTCGACTTGCCGCCCCAGTACGTCTCGTTCGGGGTGAGCGTGACGGCCTGCGGGCTGAAGGACTTGAGCGTGAACGGGCCGGTGCCGACCATGTCGTCGTCGCTGAACGTGACGGCGTCCTCGCCCTCCCAGATGTGCTTGGGCACGATGAGGAGCCGGTACAGCTTGACCTCGTTGACGTACTGGCCGGTCGTGAAGTTCACGACGACCTTGCCGTCTTCGACGGTGATGTCGCCGTACTGGTCGGGGAAGTCGATGTTCAGCTCGGGGTTGTCCTTGCGGAGCTGGATCGAGAAGGCGATGTCATCGGCGGTGAAGTCCTCGCCGTCGGACCACTTCACGCCCTCGCGGGGCGTGATGGTCGCCTGCGTGTACTCGGGGTTCCACTCGACCGACTCGGCGAGCCACGGCGTGGGCGCCTCGGTCGGGTCGATCTCGTTGTTCTGCATGAGCGACTCGTAGACGACGAACGCGTAGCCGAGGGACAGCGATGCCGATCCGGTGGCGAGCGGGTTCTGGTTCGGCTGCTGGGGACCGTTCGGCATGCCGACGGTGAGCACCTTCGCGCCACCGCCTCCGCCGCTCGTGTCCGCGCTGCACCCCGTGAAAGCCAAGCCGGCGGCGACCAGTACGGCGCCCGCGGCGAGGATGCTCTTTCGCATTTCCATGCCTCCTTGCATTGTGTGTGGGTTGGTGCGTTTCGGTGGTGCTCAGCCTGTGACCGTGTGCACGGCTTCCAGGCGGAGATCTCGGGAGGACCGGCCCACGAGCACACCGTACGTGCCTTCGGGCAGGGTCCAGGTCGCGTCATCCGTCGACCAGGTCTCGAATGACCTGCGTGCGAGCGGGATGTCGAGGGTCGTGGTGCCGCCTGCGGCGACGTCGGCCACGGCGAATCCGGCGAGCCAGCGCACCGGGCGGGCGGCGTCGTCGGTCGAGAGGTAGACCTGCACGACCTCGCGGCCGTCGCGGTCGCTCGTGTTCGCCACGGTCACGCGGGCGGTCGCGAAGGCGTCGGCATCGGGGGTTCCGGATGCCGCGGCGACGAGCTCGAGCGCACGGTACTCCCATGCGGCGTAGCCGAGTCCGAAGCCGAACTCGCGGGCGGGTGTGCGGCCGAGGCGGTCCCAGCCGCGGTGGCCGACGTCGACGCCCTCGGCGTAGTCGATGACGCCGTCGACCGGGATGCCGTGCGGAACGGGCACGTCGGCCTCGTCGGCCGGAAGGGTCCAGGGCAGGCGGCCGCTCGGCTCGATCTCGCCGGTGAGCACGGCGGCGAGCGACGTCCCGGCCTCCTGGCCCGGCAGCCACCACCAGAGCACGGCGGCGACGTCGTCGAGCCACGGCAGCAGCACGGGGGCTCCGGCGTTCACGACGACGACCGTGGCGGGGTTCGCGGCGGCCACGCGCCGCACGAGCTCGTCCTGCCGGCCGGGCAACGCCAGGTTCGGCCGGTCCCAGCCCTCGGACTCGGTCTCGGAGTTCGTGCCGACGACCACCACGGCGAGGTCGGCGCGCTCGGCGGCGGCGACGGCCTGCTCGATCTCCTCGTCGATGCCGGGGCTCGGCTCGAGGTGGCGGAAGTGGAGGCGCACGAACCGCCCGTACGACTCGCCGTCGATGATCTGGGCGTCGCCCTCGATGCGCACGGTGCGGGCCTCGTCGGCCTCGATCACGGTCTCGACGTGCTCGGGGCTGGCGTAGCTGGAGTCGAGGATCACCTCGGCGCCGACGACGCGCTGCGACGTGCTGCGTTCGACCCCGTCGACGACGAGACGGTGCGCGCCGACCGGTCCGAGGTCGATGAGGTGGCGTCCGGCGCGCGTGAGGTGCAGGTCGGTGACCACGCGGACGGATGCCACGGCGTCGTCCTCGATCGGGAACCAGAGGGCCTCGGCATCCGGGAGCACCTGCGACCCGACCTGCTCGCCGTTCGCGTCGAGGTGCTCGACGAGGATGCCGGGCTCGCCGGTGGGCGTCGAGAGGAGTTCGGCGGGCACGAGCGGTGCGCGCAGGGTCGTGGCCCCGCCTCGCAGGAGGTCGACGGCAGCGTCGGGGAAGGCGGCGCGCAGCGCGTCGATCGGCTGGCTCACGTGCGGCGGGGTGACGAACGCGCTGCCGCCGCCCTGCGTGAACGGCTGCACGGCGTTGTGGCCGATGAGCGCGATGCGGCCGCGCAGCGCGGGGTCGATGGGGAGGAGTCCGCCGTGGTTGCGCAGCACGACCGTCGAGCGCGCCGCGGCCTCGGTGAGCAGGGTCACGACGTCGTCGCCGGCGGGGTCGTCGGTGGCCCCGGCGTCGTCGAACGGCAGCGTCTCGCCGGCGATGCCGCTGAGCGCGCCGACGCGGTCTGCGAGGCGGATGATGCGGGCGACCTTGTCGTCGATGGCCGACTCGGGCACGAGCCCGGACTCGACCGCGGCGAGCAGGCCGTCGGCCCAGGGACCGCCGGGGCCGGGCATGACGAGGTCGAGGCCCGCGACGGCCGGTTCGACGGCCGTCTTCGTGGCGAGCCAGTCGCTGATCACGACGCCGTCGAACTGCCATTCGCCCTTCAGGATGCCGCTGAGCAGGGGTTCGTGCGCGGTCGAGGTGGCGTCGACGCCGTCGCGGGTGAGTCCGTTGTAGGCGGCCATGATGGTCCAGACCCCCGCGTCGACGACGGCCTCGAAGGGGGCGAGGTAGACCTCGCGGAGCGTCTGCTCGTCGATGCGCGAGAGGTAGGAGGTGCGGTCGGTCTCGGTCTCGTTGCCGACGAAGTGCTTGACGCAGGCCGCGATGCCGCCGGCCTGGATCGCGTCGATGAACGCGACCGCGAGGCGGGCGGTGAGCAGCGGGTCCTCGGAGAGGCACTCGAAGTGGCGGCCGCCGACGGGGCTGCGCTGGAGGTTCACGACGGGCGCGAGGATCACGTCGACGCCCTTGCGCCTGGCCTCGCCGGCCATGAGCGTGCCGAGCCTGGCCTGCAGGTCGACGTCCCACGTGGCGGCGGTGGCCGAGGGGGCGGGCAGCTGGGCCGAGGGCAGTCCGTCCTCGCCGGTGCCGCGGACGCCGATGGGCCCGTCCGAGACGGTCATGGTGCGCATGCCGATCTCGGGGATCGCCCGGAGCGTCCAGGTCGCGGCGCCCGTGAGCAGAGCCACCTTCTCGGCGATGGGGAGCGAGGCGGCGAGCGTCGCCGGGTCGATCGCCGATCCGCCGACCGTGTCGGCTGCGGGTGCCCTGTTCGGGTCGAGGGCCCCTGGGGCGGTCGTCGTTGCGGTCACGCCTGAACTCCATCCATGCTCGTCGTTGAGTGACGTTGGACATCGTGACACACTTACTGACATGTAAGTAAGTGAGCGATGTCACGGTTCGGTAACGGCGGACGGTGGCATCCGAGAGACCCGAACATCGAGTGCTGCACTCGACATGCGACGCCGCACGCGGCATCCTGCACAGGAGCGGATGCCGCGAGTCGGCGCTGCGCGAGGAAGGAAACATCCGTGGTGGACACAACGCGAGCCGGGGCTTCGAAGCCCGCGGCCGAGCGCGTGCAGCGCCCTCAGGCGCGCACGACCGAACGCCGCGAGGCGGTGCTGAAGGCCGCCATGAACGTCTTCGGCGCCCGCGGCTACAACAAGGGCGCCCTCGTCGAGGTCGCCGAGCAGGCGGGCATGACGCATGCGGGGGTGCTGCACCACTTCGGCTCGAAGGAGGGGCTGCTCGTCGCGATGCTGAAGTACCGCGACGGCGAGGAGGTCGCCGGCATCCCCGAGCGCGCCCAGGTCGAGGGCCCGGCGTTCCTGCAGCACCTCGTCGACACCGTCGAGGAGAACACGCACCGACGAGGCGTCGTGCAGGCGTACTCGGTGCTCTCCGGCGAATCGGTGACCGACGGGCATCCCGCCCACGACTACTTCCAGAGCCGCACCGAGGGCCTCCGCACGAAGATCGCGGGCGTGCTCGGCGAGGTCTCCGGCAACACCGACGAGCAGGAGCTGCGCGACTCGGCGTCGGGCCTGATCGCGGTCATGGACGGCCTGCAGGTGCAGTGGCTGCTCGACCCCGATGCCATCGACATGCCGCGGCTCGTCGGGCGCGCCATGGACGAGGTCGTCGAGCGGCTGCGCGCGGCGGCCTGAGCCCACCCCCGAGATCAGGCGAGCGGATGCCGCGTGCCGGCGTCGCATCGCCGAAACACGGCCTGTGCGAGCATGGGCGCATGCCCGCAGGAACGCCCGCCCTCGTCGCCGTCTCGCACGGCACCAGCTCCGAGCAGGGACGCGCGGCCGTGCGCGGACTCCGCGATGCGCTCGGCGACGCGCTCGCACGACGCGCGGGCACCTCGGCGACGCCCTCGCTGCGCCTCGGCCACGTCGACGTCGAGCAACCCGACGTCCCGGCGACGCTGGCGACCCTCGGCGAGGGCGAACCGGCGGTCGTCGTGCCGCTGCTGCTCTCGGCCGGCTACCACGTGCACGTCGACCTCGCCGAGGCCGTCGAGGCCGAGACCGCGCGCGAGGTCGTGCTGGGCGGCGCCCTCGGTCCCGACGACCGGCTCGTCACCGTGCTCATCCGCCGCCTCGACGAGGCCGGCATCCGCGACGACGACGCCGTCGTGCTCGCGGTGGCCGGTTCGAGCGATCGCCGGGCCGTCGACGACTGCCACGACATGACCGCACGCCTGGCCGCGGCATCCGGTCGCCGGGTGTCGGTCGGATTCCTCTCCGCTGCGGAGCCGTCATTGCCCGACGCGGTCGCCGCGGCGCGGGCCGACGCCGTCGTCGCGCGGGCGCTCGACGTGCCGGGCGGCCCGCTCGGCCTCCCCGGCGTCTCCGACATCCCCGGGCTTCCCGGCGTGCGTCGCTCGAATCGGGCGACGGATGCCGCGGCGCCCCGTGTCGTCGTCGCCAACTACCTCCTCGCGCCCGGCTACTTCGACGATCTCGCCCGCGCGGCCGGCGCCGACATCGTCGCGCAGCCGCTGCTCCTCGCCGATGCCCCGGCCCCCGCCGAGCTCGTCGAGATCGTGCTCGACCGGTACGACGCGGCATCCGCCCAGTCGGCCTGAAAGCGGCACGAGCGCAAGAGTTCTCGCCCACTGTGACGCAATACGTCACGACGTGACCGGACGTGACGCGCGCGCCTGTCGGCCCTCAGGCCGCTCGCCTAGCTTCGAACGACGGCACCATGAGCGCACCCCGCGCGGCCGACGGAAGGAGGAGCCTGTGACGACCCCGACGACGGATGTCACGACCGACCCGGTCGCGACCACCCGCGCCGCCGAGCCCGGCACGCCTGCCGCGGCCACCGCGCCCGCAGAGCGCCCCGCCCGCCGGGTCGCCGGCCCGCGTCCCTCGACCCGTCCGAACGGCCAGTGGAAGATCGACGGCACCGCCCCGCTCAACGGCAACGAGGAGTGGAAGCAGGTCGACGACGGCCTGAGCGTGCGCGGCCGCATCGAGAACCTCTACTCCAAGGGCGGTTTCGCCTCGATCGATCCGACCGACCTGCACGGCCGGTTCCGCGTGTGGGGCCTCTACACGCAGCGCAAGCCGGGCATCGACGGCGGGCGCACCGCGACCCTCGAGCCGCACGAGCTCGAAGACGAGTACTTCATGCTGCGCGTGCGCATCGACGGCGGCCAGCTCACGACCGAGCAGTTGCGCGTGATCGGGCAGATCTCGATCGACTTCGGCCGCGACACCGCCGACCTCACCGACCGCCAGAACGTGCAGCTGCACTGGATCCGCGTCGAGGACGTGCCCGAGATCTGGCGTCGCCTCGAGGCCGTCGGCCTCGGCACGACCGAGGCGTGCGGCGACGTGCCGCGCGTCGTGCTCGGTTCGCCCGTCGCGGGCATCGCCGCCGACGAGCTCATCGACCCGACCGCGCAGATCGACGAGATCACGGGCCGGTTCATCGGCGACCCGACGCTCGCGAACCTGCCCCGCAAGTTCAAGACCGCGATCACGGGCCACCCGAGTCAAGACGTGGTGCACGAGATCAACGACGTCGCGTTCGTCGCGGTGCAGCACCCCGAGCTCGGCATCGGCTACGACCTCTGGGTCGGCGGCGGCCTCTCGACCGCGCCGCGCCTCGCCGAGCGCCTCGGCGTGTTCGTCGCCCCCGAGCGCGTGGCCGAGGCCTGGCACGGCGTCGCCCAGATCTTCCGCGACTACGGCTACCGGCGGCTGCGCAACAAGGCGCGCCTGAAGTTCCTGCTCGCCGACTGGGGCACCGAGAAGTTCCGCCAGGTGCTCGAGACCGAGTACCTCGAGTCTCCCCTTCCCGACGGCCCCGCCGCGCCGAAGCCACTCGCGCACGGTGACCACGTGGGCGTGCACCGCCAGAAGGACGGCCGCTTCTACGTCGGCGCCACGCCGATCGTGGGCCGGGTCTCGGGCCCGACGCTCGTCAAGCTCGCCGACCTCGTCGAAGCGCACGGCTCGGCTCGCCTGCGCACCACGCCGCACCAGAAGCTCGTGATCCTCGACATCCCCGAAGACCGGGTCGAGTCCCTCATCACGGGCCTCGACGAACTCGGTCTCTCGGCGCGCCCGAGCCTCATCCGCCGCGGCACGATCGCCTGCACCGGCATCGAGTTCTGCAAGCTCGCGATCGTCGAGACGAAGGCGTTCGCCACGGCCGCCGTGCTCGACCTCGAGCGCACGCTCGACGGCTTCGACCTGCCGCACCCGATCAGCCTGCACGTCAACGGCTGCCCGAACTCGTGCGCGCGCATCCAGACCGCCGACATCGGCCTCAAGGGCCAGCTCGTCATGAACGACGACGGCGAGCAGGTGCCCGGCTACCAGGTGCACCTCGGCGGCGGACTCGCGACGGCCGACCGTGAAGAGGCGGGCCTCGGCCGCACCGTGCGCGGGCTCAAGGTCGAGGCCGACGGCATCGCCGAGTACGTCGAGCGCGTCGTCAAGCGATTCCTCGACGATCGCGACGCCGTGGCCGACGAGACGTTCGCCGAATGGGCGCACCGCGCCGAAGAGGAGGTGCTCCGATGAGCGTCTCCCTCGCCCCGCGCGCCACGGCGCTGCGCACGCACGACGAGCTCCGCGACCTGGCCGAGCAGGGCGACCGCGAACTCCGCAGCCTCGCGTCCGACGAGGCATCCGCCTACGAGGTCGTCGCCTGGGTCGCGCGCAACTTCGACACGGATGCCGCGGCCGTCGCCTGCTCGATGGCCGACGCCGTGCTGCCGCACGTCGTGGCCCAGTCGCTGCCGGGCGTCGACGTGCTCTTCCTCGACACCGGCTACCACTTCACGAAGACCTACGAGACGCGCGACCGGGTCGCCGCGGCGCTCGACGTGCGCGTGGTCGACGTGCTGCCCGAGCTCACGGTGCCCGAGCAGAACGCGAAGTACGGGCTCGACCTGTTCGCGCGCGACGCCGCCGAGTGCTGTGCGATGCGCAAGGTCGCACCGCTGCACGAGGCGCTCACCGGCTACGAGCTGTGGTTCACGGGCGTGCGACGCGACGAGGCGCCCACCCGCACGAACACCCCGCTCGTGACGTTCGACGAACGCAACGGGCTGGTCAAGGTCAACCCGGTCGCGGCCTGGAGCTTCGACGACCTGATCGACTACTCGAGCGCCTTCGGCGTGCCCGTGAACGACCTGCTGACCCAGGGCTACCCGTCGATCGGCTGCGAGCCGTGCACCCGGCAGGTCGCCGAGGGCGAGGATCCTCGGGCCGGTCGCTGGGCGGGCCTCGACAAGACGGAATGCGGGTTGCACGTATGAGCGCCATCGACACCATCTCGGTCGAGACCGGCATCGACTCCCTCGACGCCCTCGAGGCCGAGGCGATCCACATCATCCGCGAGGTCGTGGCCGAGTTCGAGCGCCCCGTGCTGCTGTTCTCGGGCGGCAAGGACTCCGTGCTCGTGCTGCACCTCGCCGCGAAGGCGTTCTGGCCGGCCAAGGTGCCGTTCCCGGTGCTGCACGTCGACACGGGCCACAACTTCCCCGAGGTCATCGAGTTCCGCGACCGCACGGTCGAGCGCCTCGGACTGCGGCTTGAGGTGGCATCCGTGCAGGACTACCTCGACGACGGCCGCCTGGCCGAGCGCGCCGACGGCACCCGCAACCCGCTGCAGACGCAGCCGCTCCTCGACGGCATCGCCGCGGGCCGGCACGACGCGGTCTTCGGCGGCGCACGTCGCGATGAGGACAAGGCGCGCGCCAAGGAGCGCATCCTGAGCCTCCGCGACGAGTTCGGCCAGTGGGACCCGCGCAACCAGCGCCCCGAGCTCTGGGACCTCTACAACGGCCGCCACACGGTCGGCCAGCACGTGCGAGCCTTCCCCATCTCGAACTGGACCGAGCTCGACGTGTGGCGCTACATCGAGCGCGAGGGCATCGAGCTTCCGCCGCTCTACTACGCGCACGAGCGCGAGGTCTACCTCCGCGACGGCATGTGGCGCGCGATCTCCGACGTGTCCCCCGCGCGGGCCGACGAGACGGTCGAGCGGCGCATCGTGCGCTATCGAACGGTGGGCGACATGAGCTGCACCGGCGCGGTCGAGTCCGACGCGGCATCCGTCGCCGACGTGGTGCGCGAGATCGCCCTCTCGACGCTGACCGAGCGCGGCGCTACGCGCGCCGACGACCGCATCTCGGAGGCCGCCATGGAGGACCGAAAGAAGGACGGGTACTTCTGATGGGCGCACTGCTCCGCTTCGCCACTGCCGGCTCGGTCGACGACGGCAAGTCCACGCTCGTGGGCCGCCTGCTGCACGACTCCAAGGCGATCCTCGCCGACCAGCTCGAGTCGGTCGCGCGCACGAGCGCCGAGCGCGGCTTCGGCGGCGAGCCGGGCGCGATCGACTTCGCGCTGCTCACCGACGGCCTGCGCGCCGAGCGCGAGCAGGGCATCACGATCGACGTCGCCTACCGCTACTTCTCGACGGGCCGGCGCTCGTTCATCCTCGCCGACTGCCCCGGCCACGTGCAGTACACGCGCAACATGGTCACGGGCGCGACCACGGCCGACGCGGTCGTCGTGCTCGTCGACGCGCGCAACGGCGTGCTCGAGCAGACCCGTCGGCACCTCGCGGTCGTCGCGCTGCTGCGCGTGCCGCACGTGATCATCGCGGTCAACAAGATCGACCTGCTCGACTACTCGCAGCAGGCCTACGACACGGTGGCCTCGGATGTCGCCGCGCTCGCGCGCGAACTCGGACTTGCCGACACGCATGTGATCCCGGTCTCGGCGCTCGCGGGCGACAACATCGTCGACCGGTCGGCGAACACGCCCTGGTACGACGGCCCGAGCCTGCTCGAGCTGCTCGAGACCCTGCCGTCGCTCGACGAGCTCGAGACCGAGTTCGAGGCGCTGCGCATGCCGGTGCAGCTCGTGATCCGTCCGCAGGGCGCGCTGGCGCACGACGTCGCCGACGCCGAGGCGTTCCGCGACTACCGGGCGTTCGCCGGGCGCATCGCCTCCGGAACGGTGCGCGTCGGAGACCGGGTGCAGGTGTTCCCGGGCGGCGCGACGACGACCGTCACGGGCATCGACGCGGGGTCCACGACGGTCGACGCGGCATCCGCCCCTCGCTCGGTCTCGCTGCGTCTGGCCGACCAGCTCGACGCCGCGCGCGGTGCCGTCATCGTCGCCGAGGGCGCACTGCCCACCCCGCGCCGCGAGCTCGACGCCTCGGTGTTCTGGCTCGGCGCCACGCCGCTGCGCCCCGGAGCCCGCGTGCTCGTGAAGTCGGGCACCAGCACGGTGCAGGCGCTCGTCACCGACATCGTCGGGCGCCGCGACCTCGACACGCTCGCCCTCGAACCGGCCGGTGCCCTCGAGATCAACGACATCGGCCAGGTGCGCGTGCGGCTCGCCGCCGAGCTGCCCGTCGAGGAGTACTCGACGCACCGGCGGGCGGGGGCGTTCCTCGTGATCGACCCGCAGTCGGGCTCCACGCTCGCGGCCGGCATCGTGACCGAGGCGCCGCACGCCTCCCCCGAGGCCGTCGCCGAGGCCGAGGCCGCCGCCGCGTGGGTCTCCGTATGAGCGTCGACGCCAGAGCCCGCACGCGGGCGATCGCGGGCGTCGTCGGCGGACTCGTGCTCGCGGCCGCGATCGTCGTCACCGCGGTGATCGCCGGAGGGCTGGCATGAGCACCCGCCCCACTCCCGACGGATCCCTCACGGCGCACGTCGCCGCCGCCCGCCCGCGCCCCGAGACCGGACGCGTGACGCTCGTCGGCGCCGGCCCCGGCGATGCCGGACTGCTCACCATCCGCGGCCTGCGGGCGCTCGAGGCCGCCGACGTCATCGTCGCCGACCGGCTCGGCGCACGCTCGGTGCTCGACGGGCTCGCCGCCGAGGGCGTGCTCCTCACGCCGGAGGTCGTCGACGTGGGCAAGCTCCCGGGCCACCACGCGGTGCCGCAGGACGCGATCAACGCGCTGCTCGTGTCGCTCGCCCGCGACGGCAAGCAGGTCGTGCGCCTCAAGGGCGGCGACCCGTTCATCTTCGGTCGCGGCGGCGAGGAGCTCGCCTTCTGCCAGGAGGCCGGCATCGCCGTCGAAGTGGTGCCCGGCATCACGAGCGCGATCTCGGTTCCGGCGATCGCGGGCATCCCGCTCACGCACCGCGGTCTCGCCACCACGTTCACCGTCGTCACCGGGCACGACCAGATCCAGTCACTGGGCGGCGGCCGCGACCACACGGTCGTGCTGCTCATGGGCGTCGGCACGCTCGCGAACTCCGCGATCACCCTGTCCCGCGGCGAACGCGGCGGCGAATGCCCCGTGGCGATCATCGAAGACGGCTACGGCTCAGGTCAGCGTGTCACAGTGGGTACGCTCGACACGATCGCACTGCAGGCGGCCCGCCGCGGCATCCGCTCGCCCGCAGTCGTCGTCGTCGGCGACGTGGTGACCCTGAGCCCCTACGCACCAGAAGCCATCACGTCCGCGGCCGGCACGCCGATCGCGACCACCTCCCCCGAGGCCCAGGCCTCAGCTGACCGAAAGACCACGCAGACATGACCCTCTCCCTCCGCGTCGCGATCATCGGCGCCGGCCCGGCCGGCATCTACGCCGGCAACATCCTGAACCGCCAGGTCACCGAGGCCGGCGGAGAGGTCGCGATCGACCTGTACGAGTCGCTTCCGGCGCCGTACGGCCTGATCCGCTACGGCGTGGCGCCCGACCACCCCCGCATCAAGGGCATCGTCAACTCGCTGCACGAGATGCTCGACGCGGGCACGATCCGGCTCATCGGCAACGTCGAGGTCGGCCGCGACGTCACGGTCGCCGAACTGCAGGAACGCTACGACGCGGTCATCTTCGCCACCGGCGCGCTGCGCGACGCCCCGCTCGACATCCCCGGCATCGACCTGCCCGGCTCGTACGGCGCCGCGGACTTCGTCGCCTGGTACGACGGCCACCCCGACGTGCCCCGCACCTGGCCGCTCGAGGCGCAATCGATCGCCGTCATCGGCAACGGCAACGTCGCGCTCGACGTCGCCCGCGTGCTCGCGAAGCACCCGAAGGACCTGCTGACGACGGATGTCCCGGCGAACGTCGTCGAAGGCCTCGAGGCCTCTCCCGTCACCGACGTGCACGTCTTCGGCCGCCGCGGCCCCGGGCACGTGAAGTTCACGCCCATCGAGCTGCGCGAGCTCGGCGAGGTGCCCGACGTCGACGTCATCGTCTACGACGACGACTTCGAGCGCGCCGCGAACGACCCGCACGCCGAGCAGCTGTTCGCGTCGAACAACCAGGTCAAGGTCATGACGCGCACGCTCAACGGATGGCGCAAGCCCGCCGGCCACGAGTACACCGCGTCGCGTCGCCTGCACCTGCACTTCCTGCACGCCCCCGTCGAGGTGCTCGGCACCGACGCCGTCGAGGCCGTGCGCTTCGAGCTCACCCGGCCCGTCGGCGACGGCTCGGTCGAGGGCACCGGCGAGTTCACCGAGATCCCCGTGCAGGCGATCTACCGGGCCGTCGGCTACGCGAGCTCGCCGATCGACGGCGTGCCGTTCGATGAGCGCAAGGCCGTCATCCCCAACGAGGGCGGCCGCGTGACCGATGCCTCCGGCGCCCACCTGCCCGGCGTCTACGCGACCGGCTGGATCAAGCGCGGCCCCGTCGGCCTCATCGGCCACACCAAGGGCGACGCGCTCGAGACCATCACGAACCTGGTCGCGGATGCCGCGGCGGGCTCGCTCCCGGCGGCCCTCGTCGACGCGGCCGACGGCGAGGAGATCTTCGCGCTGCTCGACTCCCGCGACGTGGCGTACACGACGTGGAACGGCTGGCTCACGCTCGACGCGCACGAGCGCTCGCTCGGCGAGGCGTTCGAGGCTCCCGATCACTACGGCGAGGTCGTCCGCGAGCGCGTGAAGGTCGTTCCCCGCGACGAGCAGGTCGAGATCTCGCGCGACGGGTCGCTGGTCGTCTCGTGACGTACGTCATCGCGCTGCCGTGCGTCGACGTCAAGGACCGCGCCTGCATCGACGAGTGCCCGGTCGACTGCATCTACGAGGGTGAGCGCTCGCTCTACATCCACCCCGACGAATGCGTCGACTGCGGCGCCTGCGAACCCGTCTGCCCCGTCGAGGCCATCTACTACGAAGACGACCTCCCCGACGAATGGGCCGACTACTACAAGGCCAACGTCGAGTTCTTCGACGACCTCGGCTCGCCCGGCGGCGCCGCCAAGGTCGGCGTCATCGCCAAGGACCACCCCGTCATCTCCGTGCTGCCCCCGCAGGCGCACTGAGACCGTGCACGATCGAGAGCCCGCGAGCGAGCTCCGAGATCGACGGCGCGCCGAGGCTGAGCCGCACCCCGCCCGCGCGCTGACGCAGGTCGGCCATCATCGTGTCGGGATCGGCCAGCAGCACTCCCGCGTCCTGCGCTGAGGCCGCGAGCGCCCGGGCGCGGTCCGGCGCCATCGGCAGGAACACGTGATAGCCCGTCTTCGGCGCGAGGAACAGGGCCGACCCGAACTGCTCGCGCGCCATCTCGGTGCGGCGGGCCCCCTCGTCGCGGATCGAGGCGCGCACGGTCGAGGCGATGCCCGCGCTCACGAGCTCGTCGAGCAGCACGCAGATCAGCGGCGACACGGGCAGGCCGAGCGCCCGCACCGCGTCGGCGACCCGCGGGCGGAAGGCGCAGGGCGGCTTGACCATGCCCAGCCGGATGGCGGGGCTCAACGCCTTCGACGCGCTGCTGACGTAGAACGTGCGCTCTGGGGCGAGTGAGACGAGCGCCGGGGCCAGCCGTTCCTCGGAGACCGCGTAGACGTCGTCCTCGATGATCAGGGCGTCGTGCGCACGTGCGACGCGCACGAGCTCGCGACGACGCGACGCGCACATCGTGGCACCCGTCGGGTTCTGCAGGGTCGGCGTGACGTAGATCACGGGGCGGATGCCGCTGCCGCGGGTTCGTGCGTCCGCCGACAGCATGCGGTCGAGCAGGTCGGGCCGCAGGCCCTGCCGGTCGATGGGCACGCCGTGCACCGGGTGCCCGGCCAGCCGAGCGTAGCTCAGCGCGCCGTGGAACGTGACCTCCTCGGTGTAGACCGCCACGGGTCGGCCGGGCGGCGAGACCGCCATGAGCACCGCGGCGATGCCCTGCTGGGCGCCGTGGGCGAGCACCAACTCCTCGGCGGGGATCTCGAGCCCGGTGGAGGCGAGCCAGGCGGCCGCCGTGCGGCGGTACTCGAGGCGGCCCCCCGGCGGCCCGCAGGCCGAGAGCACCTCGGCGTCGACCCGGCCGGCGCTCGCGGCCAGCGCATCGGCGATCACCCGGTCGGACAGCATGCGCGGGGGCATGTTCATCGCGAGGTCGACGCTGCCCGACGCGGGCTCGGCACGGTAGCTCACGAAGGTGCCACGGCCGTGCGTGCCGCGCACGAGTCCGCGCAGGCCCAGCTCGGCATAGGCCTTGGTCACGGTGCCGAGCGCGACGCCGAGCTCCTCGGCCAGGGCCCGATGGGCGGGCAGGCGCTCGCCCTCGGCGACGACGCCGTCGAGGATGTCCTCGGCGAGCGCCGAGACCAGTCGCTCGGAGGTCGGGCCCGCGGCACCCGCGAGTCGCGGCGTCCAGTCCGACGAGACGCGCATGGGCCCTCCAGGTCGACGGAAGCACGAAGTGTCGTGTGACACTTTGCAAGATCTGCCGCGAGTGTACCAAGGTGGTCGCACGCGCGGCAGGAGGCATCCGCTCTCCGCAGCTCGCGCGACCGAACGGAGGTCGCCATGCCGGTGGAATCGGGTGCGGTGCTGGGCATCGCCCTCGTCGCGCTCGCGATGGTGCTCACGCCGGGGCCGAACATGATCTACCTGGTCTCGCGGAGCCTCTCGCAGGGGTCGGTGGCGGGGCTCGTCTCGCTCGGCGGCACGGCCCTCGGCTTCGTGGTCTACATGACGATGGCCAACCTCGGGCTCGCGGCGGTGTTCGTCGTCGTGCCCTGGCTGTACACCGGGCTCAAGGTCGCCGGCGCGCTCTACCTGCTCTTCCTCGCGTTCCGGGCCGTGGCGGGCGGAGGCGCCGGACTCTTCGAGGTTCGCGACCTCGCGCGCGACTCGAGGGCGCGCCTGTTCTCGATGGGTCTGGCCACCAACCTGCTGAACCCGAAGGCCGCGATCATGTACGTCGCGCTCATCCCCCAGTTCATCGTGCCCGCCCACGGCGCCGTCATCGCCCAGGGCTTCCTCCTCGGCGGGGTGCAGATCGCCGTCAGCCTCGTCGTGAACGCGCTCCTCATCGTCGGCGCCGGTGCGATCGCCGCGTTCCTGCGCCGACGCCCCGCGTGGCTCGCCTGGCAGCGACGGGCCACGGCCGCCCTGCTCGCGGGGGTGGGCATCGCCCTCCTCATCGAGGCCCCGGTGCCCGCGACCGCCGCCCGCTGACCGACCTCCGACCGCGCCCGACGAAGGGACCTCCGACATGACCTGCACCGCCGCGACGACCGAACCGATGCCCGTTGCGCAGGTGTGCGCCGACCTCGCCGCGCGGCTTCCGCGCCACCGGGCGCGCACCCTCGACCTGTTCGCCCGCGCCCGGCTCGCGACCGTCGCGTTCCTTCGGGCCGTGCGGATGCCGCGAGCAGGCGCCCGGCGCGACGCGCGCCTCGATCCTGCCGACGCCCGAGCGGCCGTGGCGCACTACCTCTCGACGCACTGGGTCAACCGATAGCAGCGGATGCCGCGGGACGGCCCCTCTCCTCGACGCGCGGGGAGGGCGTGCTCAGCCTTCGAGCCACCCGTCGAGCTCGGCCCGGAACGCCTCGGGCTGCTCCACCCACGGGTAGTGGCCGCAGTCCGGGATCATCCGCAGTTCCGCGCCGAGCACGTCGGCGTAGGCCGCCACCGGCGCGACCCCCGAGAGGATGTCGGCGTCGCCGCCGATCACGAGGGTCGGGATGCGGGGGGCCGCGAGGATCCGGGCCGACGCGTCATCCGGCACACCCGTGAACCACGCCTCGACGGCCTCGAGCTCCCAGCCGCCGACGGTGCTGTGGGCGCGTTCGCGGGCGGTCCAGTGCGCGTATCCGGCGGGTGCCTCAACAGCACGGGCGGCATCCCACTGCCGTTGATCGACGGGCTGGGCTCCGGTGAGCGACTCGAGCGCCGCGATCACCGCGGGGTCGCCGCGGCGACCGCCGATCGCATCGCCGTCCCACGCGGCATCCGTGAGCCACGCTGCCGCCGGCGTGACGAGCGCGAGCCGCCGCAGCCGATCGGGGGACTGCGCAGCGGCCGCGAGCACGAGCCGGGTGCCGGCGGAGTGGCCGATCACGTCGACCCGCTCGAGCCCGAGGTGGTCGGCGAGCGCGATCAGGTCGTCGGCGTCGGCCCACCAGCCGTTCGAGCGCCCGCCGGAAGTCGGCGTGCCCCGCGGGTGCAGCACGACGATCGGGCGATCGGAGCCGGCGCCCGCGAGATTCTCGAGGTAGTCGACGCCGCGGCACGGACCGCCGGGCACGAGGAGCACCGGCGGCCGCTCGGAGCCGGCGGCGCCGATGGTGCTGAAGGCGAGGTCGGTGCCGTCTGCGGCTCGGAAGGTCTGCACCCGCCGACCCTATCCGGAGCCCCCGACGCCCGCCCGCGGCATCCGATCGGCGACGGCTACCGCTTCTGCTCGGCCGGGCCCGACAGCTTCTGCGCGATGTAGATCGGGATGATCGACACGAGCACGAGCACCACGGCGATGACCGAGACGATGGGCGCCTGGTTCGGCCGGAACATGTTGTTCAGGATGAAGATGGGCAGCGTCGTGACGCCTGAGCCCGCGGTGAACGTGGTCACGATGATCTCATCGAACGAGAGCGCGAACGCGAGCAGGCCTCCGGCGAGGAGCGCCGATCGCAGCTGCGGGAACGTCACGAGCCGGAACGTCGTCCACACGCCGGCGCCGAGGTCGGCCGAGGCCTCCTCGAGGTTCGTGCCCTGCCGCCGCAGGCGCGCGATGACGTTGTTGAAGACCGTGACGATGCAGAACGTGGCGTGCGCGATGACGACGGTCCAGACCGAGAGCGGCACGCCCATGATCGTGCGGAAGAAGTTGTTCAGCGCGATGCCGGTGATGATGCCGGGCAGCGCGATCGGCAGGATCACGAGCAGGCTGATCGCGTCGCGCCCGAAGAACTCGAAGCGCTGCAGCGCGATCGAGATGAGCGTGCCGAGCACGAGCGCGATGATCGTCGCGACGATGGCGACCTGCACGCTCGTGAGCACCGCCTCGAGCGCACCGGCGCTCTGGAACGCCTTCGTCCACCACTCGAACGTGAATCCGGGCGGCGGCCAGGTCAGCGAGGTCGACGTCGAGAACGAGTTCACGAGCACGACGAACAGCGGAACGTAGACCACCACGAGGATGATCGCGGTGATGACGCCGAGCGTGACGCGAGCGGGGCGGGAGAGGCGCATCCGTCTGCCTTAGAGGTTGTCGAGCGCGCCGGTGCGGCGCACGAGGAACAGGTAGCCGAAGATGATCACGATCGGGATGAGCGCGATCGCGGACGCCAGCGGGAGGTTGTTCGCGGCGCCCACGTTCGTGTACACGAGGTTGCCGAGCATCTGGTTCGCGCCGCCGACGATGTTCACGGTGATGTAGTCGCCGAGCGAGAGCGAGAAGCTGAAGATCGTGCCCGCGATGATCGCGGGCAGGATGAGCGGGAAGACCACGAGGCGCAGCGTCGACCACGACCTGCCGCCGAGGTCGCCGGACGCCTCGAGCAGCGAGTCCGGCACGCGCTCGAGCCCGGCGTAGATCGGCAGGATCACGTAGGGCAGCCACAGGTACGACAGCGTGATGATCGTCGCCGGGAGCCCGTAGCCGGGCGTGTGCCCGCCGAACGGCGCGAGCAGCCACTCGAGGATGCCGTCCTGCGAGAGCACCGAGCGCCAGGCGTACGCCTTCACGAGGTACGACGCCCAGAGCGGCGTGAGCACGAGGATCACGAGCACGCGCTGCATGCGCGGCGACGCGACCTTGGCCATGAAGAACGCGATCGGCAGCGCGAGCAGCACGTCGATGAGCGTCACGGCGAGCGCGACGCCGACCGTGCGCAGGGTCACCGTCTGGTACAGCGAGCCGGTGACGACCTCGATGATGTTGTCGAGGGTGAACTCGGTCGTGATCTCGCCCGTGAAGCTGTCGACCGACCAGAAGGCCGTGACGAGCAGCAGCGCGAGCGCGACGATGTAGACCACCACGAGCCAGAACAGGGGTGCTGCCAGCAGCAGCGCCAACCGCGTGCGCGGATGGGTCGAGAGGAAGGCGGAGCCCGCCCGCGCCGCTGAGCGACGCGGACGGGACTCCACGAGGGCCTGGGTCATCAGCCCTTGATCTCCTGCCACGCGGCCGTCCATGCGGCGTAGTCGGTGCACGTGACATCCGTACGACCGTCGAGGCACTTCTCGATCGGGGTCGACCAGTACCAGATCTGCGACGCGTAGTCGGCGTCACCCGCGTGGTACGCCTCGCAGTCGTCGCGGAAGTCGCACGCGGCATCCGACGAGGGGGCCTCGCCGAAGTACGAGGTCGCGGCGGCGTTGGCCTCGGGGCTGGCGATGTAGTCGAGCCACGCGTAGGCGCAGTTCGGGTTCTTCGCCTCGGAGGCGATCATCCAGGTGTCGGACCATCCGGTCGCGCCCTCTTCGGGCAGCACGACGTCGGTCGCCGCGCCTTCGCCCTCGAGCACGTTCTCGATGACCTGCCAGCTCGTGCCGACGACCGAGTCGCCGGTCGTGAAGGCCTGGATCTCCTTGAGGTAGTCGGACCAGTACTCGCCGATGCTCTCGCGCTGCGTCTTCAAGAGGTCGACGGCCGCGGCGAGCTGCTCCTCGTCGAGGGCGTAGGGGTTCTCGATGCCGAGGTCGGGTTCGTGGGCCATGAGGTAGACCGCGGCATCCGCGATGTAGATGGGCGAGTCGTAGGCGGTGACCTTGCCCGCGTTCGCGGAGGCCTCGTCGAACACGACGCTCCACGAGGTGGGCGCCGTCGGGAACACGTCCGTGTTGTACATCAGCAGGTTGGCGCCGTAACCGTGCGGCACTCCATAGGGGACGCCGTCGACCGAGTTCCAGGACTGGTCCTTGAGGAACGGGTAGATGCCCTCGTAGTTCGGGATGAGGTCGGTGTTCACGGGTGCGACGTCGCCCGCGGCGACGAGGCGCAACGAGGCGTCGCCAGAGGCGGAGACGACGTCGTAGTCGCCCGTCTTCATGAGGTTCAGCGCCTCATCGGACGTGCCGAACGTCTTGGTCGTGACCTCGCAGCCGGTCTCCTCGACGAAGGGGGTGACCCAGTCGACGTCGGGGTC
Source organism: Agromyces sp. PvR057 (assembly GCF_040547485.1). Taxonomy (NCBI): domain Bacteria; kingdom Bacillati; phylum Actinomycetota; class Actinomycetes; order Micrococcales; family Microbacteriaceae; genus Agromyces; species Agromyces sp. PvR057. The sequence continues at coordinate 62,265 of NZ_JBEPPT010000003.1, forward strand.
GTTCGAGCCGTCCTCGACGTAGCCGGGCCACGCGAGGATCGAGACCTGGCCCTCGTAGTCGCCGAGCTCGGTCGCCGCCTCGCCGCCCGAGTCGCCGGAGCCGCTCGAGGTGCCGCAGGCCGTGAGCAACGCGACCGAGGTGATCGCGAGGCCGACGACCGCGCCACGGCGGGCCGTGTGCGGAATGCGCTTCATGGTTCTCTCCTTCTGTGTGGGACTGCAGGTGGTGCTGGGTGCGGTGCTTGGTGCTGGTCTGCGGTGCGGTTCAGGCGACGGATGCCGCGGCATCCGCTTCTCGGGGCGGAGCCGTCGGCGCCAGCTCGACGACGTCGGCGGCGTGCCAGCTCACGTGCACGCGATCGCCGCGATCGCCGGCGGCGAGCGCGTGGCGGTCGTTCTGGGCGAGCACGGTGATGCGGAGGCCGGCATCGAGGTCGACGACGGTGCGGATGCCGCTGCCGAGGTAGATGACCTCGACCACGGTGCCCGGCGCGCTGCGAACCCCGTCGCCGACCTCGGGCTCGGCGGTGACGACGAGCTTCTCGGGGCGCACGGAGTGCTCCCCGCCTCGGCCGAGGAGCGCCTGCGAGCGTGCGTCGTCGAACATGTTGGACGTGCCGACGAAGCCGGCGACGAACCTCGATCCCGGCCGCTCGTAGAGCTCGGCCGGGGTGCCCAGCTGCTCGATGCGGCCGTCGTTGAACACGGCGACCCGGTCGGAGAGGGTGAGCGCCTCCTCCTGGTCGTGCGTGACGAAGATGAAGGTGATGCCGAGGTCGCGCTGGATCTGCTTGAGCTCGACCTGCATCTGCTCGCGGAGCTTGAGGTCGAGGGCGCCGAGCGGTTCGTCCAGCAGCAGCACCTTGGGCTCGACGACGGTCGCACGGGCGAGCGCGACGCGCTGGCGCTGGCCGCCCGAGAGCTGCGACGGCTTGCGGTCGCCCATCTGCTCGAGCCGCACCGAGGCGAGCGCCCGGCGGGCGCGTTCGGCGCGCTCCTTCCTGCCGATGCCGCGTACCCGGAGTCCGTAGGCGACGTTGTCGAGCACGCTCATGTGCGGGAACAGTGCGTAGTCCTGGAACACGGTGTTGACGTCGCGATCGAACGGGGCGCGCTTGGTGACGTCTTCGCCGAAGAGCTCGATGGTGCCGTCGGTGGGCTGCTCGAACCCGGCGATGAGGCGCAGCACCGTGGTCTTGCCCGAGCCCGATGGGCCGAGCATCGAGAAGAACTCCCCGGCCGCGATCTCGAGGTCGACGTGGTCGACGGCGGTCACGGCGCCGAACTCCTTGGTGAGTCCGGTCAGCCTGATCGCCGGCTGGCTGTCGGTCATGCGTTGCTCCTTCGCGAGGCGTGTACTAAATCATATGAATCCAGATGTCTGCGTCCAGACCCGCGTGTTACGGTCATGTCACAGTCTTCGAATCGGATCCCGGGAGGGCGGATGCCGCACGCAGCCGGCCGCACCGACGCGACCCGAGCCGTGGTCTTCGCCCCGCTCGAGGGCGCCGGACGCGCCGCACTCGTCGAACAGCGCATCACCGACGCGATCGTCGCCGGCGTGCTGCGCGATGGCGAGCGGCTGCCGAGCGAGTCCGATCTCGCGCGGAGCCTCGGAGTCGCCGTCGTCACCGCACGCGAGGCGCTGGTCTCCCTGCGCGAGAACGGCCTCGTGCACACCCGGCGCGGTCGCGACGGCGGCAGCTTCGTCACGTTCGACCCCGACGCCACGACCCGGCTCGTGGAGTCCCGGCTGCGCTCGCTCAGCCGCGTGGAGCTGCGCGACCTGTCGCTGCACTACGCCGCGATCGCGGGCATGGCCGCCGAGGTCGCCGCCGATCGGGCGAGCGACGACGACCTCGCGAGCCTCGCCGACATCGACGCCAGGGCCGACCTCGCGACGGCCGGCGGAGCCCGCAGGGCGGTGGGCCGGTTCCACCTCGAGGTGGCTGCGATCAGCCAGTCCCCCCGCCTCGTGCAGGAGGAGCTCCGGCTGCAGGCCGAGGCGGGACCCTTGCTTTGGATGTGCCTGCGGGAGGAGGATGCTCGTGACCGCAGCCGCATCGCGCGGCTCGACGTGATCCAGGCGATCCGCGACGTGCAACCCGAACGTGCACGACGCGCGACCACCGAGCACATCGCCGGTGCGGTGCAGTGGCTGATCGACGAGAAGACGCGCATCGACCTGGCCGCGCACCCCGCCGGCGGCGCAGCATCATCCGTCGCGGACCCAGCGGAAGGACCACCCGCGTGAGCACCACCCTCGATCTCGCGGCCGAGCACATCTCGAAGCAGATCGCCTCGACCATCGAGCCCGTGCTCGCCATGGTCGACGGATGGCGCGGCGTGCTCGAGACCGAGCTCTCCGGCCCGTTCGCCGGCGCCCTCACCGGCTCGTCCGAGGCGGCGGCCGAGACGCTCGACCCCGTGATCGAGGCGCTCGTGGGTGGCGAGCTCGAACGCGACGGCACCCTCATCACGGGCGCCGGCTTCGTGGCCGCGCCCGGCTACCTCCGCGACGCGCAGTGGCACCTGGCCTGGTGGCTGAGCAGCGCCAACACCTTCGGCTCGCCCGGCACCGCGGTGCTTCGCCGCCTCGATGCGGTGAGCGACCCCGACTCCGAGCAGTTCCGCGACTACACGACCCTCGAGTGGTGGCGCGTGCCCGAGCGCACGGGGCGACGTCACCTCACGGGCCCGTACGTCGACTACCTCTGCACCGACGACTACACGGTCACCATCACGACGCCGGTCGTCGCCGACGGCGAGATGATCGGCGTGGTCGGCGCCGACGCCTACGTCGCCAGGCTCGAGCGCGAGCTGCTCCCGGTGCTGCGCGAGTGGAACGGCAACGGCACGCTCGTGAACGCGTCGGGGCGCATCCTCGCCTCGACCGACTCGCGTCGGGCGACCGGTGCGCTCCTGCGCCTCGACGGCCTCTCGGCCGCGCTCGCGCCCCTGCACGAGGAGCACTCGGCGCAGGCGACGCAGCTGCCCGGCGGCCAGCTCGTCGTGCCGTGCGGTGACACGACGCTCGCGCTCGTGGCCGAGGATCCTGCGGAGGGCTAACGCAGCGCGGCGCCGGGCTCGAGCACGAGCTCGGCGATCGCCGGATCGCCCCCGTACGCGATGAGACGCCCATGGTAGGCCTTACGGGCGCGCCCGTAGTGCACGGCGCTGTCGGCCTCGCGGATGACGGCCATCAGGTTCATCCACTCGAAGGTGCCCTGCAGTTCGAACGCGAGCTGGTCGGGGTCGTCGAGACCGGGCAGCTCGCCCTGCTCGACCGCGAAGCGGGCGGATGCCGCGAGGTAGCCGAGCCAGTTCTCGAGCTGGTCGGCGAGGGCGTCGCGCACGGCGCCCGGCTTGGAGTGGAAGTCGGCCGCGCTGGCCGAGAAGAAGCATCCGCCAGGAAAGACGCGGTCCTCCGAGTAGGCGACGACGCGGTCGAGCAGCGCGGTCAGGCGACGGATGCCGCGTGGCTGCACGCGTGCGGGCTCGATCACGGCCGCGGCGAACCGCTCTGCCGCTGCGGCGACGGTGGCGAGCTGCAGCTGCTCCTTCGACCCGAAGAGCGTCGCGATGCCGCTCTTGCTCACCTCGGCCTCGGCGGCGAGTCGCCCGATCGAGAGGCCGTCGAGGCCCTCCATCGAGGCGAGGTCGGCGGCGTGCGCGAGCACGAGACGCCGCGAGGCGTCGCCGCGGGCCCGTCTGCCGTCGATCATCGTCATGCTTGCAGTTTACGCACGAACGTTCGTATACTCTACGTACGAACGTTCGGAGAGTTTCTTGGAGGCAACCCGTGACCGCACCGGCATCCGACACCGCGTCGACCCCCGCCGTCCGCGCGACCGTCGCCCCGGCGGGCGCCCCACCCTCGGCGCCCCTCGCCTTGCGGGCGGTGGCCGGGGGCATCCGCCTCGCATCCTCACTCTCGCCCGAGCTCGGCGCGCGACTCGCGCTCCCCCTGTTCACGCGGGTCGGCCCCCGAGTCGCCGTGTCACCCGCGGATGCCGCGACGCACCTCGAGGCCAGGCGCGGCAGCGTGCGCATCCCCGGCATCCGCGGGTCGGGCGTCGACGTCGTCACCTACGAGTGGGGCGGCGGACCCGACACGATCGTGCTCGCGCACGGTTGGCAGTCGCGGGCGAGCGTGTTCGCGACGCTCGTGCGAGAGCTGCGCAGCGAGGGGTTCCGGGTCGTCGCGTTCGACGCCCCCGCGAACGGCGCCTCGGCCGGGCGCGGCACGTACCTCGTCGACCACCTCGACGTGTTCGCGGCACTGCAGCAGCGCCTCGGCCGCTTCCACGCCGTGATCGGCCACTCGTTCGGCGGGCTCGCGGCCCTCCTCGCCCCGGGCGAGGGCATCGACGTGCGGCGCATCGGCGCGGTCGCCGGCGCAGGCACCCCGCGCGTGTTCATCGACGGGTTCGGCGACCTGCTCGGCCTCGACGGCCCGACACGCTCGGCTCTCGCCGGCGGGTTCGCCCGCAAGCTCTTCCGCGGTGCCGAGGACCCGTTCGAGCGCTATTCGGCCCTCGCGCACCCCCTGCCCGATGGCGTGCCCCTCCTGCTCGTGCACGACCGCGGCGACCGGCGCGTGCCCTTCGCCGAGGCGCCGAGGCTGGTGGCCGCGAACGCGGGCCGCACCCGGCTCGTGCCCACCGACGGACTCGGGCACAACCGCATCCTGCGGGCCGACGTCACCCTCGATGCCGTGCTCGACTTCGTCACGGCTTCGGATGCCGCGCTCGTGCAGGCACCCTAGGCGAGGTCGGGCCGACCGCACCGGCTCGAACCGACCTCGCGCCTCAATTGAGCAGGTGGATGTCGATCGCCTCCAGGTAGCCGATGATCCCGCCCGAGAACAGGAACGAGAAGTTCAGGTGCGCCCCGGCGGCACCCGTCCAGACCGCCGTCAGGGTCGGGTGGTCCGAGGTCGTCGCCGAGAACCCGGTCTGGATGCCCCATGGGCCGTTCAGTCGGAGCGTCGTCTCGTGACCGCTGAATCGCACGGCCACGAGATAGGTGCCGTCGGAGGGAACGACGACGGCGCCGTACCCGATCGACGCGGAGTTCGGCGCGAAGTCCGACGACATGAAGACGAGGTCGTACTCGGTGTCCCATCGGCCGGGCTGGAACACGTCGATGCGACCGCCGTCGACCCAGGGGTGCCTGGCCGACAACGAGATGACGGGCGCGTCCAGGCCCTCGATGACCTGATCGTGCCGCTCCCGCAGCACCTCGCGCAGTCGTGAGGCCGAAAGCCCGCCGACGCGGCTCGCTCGACCGATCTTCGCCTCCCGGAGCCCCTCGAGGGTCCACTTCTCGACGACGGGTTCGAACTCGGCCCGGTTCGCATGCTCACTCATGATGCCTCCGTTCTCGGCGACCCGAGCCCATTCGGCCGGGCCGGTTGCGAGCGTAGGCTCCTGCCCGATCCGCGGCATCCGTGCCGCCACTGAGCTACTGGGCGTCGGACGAGCGCGGCGCCGGCGCGCTGAAGCCCCACGGCTGCGCTCCCGCGTACGTGGTCGCTCGCGCGCCGGCGGCGACGGCGTCGCGCAGGGCGTCCTCCCGGGTCGCGCCGGCGGCGAGACGGGCGACGAGGGCCCCGGCGAACGCGTCGCCGGCCCCCGTGGTGTCGACGGCCTCGACCGGATCGGGCGCGACGCGCGCCGCTCCCCATCGGGCCCCGGCCCCGCCGAGCGTCACGCAGGCGTCGGCCGGCTCGCCGAGGGCGGCCCACTCGTGCTCGTTCACGATGACGACGTCGGCCAGCTCGAGCAGGGCGGATGCCGCGGGCGAGACAGGGGACGGATTCAGCACCGCGAGCGCGCCGAGTGCCCGCGCACGGCGCAGCACCGCCTCGGCGACGGCGGGCGCGAGTTCGAGCTGGACGACCACGACGGCCGCGTCATCGGGGATCGCGTGCGCCGCGGCATCCGCCTCGACACCGCCGTTCGCCCCCGCGATCACGATGATGCTGTTCTCGCCCGACGCGGCGACCGTGATGAACGCCTGGCCGGTCGGCCGCTCGCCGTCGACCGAGACGGCCGACACGTCGACGCCGTGCTCGGCGAGGCGTTCGACGTAGCGCCGGCCGAGGTCGTCGTCGCCGACCCGGCCGATCAGCTGCACGTCGGCGCCCGCCGCGGCGGCACCGGCCGCGAGGTTCGCGCCCTTGCCGCCCGGCAGCAGCTCGACGCCGAGCCCGAGCACCGTCTCGCCCGGAGACGGATGGGCATCGACGCGCACCACCGAATCGACGTTGATCGAGCCGACCACCACGACGCGCGCACCCATGCCGGGAGCCTACCGGTGCGCGGTTCGCGGTCGCCGGGTCTCCACGAGCGGCCCTACGCGACGACCGGAACGTCTCGCGGCTCGATCGAGGTCGCGGTCGCGCCCTGGACCCCGCGGACCCGCAGGTCGCGCTTCGCGGGTCCCTCCAGCAGCGTTCCGTCGCTCGCGAACCGCGAGGCGTGGGCCGGGCAGTCCCAGGTGCGCTCGGCATCGTTCCACGAGAGCACCGCGCCGAGATGCGGGCAGATGCCCGAGACCTCGCAGGTGACCCCGTCGACGGTCGAGACGGCGGTCGGCACGGGGGCCAGCCCCGCGCGTCCGACGACGCCCGCACCCTCGCGCGGCGGCGGCTCCGGCAGCCGGTGCGCGAGGGCCCGCCCCCAGCCCACGGCGTAGTGCTTCGCGACGGCCGCGTTCATGCCGATGCCGACGCCGATCGCGACGGGCGTCGTGAAGCGGTGCCGGAGCGTCTGCGCCCAGTCGGGCAGGTCGCCGAGCAGGTCGGCGGCGAGCGTGATGCCGCACTGCACGGCGTTCGTCATGCCCCACTTGTCGTAGCCGGTCGCGAGGAACACCCGGCCGCGACCGCGCGGCAGCCATCCGACGAACGGCACGCCCTGCGGGGTCTCGTAGTCCTGCGCGCTCCAGCGGTGCGTCAGCGAGGCATCCGGCCACGTCGTGCGCGCCCATGCGTCGAGCGCGTCCACCCGGGACTGCGGCGACGGATGCCGGCCCACCTCGTGCCCGTAGCCGCCGACGAGGAGCAGCTCGGCCGCACCGGCGTCGAGATCGGGATCGGGTGCCGTGCGGATCGAGCGCGTCGGCGCGTCCACGCTGAGGTACATCGCCTGCGGCAGCGCGGCATCCGTTCGGTACGCGGCGGCGTAGGAGCGGTCGGCGCGCAGCTTCGCGAACGAGAGGCCGCGATCCAGGATCGGCGTGCCGGTCGCGAGGACGAGCCGATCGCACGTGAACTCGCCGCCGGTCGTGCGCACGCGCACCGGCGAGCCGACCCGCGCGCCGGTCATGCGCACCCCGGTGCGGATCACGCCGCCGAGGGTGCGGAGCTCCGCGGCGAGCGCGGCGAGCACCTCCATCGGGTCGAACTGCGCCTGATCTGCCAGCCGCACGGACGCGTGCACGGGGAACGGCACGTCGTCGGCCACGTCGGTCATCACGTGCAGGCCCGCCTCGCGCGCGACCTCGGCCTCGCGTTCGACGGCGTCGCGGCCGGCCGACGTCGCGGCGAAGCTCACCGCGTCGCGTCGCTGAACAGGCACGCCGCGTGCGGCGAGGTAGTCGAGCAGCCACGCCTGCCCGGCCAGGTTCGCGTCGACGTACGCCTGCAGCACCGCGGCCGAGGTGCGCCGCCGAACCCGCTGCAGGTGCGCGCCCTGCAGCACGCTGAGCTTCGCGGTCGTGTTGCCCGTCGCCACGGCGCCCACCTCGCGCGCCTCGAGCACCCCGACGCGCCGACCCGCCCGCGCGAGCAGCACCGCCGTGACGAGGCCGGTGAGCCCGGCGCCCACGACGATCTCGTCGAAGACGCGAGGCGACGAGCGGGAGTCGTCGGTCTCGATCGGGAGCGGGCGCGCGAGCCAGAGCGAGGTCATCTCCGCAACCTACGTCGGCGGCTCCGGGCCGACAACGGGGTGGCGCGGATGCCCCGGCTCGCGTATACGGGCGCTGACGACGTCCTAGCCGGCGGATGCCGCGCCGCGGCGCGCTGCGAGCCGTCGCCCGATGCGCCGGCCGACGTGCAGCTGCACGAACAGCGTCGCGACGCCCGCGATGAGGAGCCCGGCGAGGTTGAGGGCGAGCTGCAGGAGCGCCGACCGGGCCTCGTCCCAGGCGCCCACCGCGAGCGTCAGGCCGATCGTGCCGACGGCCGGCACCGTCGTGATCGAGATGAACACGCCCACGAGCGCCGAGGACTTCGAGGTCGTGAGCGAGAGCACGCCCGCGATGCCCGCGAGCAGCGCGATGACGAACGACCAGCCGTCGGGCGAGATGATGAAGTCGGTCATCGGCCCGGTCGTGGCCTGCTCGAAGGTGAAGAGGCCGAACGCGTACACGACGGCCCAGATCGCCCAGGCGATGAGCGCGCTGAGGGCGAACCCGCCGAAGAGCGTCATCGACGCCACGCCCGCGATGCCGCGCTTGCGCCGCACGATGGCGTAGCAGATGGCCGCGATCGGGGCGAACTCCGGCCCGACGACCATGGCCCCGATGATGAGGATCGGCTGGTCGAGGATCCTGCCGATGCCGGCGATCAGCGTCGCGAGCAGCAGGAAGGCGAAGAAGCTCCACGACGGACGCGAGTCCTCACGCGAGCTGTCGGCGAGCTGGGCCCAGAGCACGCCGTCGGCCGGATGCCCCGGGGCGGCCCGCTCGGCGGCCGACGCGGCATCCGAGACGACCGCCAGCGGGTCGCTGACGACGATCGACCCGACCGCGGGCACGCCCGCGTGCCGCAGCATCCGCATGATGTTGTTGGCGTTCTCGCGGGCGAGCTCGAAGAAGACGAGGTCGCCCTCGCCGTCGAGCGCGGCGCCGGACACGAGCGCCACGTTGCTGACGGTCGGCTCGGCGGCGAGCTGCGCACGGATCGTCTCGGCCAGCTGGTGCGGCGCGGTGACTCTGACGGTGAGCATGGCGGAACCCCTCCTCGCGCGGGTCTCCGCGCGAGGTCAACGATAGGGCGACGGGGTCTCGGGGCGCTCCGCTCCTCGACGGGCGAGGCCGCTCGACCGGCGGTCCCTCGACCGGCGGTTGCTCGACCGGCGCCTACTCGACCGGAGCGGCGAGTCCGAGGCCGAGGCGCTGCAGTGCGGCGAGCGCACGCGCCAGCGCGTACCGGGTGCGCCCCGCCGGCGTTCTCGGGTCGTATCCCAGCGTCGCGGCGAGGGCGTCGAGGCGCGCCTGCACGCTCGAGTGGTGCATGCCCAGGTGGGATGCCGCGGCGCGCACGCTGCCGGCATCGGCGACCGCGTCGAGCACCGACCGGGCCCGGGCGTCGAGCGAGGTCAGTGCGACCGCATCCGGGTGCGGCTCGTCCCGGCGCTCGGCGGCTTCGGCAACGAGGAGCAGCGCGCCGAGCTCGGCGGCATCGACGACCGGGTCGGCGGCGGTGCCGAGCCGCAGGGCGATGAGCGCCGAGGCGAACGACGCCGGCAGGCGGTCGGCCGGGCCCGCGACGCCGACGCCCGCGCGAACGCCCGCCGGCACCCGCGGACGCAACGCGCCGGCGGCGATCACGACCCGCGCGAGCCCGCGCGACGTGGCGACGATGGAGGTCGGTCCGTCCAGCGGAGAGGCGCTGTCGGCGCCGAGCACGACGGCACGCACCTCGCCCGCGGCGTCGAGCCGCAGCCTGGCGGCGGCCACCGCGCGCTCGGCCGCCGGGGCGCCGGCGCTCACGACGACCTCGACCGCGGCATCCGCCGTGTTGGAGCGCCTGGCCGTGGTGATCGCGACGCCGAGCGCGAGCCGTTCGAGCACCATCGCGTCGTTGGCATGCGCGGAGCCCGCCCGCTCGAGCCAGACGCGCGAGCCGTCGCTGGTGCGGCGTTCCGGCCAGTCGGATGCCGCGGCATCCGTCGCCGCCAGGTGGTCGCCGTCGGGCGTGAGCCGAAGCGTTCGCCCGCCGTTCGCGGCGGCGTACCCGGCGACCGCCCCGGAGAGCACGGCCGCTCCTCGGAGCAGCGAGTCGAGGCCGACGCCGCCCGCGACGAGCGTGTCGAAGTACGAGACGACCTTCAACGTGTCGCTCGCCTGTGGGTCGAGTGCGGTCAGCCGACCGACGAGTTCCTGCATGTTCCGGGCTCCATCGCGCGTGGTGCGCCCAACCCTAGTTCGGGCGCCTGCGAATCCCCAGCGCGCCGTCGAGCGCCGGGAGCGAGCGGAGGTTCCCCGCGGCCGCGGACGGACGGGCAGGCGTGCTGGCGCGTCCGCGACCGCGGAAGCTCAGGCGCCGAGGATGCGGGCGACCCAGTTCGTGCGGGCCTCGACCATCGACTTCGACAGCGCGGCATGCGGCGCCATCATGTCGAAGCCGTGGAAGCCGCCCGGCCAGACGTGCAGCTCGGCCTGGCCGCCATCGGCCCAGATCTGCGACGCGTACGCGACGTCCTCGTCGCGGAACACCTCGGCGCTGCCGCAGTCGATGAAGGCCGGGGGCAGGTTCGACAGGTCCGTCGCCCGCGACGGCGCCGCGTAGATCGAGACGTCCTCGGTGGCGCGCCGGTCGCCGAGCAGCGCGCTCCACCCGGTGACGTTGCTCGTGCGGTCCCACACGCCGACGCCGTCGATCTGCACGGTCGAGACGGTGGCGTCGCGGTCGTCGAGCATCGGGTAGATGAGCACCTGTCCGGCGAGCGCGGGGCCGCCGCGGTCGCGGGCGAGCAGGGAGACGCCGGCCGCGAGTCCGCCGCCGGCACTCGCCCCGGCGATGATGAGCTGGCCGAGGTCGATGCCGAGCTCGTCGGCGTGCTCGGCCGTCCAGAGGAGTCCGGCGTAGCAGTCCTCCACCGGATACGGATCGGGGAACTCCGGCGCGAGGCGGTACTCGACCGTGACGCACACGGCGTCGAAGCGCACGATCCAGTCGAGGACGCCGGCGATGCCGACGAACCGGTCGCCGATGATCATGCCGCCGCCGTGCGTGTGGAAGATGCCGGGACCGGTGCCCGTGCGCCCCTCGCGTTCGAGCACGGTGACGACGATCTCGTCGCCGGCGTGGCCGGGGATCGTCACGTCCCGGCGGGTGACGCCGACCTCGGCGAACAGCTCGTCGGTCGTGGCGACCACGGGCGCCTGGCGCATCAGGGGGATCAGCTCGGGCGTGATGGTGGTCGGCATGCTCTCGGCCAGGATGCCGAGCACGGCCTCCAGCTCGGGGTCGAACGGCGGTCGGGTCCTCGTCGCGGTCGTCATCGGTGAACTCCTCGATCGTGCGTCACCTCGTCGTGACGTCTCCTCCGATGATCCGCGCGGGCACGCGGCATCCGGAACCGACGATCGTAGCCGGATTCGGGCCATCACCCCGCCAGACGGCGGCCGGCGCCGCCCGGACCGGATGTCGCGATGCACGTCCGCACGCCGGCCATGCCGTGCTCGGCGTACGCGCGGCGCTGCCGATCGGCACCGGTGCCGCGTTCGAGCAGGGCGTCGATGGCCTCGGGGCATCCGTCGTCGTCGTCGTGCATCTCGAGGGCGGATGCGACCACCTCGAGCACCGGCGCCATGACCGCTCGGACCGGATCGGGCACCACGGCGGCGAGCCCGTGCCGTGCCGCCTCCCACACCGCGGCGTCGAGCACCTCGGGGGCGAAGCGGTCCTGCTCTGCATCCGTTCGACCCCGTTCGCTCAGGATGCCGCGGACGATCCTGCGGCAGAGCAGCGCGATCGCCACGGAATCCTCCGCGAGGAGCTGCGCGTCGGCGAATCGCATCTCGACCGTCGGGAAGTGATGCGAGAGGCGCAGCGTCCACGCGACGAGCGGCTTGTCGCGCGTGGCCCCGATGCCGATCAGGTCGCGGATGCGATGGTCGTAGTCGCTCATGTCGGCGAACGGCGACGGAATGCCGGCCGTGGTCCACCGCCGCATGACGACCGTGCGCCAACTCGCGAACCCGGTGTCCTCGCCGTGCCAGAAGGGGGAGTTCGCCGCCAACGCGGTGAGCACCGGCATCCACGCACGAAGGCCGTTGAGCACCTTGATGCGCTCGACGGGGTCCGGGACCCCGATGTGCACGTGCATGCCGCACACCTGATGGTCGTCGGTCATGGCGCCGATGTCGTCGCGGATGTGCTCGTAGCGGGGGGCCCGCGTCACCTCGGGCGCGCGTTCGACCTCGTACGGGGTTCCAGTCGCCGCAGCCACCACGCCGAGATCACCGGCCACTTCGGCGAGCGCCGTGCGGAACGCCTCGAGCTGTTCGAGGGCCTCGTCGGGCGCATGGCAGACCCCCGTCGCGATCTCGACCTGCGAGGCGAGGAACTCGGTCGTCGCCTGGTCGAACTCGGGCTTCAGCACCGCCAGGGCCTCGGTGCTGAGAGCGACGGGGCGCAGCGTCTCCGGTTCGAGGAGGACGAACTCCTCCTCGATGCCGAAGGTCGCGCCCCCGGGCACGATCGGGCGGTTCGCGCTCGGCGCGCGCTCGGCGCTGGACTCCGGTGTCGGCATGACCTATGCCTACCCGCTCGATCGCCCGGAAACGAGGGCTTGACGCCGAGCGTCCCGCAGTATGACGCCGGAAGACGTGCGCTCAGCGGCCGAGCGACCCCGCGTCGGTCGCGCCGACATCCGTGCGGTGGAAGTTGTGGAACGAACGCGACGCCGTCGGGCCGCGCTGGCCCTGGTAGCGCGAGCTGTACTCGGCCGAGCCGTAGGGCCGCTCACTCGGCGACGACAGCCGGAAGAAGCACATCTGGCCGATCTTCATGCCCGGCCAGAGCTTGATCGGCAGCGTCGCGACATTGCTGAGCTCGAGCGTGACGTGACCCGTGAATCCGGGGTCGATGAAGCCCGCGGTCGAGTGCGTGAGCAGGCCGAGGCGGCCGAGCGAGCTCTTGCCCTCGAGGCGCGCCGCCACGTCGTCTGGCAGGGTCACGGCCTCGTACGTCGACGCGAGCACGAACTCGCCCGGGTGCAGGATGAACGCTTCATCGGGCCGCACCTCGATGAGGTGCGTCAGCTCGGGCTGGTCTTCGGCCGGATCGATGAACGGGTACTTGTGGTTGTCGAACAGCCGGAAGTACCGGTCGAGCCGCACGTCGACGCTGCTCGGCTGCAGCATCGCCGGATCCGACGGTTCGAGGCGGACTCGTCCGAGCTCGAGTTCGGCCCTGATGTCACGATCCGAGAGAAGCACGGTGCCAGCGTAGCAACGCGGCTCGAATCCGCCGGCCGAGTTGCCGTCGTTCCGCCGGTCGAGTGGCGAAGCGTATCGAGACCATTGATACGATGGTCACCGCTGCATCCCTCGGATGCCGCATGCCGATGTAGTTCAATGGCAGAACTTCTGCTTCCCAAGCAGATAGCGCGGGTTCGATTCCCGTCATCGGCTCTCTCATCCGTCATCGAGCGCCGCCGGTGCGCCGGCCGGCCCGTCTGCACGGCGGGCCTGAACCCGTGGAGGAACCCGTCCGATGGCCACGCTCCCCGATGGCGAGAAGCCCCGAACCCCGACCCGCACCAGGTCGGTGCTCGTCGGAGCGCTCCTCGCGACGTTCGGCATCCTGATCGGACTCGGCGCGATCCTCGTGGCGAACCGGGTCGACGGAGACCTCGGCGCCACCATCCTCAGCGGCGGCCGCGGCAGGGACGCGGAGTGGCCGGCGTGGGTGGCGATGAGCGTCCTGATCGGCATCGGGCTGCTCGGAGTCGCTGCCGGGGTGGGCGTCGCCGTCATCGGCTGGCGGGCATCCGCCCCGAAGGAGAAGTAGGGCGACGTCGCCACCGGTCGACGTCAGCGCCCGTCAGGCGCCGTCGAGCTGTTGGAGGTACTTCGCCTTCCAGGCGGCATTCGGCGGGAACAGTCCGTCGATGGCGTGTCCGGCTGCGACCTGCTCGGCGACCCAGGCGTCCTCCCGCTCCTGCGCGGCCCCCTCGGCCGCGACCTCCGCGACGAGGTCGGCGGGAATGACGATCACGCCGTCGTCGTCGCCGACGATGACGTCGCCGGGGACGATCGCCGCGCCGCCGCACGCGATGGCGACGTCCGTCTCCCACGGCACGTGCCGCCTGCCGAGCACGGACGGATGCGCCCCACTGCTGAAGACGGGGATGCCGATGTCGGCCACCTGGGCCGAGTCGCGGACACCGCCGTCGGTCACGATCCCGCCGGCGCCGCGCACCTTCGCGCGCAGGGCGAGGATGTCGCCGACCGCGATCAACTGGCGGTCGGGAACGGCGGCCAGCAGCTCCGCTTCGGCGAGAACGGATGTCATGGGCGGATGCACTCCTCGAGACGCGTCATCGCGAACGGAAAGGTCTCCCGTGGCGCGGAGCGGGATGGCCCACCGCGTCGGTGGGCAGGGAACGGAACCCGCCCTGCGTCGCAGCCTGACACCTCTCCCGTCCCCCGTGTACTACCGAGTGGCACTGACGGACAGAGGAGCGGCCTCTCGCACGTGATGCACGGCGGCGTCCACCGATGCGCGTGGGACGACGGGGCGACTCAGCCGGCGGCCGCCCGGTTCGACGCCCGCGCGATGAGCAGCGCCGCGACGATGCTCGCCGCGATCATCCCGGCGCCGACGACGACGAACGCGACGGTCGGCGCGGAGGCCCACAGCAGGGCGCCCGCGACGGCCACGACGAGTCCGACCACCGCGAAGGTGCCGAGCGGCGCCCACACCCGCACCGCAGCCGCCGAGGCCGCAGCCGCGACCAGGAGCGAGCCGCCCACGACGGCGAGGAACGGACCGACCGGCATCGCCGGCGCGAGCGGAACCCAGATGAAGGCGAGGGCGGCGAGCGCCATCGTCCGCGTGCCGTTGCCGCCGCGCCCGGCATAGCCCGCGACCATCACGGCGATCACGGCGAGCAGGTGCGCGAGCACCATGCCGACGATCGTGACGGCCGAGATCATCGAGCCGAGGGATGCCGCGAGCAGGCCCCCGGCGATGAACGCGGCCCAGGCGACGACGAAGGCCCAGAACGCCGTGAGCAGCGAGCCGCGTGCGAGCACCCGCGCGTAGTCGACGGGCCCGAACCGCGGCACGTAGGGCGGGGCGCCGGGCGGCGCCGCAGGGCGGACGTCGACCTCGACCTCCGCATCATGGCGGGCGAAGTCGCCGCCCTCGAGCTGGGTGACGAGCGCGTTCTCGAGCACGGTGAGGGCGTTGCCCTCGTCGCGCGCCGACATCCGCTCGCCGAACCACGGGTCGTCTGCCGGGCCGTCGAGACGGACCGTCGGGTACTGGCCGTACACGCCGACGCTGCCGCGGTACGCCTCGAACGTGAGCACCCGCCTGCCCGTCGCGATGGTCTGGTCGATGACGCGCAACTGCTTGTCGTCGCGCAGGGCGAACGCGTAGGTGCGCGGCGTCTCGGTCGTGCGATCACGCAGCTCGCCCGCGATGCGGAGGGCGAGCGGATGGACGTCCGGTCGGGTCACGGGTTCTCCTGCCATGGGCCGTATCGGGCCTCGAGTGCCTCAGCGGGGAGCCGGATCTCGTTGTCGGCCCACGGGAGGCCGGCCTCGTCGGCGACCTCCTCGATCGGGAGGCTGCCGCTCGTGAGTTCGACCTCCACGGGCGCGGGCGCCTCGGCGATGTCGACGGTGATGCTCGTGGGCTCCGACGGCGAGGCGCGGTAGGCGGCTTCGAGCGCGGCCTCCACCGAGTCGGCCGCAGCATCGACCGAGGTGTCGTCGAGGTAGAGGCGAAGCCAGAACCCGCGCCCGGCGAGACCGCTCGAGAACGAGAGGTGCGTGTCGGCGATGTTGGCGTCGGCGGCGAGCACGGCCTCGGGCACCGCCTCCTCGAACGCGGCCTGGTCGGCAGCGCAGCCGGTGAGCGCGAGCGCACCCGCGGCGACGACCGCGACCGTGGCCGCGAGCGAGCGGATGCCTCGGACGGCCCTGGTGCGGAGGGGCGGGGCTCCGGTCGGCATGCGTGCACTCCAGGGTCGAGGGCGGCCGACGGTCGGCACGCCTCGACCACCCTACTGAGCGGGGCGGTCCGCAGGGCGTGGATTCGCGGCATCCGCCCCGCGACCGCGCCCGCCCAGCGGGTCAGCCGCGCGACCCGATCACGCCGACGCGCACGTGCGTGCCGGTCGCCGCATCCTCGAGCGCCCGATCGAGCTCGTCGAGCGGATAGGCGGTGCCGACGAGACGCTCGAGCGGCACGGTGCGGTACGAACGCTCCAGGAACTCCACGGCGCGCACCAGTTGCGCCGGCGTGTAGTTGTGCACGCCCGTCAACGTCACGAGGCGGCGCACGATCGACTCGGCGTCGACGGGGATCGCGGGCCCCGGCGACACGCTGCCGACGAGCACGACCGCTCCGCCCACCCCGACCCGCTTGATCACGGTCTCGACGGCGGCGGGGGCACCGGATGCCTCGATCGCGACGAGGATCTCGTCCAGGCCGCGCTGCGCCCGCACGGCGAGCACTTCGTCGAGGTGCTCCGGGGTGCCCTTGCGCGCCCTGGGGTCGGCGGCGATGGCCCCGAATCGACGCGCGAGCGACCGGCGCGAGGCATCCGGATCGGAGACGATGACCTCTGCGCCGGCCTCGACGGCCATCGCGGCCGCCGAGAGCCCGACCATGCCGCCGCCCGTGATGAGCACGAGCGCCCCATCGAGGTCGACGGTGGCCGCGGCCGCGTCGAGGGCGGCGACGGCCGTCGCGGTGGCGCACGAGGCGGCGGCGGCGACCTCGGCGGGCAGGTCGTCGCCGACGACCACGATCGACGAGCCGGCACGCACGTGCACGTGGGTGGCGAACCCGCCCGTGAGCTCCCATCCACGGGAGATGCGCTCGTGGCCGTACTTGGCGAGCGTGCGGCACTTCTGCGGGAGGCCGCGGGCGCAGCGGTCGCAGGTGCCGCAGCTGACCGCGACCGACCAGACGACCCGGTCGCCGAGCTCGAGCGGGGTGCCGTCGGCGCGAACCGCGTCGTCCCCCTTCGCCACGACGCGGCCGACCTGCTCGTGGCCGAGCACGAGCGGCGTCGGCGCCGGGCGATCGCCGCGAACGGTGTGCACGTCGGAGCCGCAGACGGTGGCGTACTCGACCTGCACGAGCGCGTCGCCGGGGGCCAGCCGCACGCCGGGCGTCGCCACCGACTCGTGCGGGGCGCCAGGCTCGTTCCACACCATCGCGACGGGGGCAGGCGCGACGTTCACGTCGAGGCCGGTCGGCAGGGTGAGCGTCATCCCGGTCACTCGCCGCGGAGACCGAGCAGGGCGGGGAGGTCGCGGATGCTCTCGATCACGGCGTGGGCGCCGGCGTCCTCGAGGGCCGCACGGTCGTGCGCGCCCGTGAGCACGCCGACCACGAGTCCTGCGCCGGCCCGCGTTCCCGCCTCGACGTCGCTGCGGGTGTCGCCGACGACGACCAGCGACGAGACGCTCGTCGCGCCCGATCGCAGCAGGGCCGTGAGCGGCAGGTCGGGGAACGGTCGCCCGCGGCCGGCATCGACCGGCGACAGCGCCAGCTCGGCGAGGCCGTGCCAGCCGAGCGCGTCGAGCACGGCGTCGCGCGTCGTCGGCGCGAACCCGGTCGTGAAGGCGACGGATGCCCCGGCTGCCCGAAGCTCGCGGATCACGTCGGCGGCGCCCTCGACCTCGGCGACGCCGTCGCGTGCGACGATCTCGGCGTAGGCGTCCTCGAAGGCGGCGTTGCCGCGCTGGGCGGCGTCCTCGTCGCCGTCGGCCAGCACCCGGAAGACCTCGATCTTGGACTGCCCCATGGTGTCGCGCACGTACTGGAGCGCACCCTCGAAGTCGTCGAGGGCGATGCCGCTGCGCTCCGCGGCGAGCGTGAACGCCTGCTCGACCGCGCCGCCGTCGATCACGGTGGTCCCGGCCATGTCGAGCACGACGAGCTCGACGGCGCCCAGGTCGCGGGAGGCGAGCGCGGCGGTGGATCCGAGGTTCGGTTCGATGGTCATGCGATGCCTTTCAGAGCGGGGATGGTGGCGCGTTCGCCGGTGAGACCGGCCACGAGATGCTCGGCGAGCCCCAGGCCGGTGGTCATGCCGATGCCGGTGGTCGCGGCGATGACGCCGACCCCCTGCTCGGGTCGTTCGATGAGGAAGTCCGACGGGCCGCTCGCGTACACGCCCTGCCACCGCTCGAGCACGCGCATGTCGCGGAACCCGAAGAGCTCCCGCGTCACGTCGAGCAGGGCGTCGAAAGCCGCCTCGTCCTGGAAGGGCGCGATCGTCGTGCCGCGATAGTGCGTGTCGCCCACGATGAGCGACCCGTCGGGCAGCTGGGTGTACATCTGGTTCAGGTCGAGCGCGGCGAGCAGCGGATCCTCGGCGTGCAGCCGCCGCTTCAGGGCGGCCGCGGCATCCGTCGCCGAGAACCCGCCGTACCGCACGAGCGACCAGCCCGTGAGGAGCGGTGCGTCGAGCGGACGGCTCAGCCCGGCCGAGACGCGCAGCATGTCGAGTCCGCACCGCTCGATGCCGTGCCGTTCGGCGAGCTCGGGGTAGAGGAGGTCGAGGTCGTGGTTCGCCGCGACGACGACCTCGGCGGCGTCGATCGGGCCTCGACTCGTCTCGACCCGGCCAGGGCGCACCCCGCCGACCGCCGTGCGGAAGCGGAACTCGACGCCGATGCGGGCGAGGTGCGCCGAGATCGCGCCGAGCGCCTGCCTCGGGTTCGCCTGCAGGTCGGCCGGCAGGTACGCCCCGCCGACGGCCACGCCGGGGGCGATCGGCAGCCGCGCGTCGGTCTCGGCTGCGGTGAGCAGCTCGACCTCGGCACCGCGGGCGGCCGCGAACTCCTCGAGCACGGCGAACTCGTCGTCGCGCCGCGCCGCGACGAGCGTTCCCGACTCGCGCAGCCAGACCCCGGCGTCGGCGGCCAGCCGCAGCCAGATCTCGCGCGACGCCATGGCGAGGTCGCGCGCCATGCCGTGCTGGGGCGTGAAGCAGAGGTGCCCGAAGTTGCGGATCGAGGATCCGCTCGGCTCGCTGCCGCGCTCGATCACGACGACCCGGAGACCGCGCCGCTGTGCGGCGAGGGCGGCGCCCAGCCCGATGATGCCCGATCCGACGACGGCGACGTCGTACCGCCCCGAACGCGTGCCGGCGCTCAACGGAACACCCGCCGCATCCACACGGCCAGGCCCTCGATGACGAGCACCGTGGCGAGGATCATGAGCACGATCGCGGTGACGACCGCGTAGTTCGACCCCTGTCCCGCGTTCAGCAGGTAGTAGCCGATGCCGCCGCCGCCGACGATGCCGAGGATCGTCGCCGCGCGGATGTTCGTGTCGAGCAGGTAGAAGCTGTGTCCGAGGAGCGCACGCGCGCCCTGCGGGAGCGTCGCCGAGGCGTACACCTGCACCCGCGTCCCCCCGGTGGCCGTGAGCGCTCGCTCCGGCCCGCTCCTGACCTCCTCGAAGGAGTCGGCGATGAGCTTGCCGAGCAGCCCGATGCCGCCGAACGCGAGGGCGATCGTGCCCGCCTGGCTGCCGAGGCCGGTGATGACGATGAGGACGATCGCGAGGATCACCTCGGGCACGCCGCGGATGATCACGAGCAGCAGTCGCATCGAGCTGCGAACGGTGCCGTTCGGCGCGACGTTGCGGGCGGCCAGCGAGCCGATGGCCACCGAGAAGACGAACGAGAGCAGCGTGGCGGCGAGCGCGATGCCGATCGTGACGCCCATCGCGCCGAACATGGTCTCGGCGTCGTAGCTGCCGAAGTTCGGCGGCCAGAACTGCACGGCGATCGCGGGCACCTTCGCCCAGAACGTGACGAGGTCGCCCCAGTGGATGTCGCAGACGAGCACGCTCCCGATGACGATGAGCACGGCGACCCATCCCCACACGGTGTTGCGCACACGGGCCCCCGTCCACGGGCGGCGCAGGGCGGACTCGAGGTCGGATGTCGCGGCGCGCCCGCTGCCGGCCGCGGCCACCGTCGCGGCATCCGCTCGCCCGACGGCCGTCGCGGCATCCGCAGGTCGGCTCGCACCGCCTGCCGAACGACGGTCGCGTGCGTTCGCGACGCCGCGCACGACCCGGTCGCCGAGGCCGCGGCCCGTGGGCGCGACGCCGAGCATGGCCTTGCGCACGGCGCTCGAGACGATCTCCATGACGACGCACAGCGCGAACATCACGAGGGCGATGCCGAGCCCGAGCGAGTAGTTCAGCGACTTGAAGGCGTAGCTCATCTCGAGCCCGAGGCCGGCGACGCCGACGTAGCCGAGCACGACCGAGCCGCGCAGGTTGATGTCGTTGCGGTGCAGCACGGTCGCGACCCACGAGGGCAGCACCTGGGGCAGGATGCCGCTGGTGAACTCCTGCAGCCTCGAGCCGCCCGCGGCGCGGATCGCGAGGCGCGGGCCCTCGTCGATCTGCTCGATCGCGTCGGCGAAGAGCTTGGAGATCATGCCGATCGAGTGGATGCCGATCGCGAGGATGCCGGGCAGCGTGCCGATCGAGAACATCAGCACGAACACCATGGCGAGCACGACGTCGGGGATCGCGCGGGTGAGCACGGTGATGAACCGGCCGAAGGCCTGCCAGCCGGCACCCGGGGTCGTGTTCGACGCGGCGAGGTAGGCGACGGGCACGGAGACGACGGCGGCGAAGAGCGTGCCGCAGAGCACGAGGCCGACCGTGAGCGCCGTGAGGTACAGGAGCTCGCCGGCCTCGGGGAACTCGATGGGGCCGACGCGCGCGAAGAAGCGCTCGGCATGGCCCCAGCTCTCGACCATGCCCGAGATCGAGATGCCCGATTCGAGCACGGCGTAGACGGCGACGCCGATGATCGCGACGAGGGTCGTGCCTGCGGCGATGCGCTCGGCCGAGAGGCGGCGCTTCGGCGCGCGTTCGGCGACGGATGCCCCGGGATCGGGTTCGGCCGGCGGCCGCAGCGGGGTGGTCAACGTGGTCATGAGCGCGTCGCCGGCCCCGTCTGGACGGCGGCGACGGCGAGTTCGGTCTCGATCGCCTGCAGCTCGGCCGTCGACGTCGCGACACGGCCGTAGACCTCCATGACCTCGGCCTTCGAGAGTCCGGCAGCAGGGGTGTCGAGCACGACCTCGCCGTGGCGGAGTCCGACGATGCGGTCGCCCCATGCGAGGGCGAGGTCGACCTGGTGCAGGCTGCAGACGACCGTGAGGCCGGCATCCATCGCGATCTCGCGGATGAGCGCCATGACCTGGTCGCTGGACTCGGGGTCCAGCGAGGCGACCGGCTCGTCGGCGAGGAGGATCTCGGGGTTCTGCATCAGCGCGCGGGCGATCGCGACGCGCTGCTGCTGGCCGCCTGAGAGGGTGTCGGCGCGCTGGTAGGCGCGATCGAGCAGGCCGACGCGGTCGAGGTGGCCGAGTGCCGTGAGCTTGAGCCGGCGCGGATAGGCCCAGAGCCCGAGCCGCGGCCCGCGGAGCTCGGCGAGCGCGCCGGTGAGCACGTTCTCGAGCACCGTGAGCGACGGCACGAGCTCGAACTGCTGGAAGACGAACCCGACCCGGCCGCGCAGGGCGCGGAGGCGCCGCCCGCTGAGGGACGGCACCTCCTCGCCGAGCACGCGCACCCGGCCCGAGGTGGGGCCTTCGAGCCCGACGACCTGCCGGAGCAGGGTCGACTTGCCCGAGCCCGAGAGCCCGAGCAGCACGACGATCTCACCGGGCTCCACGCGGAGGGCGACGTCGCGCAGTGCGACGGTGCGTCCGTACTCCTTGGTGAGGCCCTCGATGTCGATGACGGATGTCTGGCTCATGTCATGCTCCGGTTCGGTCGTTGCCGGGTCGGTCGTTCAGCGGTCGGTGGTGCAGCGGCCGGGCGTCAGCCCTGGCACTGCTCCGCGTTCGTCTTCTCGCAGATGTCGCGGATCGTGTCGTAGTACGCGTCGTCGACGGGCGAGGTGGCGTAGAACACGCTGCGGAAGCCGTCGGAGTCCGCCGAGTCGATGCCCGACGCGATGATGTCGTCGATGCTGACCTCGGCGAGGATGCCGGTGAGCTGCGTCTTCAGCTCCTCGGGGAGCGTGTCGGACACGACGATCGGGGCACCGGGGACCATCGTCTCGGCGACGACGGTGACCTTGTCGCTCTTGGCGACCTCGCTGTCCTCGGCGAAGCCGGCGTCGCACTCGACGCCCTCGCCGACCTTGGTCACCGAGACGTCGTGCTTGCCCGCGAAGACCGGCGTGACGTCGGTCTCGGGGTCGATGCCCTCCTCGAGCAGGTTGTACGACGGGAACAGGTAACCCGAGGTCGACGACGGGTCGACGAAGCAGACCTTCTTGCCCTCGAAGCCGGCGAGGTCGGTGATGTCGCTGCCCGTGGGCACGATCGCCTGCGAGTAGTAGCCGGGCTCCTGGCCCTCGGCCGTGATGATCGAGGAGACGGGCGTGATCGCGGCGCCGTTGTTCTTCGCGGTGACGTAGGTGAAGCCCGAGAACGACGCGACGTCGATCT
Source organism: Agromyces sp. PvR057 (assembly GCF_040547485.1). Classification (NCBI taxonomy): domain Bacteria; kingdom Bacillati; phylum Actinomycetota; class Actinomycetes; order Micrococcales; family Microbacteriaceae; genus Agromyces; species Agromyces sp. PvR057. The sequence goes on from NZ_JBEPPT010000003.1 coordinate 84,693, forward strand.
TGCCGGCGACCGCGGCCTCGATGAGCGCGGCGTAGTCGGTCGACTCGTGGTACTCGACGGTCTTGCCGGTCTCCTGGGCGATGTAGTCCATGAGCGGCTGGTAGTTGGTCTCGGTGTCGACCGAGTCGGGAACGACGCCGAACACGAGCGTGTTCTCGTCGACGGCGAACGAGGCGGTCTCTCCGGACGTGCTGGTGCCGGCTTCAGCGGTGCTGGAGCACGCGGCGAGGGTGACGGCGAGCGCTCCCACGCCGGCGAGGGCGAGGAGGGAGCGGGTGAAGCGCGTGGACATGATGGCCTTTCAGGCAGTGGTTCCGGTTGGGGACGTCGGCAATGCTGCCATCCCGATTCGGGCTTATATACCTAACTCGGGCGCTATTCACGCGCTGTTCACGCTGGATGCCGTGAGGTGAACACTCTGCGATGGTGCAATGCGGTCGGAACTACCCAAGTAATATGCCTATGTGCCCACAAGTGTCTACAAGTCCATCGCCGAGGACCTCCGCCAGCGCATCGCGAGCGGACAGCTCGCGCCCGGCGACGACGTGCCCACCGAGGGCGAACTCGCGCTGCAGTGGAACACCTCGCGCGGGCCGATCCGCAACGCCCTCGCCGAGCTCCGCGCCGAGGGGCTCATCGAGACGACGCGCGGTCGGCCCAGCCGGGTCGTGCGGCGCAAGGCGCACCAGGCGGTCGACGTGTCGATCCCGTTCACGAAGTGGGCGCGCGAGATGGGGGCGACGCCGGGGGCGCACACGCAGGAGGTCTCCCTCCGGCGCGCCGACGACGACCACGTCGAGCTGCTCCGCATCGAGCCCGGCGACCTCATCGTCGAGGTGACGCGGCTCCGCACCCTCGACGGCCGGCCGACGATGCTCGAGCGGCTCGCCTTCATCGAGGACGTCGGTCGCGTGCTCTTCGAGGTCGACCTCGACACGGTCTCGATCACCGACTACCTGGCCGAGCGCGGGCACCCCTACGCCGAGGTCGACCACGAGATCGACGCCGTCGCCGCCGACGAGCTCGATGCGCGCCTGCTCGAGGTCGAACCCGGATCGCCCATCCTGCGACTGCGCCGCGTGACGCGGGGCAAGGACGGACGCGTGTTCGAGGCGTCCGACGACCGCTACCGCAGCGACATCGTGCGCTTCACCGTGTCGGCCTCCGGTCGCGCGATCTCCGGAGAGCACTTCATCCGCCCGGTCGGCGAGTGACCTCGGCGGCGATCACGCCGCGATCAGCACCACCCCCGCGACCACGACGACGGATGCGGCGATGCGCGCCCATCCGCGGCCCTCGCGCAGCACGAGCGCGCCGAAGGCGCTGACGAGCACCACGCTCACCTCGCGCATCGGCGCGACGAGCGCCACGGGCGCGAGGGTCACGGCGACGAGCACGAGGATGTACGACAGCGGCGACAGCAGGCCGAAGGCGAGGATGCGCGCCCAGTGCGTGCGGCCCACCGCGCGGAGCTCGCGGCGACGGCGCCCGAGCATGGCCGAGAACAGCACGAGCTCGCCGATCGTGCAGCCGACCATGAAGGCGACGGGCGGCACGTCCCAGGTGCGCACGACGTTCGCATCCCACAGCGTGTAGGCGGCGATCGCGACGCCGGTCGCGATGCCCCAGAGGATCGCGGGGTCCGGGCCGCGGCGGCGCGCATGCCCCGGCGCGGCCGACGAGCCGCGGTCGAGCAGCCCGATGCCGACGACGCCGGCGAGGATCGCGGCGATGCCGACGAGCGCCCAACCCGACGGCCGTTCGCCGAGGACGAGGACCGCGACCACGACCGTGATGAGCGGGCCGGAGCCCCTCGCGGTCGCGTAGACCGTCGAGAGCATGCCGGTGGCGTAGCCGCGCTGCAGCACGAGCATGTAGCCGCAGTGCAGCGCCGCCGAGACGCCGGCGCCGAGCGCGACGCCGCCGAGGTCCGCCGCGCCGAAGCCGCCCGTGAGCGGCACGATCGGAAGCCAGATGAGCGAGCTCGCGAGGGCGCCCCACCAGAGGAACGGCATGCCGATGCGGCTGACGCCGTGGGCGAGGATGTTCCACGCCGAGTGGCAGACCGCCGCGGCGAGGACGAGGACGAGAGCAGGAACGGACACGGTGACCCTTCGGTGCGTCGCGGGCGCGACGAACGGGGTCCTCCGGGCTTTTGTCCTGTCAGATGACGGCTGCCGCTGGCGACGGCCGTGGCGCCGCTCGGACCAGTCGGATCTCTCGACCCCGGAACCCTAGGCGCTGTCGCCGATCACGCTAGCACGCGGACCGGCGCCGGCCACGGCCGGGCCGGTGACGGCCGGGTGACGACCCGGTGACGGTTCGGCGACGACTCCGCGACGACGCAGGACGCCCCGGCCGAGTCCGACTCGACCGGGGCGCCCGTTCGCGAGGCCCCGCGCCTCAGCGCACCCCGCGGAACCGCCGCAGCCGCAGGCTGTTGCCCACCACGAAGACCGACGAGAACGCCATGGCGGCGCCGGCGACGAGCGGGTTCAGCATGCCGAGCATCGCGACGGGGATCGCCGCGACGTTGTACGCGAACGCCCAGAACAGGTTGCCCTTGATCGTGCCGAGCGTCCGCCGCGAGAGGCGGATCGCGTCGACGACGGCCACGAGGTCGCTGCGCACGAGCGTGAGATCGCTCGCCTCGATCGCGACATCCGTTCCCGTGCCCATCGCGATGCCGAGGTCGGCGGTCGCGAGCGCGACGGCGTCGTTCACGCCGTCGCCGACCATCGCGACGACGCGGCCCTCGGCCTGCAGCGAGCGCACGACCTCGGCCTTCTCGGCGGGCAGCACCTCGGCGCGCACCTCGTCGATGCCGACCTCGGCGGCCACGGCCCGCGCCACGCGGTCGTTGTCGCCCGTGAGCAGCATCGGCCGGAGTCCGAGCGCCTTCAGCTGCGCGATCGCGGCGGCGCTGTTCGGCTTCACCGTGTCGGTCACGCTCAGGATGCCGCGGGCCAGGCCGTCCCATGCGACGGCGACGACGGTGCCGCCGGCCGCCTCGAGCTCCGCCTGGCGCCGGCCGAGCTCCTCCGGCAGGGCGATGGCCCAGTCCTCGGCCAGCCAGCCCGTGCGGCCCACGAGCACGAGTCGCCCCTCGACGACGGCCTGCACGCCGAGCCCCTGCGTGGAGGCGAAGGACTCGACCTCCGGCAGCGCGCCCGCTGCGGCGGCGGCCGCCGCGATCGCGTGGGCGATCGGGTGCTCCGAACCGGACTCGGCGGCACCCGCGAAGCGCAGCACCTCGGCCTCGCCCTCGCCGGGCGCGGGAACGACCTCGGCGAGCGACATCCGACCGCTCGTGACCGTGCCGGTCTTGTCGAGCAGGATGGTGTCGACGCGACGCGTGGACTCGAGGATCTGCGGGCCCTTGATCAGGATGCCGAGCTGGGCGCCGCGGGCCGTGCCGACGAGCAGCGCCATGGGCGTCGCGAGTCCGAGGGCGCACGGGCACGCGACGATGAGCGTCGCGACCGCGGCGGTGAACGCGACCTCCGGGCCGTAACCGGCGAGCAGCCAACCGGCGAGGGCGGCGAGCGAGAGGCCGATGACGATCGGCACGAACACCGCCGACACCCGGTCGGCGAGGCGCTGCACCTCGGCCTTGCCCGTCTGCGCCTGCTCGACGAGCCTGGCCATGGCCGCGAGCTCGGTGTCGGCGCCGACCCGCGTCGCACGCACGACGAGGCGCCCGCCGGCGTTGATCGTCGCGCCGACCACGCCATCGCCCGGCGCGACCTCGACCGGCACGGACTCGCCCGTGAGCATGCTCGCGTCGACCGCCGACGAGCCGTCGACGACGACGCCGTCGGTCGCGATCTTCTCGCCGGGGCGCACCACGAACCGGTCGTCGACCACGAGGGCGGCCACCGGCATCCGCACCTCGACGCCGTCGCGCAGCACGGACGCCTCGCTGGCGCCCATCTCGAGCAGGGCCGAGATCGCCGCGGTGGAGCTGCGCTTGGCGCGCGCCTCGGCGTACCGGCCCGCGAGCACGAACACGGTCACGGCGGCGGCGACCTCGAGGTAGATCTCGTCGGCGCCCCCGCCCGGCGCCGTGAACAGCTCGAACGTCATGGTCATGCCCGGCATGCCCGCATCGCCGAAGAACAGCGCGTACGCCGACCAGGCGAGGGCCGCGAGCACGCCGACGCTGATGAGCGTGTCCATGGTCGCGGCGCCGTGGCGCAGGTTGATCCACGCGGCGCGGTGGAACGGCCATGCGCCCCACAGGGCCACGGGGGCGGCGAGGGCGAAGGCCAGCCACTGCCAGTTCGGGAACTGCAGCGCCGGGATCATCGACAGCGCCACGACGGGCACCGCGAGCACGGTCGACACGATCAACCGCTGGCGAAGGGATGCCGCGTCGCCGTGGTCATGCGCTCCCCCGCCGCCGTGCGATCCGCCGTGGCCGGCGCCCGCCTCGGCGTGCACGCCGTCGGTCACGCCGTGGCTGCCGTCCGCGCCGTGCGCGTGCGCCACCGGCGCCGCGACCTTCGGCACCGGGAGCTCGGCCGAGTAGCCGGTGGCCTCGACCGTGGCGATCGCCTGGTCGACGGTGACGCCCTCCGGCAGTCGCACCCTCGCCTTCTCGGTCGCGTAGTTGACGGTCGCCTCGACGCCCGGCATGCGGTTGAGCTTCTTCTCGATGCGCGCGGCGCAGGAGGCGCAGGTCATGCCGCCGACCAGCAGGTCGACCTGCTGGTCGGTCATGATGCGAGGTCGGCCAGTTCGTACCCGGCCTCGTCGATGGCGGATGCGACCCGGCCGGCGTCGAGTGCGCCCGCGCTCTGCACGGTCACGCGGGAGACGCCGCCGGCCACGAGGTCGACGTCGACCGAGGTGACGCCGTCGAGTCGCCCGAGCTCACCCGCCACGGATGCCACGCAGTGCGAGCAGGTCATGCCGGCGACGCCGTAGGTCGTGGTGGCGCTGGCTTCGTCGTGGGTGCTCATCTGGATCCTCCTGAAGTTCGGAACGGGTACCCCCATGGGGTATTCGTCTGAACATAACGGTACCCCACCCGGAGGTATTCCGCATCGGGTCGGGAATCCGTCGGGTCAGGCCGTGGGCTGCGGGCAGGCCGCGAGCTCGGTCATCTTCGTCGTCGCCTGCTCGAGCGACCACGGAAGCTCGACGAGCGGGGTGTCGGCCCCGGCCGCGGCATCCGCCTTCGACCCGATGGAGGCCAGCGCGAACGCCGCCTCTCGGGCGAACGCGTCGGAGGAGGTCGAGTTGTTCAGCACGAGCACGACGGTGAGTCCCGACGTGGGGTCCGTGAGCGCCGCGGTCAGCATGCCGGCGGTCTCGCTGACGTCGCCGAGCATCGGCCCGTACGAAGCGCCGCCGATGCCCGTGCCGTACCAGGAGGGCGCCGATCCGCCGACGGGCTGCACCGTCCACTGCTCGGCCCGCGTGCTCTCGGAGAGCAGCGCCCCGGTGGCGAAGGCCTCGCTGAGCACCTGCAGGTCGTGGAGCGTGGTCGTGGCCCCCGCGGCCTCTGCGCCCATGGAGCTCGACTGGTCGGACTGGTCGAGGCGCGTCGCGCAGTCGGGCCTGCCGTCGCCGCCGATCGCCGCCGCGTAGGCGCCGAGGAGTCCGTCGCCCGAGGCGTCTGGCGGTGGGATCGACGTGTCGTCGATGCCGAGCGGCTCGAACACGTACTGGTCGGCAAGGTCGGCCCACGACTTGCTGGTGCGGCGTTCGAGACCCATCGCGGCCAGCAGCACGCCGGTTCGCGACTCCCGCACGGCGGCGCCGGGAGCGCCCGTGCGATCGAGACCCATGCCCGCGGAGACGAGCTCGTTGTCGGACCAGGTGCGCTCGGGGTTCGAGACGAAGATGCCCTCGAGGTCCGAGTAGTAGTCGGCGATGCCGGAGGAGTGACGGCACAACTGCTCATAGGTGATGTCGCCGAGCGAGGGGATCCAGTCGACGTCCTCGCCGACCTCGTCGCTCAACTCGAGCTGCCCCTCGTCGACGAGCTTCAGCATGATCGCGCACGTCACCTCGGACGTGAGCGTGCCCATGCGGAACGGGGTGTCGAGCGCTGCCGGGGCCGCGCCCTCGTCGAACGAGACGGTTCCGGATGCCGCGGTCCACTCCCCCGCCCACGGCGCCCAGACGCCGGCGATGCCGCCGCTCGCCCCGCTCAGCGCGATGGCCTGGTCGAGCACGCCCTTGAGCGCGTCGCCCGTCTCGGTGGCGAGCGGGGCATCGACCGGATCGAACTGCGCGGCCGGATCGGCGGGGCCGAAGGAGCAGCCCTGCAGGCCGATCGAGAGCACCACCAACGTCGCGGCGGCGATACCCCATCGCCGTCGCCGATTCCCCCGGCGAGCAGTCACATGCCCCCCTAGCTGTGTCTCGTCGAGATTCTAACCCGGCGCAGCCGGGCAAACGATCAGGATGCCGAACCGATCTCGCGGTGGGCGCCAGACATGAACCGTTCGACCGAGGGATCGACGATGATGTCGCTCGGCCGGAGCGGCCGGCTGAGGTACAGCCCGTCGAGGGTCGTCAGTCGACTGAGCGCGACATAGGTCTGCCCCGGGCTGAACACGCGCGGCCCGAGGTCGACGATCGCGGTGTCGTAGCTGGCGCCCTGCGACTTGTGGATCGTCACCGCCCACGCGAGACGCAACGGGAACTGCGTGAACTCGGCCACGATCTGCCGCTCGAGCTTCTTGCGCGCCGGATCCCAGGAGTACTTGTACTTCTCCCAGGTCGCCGGTTCGACCTCGTGCTCCTCGCCGTCGACCGCGACCCGCAGTTCGCGGTCGAGCTCGGTGACCGTGCCGATCGTGCCGTTCACCCACCGCTGGCCGTCGGGGCCGACGGCGGTGTCGTTGCGCAGGAACATGACCTGGGCGCCCACCTTCAGCTCGAGGCGCTCATCGGCCGGGTACGCACGGCCGCCGAAGTCGCCGGCGACCTCGGCGGCGTTCGCCTTGGAGTGCCCTGGCAGTCGGTTCAGCTGGGTCGCGTTGATGCGGTTGACGGTGCCGTTGGTGGTGGCGAGCGTGATCGCGCCATGCTCGGGCAACGGCCGGCGGGCGCCGATGCCGTTGAGCACCCCCGCGATCTCGGCCGTGACCGCGCCGTGGCGCACCGCGTTCAGCATGTGCTTGAACTCGGCGTCGTGCTGGCGGTGCACCTCGCCCAGCTCGAAGATGCGCAGGTCGGTCTCGTGCCACACCTTCGCGTCGAAGAACCACATCGAGTCGTACGTGTCGGCGAAGTAGGCCCGTTCGTCGCCGTCGCCCGGAACGGGGGCCAGTTGGTACGGGTCGCCGAACAACACCACCTGCACGCCGCCGAACGGCTCGTGCCTGCGCTGCCTCGCCTGCCGCAGCGCACGATCCATGGCGTCCATCAGGTCGGCATTGACCATCGAGATCTCGTCGATCACGAGGGTGTCCATCGCGTTGAGGATCTTGCGCACGGCGTCGTTCTGGTCGATCTGGTGGTCGGCGATGACCCCGATCGGCAGCCGGAACAGCGAGTGGATCGTCTGCCCGCCGACGTTCAGCGCCGCGACGCCAGTCGGGGCGCAGATCACGATCTGCTTCTGCGTGTTCCAGTTCAGGTGGTTCAGCAGCGTCGACTTGCCGGTGCCGGCGCGCCCCGTGACGAACACGTGGTCGCGGGTGCCCTCGATCGCCTCGAAGACCGCGGTCTGCTCGCGCGTGAGAGAGGGGGGCACAGAGGTTCTCCGGCTCGTCGGATCTGGGTCGTCTGCTGGCGCCGGCCGGCGCGATCCCACTGTAACCGGGCGGCGCAGGTTCGGCGCCGCCCGCCCGTCGAGATGTGCACGGCCCATGCACGAAGGCCCGGCCTGTGGACGAGCGGATGCCGCGGCGCGCCCGCGGCGGCTCGCGCGAGCCCGGGCACGTGCACGCCTTCGTCCCGTGGCATGCGTCGCCGCCTAGACTGACGGGGTGACTGGCTCGGGGGTGCGGAAGGGTCGGCTCTCACCGCTGTCGATCGCCGGGTGGGCCGCGTTGGCCATGCTGCTCGCAGGGGCCTTCCTCGCCGCCCTCGGCGGACTCAACCAGACCACGTACGGCGCCGCGAACTTCGTCGAACGCTACCTCGACGCGATCGCCGACGACGACCTCGCCACCGCGATCACGACGCCGGGCGTCGCGCTCGACGACGACGAGCTCACCGCGAGGGGGCTGCCGACCGACATCTCGACGGCGATGCTGAGGTCCGGCGTCATCGAGGCCGGGCCCGAAGACGTCCGCGTCGTCGACGACGTCGTGAACGACGACGGAACGCACACCGTCACGGCCAGTTACCGTCTCGACACGTCGATCCTGCAGACCGAGTTCGCGGTCCGCCCCATCGAGCCGCTCTACGGGCTCCTGAACCGGTGGGAGTTCGTCGCGAGCCCGATCGCCGTGATCGACGTGACCGCCGCGCACAACCCGCTCTTCACGGTCGGCGACCTCACCCTCGACACCCGCGCCCTGAAGACCGGCGACGACCTCACCGCCTTCACGCAGACCGCGCCGTACCTCGCGATCGCCCCGGCCGCGTACGAGTTCGGGTACGCCGACACGCTCGTCTCGGCCGTGCCGGTCCCCGTGACGGCCGAGGCCGGCGGGCGCGTCGCCGTGACCGTCGACGCGCAGCCCACCGCCGACTTCGTCAAGCGCGTGCAGACCCAGGTCGACGCCTACCTCGACGCCTGCGCGACGCAGCCCGTGCTGCAGCCGTCGGACTGCCCGTTCGGCATCGAGATCGACGACCGCGTGCTCGGAGAGCCCGCCTGGTCGATCGTCGACTACCCCGACGTCACGCTCACGGCCGGTGAGACCGCGTTCGAGATGCCCCCGACACCCGGCACCGCCCACATCTCGGTCGAGGTGCAGTCGCTCTTCGACGGCGAGATCTCGCAGCTCGAGGAGGACCGGCCGTTCAAGCTCGCCCTCAGCGCCACGATCCGCCCCGACGACAGCATCGCGATCCAGCTCAAGCAGACCGACTGAGCCGGTGCGCGGTCGGGCCGGTCGGCGCGGCGCGCGTGATCCGAGCGCTCGGCGCGACCCGAGCGACCGGCGTGATCCGAGCGCTCGGCGCGGCCTGCGGACTCAGCCCTGCCGGTCGTGCTCGGCCATCGAGGCGAGGCGTGCGTTGTAGGCCTCGAGCTCGGCGTCGCCCGTGCGGTCGGCGTGGCGATCGTGACGCTTCGACTCCTTCTGGTCGCTGCGCGACCACTGCACCGCGACCGTGATCGCGAGCGCCACCGTCGGGATCTCGCCGATCGACCAGGCCAGGCCGCCGCCCATCTGCTGGTCGACGAGCGCATCGGTGCCCCAGCCCATTGCGCCGTACCAGTCGGCCAGCAGCAGGCCGGCGCTCGACATGATCGCGAGGCCGAAGAAGGCGTGCAGTGCCATCGTTCCGAGCAGCAGCACGAGGCGGAACGCGTACGGCAGGCGGTACGGCACCGGGTCGATGCCGATGAGCGACTGCACGAAGAGGTACCCCGTGATGAGGAAGTGCACGATCATCCACTCGTGCCCCAGGTGATCGACCATCGTCCAACGGAACAGCGGCGAGTAGTAGAACACCCACAGCGAGCCCGCGAAGAGCAGTGCCGCGACGATCGGGTTGGCGATGAAGCCCGCGAACCTCGAGTGCACGCCGAGCAGGATCCACTCCCGCCCGCCGCGGGAGCCGTCCTTGCGGGCCCTGATCGCGCGCGCCGCGAGCGTCACCGGCGCACCCGGCACGAGCAGCACCGGCACGGCCATCGTCAGCACCATGTGCGCGGCCATGTGCGCCGAGAACAGGTACTGCTCGTAGGCGTTCACACCGCCGTTCGTGATGTAGGCCAGCAGCAGCAGGCCGGCGACCCAGAGGATCGACCGGTACACGGGCCATGCGTCGCCACGGCGACGCAGACGCCAGACGCCGGCGAGGTAGAAGAAGATGCCGAAGCCGCACACCAGGATCCACAGCAGGTCGAGGTTCCACTCGGTGAAGTAGCGCCACATCTCGGGCCACGGCGGCAGCGGCTCGCCCGTGAGGATCTCGGCCGGGGTCTGCGCGATGGTGCCAGGCTGCTCGGCGACCGGGGTCGCGGTGCGCGCGAGCGCGGCGGCCACGCCCGACGCGATGCCCATGAACGCGAGCTCGGCGACCACGAGCACCCAGAACTCGGGCACGCGGGATGCCGGACGGCCCCCCTGACGGCCATCGGCCGCGCGCGACATCCGCCCGATGAGGTAGCGACGCTGGATCGCCCCGAACCCGCCGAGCGCGAGCAGGGCCAGCAGCTTCACGATCACGAGCACGCCGTAGGGGGTGGTCAGCTGGTCCCAGGTGCCGATGCGGAGCGCGGCGTTCGCGTACCCCGAGACCGCGACGACGACGAAGCAGATGAGCGCGACCGTCGAGTACCGCGCGAGCACGACGGGCAGCCGCGGGCCGTCGAGCTCGCGTCGCAGCAGCACGATGGTGAGCAGGCCGCCGAGCCAGACGGCCGCGAAGACGAGGTGCAGGCCGAGCGACGTGATGGCCGCGCTGTGGCCCGCGGTGCCCGCCGCATGGCCCTGCTGCGCCATCGGCACGAGCGCGACGACCGACAGCACCGTCACGAACACGAGCGCGGTGTGGTTGCGCACCGCGAAGCAGAGCACGGTCACGGCGGCGCCGACGAGCGTCGTCGTGAGCCACGACTGGCCGAGGGGGATCGTCGTGAGGAACTGCCCGAGCTGCGCACCGAACGTGTCGCTGAGGCTCAGCGGCACGCCCGTCACCACGAGGAACGTGAGCAGGCCCGTCAGCGCGCTGGCCACGGTGAACACCGCAGCGGATGCCGCGGCCGCATCGAGGGCGACGTCGAACTCGCGCTTCTTCGGGGTCAGCGCCCACACCGCGAGCACGAGCGCGCCGATCATGCCGGCGGCCCCGAGGTTCACGATGAGCTTCGAGATCGGCAGGCCCCAGCGGGCGACGGGTCCGGGATCCTGGATCAGCTGCGGCGCCGCTCCCCCGCCGTAGGCGAGCGCCGCGATCGTCGCCGCGACGGCGACGACGATGAGGACGGCAGGGCCGAACACGCGGACTGAGCGGGGCACCGGACAAGCCTACGCGGCGCGCGGCGCCCGCCCGGCCACAGGCGGTTACCGGCCGGGCCGGAGAGCGGGGCCGGTAGGCCGGGCCGGAGAGCGGGGCCCTGGGCGCGGGGCTTCGCCTGGAGGACGACGAAGGGCGCCCGGCCGAAGCCGGACGCCCCTCGGGGTCGCGAAGACTACTTCGCGGCGGCCTTGAGCTTGGAGCCGGCCGAGACCTTCACCGAGTAGCCGGCCGGGATCTGGATCTCGGCGCCGGTCTGCGGGTTGCGGCCGGTGCGGGCTGCACGGTGCGTGCGCTCGACGGCGAGCCAGCCCGGGATGGAGACCTTGGTGCCGGCGCCGACGGACTCGGCGAGAGCCTCGAAGAGCCCACCGAGAACGGCGTCGACGGTGGCCTGGCTCTGTCCGGTCGACGCAGCGACCTTCGCGACGAGCTCGGTCTTGTTGAGCGACTTGTCAGCCATTGAATGTCCTCCTCGGACGTTCGCTGTTCTGTACAGCAGTGAATTGAGTTTCGGGAACGATCGTTCAACCGCCCCCGTGGCCGATCGGGCCGCCTCGAATGTAGCAGAGAACCCCGGAAACTCGCGGATTTCCAGCCTTTTCGGGCACGGATGCCTCGGCGTGTCGCTGCATGACGACGCGGGCGGAGCGCCGATCGCACGTCGCTGGACGCACAGGTCGCCCGCCCGCGGCATCCGTCGCCCGCGCCCCGGGACGGCGAGAGGGGCGCCCCGGGAAACCCGGGACGCCCCTCTCGATGAAGCCGTGAGCTACGTGATTACCAGCTCGACTTGGTGATGCCGGGCAGCTCGCCACGGTGCGCCATGTCACGGAAGCGGACGCGCGAGACGCCGAACTTCGTGAGGACACCACGGGGGCGGCCGTCGATGGCGTCACGCGAACGCACGCGGATGGGCGATGCGTTGCGGGGCAGCTTCTGCAGGCCGACGCGAGCGGCCTCGCGGGACTCGTCGGTCCCGTTCGGGTCGACGAGGGCCTTCTTCAGTTCGAGGCGCTTGGCCGCGTAGCGGTCGACGATCACCTTGCGCTGCTCGTTGCGCGCGATCTTGCTCTTCTTCGCCATGTTTAGCGCTCCTCTCGGAAATCGACGTGCTTGCGGACCACCGGGTCGTACTTCTTGAGCACGAGACGGTCGGGGTTGTTGCGACGGTTCTTGCGGGTCACGTAGGTGAACCCGGTGCCGGCCGTCGAACGGAGCTTGATGATGGGACGGATGTCCTGCTGCTTCGCCATTAGAGCTTCACCCCACGAGCCTGGATGTCCTTGACGACCGATTCGATGCCACGGGCGTCGATCACCTTGATGCCCTTGGCGGACACGTTCAGGGTGACGCTACGACGGAGCGACGGCACGTAATAGGTCTTCCTCTGCACGTTCGGGTCGAAGCGGCGCTTCGTCCGGCGGTGCGAGTGCGAGATGTTGTGACCGAAGCCGGGAACGGCTCCAGTCACCTGGCACACTGCTGCCATTGGTCTTTCCTCCAATACCGAGGGGCGGACGCCCCTCCCAAGGTCTCTTGTCTGCTGACTTCCCACGCCGAAACCCGCGATTTCTCGCGCAGTTCGAAGGGGGATGGTCGCGGTCTGGGCAGTGGATGTACCCAGCCAAAGGAACAGCCTACCAGAGAGGCCGGTCACGGCCGAATCGGGCGGGCTGGGGGGCCACGCGGTCGAGCGGATGCCGCGCGACGGCGTCAGCCCGCCGGGTCCGCTGCCGAGTCGACCGCCCGACGCGACAGCAGCGCCGCCACGAAGAAGCACAGCGCGCCGACGAAGGTGCCGAGGTTCGCCCAGAACGCGCTCACCAGCGAGTCCGTCTGCGGCACCACGTACGCCCCGACCGCCGAAACGGCGAACGCGATCGACCCGAGCATGTTGAGCCACGTGCCGTGCCACGAACGGGCGTGCCGGTCCCAGAGCGTGCCACGCTCCCGGGTCGCGACCACGGCGAGGGCGCTCGAGACGAGGAAGGCCGCCGAGCCGTACGCGTCGGGTCGCCAGCCGGCCCCGAGACGGGAGGGGTCGGCCACCGCCGCGGCGAGCGCGGCGGCGGTGCTGAGGTTGAACAGCAGCGTGCCCGCGAACTGCACCGCGGCGGCCCACCAGTCCGAGCGGTCGGCGCGGTTCGTTCCGCGGCGCGGCACGTGGCGCCCGCTGAGGCTCAACTGGATGAACGCGGCGAGCGTGAAGAAGATCGAGCCGACGACGAACGTGACGCCGGTGCCGACCGGGCCCGCCCACGCGGCGTAGACGGGGATCGCGCCCACGAAGAAGCAGATCGACCCGATCGCGAATCCCCACGCCTCCCGGCGCAGTCGGAGCCCTCGACGCCCCGCGCCGGCGACGGTCGAGGGGCCGCCAGGGACATCCGCTCGCATGCGCTCCGCCCTTCGCCGTGCGGCAGCCGTGATGCGGCACGGCGCCGCTCCGATCGGCAGGGGACGGGGATCACCCGTGGCACCCTCGTCCAACCATAGCCACCGCCGCATGGCCGCGGCCGGGCCTCTTGACGACCCGCTGCGAGGGGGCCACACTCGGGGATTGGGCCGTCCATCGGGGGATCGACACCCTGCCTCTGCCGTTGTCCGGCGCGCTCTCGTCTCGTACTCGACGCCGTCAGACCACCGGGGGAACACTCATGACCGATCACCGACCACGTTCGAATCCGGGCAGCGAGCACGCGCCCGACCGCCCGGCCCATGGATTCTCGGGCATCGGCGACAGCAACCAACTGAACCCGATCTTCGCGCGAGAGGGCGAAGCCACCGACTTCCCGCTCAATCGACTGCCCGACGGCGAATCGCTGCCCGAGACCGCCTACCAGGTCGTGCACGACGAGTCCATGCTCGACGGCAACGCCCGCCTGAACCTCGCGACCTTCGTCGGCACGTGGATGGACCCGTTCGCGACGAAGCTCTACGCCGAGTCCGCAGACAAGAACATGGTCGACAAGGACGAGTACCCCCAGACCGCCGCGATCGAGACCCGCTGCTGGAAGATGATCGCGACCCTCTGGAACGCGCCCAGCGCGGAGGGCGCCATCGGCACCTCCACGATCGGCTCTTCCGAGGCCTGCATGCTCGGCGGCCTCGCGCTGAAGCGACGCTGGCAGCTCGCGCGCCGCGCGGAGGGCAAGTCGACCGAGAAGCCGAACCTCATCCTCTCGAGCGCGGTGCAGGTGTGCTGGGAGAAGTTCTGCAACTACTTCGACGTCGAGGCCCGGTACGTGCCGATCAGCGACGACCACAAGGTGCTCGACGGACACGACCTCGAGCAGTACGTCGACGAGAACACGATCGGCGTCGTCGCGATCATGGGCGTGACCTACACCGGCATGTACGAACCGGTCGCGCAGATCGCGGCGGCCCTCGACCGCATCCAGGAGCAGACCGGCCTCGACGTGAAGATCCACGTCGACGGGGCATCCGGCGGCATGATCGCACCCTTCCTCCAGCCCGACCTCGAGTGGGACTTCCGCGTCGACCGGGTCGTGTCGATCAGCACCTCGGCGCACAAGTACGGGCTCGTCTACCCCGGGCTCGGCTGGGTGGTCTGGCGCACGATCGAGGACCTGCCGAAGGAGCTCGTCTTCGACGTCACCTACCTCGGCGGGCACATGCCGAGCTTCGCCCTGAACTTCTCGCGCCCCGGCGCGCAGGTGCTGCTGCAGTACTACCTGTTCCTGCGCCTCGGGTGGGACGGGTTCCGCAAGGTGCAGCAGGCCTCGCAGGACGTCGCGGTGTACCTCTCGGGCGAGATCGGGCGGATGGACGCGTTCGAGCTCTGGAACGACGGCACCGACATCCCGGTGTTCGCCTGGCAGCTGAAGCCCGGCCACACCGACAAGTGGAACCTCTACCACCTGTCGGAGCGTCTGCGATTGAAGGGCTGGCTCATCCCCGCGTACCCGATGCCCGACGACATCTCCGACCTCGTCGTGCAGCGCATCGTGGTGCGCAACGGGCTGAGTCGCAACCTCGCCGAGTCGCTCGTGCTCGACATCCGGGAATCGGTGGCCTACCTCGACGCCCTCGATGCGCCGATGCCGGTCGAGGGCCTCGTCTCCACGTTCACGCACTGAGCGACGAGGCTGCACGACCTCAGCCGGACAGACGGATGCCGCGGGCAGCAGTCGCTGCGCCGCGGCATCCGTTCGATCGATCGACCGCTCGACCGCTCAGCGACTCATGGCGTGAGCGAGTCGACGTACTGCTGGTTCTCGGAGATCCACTGCGCGACGACGGGTGCGTAGTCGTCGGAGCCGTTCTCGTTGAACATGGCGTTCTCGAGCGAGTACAGCAGCTCGGAATCCATGGTGAAGGCCGTCAGCCAGCCCGCGAGCGTCGGGTGCGTCTCCTCGAACGATGCGGAGCCGAACGAGTGGATGCCCTCCGAACCGCCGAGCGCGCCCTCGGGGTCCTCGAGGTTCTTGATGGGGAACGCGTCGTACGCCCAGTGCGGGCTCCACAGCGTGACGGCGATGTTCTCGCCCTTGTCGGTCGCCGCCGTCAGCTCCGAGAGCATCGCGGGCGTCGAGCTGGTGAGGTACTCCATCTCGTCGAGGCCGTAGGCCGGGATGACGTCCTCGGTCGTGACGCGGTTCAGGCCGGAGCCCGGCTCGATGCCCACGAGGCGGTCGTCGAACAGGTCGGCGTTCGCGGCGAGCTCGTCGAGCGAGTCGATCGGGGCATCGGCGTTCACCGCGATCGTGAGCTTCGCGTCGCGGTTCCAGGCTCCGAGGTCGACGATGTCGTCGCCGTACTCCTCGACGTAGTCGGCGTGCGTGGTCGGCAGCCAGGTGTCGAGCGTCACGTCGTAGTCGTCGCTCGCGAGGCCGCTGTAGACGGGGGCCGGGTCGGCGTACTCGAGCGTGACGTCGTAGCCCTGCTCGGTGAGGATCGCCTTCCAGAGCTCGCTCGCGGCGACGCCCTCGTCCCAGCCGTTGAACACGGCGATCGTGACGTCCTTCCGGTCGCCGTTCTCGAGCGCCTCGGCGCTGCCGTCGGCCGAGCATCCGGTCAGGACCAGGGCGGATGCCGCGGTGAGCGCGAACGCTCCGGTGAGCATGGACTTCTTCATGTGTTTCCTTTCCTCCCGCGGGCTGTGGGTCGCGGGTTATGGGGAGCCGGGATCAGGCGGTGGTGACGGGCGCACGCCGGGGCGACGCGAACTCGCGCTCCGCCTCGGCCGCGGCATCCGCTCGGTCGTCGTCGTGGTCGGAGGTGCCGGTGCCCGTGCCGGTGACCGAGCCCGGCCCGGTGCGGGCGCGGAGCCCCCGACCCGCACCGAGCGCGCCGGTGATGCGGTCGAGGATGATCGCGAGGATCACGACCGAGAGCCCCGCCTCGAAACCGAGGCCGACATCGATGCGGTTCAGCGAGGCGACGACATCCCCGCCGAGTCCGCCCGCGCCGACCATGCCGGCGATGACGACCATCGAGAGCGAGAGCATGATGACCTGGTTGACGCCGGCCATGATGCTCGGCATCGCGAGGGGCAGCTGGATCTGGCGGAGGATGCGCGCGGGCGACGCGCCGAACGCGTGCCCGGCCTCGACGACCTCCTTGTCGACCCCGCGGATGCCGAGCTCGGTGAGCCGCACGCCCGGAGCCATCGCGAACACGATCGTCGCGACGATGCCGGGCACGACGCCGACGCGGAAGAGGATCAGCGCGGGGATCAGGTAGACGAACGCCGGCATGGTCTGCATGAAGTCGAGCACCGGGCGCACGATCCGCGAGGCGACGTCGGACCGCGCCGTCCAGATGCCGACTGGCACCGCGAGCGCGATCGCGATCGTGCTCGCCACGAGCACGAGGGCCAGGGACTCCATCGCGTGGTCCCACTGGTCGACCCCGACGATCACGAGGAGGCCGAGCGCGGTGCCGAGCGAGAGCTTCCAGCCCTTCACGAACCAGGCGAGCGCGGCGAGCGCGGCGATCACGATCCAGAACGGCGGCGTGATGAGCACGAACTCGACCGCGTCGTAGAACGCGAGGAACACGGTGCGCACGATCGAGAAGAACCACCCGAGCGTGTCGGTGAGCACGTCGATGAATCCCTCGGCGAGTTCGCCGAGCGGGAGGCGGAGGTCGCTCACGAGGCGCTCCCCTCGACGAGGGCGAGTTCGTCGACCGGCAGCGGGGTGTCCGGCGGCGCCGAGGCCGCGGTCTCCCGCAGCGTCGCGGTCATCTCGTCGGCCGACACGGTCGCCGGGGTCTGCAGCGCCTGCAGCTCGGCGGTGTCCGTCGGCACGTTGCCGAGCGCCGCGAGCAGCGTGACGCGCGGCACGGCGCCGAGCAGGCGGCCCTCGTCGTCGACGACGGCGAGCGGCAGCGCCTGCTCGACCGAGCTCTCGAGCAGGTCGGTGAGGTACACGTCGGGCCCGACGGCGGCGAAGTCGTCGGTGATCGCGCCCTCGAGCGACCGCTCGCCGCGACGCACGAGTCGGAGCACGTCCCGGTCGTGGGCGACGCCGACGAGCTTCCGTCCGGATGCCACGACGAAGACCATCGACGTCTGCAGGTCGCGCATGGCGCGAAGCGCGGCACGCGGTCCGGCCGACGCGGATGCCACGGCGCGCGGCGCCTCCATGACGTTGCCGGCGGTGAGCACGCGCGCGCGGTCGACGTCCTGCACGAACTGGGCCACGTAGTCGTCGGCCGGGTCCGTGAGGATCTCCTCGGCCGACCCGATCTGCACCACGCGTCCGTCGCGCATGACGGCGATGCGGTCGCCGAGGAACATGGCCTCGTTCAGGTCGTGGGTGATGAAGATGATCGTCTTGCCGAGCTCCTGCTGCAGCTCGACGAGCTGCTCCTGCATCTCGCGGCGGATCAGCGGGTCGAGGGCGCTGAACGCCTCGTCCATGAGCAGGATGTCGGCGTCGGCGGCCAGCGCCCGGGCGAGGCCGACGCGCTGCTGCATGCCTCCGGAGAGCTCGGACGGGAGCTTGTCGCCCCACCCGGCGAGGCCGACGCGTTCCAGGACGCGCCCGGCCCTGGCGCGGCGCTCCGCGAGGGGCACGCCCTGCACCTCGAGGCCGTACGCGGCGTTGTCGAGCACGGTGAGGTGGGGCAGCAGGGCGAAGTGCTGGAACACCATCGCGACGTGCTTGCGACGAACGTCGCGGAGCCGCGCAGGGCCGACGCCCGTGATCGACTCGCCCATGACGGTCACGGTGCCGGCGGTCGGCTCGACGAGGCCGTTGAGCATGCGGATGAGCGTCGACTTGCCGGAGCCCGACAGCCCCATGACGACGAAGATCTCGCCCTGGCGCACGTCGAAGTCGACGTCGATCACCGCGGCGGTGCCGAGGGCGGCGAGGTCCTCTCGGGAGGCGCCCGCGTTCAGGCGTTCGAGCGCCTCTGCGGGCTTTCGCCCGAAGAACCGGGTGAGGTTGCGGACCTCGAGGGCGTTCATGACCGAGGGGTCGATGATCCCGCGGGAAGCGGTGGTGCCGCGGGAAGCGGTGGTGCCGCGTGGGTCGGTGACAGCGGTGGTGCCGCGTGGGTCGGTGGCGCCGGGTGGCGCAGTGGTGCTGCTGCGTGAATCAGCGCTGCCGCGTGATTCGATGGTGCTGTGCTGTTCGGGCATCTCGAGGTGCTCCAATGGCACGCGCGGATTCCGCCGCCGGGTGCAGGGTGGCAGGCGGATGCGCGCGCGTCACGGCCGGGTTCTGGCGATCCGGGATCCGGGACTCAAGCGCCGACGGACGTCGGGCGAATCCCGGCTCCAGCGCGCGCCGCCATCGGGGCGGCGCACCACGCGCGGAACCGTACGACCCCCGTCATGGAAACCGCCGAAGCGGGCCTCCCAGGAGGGCGCGGACTGGGTGGGTCGGCCCGTGAGGGCCGTCATCAACCGTATGGCCGAGCGACGGAGCCCACCAAATCGGCGCCGACGAATGTGCGGCTGATCTGGGGTTTCAGATGACTCCGGATCGTCTGGGAGGCGGCTGCGGTGGTCGTTAGCATGTTGCGCCCGGTCGCGCAACGCCCGGGCCCGGGCTTCGCCGCGCCGCCGACCGGCCCTACGGTGAAGGAGCCGAGCCCGACTCCCACGGGCACCGGCTGGAGGGCCCCCCATGACCGAGACCGCCGAGCGACCCGGCCGGCTGCACCGCTTCCACGAGCGGTTCATCGTCGAGGAGCGCGTGCTCCCGGCATCCGCGAAACGCAACCTCTTCGTCATCGCGATCGTGCTCGTCGTCGCCGGCCTCGCCGCGTTCCTCTTCATCTTCGACTCGGTGCTCGAGGCCGACGACGTCTCGATGGTCGACGCACCGGTCGAGCACTGGCTCGACGGCAACCATGCCGAGTGGCTCACGACCTTCATGATCGTGCTCGCGACCGTCTTCGGTCCCATCGCGATGCCCGTCATCATCCTCGTCACGACGGTCACCTGGGGCATCCTGGCCAAGCATGCGTGGCGGCCGCTGCTGCTCGCCGGCGGAATGCTGCTCGGCGTCATCATCGTGCAGGTGCTCGCCCCGGTCATCTCGCGCGAGCGACCGCCGGTCGGCGACATGATGCTCGAGATCGACCACACGTCGTCGTTCCCGTCGGGGCACGTCATGGGCGTGGCCGACTTCCTCTTCATCACGACCTACCTCGTCTTCTCCCGGCACCGCAGGCCCGTGATCACGGTGCTCGCGTTCGTCGCGGCATCCGTCATCGTCCTGCTCACCGCTGCCTGCCGCATCTACCTGGGCTACCACTGGGCCACCGACGCGCTCGCCTCGATCGCCCTGTCGCTCGCGGTGCTCGGCATCGTGATCGCCGTCGACACCTGGCGCACGGTGCGCGTCGGCACACCCGCCGAGGTGGACGCCTCGGAGGCCGATCGGGAGGAATGAGCCCGATGGAGGAGCGGCAGCCCGGCGACGACCAGCGCCCGCATGTCGACCGGCGGGGCGGGGCCGGCGACCACGAGCCGTCCGCGCCCGCATCGGCCTCGACGGCGCCCACTGCGGTGCGCGTGGCCCGGTTCTGGCCCGTGGTGTCGGGCGGCGCCGCGCTCGCGCTGGTGACGGTGCTCGCCCTCGTGCTCGTCTACCGCGGGCAGGACAAGCCGTTCGGGTTCGAGGTCGAGTACATGGCCGGGCTCGCCGCGAACCGGGCCGAGTGGCTCACGACACCCGCACTCGTGTTCAACGCCATCGGCGGCGGGCTCCTGTCGACCTTCGCCGTGCCGGTGGCGATCATCGGCGGACTCCTGCTCTTCCGAAGGCCGTGGGCCGCCGGCTACTACCTCCTGGCGACCGTCGCGAGCGCGGCCTTGACGCGCGTGATCAAGGTCGTCGTGGCGAGGCCCCGCCCCGAGGAGATCCTGGTCCAGCCCGATTTCGGATCGTTCCCGTCGGGCCACAGCGCGAATGCGGCTGTGACCGCGGCGGCGCTCGGCCTCATCTTCATGCGAACGTGGGTCTGGGTGACGGGCGCCGTGTACACGGTGCTCATGATGTTCAGCCGCACCTACCTCGGCGCGCACTGGATCTCCGACACCATTGGCGGCCTGCTCGTGGGCGCCGGCATCGCCGTGATCGTGTGGGCGCCGTTCGCGAACCGGCTCTATCGAGAGCATCGGATGCCGCATCCACCCGTCTGGGTTCACCTGCGGCATCGCGCCTAGGGGTGCAGACGACTCGGGCCTACTCTGCCGCGACCAGCCTCGTGCAGTTCGCGCAGAGCCCGAACACGTCGACGACGTGGGCCGCACGCGTGAACCCGTGCTCGCCGGCGACGCGATGCGCCCAGGCCTCGACCTCGTCGGCCGCGATCTCGACGGTGCTCCCGCAATTGCGGCAGATCAGGTGGTGGTGGTGGCCGGTCGTGCTGCACGCGCGGTAGAGCGCCTCGCCGTCGGGCGACTGCAGCGAGTCCGCCTCGCCCGTGGTGGCCAGGTCGCCGAGCGCGCGGTAGACGGTCGCGAGGCCGATCGGCGAGCCGCTCGCGTGCAGCGTCGAGTGCAGCGCCTGCGCGCTGATGAACCCTTCGGTGCCGTCGAGGGCCTCCCGAACGGCTTCGCGTTGCCAGGTGTTGCGCTTCATGCGGTGCGTGCGTCCTCTGCCGTCTCCACGGGAATCGCGGATGCCCTCCACGGTAGCGCGCGCAGCTTGGAGCCGCCGAGCGCGATGACGAGGAAGGCGGTCGCCGTGAGCACGATGGCCGGGCCCGCGGCGATCGCGAACGCCCGCGAGGCGAGCACGCCGAGCACGCCGGAGGCCGCGCCGACCACCGGCGCGACCACGAGCATGCCGCGGTAGGTCGAGGTGACGATCCGCGCGGCCGCGGCCGGCGCCGCGATGAGCGCGATCGCGAGGATCGCCCCGACGGCCGGCAGCGCGCTCACCACGGTCGCGGCCGTGAGCCCGAGCACGAGCAGTTCGATCGGCCACTCCCGGTAGCCCGCCGCGCGGAATCCGCCCTGGTCGAAGGTCGAGAACACGATGCTGCGTCCGAAGAGCAGCACGAGCGCGAGCGCGACGACGCCGACCGCGGCGGCGAGCAGGATGTCGCCGTCGGTCACGGTGAGGATCGAGCCGACGAGCAGCGACTCCGGCTGCACCGGCAGGCTCGGCACGACCGCCGCGAGGATCGCCCCCGCCGCGAATCCACCCGTGAGCACGATGCCCGCGGCGACCTGCGCGCCCTGGTTGCGCACGCGCGCGATGCCCGTCATCACGAGTACGAGCACGACGGATGCCGCGGCGGCACCGAGCGGAACGCTCACGCCGAGCGCGGCCGCCGCGACGGCACCCGGGTAGGTGCCGTGGGTGAGCGCCTGGGCGAAGAAGGTGCGCTTGCGCAGCACCACGAGGCATCCGACGAATCCGCCGACCGCGCCGATCACGATGGCCGCGAGCATCGCCCGCTCGAAGTACGTCATGCGACCCGCTCCCCCGCCGCCGGGATCGACGACGTCGGCGGCGACGCGTCTCGCGACGCGGCGCGCCGAACGGCCGCGTCGCGAACGAGCCGGCCGAGCAGCACGACGCCGTACGCGAGCACGAACACGGCGACGATCGTGCTGCCCGCCGGCAGGTCGATGCCGGCCCCGACGCTCGCCGCGAACCCCGCGGCCAGGCCGAACCACGACGCGAGTGCGGCGAACAGCCCGGCGAGCGGGAACAACAGCCAGAGACGCCCGGTCAACAGACGGGCCACCGCGCCGGGCACCACGAGCAGGGCGAGCACGAGCAGCGATCCGACGGTGCTGGCGCCCGCCACCACGACGAGCGCGACGGCGACGTTCAGCGTGAGGTCGAGGGCGAACGCCGAGTTCCCGGCCGCGCGACTGCCCGCCGCGTCGAACGCGCGGAACACCTGCTGCTTCGCGGTCAGTGCCACGAGGAGCAGCGCGATCGCGGAGACCATCACGAGCGGTACGACGTCGGACGGCGGAATGGTGAGCACGCGACCGAACAGCAGTTCCTCGAGCGCGCCCGCGTAGTCGTCGCTCTTCGAGACGACGATGACGCCGACGCTGAACGCGGCCGTGAGCACGACGGCGATGCCCGCATCGGAGGCGATGCCCGAGCGCATGAGCCAGGTCAGCAGCACCGCCCCGATGAGGGCGGCCACCGCGGCGCCCGGGAGCACGCCCGACGCCCCGCCGACCGCGAGGCCGACCGCGAGGCCGGGGAAGACGGCGTGGGTGAGGCCGTCGGTGATGAACTCGAGGCTGCGGAGGTTCACGAGCACGCCCACGACGCCCGCGATCACCGAGAGCACGAGCATCACGACGAGCGCACGTGCCATGAACGGCAGCGTGAACGCCCCGAACAGGGCGTCGGCCAGGCTCATGCGCCGCCGCTCCCCCGCGGTGGACGGCCGCTGTATTCCGAATGCGGCATCAATGGCCCTCGTGACCTGGCACGACGAGCGTGTGCTCGTCGATCTCGACCTCGACGCCTTCGAAGCAGCGTTGCACGTTCGTCAGCGTGAGCGCGTCGGAGACGGGGCCGAAGGCCGTCTGGCGTCCGTTCACGAGCAGCACGAGATCGCAGACCTCACGTGCGAGTTCGAGGTCGTGCGTCGAGACGAGCACGGCGACCCCCTCGCCCTTCAAGCGGCGGAGCGTCGTGACGAGCGCGTCGCGGTTCGGCTGGTCGAGCCCGTTGAACGGCTCGTCGAGCAGGAGCAGGCTCGGATCCGCCGCGAGCGCCCTGGCGAGGAGCCCGCGCTGGCGCTGGCCACCCGAGAGGGATCCGAACCGCTTCGAGGCGAACTCGGCCAGTCCGACGGTCTCGAGCGCGTGTCGGACCGCCGCCCGGTCGGCCCGCCCCGGCCACCGCAGGAGGCCGAGCCGGCGGTACCTGCCCTGCATGACGACCTGCTCGAGGCTGATCGGGAAGTCGACGTCGAACTCCATGGTCTGCGGAAGGAACCCGACCATGCCGCGATCGGCATGCGATGCCCCGTCGGCGCCGCTCGACGTGCGGCCGCCGGCGCCGTCGGCCGATCGGCGGCCGAGGGCCATGCGCCCTCGCGTGAGCGGCACGAGGCCGAGCACGCCACGAAGCAGGGTCGATTTTCCGGCGCCGTTCGGCCCGATGAGCGCGACGGCCTCGCCCGGCGCGATCGCGAAGTCGAGTCCGCTCACGCCGTCGCCGCCGGGGTACGTGAACGCGGCATCCTCGAAGGTCAGCACCGCGTTCGCACTCATGGGGTCATCCTTGCAGCGCGGCCGGGAGCGCGGAAGGCTCCACGCCCCACGACTCGACGATCAGCCTGGTGTTGTGGACCTGCGAACCCACGTACGTCTCCCCCTCGGTGCCCGCCTCGCCGAGCGAGTCGCCGTAGAGCGCGTCGGGGCCCGAGTACACGGTGACCCCCGCCTCGCGGGCGATCGCCTCGGCGGCCTTCGGCGACAGGGACGCCTCGGAGAACACGGCCTTCGTGCCGGTCGCCGTGATGGCCGCGACGAGTTCGTCGATCTCGGCCGCGCTCGGCTCGGCGTTGTCGTCGAAGCTCGGGATCACGCTGCCGACGAAGACGAGGTCGTACGCGTCGACGTAGTACGTGAACGCGTCGTGGTTGGTCACGAGCAGGCGCTGGTCCTCGGGCACCTGGCCGACGCTCTGCTCGATCCAGTCGTCGAGCGCGTCGAGCTTCGCGACAGAGGCGGAGGTCGCTGCGTCGAGCGCTGCGGGGTCGATGCCCTCGAGGCCGGCGAGCCCCTCGGAGATGTTCTCGACCATCCGCTCGGCCAGCTCGGGGTCCGTCCAGATATGGGGGTTACCGGCACCGTGGTCGTGGTCATGGTCGTCGGTCGTGGCATCCGTGGACGCGTCGTCGTGGTCGTCGTGGTCGTGCTCGTCGGTCGAGAAGAGCTCGATGCCGGTGCTCGAGTCGATGAGCACGCCGTCGAAGCCCGCGGCCTGCAGCGCATCGTCGAGCCACGACTCGAGGCCTGCGCCGTTCATGACGACCGCATCGGCGTCGGCGAGGGCCAGCAGCTGCGCAGCCGACGGGTCGAAGCTGTGGGCGCTCTGGCCCGGCGAGAGCAGCTGGGTGACCTCGACGTCGTCGCCCACGAGCTCGTTCACGAAGTCGCCGACCTGGGTCGTCGTCGCGACGATCTGCGGGCCGGTCGTGTCGCCGGATGCCGCGGGGGAGGCGCATCCGCTCAGCAGCAGCGTTCCCGTGCCGATCGTCGCGATGGCGGCGAGGATGGGGAGCGTGCGCGCGGAGCGTGTGGGGGAGTGCCTCATACGTCGAAGCTACGCTTATTGATAATGATTGTCAAAACCATGTGGAAGGTTGCACGTTCGTGAAATCTCCGTCACGGGCGCTCGCGCTTGTCGGTCGCCCATGCGAGCATGAAGCACGTGGATACGACGACCCCCTCACTCACGTTGCGTCCGTTCACCGTCGTCGACGCCGAGCGGCTGCTCTCCGGCGAGGTCGACCCGCGTGACGGCTGGGAGGGCGGCTATTCGTTCACCGAGGAGCCCGAACTGCTGCGCGAGTACGTCGCCGCGGTGCGCGCCTCCGGCGATCCGTCGCCGTTCGGCCCCTATCTCGTGCATCTCGTCGACGGCGAGATCACGGGTGCCGCCGTCGGCGGGGTCAACCTGTTCGGCCCCCTCAGCGACGAGGGCGCGATCGAGTTCGCCTTCGCCCTCGTGCCGGCCGCCCGCGGTCGCGGCCTGGCCGACCAGGTCGTGAGCGAGGCGCTCGTGCTGGCGCGCACCAACGGGGCGCGCATCGTCCGCGCCGAGGCCGAGATCGCCAACCTGCCCGCGCGTCGCGTGCTCGAGCGCTCGGGCATGGGCGAGAGCGCCCGCACCGACGAGTCGATCACCTACGAGATCCGGTTCTGAGGCTTCTCCGACCGGCACGCAGCAGCCCGGGCCAGTAGGCACGGCACCCCCACCGCCGGTCGAGTAGGCGCACCGGCGCCGCATCGAGACCAGCGACCAGCCGGCTACTCCAGCAGCAGCGCGGGTTCCTCGATGATCGACGCCACGTCGGCCAGGAACCGGCTCGCCACGTCGCCGTCGACGACGCGGTGATCGAACGAGGCGCCGATCGTCGTGACGAACCGAGGGCGGACCTCGCCGTCGACGACCCAGGGCTTCTGCCTGATCGTGCCGAGGGCCACGATCGCGACCTCGCCGGGGTTCAGGATCGGGGTGCCCGTGTCCATGCCGAAGACGCCGATGTTCGTGACGGTGATCGTGCCGTTCGCCATCTCGGCCGGCTGCGTGCGGCCCTCGCGGGCG
This sequence comes from Agromyces sp. PvR057, assembly GCF_040547485.1. Lineage (NCBI taxonomy): Bacteria > Bacillati > Actinomycetota > Actinomycetes > Micrococcales > Microbacteriaceae > Agromyces > Agromyces sp. PvR057. The sequence continues at coordinate 110,546 of NZ_JBEPPT010000003.1, forward strand.
ACGAGCGTCAGTTGCTCGAGCGCGGTGGCGAGCTCGACCATGGTCATGGCCTGCGCCTCCTTGACGTTCGGCACGATGAGGCCGCGCGGCGTCGCCGCGGCGACGCCGAGGTTCACGTAGTGCTTCACGATGATCTCGGAGTCGGTCCACTGGGCGTTCACCGACGGGTTGCGGCGGACCGCCCAGATCATGGCCTTCGCCATGATGAGCAGCGGCGACACGCGCACGCCGGTGAAGTCGGTCGAGGCCTTGAGGCGCTTGACGTACTCCATGGTGCGCGTCGCATCGACGTCGACGAACACGCTCACATGCGGCGCGGAGTATGCACTCTGCACCATGGCCGTGGCGATGGCCTTGCGCACGCCCTTCACGGGGATGCGCTCCTCGCGGCCGGTCGGCGCCTCGGGCGTCTGGATGTTGCGGAACACGCTGGCCTGGCTCGCCTCGCGGATCACGTCGTCACGCGTGATGTCGCCGATCGGCCCCGTGGGCGCGACCCGCGAGAGGTCGACGCCGAGGTCCTTCGCGAGCTTGCGGATCGGCGGCTTCGCGATGACCGGCACACCCGAATCGGGTCGGGCCTGCGCGGGAGCCGCGGCTCCATCGGGCGCCGAGGCCGGGGGAGTCGCGACCGGCGGGGCGGGCGGCGTCGGCGCGAGGTGCTCGTGCGCGACCCCGGGTGACGGATGCCGCAGACGTCGCCTGGTGCCGGAGGGACCCGACGTGCCGTGGCCGACGAGCACCGCGCCGCCGCCCTCCGAGGCGGTGGGCGCGTGCGATGCGACGGTCGCCGGCTCCGATGCGGCGGACGCCGGGGGAGCGGCGGCGGATGCGGCCGGCGGCTGCGCGCCGGCTGCCGCGGCGACGGCGGGCTCGGCGGAGGTGGGTGCCGGCGCGACCGCCGCGCCCGCGGCATCCGCCGTCTGCACGACGAGGATGGGCGTGCCGACGTCGACCGTCGCGCCCTCGGCGACGAGCAGTTCGGTCACGACGCCCTCGAACGCGCTCGGCAGCTCGACGAGCGACTTGGCCGTCTCGATCTCGACGAACACCTGGTCGAGGGCGATCGAGTCACCGGGCGCGACACGCCACTGCACGATCTCGGCCTCGGTGAGTCCTTCACCGACGTCGGGCAACGGGAACCGGATCTCAGTCATGTGTCCACCCTCGCAGTCGCTCTATGCCGTCATCGTCATATCGAATTCGTGTCGTCGTCAGTACGCGAGCGCACGGTCGACGGCTTCGAGCACCCGGTCGGGGCTCGGCAGGTACTCGGTCTCGAGCGCGGCCGGCGGGAACGGCGTGTCGAAGCTCGAGACGCGCAGCACGGGCGCCTCGAGCGAGTAGAACGCACGCTCGGCGACGGTCGCCGCGATCTCGGACCCGACGCTGACCGAGCCGTAGGCCTCCTGCGCGACGACGAGGCGGCCGGTGCGGCCCACCGATTCGAGCAGGGGCCCGTAGTCGATGGGGGAGAGGGAGCGCAGGTCGACGACCTCGAGGCTCGTGCCCTCGCCGGCAGCGATGTCGGCGGCCTGGAGCAGGGTCGAGATCATCGCCCCGTGTCCGACGACGGTGACATCGGTGCCCGAGCGGATGACGCGGCTCGAGTGCAGCGGCACGCCCGAGTGGTCGAGGTCGACCGGCCCCTTCGGCCAGTAGCGGCTCTTGGGCTCGAAGAACAGCACGGGGTCGTTCGAGGCGATCGCCTCCTGGATCATCCAGTACGCGTCGTGCGGGCTCGACGGGCTGACCACGCGGAGGCCAGGCGTGTGCGCGAAGTAGGCCTCCGGGCTCTCCTGGTGGTGCTCGATCGAGCCGATGTGCCCGCCGTAGGGCACCCGGATCACGACGGGCATCGACAGCGACCCGTCGTGGCGGAGCGTCATGCGCGAGAGCTGCGTCGTGATCTGGTCGAACGCCGGGAAGATGAACCCGTCGAACTGGATCTCGATGACCGGCCGGTAGCCGCGCATCGCGAGGCCGATGGCCGTTCCGACGATGCCGGACTCGGCGAGCGGGGTGTCGAGCACGCGGTGGTCGCCGAACTCGGCCTGCAGGCCCTCGGTGACGCGGAACACGCCGCCGAGCGGCCCGATGTCCTCGCCCATGAGCAGCACCTTGTCGTCGGCGCGCAGCGCCTCGCGGAGGCCCGCGGTGATCGCCTTGGCCATCGAGAGCGTCTGCACGCCCTTCACGGCCTGCTGAGCGGATGCCGCGGCGTCGCCGCTCGCGGGACCCGGCACGTTGGACTCGGTCGCCGTGGCGGGCTCGATCGCGCCGGCCTGCAGCTGCTCCTCGATGTCGGTGCTCACGCTGCGCCTCCTTCGAATCCGGTCTCGTACGCCTGGAGCCAGGCCGACTGCTCGGCCAGCGCCGGATGGGCCTCGCTGTAGACGTGCTCGAAGATCTTCTCGCGCGTCGGCGCGACGACCTCGAGGGCCCGCTTGCGGACGTCGCTCGCGACATCCGCCGCCTCTTCGTCGACCGAGTCGAAGAACGCCGCAGACGCGCCGCGGGACTCGAGCCACGCCCGGTACCGGATGATCGGGTCGCGCTGCGCCCAGTAGGCGACCTCGTCGTCGGTGCGGTACTTCGTGGGGTCGTCGGCCGTGGTGTGCGCGCCCATGCGGTAGGTCAGGGCCTCGATGAAGCTCGGCCCGTCGCCCGCACGCGCCTCTTCGAGCGCGACGCGGGTGGCAGCGTAGCTGACGAGCACGTCGTTGCCGTCGATGCGGAGGCTCGGCATGCCGAAGCCGCCGCCGCGGAGCCCGAGCGGACTGCGCGACTGCCGCGAGACCGGCACGGAGATCGCCCATTGGTTGTTCTGCACGAAGAAGACCTGCGGTGACTGGTAACTCGAGGCGAAGACGAGCGCCTCGCTGGCGTCGCCCTGCGAGGTCGCGCCGTCGCCGTAGTACACGAGCACGGCGGCATCGGACTCGGGATCGCCGGTTCCGGACGCCCCGTCGAACTTGATGCCCATGGCGTAGCCCGTGGCGTGCAGCGTCTGCGAGGCGAGCACGAGCGTGTAGAGGTGGAAGTTGCCGTTCTCGGCCGGGTTCCACCCGCCGAGCGTCACGCCCCGGAGCAGTCCGAAGATGCGCACGGGGTCGAGCCCGCGGATCATGCCGACGATGTGCTCGCGATAGGACGGGAAGATGTGGTCCTGCGGGCGAGCAGCCCTGGCGGAGCCGACCTGCGCGGCCTCCTGGCCGTGGCTCGGCACCCAGAGCGCGAGCTGGCCCTGGCGTTGCAGGTTCGCGCCGGTGATGTCGAGGCGGCGCGACACGACCATGTCCCGATGGAACTGCTCGAGCGCGGCGTCGTCGAGCGCCTCGATCATCGGGAGGTAGGCCTCGGCCTCGGGGGAGGGCCGGAGCGCTCCCTCGGGGGTCAGCAGTTGCACCGTCGGCGCGGTGAATTCTCGTTCCTGGGCGACCACGGGTTTCACGCTACCCGCTACTTCGGGTGCCCTTCTTGTGAACGCGGTACAAGCTCTCCGAGAATCCCGAGGAGGATTTCGACAGAGGCCTCCTCGCCGATGGAGACCCGGATGCCCTCGGGCGGGAACGCGCGCACCACGACACCGGCGTCGAACAGGCGCTCGGCGACCGCGGTCGTCTCGGCTCCGGCGGGGAGCCAGACGAAGTTTCCCTGCGCCTCGGGGATCGGCCAGCCGAGGTCGATCAGGCCGTCGCGCAGGCGTGCGCGGCGTTCGACGAGCACGTCGACCCTGGCGAGCAGTTCGCGCTCGGCCTCGGGCTCGAGCGAGGCGATGCCGGCGGCGCCGCCGGCCGCGGTGACGCCGAGGGGGATCGCCGTCGCACGGGCGGCGTCGAGGATCGCGACCGGCCCGATCGCGTAGCCGACGCGGAGTCCCGCAAGTCCGTAGGCCTTCGAGAAGGTGCGCAGCACCACGAGGTTCGGGTACCGGCCGATAAGCGTGCGCCCGTCGACGGATGCCGGGTGGCGGACGAACTCGATGTAGGCCTCGTCGAGCAGCACGAGCAGGTCGCTCGGTACCCGGGCCATGAACGCCTCGAACTCCTCGGCGGTGACCGTGACACCCGTGGGGTTGTTGGGGGAGCAGACCATGACGACGCGCGTGCGATCGGTGATCGCGTCGGCCATGGCGTCGAGGTCGTGCCCGTGGTCTGGGCGGTTCGGGATCTGCACGCTCGTCGCTCCGGCGACGGTCACGAGCCCGGGGTAGGCCTCGAACGAACGCCAGGAGTAGACGACCTCGTCGCCGGGCGCCGCCGCGGCGAGGATGAACTGGGCGAGCAGGGCGACGGAGCCGTCGCCGATGAGCACCTCGTCGGCCGAGACGCCGAAGCGTTCGCCGAGCTTCTCACGCAGCGCCAGTGCCGTCGCGTCGGGGTACCGGTTGATCGCGGTCGCCGTCGCCGCGACGGCCTCGGCCACGCCGGGAAGCGGGTCGAACGGGTTCTCGTTGCTCGAGAGCTTGTAGCCCTCGGCGGGCGCGGGGCGGCCCTGGCGGTACGGAGGAAGCGCGGCGATCTCTGGGCGGAGGCGGATGCCCGGCGCCGTCGACTCGGGATTGGTCACGGATTCCACGGTACCTGCTCGCTCATCGTCGGTCGCGTCTGGAAGAGTTGCCGCATGCGGTTCATCATCAAGGTCCTGGTCGTCGCGTTCGCCCTCTGGCTGACGACCCTGCTCGTCGACGGCGTCAACGTCGTGCCGTACGAGGACTCGAGCATCGGCACACTGCTCACCTACCTGCTCGTCGCCCTGATCTTCGGCCTCGTGAACGCGATCATCGGCACGTTCATCCGCATCGTGGCGTTCCCGCTGTACCTGCTGACCCTCGGGCTGATCTCGTTCATCGTCAACGGCCTGCTGCTGCTGATCGTCGACTGGGTCAGCGACCTCATGGGCTTCGGCCTCGTGGTCGAGTCGTTCTGGTGGGGCGTGCTCGGTGCGCTCGTGCTCGGCCTGTTCAGCTGGCTCATCGGCCTCGTGGTGCGGCCCAGCCGGGACTGAGACCCGACGGTTCGGCCACCCGAGGGCGTTTGTTCACGGCTCCTCGTCTGGAACGCGCTCCGCGCGCCATCTGGTCTGCTCGCCGACCGTGCCGGCCGTGAACTCCTGCAGCTGCTCGCGGAAGGCGACCAACTGCGGCGCATCGGACTCGTCGAGCAGCGCAGTGGTCTGCCCGTACTCCACGAACTGGTGGGCGGGCAGCACGGCATCGCCGTCGGAGCCGTGCTCGTTCACCCGGCGCGACACCACGACCACGCACGACGGATGCCCCGACCCGCCCGTCGCGGGCACGAGGTCATCGGCGTGCTCGACCGAGATGAACGAGCACGTCTCGGGGATCTGCGCCGAGGCGACCGGACCGCCGAGGTTGAGCCCGCCGACGACGTTGAGACCGGGATCGGCGGCGAGGCTCGCGGCGATCACCCCGCCGCCGGAATGGCCGACGGCCACGATCGGGTCGCCCGGCAGCGCACCGGCCTCGGCGAGCGCGAGACGCACGCCGCGCTCGGCGCCCGCCGAAGTCGACCCGGCGAGACGCAGGGCGTCGAGCGGCGAGTCGTCGGCGATGCCGTGCACGTTCGAGGTCATGTCGTTGGTCTCCGAACCGGCGACGAGCCCGAAATCGGCCGTGCCGGCGATGTACACGAGCCAGCGGTTCTCCCCGTCGACGTGATGGCGCTCGACGGTGATCTGCGCATCGCCGCGCGGCACGCGGTCGGCAAGGTCCTCGAAGCCGCGGGGCGGAGGCACGGCGGCATTCGACGGCGACGGCGCCACGGCGGGGTCGCGGGCGGGGCCGCTCGTGACGCGCTCGACCCGCACGGGGCCGTCGACGAGGGTGCGCCCGGTTCCGATGCCGATGGCGGACAGGAGGCCCGTCACCCCGAGGATCAGTGACGCGGACTCCGGCGCCTCGGTCGCCGAGCCGACCAGCGGCGCCGCCGGCACGTTGAGCGCGCCGAGCACGAAGTCGTCTGCGTGGTCTGCGAACGTGCGCACGAACCGCACGAAGGCCGGATCGTTCAGCACGCCGCGGTGCTCGCCGAGCCATCGCCGCACCGCCGCGTCGACGGCCGGGCCCGGATCCGAGCCGGCCATGCGTGCCAGCCCGAGGGCGGCGGCGGCCGGGAGCGCGACGGGCAGCAACGAGACGGCCGCGCCCGCCATCGCCCGCGGTGCGAGGAATCCGAGCACCGAGGCGCCGACGGCGCCCCCGAGGTCCCACAGGGCGCCGACGGTGCGTTCCGTCGCGCCGTACAGCTCCGCCGCCATGACGAGTCGGAACCGGAGCAGGCGGAGGCGTCCGAGGGCGACTTCGAAGGCGAACCACCCGAAGCGCAGGTCGTCGCCGGGCCACGGGAGCGGCCCGCTCGCCGTCGCCCGGTGTTCGACCGCATCGAGCTTCGACCGCGCCACGCCGAACCGGTCGGACGCGTATCGCACGAGCCCCTCGGCCGTGTCGAGTCGACCCACGTCGGCGAAGAGCTCGTCGACGGCGACGCGGGTCGAGCCGCCGCCCGAGATGACGAGATCGTCGCTCACGACGACGGCCGCCACGCGAGCGCCGCCTCGAGGTCGTCGAGCCGTGCCCGGAGCGTCACCGCGCACGACCCGAGTGCGCATTCGGCCTCCGTCATGATCCTCGCGATCACGACCACGGAACCCCGCGCCTCCTCGAGCGCTTCGGCATAGGCGGTGGCGGCGTCGGACCTCCAGCGCGTCGGCGGCCCCGGCATGGCCGCGGCCGCCGGGCCTCGGAGCTCCTCGGCGAGCTCGCGCAGCGTCTGCTGAGCGCTCGACACGTCGTCGACGCACTCCGGCGTCACGGCGGTGCCGTTGCGCAAGGCGCTCACGGCGGCGAGATGGTCGTCGTACGAGGTCATCGCGCCAGTCTGGTGGGACCGAACGGATGGCGACGGCCAGCGGCATCCGTCGGTCGGGGCCCTCGGCCAGGGCGCGCCTGTGGAGGACGAGCGACCAGCCGGTCAGCCGGCCGACGAGACGTTCACCCGGCTTCGGCGACGAGGTCGTCGAGCACGCGCGCGCCCAGCCGGCCGAGGGGGCTTTCGGCGTCGGTCGCGTCGACGACCGCCGTCGCCAGGACGAGCGCCCACCCCCGGGCGCGCTCCCAGGTCGCTTCGTCGATGCCGCGGGTCCCGCCGGCCCCGTCGGTCCCGTCGGTCCCGTCGCCCGCGAGCTCGTCGGTCCGACGCCGGAAGGCCTCGCGCCCGCTCGGTCCGAAGGTCAGCCACGCCGTCGCCAGGTCGGTCGCGGGGTCGCCGGAGGTGAGGTCGCCGAAGTCCACGACGGCCGAGAGCCGCCCGTCGGCGTGCAGCAGCAGGTTGCCCGGGTGCAGGTCGCCGTGCAGCCACACGGGCGACCCGGTCCAGACGGATGCCGCGAGCGAGCGTTCCCACACCCGCGCGACGGCGTCGGGCTCGGCCACGCGACCCGAGGCGAGTCGGGCGCGCACCGACTCGTCGCGCGCGGCGAGCGGCACGCCGCGGAACGGATTGACCGGCGCGTCGGCGGGGGCGGGCACCCCGAATGCGCACACGAACTCCGCGAGGGCGTCGGCCGCAGCATCCCGGAGCGACGTCTCGAACCCGAGGGCCGCCGAGCCGGGCAGCCACGTCACGATGCTCCACGGCGCGTCGTAGCCGAGCTCCGGCGCCGGGCGGCCGACCCGCACGGGTGCGGGCAGCGCCACCGGCAGGCCGGTGGAGAGTTCGGGCAGCCACCGCTGCTCGTGCAGCATGAGCCGGATCGCGAGCTCGCGCCGCGGCATCCGCACGGCCAGGTCGTCGCCGAGGCGGAACATCACGTTGTCCCACCCGTTCGCCGCGCGACGCACCGGCCCCGCGAGGTCGGGATGCTGCGCCGAGACGAGTCGCCGCACGAGCACCTCGTCGACGTGCAGATCGGGCTCTGGCGCATCTGCCACGACCGCCTCCCCTCTCGACGTTCGACAGCGTACGCGGCAACATTCTGCTGCGCGCGACGCCCATCGCGGCCACAATGGAGGGCATGACGCGTGCGGACGCCGCAGGGGGTATCGCGCAGCCGTTCCGAGTGTCATTCGTCTGCACGGGCAACATCTGCCGGTCGCCGATGGCCGAGGCGGTGCTGCGCTCGCTTGCCGAACGCGAAGGGCTGTCCTCGCGCATCCTGATCGAGTCGGCGGCGACCGGCGACTGGCACGTCGGCGAGCAGGCAGACCGGCGCACCGTCGCGGCGCTCGAGCGCGCGGGCTACGACGGTTCGCGGCATCGCGCGCGCCAGTTCGACCCGACCGACTTCCCGAACCTCGACCTGGTCGTCGCGTTCGATCGCGGCCAGGCGCGCATCCTCCGCAACTGGGCGCCCGATTCGGCCGATCAGCAGAAGGTGCGGATGCTGCTCGAGTTCGACGCCGAACTGGCCCCGATGCAGGACGTCCCAGACCCGTACTACTCCGACGGGGCGGCCTTCGATCGAGTTCTTGGGATGATAGAGCAGGCGACGCTGGCGCTGTTCCGCCAACTCGCTCCCGCTCTCAGACAAGGAATCCGATGACCACGCTGCCTCCTCAGCCGCTCAGCCCGCTCGACGGGCGGTACCGTTCCGCCGTCGGAACCCTCGGCGAACACCTCTCCGAAGCCGGCCTCAACCGCGCTCGCGTGCACGTCGAGGTCGAATGGCTCATCGCGCAGACCGATCGCGGATTCTTCGGCACCTCGCCGCTCTCGGCCGACCAGAAGGCCGCGCTCCGCCGCGTCGTCACCGACTTCGGCCAGCCCGACATCGACGAGCTCGCCTCACTCGAGGCGACCACCCGGCACGACGTGAAGGCCGTGGAGTACTACGTGCGTCGTCGCCTCGACGACCTCGGACTCGACCACCTCGCCGAGCTCACGCACTTCGCGTGCACGAGTGAGGACATCAACAACCTCTCGTACGCGGTCACCGTGCGCGACGCCGTGCAGCAGGTGTGGCTGCCGAAGTACCGCGCCGTCATCGACACGATCGCCGAGCTCGCACGCGCGCACCGCGACGACGCGATGCTCTCGCGCACCCACGGCCAGCCCGCGACCCCGTCGACCATGGGCAAGGAGCTCGCGGTGTTCGCGCACCGCCTCACCCGCATCGCGACGCAGATCGAGGCGACCGAGTACCTCGGCAAGTTCTCCGGCGCGACCGGCACGTTCTCGGCGCACGTGGTCGCGGCTCCGGATGTCTCATGGCCCGACGTGTCGCGCGACTTCGTCGAGTCGCTCGGCCTCTCGTGGAACCCGCTCACCACCCAGATCGAGTCGCACGACTGGCAGGCCGAGCTCTACGGCCGCATCTCGCACGCGAACCGCGTGCTGCACAACCTCGCGACCGACATCTGGACCTACATCTCGCTCGGCATCTTCCGCCAGACGCCGGTCGCCGGCGCGACGGGCTCATCGACCATGCCGCACAAGGTCAACCCGATCCGCTTCGAGAACGCCGAGGCGAACCTCGAGCTCTCGAGCGCCGTGCTCGACTCGCTCGCCGCGACGCTCGTGACCTCGCGTCTCCAGCGCGACCTCACCGACTCGTCGGCGCAGCGCAACATCGGCGTCGGCTTCGGGCACTCGATGCTCGCGCTCGACAACATCCAGCGCGGCCTCGGCGAGATCGACCTCGACCTCGCGGTGCTCGCCGCCGACCTCGACGGCAACTGGGAGGTGCTCGGCGAGGCGATCCAGACGGTGATCCGCGCCGAGGTCGCCGCCGGCCGATCGAACATCGCCGACCCCTACGCGCTCCTCAAGGAGCTCACGCGCGGCAAGCGCATCGGCCAGGCCGACCTCGCCGAGTTCGTCGACGGCCTCGAGATCGGCGACGACGCGAAGCGGCGCCTGCTCGCGCTCACGCCCGGAACGTACACCGGCATCGCGTCGGACCTCGTCGACCGGCTCTGACGTCGGGCGCCGCGCGCGTTCCTGCGCGTGCGGCGCCGTATCGAGACCCGACGGTCAGTGGCCCTTCGGGCCCTCGGGCGACTCGCCCGCATGGCCGTCGGCCTCACGGCGCGCCCGGTCGGCGGCGTCCTCGTCGAGCTCGGCCGACTCCGCGGCATCCGGCTTGATGGTCATCGCGAGCAGCGCGAGCACCACGAGCACGATGATGAAGACGGCGCCCGCGCCGATGGCCGCGAGCACGATGTCGCGCGTGGCGACGAGCGCGATGACGCCGACGAAGATCGCGGCGATGGCCGCGCCGCCGACGTACTCGGCCGGGCGCAGCACCTCGCGACGGCTCGGCTGGTAGTCGCCAGAAGGCTTGCTCACGGGAGTTGCTCCGATCCGGATGCCCGGGCGTCGGCAGATTCGGCCCACTTCAGCGAGAATCCGCCGATGAGCTCGTAGACGCCCAGGATCACGAGGTAGACGCCGATGAGGCCGACGGCGGTGACCGTGTCGGGCGGCAGCAGCAGGAACACGATCGCGAGGATCGCGGTGAAGGCTCCGACGACGATCCAGTCGCGTGCGGCAGGGGTGCGCCCGCGCCCGCGGAGGCCGGCGTAGAGCTCGACGAATCCGGTGACGGCCGCCCAGACGCTCACGAGGAAGAGCAGGAACGGCAGTCCGCCGGGCACGGTGAGGGCCAGCAGGCCCGCGACCACGGTGACGACGGCGTTGATCGCGAAGAGCGAGCGGATGCCGCGATCCTCGATGAGGCGCAGCGAGAGCGCCCCGACGACGAGGCCGGACACGACCGCCCAGACTCCGAAGGTCGCCAGGCCGAGCGTGGCGGAGTGGTCTTGCGAGAACGTGATGACCGCGGCCGGCACGAGGGCCAGGAGTCCGCGGACGACCGGGGCGACCCAGTAACGGGCGCGCTCCGGGGCAGCATCGCGGGCGGTGGCCACGGCGACCTCTTTCACTTCGGAGGGGAGTACCGATCCATCCTACGTGTCGCGGCCGCGCGAACCTGAGAGCCGTCGGTCGTCGCAGCGGGTCAGAGCGCCCGCAGGATGTCCTCCACGCGGTCCTTCGCGTCGCCGAAGAGCATCTGCGTGTTGTCACGCGTGAAGAGCGGGTTCGCGACCCCGGCGTACCCGGCCGCCATCGAGCGCTTGAACACGATGACGTTCGAGGCCTCCCACACGCGCAGCACGGGCATGCCGGCGATGGGGCTTCCGGGATCCTCGGCGGCGGCGGGGTTCACCGTGTCGTTGGCGCCGATCACGAGCACGACCGAGGTGCCCGCGAAGTCGTCGTTGATCTCGTCCATCTCCTCGACGATGTCGTAGGGCACCTTCGCCTCGGCGAGCAGCACGTTCATGTGCCCCGGCAGTCGGCCGGCGACGGGGTGGATGCCGAACCGCACCTCGATGCCGCGTTCGCGGAGCTTCGCGCTGAGGTCGGCGACGGGATGCTGGGCCTGGGCGACCGCCATGCCGTAGCCGGGCGTGATGATCACGCTCGTGGCGTCGCGCAGCAGCGCCGCGGCATCCGTCGCCGTGATCTCGTGGATCTCGCCCTGCTCCTCGGCGGACGACGAGGAGGTCGGCGCGGCGATGCCGAACCCGCCGGCGATGACCGAGATGAAGGAGCGGTTCATGGCCTTGCACATGATGTACGACAGGTACGCACCAGAGGAGCCGACGAGCGCGCCGGTCACGATGAGCAGGTCGTTGTTCAGCAGGAAGCCGGCCGCGGCGGCGGCCCAGCCCGAGTAGCTGTTCAGCATCGAGATGACGACGGGCATGTCGCCGCCGCCGATGGATGCGACGAGGTGCCAGCCGAGCGCGAGGGCGAGGGTGGTCACGACGACGAGCAGCCAGAGCTCCGGCGTGATGACGTACCAGACGGTGAGCACCACGAACGCGACGAGCGCGCCGAGGTTCAGCACGTTCTTGCCCGGCAGCATGAGCGGCGCGGACTTCATGCGCGCCGAGAGCTTGAGGAACGCGACGATCGAGCCGGTGAAGGTCACGGCGCCGATGAAGACGCCGATGAACACCTCGGCGTGGTGGATGTCGAGGAGCGCGCCGCTCATGCCGGTCTCCTCGAGCGCGCCGTTCCAGCCGACGAGCACGGCCGCGAGGCCGACGAAGCTGTGCAGCAGCGCGATGAGCTCGGGCATGCCGGTCATCTCGACGACGCGGGCGCGCCAGAGCCCGATCGCGCCGCCGATGACGACGGCGGCCACGAGCAGGCCGAGGCCGAGCATCGCCTGCGGTTCACCCCAGGCGTCGGAGACGACGACGGCGACGGTGGCGATGAGCGCGATGGTCATGCCGGCGATGCCGTAGCCGACACCGGCCTTGGCGGTTTCATGCCTGCTGAGCCCGGCGAGGCTCAGGATGAACAGCAGCGCGGCGACGATGTAGGCGGCTCCGGCGATGGAGGCCGGGGTCAGGAGGGCGGTGGTCTCGGGCACGTTCGGGGCTCCTCGGGGTCAGCGCGTCGCGGTCAGTTGCCGGGTCGGGCGGGCGAGCCGCTCGGTCGGGATGCAGCCGGACCGGCGGCGGCCGGGCCTCGCGAGAACATCGCGAGCATGCGTCGGGTCACGGCGAATCCACCGAAGATGTTGATGCTGGCCAGCAGCACGGCCACGGCCGCGAGCACCTGCACCACGGGCACGTCGCTCGTGATCTGGAGCATCGCGCCGACGACGATGATGCCCGAGATGGCGTTCGTGACGCTCATGAGCGGCGTGTGCAGCGCATGCGCGACCTTGCCGATCACGTAGAAGCCGACGACGACCGAGAGCATGAGCACCGTGAAGTGCTGGGGGAGCGGCGCCGGTGCGATGGCGTTGACCGCGAACAGGGCGGCGATGCCGACCGCGACGAGCAACACCTTCTTGACCGGTGTCATGGGCGCCTTCGCCGGCTTCGGCTCGGCGGGCGCCGCAGGGGTCGCGGATGCCGCGGCCGGGGCCGCCGACACCTGCACCGGTGGCGGCGGCCAGGTGACCGCCCCGGGCTGCGCGACCGTGACCGAGCGCTGCACCACGTCGTCGAAGTCGAGCACGAGCTCGCCGTCCTTGCCGGGCGTCAGCAGCTTCAGCAGGTTCACGACGTTCGTGCCGTAGAGCTGGGAGGCCTGGGTCGGCAGGCGCGAGGCGAGATCCGTGTAGCCGAGGATCACGACCCCGTTCGGCGTGACGACGCGCTCGCCCGCGACGGAGCCCGCGACGTTGCCGCCCTGGCCCGCCGCCATGTCGACGATCACGCTGCCCGAGCGCATGCTCGCGACATCCGCCGCCGTGATGAGCTTCGGCGCCGGACGGCCCGGGATCAGTGCGGTCGTGATGATGATGTCGACGTCGGCCGCCTGCTCCGAGTAGATCTCGGCCGCGCGGCGGTCGTAGTCCTCGCTCGTGGCCTTCGCGTAGCCGTCGGTCGACTGCATCTGCTCGGCGACCTCGACCTTGAGGTACTCGCCGCCGATCGACTTCACCTGGTCGGCGACCTCGGGGCGGGGGTCGGTCGCGCGCACGATGGCGCCGAGGCTGGATGCCGCGCCGATCGCCGCGAGTCCGGCGACGCCCGCGCCGGCGACGAGCACCTTGGCCGGCGGCACCTTGCCGGCGGCCGTCACCTGGCCCGTGAAGAACCGGCCGAACTCGTGCGCCGCCTCGACGACCGCGCGGTAGCCCGCGATGTTCGCCATCGAGCTGAGCACGTCCATCGACTGGGCGCGCGAGATGCGCGGCACGGCGTCCATCGCGAGCGCGGTGACCCCGTGGTCGGCGAGCGCCCGCAGCAGCTCGGGCTTGAACGCGGGAGCCAGCAGGCCGATGAGCGTGGCGCCGGGGGACAGGGCCGCGATGTCGGCGTCCGTCGGCGCGTTCACCATGAGCACGACCTCGCTGCCGAGCGCTGCGGCACGCGTGGTGATCTCGGCTCCGGCCTCGAGGTACGCCTCATCGTGGAACGACGACCGCGCTCCGGCGCCCGCCTCGACGGAGACCCGGTAGCCGAGGGCGATGAGCTGCTTCACGGTCGCGGGCGTGGCCGCGACGCGCGACTCCGGGCTGTGCTCGGTCACGATCCCGATGCGGGACATGCGGTGCTCCTTCACGTCGAGGCGCCCGTGGTTTCGGCGCTGCGGCTTGGGCGACCGTCGCCTCGGGGCACGAACGTGCGGTGCGGCGACGGTGCTGCGAGCACCACCATAGGCGCAGATCGGCCCCGCAGGCAGCACCGTCTGGCGCATTCCGCGGATGCCGTCGGCACCGGTTCGGGTGGTCGTGCTCGGGGTTCAGCGTAGGGGCCGCGCTCGGCCGCGATGCGAACTTCTCCGGGCTCTCACCGTGAAGGATTCACGATTCTTTCGCCCAGCAGAAATGCCGGGTGGCATCCGGGGCGCCGATCACTCGAGGGCGTCCCCTGCCGACCGCGCATGCCCTCGATCCACGGTGCCGCGGCGCACCCCGCGTCCGATGATCGAGCACGGCGTTCTAGTATCGGACGCATGGCGGCAGACACCCCGGCGGGCACCCCGGCGACGCAGACCGGCTCGCAGACCTTGAGTCGCGGCATCCGACTGCTCGAGATCCTCGCCGCGGCCGACCGCAACCTGACGATCGACGAGCTCGCCGCCGAACTCGGCGTGCACCGGTCGGTCGCGTACCGGCTGCTGCGCACGCTCGAGGACCACGGCCTCGTCGCGCGCGACTCCGCCGGTCGCGTCACGCTCGGCACGGGTCTCGCGGCCCTCGCGTCGGGCGTCGCCCGCGACCTCCAGCAGGTCGCCCTGCCAGAGCTGACGGATGTCGCGAACGAGCTCGGCATGACGTGCCTGCTCGCCGTGCAGGTCGACGCCGACGAGGCCGCCACCCTGGTGAGCGCGGCCCCGCGGCAGAGCATGGCCGTCGTCTCGTACCGGCCGGGCCACCGGCATCCGCTCACGCGCGGCGGGCCGGGCAAGGCGATCCTCGCGAGCCTGCCCGACGTCGCATGGCCGGATGCCGCGACCACCGCCCTGCGGTCCGAGATCGCGGTAACCCGTGAACGGGGTTACGCGGTCAGTCACGACGAGGTGGTGCCCTCGCTGCGGTCGGTCGCGGTGCCGCTCACCCTGCCGGGACAGCCGGCTGCGTCGATCGCGGTGATCCACGTGTCGTTCGCGCAGGCCGAGGCCGAGATCGCGTCGCGGCTGGTGGCCGCCGCGGCCGCCGTGCGACGCGCCTACGGCGCCTAGCGTCGTCGATCGACCGACTGGCGTCGACCTGCTTCAAGCCCGGAATCACGTCGGCTAGCATTCGGGGATGACGAATCAGGCTCCGATCGAAGACGTCTCGATCGGCGGCGAGGTCATCCGCCTCGGGCAGTTCCTCAAGTTCGCAGGACTCCTCGACACCGGTGGCAACGTGAAAGAAGCCGTCATCGACGGCGACGTGACGGTGAACGGCGAGGTCGATCGCCGGCGCGGGCGACAGCTGCAGCCCGGCGACGTCGTCGGCTTCGAGGGGCGCAGGGTGCGCGTCTGCCCGTGAGGGTCTCGACACGCTCGCTTCGCTCCCTCCGCCCTCTCCTCGTCCGGCGCGTTGCCGTCCCACTCAGCGCGGCAGCAGCGCACCCCGGAAGAACTCGGCGAGCTCGACCGTGGCCGACAGCGGCAGCACCTGCGCCACGTAGTGGTCGGGGCGCACGACCACGACGACCCCGTCGCGTGAGAGGCCGCGCTCCTCGAAGATGTCGTGTTCGGGGTCGGCGGCGTACACCTTCTCGTAGTCGGTGAGCCCGAACGGCCCTGTGGCCGGGAGGAACACGCGCGGCACCCGTCCGAGCTCGACCTCGAGGTGCGGCTGCTGGAAGACGACCTTGACGTCGAAGACGTCGTCGAAGCTGCCGCCGGCGGGCACGTGCGCCGCGAGCGGTGAATCGGATGCCTCGGCGAGCCACGTCGCCCATGACGCGAGGGCCGAGCCCGAGGCATCCGTCGTCGCAGGCGCCGCGTCGGCGAAGGCGTAGATGCGCCACCGCCCGTCGGCGCGGTGGTGGTGGCCGATCTGCACCGGATTGCCGTCGCAGACCCGCTCGACGGGCGCCGACTTGAAGCGCTTGCCGACCGGGAATCCGGTTGCGAGCTCCTGGTGCTGCTGCGAGCCGATGATCATCGACGACTCGTACTGCGTCATGAACCCGGCCGGGAACTCGAACGTGCGCACGTAGAAGTCCTCGAGCTCGGCCGGGTCGCCCAGGTCTTCGGGCTTGGTCGCCATGAGCCTCGACCACTCGCGGTCGAAGGCGATGAGCTCCGCCGCGACGACGTGCCGCTCGGCGTGGTACGTCTCGAGCAGCGCCGCATCGGCGCGGCCGTCGAGGACGTGCCCGAGCTTCCAGCCGATGTTCCAGCCGTCCTGCATCGACACGTTCATGCCCTGCCCGGCCTTGGCGCTGTGCGTGTGGCAGGCATCGCCGGTGATGAACACGCGGGGGGTGCGAGTGCCCTGCTCCTCGAGCGGCACGTCGTCGAACCGGTCGGTCACGCGGTGGCCGACCTCGTACACCGAGTGCCACGGCACGTCGCGCACGTCGAGGGAGTACGGGTGCAGGATGTCGTTCGCCTTCGCGATGACCTGCTCGAGGGTCGTGCGGCGCACCGCGCCGTGATCGTCCTCGGCAACCTCGCCGAGGTCGACGTACATGCGGAACAGCTGCCCGCCCTCGCGCGGGATGAGGAGGATGTTGCCCGCCTCCGACTGGATCGAGCACTTCGTGCGGATATCGGGGAAGTCCGTCACGGCGAGCGTGTCCATGACCCCCCAGGCATGGAAGGACTGCGCGCCGACATGCTGCGCGCCGATCGACTCGCGCACCTTGCTGCGCGCGCCATCCGCTCCGACGACGTACTTGGCCCGCACCGTGCGACGTTCGCCCGTGAGCTCGCCGTCGAGGGGGGCCGCGTGGGATGCGTCTCCCGCGCCGAGCCCGACGCCGGTGGCCCGCTCGAGCGTCACGGTGACGGGGTACTCGGGCAGCTCGCCTTCGGGGCCGGGCTGCGCGACCTCGAGCCCGACGAACTCCCATCCGAAGTCGGGCACGATGCGCCCGGGGGAGTTGCGGGCATACTCGGCGAAGTAGTCGAGCACGCGGGCCTGGTTCACGATGAGGTGCGGGAACTCGCTGATGCCGGTCGGGTCGTCGGGGGTGACGGCGGCGCGGTGGATGTTCGCGTGGTTCTCGGGATCGGGCTTCCAGAACGCCATCTCGGTGATGCGGTACGCCTCGGCGATGATGCGCTCGGCGAACCCGAACGCCTGGAACGTCTCGACGCTGCGGGCCTGGATGCCGTCGGCCTGGCCGATCGCGAGGCGCCCGCCGCGTCGCTCGACGATGCGGGTCGCGACACCCGGGAACTGCGCGAGCTGCGCGGCCGCGACCATGCCGGCCGGGCCCGAGCCGACGATGAGCACGTCGACCTCGCCGGGCAGCTCCTCGGGCCGATCGAGTCCGATGCCGGCCGCGGGCTCGATGCGGGGATCTCCGGACACGTAGCCGTGGTGGTGGAACTGCACGGGCTCTCCTCACGTCGTCGTGGTTCGAAGCGAGAGCAGCGGCGCAGGCCGAGGAATCTGACGGTTCTTTCATCCGGCGCTTGTTCTATAAACGAACGCCCTGTTCTGCTATCGGTCAGGACAGCATACGACTGGAATCGGGGCGCGACAAATGGCCACGACGCGAACCACCCCGCGCACCGGTGGGCGCACGGGGCGGGTTCGTACCGGGATCAGGAGACGCAGTACCAGGAGTACGCGTTCCTCGCGTCGCCCACTACCGCGTATGCACGCCCGCTCTTGGTCGTCCAGCGACATGCGGCGTTCATGTCGATGCCGTAGCTCAAACGAAGGCCTGCGTACGTGCACCGCCAGCTGTAGGCGTCGTTGGCGTTGGCGCTCGCTCCGGCCAGCCATGCTGCGTTGAACTGCGACTTGCAGTACCCCTGCACATCGACACCTCGCGTCGCCGCATGCGCCGGGGCGGCGGCGAGGATGCCGCCTCCAGTGAGCAGTGCGGCCGTGCATAGCGCCACGACCGCATTTCGAATATTGATCTTCACGATGCCCCTCCATCTCGACCGGGACCGCCCCGTCTGCATGTCAACGTAGGGTCGACGCCTCTCGAGGTCGATGGGGATGTTCACCCATGCACGCCCCGCGGCATCCGTCGACGAGGGGGTCTCCCCGGCTCAGGCCTCGGGGATCGGTCGCCCGAACGCCTCGAGCGTGATGTCGACCGGCTCGGGCCCGCGGCGCACGCCGGCGTCGAGCGCGTCGATGCGCGCCAGCTCGTCGGCGCCGAGCTCGAAATCGAACAGGTCGAAGTTCTCGGCGATGCGGTGCGGCGTGACCGACTTCGGAATCGCCGAGCGGCCCTCCTGCAGGTGCCAGCGGAGCATCACCTGGGCGGGCGACTTGCCGTGCGTCGCCGCGATCGCAGTGATCGTCGGGTCGTCGAGCGTGCTGCCGCCCTGCCCCTGGCGGTAGAAGGTGATGCCGCCGATCGGCGACCACGCCTGGTTCAGGATGCCGAGCTCGTCGTCGAGCACGAGCACCTCGCGCTGCTGGAAGAAGGGGTGGATCTCGAGCTGGTTCACCGCGGGCACCACGTCGGCGACGGCGAGCAACCGGCGCAGGTGCTCGGGCATGAAGTTGCTCACGCCGATCGCGCGCACTCGCCCGTCGGCGTAGAGCGCCTCGAGCCCCCGGTACGCCTCGAGCGTGCGGTCGAACGCGGTCGGCAGCGGCTGGTGCAGGATCAGCAGGTCGAGCTGGTCGACGCCGAGCTTCGCCGCCGACGTGTCGAACGCGTGCAGGGTCTCGTCGTAGCCGTAGTCGCTGATCCAGACCTTCGTCTCGAGGAACAGCTCGTCGCGCGGCACGCCCGCCTCGGCGATCGCGTGACCGACCTCGCGCTCGTTCAGGTACGCGGCGGCGGTGTCGACGTGGCGGTACCCGACGCGCAGCGCCTCGCCGACGGCTGCGGCGGTCTGCTCCGGTGCCGCCTGGAAGACGCCGAAGCCGAGGGTGGGGAGTTCGACGCCGTTGTTCAGCGTCAGGGTGGGGATCGTCATGCGTTCGACGCTACGCCTCGCCTCCCGGGTGCGGGAGGCACCGTCGGTACCCGTCATCTTGCGCAGCAACGCCCACGAGCCGGCGATGCGGGACCATACTGTGCGCATGTCGATCGATGAGCCGGGAGCGGGACACCGACATGGCGCATGAGACCCCTCTCGGCGGTTACCTGCGGGCGAGGCGCGTGCTGGTGCGACCAGAGGACGTCGGCATCCCGGTCGGCGACGAGCGGCGGCGCGTCGACGGCCTGCGACGCGAAGAGGTGGCCGTGCTCGCGGGCATCAGCACCGAGTACTACCTCCGGCTCGAGCAGGGCCGCGAATCCAACCCGTCCGCGCAGGTGCTCGACGCGCTCGCGCGGGCCCTGCGCCTCGATGCGGCAGCGCGCGCGTACCTGCACGATCTCGCGCGGCGCCCCTCGACGGGCCCCGCCGACGGCGGCGACGTGGTGCAGCCGCACGTGCAGTGGCTCATCGATTCGTGGCCGAACACCGCGGCCGTCGTCCACAACCGCTACATCGACGTGCTCGCGAGCAATGCGCTCGCCCGAGCGCTGAGCCCGAACTACCGGGTCGGCGTGAACAACCTCAGGTCGCTCCTCACCGATCCGGCCGACCGCGCGCTGCACGCGGAATGGGACGGCCTGACCTCGAGATCGGTCGCCCTGTTCCGATCGATGTTCGGCCTCCGCGCGGGCGACGCACGGCTCGGCTCGCTCGTCGACGAGCTCACCTCGACCAGCGACCGCTTCCGCGAACTGTGGGACCGCAACGATGTCGTGCAGGTCACCGACGGCGTGCATGTGCTGCGACATCCGGATGTCGGTGCGCTCACGCTGCACTTCATGCGCCTGCCCGTGGCCGGCACCGACGGGCACACCATCTTCCTGTACCAGGCCGAACCGAACACGCCCGGGGCCGACGCGTTCACCGCCCTCGCAGAACGCGCGGAGCCGCTCGCGGACGCAGCTCCTCGGACTGCGGCGCCGGCTGAAGCGCTCGGCTGAACCGCTCGGCTGAACCGCTCGGGGGTAGTCGCGGGGACAGGCAGCGTCGCGCGGCCAGGACTAGCGTCGCGCCCATGGATCTCGATCTGATCGACAAGGTCGCCGTGGTCACCGGCGCGAGCAAGGGCATCGGGCTCGCGGTCACGCGGGCGCTCGTCGCCGAGGGGGCACGCGTGATCGCCGGCGCCCGAACCATCACGGACGAACTCGTCGCGCTCTCCGACAGCGGCCATGTCATGGCGGTGTCCGTGGATCTCTCGACGACGACCGGTCCGGCCGAGCTCGTGTCGCGTGCGGCGCACTTCGGCGGCCTCGACATCCTCGTCAACAACGTCGGCGCCGTGACGCCGCGCACCGACGGGTTCCTCGCGGTGACCGACGAGGACTGGCTCGGCACGCTCAACCTCACGCTGATGGCCGCCGTGCGCACCACGCGTGCGGCCATCCCGCTGCTCCTCGAGCGAGGCGCCGGCAACGTGGTCACGATCGCGTCGGTCAATGCCTATCTCCCAGACCCGGGCGTCATCGACTACTCGGCGACGAAGGCCGCGGTCTGGAACCTGTCGAAGTCGCTGTCGAAGGAGTACGGCCCGCGCGGGCTGCGATTCAACACGATCAGCCCCGGGCCGGTCTCGACGCCCCTCTGGCTCGGCGAGACGGGCGTCGCGGCGACCCTCGCCGCGAGCATGGGCGTCTCGTTCGACGAGGCCCGCGAGCGTGCCATCGCAGCGGCCGGCGGCTTCTCGACCGGTCGCTTCACCGAACCCGAGGAGGTCGCCGACCTCGTGCTGCTCCTCGCGAGCGGTCGCGCGGGCAACGTCACCGGCGCCGACTTCCTCATCGACGGCGGGCTCACGAAGGAGCTCTAGCCGCCGCTCCATCTACCACCCGCCACCACGCCACCACCGAACCGCCAACGCCTCACCGAACACGAAGGAGCTTCACCATGTCAAAGACCCCGGTGGTCTTCATCCACGGACTCTGGATCCACGCCTCCGCCTGGGAGCCCTGGCAGGACCTGTTCGCCGCGAACGGCTACGAACCCAGCGCACCCGGATGGCCAGGCGATGCCGACACCGTCGAGTCCACGCGCGCGAACGCGGAGCATCTCGACGACGTCGGCATCGAACAGATCTGCCACCACTACGCCGACTTCATCGACACGCTCCATGCGAAGCCCATCGTCATCGGCCACTCCTTCGGCGGGCTCATCGCCCAGGAGTTGCTCGCGAACGATCTCGCGATCGCGGGCGTCGCGATCGATCCGGCGCCCATCAAGGGCGTCAAGACCCTGCCGTTCTCCCAGTTGCGCTCGGGCTTCCCGGTGCTGGGCAACCCGGCCAACAAGAAGCGCACGGTCTCGCTGAGCGCGAAGCAGTTCCGCTACAGCTTCGGCAACGCGATCTCCGAGGAGGAGTCCGCCGCCCTGCACGAGTCCTGGACCATTCCGGGCCCGGGTCGCCCGCTCTTCGAGGATGCGACGGCGAACTTCACGCGGAACTCCCCGGCCACCGTCGACACCCACACGGCCGTGCGCGGGCCGCTCCTGCTCATCTCGGGCACCGAGGACCACACCGTGCCGAAGGCCGTGACGAAGGAGGTGCTCGGCCTGTACGCCGACAACCCCTCGTCGCTCACCGAGTACCGCGAGTTCGAGGGGCGGGGCCACTCGCTGACGATCGACAGCGGTTGGCGGGATGTCGCCGATGCAACGCTCGAGTGGCTCGCGACTCAGCGGCTCGACGCCGCGGAGGCGACGACGTCGTAGAGCCGGGCCGGACGCCGGGTCGGACGCCGATCAGCGCATGCGCGAGTGAACCCGACCCGGCCGCGCCGCGGCATCCGGAACCGTGACGACCGGCACCGACTGCGTGACGACGGCGTCGACGACCATCGAACCGTCGGTCGGGCCGATGATCGCGATCGCCGTGGTCTCGGTCGGCACGGCCGGCTGCACGGGCAGGCGCCCGAGACGTCGGTGCTCGCGCACGTAGGCCGGCACGAGCAGCAGGACCGCGCCGAACCAGGCGAACGGGTTGCTCCACACGACGCCGACGAAACCGATGAGCCCGCCGAGCACGACGGCGGCCGCGACCCGCATGACGAGCTCGACGACCCCGGTCACGGTGGGGATCAGCGTGTGACCGAGCCCCTGCAACGCGCCGCGCAGCACGAAGAGCACGCCGAGCGCCGTGTAGCTGAGGCCGTTGATCACGAGCATGAGGGTCGCCTGATGCACGACTTCGTCGGACCCGTCGCCGACGAAGAGCCGCACGAGCGCGGACCCGAACACGACGAGCAGTGCGCCGAGCACGAGCGCGAAGGCCAGCGACATCCACGTCGCCTCGACGACGCCGCGGCGGATGCGATCGGGCCGCCCGCCGCCGAGATTCTGCGCGGCGTACATCGACACCGCCAGCCCCAGCGACTGCAGCAGTGCGACCGCGAGCCCGTCGACGCGAGAGGCGGTGGTGTAGGCCGCGACCGCGCCGGCGCCGAGTTCGTTCAGCGCCACCTGCACGGCGAGCGTTCCGATCGCGATGATCGACGCCTGGAAGCCCATCGGCAGGCCGAGACGCAGGTGCTCGCGCAGGCCGGCGCCGGTGATGCGCCAGTCGGCCCGCTTCAGGTGCAGCACGGGAACCTGGCGACGCACGTACGCGAGGCACATGAGCACCGAGATCGCCTGCGCGACGACCGTCGCGAGCGCCGCGCCGCCGACGCCCCAGTCGAGCGGGCCCACCATCAGCACGACGAGCCCCACGTTGAGCACGCACGCGATGCTGAGGAAGACGAGGGGGGTGCGGGAGTCGCCGATCGAGCGGATGATCGCGGAGAGGTAGTTGAACGCCATCATCGTCGACGCACCGAGGAAGCTGACCTGGGTGTAGACGGTCGCTTCGTCGAGCAGTTCCGGCGGCGTCTGCATGAGCTCGAGGGCGGGCCTCGCGACGAGCGGCGCGACCACGGTCAGCACGAGGCTCAGGATGCCGGTGAGCAGCGTTCCGGTGGCGACCGACCGTCGCACCGCCGCATGGTCCTGCCCGCCGAACGCCTGCGCGGTCGGGATCGCGAAGCCGCTCGTGACACCCCACGCGAACCCGAGCAGGAGGAAGAGGAGGCTGCCGGTCGCGCCGACGGCGGCGAGCGAGTCGACCCCGAGGTGTCGCCCGACCACGATCGCGTCGGCGAACTGGTAGAGCTGCTGCACCACGTTGCCGATGAGCAACGGGATCGAGAAGAGCAGGATGACGCGCCAGGGGCGTCCGGTCGTCAGAGCGGTGGACATCGGTGGTGGCTTTCGTGCGGACTGCGGTCAGGGATGGCGGTCCGCGCGGGTACCGCGTCGACAAGTGTATCGAATCGATTCGATCCGTTGCTGGGTGATTCTTCAGGGAATCACCGCGGACGACGCGGTCGCTACCCCTGCACCATGTCGGCGAAACGCGAGAAGTGGCCGTGGAACGCCACGGTGATCGTGCGCGTGGGGCCGTTACGGTGCTTGGCGACGATCAGGTCGGCCTCGCCCGCACGGGGGCTGTCGCGCTCGTAGGCGGACTCGCGGTGCAGCAGGATCACCATGTCGGCGTCCTGCTCGATCGAGCCCGACTCGCGCAGGTCGCTGAGCGCGGGCATCTTGTCGGCGCGCTGCTCGGGGCCACGGTTCAGCTGCGAGAGCGCGATGACCGGAACCTGGAGCTCCTTCGCGAGCAGCTTCAGTGCACGCGAGAACTCCGAGACCTCCTGCTGGCGGCTCTCGACCCGCTTGCCGCTCGTCATGAGCTGCAGGTAGTCGATGACCACCATCTTGAGGCCCACGCGCTGCTTGAGGCGTCGGCACTTGGCGCGGATCTCGACGAGCGTCATGTTGGGGGAGTCGTCGATGTAGAGCGGGGAGTCGTTGATGCGGCCCCTGGTCGACGCGATGGTGGTCCAGTCGCGGGTGTCGACGGTGCCCTTGCGCATGTTCTGCAGCGGCACGGATGCCTCGGCGGAGAGCAGGCGCATCGCGATCTCGCTCTTGCCCATCTCGAGGCTGAAGAACACGGCGGGCAGACCGTTGGTGATGGCCGCGGAGCGGGCGAAGTCGAGCGCGAGGGTCGACTTTCCCATGGCGGGTCGCGCGGCGACGATGATCATCTGCCCGGGGTGGAACCCGTTGGTGAGGTCGTCGAGGTCGGCGAACCCGGTGGGCACGCCCGTGAACTTGCCGTCGGTGTGCTTGGCCGCCTCGATCTCGTCGATTGCCACCGTGACGGCCTCGGAGAGCGGCACGTAGTCCTCGGTCTCGACCGAACCCGTGACGGAGTAGATCTCGGCCTGGGCGTTGTTGACGAGGTCGACGACCTCGCCCTCGCCGGCGTAGCCCATCTGCACGATGCGGGTGCCCGCCTCGACGAGGCGGCGGAGCAACGCGCGCTCGGCGACGATCGACGAGTAGAAACCGGCGTTGGCGGCGGTCGGCACGATGCTCGTGAGCGTGTGCAGGTACTCGATGCCACCGGCTCGCTGGAGGTCGCCGGTCTTCGTGAGCTCGTCGGTGACGGCGATGACGTCGGTCGGCTCGCCGTGCGAGTAGAGCGTGAGGATCGCGTTGAAGACGACCTCGTGCTTCGGCACGTAGAAGTCGACGCCGCGCACGGTCTCGATGACATCGGCGACGGCGTCCTTCGAGAGCATCATGCCGCCGAGGGCGCTCTGCTCCGCGAGGAGGTCGTGCGGCGGCACGCGTTCGCCGCGGCGGGCGTCACCGTCGTCGGCCGGTTCGGCGAGCCCGATGTGCGCGATCGACAACTCCATGACCTCCGGTTCCAGCCCTCGGGCCGCGTGCGTGTGCGCCCACGACCGAGTCTCGGCCGAACCACCGACATGGGGGCTTCGGCACGCTGGGAAACGGGTGATCGAGGGACGCTGCTTCACGATATGGAAGCGATCTCCACAGCACAACCCAGCCTGTGGATAACTCTGGGGAGAATCTGGGCGAAACGCCGTGGAACATGTGCAATCAGCCTGTGGATATCTGTGGAAATCATGTGAATTACACGGGTTGAATTCTGACTTGATCAGCCTTTTCCAGTTTCCACACCTGTGTGGAAAAAGTTCTTGAGAACTCCACGGTGTGCGATACCCCACCTGTGTACAACAGTCACAGGCAACACTGATGAATCCTTGCTTTCGCGGCCGTTCCGGTACGAGCGACGCCGCCGCACGGCATGCCCTTCCGCCGCCCTCCACGGCCCCGTCAGGGGCCTCGGGTGCTCTCCTGCGGTGACCCACCGCCGAACGCGGAACGGCGGTCCGGGCCGAAGCCCGAACCGCCGTTCGTCGTGCGTGCGCGAATTACTTCGCGGCGACCACCTGGAGGGTGATCGTGGCCGAGAGCTCGTCGTGCAGACGCACGATGGCCTCGTGGTCGCCGACCGACTTGATCGGCGAGGGGATGGTGACCTTGCGCTTGTCGACCGCGCCGAGACCGGCGGCCTCGACCGCGGCCGCGACGTCCGAGGTCTTGACGGAGCCGAAGAGGCGACCGCCGACGCCAGCCTTGACGGCGAGCTTGACCTTGGCGGACTCGAGCGAGGCCTTGAGGGCCTGCGCGTCTTCGAGCGAGTGCAGGGCGCGAGCCGCGCGAGCGGCCTTGATCTGGTCGACCTGCTTCTCGCCACCGCGGGTCCACGGAGTCGCGAAGCCCTGGGGGACGAGGTAGTTGCGTGCGTAGCCGTTCTTGACCTCGACCACGTCGCCGGCGGCACCGAGGCCGGTGACCTCGTGCGTGAGAATAACCTTTGCCATTGTCGTGCTCCTTAGCGGCCAGAGCCCGAGTAGGGCAGAAGCGCCATCTCGCGTGCGTTCTTCACGGCACGGGCGATGAGGCGCTGCTCCTGCACGGAGACACCGGTGATGCGGCGGGCGCGGATCTTTCCACGCTCGGAGATGAACTTGCGAAGGGTCGCAACGTCCTTGTAATCGATGATGCCGACCTTGATCGACTTCGCCGGGGCGGCGTTCTTCGCGCCCTTCCCGCGGCTCGGCTTGCGGCGATCGCCGCTGCTCTTTCCAGCCATTGGATTTCCTGTCTATTGAAGATGATGTGCGAATCGGATGCACGTGCTGGCAGCATCCGACTCACCGGCCGTGAGGCCTAGAAGGGCGTCTCGTCGCCGTAGTTCGTACCAGGCGTGTTCCAGACGTCGCCGCCGCCGCCCGACTGGGCTGCGGGGGCACTGGGAGCCCATGCGTCGTCGGACTGGTTGCTGCCGCCCCCGTAGGAGCCGCCGCCGCCGACCGCGCCGCGGTTGGACTGTGCACGCGTGATGGAAGCCGTCGCGTACCGGAGCGAGGGACCGATCTCGTCGATCTCCAACTCCATGCTGGTGCGCTTCTCGCCTTCCTTCGTCTCGTAGGAACGCTGCTTGAGACGTCCGGTAGCGATGACCCGGGAACCCTTGGTGAGTGAACCCGCCACGTGCTCGGCGAATTCACGCCAGCAGCTCGCGCGCAGGAACAGCGCTTCGCCGTCCTTCCACTCGTTCGCCTGACGGTCGAACGTACGGGGAGTGGAAGCGATGGTGAAGTTGGCAACCGCCAGTCCGCCCTGCGTGTAGCGCAGTTCGGGATCTGCCGTGAGGTTGCCCACCACAGTGATGATGGTCTCGCCTGCCATGGGGACTAGGCGTCCTTCTTGGCCGAAGCGGCAGCCTTCTTGGCGGCCTTCTCTTCCTGAGCCTTCGCGTGAGCGGCGACCTGTGCGATCGCCTCTTCGGCGCGGAGCACCTTCGTGCGCATGACGGCCTCGCTGAGGTTCAGCTGGCGGTCGAGCTCGTCGGTGGTCTTGGACTCGGCGGTGAAGTCGACGACGGCGTAGATGCCCTCGTTCTTCTTGTTGATCTCGTAGGCCAGACGACGACGTCCCCAGATGTCGACCTTGTCGACAGTGCCGCCATCGTTACGGATGACGTTGAGGAACTTGTCAAGGCTGGGAGCAACGGTGCGCTCATCGATCTCTGGATCGAGGATAACCATCAGCTCGTACTGGTGCATGACTAACCCACCTCCTTCGGACTCAAACGGCTGCAGGATCTCTGCAGCAGGAGGGTTGTGCATACGCGACCCGAGGAGGCCTCACATTCGAGGCGCACGGGCAACCTTGACAGCATAGCGGATGCCGCGTGCCGGCGCCATTCAGGCCTCGCGCGACGCCCACCAGGCGCGCAGGCGCTGCTCCGCGGCATCCGGGCCGATGGGACCCTCGTCGAGGCGCACCTCGAGCAGGTGGCGGTAGGCCTCGCCGACGAGCGGCCCCGGGCGGATGTCGAGCAGGCGCATGATGTCGGCGCCGTCGAGCTCGGGGCGCACGGCCGCGAGCTCCTCCTCCTCGGCGAGCACGGCGATGCGCTCCTCGAGGTCGTCGTAGGCGAAGCCGAGGCGGTCGGCCTTGCGCCGGTTGCGCGTGGTGACGTCGGCACGCGTGAGGATGTGCAGGCGCTCGAGCTGGTCGCCGGCGTCGCGCACGTAGCGTCGAACCGCGGAGTCGGTCCACGCGGCATCCGCGTAGCCGAAGAAGCGCAGGTGCAGCTCGATGAGGCGCGAGACCGCCGCGATGGTGTCGTTGTCGAAGCGCAGGGCGCGCAGGCGCTTGCGCGCGAGCTTCGCGCCGACGACGTCGTGGTGGTGGAACGACACCACCCCGCCCGACTCGAGGCGGCGCGTGCCGGGCTTGCCGATGTCGTGCAGCAGCGCCGCGAGGCGCACCACGAGGTCGGGGGAGTCGAGGTTGCCGCGCGAGAGCTCGTAGTCGATGGCCTGGTCGAGCACGGTGAGCGAGTGCTCGTAGACGTCCTTGTGGTGATGGTGCTCGTCGACCTCGAGCCGCAGGGCCGGCACCTCGGGCAGCACCCGCTCGGCGAGGCCCGACTCGACCAGCAGACGGATGCCGCCGCGGGGCGACGAGGTCAGCAGCAGCTTCGAGAGCTCGCCGCGCACGCGTTCGGCCGAGATGCGGTCGATCTCGGGGGCGAGCGCCGACATCGCCGCGAGCGTTCCCGCTTCGACCTCGAAGCCGAGCTGGGCCGAGAAGCGGGCGGCCCGCAGCATGCGCAGGGGGTCGTCGCCGAACGAGCGCTCGGGGGCCGCCGGCGTGCGGAGCGTCTTCGCGAGCAGGTCCTCGACGCCGCCGGTCGGATCGACGAGCTCGAGCTTCGGCAGGCGCAGCGCCAGCGCGTTCACCGTGAAGTCGCGCCGGCCGAGGTCGCCGTCGAGGCTCGAGCCGAAGACCACCTCGGGCTTGCGCGAGTCGCCGTCGTACGAATCGGCGCGGTAGGTCGTGATCTCGACCGTCTCGCCCGCGACCTTGGCACCGATGGTGCCGAAGGCGCGGCCGATGTCCCAGTGCGCCTCGGCGATCGGCTTCACGATCGCGAGGATCTCGTCGGGCGTTGCGTCGGTCGTGAAGTCGAGGTCGTTGACCGGCCGCCCGAGGAACGCGTCGCGGACCGGACCGCCGACGAGGGCGAGCTCGTGCCCCGCGCGCTCGAACGCCGTCGCGAGCTTCGAAACGGTCGGCGATGAGGCCAGCTCGCCCAGCCGGTCGAGGGCTGCCGCGACACTCTGCATGCCTCCCATGTTAGGCGGGACGGATGCCGCTGCCTGCCGTTCATCGACCGCCCGTCGACCGCGGGTCGACCGCGGCGCACGCGAACCGGGCCGCCCGCGGCATCCGCCGGTCGTCGCGAAGCTGTGCGAATGCGCACAGGCGCGCCGAAGGCAGGTCGTAGAATCGCCACCATGGCCGACTCGAATGCTGCGCGTCGTCGCGCCCGCAGGCGAGTCGGATCCACCGGCGCGACGGGCGTGCGTCGCACCCTCGTCGTCACGGGCGCCCTCGTCGCGGTCGCGGCGCTCGCACTCGTGCCGCTCTCGGCGACGACCGATGGTGGCGACACCGTCGGCGACATCCACGACGTGCTGTTCGGCGCCGCCGACGCGATCGGCGCCACCGCGGGCGACGCAGAAGACCCCGGGTCGAGCACCACGGCGATGCTCGGGGCCACCGACCCCGAAGGCGGTGCCGAGGGCGTGCTGCTGAGCATCGCCCCGACCCTCGCGCCCACCTTCACGCTCGGCACGGCGAACAGCCCCGTCACCGTGACGGTCGAGCTCGAGAACCGCAGCGGCTCCTTCGTCGAGGCCGGCACCGTGCGCCTCGTCCGCCCGACCGACACGATCGACGACGACGCAGAGCTCGACGCGTGGCTCGCCGAACCCGAGGCGGGTGCCGCATTCGGCTCCGACAGCATCGTGCTCGGCGAGGTGAGCTCCCGCACGCTCCCGGCGGGCGGCGTGACGCAGGTGGCCTTCACGGTTCCCGCCGCGGCCTTCGCCGACCTCGCCGGTTCACCGGTGGTCGGGCTCGGTGCAGAGCTGCAGGTCGGCGACGTCGTCACCTCGACCGGCACGTCGGCCTTCGCGAACACCTCGGTCGCGTCGACGGGCGCACCGGTCGCACTGCTCGCGCCGATCACGGTGCCGGCATCGTCGACCGGACTCATCGGCGGTGAAGACCTCCAGAACTGGACCTCCCCGTCTGGCCTGCTCACCCGTCAGCTCGACGCACTCGCCGGCCGCCCGATCGCGATCGGCATCGACCCGCGCGTCATCGCCTCGATCCGCGCGCTCGGCACCTCCGCCCCGCAGACGGCCATCGCCTGGCTCGATCGCCTCGCGGCCGTCCCCAACGAGACCTTCCCGCTCGCCTACGCCGATGCCGATCTCGCACTCCAGGCCCAAGCAGGCCTCCCCGAGCCGCTGCGCCCGACCTCGTTCGACGACGCGCTCGACCCCGACGACTTCGTCGCCGACCCCGCGCTCGAACCGGGCACAGGGGAGGGCGATGCCGCGACCGGCGAGATCGGCGCGACAGGCGCGTCCGGAGAGGTCGCGACGCCAACGCCCTCCCCGACCCCCACCGAGCCTGCTTCACCCGTGCCGAGCCTCGAAGAGCTGCTCGACTGGCCATACACCCGCACCGACATCGCCTGGCCGGGCGACACCACGGTCGGCCCGGGCAACATCGCGTTCTTCGACTCCGCGGGCCTCACCACCACCGTGCTCGACGCCGCCAACGTGGCGCCCCTCGACGGCTCGCGGGCCTCGGCGCTCGTCGACGACGGCACGGCGATCGTGTCCGACGAAGACCTCACCGACGCAGTGCGTGCGGCAGGCGCGGCATCGACCGACCTCGAGTGGCGCGACGCCACGGGCGAGGTGCTCGCGCGCTCGGCACTCGACGCGGCGACCTCCGGTTCGAGCGCACCGCTCCTCGCCACGTTCGGCCGCGACTACGGCCTCATCTCGGATCGCGTCGGCGACCTCCTCGACGAGCTCGCGAACTCGCCGTTCGTCTCGCTCACCGGCCTCGCGGAGACGATCGGCGCGCCGCCCGTCGCCCGCTCGCTCGTCGACTCGACCGAACCAGAGGCGCGCCGTGCCCTGGCCCAGGACATGATCGCCGCCGAGACCGAGGTCGACGCCTTCGCGACGGTGCTCGACGATCCGACCGACATCACGGGCCCGGTCCGCCGCGAGCTGCTCGCCCTCTTCGACGTCGGATGGCTGGCCACGCCCGCCGAGTGGAGCACCTCCGCCGAAGACTGGCTCGCCACGCAGCGCGCGACCGTCGACGCGATCTCCGTCGTCCCGAGCAGCACCGTGCTCGTCGTCGCCAGCGAGACGGGCATCCCCGTCACCGTGCAGAACGGCCTGTCCCACACGGTCGTCGTCGAGGTCGACGTGGCACCCACCAATGGTCGCCTCGTGGTCGACGAACCCGTGCAGGTCACCGTCGAGCCGCAGTCCCGCAGCACCGTGAGCGTGCCCGTCGCCGCGGGCGTCGGCAACGGAGAGGTGCAGCTCGCCGTCTCGCTCCGCTCGCTGACGGGCGTCCCGGTGGGTTCGACGGTGATGATCACCGCAGACGTGCGAGCCGACTGGGAAGGCCTCGGCGCCGCGATGCTCGGCGGCATCGTCATCATCGTGTTCGGCATCGGCATCTGGCGCAACATCCGTCGCCGGCGGCGGGCAAGAGCAGCGGATGCCGCGGCGGATGCGGGCGGCGAGACCGACGCCGCAGCATCCGCCTCCGCAGAGCCCACCGAGCCTGCCGAGCCTGCCGAGCCTGCCGAGCCCGCCGAGCCCGCCGATTCCCCGAACGAGACGAGCGAACGAAACGATGACTGACGACCGCATCGGGCGTGCGAGCCTGTTCCTCGCTTCAGGAACGCTCGTCTCGCGCGTGCTCGGCTTCGTGAAGGCCATCGTGCTCGCCGGCACGATCGGCGTCGTCGGATCCATCAGCGCCGACGCGTTCGCGGTGGCGAACGGCCTGCCGAACACGGTCTACGTGATCGTCGCAGGCGGCGTGCTGAGTGCCGTGCTGGTGCCGCAGATCGTGCGTGCCTCGGCCCACGCCGACGGCGGAAGCGGCTACATCAACAAGCTCCTCACCCTGGCCATGGTGATCCTGCTCGGCGCGACCGTCGTCGCCACGGCCGCCGCACCGCTCCTCGCGGCGCTCTACGCCGGATCGAACCAGGAGATCCTGCCGCTCGCCATCGCGTTCGCCTGGTGGTGCATGCCCCAGATCTTCTTCTACGGCATGTACACGCTCCTGGGCGAGGTCCTGAACGCGCGCCGCAGCTTCGGACCGTTCACCTGGGTTCCGGTGCTGAACAACATCGTCGCGATCGTCGGCCTCGTGGTGTTCGGCTTCGTGTTCGGGTTCGACCCCGACGGACTCCGTGACGTCGGCGACTGGACGGGCGGCATGGTGGCCCTGCTCGCCGGTTCGGCGACCCTCGGCATCGCGGCGCAGGCGCTCATCCTGTTCTGGTTCTGGCGCCGCGTCGGGCTGCGCTTCAAGCCCGACTTCGCCTGGCGCGGCGTGGGTCTCCGCACGGCCGGCCGCCTCGCCGGCTGGACCTTCGGCATGCTGCTGCTCACGACCCTCGCCGGCATCGTGCAGACGCGCGTGCTCATCGTCGCAACCGGTCAGGGTGCCTCGGTCGCGGCATTCGACACCGCGTGGCTCGTGTTCATGCTGCCGCATTCCGTCATCACCGTCTCGATCGCGACGGCGTACTTCACGCGCATGAGCGAGCACGCGCACCTCGACGACCTCGCCGAGGTGCGCAACGACTTCTCGAGCGCCGTGCGCGGCGTGCTCGTGATCCTCGTGCTCGCGTCGGCCGGCCTGATGGTCGTCGCCTACCCGTTCGGCGCGGTGTTCCAGACCGGCTTCGACGCGGCATCCGCTATCGGCAACATCCTGATCGCGCTGACCATCGGACTCGTCGCCTTCAGCCTGCTGTTCGTCGTGCAGCGCACGTTCTACGCCCTGAACGACACCCGCACCCCGTTCTACTTCACGCTCTTCCAGGTGATCGTCTTCTCGATCGCGGCGTTCGCATGCCTGCTGCTGCCCAACGCGTGGATCGGCGTGGGCGTCGCCCTCGCCACCACGATCGCGGTGCTGGCGCAGTTCGTGCT
The DNA here is from genome assembly GCF_040547485.1 of Agromyces sp. PvR057. Classification (NCBI taxonomy): domain Bacteria; kingdom Bacillati; phylum Actinomycetota; class Actinomycetes; order Micrococcales; family Microbacteriaceae; genus Agromyces; species Agromyces sp. PvR057. The sequence continues at coordinate 143,151 of NZ_JBEPPT010000003.1, forward strand.
CGCCACGCTGCTGCTGCGCCGCCGCCTGTCCACGCTCGACGGGCGTCGCATCGGCGTCGCGCTCGGTCGATCGCTGCTCGCCCTCGTCGTTCCGGTGATAGCCGGACTCGCACTGCTCGTCGCCCTCGGCGGAACCGTCGACGGCGGGTACGCGGTGTCCAGCCGCGTCGGTGCGATCGTCTCGATGGTCGTGATCGGCGCTGTCATGTCGGGCCTGTACTTCGGCGGACTCTGGCTGCTGCGGTCGCCCGAGTTCCGCGGGTTCGCCGAACCGGCCATCGCGCGCCTGCGTCGACGCTGAGCCGACGCTGAGCCGACGCCGACACCGCGCGACGGGCCGCCGGGCCGCCGGGCCGCCGGGCCGACAGGAACCGTCCCACTCGGCCTGCGAGGCGGCATCCGTCACATACCGGGCGCGCCCCAAGAGGCGGAATACGCGACGCCTAGACTGTGTTGATCATGTCGTTGCCTCCGATCGGATCACCCGGTCCGGACGCCACGAACCATCGACAGACGACAGGAGCCGCCTTGCGCGACATCATCATCATCGGCTCGGGTCCCGCGGGCTTCACCGCGGCGATCTACGCCGCCCGCGCAGAGCTGAAGCCGCTGCTCATCGCCAGCTCCGTCGAGATCGGCGGCGAGCTGATGAACACGACCGAGGTCGAGAACTTCCCGGGCTTCCCCGACGGCATCATGGGCCCCGACCTCATGGGCAAGCTGCAGGCGCAGGCAGAGCGATTCGGCACCGAGGTCGTCTATGACGACGTCGTGTCGCTCGACATCGACGGCCCCGTCAAGCGCGTCACGCTCGGCAACGGCGAGACCCACGAGGCCGCAGCGCTCATCTACGCGACCGGTTCCGCCTACCGCAAGCTCGGACTGCCCGAAGAGGAGGTCCTGTCGGGCCACGGCCTCTCGTGGTGCGCCACCTGCGACGGATTCTTCTTCCGCCAGAAGACCATCGCGGTCGTCGGCGGCGGCGACTCGGCCATGGAGGAGGCGACCTTCCTCACGCGCTTCGCCGACAAGGTCTACGTGATCCACCGCCGTGACAGCCTCAAGGCGTCCAAGATCATGCAGCAGCGTGCGGTCGACAACGAGAAGATCGAGTTCGTGTGGAACTCCGAGGTCGCGGCCATCCAGGGCGAGTCCGCGGTCACCGGTGTCACCCTGCGCGACACCGTCACGGGCGAGGAGCGCCTGCTCGAGCTCGACGGCCTATTCGTCGCGATCGGCAACGACCCTCGCACCCACCTCGTGCACGGCAAGCTCGACCTGACCGCCGAGGGCACCATCTGGGTCGACGGCCGCACCTCGAAGACGTCGCTGCCTGGCGTGTTCGCCGCCGGCGACGTCATCGACCCGCACTACCGCCAGGCCATCACGGCCGCCGGCTCCGGCACGGTGGCTGCGCTCGACGCGGAGCACTACCTCGCAGCCCTCGGCAACGTGAATGCCGCCGAGGCCGTGCTCGAGAACGAGTTCGTCTCGGTCGACTGACCGACGACGCCAATCCGATTCAACCTGAGGAGACACCCATGACCGCACGTGCCGTGACCGAGGCGACCTTCGAGCAGGAGGTCCTGAACAACGAGAAGGCCGTGCTCGTCGACTTCTGGGCCGAGTGGTGCGGACCGTGTCGCGCGGTCAGCCCGATCCTCGACCAGATCGCCACCGAGCACGCCGACAAGCTCGACATCGTCAAGCTCAACGTCGACGAGAACCCGCAGCTCGCGATGAAGTACCAGATCACCGCGATTCCCGCTTTCAAGGTCTTCGAGAAGGGCGAGGTCGTCAAGACCGTCATCGGCGCCAAGCCGAAGCCCGCCCTCGAGGCCGACCTCGCCGCCTACATCGCGTAGCCGGCAGCCTCGTAGCGCTTCGAGACCCGCCCGGCACACGCCGGGCGGGTCTTTCTGCGTCTCACGGGCGTGGCGCGTCACCCCACCATGCGGCAATTAGCATGGAACAACCTCGAACAGAACGGAAGCATCACTCGTGACCTCTGACGGCGTCCCCCAGCGGACCGGCAACAACCTCGACCCGTGGTACGCGAACTACGCCGAGCGAGCCGCCGGCCTGGCCGCCTCCGAGGTCCGAGCCCTGTTCGCCGTCGCCTCACGGCCCGAGGTCGTCTCGCTCGCCGGTGGCATGCCGTACGTCTCCGCACTGCCGCAGGACCTGATCATCTCGTCGATGGACCGCGTCATGCGCACCGATGGCCCGACTGCCCTTCAATATGGCTCTGGTCAGGGTGTTCCCGCCCTTCGCGAGCACATCCTCGACGTCATGGCGCTCGAGGGAATCCAAGGGTCGGTCGACAACGTCGTGACGTCGACCGGGTCGCAGCAGGCCCTCGACCTGGTCGCGAAGCTGTTCATCGATCCGGGCGACGTGATCCTCGCCGAATCACCCAGTTACGTGGGCGCGCTCGGCGTCTTCCGCTCGTACCAGGCCAACGTCGTCCATGTCGCGATGGATGAAGACGGCCTGATCCCCGAGGCGCTCCGCCAGACCATCGCGCACCTGCGCGGTCAGGGCCGACGCATCAAGTTCCTCTACACGATCCCGAACTTCCACAACCCGGCGGGGGTCACCCTGTCGGCCGAGCGCCGCCCAGAGATCCTCGAGATCTGCCGATCGAACGAGATCCTCGTGCTCGAGGACAACCCCTACGGACTGCTGCATTTCGACGAACCGGCTCCGAATGCGCTTCGCTCCCTCGACCCCGAAGGAGTCATCTACCTCGGCTCATTCTCGAAGACGCTCGCGCCCGGATTCCGCGTCGGATGGGCGCTCGCGCCGCACGCGATCCGCGAGAAGCTGATCCTCGCGGCCGAGTCGGCGATCCTCTCACCCAGCTCGTTCAGCCAGCTCGTCGTCTCCGAGTACCTCTCGTCGACGGACTGGCGTGCGCAGATCGACACCTTCCGCGGGGTCTACCGTGAGCGCAAGGACGCCATGATCGAGGCCTTGGGGGAGTACCTGCCCCAACTCAGCTGGACCAACCCCAAGGGCGGGTTCTACGTCTGGGTCACCATGCCCGACGTGCTCGATTCGAAGCAGATGCTGCCGCGCGCCGTCAAGGAGCTCGTCGCCTACACACCCGGTACGGCCTTCTTCGCCGACGGCCGTGGGCGGCACGCGATGCGCCTGTCGTTCTGCTATCCGACACCCGACGCCATTCGCGTCGGCATCCGCCGCCTCGCAACGGTCGTCAATGGCGAACTCGACCTGCTCGACACCTTCGCCGGCACCGGCCCCCTCCAGCTCCCGGCGAAGCCCGGCATCGAGCTGGCGCCCCCGACCGATCTCAAGTAGTGGAGAAACCCCAGATCATGAGCGATTCCAGCAGTCTGCACGTCGTCGTTCTCGCGGGCGGAATCTCCCACGAACGCGATGTCTCGCTTCGTTCGGGTCGCCGCGTGGCCGACGCTCTGGCCGCCGCCGGGCATCAGGTCGTGCTGCGCGATCCGGATGCCGGCCTCCTCCCGTTCCTGGTGAACGAGCGCCCCGACGTGGTGTTCCCCGCACTGCACGGCTCGAGTGGCGAAGACGGCTCACTGCTCGGACTGCTCGATGCCCTCGGCATCCCGACCGTCGGGTCGGGTGCCGCCGCCGCACGCCGGGCCTGGTCGAAGCCGATCGCGAGTTCGCTCATCGCCGCCTCGGGCGCCGCCGTACCCCAGTCGATCGTGCTCTCGCACGAGTCGTTCCGTGAGCTCGGAGCATCGGGCGTGTTGCGCGTCGTTCGCGAAGCGCTTCAGGGCGATCTCGTCGTGAAGCCCGCCACGGGTGGTTCGGCGCAGGGCGTCAGCATCGTCACCGACTCGAACGACCTGCCCCGGGCGATGGTCGACGCGTTCACCTACGCCGACGTCGTGGTCGTCGAGCGCCGCATCGTCGGTACCGAGATCGCGGTCGGCATCATCGACACCGGCGATGGGCCCGTCGCCCTGACGCCGGTCGAGATCGATCCGACCGCCGGCATCTACAGTTTCCAGGCACGGTACAACGCCGGCGAGACCACGTTCTACGCACCCTCGCGTCTCGACGCGTCGGCGGTTGAGACCGTCGCCGCGGCGGCGATCCATGCACACGCGACGCTCGGTCTTCGCGACCTGTCGCGGGTCGACTTCATCGTCGATGCCGCGGGCGTGCCGTGGTTCCTCGAAGCCAACGTGCTGCCCGGTCTCACCGAAACCTCATTGGTCCCGCTGGCCATCGATGCATTCGGAACGGATGCCGCAACCGTGTACTCCGGACTCGTCCAGGCAGCGCTCGCACGATCGGAACGAAAGGCGCGCAGCTGAATCGTTCCTGGCCCGCCCAGGGTTCGCACGACGATGACGAGAACGGCCCTCGATCCATTCGGGTCGGGGGCCGTTTCACGTCGATTTCAGTTCGTCAGGAACGATTCTGAGCGCGAATGCATGTCACACGCCGTCGAGATCCTCGCCCAGATCCGTCAGAATGCGTCGAAGGTCTTGCACGGTCGCGAAATCGATGCTGATCTGGCCTTTTCGCGCGCCGAGTGCGATCTTCACGCGGGTGTTGAGTCGATCGCCGAGCCGAGTGGCGAGGTCGTCCAGGAAATCCTGCCGCTTGCCGGCCGCGGGCTTCGCGCGCGCCGGTGACGGCCCCTCCGAGGTCGCAGCGGCCTCGGCCGCGCGAACGGAGAGTTCCTCGTTCACGATTTTGTCAGCGAACCGTTGCATGGACGCCGCGTCGCCGGCAGTCGCGAGGATCGCACGAGCGTGGCCCGCGCTGAGCACCCCGGCCGCCACGCGAAGCTGCACGGGCTCGGGGAGCTTCAGAAGACGGAGTGTGTTCGAGATCTGCGGGCGCGATCGGCCGATGCGAGAGGCGAGCTCCTCCTGAGTGATTCCGAAGTCGGCGAGCAACTGCTGATATGCCGATGCCTCTTCGAGCGGATTCAGCTGCGATCGGTGGAGGTTCTCGAGCAGCGCATCTCGAAGCATGTCCTCGTTCGCCGTGTCCTTGACGACGGCCGGAATGGAGTCGAGACCTGCCGCCTTCGTCGCGCGAAGACGACGCTCGCCCATGACGAGTTCGTACTTGCCGGGCTGGTCGGGATGGGGGCGCACGACGATCGGTTGAAGGACACCGAATTCACGGACCGAGTGCACGAGCTCCGCAAGGTCCTCGGGGTCGAAGACGCTGCGAGGCTGCACTGCGTTGGGAACGATGTCGTCGGGGTTCAGTCGCGCGAGGCGTGCTCCTGGAACATTCAGCAAGCCTTCATCGGCTGCAGCCTGTTCGACGACCGCGACGGCGGACGCCGGTGCGGCCTCGCCGCCCGGAAAGAAGACGTCGACCGGACGAACGGCGCCGTCCGTGGTCTCGCTCGACGGGATGAGTGCGCCGATACCTCGCCCGAGACCAGTGCGCTTGGTCGCCATCAGATTCCTTCCTTCTGTGCTGCCGCGATCGCCGCGCGCTGCGCGATCTCTGCTGCGGCCTCGCGATAGGAGAGCGAGCCCGACGAGGAATAGTCGTAGCTGATCACGCTTTGGCCGTAGCTCGGGGCCTCCGAGACCCGGACCGACCGGGGAATGATCGTCTCAAGCGTCTGCACCGGGAAGTGGTCGCGCACCTCCTGCGCGACCTGCTGAGCAAGGTTGGTTCGCGAGTCGTACATCGTGAGCAGGATCGTCGAGAGGCGCAACTCGGAGTTGAGGTGCTTCTCGATGAGTTCGATATTGCTGAGCAACTGCGAGAGGCCCTCGAGTGCGTAGTACTCGCACTGAATCGGGATCAGTACCTCACGGGCTGCGACGAATGCGTTGATCGTCAGCAGGCCGAGCGACGGCGGACAGTCGATGAACACGTAGTCATACGGGCGCTCCATGGACGCCAAGTGCTTGTCGATCGCGCGGCGGAGCCGTTGTTCGCGAGCGACCAGCGAGACGAGTTCGATCTCAGCACCGGCGAGGTGGATGGTCGCCGGCACGCAGTCGAGGCGCTCATGTTCGGTCGACGGGCGCACGACCTGCGCGAGCTCGAGATCGGCGACGAGGACCTCGTAGACGCTCTGCTGGTCAGAGCGGTGGTCGACGCCGAGCGCCGTCGAGGCGTTGCCTTGGGGGTCGAGGTCGACGACGAGCACGTGAGCGCCCGATCGAGCGAGTGCGGCAGCCAGGTTCACCGCGGTGGTCGTCTTGCCGACCCCGCCCTTCTGGTTCGAGATGGTGAAGACGCGCGTACTGGCAGGCAGGGGCAGCACCGCGGTCTCGAGTGCGATGCGACGACGGGTCTCGTCGGCAATCTGATCAGCCAGGGGAGTTCCTCCGTATTCGGCGGCCGTTTCACGTGAAACGGCCGTGGTGATGATGATGTTCTCGGGCTGTGCCTGCGGGGGAGAGGCTGCCATGGTGAGGTTCGATGCGGTCGGTTCGTCGGATGCATCGAGTTCGGGCGTGGGACCGCGCGTGTTGCCGGTCGAACCGGGCACAGTGGCAGTTGACAGCGTTTCACGTGAAACGGATGCGTCGTCGTGGTGTTCGTGGCCGACTGACTCCAGCACCGCGCTCGTCTCGGGCGAGGGCGCGACATCGTCGAGCAACTCGTCAGGCGCGTCGAGATCGCCGAGTACTCGCGAACCAGCCGTGTCTGAGTCTGGCGCGACGGCGGCCAGCCCGCGGACGTCCTCGCTCATGACGGTGTGCGTGTCGAATGCAGCAGCCTCATCGGCCGGCGCGGGTGCTGGCGAGCTCGGCACGACCGACGGATCGTCCTGAGATGACTGACTGGGCGAGGCGCTGGCCGGCTCGTCGGGGGAGGGTGCGGAGGCCGGGCCCAGCGCGCCTGCGCCGGGGTCGACATCTGGAGCAGCGGTGGCGGCCGCTCGCGCCGAGTGCAGCGAGCTGACGGTGTCTGCCGCCGCGTCGCCGACGATCTCGCGGATGATGTCCTCGAGCAGACGCTCGGGCTCACTCACGGTATGGGGGTGAGGAGCGGAACTCGACGGCTCGTCGGTGTCCGCGAATGCTGCGGCGGTTGCGGCATCCCAGTCGTACGCCGCACTGCGAACCACGGATGCGCCCGCAACGGCATCCTGGGGAGCCGCAGAACCGCCGATCGATGCGGCCGAACCGGTCGTGTGATCGCCGAGGTCTCGGGCAGCGGGGGAGGGCGGCGGTGCGGCAACGCTGATGTCGAGCGCTGCGGAAACTGAAGGATCGAGCGTGTGCGGTTGGTTCACCGCTGGTGCCGGCTGCGGCACGGCGGGGCGAAGAGCGGGTGACATGTGCGGCAGAGGCGGATCGGACGGGGGTTGCACTGGGGGATCAGCCTTCGTTCGGCCGGACGGTTGATTCTCTGGGAGGGGTTCGGGCTGAGGTCGACGCCGATGGAACCACCCGCGTCCTCCGCCCTGCGCCATGCCGAATTCTCCAAACCTGATCCGTCATTCCCCACGATCGGGTGCCCCATCATGTCTGATGCGACGTCTCCGCCACGCCAGACAGTCAAGCTTAACCGGCAGCACTGACGTACGCCGACGGATCCCGCGGTATTCCGCCGGAACTCTGCCCACCCTCTTGCCCGGAGCGCGTGGCCTGGCGTGCGGCTTTGAGATGTTTCACGTGAAACGGCCCCGCCTGGAGTGGAGCGACGACACGAACCGCCGGCCGTTCGATAGCCGGGCGTGTGGACGCAGGTCGAATGCATGGCATCTCGACTACTCGGTCGCGCGTTGTCGCACGCTTGACGGGTGGCTCGGTGTGTCTTCAGTTCGGAGCCGCCCCACTCACGCAGATACACCGTCTTGTGTCCTGCGGGCGGTCTGCCAACGTACTCTCCGCCCGAAGTGAGTGGCAGCCTCGTGCACGTGGCACGTGTCCGCGCCTGAGTCTGGCCATGCCGGACCTCGGGGACCCTCTGCAACTTCGGCGGCCCGCGAATGCAATCGGCGTAGCGCAATCCAGAAGCGCCGCGTCCCACACGAGCGCACGCGACTGAGCCCACCGATGCCGAAAGTATCTCTGCTGGGCCGTTGTCACCGAGCGCGCGCTGCGTTCAGGACGACACACGGTCGTCAGGCGAGCGCACGATACTCAGTTGGACGCACGGTCGTCAGGCACACGTGCGATGGATCCTCCTGACAGCCATCGAATGCCTGTATCGCAAACTGCAGGTGCGACTGGGTCTCCTCGAGTTGGTTGACCGTTTCGGCTCCCGGTGGAAGGAGGGAGTGAACCGTGGTTCTCGCGCGGGTGAGGGACGGAAGTTGACGGAAGCGGGTGCGGCACGAGACGGGAACCGGCACGGGTGAGAGAGCGGTTGTGCAGACGCGGGGATTCCTGTGGGAGGGCGAAGGCGGGCACGGCCAACCACCGACGCCCAACACCCAGCACCCGATACCCGACGTCTCAGGCGACCCGGCGGCGCCGCGCGGCCACTCACCGGTCGGTCGGCGCGCCGGCGCCCTATCGAGACCAGCCGCACGAGGCCTCGACCGCTCCGCTCCCGGATGGCTAGTCGTGCTGCGGAAAGCCGAGGTTCAGGCCGCCGTGGCTCGGGTCCAACCACCGCGAGGTGACCGCCTTCTCCTGCAGGAAGAAGTCGAACCCCTTCGGGCCGTACGCCTTCGCGTCACCGAACAACGAGTCCTTCCACCCGCCGAACGAGTGGTACGCCACCGGCACCGGGATCGGCACGTTGATGCCGATCATGCCGACCGTCACCTCCCGCTGGAACCGCCGCGCCGCACCCCCGTCGTTCGTGAAGATCGCCGTGCCGTTGCCGTACCGCGAGGCGTTGATGATCTCGAGCCCCTGCTCGTACCCGTCCACCCGCACGATCGAGAGCACCGGGGGCCGCAACGTCCCGGCCGACGGTGGCGATGGTGGGAGGTCCGGCCGTACTCGAGTGGACCGCGCGACCGGCCTCGCATTGCACGCCTTGGGAGACCGCAAGTCCGAAAAGAACGGCGTGGCGTTTCACGTGAAACGTCAAGAGAGGCTCGGGCACCATCGCCGGCACTCAGCGAGACCAGCACGACGCACTCGGATCGGGTGATCGTGGAGCCCTGAATCCACATCCGAACGGTACTGGCTGCACACCGGGTGCGATCTCGTCCGATTGCGCCGACCACACCAAGCGCCGTCCGCGAGCACCGGCAGGCGACGAAGCGTCGTGCCGTTTCACGTGAAACGCTCATGGAGCCCCGCAGACCGCCGAGGTCTTCGGTGGCCCAACCGGTTTGTCGAGCGAGTTGCGGGGGAGTGGTGGCGACCGATCGACATGCGGCACGAACCGCGACCTCCAACGGCCTGGTGGCGTGGGGAGGAGCGTTGGAAAGGCGCGCGTTCAGAGGCGCAACGCCATGTACGTGCAGACGTGTTGGACCGTGTCGTGATCGTATGAACTCCTCGGAGCTGGATCCGCCGGAGTGGATCCGCCGGAGCTGGATCCCCGGAGCTGCACCAGGCCCAGCAAGCCACCGCTCACTCGAGCAGACACGGGCTGGGCCGCGTGTCGCCCGTCAGCGGGACCAGCGTCACGCCGCCCCGTCGAGGTCGACCCGATCTGCCGCAGATGGGTGAGCCGGTGTGACCGACCGACCGAGCCTCGTGATCGCGTCGGCGCTGAGGCGTTCGCGGCGGCATGTCAGGAAGAAGAACACGAGGAATGTGCAAGCGAAACGGGCAAGGGACCCGGACTGGCGGGCCGTAGGCCGCAGGCCGCAGGCGGCGGGCGGCACGATGACCGAGCTTCGCAGACGCTCCAAACCACGGTGGGCCCAGCGAGCCGCGAGCGGTAAAGCGATGAACCGCGAGGGGCGAACGACGAACGACGATCAACCAACGAGGATGCGACGAGCGAGCGGCCGGGCGCCCAGAGCACCACTCCACCCCGCCCGATGGCGAACGACCGATTCCGTACCAACGGCCGTCTGTGGGAGCTGGTCTCCGAAGGGTCGGAGCGAAGACGGCGAGATCGAGCGAAGAGGGCAGGAAGGAGCCACGCCGACGGATGACGTCGACGATGGACTCAGCTCGTGGCGGGTGGAGCAGGCCAGAACCGCGGCGACTGCGCTCAGGAAGCGGCGATCTTCGCCCGGAACACGCGAGTGACCTCGGTGTCGAGTTCTTCCCCGAGCACGACGACCTCGGCGTCGACCACCCGGTACTTGCGGAACACCTTGTCGGCCGCCCCGATCTCACCGTCGACGCCCGCTCCCTTCAGGAGCACGAACTCGCCGCCGGGCTTGAGTAGGGGAGCGGTCACGGGAATCAGGGTGCGAAGCGCACTCACCGCACGAGCCGTGACCTGGTCGAACTGGCGCTTGAAGCCGGAGTCCTCGGCGCGGGCACGCTCGACGACGACATTCGACAACTCGAGCTCAGCGACCTGCCGTGAGAGCCAGTCGACGCGGCGCTCCATCGGCTCGATGAGCGTGAAGGAGACATCTGGTCGGATGATCGCGAGCACCAGGCCGGGCAGGCCCGCCCCGGACCCGACATCGGCGACCCGTCCGGGGCGCAGCAGCGGCGCGACGAGCGCCGAGTTCACGATGTGCCTGGTCCAGAGCCGGGGGAGTTCGAGGGGCCCGATGAGTCCCAGTTCCTCGCCGTGCTCGGCCAAGGACGCCGCGAATCGACGACCGAGTTCGAGGTGGTCACCGAAGACGGCAGCTGCGGCCACGGGCTCGGCCTCGAGTTCCGCGCTCACCGGCTCTGGACTCGCGTGTTCTTCGCTCATCGTTTCACGTGAAACGTCAGGCGGAACGCGTGATGACGGTGTGACGGTCGGCGCCCTCGCCTCGCGAAGCGGAGTGCAGGCCGCGCTCGCTCACGAGGTCGTGCACGAGCTTGCGCTCGTAGGACGACATCGGAGGCAGAGCCGCCTCTGCGGAGCCGGCCTCGATGCGCTCAGCGGCGCGCTCGACCAGACGAGCGAGCTCGTCACGACGTGCGTCGCGCGAACCGCCGATGTCGAGGATGAGTCGCGAGAACACCCCGGTCTTCGTCTGCACCGCGAGGCGCGTGAGCTCCTGCAGGGCGGTGACCGTCTCGGGCTTCGAGAGCAGGTTGAGGTTCGCGCCTTCGCCCGCATTCACGGAGATGTACGCACGGCCGTTGCGGGCGTCGATGTCGATGTCGCCATCGAGGTCGCAGATGTCGAGAAGCTCCTCGATGTAGTCCGCGGCGATGTCGCCCTCTTCTTCGAGCTGCGAAACGGTGCGCTCGTCATTCAGGTTCTGAACGTCGGTCATGGTTACTTTCCACCCTGCTTCTTCGAGCGGTTCTTGCCCACCGGCTGCTGGCGCTGCGTCGTCTTCTTCTCTTCCACGACGATCGTCGTCGCGTCCTTCTCCTCGATCACGAGCTTGCCCTTCTTGGCGAGGCGAGCTTCGCGAGCCTTGGCAGCTTCACTGCCCGGGGTCGGCATATTGCGGATCACAAGGAACTGCTGGCCCATGGTCCAGAAGTTCGAGACGAGCCAGTAGAACATGACGCCGATGGGGAAGGCGACACCCGAGAAGGCGAAGACGAGGGGGAGCAGGTACAGCATGATGCGCTGCTGACGGAACATCGGGCTCGCCTTGGTCTCAGGCGACATGTTCTTCGAGACGATCTGCAGCTGCGTGATGAACTGCGATGCCGTCATGAGCACGATCATCGTGGCCGCGATGACCATGACCTGCCAGGGGTACTCGCCGTTCATCGCACCGATGAACGTTCCCTTCAGCGGCGCACCGAGGAACTCGGAGTTGGCGAACGAGTTCGCGAGCTCCTGCGTGAACACGCCGACACCCGCCTTGTCGTGCTGGGCATCGTTGAGCACCGAGAACAGACCGAAGAAGATCGGCATCTGCAGCAGGAGTGGGAGGCACGACGAGAGCGGGTTGGTGCCCGTCTTCTTGTAGAGCTCCATGGTCTCGCGCGACATCGCCTCGCGCGAGAACTGGTCCTTCTTGCCCTTGTACTTCTCCTGGATCTTCTTGAGCTGCGGCGCCACCTCGAGCATGCGGCGCTGGCTCTTGATCTGACGGACGAAGATCGGGATCAACGCGGCGCGGACCACGATGACCAGTCCCACGATCGAGAGGATCCAGGTGAGACCCGCGTCGGGGTCGAGACCCGCGAACGTCCACAGCGAGTGGAACGCGACGAGGATCAGCTCGATGACCCATTTGATGGGCCAGAGAAGCAGGCTGATGATATCCATTGCGGCGGGTCAGTCCTTTCGGGACAGTGCGGGGGAGATCGTGAGTGCCGGCTCAGCGTCGAGTCGGTGCGGAATGGGGGAGAGGACGACGCCGTGGGCGTCGCCGCCGTTCTGCTGGTGCGCCTGCTCGTGGGCCAGACGCGAGGCCGCGGCATCCGCTTCGGCCTTGGGGAACATGCCGGTGGGGACGACCCATCCGAACGTCGTCGTGCGGTAGCGGTCGTGGCGCGCGGGCCGCACGTCATCGATGCCGCCGGCGGTCCATGGGTTGCATCGGAGGATGCGCCACGCCGTCAGGACACTGCCGATGAGAAGGCCGCGCTGCTGCACCGAGCCGAGGCCGTATGCCGAGCAGGAGGGGTAGTAGCGGCACACGTCTCCGTAGAGCGGAGAGATGGCGGCGCGATACCCGCGAAGGAGGAGGACTCCGAGGTTGCGGGGGATGAGTCCCACGAAGAGCGCGATGTCACGCATCGTGCACCGTCTTCGACGATGGCATGCTCGAAGAACCCGATGCGCTCTGCGCATCGGGTTCGAGACCGGTGATGACGTTTCGGCGCACCAGTGCCTGGATCACTTCGGAACGAAGCTCGGGCCATGAGGCATCCGCCGCACCGGGAAGTGCGCGAACCACCACGTCGACGTCACACGCGCCGGCGAGCAGCGCTTCGCGGCTCACTGCCTTGAGTCGGCGGCGGATGCGGTTTCGACGCACGGCCGATCCGACCTTCTTCGAGACGATGAATCCGAATCGTGCTTCACCGTCGGCGTCGCCGACGGAATGGCGCGAACGCACGTAGCTCACCGTGTGCGGTGTCGCCACCTTCGCACCACGGCGCACGACGACTCGATAGTCATCGGCGCTCGTGATGCGATTGGCCTTGGCGAGCACCGAACGACTACGCGGAGAGTTCGGTGCGACCCTTGGAGCGACGTGCCGACAGGATGGCACGGCCCGCGCGGGTGCGCATGCGAAGGCGGAAGCCGTGCTTCTTGGCGCGACGACGGTTGTTCGGCTGGAACGTACGCTTGCTCATTCTTCTTCTCCGACTTTCGGATCTCCGCGTCTCACAAGACGGTTCGGCCGTGCCGATCCAGGAGGTGACGGGAAAACTGGGTGCCCAAAGGGCTGGGGTCAACTGATTAAAACTACGGCCTCGAGGGCCCGTGGTCAAACCAGGCGGAGTTCGAGTCGACGTAGTGCAAACGAAAGAGTATCTCTCGTTCCTTCGGAAAGGCTGTGGAAAGACACGCCGAGAATCGTGAATCCCTCGATCGGCATTTGTCCACAGGCCCGACTTTCGCTACCGTTTGAGACCAGTTATCCCCAGCCTATGGCGCGGAATCTCGGGCTTCCCCCAGAATCTCCCCACAGCCGGTGGATAACACTGTGAATACTTCGCCTCGCGCCGCTCACTCCGTCGTTCGGGGGGACGACGAGCGGATGTCGAGTGCACCGAGAATGCGGGGAAAGATGACCGAACAGCCCATCACCGATACATGGGCGTCAGTCCTCGATCGACTCTCCGAAGACACCGCGATCACGCCGATGCTGCAGGGATTCCTCAGCCTGGTCGAGCCGAAGGGCATCGCGGCGGGCACCTTCTACCTCGAGGTGCCGAACGACTTCACCGCGACGATGCTGAACCAGCGCATGCGGGTCTCCCTGCTCTCGGCGATGAACGTCATCGAGGCCCCGACCCCGGTCACGTCGTTCTACGTGGTCGTGAACCCCGAGCTCGAGGAGGCCCGAGCGCCCGAGCCCGAGCCGATGAACACGATGTCCCCGATGGGCCTCTCCTCGCTCGAGGATCGCGTCGACCTGCCGGCCTCGCCGCAGTCCGTGTTCGAGAACACGAGCCCCGACCGTCCGGGCGACACCCGGCTGAATCCGAAGTACGCGTTCGAGAGCTTCGTCATCGGCCAGTCCAACCGGTTCGCGCATGCGGCCGCGGTGGCCGTGGCCGAGGCGCCGGCGAAGGCCTACAACCCGCTGTTCATCTACGGCGACTCCGGTCTCGGCAAGACCCACCTCCTGCACGCCATCGGCCACTACGCCATGAGCCTGTATCCCGGCATCCGGGTTCGGTACGTGAGTTCCGAGGAGTTCACGAACGACTTCATCAACTCGATCGCGAACAACCGCGGTTCGCTGTTCCAGCAGCGGTACCGCAACATCGACATCCTCCTGATCGACGACATCCAGTTCCTGCAGGGCAAGGCCGAGACGCAGGAGGCGTTCTTCCACACCTTCAACACGCTGCACGATCACAACAAGCAGGTCGTGATCACGAGCGACGTGCCGCCGAAGCACCTCACGGGCTTCGAGGACCGCATGCGAAGCCGCTTCGAGTGGGGCCTCATCACCGACGTGCAGGCGCCAGACCTCGAGACCCGCATCGCGATCCTCCGCAAGAAGGCGCAGTCCGAGCGACTCCAGGTTCCCGACGAGATCCTCGAGTACATGGCGTCCAAGGTGTCGAGCAACATCCGCGAGCTCGAGGGAACCCTGATCCGCGTGACCGCGTTCGCGAGCCTGAACCGCACGCCGGTCGACATGCCCCTGGTGCAGACGGTGCTGAAGGACCTCATCACGGATGACGCCGACAACGTCGTTGCTCCGGTCGACATCATCACGGCCACCGCCGACTACTTCAAGCTCACGGTCGACGACCTCTACGGCTCGAGCCGATCGCAGGCCGTGGCCACCGCGCGCCAGATCGCGATGTACCTCTGCCGGGAGTTGACGAGCCTGTCGTTGCCGAAGATCGGGCAGCTCTTCGGCAACCGCGACCACACCACCGTCATGTACGCGAACAAGAAGATCTCGGAGCTCATGAAGGAGCGCCGGTCGATCTACAACCAGGTCACCGAGCTGACCGCACGCATCAAGCAGGTCAGCCGCTACCGCTGATCGGATGCCGCATCACGGCGCGTTCGCCCACGCCGGCGGTGATCGGCGACCCGTCGAATGGACCCGGACACGCCCGGAATGCGCCGTGGCGCGGCATCCGGAGCCGAATCCCACACCTGTGGACAGCTTGTGGATTATTAACGAGCAACCGCCTGAACACTGTGCACCTTTCGCACAGGCCTGTGGAGAACTGCAGACGGCGTGCAGATATGACGGGGCTCGGATCGCCACGAATCCACACACCGTGCACAGATGCGATGGCCTCCGATCGGCACGGTTCCGGGCATCTCCGAACACCATCCACAGTTTCCACAACGGTTAACACCGTTAAGAGAACTGGTTAATTCCAGAGGGCTCCACAACATCTACGGTCAGCCGGACGGTTCTCGCGCGCTCGCTCGATTCCCTCGGCGACGGCGAGCACCCTGCGGATAGCATGGGAGCCATCCAGCACCTCCACGACAGGAGAACCGTGAAGTTCCAGGTCAATCGCGACGTCTTCAGCGAAGCGGTGTCGTTCGCCGTCAAGTTGCTCCCGCAGCGCACCACGCTTCCGATCCTGTCCGGCGTGCTCATCCACGCGAACGAAGACGGCCTCGTGCTCTCGTCGTTCGACTACGAGGTCTCTTCGCAGACGGAGATCCAGGCCGACGTCGAGGAGACCGGCACCGTGCTCGTCTCAGGTCGACTGCTCGCCGAGATCGCCGGCCGGCTTCCGAACGCCCCCGTGCGCATCGCGACGGAGGAGTCGCGGATCTCGGTGAGCTGCGGTTCCGCGAGCTTCACCCTGCTGTCGATGCCGGTCGAGGAGTACCCGTCGATCCCCGAGATCGGCGAGCAGTCGGGTGTCGTTCCGGCTGAGGAGTTCGCGGCCGCCGTCGCGCAGGTCGCCGTCGCCGCCTCGCGCGACGACGTGACCCCCGTCATCACCGGTGTGCAGCTCGAGGTGCGCGAGAACAACCTCGGCCTGGTCGCGACCGACCGCTACCGTGTCGCCGTGCGCGAGATCGAGTGGGACGGCGGCGCGGTCGGCGGTACCGCCACGGCCGAGGAATCGGTCACCGCGCTCGTGCCCGCGCGCACCCTGCAGGAGGTCGGCAAGACCTTCGGCCACTCGGGCACCATCTCGGTCTCGATCACGAGTCGTGACGATCGTGAGCTCATCGCGTTCAGCGCCGACAGGAAGACCGTCACGAGCCTGCTGATCAAGGGCAACTTCCCGCCCGTGCGCCGTCTCTTCCCCGAGACGGTCGACAACTACGCGGTCATGAACACGGCCGACCTCATCGAGGCCACCCGTCGTGTCGCACTCGTGCTCGAGCGCGAGGCGGCGCTTCGCTTCACGTTCACGTCCGACGGCCTCACGCTCGAGGCGATCGGCAGCGAGCAGGCCCAGGCGCAAGAGAGCATCGACGCGATCCTCACCGGCGACGACACCGTCGTCTCGTTGAAGCCGCAGTTCCTGCTCGACGGCCTCGGCGCCGTGAACTCCGAGTTCGTGCGCATCTCGTTCACGAAGACCGAGAACCCGAACAAGCCCGGCCCCGTGCTGATCACGAGCCAGACCTCGCGCGAACAGGCCGGGGCCGACACGTACCGCTACCTGCTGCAGCCGAACCTGCTGCTGCGCTGAGTCGGGCGGCCGCGGCATCCGCTCGATGGCTCGGGTTCGAACGATGGCACGACGGATGCCGGGGCGAGGCCCCGCGACCTCGCCCCGCGGAAGGCCGATCAGGTCGTCTGCCCGATGCCGGCACCCTCGTCGATCGGGCGGCGAACCGTGTCGGCGGGCGCGGGTAGCGTGAACCGGGTTCGTATCGAAGGGAGCTGACGTGCATGTCGTGCGGCTCTCACTGACCGACTACCGCAACTATGCCCGCGCCGAACTCGAACTCGGGCCCGGCACCACGGTCTTCGTCGGTCGCAACGGCCAGGGCAAGACGAACCTCGTCGAGGCGATCGGCTACCTCGCGACGCTCGGGTCCCATCGCGTCTCGAACGACCAGGCGCTCATCAAGGCCGGGGCGGATGCCGCGATCGTGCGGGCACTGCTCGCCCACGCCGACCGCGAGCTCCTCGTCGAACTGCAATTGAACCGCAAGGGCGCGAACCGGGCTCAGCTGAACCGCTCGGCGGTGAAGACCCGCGAGCTGCCGCGATACGCGCACAGCGTGCTGTTCGCACCCGAAGACCTGGCGATCGTGCGCGGCGAGCCCTCGGTGCGTCGCCGCCTGCTCGACGAACTGCTCGTGCAGCGCACGCCGAGGCTCGCGGGCGTCATGGCCGACTACGACCGGGTGCTCCGTCAGCGCAACACGCTGCTGAAGAGCGCCAGGGCGCGCGGTCTCGCCGCCGACAAGCTCACGACGCTCGATATCTGGGACGAACGGCTCGTGCACTTCGGATCCGAGCTCATCGACCGGCGCTCGGCGCTCGTCGACGAGCTCACCGGCCCGCTCGCCGAGGCGTACGCGTCGATCGTCGACGCGGATCACGCCCCGCAGTTGCGATCGATGCTCTCGATCGACGGCGCAGACCCCGACGCCGAGGCTTCCGACGTCGGAGCCTCCGACACCGCCGGCGGCGAGGCGTCGGTCCCGGATGCCGCAGGCTCGCCCGGTTCGACCACGCCGCAACGCTTCGCCGATGCGCTCCATGCCCTTCGGGCGAAGGAGCTCGAGCGCGGCGTCACCCTCGTCGGGCCGCACCGCGACGACGTGCTGCTCATGCTCAACGGCCTGCCGGCCAAGGGATACGCCAGCCACGGCGAATCGTGGTCCTTCGCACTCGCCCTGCGACTGGCATCCGCTCGGCTGCTGCGACGCGATTCCGCGACCGGCGACCCGGTGCTGGTGCTCGACGACGTCTTCGCGGAACTCGATCGCACCCGCCGCGAGCGCCTGGCGGCGGCGATCGGCGACTACGAGCAGGTGCTCGTCACGGCCGCCGTGCTCGAAGACGTGCCCGAGCACCTCGTGGCGCGGGTCATCCGCATCGACCGGGGCACCGTGCTCGACGAGCCGCAGGCGGATCCCGAGGGAGCTGACGATGCCTGAGCAGCCCGCCGAGTCGGAGTCCCTGCGCGTCTACCAGCATTTCCGCGAGGTGTTCGGCGGTCAGCCGCGCTCCGGTTCGTCGCGCGCCCGCCGCAAGGTTCGCGAGCGTTCCGGCAGCGAACCGTTCACCCCGGGGCGCGACCCGCGCCCGTTGGGCGACGCGATCGACGGACTGACGTCGCAGCTCGGGTGGAGTGCTCCGTTGTCGCAGCACGAACTGCTCGCATCGTGGTCATCGCTGGCCGGCGAGGAGATCGCGGCGCACTCCGATGCCATCGGCATCGAGCACGGCGTGCTGCAGGTGCGGTGCGAGTCGACGGCGTGGGCGACCCAGCTCCGCCTGCTCCGGGCCGACCTCGTCACGCGCATCCTCGACCGCTACCCGGAGGCGGGTGTCGAGAGCATCCGCTTTCAAGGGCCGGACGCCCCCACCTGGAAAAGGGGCCCCAGATCGATTCCAGGGCGTGGCCCACGCGATACCTACGGCTGAGACGGCAAATTCGGTCGACGAAGGTGCGAGATCGTCTGAGAACGGCAATTCCGGGCTGCTCGCGCGGGTCTGTTTGATAGGATCGAGAGTCGCCAGTACGACGGTTTGGAGCCCGATTCACCCATGACAGCTGAACCGACGAAGGCCGAGAGCGCGCCTGAATACGGCGCCGATGCGATCCAGGTACTCGAGGGCCTCGAAGCGGTTCGCAAGCGGCCTGGAATGTACATCGGATCGACCGGGCCACGAGGACTCCACCACCTCGTCTACGAGATCGTCGACAACTCCGTCGACGAGGCGCTCGCGGGCTACGCCGACGCCATCGACGTCACGATCCTGCCCGACGGCGCCGTGCGCGTCGTCGACAACGGCCGTGGCATCCCGGTCGGCATCCACAAGACCGAGGGCAAGTCGACCGTCGAGGTCGTGCTCACCGTGCTGCACGCCGGCGGCAAGTTCGGCGGCGGCGCCTATGCCGTCTCGGGCGGTCTGCACGGCGTCGGATCCTCGGTCGTCAACGCGTTGTCGACGCGCCTCGACGTCGAGGTGCGGCAGCAGGGGCAGGTCTGGACCCAGTCCTACCGCGACGGCGGCGTGCCCCAGGCACCCCTGGCCCAGGTCGGCGAGAGCGCCGAGACCGGCACCACGATCACGTTCTGGCCCGACGGCGGCATCTTCGAGACGCTCGAGTTCGACTACGAGACGCTCCGCACCCGCTTCCAGCAGATGGCCTTCCTGAACAAGGGCCTGCGCATCACGCTCACCGATCTCCGCGCAGGACACGACGAGGTCTCGCACGAGGACACCGCGGAGCACGAGGCGGATCCTGCGGCACCTCGCACCGACACGTTCCTCTACGAGCGCGGCCTCGTCGACTACGTCGAGTACCTCAACCGCTCGAAGAAGAACGACGTCGTGAACGACGAGATCATCTCGTTCGAGTCCGAGGACCCCGAGCGCAAGATCGCGCTCGAGGTCGCGATGCAGTGGACCACCGCGTACTCCGAGTCGGTGCACACCTACGCGAACACGATCAACACCCATGAGGGCGGCACCCACGAAGAGGGCTTCCGCGCCGCGCTCACGACGCTGGTCAACCGGTACGCCCGCGAGAAGAACATCATCAAGGAGAAGGACGACAACCTCTCCGGTGACGACGTTCGCGAGGGCCTGACCGCGGTCATCTCGGTCAAGCTCGGCGAGCCGCAGTTCGAAGGCCAGACGAAGACCAAGCTCGGCAACACCGAGGCGAAGTCCTTCGTGCAGAAGGTCACGGCCGACCAGCTCGGCGACTGGTTCGAGCGCAACCCGACGCAGGCTCGCGAGATCATCCGCAAGGCGATCCAGGCCGCGACGGCTCGACTCGCTGCGCGCAAGGCGCGCGAGGCCACCCGGCGCAAGGGCCTCCTCGAGTCCGGCGGCATGCCGGGCAAGCTCAAGGATTGCTCCTCGAAGGATCCTTCGGTCTCCGAGATCTTCATCGTCGAGGGCGACTCGGCCGGCGGTTCCGCCGTGCAGGGTCGCAACCCAGAGACCCAGGCGATCCTCCCGCTGCGCGGAAAGATCCTGAACGTCGAGAAGGCCAGGCTCGACCGTGCCCTCGCCAACGCCGAGGTGCAGGCCATGATCACGGCCTTCGGCGCCGGCATCGGCGAGGACTTCAACACCGACAAGGCCAGGTACCACAAGATCGTGCTCATGGCCGACGCCGACGTCGACGGCCAGCACATCACGACGCTGCTGCTCACCCTGCTCTTCCGCTACATGCGGCCGCTCATCGAGTTCGGCTACGTGTACCTCGCGCAGCCGCCGCTGTACCGCCTCAAGTGGACGAACGCCGAGCACGAGTACGTCTACTCCGACCGGGAGCGCGACGCGCTGCTCGTCGAGGGGCAGGCGAGGGGATGGCGCATCCCGAAGGACAACGGCGTGCAGCGCTACAAGGGTCTCGGCGAGATGAACCACCAGGAACTCTGGGAGACCACGATGAACCCCGAGACCCGCACGCTGCTGCAGGTCACCATGGACGACGCGGCCGCCGCCGACGAGATCTTCTCGACCCTGATGGGCGAAGACGTCGAGAGCCGCCGCAACTTCATCCAGAAGAACGCGAAGGACGTGCGTTTCCTTGACATCTGATGTGATCGAGCCCGGCGCGGGCGGCGACGAGACCACCGGCGGCCACGGCATCCACGGGCGCATCGACCAGGTCGACCTGCAGCTCGAGATGCAGCGGTCGTACCTCGACTACGCGATGAGCGTCATCGTCGGGCGCGCGCTGCCCGATGTCCGCGACGGCCTCAAGCCGGTGCACCGCCGCGTGATCTACGCGATGTACGACGGCGGCTACCGCCCCGACAAGGCGTTCTCGAAGTGCGCTCGCGTGGTCGGCGACGTCATGGGCCAGTTCCACCCGCACGGTGACACGGCCATCTACGACGCGCTCGTGCGACTCGTGCAGCCGTGGAGCCTGCGCTACCCGCTCGCGCTCGGACAGGGCAACTTCGGCTCGCCGGGCAACGACGGCGCCGCAGCCCCGCGATACACCGAGACCAAGATGGCTCCGCTCGCGCTCGAGATGGTGCGCGACATCGAGAAGGAGACCGTCGACTTCCAGGACAACTACGACGGTCGCACGCAGGAGCCGTCGATCCTGCCCGCGCGATTCCCGAACCTGCTCGTCAACGGCTCGGTCGGCATCGCGGTCGGCATGGCCACGAACATCCCGCCGCACAACCTGCGCGAAGTGGCATCCGGCGCCCAGTGGTACCTCGAGCACCCCGAGGCATCCCGCGAGGAGCTGCAGGAGGCGCTGATCCAGCGCATCAAGGGACCCGACTTCCCGACCGGTGCGCAGATCCTCGGCGTCAAGGGCATCAACGACGCCTATCGCACGGGTCGCGGATCGATCACGATGCGCGCGGTCGTCTCGGTCGAAGAGCTCCAGGGCCGCACCTGCCTCGTCGTCACCGAGCTGCCCTACCAGGTCAACCCCGACAACCTGGCGATCAAGATCGCCGACATGGTCAAGGACGGCAAGCTCAGCGGCATCGCCGACATCCGCGATGAGACGTCGGGCCGAACCGGCCAGCGCCTCGTGCTCGTGCTCAAGCGCGACGCCGTCGCCAAGGTCGTGCTGAACAACCTCTACAAGCACACCCCGCTCCAGGAGAACTTCGGCGCGAACATGCTCGCGATCGTCGACGGCGTGCCCCGCACGCTCTCGATCGACGGCTTCATCGCGCACTGGGTCGACCACCAGGTCGAGGTCATCGTGCGCCGCACGCAGTACCTCCTGCGCGAGGCCGAAGCGCGCATGCACATCCTCCGCGCGTACCTCAAGGCGCTCGACGCGCTCGACGAGGTCATCGCGCTCATCCGCCGATCGCCGACCGTCGAAGAGGCCCGCGACGGCCTGATCGACCTGCTCACGATCGACGAGCTGCAGGCTCGCGCGATCCTCGAGCTGCAGCTGCGTCGTCTCGCGGCCCTCGAGCGCCAGAAGATCACGGAAGAGGCCGAGAAGCTCGAGAACGAGATCGCCGACTACCGCGCGATCATCGCGTCGCCCGAGCGGCAGCGCACGATCATCTCCGAGGAGCTCGCCGAGATCGTCGACAAGTACGGCGACGACCGCCGCACGCAGATCATGCCCGGCTACGACGGCGACATGTCGGTCGAAGACCTCATCCCCGAAGAGGAGATGGTGGTCACCGTCACGCGCGGCGGATACGTCAAGCGCACGCGCAGCGACAACTACCGATCGCAGCACCGTGGCGGCAAGGGCGTCAAGGGTGCGCAGTTGCGCGCCGACGACGTCGTCGAGCACTTCTTCGTGACGACGACCCACCACTGGCTCCTCTTCTTCACGAACATGGGACGCGTGTACCGCGCGAAGACCTACGAACTGCAGGAGGGCGGCCGCGACGCCAAGGGCCAGCACCTCGCGAACCTCCTCGAGCTGCAGCCCGACGAGCAGGTCGCCGAGATCCTCGACATCCGCGACTACGCGGTGGCCCAGTACCTCGTGCTCGCCACGCGCGATGGCCTCGTCAAGAAGACCGAACTGACGGCCTATGACACGAACCGTTCGCGCGGCGTCATCGCGATCAACCTCCGAGAGGGCGACGAGCTCGTCTCGGCCATGCTCGCCGATGAGCACGACGAGATCCTGCTCGTCTCGCGCAAGGGCATGTCCCTCCGATTCGAGGCGACCGACGAGGCCCTGCGTCCCATGGGGCGATCGACCTCTGGAGTCAAGGGCATGAGCTTCCGCGACGGAGACAGCCTGCTCGAGGCTTCCGTCGTCGCGCACTCCGACCCCGAGTCATCGCTGGACGCGCTCGATTCCGCTCCGGATGCCGCAGCCGACGTCGCCGGCCAGAAGCTCAGCCCGACCGACACGTACGTGTTCGTGGTCACCGAGGGTGGGTATGCCAAGAGCACGCGCATCGAGGAGTACCGCAAGCAGCAGCGCGGCGGTCTGGGCATCAAGGTCGCCAAGTTGAACGACGATCGCGGCGACCTCGCGGGTGCGTTGATCGTCTCGCGCACCGATGAGGTGCTTGTGGTTCTTGCCAGCGGCAAGGTGGTACGCTCTGACGTCGCCGAGGTTCCCGCCAAGGGCAGGGACACGATGGGCGTCGTCTTCGCGAAGTTCGCCGAAGCCGACCGGATCATCGCGATCGCGAAGAATTCCGAACGGAATCTCGTGGAGGAAGCCGCAGAAACCGAAGCGGACGAGACCACGGGAGAGGAGTAACCGTCTATGAGTAGCGTTGCCGAGAAGCTCGCACGCAAATCGAACCGCCGACCGGCGGCCAAGCAGGTTCGCCTGCGGTTGGTCTACATCGACTTCTGGTCCGCCGTGAAGCTGTCCTTCCTGATCGCGGTCGCGCTGGCCGTGGTGAGCATCGTGGTCACGTTCCTCGTGCACACCGTGCTCAGCTCGACGGGCATCTTCGAGAACCTGAACTCGCTGGTCCAGGATGTCGCGGGTGCAGGCACCGACCTGACGGCCGTGCTCTCGCTCGGAAACGTCATGGGCTTCGCCATCGTCGCGGCGCTGCTGAACCTCGTCGTGACCACCGCGCTCGGTGCGATCCTGGCCGTCCTGTACAACCTGAGCGTCAAGATCACCGGCGGAATCCTCGTCGGATTCACCAACAACTGATGGCCTTTTCGGCTCGATTCGGATTCTCGGCGACCTTCAGGTAGTCTTTTCCACGGCCGAAATTCGGGGATATAGCTCAGGCGGTTAGAGCGCTTCGCTGATAACGAAGAGGTCCGAGGTTCAAGTCCTCGTATCCCCACTCCACAACTCCATACCTCGGATGCCACTGGCATCCGAACCGGGGCCTTAGCTCAGTTGGTAGAGCGCCTGCTTTGCAAGCAGGATGTCAGGAGTTCGAATCTCCTAGGCTCCACAGTTTCCGGCCGCGCGTACACCTCCGCCGGCCTCCACCACACCAGCACTGTTCCGGTCGACTGCATCGACTGCGGCTGGCGTGCAACGGTTACAGTATGCGGATGGACATCCGCATCGCCGCGTACGCCGTCATCATCCGAGACGGTGAGATCCTGCTCGCGCACTGGAACGAGCACGGCCGCTCCGGATGGACCCTGCCCGGCGGCGGCATCGAGGGCGACGAGCATCCCGCCGTGGCCGTCGTGCGCGAGGTGCGCGAGGAGACGGGCCACGAGGCGGCGGTGGATCGACTGCTGGGCATCGACACCATGATCGTGCCGGCGAGCAAGCGCATCAGCGGTACTGCGCCGCTGTACGGCATGCGTGTCGTCTATCGGGCCCATGTCACGGGCGGAACGCTGCGGAACGAGGTGGGCGGTTCGAGCGATGAGGCGAGGTGGTTCGCGCTCGAGGCGCTGCCGTCGCTGAAGAAGGTCGGCCTCGTCGACATCGCCCTGCAGTTGAACGCCGATGAGCCGGCAGACGGCGTGCCCTCAGCGGCCTGGCCGCACCCACGCGACCTGACCTGACCGAACTGCTGGCCTCCTGGCCGACCGGCAGGTGCGCCGCCGGGACTCGGCGACAGGCTGACTGCACGACCCCGACAACGGAGCGTGGTGCCGCGCTCCGCCCTCGGCGTGGTGCCGTACCCGTCGTGGGTGCCGTCAGTCCCGAGGTCGGCCCGTACGGCGCAGGCCGCGCGCCGCGCCCGGCGTTCACGATGATGATGCCGCGCACGGGCCGGACCAGGTCGCGATGACCCGGGTCCGACCCGTGACGGCCGGTGGGAACGGATGCCGCGGGCATCAGATCACCGGATTCCCGCGCGTGGCGAGCTGTCGGTGCAGTTCGTACGTGACGGCCTGTACCTCGAGCTCTGTGTGCCGGCGGAGCAGCACCGTCTCGGGGGAGCGGAGCGCCTCGCGGCGCCGACTCCAGTCGAGGAGCGCCAGGCCGAGTCGCCGGGCCGCTCGTTCCTGCAGGCCGAGGGCCCGCGGTTGGTACATGGTCGCGCGTCCCGGAACGGGGCGGGTGACCGTGAGTGACGTGGTGTTCACGATGATTCCTTCGTTGGAGGTGGGAAGATCCGCGCGACGGGATGCCGGCGGGGGGAGGTTCGATCGAGCGCGCAGGAAGCGCGGTCGGCGGCCGCCGGTGATGCGATTCGCATGGCGCGAGCCGCAGCGGCGTGCAGCGGGGAGGATCAGACGCGAAGGCGCTGATCGCGCGAGATCGGGACGAGGCGGCTCGATGCCCGGACCGCGACGCAGTCGCGAGTGGAGACGAGTCTCACGCCGGATCAGGCGGAGTGACGATCACGCACGCGGGTGCGCGTCGTTCGGGACGATTCAGCCGGCTACGGAAACGAGGAGGAATCCGGTGTGCAGCTCAGTGAAGATGTGCTTGTTCATGGGACTCAACTCCTCTCATAGGTCAGGGCGGGTTCGCCGAGACACGAACATACCGGCAGATTCACAGGGAGCGCAAGCGTGAATCGTGAATTCGCTCGAAGTTCAGTGCAGGCCCTGAACGCGAACGGCGTTGGGAACGGGAAGCGACGGCGTGCGGGCGCGCGAAAGGTCCCGCCGTCGGGCGGGACCTTTCAACGATGCCGGTCGGCTAGAGCGCCGGCGAAGACGTGCTGGCGGGGCCGGGCTCGTCATCGGCGACCCACAGCTCGTCGTCGGCGCGGAACGTCTGCCAGACGGCATACGCGATGCCGGACGCGATGGCGATGCCCGCGCCGATGGCGAGGTACGCGCCGAAGCCTGGGCCGCTCTTCTTCGCCACGACGGCGGCCGCCGTGGGCGAGACGCGCTTGACGGCGCGGCGCACGCGCGTGTCGTTGGCGATGTCGCCGATCGACAGCACCGATCCGAGTGCGGACCCGAGCGTGCGCTCGATGCCGTCGCCGGCGGTCGAAGCGAGCTCGCGCGCCTGGCCGAGCCGGGGGCGAACGTGGCTCTCGTAGCCGGTGCGCACGCGCGGAACGACCTCCTCGTGGGTGATTGCGCTCAACTGGCGGCTCACCTCACGTGCGACGGCGTTCGCGCGATCCAGCACCTCCTGCTGGTCTCCCCACAGATCTTCGGCACTACTGCGCAGCCGCTTGAGTTCCTTCTGGCGCTTGCGTGACAGGCTCATCTGACCCTCCATCGATGTGCAGCGAATCACTCCATCTTGCCACCGAAACAGCTGGAAGCGGGGTGGGAGTCGCAAACGGCCGTTCCCCTTGACGAATCAGCGCGTGACAGAATATGGGAATGCCGATTCATACTGCAGTCGCGACGCTCAACACCAGCCTCGGTCCCATCAAGGTCGACCTCTACGGACATCACGCACCGAAGACGGTGAAGAACTTCGTCGGCCTCGCGACCGGCGAGATCGAGTGGACCCACCCCGCAACGGGGCAGAAGTCCAACGACCCGCTCTACGACGGTGTCGTCTTCCACCGCATCATCCCCGGCTTCATGATCCAGGGCGGCGACCCGCTCGGCCAGGGCGTCGGCGGACCGGGTTACCAGTTCGACGACGAGATCAACCCCGAGCTCGACTTCACCGAGCCGTACGTGCTCGCCATGGCCAACGCCGGCATCCAGGGCGGCCGTGGCACCAACGGCTCGCAGTTCTTCATCACGGTCGGTCCGACCACCTGGCTGCAGGGCAAGCACAGCATCTTCGGCAAGGTGACGGATGCCGAGAGCCAGGCGATCGTCGACAAGCTCGCCTCCGTGCCCACCGACGGCCGTGACCGACCGCTCGACGACGTCGTCATCGAGAGCGTCACCGTCGAGCAGGTCTGACGATCAGGTGACGGATGCCGGCGCGGATCGCGCGAACTTCTGCTACCGGCATCCCGACCGTCAGAGTTTCGTGCTCTGCCAACGCTGCGGGCGCACGGTGTGCGGCGAATGCCAGACACCGGCGCCCGTCGGCGTGATCTGCCCGGAATGCATGCGTGATCAGCGCGCTTCGGCGCCGCGAACGAAGCCGGCGGTCATCACCAGGTTCCGTGCGGCCGCGGAACGCGGTGCGCCCGTGGTCACGTATTCCCTCATCGGCATATCGGTGCTGGTGTACGCCCTGCAGTGGCTGCTCGGACCGGTGATCGCCCTGCACTTCGCGTTCCTCCCGCAGGCGATGTCGCTCGAGAGCTACGAGCCGTGGCGGGCGCTCACCAGCGTGTTCCTGCACGGGTCGATCCTGCACCTCCTGCTGAACATGTACACGCTCTGGCTGTTCGGCCAACTGCTCGAGCCCATGCTCGGGCGCGTGCGCTTCCTCGCGCTCTACCTGATCAGCGGCCTCGCGGGGTCGGTCGGCGTCGTGCTGCTCGCGGCGCCGCTCGGGTGGGTGCTCGGCGCCTCCGGCGCGATCTTCGGCCTGATGGGCGCGTTCGTCGTGATCCAGCGGCGCCTCGGCGGCAACCTGACGCAGCTCTACATCCTGCTCGCCATCAACCTCGGCATCGGGTTCCTCCCAGGCGCGAACATCTCCTGGCAGGCGCACCTCGGAGGACTCGTGGGCGGTGCGCTCGTCGGCCTCATCTACCTCGAGACGAGGAACCGTTCGCGCCGCGGCATGCAGATCGCACTCCTCATCGCGTTCAGCGTCGCGCTGCTCGTCGTCGGCACTGTGGTGGCCGGGGCGAAGCTCGCATCGTTCTGATTATCCACAGCTCCATCCACAACTGGGGAGAGAGTTACACGCGTGTAATTGTGGCGTTCGGAGTCGCATGAAAAGGGCTCAGGGCACACAAAACGGGCGGATGTCGCATCCGCCCGTCTTCAGTGATGCAGTGGAGTCGGCTCAGCGCCAGCGCGTCGTCATCAGGAAGCCGATGAACGCGATGCCGAAGCCGATGAGGATGTTCCACGAGCCGAGGTCTGCGATGGGCAGCTTGCCCTGACTCACGTAGAAGACGATGATCCAGGCGAGTCCGAGCAGCATGAAGCCGAACATGACGGGCTTGAACCAGACAGGGTTCGGGGCTTCTTCGCCGCTCGCCTGCTCCGCGCGCGCGGGCTTGGGGGATTTCGTACGTGCCATGCGGGCGATTCTATCCGAGAGCGAGCACGACTCACAGCCGAGGGGCGTCGCGGCCGAATAGAATCGTCCTCATGTCCGAGTCGTCACCCGATGGTCGCCGTCGTGACCGTGGGCGACGCAGCGCCGCGGCAGACGCGGCCAAGCCTCGGCACAAGGTCAGCGTCGTCGGCGTCTTCGGCGAGCTGCTGCTCACGGCCGGCGTGCTCATCCTGCTGTTCCTGGGTTGGCAGCTCTGGTGGAACGACGCGATCATGGCCGGGCAGCAGTCGGCCGCGGCATCCGCGCAGAGCGCCGACTGGAACGAGCAGGCGCGCGCCGAGCACGGAGACGCGCCGGCGCCGGCGCCCGCGGACTACGGCGATCCCGTCGTCGGTCCGGCCGAGTATCCGCACGGTGAGGCGTTCGCCGTCATGTACGTGCCCCGGTTCGATGCCCCCGGCACGCACGACTCCGTGCGCCAGATCGCCGAGGGATACAGCACCGACGTGCTGAACAGCTTCGAGACGGGCGTCGGACACTATCCCGGCACGCAGATGCCGGGCCAGGTCGGCAACTTCGCGATCGCCTCGCACCGCAGCGCCTACGGCGGTGGCATGCACGAGATCGAGCAGTTCCAGCTCGGCGACCCCATCTACATCCAGACGAAAGACGGCTGGTACACCTACCGGTTCCGTGACTTCGAGTACGTCACGCCGTCCACGGTCGACGTCCTGGCCGCCGTGCCGCACCAGCCGACGGTGCAGCCGACCGACCGCATCATCACGCTGACCACGTGCAACCCGCTCTACTCGACGGCTGAGCGGCTCATCGCCTACGGCGTGCTCGACTCGTGGCAGCCCGCATCCGCCGGACCGCCGGCCGAGATCGCCGACATCGTCGCAACCTGGGGGTCGTGAGCGTGTACGGAGCGTTGTGGCGGGTCCTGCCCGGACCGATCTGGCTGCGCATCATCCTGCTGCTGCTGCTCATCGCGGCCGCGGTCTACGCCCTCTTCACGTGGGTGTTCCCCTGGGTCGACGGCATCGTCAACCCGATCGACGTCACGGTGGACCAATGACCCGAATCCTCGTCATCGACAACTACGACAGCTTCGTCTATACGCTGAACGGCTACCTGCAGGAGCTCGGCGCCGAGACCGAGGTGGTCCGCAACGACACGTTCCCCGAGTCCGAGGTCGCCGAACGCATCGCCGCATACGATGCGGTGCTGCTCTCGCCAGGGCCCGGCAAGCCGTCCGACGCAGGGGTCTCGATCCCGGTCGTCCGTGCGGCGCTCGCCTCGGGCACGCCCCTGCTGGGCGTCTGCCTCGGCCATCAGGCGATCGCCGAGGCGTTCGGCGGCGTCGTCACGAACGCCGAGGAGCTCATGCACGGCAAGACCTCGAGCATCGCGCACGACGACAGCGAGTTCTACGACGGCGTGCCGCAGCCGTTCACGGCCACGAGGTATCACTCGCTCGCCGTCGTCGACGGCACGCTGCCGCCAGAGCTCGAGGTGACGAGCCGCACCCAGGGCGGTGTGATCATGGGCCTGCGCCACGTGAGCGCCCCGATCTACGGAGTGCAGTTCCACCCCGAGTCCGTGCTCACCGAAGGCGGCTACCGCATGCTCGGCAACTGGCTCGCCGTCGCGGGCCTCGCCGAGGCTCCCGAGCTGGCCGCCGGGCTCAACCCGCTGCTGCGCGCCGCGGACTGAGAGCCGCGGTCTGATCACGGCGGTCTGAGCGCCGCGGTCGTCCCGCCGGGGTGGGCGAGATGCCTACCCGGCGCAGTAGGTGAGTTCGACCGACGAGTGCTGCGGCACGTCACCCGGCGGCAGGGACTGGTGCGTCACCGGTGACCCGGGCTGCGACGCGCAACCGGGATCTGGCTTGGGCACCGCGGTCAGCTGCAGGTTCTCGGCCGTGAGCAGGGAGGATGCCGCGTCGAGCGTCTGCTCGGTGAGGTCGGGCAGCGTCACCATGCCGTTCGAGATGCGGAAGTTGACCGTGGAACCGGACTCGACCGCCGCGCCGGCTTCGGGGTCGCTGCCGAGCACGACGTCCGCAGCGACGGTCGGAGAGGTCTGGCGCGTCTCGGTGCCGGGAACGAGGCCTGCGTCGGTCACGCTCTTCTTCGCCTGCTCGAGCGCGGCGTTCCGAACATCGGGGACGGTCACCGATTCGCGGCCGGCGGACACGTAGATCGTGATCGGCGTGTTCGCATCGACGATCTCGCCGGCAGGCGGATCGGTGCGAATGACGTTGCCGGCCACGACGTCGGCGCTGTTCTCGTCGATGCGCGAGGCTGGCAGGCCCAGCTCCTGCAGTTGGTCGACGGCGTCTTCGTACGTGGTGTCGACGAAGGCGGGAACCTCGCGAGCGTTCGACGGCACTTCGACCGTCGGCTGGAGGTTGAACGCCCAGTACATGACGGCGATGACGATGACGATGACGCCGATGATGCCCGACCAGATCCAGATCGCCGGAGGACGCCGCTGCGTGCGGGTCATGGTCTCGTCTTCGGTGAGCTGGCGAAGCGCCAGCTCCGACGTGGAGAGCGAACCGGTCGGGGCGCCGAAGAGCATGGTCGACTCGTCGGGGCGCTGGTGCACCGGAACCCGACCGGACGCCGCGGTGTCGATGTCGGCGCGGAACTCGGCCGCCGTCTGGTAGCGGCCATCGCGGGTCTTCACGAGGGCGTGCATGACGACCGCGTCGAGTGCCGGGGACACCTTCGGGTTGATGACGCTCGGCTTGACCGGGCGCTCGCTGACATGCTGGTACGCCACGGCGACCGGGGTGTCGCCGCGGAACGGGGGGCGACCGGTGAGCATCTCGAAGAGCACGACGCCCGTGGAGTAGAGATCGGTGCGGGCGTCGACGGTCTCGCCCTTGGCCTGCTCGGGGGAGAAGTACGAGGCCGTGCCGAGGATTGCCGTCGTCTGCGCGACCGTGGTCGACGAGTCGGACACCGCGCGTGCGATGCCGAAGTCCATGACCTTCACCTGGCCGGTGGTCGTGATCATGATGTTGCCGGGCTTGATGTCGCGGTGCACGACGCCGGCGCGGTGCGAGTACTCGAGCGCGGTGAGCACGCCGTCGATGACGCGGACGGCCGCCGCGGGCTCGAGCGGGCCGTCGTGGATGATGTCCTTGAGCAGCCGGCCCTCGACGAACTCCATGACGATGAACGGGAGCTGGACCTCATGGCCCGAGGCGTCGGTGACGGTCTCCTCGCCGGCATCGAAGACGCGCACGATCGTGGGATGGGCCAT
Source organism: Agromyces sp. PvR057 (assembly GCF_040547485.1). NCBI lineage: Bacteria > Bacillati > Actinomycetota > Actinomycetes > Micrococcales > Microbacteriaceae > Agromyces > Agromyces sp. PvR057. The sequence goes on from NZ_JBEPPT010000003.1 coordinate 174,584, forward strand.
TCGAGCGGCCGACTGCGCCTCCTGGCGGAAGCGCATGCGGAACGCCGGGTCGGTCGCGAGCTGCGGCTTCAGCAGCTTGATCGCGACCTGGCGACCGAGCCTCGTGTCCTGGCCGACGTGGACGTCGGACATGCCGCCGCGACCGATGAGCGGACCCACGTGGTAACGGCCGGCGAGTACTTGTCCTTCGTCAGTCACGTGCGCCAGATTCCTCTCTCATTCGCGTCGCGGTCGGTATGCCGGTGTCGTGCCGCCCCCGAGTCGAGGGCGGCACGTGCCGTCAGTTGCCGTCGTCGTCCCCGGCAGCCGGGGTGGCGACGACGGTGACCGTGGCCGACGGAGAGGCGGCCGAGCTCAGGGCACCGCAGAAGTACAGGTAGCTGATGTTGATGGTTTCACCGTCTGCGGCGTCGGCGTTGACCGTGATGGTCACGTTCGTCGCATCGGCACCGAGCGGCGGTGCTGCGGCCGCGGGGCCCTCGACGTTCACCTGGTATCCCGAACGGGTCTGTCCGGCGGGGCACTGCGCGGCCGACCAGGAGACCTTGATGGATCCGCTCGGCGCGACGGTCGTCGGGGTCACCGTGGGCGCCGTTCCGGGCGCCGTCGGCGTCTCGGGAGCCGCGTAGTACGTGACCGTGACCTCTGCACCGAGTGGAACCGGTCCGGTCGGGTTGACCTCGTACACGATGCCGGTGCCGGACGGATCTGCGGCGGGGTTGCCCTCGACGCCGTTCGCGACCATGCCGAGACCTTCGAGCTTGGCGCGTGCGTCGTCGGAGGAGAGCCCGACGAAGTCGTCAGCGTTGATCTGCGCGGTCGTCGGGGCCTCGGACGTGGGCGGAGCCGAACTCGGCGGCGTGCTGCGCGTGGAGCTCGCCGGCGTGGAGCTGGCCGGCGCCTTGTCGTCGCCGCCGTTGACGGCGAGGGCGATGATCGTGCCGATCAGCACGATCGCGAGCACCGCGATGAGCACGATGAGCGGCCAGGTCCAGGGGCTGCGCTTCTTCTCCTCGACCTCTTCTTCGGCGTCTTCTGCGCCGGGCGCACCGGTGGGAAGCACGGTCGTCGCTGCCGTCGCACCCTGCTGGGGCATGAGCATCGTCGCCGCGGCTGCGCCGCCCGCGAGGCCGAGCACCGCGGGAACCGCGACGGCGGCACCCTGCACGTCGCCGCGACGCAGTGCGGACGCCGCGCGAGCCAGGTGGGCGGCCGTCTGCGGGCGCTCGGCCGGGTTCTTCGCGATGCACGTGTAGACGAGGTTGCGCACGGGCTCGGAGACGGTGACGGGCAGGTCGGGCGGTGTCTCGTTGATCTGCGCCATGGCGATCGCGACCTGCGACTCGCCGGTGAAGGGTCGACGGCCGGCGAGTGCCTCGTAGGCGACGATGCCGAGCGAGTAGATGTCGGTGGTCGGCGAGGCCGGGTGGCCTGAGGCCTGCTCGGGAGAGAGGTACTGCACCGTGCCCATGACCTGGCCGGTCGCCGTGAGCGGGACCTGGTCGGCGATGCGCGCGATGCCGAAGTCGGTGATCTTGACACGGCCGTCGGGCGTGATGAGCAGGTTGCCCGGCTTGATGTCGCGGTGCACGAGGCCGGCCGCGTGGGCGGCCTGAAGCGCGTTCGCGGTCTGCGCGACGATGTCGAGCACCTTGTCGGTCGAGAGCACGTGCTCCCGCTCGAGGATCGTCGACAGCGCCTCGCCGGGCACGAGTTCCATGACGAGGTAGGCGCTGCCCTCTTCCTCGCCGTAGTCGAAGACGTTGGCGATGCCCTCGTGGTTGACGAGTGCGGCGTGGCGGGCCTCGGCGCGGAAGCGCTCGAGGAAGCCCGGGTCGCCGAGGTACTCGTCCTTCAGGATCTTGATCGCGACCTGTCGGCCGATGACGAGGTCAGTCGCCTGCCACACCTCGCCCATCCCGCCGATCGCGATGCGGGATTGCAGTTCGTAGCGCCCCCCGAAGGTGAGCCCTGCGCTCGGTCTCATTTGTTCAGCACCGCCTCTAGTACCTGCTTTGCGACGGGTGCGGCGATGAGATTGCCGTACCCCTCCTGACCAAGACCCCCGCCATCCTCCACGAGTACCGTGATCGCATACTGAGGGTTGTCTGCGGGGGCAAAACCGGTGAACCACAAGGTGTAAGGGTCATCCTCGCCGTTCTCCGCTGTACCCGTCTTACCGGCCACGCTGACGCCGTCTATTCTTGCATTACTCGCGGCCCCGGTTTCGACGCCGTTGACCATCATCTCGGTCATCGTCTTGGCCGTGTCCTCGCTGATCGCGCGACCGAATTCGGAGCCCTTGAATTCCTGCAGGGGAGTGAAGTCGGGTGCGGTGATCTGGTCGACCAGGTTGGGGTTCATCACGATGCCGCCGTTGGCGATCGTGGCCGAGACCACGGCCATCTGCAGAGGGGTCGCCCGCACCGTGTACTGGCCGAAGGCGCTGAGCGCGGTCTGCGGTTCGTCGAGTCCGCGCGGGTAGACGCTCTCCTCGGTCTCGGTGGGGATCTCGAACGCGTGGTTGAAGCCGAACTTCTCGGCCTGCTCGCGGATCGCGTCGTCGCCGAGTTCCATGCCGAGCTCGGCGAACGGGATGTTGCACGAGAACCGCAGTGCGTCGGCGAGCGTGACGGTGCTGCCGCCCCCGCCGCAGGTGCCGCCGCCGGAGTTGATCACGACCGAGTCCGTGCCGGGCAGGGTGAGTTCGCCGGGGTTCGGGAAGGTGCTCTCGGGCGTGTAGCGTCCCGACTCGAGCGCAGCCGCGGTGACGACGAGCTTGAACACGGAGCCGGGCGGGTTCATGTCGCCGCCCGTCGCGCGGTTGATGAGCGGGTCGCTGGGATCGGCGAGCAGCCCCTGGTACGTCGCCTCGACGGCATCGGTGTCGTGCGAGACGAGGCCGTTCGGGTCGAACGTGGGCTTGGTCACCATGGCGAGGATGCGTCCGGTGGCGGGTTCGGTCACCACGACGGCGCCCTGGTAGTCGCCGAGGGCGTCCCATGCGGCCTGCTGGGCGACCGGGTCGATCGCGATGTCCACCGACGCGCCCATCGGGTCCTGACCGGAGATGAGTCGGTTGATCTTGTCGAAGAACTGGCTCGAGTCCTGGCCGCTGAGGTACTCGTTGAGCGAGCTCTCGAGCCCGGTGGCCTCGCCGTTCACGGGGATGTACCCGGTGATGCCGGCGTAGAGCGGGCCGTTCGGGTACACGCGGAGGAACTTGTAGTCGTCGTCGGACGGCTGCGAGAAGGCGACGGGCGTTCCGTCGACGAGGATCGGGCCGCGCTCGACGGAGAAGCTCGCGTAGAGCGTGCGTGCGTTGCGCGGGTCGGACGCGAGGTCGCTCGCCGAGAAGTACTGGATGACCGTGGTGGAGACGAAGAGCGCCACGAACATCAGCAGCGAGAAGATGCTGACCCGCTTGAGTTCGCGGTTCATCCGTCGATCACCAGCCTCGGATGGTTGCGGACCGTGTCGGAGAGCCGCAACAGCAGCGCCACGATGATCCAGTTGGCCACGAGCGAGGAGCCGCCCGCGGCGAGGAACGGCGTCGTCAGGCCCGTCAGCGGGATGACCCGGGTCACGCCACCGACGACGATGAACACCTGCAGGGCGATGACGAACGCGAGGCCGACGCCGAGCAGCTTGCCGAAGTCGTCCTGGCCGGCGAAGCCGATGCGGAAGCCGCGGGCGACGAGCAGCACGTAGAGCGCGAGGATCGCGAACAGGCCGGCGAGGCCGAGCTCCTCGCCGAGGCTGGCGATGATGTAGTCGCTCTGGGGCACGGGGGTGAGCTCGGGGCTGCCGCGCCCCCAACCGGTGCCGATGAGTCCGCCGTTGGCGAGGCCGAACAGGCCCTGCACGAGCTGGTAGCTGCCGCCGAGGTCTGCGTTGTACCTGGCCTCGCTGAACGGGTCGAGCCAGTTCTGGAAGCGGTTGTTGACGTAGTCGAGCAGCTGGCTCGCGATCAGGGCGCCCGCGAGGAAGAGCGAGAGCCCGAGCACGACCCACGAGAGGCGACTCGTCGCGACGTAGAGCATGACGAGGAAGAGGCCGAAGTAGAGCAGTGCGGTTCCGAGGTCGCGCTGGAACACGATCACGCTCATCGAGAGGGCCCACACGATGAGCAGCGGGCCGAGATCACGGGCCCGCGGGAACCGCATGCCGAGGAACTTCCTGCCGACCATCGAGAGCGAGTCGCGGTTGCGCACGAGGTAGCCCGCGAAGAAGACGGCCAGCGCGATCTTCGCGATCTCGCCGGGCTGGAAGGTGGCGATGTCGCCGATGCCGATCCACACCTGCGCGCCGCCGCGCGCCTGCCCGAGTCCGGGCACGAGCGGCAGCATGAGGAGGATGATCGCGACGAAGCCCGCGACGTAGGTGTAGCGGAAGAGCACCCGGTGGTTGCGGATCACGAGGATCGTGACGATGCCGCAGATGATCGCGATCGCGCTCCACACGATCTGGCGCACGGCCGCGCTCTGCCATCCGCTGTCGCCGTCGGCGATGTCGATGCGGTAGATCATCGCGATGCCGAGGCCGTTCAGCACGGTCGCGATCGGCAGCAGGAACGGGTCGGCGTCGCGCGCGACGAAGCGCATGGCGATGTGGAGGCCGAACACGAGCACCGAGAGTCCGGCGCCGAGCAGCACGAGCTGCGTGTCGATGCGGCCGAGGGCGCCCAGCTGCACCAGCACGATCGAGCTCGCGTTGATGAGGCACGCCACGAGGAGCAGCCACAGTTCGAGGTTGCGCAGTCGCTGCGGCATCCGGATGCGTCGGATGCCCGCGGGAGGCGTGTTCGCGGGCGCCTGCGCCGAGGAGACCTGGCCCCCGGAGATCAGGCCGCCGAAGCCGTCGGCGTCACTCAAGGGACTCCTCCAATCGCGACACGATCTTCGTCGCATCGGCGAGCGAGCCCGCGGTGATCGTCTTCTCGACGCGCTGCTGGTCGTAGGGGCGGAGCTCGGAGACGTCGATCGTCGTCTCGCGGTACAGCTCGTTCATCGAGATCGGACCGATGTCCTGCTGGATGCCCTGGTAGATGGCGACTCGGCCGTTGGACTCCCCGACGTAGTAGCGGGTCTGGGTCCACTGGTAGCCGAGGATCACGACCGCCGCGATCACCGCGACGAGCGCGAAGATCCAGAAGCCCCAGACCCACCTGCGGCGCCGCCTGCGGCGGGCGTCCTCCTCGAGGATCTCGTCGAAGAAGTCGTCGGAGTCGGGCTCGAAGTGCGTCTCCTGCACGGGGTGGGCGCGGAACGGCGTGAGGCGGATGGCGCGGGGCCGCACCGGCTCGGAGCCGGCGCCGAACGCGAGCGGTGCCGCGGCCGAGCCGACGACCAGCGGAGGGGTCGCGGGAGCGGCAGGGTCGCCGATGTCGACGATCACGACGGTGACGTTGTCGGGCGCGCCGCCGTCGAGGGAGGCCTTGACGAGTCGGTCGGCCACCTGCTTGGCGCCTGCTTCGGCGGAGAGCTGCTCCTGCAGTTCGTCGAACGAGACGACGCCCGAGAGTCCGTCGGAGCAGATCAGCCAGCGGTCGCCCGGCCTCGTGTCGAGCACCATCGAGTCGATCTCGGGGGATGCCTCGACGTCGCCGAGCACGCGCATGAGCACCGATCGGCGCGGATGCACCATCGCCTCTTCCGCGGTGATGCGGCCGGCGTCGACGAGGCGTTGCACGAACGTGTGGTCGATGGAGATCTGGCTGAGCTCGCCGGAGCGCAGGAGGTAGATGCGCGAGTCGCCGATGTGGGCGATGACCACGCGGTCCTCGTGCAGCAGCAGGGCGCTCGCGGTCGTGCCCATGCCGGTGAGCTCGGAGTGCTCTGCGACGGTCTCGGCGAGTCGTCGGTTGGCCGAGATCAGCGCGCCCTCGAGGGCCGCAGCCGCCTCGGGCGCGGAGTGGTAGTCGGCGTCGGCGTCGGCGACGCGCTGCGTGACGATCGCGCTCGCGACGTCACCGCCGGCGTGGCCGCCCATGCCGTCGGCCACGAGGAACAGCCGTCGCCCCGCGTAGCCGGAGTCCTGGTTGTTCGAGCGAATGCGCCCGACGTGCGAGACGGCGGCGCTCGCCTTGATCGAGACCATGGGCTACCGCCGCAGCTCGAACGTCGTCGCTCCGACCTTGATGGTCGCTCCGATGGGGATCTTCACCGGCACGGTGACGCGGGATCCATCGAGGAACGTGCCGTTGGTCGAGTCGAGGTCCTGGAGCATCCACTCGCCGTTCCAGAGCATCATCCGCGCGTGGTGCGTCGACGTGTAGTCGTCGCGGATGATGATCGCCGAGTCGCTCGAGCGGCCGATGGTGATCTCGTCGCGGCCGAGCGGGAACTCGGTGCCCGCCTTCTGTCCGCTCGTGATCACGAGCTTCAGGGCGCCGTTTCCGGATGCCGGTGCGGACTGCCGCGAGACGGGCGAGGTCGGGGCGGCCGCCGACGCACCTGCGGCTGCCGCCGTGAACGCCGCCGCCGGCGAGGGGGCCGCGGCTGCGGACTCGGGCTGGAGCTTGCGCACCCGCTGGCCGAACAGGTCGCTTCGCAGCGCGTAGACGATCGCGAAGATGAACGCCCACAGGAGGAGGAGGAACCCGAGTTGCAGGACCAGCAGGGTCAGTTCGCTCATTCGGCCGGCCCCCAGAACCCGCCGACATCATGACGTTCGGTTGCCGGGTCGGCACGGGGCACGGGGGTTGCGGCTTGGGCGAGCACTCGGAACACGATACGCGAGCGGCCGATCGTGATCACGGAGTCGGGTTCGAGGATCGCCTCGGTGACACGGGCGCCGTTGAGCTGCGTGCCGTTCGTCGAGCCCAGGTCTCGCACGCGGGCGCGCGAGCCGTCCCATTGCACCTCGGCGTGGCGGCGCGAGGCGCCGGAGTCGTCGATCGTGATGTCGGCCTCGCTGCCCCGGCCGATGACCGTGCGGCCCTTGATGATCGGATGCCGCGTGCCGCCGATGTCGAGGACGGGGGTCCAGGCGACCTGCCCCTTCACGTTGCGGGATTCGACCTGCACCATGCCCTCGGCCAGGCCCTCGTCGGCGCGGAGCGCGATCGTGATGCCCCCGGCGAACTGGAAGTGCTGGTTGGCGGCGTGCTTCTGCACGAGGTCGACGAGTTCGTCGGTGAGGGCAGGGCCGAGGGCAGACATGCGCTCGTGGTCGGCCTGCGACATCCGCACGACGAACTGGTTGGGAACGAGTACGCGATCGCGTGAGACGACCGCCGCCTTCGTGTCGATCTCCCGCTTCAGCGCAGCGGTGATCTCGACGGGCTGCAGCCCCGAGCGAAAGGTCTTCGCGAAGGCGCCGTTGACGGCGCGTTCGAGACCTTTCTCGAAGTTGTCCAGTAGGCCCACAGGTCTCCCGATCCCGTTCCGTGATTGTGTGACATGCTAGCCCGCTCCACTGGGAACGGGATTCCTCAATCCACGGGAATCGCCGTTTCGTCGGAGTCGAGGTCGAGCGAGAGCGTCGGGATCGACGCCGTCAGCAGCGTGCCGTCGGAACGCCGCGAACCGGTGACGTCCTTCATGCGCGGAGCGCCCGTGAGGCGCGGCCCGTGGCCGTCGAGCGGCACCGAGACATCCGTGCCCGACCTCACGAGGACCTTCTCGCCGCGCACCGAGACCTCGGCGAAATCGCCCTCCTCGACGTGGAACGAGATCGAGTCCGCCACGAGCGAGACGCGCAGGCGCGTGCCGCGCAGCGCGATGCGGAAGGTCAGCCGCTCCCAGCCGTCGGGCAGGCGCGGATCGAACGTGAACCGGCCGCCGTGGTCGCGGAATCCGCCGAAGCCCATGACGAGCGCACCCCACACGCCGCCCGTGGACGCGACGTGCACGCCGTCGGCCGCGTTGTGGTGAAGGTCGGCGAGGTCGACGTAGAGCGCGGAGCGGAAGTAGCGCACCGCCAGGTCGTGGTACCCGACCTCGGCGGCGATGATCGACTGCACGACCGCCGACAGCGTCGAGTCGCCCGTGGTCAGCGGGTCGTAGTACTCGAAGTCGGCGAGCTTCTGCTCGGCCGAGAAGCGGTCGCCCTGCAGGTACAGTGCGAGCACGACATCGGCCTGCTTCAGCACCTGGAAGCGGTAGATCACGAGCGGGTGGTAGTGCAGCAGCAGCGGGCGGCTGCTCTCGGGCGTGTTCTCGAGGTCCCACAGCTCCTTCTCGAGGAACGCCGAGTCCTGCGGGTGCACGCCGAGCTGCTCGTCGAACGGGATGTGCATGTGCGCCGCGGCCCGACGCCATTCGCCGACCTCCCCGGGCGTCACGCCCAGGCGGGCGACGAGCTTGGCGTACGCGACGGGGTCGCGCAACTGCAGGCCGTCGACGGCGGATGCCGCGGACGCGAGGTTCGCCCTCGCCATCACGTTCGTGTAGAGGTTGTCGTTCACGACGGTGGTGTACTCGTCGGGTCCGGTCACGCCGTGGATGTGGAACACGTCGTCGGTCGTCGCCCCGGATCGCCAGAAGCCGAGGTCCTCCCACATGCGCGCGGTCTCGACGAGCACGTCGATCGCCCCGCGCCCGAGGAAGTCGGTGTCGCCGGTCGCGGCCACGTACTGGCACAGTGCGAAGGCGATGTCGGCGTCGATGTGGTACTGCGCGGTGCCCGCCGCGTAGTAGGCGGACGATTCGAGCCCGTTGATCGTGCGCCACGGGAACAGGGCGCCGCGCTGGTTCAGCTCGAGGGCCCTGGCGCGCGCGTTGTCGAGCATGCGCTGGCGGAACCGCAGCACGTTGCGCGCCACGATCGGCGCCGTGAAGCTGAGGAACGGCATGACGTAGATCTCGGTGTCCCAGAAGTAGTGACCGCCGTAGCCGGATCCGCTGACGCCCTTCGCGGCGACGCCGTCGCCATCGGTCCGGGCGGTGGCCTGCACGAGCTGGAAGAGGTTCCACCGCACGGCCTGCTGCAGCTCGGGCTCGCCGTCGATCGTGACATCCGACCGCTCCCAGAAGTCGTCGAGCCACGCGCGCTGGTGCTCGAAGAGCTCGGCGACGCCCAGTTCGGCACCCCGGTCGAGGGTGCGGTCGCACCGGTCGACGAGCTCGCGGGACGGCACCTTGCGGGCCGTGTGGTAGCTGACGTACTTCGTGATGCGGATCGGCTTGCCCTGCTCGGCGCGCACACGGTAGATGTGCTTCGCGAGGTCGTCGCCGATCGTTCCGGACTCGGTGAAGTCGTTCTCGGTGGCGATCGAGTGCTCGACGCCGACCGCGATCGTCATGCCGGAGTTCGTGCACTGGTAGCCGAGCATGTAGCGACCGCCCTCGTGTCGCTGCACCCGGGGCTGCAGCACGCGATCGGCGAACATCTCCGCCTTGCGCGGGTCGAACGCGCTCGGCGCCTCCTGCACGCCGGAGCGGTACTCGTCGCGGCCGTCCTGCCGGTTGAGGATCTGGCTCGAGATCGTGACCGCCGCATCGGCGTCGAGCATCTCGACCTCGTAGTCGAGCACGGCGAGATGGCGATCGGTGAACGAGACCATGCGCCGGCTCGTGATGCGCACGTGCTTGCCGGACGGCGTGCGCCAGACGATGGCTCGCGACAGCGCGCCCTGCCGGAAGTCGAGGCGGCGCTCGTAGTCGATCAGCTCGGCGATCGTGATCACGAGGGGCTCGTCGTCGACGTAGAGGCGGATCACCTTGGCGTCGGGCGCGTTCACGATCGTCTGCCCGACGCGCGCGAATCCGAACGCCTCCTCGGCGTGACGGATCGGCCAGGTCTCGTGGAACCCGTTCACGAAGGTGCCGTGCAGGTGGCCGTCGCGGCCCTCCTCGATGTTGCCCCGCAGGCCGAGGTAGCCGTTGCCGACGGCGAACAGGGTCTCGGTGCGCCCCATGTCGTCGACGCCGAACTCGTTCTCGACGAGTGCCCACTCGTCGATCGAGAACCGGTTGCGGTCGAGGGGGTCGGTGTCGGCGAACCTCATTCGGCGGCCCTTTCGTCTGGGTTCTCAGATGTCATGCGCGTGGCTGCCGCGCGTTCGACCGCCGGCAGCAGCTCGTCGAGCTCGTCGACGATGACGTCGGCGCCGAGCTCGCGCAGCGTGTCGCGGCCGACGCCGCGATCGACGCCCACCACGAGCGCGAAGTCGCCGTCGGCACCGGCCCTGATGCCGGACTCGGCGTCTTCCACCACGGCGCATGCCGTCGCCGGCAGCCCGAGCAGCTCGGCCGCCCGGTCGAACATGTCGGGCGCCGGCTTTCCGCGGATGCCCTCGCGCGCGGCCACGAGACCGTCGACCACGATCGTGAAGCGGTCGTCGATGCCCGCTGCGGCCAGCACCGACGGGGCGTTCTTCGAACTCGAGACGACGGCCACGCGGCATCCGGCGCCGATGACCGCGTCGAGGAACGCGACGCTCGCGGGATAGGGCGCGACGCCCTCGTCGGCGAGCGTCGCGTTGAACGCGCCGTTCTTGCGGTTGCCGAGGCCGTGCACGGTGTCGACCTCCGGCCCGTCGGTCACCTCGCCCTCGGGAATGCGGATGCCGCGGCTCTCGAGCAGGCTGCGCACGCCGTCGTAGCGGGGCTTGCCGTCGATGTACGCGAAATAGTCGCCCTCGACGTACGGCGCAACGCCGTGCGCCTCGAGGTAGGGCGTGAACAGCCGGGACCACGCGTGCATGTGCACGATCGCCGTGGGCGTGAGCACCCCGTCGAGGTCGAAGAGCCAGCCGCGGACGCCGGTGAGGTCGACCTCGGCCGGGGAGGTGGGGGCGTCGTCGGTCGTGTGGTCGTCCGTCTCGGTGCGGCCCGGTGCGTCGGGTCGGGTTTCGGGGGTGTCTGGCGAGGTCACGGCCGTCCTTTCGTCGTGCCGGTCGCGGCACTGGGGCCAGCCGTTCGATGCTATTGCGCCGGGGTGCGCGAGCGCGAGGGCGGATGCCGGGGTTCGGAGCATTCACGGAGGCTGCGGGCGCCGCGCTCAGGGCCCTCCCGGCTCGAATGGCCTTTGCTCTCGCAAGATGTTAGGCTCTCGTGGCTGGACGCATTACGGTGCGACCACATTTGCGCGAGTGGCGGAATTGGCAGACGCGCTGGCTTCAGGTGCCAGTACTCGCAAGGGTGTGGGGGTTCAAGTCCCCCCTCGCGCACACACCAGGAACGGCCCGGATCTCGATGAGCTCCGGGCCGTTCTCTGTGCTGCGCAGTGGCCGTCGACCGACCCCGCCGCTCCGAGCATGGGGTGATGCAGACGGATCGCGTCGCCGTCGCGCGACGAACGACGTCCACCTGATCAAACGTGACGAACGCTCATTCGGGCGAGGGGTTCTCCGCGCAAGTCCTCACATGTGACGACTGCCTCCCTGATGGGCGGTGACCATACGTTGTGCGTTGTCTGCGGAAACGTCCGCACAGACATGGCGTCGACACCCGACCGATCGGACATCCAGCTCTGCGTGCTGAGACAGCACCAGTCGGCTCGGCGTCCTCCGGCTGCTGTCGGCGCCGCTTCATGTCCCAATGAATGATTCGGAGGTGCGCGGTGCGCACAACACTCACCTACGCGACGGCGGCTGCAGTCGTGGCGTTGATCGCGGCTGGAGCTCTGCCGGCGAACGCTGCTGAAGCCGGTCCAGGTAGCGAGCTGGTCGCGGCGGTAGCGGAAGCGGCCCCTGACCTCGTCGGCAGCGCTGCACCGCTGGCGGACACCTCGAGCGGCGTCGAGGCAGACCTGGCGCAGGGTGAGGTGACGCTTCCGGGCTCTTCGAATGACCCGATCGTGGCGGAAGCAGCGGACGGCACCACCTTCTCAGTGGCGCTTCCCGAAGCCGGGTCCTCGGATGCGGAGGTGTCGGATGGAGCGGCCAGCTACGACCACGGTGACGGCAGTTCGTCCGTGGTGTTCGTCAACCCGGATGCGAGCGTCACCATCACGAGCGTGATCGAGGGCGCGGATTCACCGAGCACGTTCTCGTACGAGTACGACGTTGCCCTCGAATTGTTCGCCGACGGCGGTGTGGTCGGCTACGACTCGGACGGCGAGCTCGCCGTGACCATCGCATTGCCCTGGGCGCTCGACGCGAACGGCCGGAATGTTGACACCTGGTACTCGGTGGAGGGAAACACGCTGACGCAGCACGTCGACCACCGCGCGGAGGGTGTTGCGTATCCCGTGGTCGCCGACCCGGTGAACTACGGCGGGAACTTCATGTACACGAAGATCCTGCAGAACAGCTCGAGCCAGGGCACGATCATCAGCGTCTACCCCGCATTGGTCAAGTTCCCCCTCTATTCGAACGACACGATCTTCGCGAACTACAAGGCCATCGTGCCGAGCACCTACGAGACGCAGAAGTACCGCGACCAACTCATCTGCCATGTCTGGAACGCCGGGCAGCTGAAGACGCCATGGAACCTGGACTCATGGCGTCCGAACGTCGGCTACAACGCGACGGTGCTCGCACTGTGCAACCCTTGATCATGCGAGCGATCATCTGGGCGATCATCTGCATCGTCGGAATCTGCGGTGCGATCGCCGGTGCCGTCACCCTGTTCAACAGCGGTGTCATCGCCGACGCCACAGGGACTCCAGGCAGCTCGCCGTGGGGCTGGATCAGCCTCATCGCGGGCGCCGTCATGGCGTTCCTCGGGTTCGTGAAGCTGATGCAGGCATTGTCGAAGGCGCGCGGCCGCGGGTAGATCGCCGCGCTCGACAGCGGTCGGCCGATCCTTCCTCGTCGAAGGGTCGGCCGGCCTCTTCGGCCACGTCGTGGAACGGGAGCGAGCGCGGGTGGCGCCGACGGCCGCGGAAGCGTGCGCTGCGCGGGGTGCGGCCCTACGCTTGGACGCGTGTCGTGCGGGGGCGCGGCGGATCGGGGGCACCGTGGAGTTCCGCTCCGGCACCGTGATGCGCGCGCGGCGGGCTTCGGCATCCGCGCGGGGGCCGAGGCGCGTGACCGCCATCGTCGTGCTCGTCTGCGCGCTGGGCGCGAGCGCGGCATCCGCCCTGCTCGCCTCTCCTGCGGTCGCCGCGGCATCCGTCATCAGCGCGGCGGATGTCGCGACCGAACGTGTCGCGATGGTGCTGCCGGAGCAACGGGCGCCCGAGCGGCGCCCGGCCGAGTGGCGTCCGGCCGAACCGCTGCCGGAGCAGGACCCGACGCCGACCCCGACGCCGACCCCGACTCCCACGCCGACCCCGGATCCGATCGAGTCCGACGACCCGGCGCCCTCCACGCCGCCGCCGACGACGGAGCCGACGGAGGAGCCGACGACGCCGCCCGAGACCGCGGAGCCGACGCAGACCGCCGAGCCGACGCAACCCCCGACCGAGACGCCGGTGCCGACGCTGGTGCCCGCGGTGCCGCCCGCCGCCGCCGACCCGACGACGTCGGTGCTCACGTGGGTGATCGCGGCGATCGTGCTCGTCGTCGCAGCCGGGATCCTCCTCATGGTGCGGAGTCGGGGGAGGGATGTCGCGGCGGTCGACGGTGCGATCGTCACCGGTACGCCGGCGGTGCCGTCGGCGTCGGCCGGCGGTGGTGCGCCAGACGTCGATGCCGCCGCCACGCTCGCCGCGATGGAGGACATCGGCGAGGCGATGACGGACGCCGGATACTCGGTCACCACGATCCGCCAGACCCTCGAGGACGTCGGCCGCGCGAACGGCATGGCCGACACCGGGATCGTCGTCTTCCCGACCGCGCTGCTCGTCTCGGCGCGCGGCATCGGCACGACGAGCACCGGGGCCGTGACGAGCGGGGAGCGGACGCTGCTGCTGCACCAGGTCGACGAGCTGCAGGACATCGTCGACGCGGCACGAGCGGGCACGGCCGCGCCCGACGAGATCCAGGAGCGGATCCGCCGCATGCGCGAGCGTCCTCGCCCGTACTCGCCGGTGCAGCGGGGTGCCGCGTACGTGCTGCTGAGCGCCGGGCTCTCGGTGCTGCTCGGGGCCTCGTGGACGGGGGTCGTGTTCGCGGGCATCCTCGGCGCCGGCGTCGGTGCGGCGCTGCTGGCCGGCGAGCGGCTCTCGGGGCGCTATCGCGCGCTGCTGTCGGTCGGCATCGCCTTCACCGTGGCGATCGTCGTGCTGCTCGGCCTGCGTCTCGGACTCGACTCCGGCGTGCTGCCGGCCCTCATCGCTCCGCTCGTGGTGCTGCTGCCGGGCGCGCTGCTCACGGTCGGCACGATCGAGCTCGCGACCGGCCAGATGCTCTCGGGCGCCGGGCGGCTCGCGGCCGGGGCGATGCAGCTCGTGCTCCTCAGCGTCGGCATCGTCGCGGCGGGCGCCCTGGTCGGCGTCCCCGCGATCGAGGCGACGGGTTCGGCGACGGCGCTCGGCGTCATCGCGCCGTGGATCGCCGTCGCCCTGTTCGGCGTGGGCATCGTCGTCTACCAGTGCGGGCCGCGGGGGTCGCTGGGCTGGATCCTCGTGGTGCTCTACGTCGCCTACGGCGCCCAGGTGCTCGGCGCCGTGTTCTTCGGCGGCGTGCTCTCGGCGCTCATCGGCGCACTCGTGGTCACGCCCGTGACGGCGATCGTCGCGCGGCAGCCGTCAGGGCCACCTGCGCTCGTGAGCTTCATGCCGGCCTTCTGGCTGCTCGTGCCGGGAGCACTCGGGCTCGTCGGCGTCGCGACGGTGCTCGGCGGGGAGGCGACCGGGTCGAGCTCGCTCGTCACGACGCTCGCGACGATGGTCGCGATCTCGCTCGGCGTGCTCGCGGGCACGGCGTTGTCGAGCCGCATCGGGCGGCCGGTGCTCTGAGGCTGGGGCAGGGGGCCGAGGCGCTGGTCTCGAGACGCTTCGCTCCTCGACCGGCGGAGGGGTCCTGACCGGCGGAGGCTAGTCGACCGGTGCGACGGTGGTGTTCGACTCGGCCGGCGACTCGACCTTGATGACCTCGTCGGCGCGATCCGACGCGAGCGCCGCCTCGGTCGCCTTGAGCTGCTCGGGCGTGAGTCGCAGGCGCTCCGCCTTCGAGGGGCGGATGGCGGGCACGTCGCCGACGATCGGCACGGGCGTGCGCCAACGACGGAATCCGTAGCGCGCCCAGAGCCCGACCATCGTGCTGAGCCGGTTGCGCGATCCGAGCAGGCTGTTGATGTGCACGAAGAGCCACGCGGCCCAGGCCGTGTAGCCGGTGAGGCCGATGAGGCGTCGGAATCCGGGCATGCGGCCCAGGAACCCCATCGCGTGCAGCACGGGCAGGCTCGCGAGGCCGGGGATCTCGCCGACCGCGGACCGGCGCCCGATGATCGCCAGCTGGCCCTTGTCGTGGTACTCGAACCGCTCGGTGGGCTGGCCGGCGAGGATCCGGATGATCTGCCTGCCGATGTGCCGGCCGCCCTGGATGGCCGGCTGCGCGAGCTGGGGGAGGTCCTGCGGGGCGATCGCGACGTCGCCGGCCGCGAAGACGCCGGGCAGGCCGTCGACCTGCAGGTCTTCGCCGACCCGGATGCGGCCGTTCCCGTCGAGCGGCAGGCTCCAGTACTGCACCTCTTCGTGGGGAGCGACGCCCGTCGCCCAGACGGTCATGTCGGACGGGATCGATCGCCCGTCGGTGAGCACGACCGCCCGCTCCTGCACCTCGGCGACGCCGGCGCCGAGGCAGAGCTCGACGTCGCGCTTGCCGAGCTGGGCGGCGGCGTAGCTGCGCAGCTTCGGCATGAACGGCTTCAGCAGCTCCTGCCCGCGCTGCACGATCGTGATGCGGAAGGCCTCGCCGTCGAGTTCGGGGTACGCGGGCCGCAGGCCCTGGTCGCGGAGCTCCGCGAGCGATCCGGCCATCTCGACGCCGGTCGCGCCGCCGCCGACGACCACCACGTGCAGGCCGTCGGTGCGACCCTCCTGCTGGGTCGCGAGCTCGAGCCGCGTGAACAGGGTGTCGCGGATGCGGATCGCCTGCGACCGCGAGTACACCGCGAACGCGTGCTCCTTGGCGCCCGGCGTGCCGAAGTAGGCGGTCGTCACGCCGTTCGCGAGCACGAGGTAGTCGTAGTCGATCGTCTTGCCGTCGAGCAGGCGCACCGACCTGGCCTCGGGGTCGATCTCCATCAGGTGCTCGTGCACGATGTCGAGGTTGGGCTGGTGCATGCGGAGGCTCCGCAGGAAGTGGGTGACATCGCCCGGGTTCAGGCCGCCGGTGGCCACCTGGTAGAGCAGCGGCTGGAAGGTGTTGTACACCCGGCGGTCGATGAGCGTGATGCGCACGGGCGCCTTCGCGAGGGCCTTCGCCGCGTTCACGCCGGCGAAGCCGCCGCCGACGATCACGACGTGGGGAAGGGAGGCATCGGATGCCGCAGCTGAAGGTGTCACATGACAACGGTACCCACCCCGGGGCGCGTCACGGGCACCCGCGGTCGCCCGCGGCATCCGGCTCCCGACTTGGGGGGTTACCGAAGAGGATCGCTCAGAGGGATTCCTCGTCGGGCTCGGCCTGCACCGGGTCGCTCTCGGACGGGTCGAAGTGGTACTTCACGTACCGCTCGTCGCCGACGGTGCGCTCGTCGCCCGCGACGTACCAGAAGATCGACTCGATGCCCTGCACGGCGGCGACCGTCGAGACGCGCTGTTCGATCGCGCCGTCGATGAGCACGCGACGGTCGGCCGTACCGGCCAGCGGTCCGTCGACGTACTCGGCGATGTATTCGACTTCGGTGCTCGTGTCATCGGTCATGGAACCAACGTACGCCTCCTCATCGACGCGCGCAGGGATCCGGACGCGCCCGCGCCCTCGGTCCGCAGCCCGTCCCTGACCTAGACTGCTGCGGCGACACCCCCATCGCGCCGCACCGACGCGGCCGGGCCATGAGGTGATCGACCTGATCTGGAGGCGGCACATGGGGTTCGGCGATTTCCTGTTCGGGCTCGCGGCGCGCCAGCCGGCCGAGTACCGGCGACTGCGAGCCATCCGTCGTCGCATCTACCGTCGCGTGGCTCCGCTGCACGCCGAGATCGTGCGCTCGTCGGAGCCGATCGCGTTCGCCGACGTCGACCGATCCCGGTTCGAGCCGCTCCGGCCCGGGTCGGCGTGGGGCGGCGTGTTCGACTGCGCCTGGCTGCGGATCACCGGCGAGGTGCCGGCCGGGGTCGAGAACCCGGTGGTGCTGCTCGGCATCCGGGGAGAGGGGCTGGTGTACTCGCCTGCGGGCGAGCTGCTCGACTCGGTGAGCACGGTCTTCCAGCAGGGCGATCACCCGCACAGCGGCGGCCGGTACCGGCCGATCCAGGGCGTCGACGTCTCGAACGGCCGCATCGAGTTCTACGCCGACGTCGCCTACAACGGGTTCATCCTCTACGAGGTGGGCCGCGGCCGGTATCACGGAGCCCAGCTCGCGACTCGCGACGACGAGGCGTACTCCTTCTATTACGACTACCTGACGCTCGTCGTGCTCGCGGACGCGACGGATGACGCGGCGCTGGCGTCCGAACTGCGGCGCGACCTCTCGTCGGCCTGGGCCGCGTTCAAGGGCGGCGACCTCGCGGGCGCGAGGAGCGCACTCGCTCCTGCGCTCGCCGCGCCGTCGACGAGCGACTTCACCTACGACGCCGTCGGCCACGGGCACCTCGACATGGCGTGGCTCTGGCCGCTTCGCGAGACGCATCGCAAGTCGGCCCGCACCTACGTGCGTGCGATGAACGCCCTCGAGCGCCGACCCGACTACGTGTACGGCACGAGCCAGCCGCAGCAGATGCACTGGATGCAGCAGGAGCATCCGGCCCTCTTCGATCGCATGAAGGCGGCTGTCGCCGACGGCCGCATGGAACTGCAGGGCTCGTTCTGGGTCGAACCCGACACGAACCTGCCGTCGGGGGAGTCGCTCGTGCGCCAGGCGCTCGTCGGCCGCGGGTTCCTGCAGGAGCAGTTCGGGCTCACCGACGAGCAGTTGCGGCTGTGCTGGCTGCCAGACACGTTCGGCTACAACGGCAACCTGCCCCAGATCCTCAAGAAGAGCGGCATGGACTGGTTCCAGACCATCAAGCTCGCGTGGAACAAGACGAACGACTTCCCGCACCGCACGTTCACCTGGCAGGGCATCGACGGGTCGAGCGTGCTCGTGCACATGCCGCCCGAGGGCGACTACAACAGCCGCGCGGGCGCCGACAACCTGCTGACCGGGCTCGCGCGCTACCCCGAGAAGGCCCTCGAGACCGCCCTGCTCGTGTACGGCTCGGGCGACGGCGGCGGCGGCCCGAACGAGATCCACCACGAGCTCACCGACCGCGAACGCGACCTGCGCGGACTGCCGAAGGTGCGGATGTCGACGGCGGGCGACTTCTTCCGCCGGCTCGAGCAGCGCGACATCGCCCACACCCACGTGGGCGAGCTCTACCTCGAGACCCACCAGGGCACGTACACGACGCAGGCTCAGATCAAGCGCCACAACCGACTCGTCGAGCGCAAGCTGCACGAGGTCGAGGCGCTGGCCGTGCTCACCGGCGACGACCACCGGCCGGTGCTCGCCGCGCACTGGCGCGAGGTGCTGCTGAACCAGTTCCACGACATCATCCCCGGCTCGTCGATCGCTCGCGTCAACCGCGAGGCGATCGCCACGTACGAGCGCATCGAGCGCGAGCTCGACGTGTATGCAGCCGAGCTCGTCGGGCGGCTCCCGCAGCGCTCGGGCAGTGGTTCTGGTTCAGGAGGTTACCCGCGAGCGGATGCCGCGGGCGCGACGTCGAGCGCACCCGTCACCTCGCCGCGCACCGCCCTCAACCTCACGAGCCACGCGCGCGACGAGATCGTCAAGGTGGACGACGGCTGGTATCGGGCGGAGGTCGGACCGTACGCCGCGGCCGTGCTGCGACCGGCCGACGCGGCATCCGACCTCGCCGTCACCGACCACGGCCTGGGCAACGGCCTGCTCACCCTGCGGTTCGACGCCGACGGCGTGATCGTGTCGTGCCGCGATGCCGACGGCGCCGAGCATGCGGAGGCCGGGCTCAACCGCCTGGTCGTGCACCGAGACCCGTACGTCTGGCCGTTCAACGCGTGGGACATCAACCCCGACTACGTGAAGCGGCCGACGCGCGTGCTGCGTCTGTCGCATGTGGAATCCGGCATGGACGGCCCGACCGTGTGGCGCACGCAGGAGTACCGCTCGCGCGCGGTGACGGTTCGCCAGCGGATCGTGCTCGAGGCCGGCAGCGACGTGGTGCGCTTCGAGACCGAGGTCGACTGGCACGAGAAGCACCGCATGCTGCGCGCCGAGTTCCGGCCGGCGCACTTCGGCGACACCGTGCGCTGCGAGATCCAGTTCGGGCACATCGAGCGCGTCACGACCGAACGCGATTCGGTCGAGCAGGCGCAGTTCGAGGTCTGCGCGCACAAGTGGATCGCCACCGAGGACTCCGGCGGCGGCTTCGCCCTGCTCAACGACGCGAAGTACGGCCACCGCGCCAAGAACGGGCTGTTGAGCCTGAACCTGCTGCGCGCCCCGACCTTTCCCGACAAGACGGCCGACCGCGGCATCCATCGCTTCACCTACGCGTTCACGCCGTTCGCGACGGGCGACCTCGCGAAGGTCGTGCGCGAGGCGTACCGGTTGAACAACCCGCTGCAGGTGACGGATGCCGCGCCCTTCGAGCCAGCCGTATCCGTCGACGACCCCGGCGTCATCATCGAGACGGTGAAGCGTGCCGAGCACGGCGACGGCGTCGTGCTGCGGCTGTACGAGAGCCTCGGGCGGGCGACGACGACCGCGCTGCGGGTGGCGCTTCCGCGGGTCTCCATGGGGGCCGCCACTCCACCGGCCCCAACGGATGCTGCGGCATCCGTCACCGGCACGTTCACCGCCGTCGAGACCGACCTGCTCGAACGACCGGCCGGCGCCGGCGAAGACGTCGACCTCGAGCGGCTCGAGTTCGGCCCCTTCGAGATCAAGACCATCCGGTTGGAGACCCGCCCGTGAGCCAGGCCATGCAGACGACGATCGCACCGCGCACGCAGGCGAGGGCCATCGTCACCGCGGGGTTCGGCCAGAACTTCGTGCTCACCACGGTGTCGACGTTCATCCTCGTGTACCTGCTGCAGTACGCCGGCATCAGCAGCGGTGGGCTCGCGGCCGTCACCGTGATCATCACCGTGTCGAAGTTCGTCGACGCCGTGCTCGACCCGCTGATGGGCAGCATCGTCGACATGACCCGGTCGCGGTGGGGCAAGCTGCGCCCGTACATCCTGTTCTCGGCGGCGCCGGTCGCGGTGCTCTCCGGCCTGCTGTTCGCCGTGCCCGACGTCGAGGAGCCGGCGAAGATCGCGTTCTTCGGCGTCACGTACATCCTCTGGAGCCTCGCGTACACCGTGTGCGACGTGCCGTTCTGGGGGCTCATCGGCTCGGCGTTCGTCGAACCCGACCGACGTACGCGGGTCATCGGCAGCGTGCGCGCCTTCGGCTCGATCGCCCTCGGCCTCTCGACCCTGGGCATGCCGTGGATCGCGAAGCTGCTGAGCTTCGCCCCAGAGACCACCGGCAGCGGGTGGACGCGCGCCGTGTTCCTCACCTCGTTCCTCGGCATGGGCGTGTTCCTGCTCGCGTTCTTCTTCACGCGCGAACGCAAGACCGCCGCGGCATCCGACGGCCTCAGCGTTCGCCAGCTCGTCACGACCCTCTTCAAGAACACGGCGCTGCTGACCGTGCTGCTCGCGTCGGTGCTCGGCTTCGGACGCTTCATCGTGCAGGCGGGCGGCGCGCTCTTCGTCGTGATCGCCTACGGCGACGAGGGCGCATTCACCCTCGTCGGCGCGGCGATCATCGTCGGCATGGTGATCTCGTCGTTCACCAGCCCGCTGCTGCTGCGCCGGATGTCGGCACGACGCGTGATGGTGTGGAGCTCGTTCATCGCGGCCGCGCTCTACCTGCTGATGTTCGTCGTCGGCTTCGCGAACCTCGCGGTGCTGCTCGTGTTCATCTTCCTCACCGGACTCATGCTCGGCGTGTTCCTCGTGACGCAGGCGACGATGATCGCCGACTCGGTCGACGATGCCGAGCGCCGCCTCGGGGTGCGCAACGACGGCATCTCGTTCGCGTCGCTCACGTTCGTGTCGAAGATCATGAACGCGCTCGCCGTGCTCGTGTTCGGCGTGTTCGTCGTCATCGCCGGCTACGAGCGCGGCGTCGACGTGACGCCCGAGATGCAGAAGACGGTGTTCCTGGCGCTCACGATCGTGCCGGCGGTCAGCTGCGTGCTGTCGGCGCTGCCGTTCATCAGGTGGCGGCGCTCGGCTCGCTGAGCACCGGGTTCACTGGATCGGATGGCGTGGCGGCCGTTGCGGCGTCGCCCCCCCACGAAGGGGGCTGTTCCTGATTCCCACAGCAGGAATAGGCTCCCCGAGGCCGCTTGGAACCGGACGGCTTCGATGTGGATGGCTCCGACTCCCCCACGGCCCGCGGCAAGCCGGATCAGACGTCGAATCTCGTCAAGCGGCACCCGGGCAAGCTGTGCCCACCCAACCCGAAGGAACAGAATGAACAAGATCGCCAAGACCGCCCTCACCACCTCACTTGTCATCGCCGGCGTGTTCGGTGCGTCGGGAGCGGCCAACGCCGCCGACGCCCTTGACCTGGGCTCGCCGTACCTGACGCACGGCACCATCGGAGCGGCACACGTCCGCGGTGGTGACTGGGTTCTCACGTCCACCGCAACCACCACGGCGGCGGCAGGATTCGCGTCCTACAACGCGCCCGCCGCTCTCCTCAACACGATCACCGCGAAGACCACGCAGATCGAGCGTCTGCGTCTCACGTTCACCCCGGACGCCGACGTCACCCCGGAGGCACTTGCCGCCGAGTTCGCGTCCGAGTCGGAAGACCTCGCCGTCGGCTCGACCTGGTTCAAGGGATTCGTCGTCGGTAACTCGCAGGTGTTGAACGGCAAGGTCGTCGTCCACGTCTTCCGCATCGCCAAGTAGGACTGACTCCTGCGGCTCGCCACCCTGCAACGAAGGGTGGCGGGCTGGCATCGGTTGACCGTTCCAAACTGTCCGTGACAGGTCCGGTCACCATCGGTGAGATCGATGACCACTCTCCTCACGCTCGCCCGGCTCTCTCGGGCGCCCGCAAGGGATGGCGACGCGGTCACAACTGCATGACGATCCAGATGCGGACCTTCGGTCACCTTCTGCGTTCGAAACAATGTGGCGTGCCGTTCGAAGGGAGTCCCGGTGATCAGTCCGCTGCGTGAGGTGCAATGGCCGCCTGAGCAGGCCTACCAGCACAAGGCCCGTGTACTGCGCGGGTGGGTGATCGCACTGGCCGTCACCGTCGCGGTTGGAACGCTGATTCTCGGCGGACTGATCGTTCGACTGTCCTCCACCACACACTTTCCAGTCGTCGTTTCGTCGCCACGCGACTGCCGGCTCAGCGAGGATGCCTACGCACCAAAGCTGTACATCGCCGCAGACCTAGCCGCGATGTCCGACGGGTCACTCATGAACGCATCCCCGATCAATCCGCGCGACCGGGGAGTGGCTGCCGTCGGCGTCGTCTCTTCATTGCCGCCTCTCTCAGCGCTCGATGATGCCGAGATCATGCACATCGCCCACGAAGCCGAACAGAACGAAACCTGGTTCGGTGACGACGAGGTGACCGGGGTCCTCGTCGCGGTCGTTGACACCGGAGGGCAGACAAGCGGTCACCTAGAGGGACTGAGAACGACGTGGGCCCTCGGGGAACCCGTTGTCCAGCAAGATCTCCCGCTCGGTGTCAAGTTCACACCCACGACCTGCACAGTGACTACAACGGGATGACGTCCACGCCGTCTCTGTCCTTGGCCAACCTCTCTCGCGTGGATCGCTGGCGCCCGATAGCCGGTCCGCCAACGCCCCGAAGGTTCGATCGCGGCCAGAAACCGCACAGCCGCGGGAGAAGAGAACGACAACACCACGAGCAACAACCTCCAGAACGGGGTGTTGCATCGATCAATAGAATCCGGGGTCCGTTAACTGCAACCAGGTCCCGGGGCGAATGATGGCGAGCGGGCGACGGACGGCAACCAGGGTTCGTGGGCCGGATGCCGCAGGCGGCAGCGTTCCGCGAGGAGGGCGCGCCGCGGCATCCGTCACCGCGTTGAGCTAGCCGGCGAGGGTCTTGGCGTCGATCACGAAGCGGTAGCGCACGTCGCTCTTGAGCACGCGCTCGTAGGCCTCGTTGATCTGGGCGGCCGAGATGAGTTCGATCTCGGGCGCGATGCCGTGCTCGGCGCAGAAGTCGAGCATCTCCTGCGTCTCGCCGATGCTGCCGATGCTCGAGCCCGCGAACGAGCGGCGGTTGCCGAAGAGCGTGAACACGTGCACGGGCAGCGGCTCAGGCGGGGCGCCGACGCTCACGAACGTGCCGTCGAGCGCGAGCAGCGAGAGGTACTTGCGCAGGTCGATGGGGGCGCTGACCGTGTTGATGACGAGGTCGAAGCGGTTACGGAGCTCGTCCCACGTCGTGTCGTCGCTCGTGGCGAAGTAGTCGGTCGCGCCGAAGCGCACGCCGTCGTCGCGCTTGGAGAGCGTCTGCGAGAGCACCGTCACCTCGGCGCCCATGGCCGCCGCGATCTTGACGGCCATGTGGCCGAGTCCGCCGAGCCCGACGACCGCGACGCGCTTGCCGGGCCCGGCGTTCCAGTGCGCGAGCGGCGAGTAGGTCGTGATGCCGGCGCAGAGCAGCGGCGCGGCTGCCTCGTAGGGGATCGTCGCAGGTACCTTCAGCACGAAGTCCTCGTCGACCACGATGTGGGTCGAGTAGCCGCCCTGCGTGATCGAGCCGTCACGGTCGCGGGCGGCGTAGGTCTGGGTGTTGCCCTTCAGGCAGTAGTTCTCCATGCCGGCCTTGCAGTTCTCGCACTCGCGGCACGAGTTGACCATGCAGCCGACGCCGACTCGCTCGCCGACGGCGTGCTTCGTGACATCCGCCCCGACCTCGACGACCTCGCCGACGATCTCGTGCCCGACGACCTGCGGGTAGGTGATCGGACCCCAGTCGCCGCGCACGGTGTGGATGTCGGAGTGGCACACGCCGGCGTACCGGATCGCGATGAGCACGTCGCTCGGTCCCACCTCGCGACGTTCGATCGTCGTGGGGACGAGCGGCTCGGTGGCGGACGGGGCGGCGTAGGCGTGGACGGTGCGCACGGCGGACTCCTTCAGGGTCGAGCGGTGGGACGGTGAGAGCGGAGTGTCCAGCTTATGTCGACGAGGTCTCGTGGCCTCTGATCGCGTGTGATCGTTCACATCGCATGCGCGATCAGTTGCAGCCAAGTCGTTGACGGTAGGGAATGCGTTTCCCTAGCATCGGGGCGCGGTCGGTCGCTTCGCCCGACGCAGGTCGTTGGAAGGTACTCGATGAAGAGGTCATTCGTACTGGCGTTCGCCGGTGCACTCGCAACCCTGGCGCTTGCGATCCCACCGACGGCCGCCGCGGTCGCCGGAGAGCTCCCGGCAACGGGCACGATGCGGTCGGTGAGCGCCGAAGCGACCGATGAACACCACGACATCACCTTCGACGGCGGCTCGTTGAAGATCGACGGCCAACGACTCGTCGTCTGGTCGGGCGAGTTCCACTACTGGCGCTCGCCGAACCAGAGCCTCTGGCTGGACACCTTCCAGAAGATGAAGGCGAACGGATACAACGCGGTCTCGATCTACTTCGACTGGGCCTTCCACTCGCCGGCCCAGGGGGTCTACGACTTCACCGGTATCCGCGACGTGGACGCGCTGCTCGACATGGCCGAGGAGGCCGGCCTCTACGTGATCGCGCGACCGGGCCCGTACGTCAACGCCGAGACGCAGGGCGGCGGATTCCCCGACTGGATGATCGACGTGCCCGGCAAGGCGCGCACCGATGCGCCCGACTACCTCGCGGCGGTCGAAGAGTGGATGACGCAGATCGATGCGATCCTCGCCCGTCACCAGCTCACCGACGGCTCCGGCAGCGTCATCCTCGACCAGATCGAGAACGAGCTCGCCTCCACCGGCACGACCCAGAAGAACTACATGCAGCACCTCTACGACACAGTGCGTGCCGACGGCATCGACGTGCCGATCTTCCACAACGACAAGGGTCGCAACGGCATCTGGGTGCCCGAGGGGTCGAACGTGCCCGGCACGGTCGAAGGACCGGTCGACATGTACGCCTTCGACGGGTACGCGTCGGGCTCCTGCAGCACGAACGGCTCCGTGGGATCGCCGTCGGCCGCGCCCGACTGGGGCATCTTCGGCACGGGTGGCGCCACGGGCGGGGCGACCGCGTCGCCGAACACCCCCGGGTTCGGGGCCGAGATCGGCGGCGGCTGGTTCGACTACTGGGGGAGCTGGGGTTCCTACGAGTGCACCGCGCAGCGGACCGGACCCGGCATGGAGCGGGTCTTCTACGGCAACTACCTCGCCAACGGCCTCAGCATCCAGAACTACTACATGACCATCGGCGGCACGAACTGGGGTTGGCTCGCGGCGCCCGTCGTGTACACCTCGTACGACTACGGAGCTGCGATCAGCGAGGCGCGCCAGATCCGCCCGAAGGCCACGGCGATGAAGCTGCTCGGCAACTTCGTGCAGTCCGTGCCGGAGGTCTCCAACCTCGAGCGAAGCACGGATGTCACGCCTTCGTCGTCCAAGGTCAAGGTGCTGCACACGCAGGACCCCGAATCCGGCACGGACTTCTTCTTCACCGTGCACAACCCGTCGAACGGCACGACGAACGATGCGTTCACGTTCCCGATCACGACGGATGACGGCAGCTACACCGTCCCCCAGTCCGGAACCGTGCGACTGAACGGGCAGGACGCCAAGACGCTCGTCGCCGACTACGACCTCGACGGCCAGCACCTCGTGTACTCGACCTCCGAGATCATGACCCACTTCGCCCGCGAGGATGCCGACACGGTCCTGCTCCACGGACGCGACGGCGGAGACGGGGAGACCGTCCTTCGGTACGCGTCGGAGCCGACGGTGACCGTGCTCTCGGGCTCGGTGACCAGCACGTTCGACGCGGCGAAGGGCGACCTGCGACTCGACTACGTGCACGACGGCCTGGCCGAGGTGCGCATCTCGGGCGGCGGACGCCCCGACCTCACGCTCCTGCTGGCCGACACGACCACCGCAGGGGAGTTCTGGGTGCAGACGACGCCCGCCGGCGTCGTGCTCGAGCGCGGACCGGAGCTCGTCCGCACCGCGACGATCGACAGCTCGACGCTCGCCCTCACCGGCGACACCGCGGACGCCGTCGACCTCCAGGTGTGGGCGCCGGCGGGCGTCACGGCGGTCACGTGGAACGGCGCCGACGTCGCCACGACGGCGGGCCTCAGCGGAGACCTCCGGTCGACGTCTCAGCTCGCGGGCGTCGACGAGGTCTCCCTGCCCGACCTGACGCAGGCGACCTGGGCGACCGCACCTGGCTCGCCGGAATCGGACCCCTCGTTCGATGACACGGACTGGACGGCCGCGACCGAGACGACCACCACGAGCACGACCAAGCCGCCGACGGGCGCCCCGGTGCTGACCGCCGACGACTACGGATTCCACCAGGGCGACGTCTGGTACCGCGGCACGTACACCGGATCGGCGGATGCGTCGCAGCTCGCCATGTACTACGGCGCGGGCGGTGCCGGCCTGCTGCAGGTCTGGCTCGACGGCGTCTACCTCGGCCAGAACGTGCTCGCCACCGGGACATCCGCGCCGCCCACGACGGGAACCGCGAAGTTCACGATCCCCGAGCAATTGCGGGCGGGGAAGCACACGCTCGCGGTCATGGTGCGCAACAACGGCCACAACCAGGACGGCGGCGTCAACGACGCGCAGAAGGAGGGTCGCGGACTCATCTCGACGACGATGAGCGGGGCCAAGGGAACCGTCGCGACGCCGATCTCGTGGAAGGTGCAGGGCACCCTCGGCGGAGAGGACGTCGTCGACACCGCCCGCGGATCGAACAACGTCGGCGGCCAGTACGGTGAGCGCAGCGGCTGGTACCTGCCGGGCTTCCCCGACGACGACTGGGCGACCGCGACGCTTCCGTCCGAAGGCGCGATGCCGGGAACGACCTGGTACCGCACCTCGTTCGCCCTCGACATCCCCGACACGACGGATGCCTCGCTCGGCCTCACCATCGGCGACGCATCCAAGCCGCAGGGCACGGGGAACTACCGTGCGCTGATCTACCTGAACGGATGGAACGTCGGCCAGTACATCGCGAACGTCGGCCCGCAGCACACGTTCGTGCTGCCGAACGGCATCCTCGACCCGCAGGGGGAGAACACCCTCGCGATCGAGGTGACGAGTGACGGCGGACCCGGGAACGGGCTCGAGCAGATAGTGCTCGCCGACCTCGGGACGGTGCGCGGCGGGGTCGACCTGACGCTGAACGACGCCCCCGACTGGAGCGCGTCCGTCTACGGAGACGGCGACGTCGTCGACCAGGTCTCCGTCGACCACCTCACGAGCGACGCGAGCGACACGAGCAAGGGCGGCGACGTCATCCACGTCACCGGGACGGTCGCCAACCGCGGCGCCACCGAGGCGGATGTCACGGCGAAGCTCGGCGTGCCGACCGGCTGGAAGGTCGTTCCGTCAGCCGCGACCGCGATCGCCGACCTCGCACCAGGAGCCTCGGCTCCCGTCGCGTGGACGGTCACCGTGCCGACCACCGTCACCGCGGCCGACTACGAGGTCGTCGCGACCGCCGAATGGCAGGCCGACGGGACGACCCGGACGTCGGGCAACACGTTGACGTTCCCCGTGAGGTTCGCGGGCGACACGTTCGTCAGCGACATGGACTGGGTCTCGTCGGTGTCCGGATGGGGCACGATCGGCCGCGACGTCAGCGTCAACGGCGCACCACTCACGATGAACGGCGTCACGTACCCCAAGGGCATCGGCGTCAACGCGATCAGCACCGTCGTGGTCGATCTGCCCGAGCAGTGCACGTCGTTCACCAGCACCGTCGGTCTCGACGTCGGCTCGGCGAACAAGGGCTCGGTCACCTTCACCGTGATCGGCGACGGCACGACGCTGCTGACCACGCCCACGATCGCCGGGACGAATCCGCCCCGCGACATCCAGGTCGACATCACCGGCGTGAAGCGGCTCACCCTGACCGTCGGTGACGGCGGCAACGGGAACGGGCACGACAACGCCGACTGGGGCAACGCGGAGATCCACTGCGCCACCGATGAACCGATCGTGCCGACCGTGGCAACGGTCGCGCCGGCGGCCGGTCCGGCGGCGGGCGGCAACGCCGTGACGCTCACCGGCACGGGCTTCACGGCGGAGTCGACGGTCTCGGTCGACGGCTCGGACGCGATCGCGGTCGCCGACGTGGCATCCGACGGCACGTCGCTGCGGTTCACGGCACCGGAGCACGCTGCGGGCCGGGTCGAGGTCACGGTGGCCACGGGGGCGGCGACGAGCGCGCCGGCCGTGTACACCTACCTCCCGGTGCCGACGATCGCCGGAGCCACCCCGAACCATGGGCCGGTCGACGGCGGGACGGTCGTGACGCTGAGCGGCACGGGATTCACGGCCGAGTCGACGGTCTCGGTCGACGGCTCCGACCCGATCGTGCCGACCTCGGTGGACTCCGACGTGAACTCCGACAGCACCACGCTCGTCTTCGACGCTCCGGCGCACGATGCGGGCACGGTCGAGGTCGCGGTGACCACGGCGGGCGGCACGAGCGACCCGGTGGCGTTCACCTACGAGGCCCCGGCGACGGCTCCGGGGGCTCCGGATGCCCCGACCGCGGTCGCCGCGGGCGACACGTCCATCACCGTGACCTGGTCCGAGCCCGGCGATGACGGCCGGAGCCCGATCACGGGCTACGTCGTCTACGAGGCCGGCGTACCGGAACCGGTCTGCGAGGTGTCGGACTCCGTCACCACGTGCACCGTGACCGGGCTGGAGCTGGGCAGCACGCACGGATACGAGGTGGCCGCCATCAACGCGGTGGGCGAGGGAGCACGGTCGGCATCGAGCACCCCCGTGACGCTGCCGGACGTCCCGTCGGATGACGGCGCGATCGCGGTCCCCGCACCGGGCGTCCTCTCCTCGGACAACGGGTGGGACACCGGGCTCCAGCACGGCGCCTTCCGGATCACCTGGAACAACTGGTGGGGCGAGAACGCCTCGGTGTTCCAGCTCTACCAGGACGGCACCCTCGTCTCGAAGCAGTACCTCGATGCCGATGGGCGACGGGCGCAGAAGGCGACCGTCGACATCGCCGGCCTCGGCAACGGCGAGCACAAGTACGTGGCGGTGCTGAAGAACTCGAAGGGCCGGACCCAGTCCATGGCGCTCACCGTGAGCGTGACCGACGCGAACCCGGGCAAGCCCGTGCTCTCCTCCGACAATTGGGACCGTGACGGCGACTACACCGTGACCGCCGACCTGTGGTGGGGGACGAACGCGACCGCGTACCGGTTCCTCGAGGACGGCGTCGAGATCGGCGCTGGGAACTTGACGGCAGCGACGCCGAAGGCGCAGCGGGCCACCGTGCACGTGACGGATCGGCCGATCGGCACGCACACCTACACGGTCGAGTTCCGGAACCAAGCGGGTGCCACGACGTCCGCGCCGTTGACGGTCGCCGTGTCGAAGTAGTCCCGCCTGCAGGCCGCCCCCGACGAGTGCACTCTCGTCGGGGGCTTCTGCGTTCGCAACGGGGCTAGCATGAACCCGCTGCAGCGCACCGGCAATGCGGGAGGTGAGGTGTCGATGTTCACAGAGGAACGGCGTCAGGTGATCGTCTCCGCGCTGTCGTTGAACGGATCCCTGAGCGTGACGGAGATCGCCCGTCTCGTGCACTCGTCGCAGGTCACGGTGCGCCGAGACCTCATCGCACTCGAGGAGGCCAAGATCGTCACGCGCCGCCGCGGGGGTGCGACGATCGCGCGCCTCTCGATCGAGGAGCCGACGTACCTCGAGAAATCGACCGTCGCCTCGCTCGAGAAGCGGTCGATCGCGCTCGAAGCAGCGGAGCTGATCGCAGACGGCGACGTCGTGATGCTCGGCCCGGGAACGACCACGCAGGAGCTCGCGAAGCGGCTCGTGGAGCGCAGGATCATGGTCGCCACGACGTCGATCCTGGTCGCCGACGCGCTCCGCGACGCGCCGGGTGTCGAGACGATCCTGATCGGCGGGGTGTTCCGCGGTGAGATCCGCGCGACCGTCGGCGGCGCCGCCGAGCGGGCGATCGGGCGGCTCAGATTCCAGAAGCTCTTCCTCTCGGGCAACGGCCTGACCGGGCGGACGGGGCTGACCACCCCGAACGCCCACGTCGCGGGCGTCGATCGGGCGGCCGCCGACTCGAGCACCGAGATCATCGCACTGGTCGATCACACGAAAGTCGGCGTCGACTCCATCGTGCAGACGGTGCCGACCTCGAGGATCGGCACCCTCATCACCGATTCAGCCGCAGATGCCGGTGAGCTCGAAGCGCTGCGCGCTGCGGGCGTCGCCGTGAAGATCGCTGCGACCGACTGACCGGTCTCAGGCGTCCTGCACGCAGCGGGAGCCGATGTGCGGGCATCTCCGTGTCGTCTCGGTGGATCACCGCCCGCTGCTGAGCCACCGGTCACGGGAGAGGAACGCGAGCTGTCCGCGCTTGGTCGGCAGGTCGATGACCGGACCGGGTTCGAACCCGGTGCGCACCATGCGCTGCACGGCGGCCTCGTTGTCGACGTCGGGTTCGATGACGATTCGCTGCGCGCCGGGTGAGGCGAAGAGGAAGTCGCCGAGCACGCGTGAGATGCGGGTCGTGAAGGCGTCGATCGGTGCGCCACGGTCGCCGATGAAGACGTGCAGCCCGACGTCGCCCGGCTCGACGATGTAGCACTCGCCGACCGGGTCGTGCTCGGGCTCGTAGGTCTGCAGCAGCACGACGGGCGTGCCGTCGCGGAAGACCAGGAACGCGTGGTGGGTCTCGAGCCCGTCGACGTAGGCGTAGAGGTCGCGCAGCTCCTGCCGAGAGAGCTCGCCGAGCCCCCAGAACCTCGCCCGCGGCTGCGTCACCCACGCATGGATCACGTCGAGGTGCGCGTCGGGGTCGAGCACGAAGACCTCGATCGTGCCGAGGGCGGGGTCGTGGGCGGTGTGCACGAGGTCGCCGGGGCGGCCGGTCGCGAGGCGATCGGTGCTGGCGGTCGTCGTGCTGGTGGACTCGGTCATGCTCGGCTCGATTCGGTGGAGAGCGGATGTCGGTGGCGGGCGCCGATGGGGCGCAAGTGGGCGCTGGTCTCGAGACGCGCTTCGCGCTACTCGACCGGCGGCGGTCCGCCCGGCGGTGGGCCGACGGGCGGGGGATCGGCGGCGACCCAGTCGGCGAGCTGGTCGGCGAAGTGCGGCGAGGCGGGGTCGCCGGAGGCGCCGAAGGGCACGCTCCAGCGGCTGCGGTCGCGACCCCCGAGATCCCACGCCCAGCGCGCGACCGAGCCGCGCCAGCTGCGACGGGTGACGCCGGGCGTGGATCCGGTGCAGCGCACGGACTCGCCGTCGCCGCCGAGCGGGGCGTCGAGGTCTCGGCCCGGGTCCGCGACGCCGTCGATGTCCGCGAAGACGTGCAGGGGGAGCAGCCGATGTTCGTCGCCCCAGGTCTCGGCCGGGCGTGCGGTGGCCGCGCTCAGTGCGTCGCGCACGAGCGCGTCGCGGTGGGCGGCGAGGGCGGGAGCGTGCAGGAGCCCGGGCAGGGCAGCGGCGATACGGCCACGGGCGCCCATCCACGGGTCGTAGATCGCGCCGAACGGATGCGGGTCGTGCAGGCGTGCGAGCTCGGGCAGGGCGGCGACGCGGGCCACGAGCTCCTCGCGGAAGGCGGCGAAGCGCGCGGCGCCCGCGGAGTCGGCGTGCATGACGCCGTCCCACGCGCGGAGTTCGTCGAGCGCGGCGCCTGCATCGGGTGTCGCGGGCGCGCCATCCGCCCCCGCCGGCAGCAGCGCGAGCCAGTCGTCGAGTCCGCCGAGGAGCGCGTCGCCCCAGATGGGTGCGAGGTCGTCGACGGTCGCGGGGGGCTGCGCCTCGAGCAGCTCGCGGATGCGGCGGGCGCGGTGCGGCGGGGCGTACGCGCGCCCGAGATCCGCGTCGGAGCGTGTCGGGCGCTCGTTCGCATCCACGGCGATCGTGTCGACGGGCGTGGCCGGCGGCATCCGTCGATCCCCGACCGCACGGGTGAGCCGGCCATCGAGGGGGAGGCGACGCTCGGCGCGCGTGCGATCGGGCGCGCGGCCGACGGTCGCCGAGAGCACGGTGCCCCGCCGGTCGGCGGCGAGCACGCGGTTCACCGGGTCGACCCAGCGGTCGAACGCCGTGACGACGTCGGCCGCCGAGCAGGCGCGCAGCAACGGCAGCAGCGCGGCGAATCCGAGGTCGCGGTCGGCGCGCGCCGGCATCCGCACGCTCCAGGCCTCGAACTCGCCGTCAGCCAGGGGCGACAGGTCGGTGACGACGGTGCCGCGCTCGGTCTCGATCGCCTCGACCTCGACCGGGGCGGCGCCGCGCACCGCGATGGTCGAGTGCTCGACGGATGCCGCACGCCAGCCGTCGGGGCCGAGGGCTTCGTAGGCCGTGGTGCCCGACGCGGCAGCGTCGGCGGGGGAGTCGGGGACGCGGCGGAGGCGCTCGCGGAACACGTCGACGCTGTGCGCCATGGCGTTCGTGACGCCCCAGGCCGCGTGCCCGGTGTGCCCGAAGTGCGCGACCCCTGGCACGCCGGGGAACGCGAGGCCGATGACGTCGAACTCGTCGCAGGCGAGGCCGACCTGCTGGTAGACCCCCGGCAGCTCGAACAGCCGATGCGGGTCGCCCGCGAGCATCGGGAACCCCGATTCGGTCGACGAGCCGTGCACCGCCCACCCGTTGCTGCCCGACGAGGGCTCGGCGTCGTCCGCGCCCGTCAGCAGGTCGACCCAGTCGTCGCCGAGGGTCCGCGCGACGTGCTCGCCGAAGAGCAGGCTCGGGAACGACGAGAACAGCGCGTGCGCCACGTGCAGGATGCCGAGCGGCGCGTGGTCGGGCCAGTCGTCGAGGGGTGCGCGCTCGCCGAAGAGTGCGTCGAGCTCGGCGAACTCCGGGGCTCGTGCGCCGACCTCGCGCATGCCCCTGCGGACGCCGTCGACGTAGGCCGAGACGAACGAGCGGTCCTCGCCCTCGAGCTCGGCGAACGCCCGACGCGCCGTGTCGTCGAGACGGGCCCGCCGGGCGAAGACGTCCCAGTCGAGGCCGGCCGGGCCGATGAGCGCCGCGAGCGTGCCCTCGGCGCGGCGCCGGTCGATCTCGACCTGCCATCCGCGGTCGTGCGCCGTCGCCTCGCCCTGCAGGGCCGCGAGTTCGACGACGTCGCCGCCGCGCAGGTACGGGATGCCGCGTTCGTCGCGGGTGATCACGGCTGCACCGTCACGTCGAGGCGGGCGAGACGACGGCGGCCGCGGCATCCGCCCCGTGACCGGCGTCGGCAGCACCAGCACCCGCACCAGCACCAGTGCCATCGGCTGTGCGCCCGAACCGACGCGACCGCGCGATCGGGTTCGCCATTTCGCCCGCGTAGATGAGCGACTCCGACTGGTTCGCGAGGTCGACCATCTGCAGGGTGTTGCGCAGTTGCAGGCGGTTCAGGCACGAGTGCGCGAACGTCTCGGCGCGCAGGTCGATGCCCGAGGCGAGATGCGGATGCGCGACCTCGTGCTCGTCGACGCACTCGGCCACGAGTGCCCAGAACGTGTGCTCGTCGAGCGTGCCGTCGACGTGCAGGATGCCGGCTAGGTGACGCAGCACGCCGTCGAACACGTCGGTGAAGATCGCCAGCGCCTTCTCGCGGTCGTCGACCTCGGCGATGATGCGCTGCACGTCCTCGGGCACGGGCGGCGTACGTCGGCCGGAACCCGGCGACGGCGCCGACAGCAGGGCGACCTCCTCGCCGATGTCCTTCATGAAGACGCCGACCGGCACCGCATCCTCGAGCACGAGGATCAGGTTCTCGCCGTGCGGCATGAACGCGAGGTCGTATGCGCGAAGGCAGTGCACGAGGGGCAGCAGGTAGGCGCGCAGGTAGGCCCGCGCCCAGTCGACGGCGGGCAGGGCGGATGCCGCGACGAGCGCGGACGCGACCGAGCCGCCCGCGGCATCCCGATGCAGCAGCGCGGCCATCGTGCTGAGCCGCTGGTTCGGGGCCAGCAGCGGCACCGGGCTCTCGCGCCAGAGCGCGGCGAGCATCTTGCGGTGCGGCGAGACCGTGCGCGTGCGGTGGTACGCGTCGCCCGTGTAGCCGATCGACGCGTGCTCGCGCAGCACGCGGAACCCGGCCTCGCCGAGGGTCTCGTCGGCCTCGACGAGCTCGCCGACCCAGTCGTTGATCGCGGGCGTCACGCGCATGTACGCGGGGGAGAGGCCGCGCAGGAACCCCATGTTCTGGATCGACAGGGCGGTCTTGACGTAGTCGCGGCCCCAGTCGTCGGCGTTGAACATCGTGCGCAGCGACTGCTGGGCGAGGTACCGGTCGAAGCCCTCGCCGAGGAACACGAGGTTGCCCTTCGCGAGGTCGGGCGCGAACGTGATCGCGATGCGGTGCTCCCACTGCCACGGGTGCACGGGCAGCAGCAGGTAGTCGGCCGGGTCGAGGCCCGCGCCGACGAGGCGCGCCTCGAACGCGTCGAGCTGCGCCTGCCCGAGCTGCTTGCGCAGGAACGACTGCCGGTCGAGCCCTTCGCCGAGCGCGAAGTGCGTGAACTCGCGCCGGGCGGCCAGCCAGACGAGCGTGAACGGCTCGGCCGCCTCGGGCGCGTACGTCGAGTACTCCGAGACGCCGAAGCCGATGCGGCCGTTGTTCGCCACGAAGCCCGGGTGGCCCTCGGTCATCGACGACTCGATCGTCTGGAAGTCGGCGCGGGCCAGCTCGGCCGCCGTCGGGCCGCCCTGCGTCGACTTGAACGCGCTGCTCGCCAGGGTCGACGCGATCTCCTCGAGGTAGGTCGCGAGCAGTGCGTCGGGGATGCCGAGCAGCGGCTGCAGCTCGATGATGAACGCCTGCGCGTCGAGGGGCGTCGGCGTGCCGTCGACGAGGCGTTCGAGCGTCGGCTCGTCGAGCACCCAGTGCTCGAGGGCGAACCGGTCGGCCTCGAAGCGGTACTCGACGCGGCCGCCGTCGAGGGCGAGGCGGTAGGAGCGTGCGGATGCCTCGGGGGCGGCCGGCACGGGCGCGAGCAGGCGTTCGTGCGTGAACTCCGCGATCGCCTTCGCCACGAGGTGCCGCTGGGCGGTCGCCATCGCGGCCGCGGTGAGGTGCGCGGCGGGGTTCGCCGGGCGGGTCGTCTGCTGCGCGGTCGCGTGCGTCGTCGGGGTCATGCGCGGGCTCCGAGTCGTTCGTGGTCGGGAAGGGCGCCGAGGGCGGATGCCGCGAAGTCGGCGCGCGTGCACACCGAGAGGTTCGCCCGCTTCACGTGCTCGCCCTCTGGCACGTCGACCTCGCCGAGCACGCGGAATCCGGCTCGCGCGTTCTTGGCCGCGATGCGCTCGTTGCGCACGTCGGGCTCGACGACCACGCGCTCGGCGCCGAGCTCGTCGAAGCACCAGCGCATGACGGCGGCGAAGACGGCATCCGTGAGTCCGTGGCGGGCGTGGCCGTCGGCCGGGGCGACGAGCACGTGCATGCCCAGGTCGCCCGGCAGCGCGTCGTGGATGCCGACGAGCAGCACGCTCGCGGGGTCGTACGTCTCGGCGAGGAACGCCGGGGCGCCGTCGACCGCGCCGAGCCAGGAGTCCTGGCGCGGATGCGTCGAGACCTCCGCGAGGTAGTCGGCGACCTCGGCGACGCCGAGCTCCTGCATGCCCCAGAACGCGGACTTCGGATGCGCCAGCCACCGCTGCACGGCGGGCGCGTCGAGCCGGGCATCCACGGGTCGGATGTCGATCTCGTAGTCGGTCACGACGGTCATCGCAGCACCTCCGCCGGTCGAGTGGGCGCGCCAGCGCCGACCTCCGCCGGTCGAGGAGGCGCGCCGGCGCCGTCTCGAGAGCCGGTCGCGACATCCGCCGGCACCCCGAACTGCTGGAACGCGATGCTGCGCTCGAGCGGGTAGATCTCGTGGCCGCAGATGTTCGCGATGATCTGGGCGTTGCGCCAGGCGCCGAAGCCCAGATCGGGGGCGGTGAGGCCGTGCGTGTGCTCCTCGCCGTTCTGCACGAAGACGCGCCCGCGCCCGCCGTCGATGCTGTAGTCGCGGGCGACGTCGAGCCGGCCGAGCGCGTCCCACTCGAAGCGGTCGCGCACCGGGTCGAGGAACGCGGGCACGCGGGCCGAGTAGCCGGTCGCGAGCACGAGCGCGTCGGTCTCGCGCTCGTACTCCTGCTCGAGCTGGGCGTGCCGAAGCCGCAGGCGGAACCGCGTGCCGTCCCACGACGCCTCGAGCAGCTCGGTGTCGGTGAGCAGCGTCGTCGGCACCGGGCCCGAGGCGCTGAGCTCGTAGAGCGTGTCGTAGATCTCGTCGATGAGCTCGCCCGAGATGCCCTTGTAGAGGCCGCGCTGCTCGCGCCCGAGCTGCTGGCGCAGGGCGAGCGGCAGCCCGTGGAAGTGGTCGGTGTACTCGGGACTCGTCATCTCGAGCGTGAGCTTCGTGTACTCCATGGGGAAGAACCGCGGCGACCGGGTGATCCAGTCGAGGCGGTAGCCATCGGATGCCGCGTCGGCACCGAGTGCGGCGGCCGACCCGCTCCCGCGTACGTCGCCGAGCAGGTCGCGGTAGATCTCGGCCGCGGACTGCCCGCTGCCGACGACGGTGATCGACCCGGCGCCCTGCAGGCGTTCGCGGTTCGGCAGGTACTCCGAGCTGTGCACGACGAGACCCGGCAGGTCGCGCAGGGCCGCCGGCACGGTCGGCGCGGTGCCGACGCCGAGCACGAGGTGCCTGGCCGAGTAGGTCTCGACGTCGCCCGTTGCGAGGTCGAGCGCACGGACCGTGTAGACGTCGTTCGCCTCGTCGTGGTCGACCGAGACGACGTCGCGCCCCCACCGCAGCGACGGCAGCTGCTCGCTCGCCCACCTGCAGTACGCGTCGTACTCGGCGCGCAGCGGGTAGAAGCTCTCGCGGATGTAGAAGGGGTAGAGCCGCCCGCTCTGCTTCAGCCAGTTGAGGAACGAGAACGGCGACGTCGGGTCGGCCATCGTCACGAGGTCGGCCATGAACGGCACCTGGATCGTCGCGCCGTCGAGCATCATGCCGTGGTGCCACGCGAACCCGTCGGCGCGGTCGAGGAACACGGCGTCGAGCGCGAGCGGCTCGAGCAGGCACGCGAGCCCGAGGTTGAACGGGCCGATGCCGATGCCGACGACGTCGTGCACGCGGCCGGGTGCGCCGGGTTGCGCGCCGGGTGCGCCGGACGCACCGGGCTGCGTCGGGCTCACGCCACGACCTCCACGTCGCGCAGGTCGACGAGGGCCGTCGCGGCATCCTTCACGAGATCGAGGACGCGGCGGATGTCGGCCGCCGACGTCTCGGGGTTCAGCAGGGTGAGCTTGAGGCAGGGCCGCCCGTCGATGACCGTCTTCGCGACGAGCGCCCGACCGGACTCGAAGAGCACGCGCCGCACCTGCGCGACGAGGGCATCCTGCGTCTGCTCGTCGGCGCCGTCGGGGCGCACGCGGAAGAGCACCGTGCTCAGCTGCGAGCGGCCGACGAGCTCGAGCTCGGGGTCGGCCGCGACCTCGTCGCCCACGGCGGAGGCGAGCGCGAGCACCTCGTCGAACAGGTCGCCGAGGCCGTCGGCGCCGATCGCGCGCAGCGTCGTCCAGAGCTTCAGCGCGTCGAAGCGCCGGGTCGTCTGCAGCGACTTGTCGACCTGGTTCGGCTCCTCGTTCTCGAGCGGATTCAGGTAGTCGGCGTGCCAGGCGGCGGCCCGCAGGTCGGCCGGTTCGCGCACGACGAGCGCGCTCGACGAGACCGGCTGGAAGAAGCTCTTGTGGAAGTCGACGGTGACCGAGCGCGCGCGCCCGATGCCGGCGATGAGCTCGCGGTGCCGGCGCGACACGAGCAGTCCGCAGCCGTAGGCCGCGTCGACGTGCAGCCACACGTCGTGGGCGTCGCAGTGCTCGGCGATCGCGGCGACCGGGTCGATGACGCCGCGATCGGTCGTGCCGGCGGTCGCCACCACGGCCATCGGGATGCGGCCGGCTGTGCGGATCGCCGCGAGCGATGCGGCGAGGGCCGCGGCATCCATTCGTCCCTCGCCGTCGTCGGGAACGCTCACGACGGCGTCGTCGCCGAGGCCGAGGATGAGGGCCGACTTCTCGACGCTGAAGTGGCTCGACGCGGTGGCGAGGATATTGAAGCGGGGGAGCACCTCGGCACGCGAGCCGCCGTGCTGGGCGAGCGCCCATTCGCGGGCGAGCAGCAGTGCGTGCAGGTTCGACTGCGTGCCGCCCGAGGTGAAGACGCCGTCGCCGTGCTCGAAGCCGATGCGCTGTGCGGTCCACTCGACGAGTCGGCGCTCCATGAGCGTGCCGACCGCCGACTGGTCGTAGGTGTCGACCGACGGGTTGACGGCGGCGAGGATCGCCTCGGCGGCGACCGCGGGCAGGGCGACGGGGCAGTTCAGGTGGGCGGCGTACGCCGGGTCGTGGAACCAGATCGCGTGCTCGAGGAAGAGCCCGTCGACCTCGCGCAGCGCCTCGGCCGTGCCGACGCCCTCGGCGTCGAGGTCGACGGCGTCGACGAGGTGCTGCAGCTCGGCGCGGCTCGCGCCCGAGAACGGCTGGGTCGTGGAGGCCACGCGAGAGGCCACGAGCCCCGTCGCGCGCCCCAGAAGGTCGGTGTACTCGGGAACGGTCGAACTCATCAGCAGATCACGCATGCGCGTCGGCTCCCCCTGTCGGTCGCGGTCGGTCGATTGGCCGGGGTTAGCATAGCCTTACCTAAGTGTCGCCATGCAACATGACGAAGTGTTCCGTCCCCCGTTTGCGGGGCATCCGGTGCCGAAACACCTGCTCGACCGGCTGCGGCGGTCGCGCGTCATGCGCGGCAACATCCGGGGGCCACCCGGCAGGGGTTGATTAGGCTCCCGACGTGACCGAGACCCCCTCCGCAGAACCGTCAGACGGCGGCATCATCCTCGACTGGTTCATCCCGCTCACGGGCGACTCGCGCACCGACCTCAGCCAGGGCTCGGCGATGACCTACGACGGGCAGTCCGCGGCGCCCGCACGGCGGGAGCCCGACATCCGGTACCTGTCGCAGATCGCGCGCTCGGTGGAACAGCTCGGCTACCACGCCGTGCTCATCCCGACCGGCGGCCGCAGCGAGGAGAGCTGGGTCGCGGCGAGCTCGCTCGCACAGCACACGCGCGACCTCGACTACCTCGTGGCGTTCCGGCCCGGCCTCATGTCGCCCACGCTGCAGGCGCAGGTCGCGGCGACGTTCCAGCGGTACAGCGGCGACCGCCTGCGCGTGAACGTCGTCATCGGCGGCGACGACGCCGAGCAGCGCAAGTACGGCGACCGCATCGGCAAGGACGCCAGGTACGCGCGCGCGGCCGAATACCTCGACATCGTCCGCCGGCTCTGGAACGGCGAACGCGTCGACGTCGACAGCGAGTTCCACACGATCGAGGGCGCGCAGCTCCCGAAGCTCGGCGTGCAGCCCGAGATCTACCTCGGAGGCTCGTCGGATGCCGCGATCGACGTCGCGGCCGCGCACTGCGACGTCTACCTGACCTGGGGCGAACCCCCGGCGCAGGCCGGGGAGAAGATCGCCCGGGTCCGCGAGGCGGCGGCCACGCGCGGACGGACCCTGCGCTACGGCATCCGCCTGCACGTGATCGCCAGGCCCACGAGCGAGGAGGCGTGGCGCGTGGCCGACGAGCTCGTCGCCGGCCTCGATCCCGAGGTCGTCGCGAAGGCCCGCGAGTCGTTCCTCGCGTCGGCCTCGGTCGGCCAGCGGCGCCAGGCCGAACTCGTCGACGGCGGCCTGCGCCGTGAGGACCTCGAGGTGTACCCCGGACTCTGGGCCGGCATCGGCCTCGTGCGCGGCGGCGCGGGCACGGCCCTCGTCGGCAGCTACGCCGAGGTCGCCGCACTCATCCGCGAGTACCGCGCGGTCGGGTTCACCGAGTTCGTGCTCTCGGGCTACCCGCACCTCGAGGAGGCGTACTGGTTCGCCGAGGGCGTGGCCCCGCTGCTCGACCTCGCACCCCGACGGACCTGAGCCGGGGCGACGGCACCGCCCCCGCGAGCCGGATCAGCCGACGGATGCCGCAGGCGGCCGCCCGCGGCATCCGCTCACCGACTGCACGGGCGAGCCCTCAGGCGTCGCGTGCGCAGCGGAACCCGATGTGCGACATCCCGGTGTCCTCGGTCTGCGGTGAGCGCGCCGCGGGCCGGAACCGGAGGCAGTACTCGGGCGAGCAGAGGTGCGACCCGCCCTTGAGCACGCGGCGGGGGAGCGCTTCGAAGCCCTCCTGCGCGCTCGCGGCCGCGAGCAGGTTCTCGCGCTTGCCCGCGTCGATCGGGGCATCCGAGAGCTGCACGTGCCGGGGCGTGTAGTAGTCGCTCGTCCACTCCCACGTGTTGCCGATCATGTCGAAGAGCCCGTAGCCGTTGGCCGGGTACGAGCCGACCGGAGCCGTGCCGCCCCAGCCCTGGTTGTCGTACGGGAACCGCCCGATCCACGAGTTGGCCTGCGGCACGCCGCCGGGATACGGCTCGTCGCCCCACGCGAAGCGCGCCCCGTCGAGGCCGCCGCGCGCCGCGTACTCGTGCTCGGCCTCCGTGGGCAGTCGCTTGCCGGCCCAGGCCGCGTAGGCCGTGGCATCCTCGAACGCGACGTGCACGACCGGATGCCGCAGGCGGTCGTCGATGCCGGACGCCGGTCCGAACGGGGCCCGCCAGTGGGCGCCGGGCTGCCACCGCCACCAGTTGCGCCAGTCGCGCAGGTCGACCGGCCCGGCGGTGGGCGTGAAGACCATGGCACCGGGCACGAGGTCGGCCGGGTCGGCGCCCGGGAAGTCGCGCGGATCGAGCTCGCGCTCGGCGACCGTGACGTACCCGGTGTCGTCGACGAAGCGCGCGTACTCCTCGTTCGTCACCTGGTGGCGGTCGATGAGGAAGTCGGCGACGACCCGTTCGTGCGCGGGGCGCTCGTCGGGATAGAACTCGTCGCTGCCCATGCGGAACGTTCCCCCGGTGATGCGCACCATGTCGTCTGCCACCGTTCAACCGTAGCCGCCGCGCTGCGCATGACGGCTCGCCCGGCGGCTCGCGACACCCGAGGAGGCGGAGCGCGTCAGCGGGTGAAGCGCGCGAGGTGCGCCTCGAGGTGGTCGCCGACGTCGACGGTCTCGGGGTCGTAGAGCCACTGCAGCTGCAGGCCGTCCCACATCGCGATGAGCCAGACGGCCTCGAAGGCGGCGTCGACGGGGTCGCCCCCGCGTTCCTCGGCCGCGCCCGCGAACAGTCCCGTGAACTGTGCGATCGCCGACTCGAAGCGCCGGAGGAAGTAGGCGTGCGCCGGATGCGATGCCGCGGCCGCCTCGGCGGAGAGCACGGCGTAGACCTCGATGAGTCCGGCCTCGTGCTCGGCGTTCAGTCGGGCGTGGCGGGGGATGTCGCGGAGGTACCCGGTCGGCGAGGCGTCCGCGTCGAACGCGATGCGCTCGTCGATGGTGCTGTCGCGATGCGCGATCACGGCGCTCAGCAGCTCGTCCTTGCTCGAGAAGTGGTGCAGCAGCGTCGACTTGCCGATGCCGGCCTGCTCGGCGATCTCGCGGAGGCTCGTCGCGTGGAACCCGCGGCGTGCGAACAGTGCCGAGGCGTCGGCCACGATCTGCGCACGCCGGGCCCGACCGGGGGCGTATCCCGTCTCGGGTTCCGCGTCGGGCGCGAGGCCGAACGTGCCGGCATGCGGTGCTGACGGGGAGGCGACGGATGCCGCGGCCCGGCCGGTCGCGGCGGTCGACCGGCCCGGAGCCCCCGGGCCGCGGAGCCGGTCGAGGTGCCGGTCGAGCATGGCCGGGATGTCGACGCGGTCGGGCAGGTAGAGCGAGATCAACTGCAGGCCGTCCCACGCCGCCGCGAGGCGGATCGTCTCGCCGACGGCGTCGATCGTGGGCGGCAGCTCACCGGCGTCGATCGCGGCCCGGAACAGCTCGGAGGAACGGGCGCGCAACTCGGCGTGCCGCTCGCGGAACTGCGCGTGCGCGGGGTGCGCCGCGCTCGTCGCCTCGCCCGCGAGCGTGGTGAAGAGCGGGAGGTAGCCGTCGATGGCGGCGTTGCGCCTCGCGACCTCGCCGAAGGTGCGCAGGCCGTCGCCGCCCGGGCCGAGCTGCACCTCGAGCTCGGCCTCGGTGCGGGCGGTGAAGTCGGCCACGACCGCTTCGAGGAGCTCGTCCTTCGAGGGGAAGTGCCGGATCACGCCGGGGTGCGAGAGGCCGGCCTCGGCGGCGATGTCGCGCATCGAGACCGCGCCGAAGCCGCGTTCGACGAAGAGGCGGGATGCCGCGGCCAGGATGTTCGCGCGGGTGCGGGCGGTGGCGGCTGCGCGGTTCGCCGGCGCCGTGGCGCGAGCTGCGGCATCCGCCGTGATCGCCTGCTGCATCGCCGCCCCCGAATCGTCTTCGGGACATCCTCCCACAACCCCGTTACCACTCGATCGACTTTCAGTTACCACTTGGTCTGGATTGGTGTATTCTCGTGCGAGAGCCAAAGACGGCTCGGTTTTCGCGGAAGGAAACTCATGACAGAGTCGTCACTCATCGACACGGCCGCTCCCGGCAGCGGCCTGCCCGGCGAGACCACCGGCGCGGCCGGCCGGACCGGCAACGCGCCGAGGGGCTACATCCCCACCCTCGCCCTGTCGAACTTCGGGCTCTACCTCGCCCTGCTCACGCCGGTGCTGGTCTCGCTCGCCTTCAAGGTGCAGCACATCACCGCTTCGGCCGAAGCGGCCACGAACGCGCTCGGCCTCATCATGGGCGTCGGCGCACTCTTCGCGATCATCTGCAACCCGCTCGTCGGCCGCCTCTCCGACCGCACCGTCTCGCGCTTCGGCATGCGTCGCCCCTGGATGCTCGGCGGCGTGCTCGTCGGCCTCGCCGCCTGCGCGCTCATCGGCGTCGCGACCGACGTCTGGATCGTGCTCATCGGCTGGTGCGTCGTGCAGGCCTCGCTGAACGGCGTCATGGCCGCCTCGACCGCGACCGTGCCCGACCAGGTGCCGGTCGACTCCCGCGGCAAGGTGTCGGGCATCATCGGCCTGACGACCCCGCTCGGCATCCTCGGCGGCAGCTTCCTCGTGAACTTCCTCTCCGACGACCTCAGCCGGTTCCTCGTGCCGGCCCTCATCGCCGTCGTCTTCGTGGGCGTCTTCGTCTTCACGCTCAAGGACCGCGTGCTCACCGAGAAGCCCGCCGAACGCTACGGCGTCAAGGAGTTCTTCGGGTCGTTCGTCTTCAACCCGCGCAAGCACCCCGACTTCGGCTGGACCTGGCTCACCAAGTTCCTCATCATGTTCGGCTACGCCGGCATCGCGACGTTCCTGCCCTTCTACCTGACCGAGCAGTTCGGCCTCAGCGAGCAGGACGCGATCACCACGATCCTCATGGCGAACCTCGCCTCGATGGTCGCGATGGCGCTCTCGGGCCCCATCGGCGGCATCCTCTCCGACAAGATCGGCAAGCGCCGACCGTTCGTCGCCGTCGCCGGCGGCGTCATGGTGCTCGGCCTCGTGATCCTCGCGTTCGCCCCGAGCATCCCGATGGTGCTCGTCGCCCAGGCCGTCATCGGCTTCGGCGCCGGCTCGTTCATGTCGGTCGACACCGCGCTCGCGACCCAGGTGCTGCCCAACCCGAAGGACACCGCGAAGGACCTCGGCGTGCTGAACATGGCCAACGCGCTGCCGCAGTCGCTCGCCCCCGTGATCGCCCCCTCCATCATCGCCTTCGGTGCCACCACGTCGCTCGGCGGCTACAGCACCTTCTACCTCTTCGGCGCCCTCGTGGCCCTCGCCGGCGCCGTGCTCGTCTACCGCATCAAGGGAGTGAAGTAACACCATGACCGACACCATCGAGAACCTCGACCACGGCACCACGGATGCCGCGGCATCCGCCGACCTGCCCGTCGACCCCACGTACCGCGACGCGAGCCTGCCCGTCGACGAGCGCGTCGAGAACCTGCTCGGCCAGATGACCCTGCAGGAGAAGGCCGGACTCTTCTTCCAGACCATGATCGCGATGAGCCAGGACGGCGAGCTCTCCGAGGCGAACCCGATGTTCGGGCTGCCCTCGAACGAGGAGCAGGTCATCGGCAAGGGCATGACGCACTTCAACGTGCTCGGTTCCGCGCCGTCGGCCGAGCTCATGGCGCAGTGGCACAACAAGCTGCAGGAGCTCGCAGCCTCGACGCGGCTCGGCATCCCCGTGACGATCTCGACCGACCCGCGCCACTCCTTCAGCGACAACCCGCTCGCGGGCATGCTGTCCGGCCCGTTCTCGAGCTGGCCCGAGACCGTCGGC
Source organism: Agromyces sp. PvR057 (assembly GCF_040547485.1). Lineage (NCBI taxonomy): Bacteria > Bacillati > Actinomycetota > Actinomycetes > Micrococcales > Microbacteriaceae > Agromyces > Agromyces sp. PvR057. Next base: position 219,009 of record NZ_JBEPPT010000003.1, read on the forward strand.
CTCGCGGCGATCCGCGACGAGGCGCTCGTCGAGCGCTTCGGGGACATCGCTCGCCAGGAGTACACGGCCGTCGGCATCCGCGTGGCGCTGCACCCGCAGATCGACCTCGCGACCGAGCCGCGCTGGGGCCGCCAGGTCGCCACGTTCGGCGAGGACGCCGAACTCACCGGCAAGCTGGGCGCCGCCTACATCCGCGGATTCCAGGGCGAGTCGTTCGGGCCGGGCTCGGTCTCGACCATGACGAAGCACTTCCCGGGCGGCGGACCGCAGATGGACGGTGAAGACGCGCACTTCCCGCACGGCCGCGAACAGGTCTACCCCGGCGGCGAGTTCGAGCTGCACCTCAAGCCCTTCGAGGACGCCTTCGCGGCCGGCACCCGCCAGATCATGCCGTACTACGGCATGCCCGTCGGCACCGAGTACGAAGAGGTCGGTTTCGGCTTCAACAAGTCGGTCATCACGGGTCTGCTGCGCGAGCGCTACGCGTTCGAGGGCATCGTCTGCACCGACTGGGGCCTCATCTCCGACGCCGAGATCTTCGGCGAGCCGTTCCCGGCGCGCGCCTGGGGCGTCGAGCACCTCACGCCGCGCGAGCGCGTGATCAAGGTGCTCGAGGCCGGCGTCGACCAGTTCGGCGGCGAGGCGATCCCCGAGCTGCTCGTCGAGCTCGTCGAGGCCGGCGACGTCACCGAGGCCCGCCTCGACGAGTCGGCCCGACGCCTGCTGCGCGAGAAGTTCGTGCTCGGGCTCTTCGACCAGCCGTTCGTCGACGTCGAGCACGCCGCCCGCGTGGTCGGTTCCGACGAGTTCGTCGCCGCGGGCGAGGCCGCCCAGCGCGCCTCGATCACGGTGCTCACCAACACGACGACGGATGCCGGTGCCCCGACCCTTCCCCTCGCGCGGGGCCTCAAGCTCTACGTCGAGGGCATCGCCCCCGAGGTCGCGGCCGAGTACGGCACGGTCGTCGAGACCCCGGCCGAGGCGGATGTCGCGGTGATCCGCACGCACGCCCCGTTCGAGGAGCGGTCGTCGACGTTCGAGAACTTCTTCCACCAGGGCTCGCTCGACTTCACCGCCGAGGCCGTGGCGCACTTCCGCGAGGTCGGCGCCGCGGTTCCCACCGTGATCGACGTGCACCTCGACCGCCCCGCGATCCTCACGCCGTTCGTCGGCGACGTCGCGGCGATCGTGGGCAACTACGGCGCCAGCGCGCGCGCCGTGCTCGACGTGCTCACGGGCGCGGCGTCGCCGCTCGGCAGGCTGCCGTTCGACCTGCCCTCGAGCATGGCCGCCGTCGAGGCGAGCCGCGAAGACGTGCCGTTCGACACGAAGGACCCGCTGTTCCGCTTCGGCCACGGGCTCAGCCTGTAGGTCCGGCTTCGCACCCCGCACGGCACCGGCCCCGCGGCATCCGATCGGATGTCGCGGGGCCGGTGCCGTGCTGCCTGCGCGGGGCCCTACCCTCGTGGCGGCCCACAGCGTGCGGCCCTACCAGCGTGGCGCAGGGCGCCGCCTGGATCCCGGCTCGAGTGCGGCATCGGCAGCGGGAGCCTTGATGACCAGCTCGGGCGCCCGCGTCACCATGAGCCAGATCGGCAGGATGATGATGCAGAGCGGGGCGAGCACCGCCATGTCACCGCAGAGCGCGACGCCGATGAAGATCGAGATCCAGCCGTCGCGGGTGGCGACCAGGGTGATGCCCATGGCGCCGCACGCCACCGCGAGCGAGATCGGCAGGTCGGGCAGCAGCGCGTAGCCGAGCAGGCCGAGCGCGGTGCCGATGAAGACCACCGGGAAGATGCGGCCGCCACGGAACCCGGCGCTCGCCGCGATCAGGAGGGCGATGACCTTGATGCCGGCGAACGCCGCGAGCTGGCCGGCCGTGTACTTGTCGGGGTCGGACAGCAGCTGGCCGGCCTGGTCGAGTCCCTTGAAGAGCGTGAGCGGGCCGCCGAGCATCCCGAGCAGTCCGAGCACGACACCGCCGAGCGTGATGCCGATGAACGGGTTCGGCAGGGCGTGGAACACGCGGTGCAGGTACGGGAAGGCCCATGCCGCAGCAATGCCGAGGAGCGCGGAGACCGCGGCGACGACGAATCCGGTGAGCAGGTAGATCGGTTGGAGGGCGCCCATCGGCTCGAGGGTGAACGCGATCTTCTGGCCGCCGAGGAGGTCCATGGTCGCCGCTCCGGCACCCGCGGCGGCGAGCGGCAGGAACAGGCGGTCCCAGAGCGAGCCGCCCGATTTCATCGCGCCGACCATGCCGGTGAACACGAGGGCCGCAGCCACGGGGGTTCCGAAGAGGGCGCCGATCGTGCCGGCGATCGCGAGCGCGGCGATCTGCTGCTGCGGCACCTTCGCGAAGCGCGCGAGCAACGCGATCGCCAGTGTCGCGTTGATGGCGATGATCGGGTTCTCGGGCCCGAGGCTGACGCCGCCCGCGAGCCCGAGCACCACTACGAGCGCGATCGACGGCAGCGCCTTGAGACCCGGGAAGGGGCCGGAGAGCTCGGTGGTTGCCGAGTCGGGGCCCGCGTGGCCCGGCACGAGCCAGACGATCGCCCCGACGGCGATGCCCGTGACGGTCAGCACCGTGAAGATCCACCATGGCGTCGCCTCGTCGGCGCCGAACGCGCCGGGCAGCGTGGTCCAGAGGAAGCCCTGCAGCAGTTCCGCGAGGCCGTTCAGCAGGTGCAGGCTCAGTGCCGACCCGATGCCGATGGCGATCGCCGGGATGGCGAGGAGGGCGAGTCGCCGGGCCCCGGGCCCGCTCGCGGCGGCGTCGGTCACGAGAGCTCGACCTCGACCGACACGGGCGGGCCCTCGCGGTAGTCGCCGTACCGGGCCCACCGGAGGCTCACGCGCACCAGTTCGAACTCGGTCTTCGTCAACGACTCGCCGAACCACGGGAAGGCAGCCGCGTAGGCGGCCGCGCACCTTGCGGATTCGGCGCTGCCGGGTTCGAGCACCTCGGCTTCGCCCTGCGCCTGCAGGGTCGTCTTGTCGTGGCCGCCGACCACGACGGCGATGCGCGGATCACGGCGCAGGTTCGCGATCTTGCGCGAGCCGCCGCGGGCGTTGAAGACGAACTCGCCCAGGTCGGTGGCCGTGATGCTGAGGTAGGCCGACTGCGGTGCTCCGTCGGGCCCGATGGTGCTGACGACGGCATCACCCTGCTCGCGGACGTACTCGATCAGTGCTGAACGGTCCATAGGGTCATGGTGGCACGTGGGTGCCGTTCTCGTCGCGGATGTCTCCGACATATCGGCGGAACCGGCGCAGAGTACGCTTGGGCGGAATCGAGCCGCTCCAGGGGGAGGAACCCGATCGTGATGGTGCAGCCACGCAATGCGACCAGACGAACCCGCGTCGCCAAGCGCGTCACCGGTGGGGTGATGGCGCTCGCCGGCATCGCGCTCGTCGTCGCGTCGATCCCATCGGCGTTCGCCGTGCAGGTCGACGGCAACACGCCGCTCGACCCGTGCCTCGGCGACGCGTGTCCGGCCTCATGGCCGGCTCCGGACAACGGGGGCGTCGTCGGCTTCGACGACGGCGTGAACGTCTTCGTCGGCGGGGACCTCACCACAGGCCCGAGTGCCGCGGAGACCGAGGGCAACCTCGTGGTGCTCGGCGACGCCTCGTTCGATCGGGGCGGTGGCTCCTACGACGTGGGCGTCGCGGGCGTCGGCTCGCGCGTGCCGCCGCCGAGCGGCTCCACGATGCTCACCGTCGGCGGCGACCTGACCATCGCCGGCGGCACGAACCTCATCGTCGGCGGCGACACCGGGTTCCCCGACTTCGCACCCATCGTCGGCAACGTCGAGTACGGCGGAACGCTGACCGGCACCCCGTCCGTCGTTGCAGGGGCGACGGTCGCGCAGGGCGACGGAGCCTCAGCCTTCGCCGAGCGCGTGGCGAACGTGACCGCGCTCTCGCAGTGCTTCGCCGACCTCCCCGACACCGGTACCGTGACGACCGCCGACGGTCTGACCTCGTTCACGGGGGATGGCGTGAGCGACCCGCAGGTGTTCACGATCGAGGGCACCCTCGGCAACACCCAGGTCGCGATCACGGGGGTCGACGTGCAGGCGGGCGCACACGTCGTCATCAACGTCACAGGCGATGTCGCCTTCGCGAACGTGAACAGCTGGTTCATCGACGGCGCGAACACGTTCGACCCCGACATCACGCAGCGCATCGTCACGAACTTCCCCGATGCGACGACGGTCGAGGTCACGGGCGGTGCCCAGCTCCCCGGGTCGATCCTCGTGGGCAACCCCGCGAGCACGACCACGATCTCCGTCGCCGGCACCAACGGCCGCGTCGAGGTCGCCGGTGACCTCGTGCACCGCTCGCCCGCGGGCACCCAGACCGGCGTCGAGATGCATGCCTACCCGTTCACCGGCGACTGCCTCATCACGCCGCCCACGACCACGACGGCGCCACCGACGACGACGGCCCCTCCGACGACCGAGCCTCCGACGACGCCTCCGCCGACGACGGATGCGCCGTCACCGACCGACACCCCCACCGCCTCGCCGACGACGCCTCCTGCGCCAAGCACCGCCACCGGGCTCGCCGAGTCGGGTTCGCCGGCCGGAGCGACGATGGCCATCGGCGCGGCGCTCCTCGCCGCCGGCACGGTGACCGTCCTGACCGCGCGTCGACGCCGAGCGTGAGACCCAGCAGGGTGGGACGCGGGCGATCGCGATCGCATCCGCCCTCGCCGACGCGGGTGTCGAGTCGGTCGTGGCCGCCGCGGCGCCGCGGCTGCCCTGCCTGGCTTCGCCGAAGGACTGAGCCGAGCCTCAGGCCTGCGCGTCGTCGAGCGGGTCGATGAGCGACGCATCGGCCGGATCGACGGCGCGTGAGTTGTTGACCCGCCGGTCGACCTCGTAGACCGAGATCGTCGAGGCCACCTTGTCGGACTCCTCGGCGAGCTGCTCGACCATGTGCGCCTTGCCGCCCTCGTCGAGCTTGGTCGGATCGAGGTACTCGCCCCAGAAGTCGGCTTCGAGGAACACGGGCATGCGATCGTGCACCTCGCCAGAGGCATCCGTCGCCTCACGCGTGATGATCGACGTCGACACCTGCCACTCGTCGTCGACCTTGCGCACCGTGTAGATGCCGGCCGCGGCGAGCAGCGGCCGGTCGCCGTGCAGGAACCAGGCGCGCTTCTTGCCGGGCTCGCCCGTCCATTCGTAGTAGCCGCGCATCGGCACGAGGCATCGCGACGACGCGAACGCGCCCTTCCAGAGGCCGTTGGTCGCGACCGTCTCGATGCGGGTGTTGAACTGCGGCCGCTTCGCGTCTTTGAGGAACGGCGGATGGAAGTTCCACGCGGCGGCGTCGAGCATGCGCGTGACCTCGCCGGTGTCGCGGTCGGCCCGCTCGCGCACGATCGGGACCACCTCGGTCGGCGCGATCGAGTACTGCGGCCGCCAGTCGTTGTAGTCGCCACCTGCCGCGACGAACTCCTGGATCAGCTCGTCGACCTTTGCGTCATTCGCGAAGCGCCCGCACATGCATCCAGTCTGCACCCGCCTGCCGACATCGTGCCGGCGACCGGCGACCGCGACCGGCGACCGGCGCTCGCCGGTTCCGTGGCGGCTGTCAGCGGGCGGGGCCACACTGGAGCGGTGATCGCCGAGCACTCCCGCACGTGGACCCCGCGGCATCCGACCGACCTCTCGCAGACGATCGGCCCGGTGCGGCGCGGGCCGGGCGACCCCACGTTCCAGCGGGCGGTCGACGGTTCGATCTGGCGCACGACGCGCACGGCGTCCGGCCCGGCCACGGTCCGCTTCGCGCAGCCGGCCGCCGACGTGCTCCGGGCCGATGCGTGGGGTCCGGGCGCGGCGGAGGCCGTCGCCGAGGCGGCGGTCGTGCTCGGCGAGGGCGACGACCCGACCGGGTTCGATCCCCGCATCCCGCTCATCGACGAGGCGCATCGCCGCAATCCGGGGCTCCGGCTGGTGCGCACCGGCCGGGTGTTCGAGGCGCTCGTGCCCGCGATCCTCGAGCAGAAGGTCATCACGCTCCAGGCGCACGACGCGTGGCGGTTCCTCGTGCACCGGTTCGGCGAAGACGCACCCGGGCCGCCGCCGCGCGAGGGCGGCCGCCGCCTGAAGGTCGTTCCGATGCCGGGGCAGTGGGCGCGGGTGCCGTCGTGGGAGTGGCATCGGGCCGGCGTCGACCCGCGGCGCTCGCGCACGATCGTGAATGCGGCCCGCTACGCCGCGCGTCTCGAGGAGGCGAGCGGCATGAGCCCGGCGGATGCCGCGGCGCGCCTCATGCTCATGCCCGGCGTCGGCGTGTGGACCGCCGCCGAGGTCGCCCAGCGGGCGTTCGGCGACCCCGACGCGCTCGCGGTCGGCGACTACCACCTCTCGAACTACCTCGGACATGCGCTCTGGGGGCGCGACATGACCGACGACGAGATGGTCGAGGCCATGGCGCCGTGGGCGGGGCAGCGGCAGCGCGTGGTGCGGCTGCTCGGCGCCTCGGGCGTGGCCGGGCGCCCCAGGCGCGGACCGCGCATGCCGTTCGTCGACCACCGCGCGATCTGAGGTGCGAGCCGGGATACGCTGACGTCGCCGCGGCGCCGCGCCGCGGCATCCGTTCGGAAAGGATGCCGATGCCCCGGTTCGACCTGTCCCCCTCCGACCTGCGCGCGTACCGCCCCGCGGTCGCCGAACCCGCCGACTTCGACGAGTTCTGGCGCGCGACGCTCGCCGAGTCGCGGGCCCTCGCCGAGGCCCCGCGCCTGATGCGGGTCGACGCCGGGCTGACCACCGTCGAGGTGTTCGACGTCACGTTCAGCGGGTTCGGCGGCGACCCGGTCGGTGGCTGGTTCACCGTGCCGGCCGGCGCCGCGGCATCCGCCCCGCTGCCGACGGTCGTCGAGTTCAACGGATACGGCGGCGGGCGCGGCCTGCCGCACGAGCGCCTCGCCTGGGCGAGCGCCGGGTACGCGCACTTCTTCATGGACACGCGCGGGCAGGGCAGCGTGTGGGGCACGGGCGGCTCGACGCCCGATCCGCACGGCACCGGCCCGTCGGCGCCGGGGTTCATGACCCGCGGCATCCTCGATCCGGCGGCCTACTACTACCGTCGCGTCTTCACCGACGCGGTGCTCGCGATCGACGCGGTGCGCTCGCTCGCGCAGGTCGACCCCGAGCGCGTGAGCGTCTGCGGCGGCAGCCAGGGCGGCGGCATCGCGATCGCCGCGGCCGGCCTGAGCGAGGGGCTCGTCGGGGCCATGCCCGACGTGCCGTTCCTCTGCCACTTCGAGCGGGCGGTCGGCCTGACCGAGCGCGACCCCTACCAGGAGATCGTGCGCTACCTCTCGGTGCATCGGGATGCCGCGGCGCACGTCTTCGAGACCCTGTCGTACTTCGACGGCGTGAACCTCGCCGCACGTGCGACCGCGCCGGCGCTGTTCTCGGTGGCGCTCATGGATCCGGTGTGCCCGCCGTCGACGGTGTTCGCCGCCCGCAACCGGTGGGGTGCAGGGGCCGTCGGGGGCACGGGAGTGACGGATGCCGCTGGCGCCGCCGAGGTTCCGGTCGCCGACATCGTCGAGTACGCGTTCAACGAGCACGAGGGCGGGGCGGGCGCGCACTGGCCGCGGCAGGCGGCCTGGCTCGCCGAGCGGCTCGCGACGTCGCGGCGCGCGTAGCGAGGGCGGACGCGCCCCCCACGACGTTTTGCCGGTCCACGGGGGTCTGGCAAGGGTCGTAGCGCGTCAGAACGTCGTGGGAGCGTGCCGAGGGAACGCGGGAGGGGGATCGGAGCCGGAGGAGGAGTAGGGAGTGCGTGTTCTCGCGGCGGAAGCGTCAGCCCGCGTCGCGCGCCGACCGCGTGGCCTCGCGTGAGGCGCCCCATTCGACGAGCGGCTGCAGCACCTCGATGAGCCGCAGCCCCGCGGCGCTCGGCGTGTAGGTGATCGTGACGGGCGTCGTCGCCCGAACGTGCCGCTCGATCACGCCCTCGTCCTCGAGCTCCTTCAGTCGGGCCGCGAGCAGTCGGTCGGAGATGCCGTCGACGGTCATGCGGTACTCGCTGAACCGCCGCGCGCCGCGTACCCCGGCGAGCAGGATCGCCGCGTTCCACTTGCGCCCCGTGAACTCGACGTCGCGCTGGAAACGCCGGCATGCGGCCTCGTCGATATGGCCCAGCTCGTGCAGGCGGGCCCGGTGCTGCGCCAGGTCGTCGACCTGCGCCGCGGCGACCCGCTCGGCGTCGGCCGCGGCATCCGTTCGCTCGTTCGTCACTTCACTAACCATAAGTGAGCAGCTTACCAGCGGTTCGGCCTGACCCGGCCGGATGCGGAAGAGTCGAACCAGCACGACACGACGGGAGCACCATGCACTACGGACACGACCTGCAGTTCGGCACCTTCATCACCCCGAGGAACGACCCGCCGCAGGCCGCCGTTCGCCTCGCCGAGCTCAGCGAGGCCTCTGGGTACGACCTCGTGACCTTCCAGGACCACCCGTACCAGCCGGCGTTCCATGACACCCAGACCCTGCTGACGTGGGTCGCGGCGCGCACCGAGCGCATCCACGTCGCGGCCAACGTCGCGAACGTGCCGCTGCGCCCGCCGGCCGTGCTCGCCCGTGCCGCCGCGAGCCTCGACCTGCTCTCGGGCGGACGGTTCGACCTCGCGCTCGGCGCGGGAGGCTTCTGGGACCCGATCGCGGCGATGGGCGGCCCGCACCTGACGGCCGGCCAGGCGGTCGACGCGCTGTCCGAGGCGATCGACGTCATCCGAGGCACCTGGGATGTCGACGACCGCTCCCGCTTCGTCGTCGAGGGCACCTACCACCACGTGAACGGCGCGAAGCGCGGCCCGGCGCCCGCCCACAACATCCCGATCTGGATCGGCGCCCTGAAGCCCCGCATGCTCCGCCTCATCGGCCGCAAGGGCGACGGCTGGCTGCCGTCCTACGGCTACCTGCAGCCCGGCGACCTCGCCCGCGGCAACCAGGCCATCGACGACGCCGCGCTCGCCGCGGGTCGCGACCCCCGCGAGATCCGGCGCCTGCTGAACATCAACGGCCGCTTCTCGAACGGGCGCGGCGGCGGGACGTTCGACGGGCCCGCTGGCCAGTGGGTCGAGCAGATGCTCGAACTCGTGCTCGAGGACGGCGTCGGCACGTTCATCCTCGCGAGCGACGACCCCGGCACGATCGTGCACTTCGCCGAGGAGGTCGCGCCCGCGCTCCGCGAGGCGGTCGCCGCCGAACTCGCGAGCTCGGGCTCCGAGCGGGCGGATGCCGCATCCGCCGGTCTCGTCGTCGCGGCCGGGCAGCTGCGCAGCTCCACGGTGCGCGCGAAGCGCCGCGACGGCATCGACTACGAGTCGGTGCCGGCCTCGCTCGCGTCGAAGGCGATCGAGCCGGGCGACGCCGGCTACTCGCGCGTGAAGTCCACGTACATGCGCGGCGGATCGCCCGGACTCGTGCTGCAGCCCACCACGCCGGCCGAGGTCGCCGATGCCGTCGCCTACGCCCGTCGGCACCCCGACGTGCCGCTCGGCGTGCGCAGCGGCGGACACGGCATCAGCGGCCGGTCGACGAACGACGGCGGCATCGTGATCGATCTCTCGGGCATGCGCGACCTGCGGGTGCTCGACGCCGACCGGCGCCTCGTGCGAGTCGAAGCCGGTGCGCGGTGGATGGACGTCGCCGCGTTCCTCGCGCCGCACGGCTGGGCGCTGAGCTCGGGCGACTACGGCGGCGTCGGCGTCGGCGGCCTCGCCACGGCGGGCGGCATCGGCTGGCTCGTGCGCGCGCACGGCCTGACGATCGACCACGTGCGCGCCGTCGAGCTCGTGCTCGCCGACGGCAGCATCGTTCGGGCGGATGCCGCGGAGCATCCCGACCTCTTCTGGGCCGCCCGCGGCGCCGGCGCCAACATCGGCATCGCGACCGCGTTCGAGTTCGAGGTCGACGAGGTCGGCGAGGTCGGATTCGCCCAGCTCGCGTTCGACGCGAGCGACACGGCCGGGTTCCTGCAGGCGTGGGGCGACTGGGTCGTCGATGCGCCGCGCGACCTCACGAGCTTCCTGCTCATGGGCGCCCCGCGCGCCGGGCAGCCGATGATCGCGCAGGTCATGGCGGTCATCGACTCGGCCGACCCCGACACGATCATCGCCCGCCTGCAGCCGCTCGCCGAGGTCGCCCCGCTCGTCGGACAGGAGGTGCGGCTCACGACCTACGAGGCGGTCATCTCGAACGCCGCTGACACCGCGCATGGCGGCCAGGGCGAGCCGATGGCGCGATCAGGGCTCGTCGGCCGCATCACGCCGGAGTTCGCGCGTGACGCGGCCGCGTTCCTCGAGAGCGGCGCGACGCCCTTCTTCCAGATCCGCGCGGCCGGCGGTGCCGTGCACGACGTGCCGGCGGATGCCACGGCCTACGGCCACCGCGAGGCCGAGTTCTCGGTCTCGGCGATCGGGTCGCCGCGTCACGGCACGAACGAGCGCTGGAACGAGCTCATGGCCCCGCACATGTCGGGCGCGTACCTCAGCTTCGAGACCGAGGTGGGCCCCGAGCACGTCGCCGCCGCCTACCCGCCCGCCACCCTCGAGCGCCTGCGCGAGATCAAGCGGCGGGTCGACCCCGGCAACCTCTTCCGCGACAACGCGAACATCGCTTAGGCGCCGCGCCGCGGCATCCGCTCGTCGTCGCCGCCGTCGTCGTCGTCGCCCACCTTTTCAGGACCACATCGGTCATGGACGCATATTGCAGCCAACGGCGCTCTGGTCCTGAAAGGTCGACGGGACGGGGAGTCCAGCGGGATCGAACTTCCGATCGAGGCCGCGCGCACGGCCTCGGCATAGGCTCGACAGTGGAGGAACCATGGAACTCGAACCGATCCTGTTGAAGTTCGATCGGCTGGCCGGCGGGCGCGCGGCCGGGGTGAAGGCCGACGTCGAGCTCGTGCAGCACCCCCGCACGCGGCGCACGTTCACCTGGATCATCTGGCTGCTCGCGGTGGAGCTCGTGATCGGGGTGGCCGCGCTCGTCGTCGCCGTGGTGCTGTGGGTCGACGGCACCGTGCTCGCGTTCCCGGTGTGGATGCGCATCCTCATCGTGCTCGCCATGACCGCGACGCTGTTCTACTTCGCGTGGCGGGCGCAGGTCGGCTACCGCTGGGCGTACTCGCGGCTGCGACTGTTCAGCAAGATCTTCCCGGTCGTCACCCTCGTGATGGCGGCGATCCCCGGGCTCTTCCCGTTCTGGATGGTGACCGAGCAGATCATCTACAGCCTGATCCTCATCGGCATCGCCGACTTCCTCGACAGCGACCACATGCGCGCGGTGTTCCGCAAGCCCGAGACGGCCTGAGGCGGCCGCCCCGCGATCACTCCATGGTGTCGAGGATCGCCGAGAGCTGCTCGAACGTGGTGAGCGGGTTCACGATCGCGAAGCGCGTGTTCGGGCGGCCGAGGTGCGAGCTCGGGGTGACGAACGCGAGCTGATCGTCGAGGAGCTTCGCCGACCAGGCGGCGTACTGCTCGCGGGTCCAGCCGTCGCGCTCGAAGACCACGACCGAGAGCTGCGGGTCGCGCACGAGCGTGAACCCGTCGCGACGTCGGATCTCGTCGGCGATGTCCTGCGCCAGTTGCAGCGACGAGCCGATGGCCTCGCGGTAGGCCGCCCCGCCGTACGTCGCGAGCGAGAACCACATCGGAAGGCCGCGCGGGCGCCGGGTGAGGTGGATCGCGTAGTCCGACGGGCTCCACTCGGTCGTCTCGGTGAGCGTGTCGAGGTACTCGGCGTGCTGCGTGTGCGCCGCCCGCCCGCGGTTCGGGTCGCGGTAGATGAGCGCGCACGCGTCGAAGGGCGCGAACAGCCACTTGTGCGGGTCGACGATGACCGAGTCGGCGCGCTCGACGCCGTCGAAGCGCGCGCGGGCGAGCGGCGAGAGCATGGCGGCGAGCCCGTAGGCGCCGTCGATGTGCAGCCAGAAGTCGTAGTCGTCCTTGAGGGCCGCGATCGAGGCGACGTCGTCGACGATGCCGAAGTTCGTGGAGCCGCCGGTGGCGACCACGGCGAAGACGGATGTCCCGTGCTCCTCGAGTGCGGCGCGCACGGCCTCGCCGCGCAGCTGTCCGTCGGGCCCTGGCGAGACCTTCACGATGTCGACGTCCATGACGCGCGCGGCCGACGCGATGGAGGAGTGCGCCTCGGCGCTGCAGACGACCTTCCAGCGACGGGCGGATGTCGCGGGCTCGCCGTCGGCCTCCGACGCCGCCGCTTCGGCGAGTCGTGCACGGGCCGCCTCGCGGGCGGCGACGAGCGCGGACAGGTTGCCGAGCGTGCCGCCCTGTACGAACACGCCGCCGGCACCGGCCGGAAGCCCGAACTCGTTCGACAGCCAGCGCAGCACCTCGTTCTCGGCGTGCACGGCGCCGGAGCCCTCGAGCCAGGAGCCGCCGTAGATGGCGGACGCCGAGACGACGAGGTCGAACGCGCTCGCCGCGTTCGTCGGCGCGATCGGGATGAACGAGAGGTACTGGGGGTGGTCGGTCGTGATGCAGGCCGGCGCGAGCACGTGCTCGAAGATCGCGAGGGCGCGGCGCGCGCCGATGCCCTGCTCGTCGATCGTGCGCCCGGCGAGGCGGTTGAGCTCGGCGGGGGAGAAGGGCTTGTCGAGGGGCGTGTCCTCCGAGAGCATGCGGCGGCGAGAGTAGTCGAGCACGAGGTCGACGATGGCCTCGGCCTCGGCGGTGTTGGCGTGCATGCGCGTGGGGTCGGCCGGCGCCGAACCGGGGGCGATGCGGTGGTCGGAGTTCATGGTGCTTCCCTTCGGAGTCGCGCGGGTTCGGCGAGCTAGGAGCAGCGTCGCACACGAGCATGCCCTGGTGCAAAAACGCGCGCGAGAACGGAATCAGGCGCACTATTCGTGTGTTGCAGGTCGATCGATCGAACGATAATGCGCGTCGCGGTGCAGTCTTGCGCACGCCTTCTCGGCCCGCGGCGCCCGCGACGGCATCCGTGGCATCCCTGATCCGGAGGGTGCATGATGAGCGTAGAACTCGACATGAGAGAACCTCAAGGAGAGGACGTGCGCCATGCCGGTCTCAGTCGGCGGAGTGGAGCTGTACGTCGGGCCGACCTCGGTCGGCGGTCCCGACGACCTCGACCTCGCGATCCGCTCGTTCCTCGACGGGGCGAAGCACACGCTCGCGATCGCCGTGCAGGAGGTCGACTCGCGCCCGATCGCCGAGGCGATCGTCGCCGCCACGAGGCGCGGGGTGCGGGTGCGCCTCATCCTCGAGGGCGACTACCTCACCGAGGACAAGGCGATCGCAGACCCGTGGACCAGCCCGGGCGCGCACGACGAGAACCGCTTCCTGCTCGCGGCGCTGTTGAAGTCGCGCGTCGACGTGGTCAGCGACCTGAACCCCAAGATCTTCCACCAGAAGTTCATCGTGCGCGACGCGGGCGAATCGACCGCGGCCGTGCTCACCGGCTCGACGAACTTCACGCGCACCGACACCGGCACCAACACGACGACCGGATCGGGCAAGGGGCAGAACCTCAACCACGTGGTCGTGCTGCGCGGACGGCGACCGGCCGCCGAGTACCTCGTCGAGTTCGAGCGCATGCGGTCGGGCACGTTCGGCGACCTGCACGAGCGCATCGAGCCGAAGCCCTCGGAGTTCGGGCTGCCCGCCGTGCGCGTGAAGCCGCTCTTCGCCCCGAGGCACGGCCCCGAGATGGAGATCATGAAGCAGATGCTCAAGGCCAGGTCGTCGATCGACTTCGCGATGTTCACCTTCGCGCAGTCCTCGGGCATCGACGACACCATGATCCGGCTGCGGCCGCTCGTGGCGCGCATGCGCGGCGTGCTCGATCGCGGACAGGGTGCGGCGAAGTGGGCGGCGACCAAGGGGCTCGCCGGCGGCAGCGTCGAGCTGTTCACGACGAAACTCGGCACGGGCGTCCGCAAGCTGCATCACAAGCTCATGGTCCTCGACGAGCGCGTGCTCATCGTCGGAAGCTTCAACTACACGGCGCCGGCGAACACGCTGAACGACGAGAACATCGTCGTCATCGGCGACCTGGAGGAGCCGGAGGGCACGCCGACGGATGTCGCGCAGCGAACGCTCGCGGGCTACGCACTCACCGAGATCGATCGCATCATCGCCGAGCTGTCCGAGCCGATCACGGTGTGAGCCGTCCTCCCCAGGATGACCGGATCCCACGACCCGTCATCGTGCTGCGGACGCCTCCCGTGCGACGCGGTCGCCGCTGAATAGACTTCGCGAATGGCGTCCACGTGGAGTGAACAGTCGGCAGAGTACCTGACCGCCACCGGCGAGTGTCCGAGGTGCCGAGCCGCTCTCACGGCAGCGGTGTGCACGAACTGCCGCGCCGACCTCCGCGGGGCCGAGGCGACCGCCGTGCTCGGGGCGTCGCAGCGAGCGGCCTCGGCGCTGCTCGAACGCGAGCGGCTGATCCAGGCGCTGCCGACGGTGCCGGTTGCGGCGCCCGTGGCGCCTGCCGCGCCTCCCGCCGTGGCGCCCGTGGGGGGCGCGGCTCCCGTCGCGGCACCGGTGGCGGCCGCCGCAGCCGCGCCGACCGCAGAGCCCCGGTTCGCCGCGCCGACCGGCCCGCCTGCGGCATCCGCCCCCCGGACTTCGAGCCAGGCGAGCGTGCAGTCGGTGCTGGCGGTCGCCGGCGCCGCCCTCTTCGCCGTCGCCGCGATCGTGTTCTCGTTCCTCAACCCCGAGATCACGCTGGTCGTGCGCACGCTCGTGCTGGTCGGCGTCACGATCGTCTTCCTCCTCGGCGCGTGGCTGCTGCGCACCCGAGGCGTGCTGTTCTCGGCCGAGGCCATCGGCGCGCTCGGCATGGTGTTCCTCGCGCTCGACGTGCAGACGCTCGTGCAGCTCGCGCCCGATGGGGTGAGCGGGTGGGTCTTCGCCGCACTCGGCACGTTCGTGGCATCCGCCCTCATGCTCGTGGTGAGCCTGCTGACGCGCATGCGCACCTGGTTCTGGTCGGCGCTCGTCGGGCTCGTGCTCACTCCGGCGTTCCTCGGCTACGCGGGCACCGAGTTCTCGGTCGCGTGGGGCCACGTCGGGGCAGCCGCCGTGGCGCTCGGGGCCAACCTGCTCGCGCCGCGGGCCGCCGCACGATTCGGCGGCAGCATCCGCACCGAGCGCGTGACCCTCACCGTGCTGCAATTGCTCGCCACGTTCCTGGTGCTCGTGCAGGTGCCGTTCCTCCGCGACACCGCGGAGGGCGAGTTCGGCCGCGTGCTGCTCCTCCTCGCCCTCGGGGCCTGCGCGATCGTCGCGGTCGGCACCGGCGCACGGCGTTTCTGGAGTGCGGCCGGCGGCGTGCTCTGCGCGAGCGCCGTCGCCATCACACCGCTCATGCTCACGCTCTCCGCCGACGACGCGGTATGGCAGCTCACGCTGATCCCGCTCGCCGCGGCGGTCGCCCTCGCGATCGCCTCGTTCGTTCCGAGCATCGGCGCCCTGCTGGCCCAGCCGCTGCGCGCCGGCGCACTCGGCGTGCTGCTCGTGAGCGCGAGCGCCGGCTTCACGATGATGTTCGTGGCGCTCATGCGCGTGGCGGCGACGTTCGTCACCTCGCTGCCCGAGCCCGGACGGTCCTCGGCCTCGTGGGCCTTCGACGAGATGTTCACCGGCACCGCGTCGACCTGGGCGCTCGCGGCGCTGCTCGGTCTCGTCGCCGCCGCGCTCGGCATCGGCGTGCTGGCGTGGCGCTCGCACATCGACCACCGACGGGGCATCGGCACCTGGACCGGCACCGGGCTCGCCTCGGTCGCCCTGTGGGTGACCGGCCTCGCAGTGCTGCAGTTCATCGCCTGGCCGTCGCTGCTCACCGTGACGCAGGTCGCCATCGGCATCGCGGTGTCCGCGCTCGCGGCACTCGTGCTCGTCGCGCCGGCCTCGCCGCTCACGCGAACGGGGATCGCGCTGCGGGCGCCCTTCATCGTGGCCGCCCACGCGGCCCTGCTCGAGGCGGCGCTGCTCAGCTGGGCCGACGCGGCGATCACCGTGCCGCTCGGCGCCGTCATCGTCGTGGCCCTGCTGCTCGTCGCGCGCACGGTGCCCGTGCCGTTCCGCGCCGTGCACCTCGCGATCGCCTACGCCTACGCCCTCGTGCTGCTCGCCACCGCACTCGGCCGAGCCGGTGTCGAGACCGTCGCGGTGCTCTGCCTGACCACGACGACCGCCGCGCTCGTCGCGCTCGCCGCGACGCTCGTGCGGCGGATCGACGCGCGCTCCTGGTACGCGATCCTCGTCGTCACGCTCGTGCCGTTCCTCGTGGGCATCGCCACGGTGCTCGTCGAGCGCAGCATCTGGACCGCCCTCTCCACGGCCGTCATCGCGGCGCTCGCCGTCGCGCTCGTCTTCACGCGACGCCCCGGGCTCAACCGCTTCGTGCGCTCGGCGGCGGCGGCCATGATCGTGCCGGCGCTCTCGGTCGTCGTCATCTGCCTCGGCGCGGCGACGCTCGACTCGAGCGGCTCGCCCGCGACCCTGCCGATCGTCGCGGTCCTCGTCGCGGTCGCCCTGCCGCTCACCGTGCTGCTCGAGCGCACGATGCTGCGCAGCGAGATCCCGGCATCGGATGCCGCATCCGCGCGCCTGTGGTTCGAGGTGGGCGCCCTCGTGTCCGCGGCCGTCTCCGTGCTGCTCGCCCTCGTGCGCGACGCGGCCGGCCTCGGCACGGCGGCCGTCGTGCTCGTGGTCCTCGGACTCGGCGCCGCCGCCGGCCGAGTGGTCGCCGGCCGCCGCTACGGCTGGTGGCTCGCCGCCGCGAGCTGGACCGGCGCGCTCTGGTGCGTCTGGGCGATCCCGGGCGTGGCCGTCGTCGAGCCGTACACGCTGCCGCCCGCCCTCGCGGCCGTCACCGTGGCGAGCGTGCTGCTCGCGCGCCGCGGTCGCGGCATGGCGCTCCTCGCGAGCGGGCTCGCCGTCGCGGTGCTGCCGTCGCTCGTCGCGCTCGCCGCCCTCGGTTCCGAATCCACCGTGGCTCCGTGGCGAACGCTCGGCCTGCTCGCGGGGTCCGGGCTCCTGCTCGCCGCGGGCGGCCTGCTCGCCTTCGGGGCAGGCGAACGCCGTCGACGCCTCCGGGCAGCGCGTCCGCTCGTGTTCACGACGGCGATCGTCGCCGCCTCGGCCGGTGCGATCCAGGGGGTGCGCTGGGCGATCGGCGCCGATGCGGCCGGCTGGACCGACCCGGTCATGGGCCAGATACTCGCCGTGGCCGTGCTCGCCGCGGTGCTCGCGGGCCTCGGAGCGGTCGGCCTGAAGGCGGCGCTCGAGCCCGCCGAATCCGACGGCGCCGGCGTCGGTGACCGAATCACCGTGAACCCCGTCGCCGTGCACCCGGCCGCCGGTCGCGCGCTCGCGGCGAGTCGATGGTTCGGCGCCCCGGCCTTCGTCTACCTCGCACTCGGCCCGATCTTCGCGACCCAGCGTGACTGGACCTCGATCTGGACCCTGTGGGCCTTGATGGCCGTGCTGTTGGTCACCGCCGTCGTGTCCGTCGCGCGTGACCGCGCGCAGGAGCCCGTGCTGCCGCCGTTCTGGTTCGTCTACGCCCTGGCGTGGGCTGCCGGCGTCTCCGGCTGGAGCCAGCGCGACCTGCGCGTCGAGGTGTTCTCGCTGCCGCTCGGCATCGCCGTGCTCGTCGCGGGCATCCTCTGCCTGCGTCCCCGCCCCGAATGGCGCGCACCGGCCGCCACGCTCGACTCGTGGCCGGTCGGCTTCCGCGGATCGTGGCGGCTGCTCGCGCCCGGCATCATCCTGACGCTCCTGCCCTCGGTGCTCGCCACGGCGACCGATCCGCAGCTCTACCGCCCGATCATGGTGATCGCCTTCGCGCTCGTGCTGATCCTCGTGGGCTCCGCGCGCAAGCTCGCGGCACCCTTCATCCTCGGTCTCGTCGTGCTGCCCATCGAGAACATCGTCGTGTTCGTCGCCCAGATCGACCGCACCGTCGGCGCGATGCCGTGGTGGATCACCCTCGCCACGGCCGGCGCCGTGCTCCTCGCCATCGCCGTCGGGGCCGAGCGCAAGACGACGCAGGGTCGCGGCGTCGCCGCCCGCCTGCGTGAGCTCGAGTGAGCGCGCAGTTGCTCCGCCGTCCTCCCGATGCCGCCGTCCGTGCGTCGCGTCGAGCGTGGCGGTCGGCGCATGTCGGCGGCGTGTGATCTGGTTGGCGCATGGGCTTCGATGAACGCTTCCTCGGTGTCGGTGCCGCGCTTCCGCGCGTGAGCGGGGCGGATGCCGCGGCATCCGTCAGCCTCGACTACGTGCACTTCACCGTGGTGCTCGACTCGGTGCGCCGGCTCGCTCGCGTCACGGGCGTGAACGTCGACGGCGCGTCGCTGCTCGACATCCCGCGCGGCGACGACTGGCGCTTCGACGAGCGCATCCCCGAAGACTGGCAGACCGGGCCAGCAGTGTACGCCGCCAACGACCTCGATCGCGGGCACCTCGTGCGACGCCGCGATCCGGTCTGGGGCACGCCAGAGGTCGCGGCGCGCGCCAACAGCGACACCTTCCACTTCACGAACGCGGCCCCGCAGGCGGGCGGATTCAACCAGTCCGAAGAGCTGTGGCTCGGCCTCGAAGACCACGTGCTCGAACACGCCGAGGCCAACCGGCTGCGGCTCAGCGTCTTCACCGCGCCGGTGCTCGGTGTCGACGATCCGCCGTACCGCGGCATCCGCGTGCCCCTGCGCTTCTGGAAGATCGCCGCGTGGAACACCGGCGCCGACGAGCTCGCCGCCGCGGGCTTCGTGCTCGACCAGTCACCGCTCGTCGAGACGAGCGAGGTCGTCGCCCCGGCGCCCGGCGAGGTGCCGCCGCTCGGGCCGTTCCGCACCTTCCAGGTGCCGATCGCCGACATCGCCGCGATCACGGGCCTGTCGATGCCCGATCTCGTCGCGGCCGACGTGCTGCCGCAGACCGTCGCGGCCGCCGGGTGGCGACGGCTCGACGCGGCATCCGACATCCTGCTCTGACGAGCGCGTCTGAGCGTTGGCGCCTGCATGCGTGTTTCCATCCGCATCCGCATGGAGCACCCGCATGAAGCACCCGCACGACGCCCGCGCACCGCGCCCCCGCCCGCCCACCTTGCATGTGCAGGCCCATGCCCACGTCGCGCCGCGGCTGGGCCCGTGAGCGCTTTGCGTCGCCCGGCGCGCGGATGCGTCGCGAATCCGATATGCCAGTTCCGCCTCATCGATGAGGCGGAACTGGCATCTCGGAATCTGGGAACGTTCTTCGGAACCCGCGCGAGCGCAGGTCGCGAACGACGGTCGTGAGCCGCTCATCGTGACGGCCGGGAACTGCCCGCGGAACCGCGCGAACGCGTGCCGCGGACGAGGAGCGGCGCCAGTCCGGGGGCGGTCGAGCGCGCGCGAGCGCGACGACCGCGAGGCGACGGATCAGCCGGGTCGGTGCGGCTGCAGTGCCGGTCCGCCCGGCGCGGCGAGGGTGAGCGACGCGAGCTCGACCATGGCGTCGCCCTCGAGCACGGCTTCGAGGGCCCGGAGCTCGCGCGCGGCATCCGCTTCGCTGCGATCACCCACGAGGTCGACGGCCGCGATGAGCAGCACGCGACCGGGGCCGATGAACTCCATGTGCAGGAACGACACGCGGTCGACCGACGGCAGGGCGAGCAGCTCGCCGATCATGTCGGAGCGCACGTTCGACGGCACGGCCTCACCGATGAGGAACGCGCGGTTTCGGCCGATGAGCAGCACCGCGACGACGCCGAGCAGCACGCCGACGGCGATCGACCCGATCGCGTCGAAGACCGGCGAGCCCGTGACCTGGTGCAGCAGGATGCCGACGAACGCGATCAAGAGGCCGATGAGTGCGGCGGCGTCCTCGGCGAACACCGCGCGCAGCGTCGGGTCCGAGCTCTGCGACACGTGGTGCAGCGTGCCGACGCGTCGCCGCTGCGCATCGGAGCGGGCCTGGCGGTAGGCGCGGATGAACGAGATGCCCTCGAGCACGAACGCGAGGCCGAGCACCGCGTACGCGATGCCGTAGTCGCTCGCGGGCTCCGGGTCGATGAGCTCCGAGATGCCGTGCTGGATCGACACCGCGGCGCCGACCGTGAACAGGCCGAACGCGGCGAACATCGACCAGATGTAGGCGTCCTTGCCGTAGCCGAGCGGATGCCGCGCATCCGACGGCCTCCTCGATCGCCGCTCGGCGATCACGAGCAGCACCTCGTTGCCGGTGTCGGCCCACGAGTGCGCCGCCTCGGCGACCATCGATGCCGAGCCTGTGAGCGCTGCGGCGACCGACTTGGCCAGCGCGATGAGCGCGTTCACCACGAGCGCGACGATGACCGTGACGAGCGAGTCGCCGGGTGCCGCCTTGCCCGATTCGGTGTCTGCCACGAGTCCGAGTGTGGCACCGGGGCTCCGCCCGCGGGTCTGGAACCTCCGTCGCGCGGCGGATCCGTCGGCGTCGCTCCTGGGGCAGGCTCGAACCGTGGACCTCGACCTGCTCAGCGGTGCCGCCCTCACCGGACCCGCGCTGCTCGGCGCGCTCGCCGTGCTCGCGCTCGTGGACTCGACGAGCTTCGGAACGCTGCTCATCCCGATCTGGCTCATGCTGGTGCCCGGCCGGTTGCGGCGCAGTCGCATCGTGCTCTACCTCGCCACGGTCGCCGGCTTCTACCTCGTCGTCGGGCTCGTGCTGCTGGCCGCCGCGGCCGTCGCCCTGCCCCAGCTCATGGAGCTCGCCTCGACGACACCCTTCCTCTGGGCGCAGCTCGTGGTCGGTGCCGCGCTGCTCGTCGGCTCGTTCTTCGTGGGCGGCAAGCGCAAGCGCGAGGGCCCGGGTCGCTTCGCCAGGTGGCGTGAGCGGGCGGTGATGGATGCCTCGGAGGAGCGCTCGAGCGTGCTGCCGCTCATGGGGCTGGCCGTCGCGGCGGCCGGCGTCGAGGTCGCGTCGATGCTGCCGTATCTCATCGGCATCGGCCTGCTCTCGACATCCGACCTCGACCCGTCGGCCCGGGTGCTCGTGCTCGTCGGCTACTGCGTCGTGATGGTGCTGCCCGCCCTCGTGCTGCTCGCCGTCCGATCGGTCGCCAGTCGCGCGATCGAGGCCGGACTCGCCCGCATCAGCGGCTGGATGGAGCGCAACGCTGCCGAGACGACCGGCTGGATCGTCGGCATCCTCGGGTTCCTGCTCGCGCGGGCCGCCGCGGTCGAGCTCGGCCTGTTCGACGCGTTGGGCTGAGGCCGCGCGCCGGCCCGAGCCCGCGCCGGACGGCGAGGACGCCCGCCCGGGGCTCTGGCGCACGGCAGGGCGCAGTGCGAAGGTGGACGCATGGCGCCGTCAGCTCCAGCCGATGCATCCACCGACCTCAGCACCGACGTGCTCATCGTCGGCGCAGGTCCGAGCGGGCTCATGCTCGCCGTCTGCCTCGCCCGGCTCGGGGTCGACGCGATCGTGGTCGACGGCAAGGCCGGCCCCACCAGGGAGTCCCGTGCGCTCGTGGTGCAAGCCAGGTCGATGGAGCTCTACGACCAGCTCGGCCTCGTCGATCGCGTGCTCGCGAACCGCTCGCCCGCCACGAGACTGATCCCTGGCGTCGGTCGACGCGAACTCGGTCGCGTGGACCTCGCGCTGGCCGGACGCGACGTCACGCCGTACTCCGAGATCACGGTGTTCGAGCAGTCCGCCAATGAACGGCTGCTCATCGAGGCGCTCGGCGGGCTCGGGCGTGAGGTGCGGTGGGGGCATCGCCTCGATCGGCTCCTGATCGAGGGGCCGGCGGAGGGCCGGCCCGCGGCATCCGTCCTGGCCACGCTGTCGACGGGCGGCGATGACCGCGACGGCGCCGTCACCGTGCGCGCCCGCTACTGCGTCGGTGCCGACGGCGCGCGTTCGACGGTGCGGCGCGAGCTCGAGATCCCGTTCGACGGGGCCACCAATGCGTTCACGTTCACGCTCGCCGACGCGATCGGCATGCGAGGCCTCGAGGCCCAGGCCATCAACGTGCGCGTGACCGAACGCCACCTCATGCTGGGCTTCGGCATGGGCGGCGACCGCGCGCCTCATCGGCGTCGTGCGCGACGACGACCTCGGCGCCGACGGCGAGGCATCCGAAGCCGAGTCGCGCGCGGTGTTCCGTCGCGAGTTCGGCGTCGAGTACGACGAGTCCGCGTGGTTCACGACCTACCGGCTGCACCACCGGCTCGCGGCGCGCTTCCGCGAGGGGCCGTGCTTCCTCGTCGGTGATGCGGCGCACATCCACTCGCCCGTCGGCGGCCAGGGCATGAACACCGGCCTGCAGGACGCGCACAACCTTGCATGCGCCTTCGCCGACGTGCTCGTCGACGGCATGCCGGAGTCGCGGCTCGAGCGCTACGAGGCCGAGCGCCGGCCGGTCGGCAAGACCCTCGTCGAGACGACCGACCGCCTGTTCGGGCTCGTGACGAGCGACTCGCGCCGGGCCCGGTTCGTGCGGTCGCGCGTGATCCCGGCGATCGGCCGGGCCGCCGTGCGGCTGATCCCGCGTCTCGTGGGGTTGCCGCGCGCATTCGGGTTCGTCTCGCAGACGCGCATCCGCTATCGGATGCCGGATGTCGCGGGCGCGACGTCCCCGGCCCGAGACGACGGCCTGCTCGGCATCCGCCTGCCCTGGACGGGCGCCAACTTCGACGTGCTCCGCTCGATGCGCTGGCAGCTGCACGGCTACGGCGTGCCCGAGCGCTCGGTGCGGCGCATCGCGGGTGAGCTCGGGGTCGACGGCCACGTGTTCGACGCGGACCCGCACGGGCGCCTGCGCCGTGACCGGGTCTACCTCGTGCGGCGCGATGGCTTCATCGTGGCCGAGGTGCCGTCGCCTGGGACGGGTGCCGCACTCGCCGCAGCGCGGGCTCGCATCGCCGGGTGAGCACCCCGCGGCATCCGTGCGCTCGACGGCGGCGAGCCCGCGATCGGGTACGTCACTGCCCGCGAGCGGCCCTCGCTCGCGCCTTGATCGCGACGATGACGTCGGTCTTGGCGTCGGCGTAGTCGTTCATGTCGTCCCACCGCCTGCTGAGCAGGGCGCGCTTGGTGTCCTCGTAGAGGGCGCGGTCGTCGGCGTCGGAGCGGAGATGGTCGCGGAGGAGGAGGAGGTACTCGTCCACGGCGGGGTCGCCGCGCTCGAAGAGGTGCACGTGGACGTCGCGTTCCGGGGTGCGCACGAGGCGATGCCCGGGTTCGCGAACCCGCAGTTCATATCCGGCGGCCAGGAGGGGGTCGAGGTAGTCCTCCTCGGCGGTGATGTCGTCGACCGTGACCACGATGTCGATGATCGGCTTGGCCGCCAGCCCCGGAACGGACGTGGAGCCGATGTGCTCGATGTCGACGTCCGCGGGCGCCAGCGCATCCTGGATGCGCCGCCGGTGATCGAGGTACCTGCCGGGCCACCGCTCATCGGCGGGGTGCAGCTCGATCGCGAGCGCCTCCGGACCGCCGACGAGGTCGAGGGTCGTGACGTCGGGTCGTCGCGGTGTTCGAGGTCGGCTCACCCGGACATTCTCGCAGCGCACCTCGGCAGAACACGGACGACGGTATCGCGCACGACGGCAGCGGGCGATGATGGATCCATGCCCGCTGCCCACCGCCCCGGTCTCCGGGTCGACGCCGGACTCACGATCCCCGAGTCCGAGCTGTCGTGGCGGTTCTCGCGGTCGTCGGGCCCCGGCGGGCAGGGCGTGAACACGGCCGACTCCCGAGTCGAGCTCGTCTGGGATGTCGCCGGCTCCGCCGTGCTCGCTCCGCTCCAGCGGGAGCGGATCCTCGAGCGGTTGAGCGGTCGCCTGGTCGACGGAGTGCTGACGATCGCGGCATCCGAGCACCGTGCGCAGTTGCGCAACCGGGATGCTGCGCGCGCTCGACTGGCCGACCTCGTGGCCGACGCCTTGCGGCCGCCCTCGCCGTCTCGACGAGCGACGCGACCGAGCCGCGGCTCCAAGGAGCGTCGTCTCGACGCCAAGAAGCGGCGCACCGACGTCAAGCGACTGCGTCGCCCGCCGCACGACTGACGGAAGCGGACTCAGGCGGCTCGAGGGGTGAGCTGCAGGACGGGGATCCGGCGATCGGTCTTCTCGAGGTAACCCCCGAACTGCGCCTCCTCGGCCACGATCGCGTCGTACGCCTCCCGCCACTCGTCGGCCGGGATCTCGGTCGCCGTCACCGGCACCGTCACGATCTCGCCGTCGACGAGTGCCTCGATGTCGAACGACGGGTTCGCCCGCAGGTTGTGGTACCAGGCGGGGTTCTCCGGCGTGCCGCCCTTCGACGCCACCACGCGCCATCCGTGCTCGTTGCGGAAGCCGACGACCGGATTCAGGTGCGTCGCGCCCGACTTCGCCCCGATCGAGTGCAGGATGACCAGCTTCGGACCCCAGTAGTTCTCGGTGCCCTTGCTGCTGCGGAACTTCTCTATGACATCGTCATTCCAACCCATACAGGCGACAACGCAGGGGCGGCCCGGAATCTTCCGGCACCTCGCGGATCAGCTCGCCCGGCGGTAGCGGATGTGCGTGGACAGCGGCGAATGCAGCACCTCGACGGGCTCGAACCCGAAGGACTCGACGCCGTCGAAGATCCGCTCGCCCGATCCGAGCAGGACCGGGGCGATGTCGAGTGTGAGCTCGTCGATGACCCCGGCGACGAGCGCCTGGCGCACCGTCGAGGCGCCGCCAGCGATGTCGACGCCGGCGTCGCCGGCCACCTCGAGCGCTCGCGCGTAAGCGGCGTCGAAGCCGTCGGTGACGAAGAAGAAGGTCGTTCCGCCCTCCATCTCGATCGGCTCGTGGGCGTGATGGGTGAGCACGAACACCGGTGCGTGATAGGGCGGTTCAGCGCCCCACCATCCGCGCCAGTCCTCCTCCCATTCGCCCCGGATCGGCCCGAACATGTTGCGGCCCATCACATAGGCGCCGCGCGGACGCATCAGCCAGCCGGCGGCGACCTCGTCGGCCTCGGTGGCGCGCTCGTCGCCGATGTGCCAGCCGTGGAGCTCGATGCCGCGCTTGCCGAGGGGGTTCTCGCGACTCTGCTCGGGCCCGGCGACGAACCCGTCGAGCGAGATCGACATGTGGCAGGTGGTGTTCGGCATTCATGACCCTTTCGAACGGCGATGCCGACCGCGACGGCGACGGCGGGAGAGGACGTGGTCCGAAATCTACTCGGGCCGATGGTGGACGGAAAGCGTCTCGGGTGCCACGGTGGCATGCGTCGGTGGCATGCATCGTCGTCGCCGTCAGTCGAGCGGGTGGCGGAGATAGCGCTCGGGGGCGTCGAGGTAGGGGACTCCGTGGCCCTGGTCGTATGCCGGGACGACTGGTGACTGCGACATCTGCACGCGGCCAGTGTTCCAGCAGCGGCAGACATCCGAGACGAAGGGCCGGCCCGCGAGCGGGGTCGGGCGCTAGCATCGCCGCAGGCCGGGCGGCCGCCTCGACCGGCGATCGATGCCGGCGATCGAAACGGACCGCGATAGTCGGGTGCGAGCCGAGGTCGTCGAGCAGGCTCGAGGGAGAAGGGGGAAACCGTGATCGCAGTGCTCAACCGACTCGTCGAGTTCATCGAGGATCACCTCACCGAGGAGATCGACATCGCGGGCCTGGCGAGCAGCCTCGGCACCACGGAGTACCACCTGCGGCGGATGTTCTCGTCGCTGGCGGGCATGCCGTTGTCCGAGTACGTCCGGCGGCGCCGCATGGCCGTCGCCGCAGCCGACGTGCTCGGCGATGGCGACCTGCTGGGCATCGCGGTCCGGTTCGGCTACGGCTCGACCGAGGCGTTCAACCGGGCCTTCCGCTCGGTGCACGGCGTCAGCCCGGCGGACGTCCGCCGGGACGGCGGCCCCCTTCGCACGCAACCACAGCTCAGGTTCCGCCTGACCGTCGAAGGGAACACCACCATGGACACGCGCATCGCCGATCGACCGGCCTTCCGGCTCATCGGCCACTCCGCCCGCGTTCCGCTCATCCACGAGGGGGCCAATCCGCACATCCAGGCGTTCATCGCCTCACTCCCCGTCGCCGAGCACGCTCGCCTGAAGGCGCTGGGCGACACCGAGCCGGCCGGGCTCCTGCAGGTGAGCGCCGACGTGGATCCCGATTACTCCGAGGGCAGCGAGCTGACCTACCTCCACGGCGTCGCCGTCGGCGAGTCGACGGCGGTTCCCGGCGACCTCGACGCGATCGAGGTGCCGGCCGGCAGCTGGGCGGTCTTCCGCACCGAGGGCCCCTACCCGGCGGCCCTGCAGTCCATGTGGGCCGCGACCGCGACCGACTGGTTCCCCTCGAACCCGTGGCGACTGCGGCACGGGCCGTCGATCGTCGCGGTGCTCGAGCGCGCCGAGGACTTCAGCACCGCGACCTGCGAGTTGTGGATGCCGGTGGAACGCGCCTAGCGCCGGTGCGCCCGGCGATGCCGCTCGGCACCACCCGGTCAGGCGTCGCCGTCGAACTCGCGTCGCAGGTACTTCGGGGCCTGCACGCGCCAGGCGTCGGTCACGAGCTCGGCGAGGTGCTCGAGGTCGATGCCGGCCATGCGGAACGCGACCTTCGGCTCGCCCCATGGCGTCGTGGTTCGCAGGAACACGTCGGGCGCCATCTGCACGAGGGCGAGCGCGTCGACCGGGTCGGCGACCTTCACGCCGACCACGAGCTCGGTCGCGACGATCTCGCGCACGTCGTCGGGGATGCTCGGCCACGGGTGGCACTCCCACGCGTAGAGCTTGCCGCGCACGAACCACGCCACGCCGCCCGTCGTCGCCCGCTCCTCGCTGCCGGGGAGCTCGTCGGCGGTGCGGCGGAGGTCGTCGAGTGAGGCCACGATGCGAGCCTAGGCCGCACGACCGACAGGCCTGATCCGGGCGCCCGCCCGCGGCATCCGAGCCCCGGAATTGCACGTATCTTCGAACGGTGACCCACGAGACCCCGACCGCGATGACGGATGCCGCGCTCAGCCGCCGCAGGCTCACGGGCGCCGCGACGCAGGTCGGCACCGAGGTGTCGATCAATTTCGGGTCCTCGCTCGCGGGCCTCGTGATCCCGGTCGTCGGGTCGTTCGTGGTCGTCGCCGTGCGCCAGCTCGTGATGCTCGTCGCGGTGCTGCCGTTCTACCGGCCGAAGCGCGCCGAGCTCACGTGGTCGCGGCTGTGGCCGGCGCTCGCGCTGGGGGTCGTGCTCGCCGTCATGAACGTCGTGTTCTACGAGTCCGTGCACATCCTCGGCCTCGGCATCGCCGCGACGATCGAGTTCCTCGGCCCGCTGGCCATCGCGCTCGCGACCTCGCGACGGTGGCTCGACGCGGTGTGCGCGGTCGCGGCGGGCGCCGGCGTGGTCCTGCTCATCGGCCCCGGGTCGTCGGATGCCGCGGCCATCGACCCGTGGGGCGTCGCGCTCGCGCTGACGGCGGCGGCGACCTGGGCGCTGTACATCCTCCTCACGCGCCGCGTCGCGGTCGGACTGCCGGGGCTCGAGGGCCTCACGGTCGCGAGCATCGTGAGCCTCGTGCTGCTGGTGCCGTTCGCGGTCGCGACGTTCGACCCGGCCGTCATCGACTGGGGCGTGGTGCTCCTGCTGCTCGGCGTCGGCGTACTGTCGTCGGCACTGCCGTACAGCCTCGACACGTTCATCCTGCGGCGCATCTCGCCACGGCTGTACTCGATCATCACGAGCTTCGGCCCGGTGATCGCCGCGATCTTCGGCTGGCTGGTGCTCGGCGAGACGTTCTCGCCCGTCGAGGTGCTCGCCATCGCGATCGTCTGCGGCGCCGCGGGCACGGCCATCGCGACGCAGCGCGAGCGGCCGAAGTCCGACCTCGAGCAGACCGCCGAGGGCATGGCCTGACCCCGCGACACCCGGCTCGGGCTCGGTGCGTTCAGCCGCGTGCGGCGTGCCGGCGGCTCACCCACCGGTCGTACTCGGCCCAGGGGTCGTCGACGCCGATCGCGAGGGCCTCGACGTGCTCGAGGAGCGCCGGATGCCGCGCGAACCACTCCGTGCCCGCGAACCGGTGCTCGGCGAACTGCACGTGCCGACGCTGCTCGAGCCGGCGCCCGCCCGGCTCGAAGGCGAGCACCTGCTCGTGGGGGATCGCCGCGAGCCGCTGCCGCGGGTTCGCCGAGGTGCCGATCTTGACCTGGTCGCGATAGCGCACGTAGTAGACGACCTCGACGCGCACGGGCGACAGCTCGCCGTCGGGGGCGTCGCCCAGCCGCCACTCGCAGTCGGCGCAGAGCCACCCGGACGGGTAGTGCACGCCCACGCGGCATCCGCAGGCCGGGCACGGATGCGGCGCGAGGTCGGTGACGCCGACCTCGGCGGCGACCACGTCGTACGCCTCGATCAGGTGCCGCGCGCAGAGGCGCAGGGTGGCCGCCGCGACGGGTGCGCCGCATGCCGTGCCGGACGGCTCGAGGAGCCCGCACGTCGTGCCCGCGGCATCCGCTCGATCCATGCCTGCAGGCTACGTCGCCCCACCCACAGCGCAGTCGGGGCGCCACCGGATCGCCGCCGCACCTCTGCCCCCCACCGCGTCACCGGCCCACGGTAGGCTCGATCTCCGACCGAACGGGCGGTCGATGCGACGTTCGAAAGCGAGGCGGGCGGCATGGCGTGGTGGGGCAAGCGCAAGCGTCGACGGTTCAAGCCGTTCGACCGCAGCGCCCTGCCAGAGGCCGAGCCGCTCACGTTCGAAGAGACGTACAACGAGGGCCTGCTCGTCGCCGAGGCGGCCGGGCGCATGGCCCTGAAGAACCGCATCATCGTGCGCGCGCTGCGCGGCGACGAGCCGTTCGACGCCGATCGGGCGTCGGCCGAGGCGCGCGAGGTGCTGCGGGAGCTCATCCAGGAGTTCGACCAGGTCGCCGAGTGGGCCGAGACCGAGCGCGAGACCGCGGCACGGCGCGAAGGCCGGTCGGCGCACCAGCACGACTACCACCGCGCCGACTCGTGGAACCTGCGCCTGCGCGAACGCGTCAACGAGGCCGTCGCGCAACGACTCGGCGAGCTGCGCAACGACAGCGAGTACCTGGCCGCGTTCGCCGAGCGCGCGCGGCTGGAGGCGTGGGGCGAACTCTCCGAGGCGATCGAGCAGCGCCTCGCGCGCGACTGGCCCGACATCGAGATCGACGAGGCCTACATCGCCGAGCGCGAGAACCGCATGGCGGGCGTCGCGTTCGACCTGCTCAAGGACCTCGACGAGGTGCGGCAGCGGCGCGAGGAGCGCGACGCGCTCGACGACGCGTTCGGCGGTTGGTAGCGGGCGGGTCGCCTGGCGCACCCGACTGGTCGCCCGGTCTCGGCGCGGACCGGTCTGCACCGCGTCGCCGGCCCGGAGTAGCCTCGCGCGCATGAGCATCGACGACGGCCTCGTGGTCGCGACCATCACCACCTCGCTCGACGGCTTCGTGGCGGGGCCGAACCAGTCGCTCGAGGATCCGCTCGGCGAACGCGGCGAAGAGCTGCACGAGTGGCTCTTCAGCGCGACCGAGCCCGCGAGCGCGGACGTCACCGGCGAGATCCTCGGCGGCGCGGCGGTCATCCAGGGGCGCAACATGTTCGGGCCGATCCGCGGCGAGTGGCCGGATGACGCGTGGAAGGGCTGGTGGGGCGACGATCCGCCGTACCATGCGCCGGTCTTCGTGCTCACGCACCACCCGCGCGAACCCGTGGAGATGCTCGGCGGCACCACGTTCCACTTCGTCACGGGCGGCATCGAGGCGGCGCTCGAACGGGCACGCGCGGTTGCCGGCGGAGGGCGGATCTCGGTCGCGGGCGGCGCGAGCACGATCCGCCAGTTCCTCACGGCCGGGCTGCTCGACCGGCTCATCCTCAGCATCGCGCCGATCACGCTGGGGGCGGGCGAGCGGCTGTTCGACGGCGTCGAGCTCGGCGGCGAGTCCGGCATCCGCCTGACGCCCGTGCAGGTGTTCGAGAACGCGGCCGCCACGCACGTGGTCTACGACGTCGGGCGCTGACCTCGTCGAGGGGCGGATGCCGCGGCATCCGCTCGCCGGACGGCCGACCGCGGCATCCGATTCAGGAGATCGCACGCAGCTCAGGACGAACGCCGCCGGATCGGCCTGAGCAGCGTTCGAACGCCTGACGCGGGCGTCAGCAGCCCGGGGCAGTGTCGCCCCGCCGCGACGCCGAGGCCGACCCGCGGACTACTCGCCGCTCGGGTGCGCCCCGGCCCGGTCGATGACCCACGCGTAGGCGAACGCGCGCTCGCGCCAGGCCGAGTACCGGCCCGAGACGCCGCCGTGCCCGGCCGCCATCTCGATCTTCAGCAGCGGGTCGGCCCCGACCTCGCGGAGCTTCGCGACCCACTTGGCGGGCTCCACGTAGAGCACGCGCGTGTCGTTCAGCGACGTGACCGCGAGGATCGGCGGGTAGTGCGTCTCGTGCACGTTCTCGATGGGGGAGTACGACTTCATGTAGTGGTACACCTCCTCGTCGTCGAGCGGGTTGCCCCACTCGTCCCACTCGATGACCGTGAGCGGCAGCGACGGGTCGAGGATCGAGGTCAGCGGGTCGACGAACGGCACCTCGGCGAGGATGCCAGAGAAGTACTTGGGCGCGAGGTTCGCCACGGCGCCCATGAGCAGTCCGCCGGCGCTGCCGCCCTGCGCGACGAGCCGGTCGGGCGAGGTGATCTCCTCGTCGATGAGGTGCCTGGCGGCCGCCACGAAGTCGGTGAACGTGTTGCGCTTCTGGAGCTTCTTGCCGTGCTCGTACCAGAGCCGGCCCATCTCGCCGCCGCCGCGCACGTGGGCGATCGCGAAGACCATGCCGCGGTCGAGCAGCGAGAGGCGGGGAATGGCGAAGCCGGGGTCCATGGATGCCTCGTACGAGCCGTACCCGTAGAGGAGCGTCGGCGCGGGCTCGCCGAGGTTCACGAGGTCGTGGCGGTAGACGAGCGAGATCGGGATCTTGGTGCCGTCCTTGGCCGTGGCCCACTCGCGGCGCTGCGCGTAGCGGGTCGCGTCGTAGTCGCCGAGCACGGGCTGGCGCTTGCGCAGGCGGCGCTCGCCGGTCGCGATGACGAGGTCGAACACGGTGGACGGCGTCACGAAGCTCGTGTAGCCGAGGCGCAGCACGGGCTGGTCCCACGACGGGTTGCCGCGCAGGCCGACCGCGAAGAGCGCCTCGTCGAAGGCGAGCTCGTGCAGCGTGTCGTCGGGGGTCGCGTCGGCAGGAAGTCCGGCGGGCGGCAGCTTGGCGATGGCGACCCGCGACAGCCCGTCGCGGCGGTACTCGAGCGCCACGAAGTCGCGGAACGCGTCGACGCCCTCGAGGCGCACGCCCTCGCTGTGCGGCAGCAGCATGCGGCGCGGCCCCTCGGGGTCCGATGCCGAGACGCTCACGAGCTCGAAGTTCACGGCGCCGTCGTTGTGCACGATGAGCAGGCGGTCCTTGCCGCCCGCCACGACGTGCTCGACGTCGTACTCGACGCCCTCCTTGCGCGGCCAGACGACGCGGAACTCGCCGGTCGGGTCGCCGGCGTCGAGCAGGCGCGTCTCGCTCGTGATGTTCGAGCCGGCCTCGATCACGAGGTAGCGGCGGCTGCGCGTGAGCCCGACGCCGAGCCAGTAGCGCTCGTCTGGCTCGTGGAAGACCTTCACGTCGTCGGATGCGGCCGTGCCGACCTCGTGGCGCCAGACCGTGTCGGGCCGCCACGACTCGTCGACGGTCGCGTAGAAGACGTACCGGCCCGACGGGTCGAACACCGCCCCGCCGGCCGTGCCCTCGATGACGTCGTCGATCGTGCGTTCGGCGTCGTCGAGCGCACGCAGGCGCAGCGTGTAGCGCTCGTCGCCCTCGAGGTCGGTGCCGTAGAGCAGCGTCGCGCCGTCGGCGGTGATGTCGAAGCTGCCGAGCGAGTAGAACTCGTGGCCATCGGCCTCGACGTTGTCGTCGAGGAGCACCTGCTCGCCGGGCAGGCCAGCGGTGGCGGTGGCAGGCTCGCCCGCGGCATCCGTCGCCTCGAGCACGGGCGGCTCCCAGTCGTCGGGGCCGGCGATCGGCGCCCGGCAGTGGATGCCGTACTGCTGCCCTTCGACCGTGCGCGTGTAGTACCACCAGTCGCCCTCGCGGGTCGGCACCGAGAGGTCGGTCTCCTTGGTGCGCGCCCGGATCTCCTCGAAGAGCTGCTCCTGCAGCAGCGAGAGGTGCTCGGTGCGCGCGTTCGTGTACGCGTTCTCCTCGTGCAGGTGGGCGAGGACCTCGGGGTCCTCCTTGGCGCGGAGCCATTCGTAGTCGTCGACCACGGTGTCGCCGTGGTGCGTGCGTTCGATGGGGCGCTTCGGAGTCTTCGGCGGAGTCAGCACGGGCTCAACGCTACGCGCATCCCTTCGACGTGCCCAGCGGATGCCGGTGGCGGGCGCATGGCCGAGCGTGCCGAGTGCGCGTCACCCGGGAGTCGGCGTGGTGAGGAATCCCAACTTGCATTCGCGCTGAGTAAGGCTAGCCTTAGCTCATCCCACCCACCGTGCTTCCTTGGAGACATCCGTGCTCGCCACCTACCTGATCGGCCTTCGCGAGGGCCTCGAGGCGGGCCTCGTCGTCGGCATCCTGGTCGCCTACCTCGCGAAGCTCGGCCGCCGCGACCTGCTCGGCCGGCTGTGGATCGGCATCGGCCTCGCGATCGCGCTGGCGCTCGGCATCGGCGCCGTGCTCACGTGGGGGCCGTACGCGATGACGTTCCAGGCCCAGGAGATCCTCGGCGGGGTGCTCTCCATCGTCGCCGTGGCCATGGTCACGTGGATGACGTTCTGGATGGGATCGCACGGCGCGAGCCTCTCGAAGGAGCTGCGCAGCCAGGTGGATGCCGCGGTCGACCGCTCGTGGTTCGCGCTCGTGCTGCTCGGGGCGATCTCGGTCGGCCGCGAGGGCATCGAGACGGCGCTCTTCGTGTGGGCCAACGCGGCCGGAGGCAGCGACCCGCTGCTCGCGACGCTCGGCGCCGTGCTCGGCATCCTCACGGCCATCGTCATCTCGTGGGGCATCTCGCGCGGCCTCGTGCACTTCAACGTCGGCCGCTTCTTCACGTGGACCGGCCTGTTCCTGATCCTCGTCGCGGCCGGTGTGCTCGCCTACGGCGTCGGCGACCTGCAGGAGGCCTCGGTGATTCCCGGCTGGGGCACGCCCGCCTACAGCCTCGTCGGCGTGATCCCCCCGGGCAGCTGGTACGGCACCGTGCTCGCCGGCATCTTCAACTTCACGCCCGAGCCCACGTGGGCGCAGGTCATCGCCTGGGTCGCGTACGTCGCGATCACCGTGCCGCTGTACCTGCGGATGCTGCGCCGCCGCAGCCGGGCGCGCGCCGCCGCCGCGGCACCCGCCGCAGCATCCGCCCGCGCCGCATCAGCCGTCGCACCCGCGTCACCCGCAGTCGATTCCCGCCGCACCGAGCCCGCTGCGGCCGACGCGACCTGACCGGTCCGCGGCATCCGCACCCCCAACTCCACCCAGATCAGGAGCATCAATGACCCGACGTGTCCTCGCGGCCTCCGCCGCCGCGACCGTGTTCGCGCTCGCCCTCTCGGGCTGCGTCGCGAAGGCCGACCTCGCCGACGCGATCTCGGTCGCCATCACCGATGACGCCTGCGACGTGGCGGTCGACACCGCCACGGCCGGCACCGTGACGTTCGCCCTCGAGAACACCGGCTCCGACGTGAACGAGTTCGAGATCCTCGCCGACGACCAGCTGCGCATCGTGGGCGAGAAGGAGAACGTCACGCCGGGTCAGAAGGTCGACTTCGTCGCGCAGCTCGAGCCCGGCGACTACTACACGGCCTGCAAGTTCCAGCAGGTGGGCGCGCCCGTTGGCCTCGCGGCCTTCACGGTGACGGGCGAGGCATCCGAGGTCTCGGCCGACGAGCAGGAGCTCAGCGACCGGGCCGTGACCGAGTACCTCGCCTACGTGCGCTCGCAGACGTCCGAGCTGCTGCCGCTCGTCGAGCAGCTGGCCGCCGCCTACGCGGCCGGTGACGACGAGGCCGCCCGTGCGCTCTTCGCGACGGCCCGCGTGCCCTACGAGCGCATCGAACCCACGGCCGAGGCGTTCGGCGACCTCGACCCGAAGATCGACTTCCGCGAGGTCGACGCCGTGGCCGACGGCATCGACTGGACCGGATTCCACCGCATCGAGAAGGACCTCTGGCCGCCGGCGCCCGGCGACCTGAACTCCGACGGCACGGACGCGTTCCTCGACTGGGCGCCGTCGACCCCCGAGGAGCGCCAGGCCTACGCCGACGGCCTCGTCGAGAACGTCACCGAGCTGCACGGACTCGTGACCGCCGACGACTTCTCGGTCAGCCTCGCCGACATCTCGAACGGCGCCATCGCGCTGCTCGACGAGGTCGCCGCCGGCAAGATCACCGGTGAGGAGGACTGGTGGTCGGGCACCGACCTGTACGACTTCCAGGCCAACGTGCAGGGCGCCTACGTGGCGTTCGGCGCGGTGCGCGCGCTCGCCGAGTCCAAGGGCGACGAGGGCACCGAGCTCGCCGCCGAGATCGACGCGCAGTTCACGTCGCTGAACGAGGCGCTCGCCGCCTACGGCTCGCTCGACGAGGGCTTCGTGAACTACGCCGAGCTCACCGACGCCGACAAGAAGGCCCTGAGCGACCAGGTCAACGCCCTCGCCGAGCCGCTCTCCCAGCTGACGAGCACGATCCTCGGGGTCTGATGACCGAGGATTCCGCCGGTCGAGTAGGCCGCGACGAAGGAGCGTCCGTATCGAGACCCACCGTTCCCGGGTCTCGATACGGCGCTGGCGCGCCTCCTCGACCGGCGGAATCCGGGGTCAGCCGCCGCCACCTGCTCGGGCTGTTCGGCGCGGGCGCCGCGGGGGCCGCGGTCGGCGTCGCGGCGGGTGCCGCTGGGGTCGGAGTGGCGATGTCCACCGCTGCGGCGAACGCCGGCGGCGGGGACGTGGCATCCGCCTACCCCTTCTACGGCGAGCACCAGGCCGGCATCGTGACGCCCGCGCAGGACCGCCTGCACTTCGCCGCGTTCGACGTGTCGACCACGCTCGATCGCGACGGCCTCATCGGCCTGCTCCAGGACTGGACGGATGCCGCGGCGCGCCTCACGCAGGGCCTCGAGGTCGCCGAGGGCGGCGCGGTCGGCGGCTCCGACTACGCACCGCCCGCCGACACGGGCGAGGCGCTCGGCCTGCCCGCGAGCGGACTCACGATCACGTTCGGCTTCGGCCCGGGCCTGTTCGCCGATGCCGACGGCGTCGACCGCTTCGGCATCGCCGCCCGCCGCCCGGCGGAGCTCGCGGTGCTGCCCCGCTTCCAGGGCGACGCGCTGCAGCCCGAGCGCGGCGGCGGCGACCTCTGCATCCAGGCCTGCGCCGACGACCCGCAGGTCGCGGTGCACGCGATCCGCAACCTCAGTCGCATCGCGTTCGGCCGCGCGAGCCTGCGCTGGTCGCAGCTGGGGTTCGGCCGCACCTCCTCGACGTCGACGACCCAGGAGACGCCGCGCAACCTCTTCGGCTTCAAGGACGGCACGGCGAACATCAAGGCCGAGGAGACGGCGGATGTCACCGAGCAGGTGTGGGTCGGGGCATCCGACGGCCCTGCGTGGCTGGCCGGCGGCTCGTACCTCGTGGCCCGCCGCATCCGCATGATCATCGAGAACTGGGACCGCGTGCAGCTCGGCGAGCAGGAGACGCTCGTCGGTCGCTCGAAGGGGTCGGGTGCACCGCTGTCGGGCGGCACCGAGTTCACCGAGCCCGACTTCGAGGCCGAGGGGCCCACCGGCGCGCCGCTCATCGACACGGCGTCGCATGTGCGACTCGCGCATCCGACGGCCAACGGCGGCGTGCGCATGCTGCGCCGCGGCTACAACTTCGTCGACGGGAACGACGAGCTCGGCCGCCTCGACGCCGGCCTGTTCTTCCTCTCGTTCCAGCGCTCGCCCGAGCAGTTCATCACCGTGCAGCGCAGCCTCGCGGCCGACGGGCTCAACGAGTACCTCAAGCACGTCGGGTCGGCGATCTTCGCGGTTCCCGGCGGCATCCGCCCTGGCGAGTACGTGGGCCAGGCGCTCTTCGCCTGAGGTCGCTCAGACGGCGGCGAGCACCGCGGACCTGATCCGCTCGAGCGCGTCGGCGAGCTGCCGATCGCCGACGCCGGCATAGCCGAGCACGATGCCCGGCTGCCCGTCGCCCACGGCCGCCGAGTACTCGGCGAGCCTCGCGACCGCGATGCCCGCGGCATCCAACCGGCCGATGACGGACTCGACCGCGTCGTGGTGCGGCAGTCGGAGCACCGCGTGGAGTCCGCCGTCGAGGCCGCCGAGGTGCGTGCCCGGCAGGTCGCCGAGGGCCGCGATCACGAGCGCGCGTCGGTGCGCGTAGTCGCGTCGCGTCGCCGCGATGTGGCGACGCAGCGCACCGGTCGTGAGCAGGTTCGCGACCGCGAGCTGCACGATGCCTGGCACGGGCGACGGGCTCTCGAGACGCACCCGCGCGACGGCTGCGCGCAGCGCCTCGTCGCGGGGGAGCACCGCGTAGCCGAGTCGCAGCCACGGCGTGAGGATCTTCGAGAAGCTCCCGACGAGCACGACGCGGCGGTTCTCGCGCCGGGCTCCCGCGTCGGGTGCGTCGTCCGCATGCCCCCTGCCTGCGGCATCCGTCGTCTCCGTCGCGTCGGTCGCCTGCGCGGCCGAGCCGTCGAGCGAGGCGAGCGTGGGCATCGGCGGACCGACATGGCGGAACTCGCTGTCGTAGTCGTCCTCGATGACGACGGCGCCCGTTCGGCGTGCGTGCTCGAGCAGCTCGAGCCTCGCCGCGACCGGCAGCCGGCCGCCGAGCGGGTACTGATGGCTCGGCGTCACGAGGATCGCGTCGGCCGGCCGCGGCATCCGTCGCAGCAGGTCGACGCGCAGGCCGTCGTCGCCGACCTCGACGGGCACGAGCTCGGCGCCCGCGCGCGCGAGCATCCGGCGGGCGTTCGGATAGCCGGGATCCTCGACGGCCACGAGCGGCCTGGCGCCGAGGCGATCGCCCAGCGCCGTGCCGATGAGGGCGGTCGCCTCGCTCGTTCCCGCCGTGACGACGATGTCGTCCGGCTCGCAGGCGAACCCCCGCGCGTGCCGCACGTGGTCGGCGATCGCGGCACGCAGCACGGGCTCGCCGAACCGCGGCGGATCGTCGCTCGGGACCTCGGCCGCCGCCGCCCGCCGCCAGGCCGAGCGCCACGCCCGTTCGTCGATGCGGGCGGTCGAGGGGCGGCCGGGCAGCAGGTCGATGCGCGGGGGAACTGCGGCGCTCGGCGCGGGCCGGGCCGGTGCGGCGGCGCCGGGTCCGGCCGACCCGCGGCCCGCCCCCTCGGCGCGCGCGTCGGCCGGTTCGACCCGGGTGGAGGATGCCGCGGTCGGGCGCCGGCGCGCGGCATCCGCCTCGGTGCCGGTCGTGCCGCCCCCTGCCGTGCCGCGCTCGGATCCGCCGCCGCCGGCGTCGCCCAGCTGGGCGACGAGCGTCGGCGCGCCCTGCCGCAGCTCGACGTAGCCCTCGCCGGCGAGTTGCTCGTAGGCGCTGACGACCGAACTGCGGGCCGTGCCGAGCTCGGCGGCCAGCACGCGCGTGGAGGCGACGCGGTCGCCGGGCTGCAGCGTTCCGGTGAGGATCGCGTCGCGCATCGCGTCGACGATCTGTGCGACGACCGGTCGGTCGTCGAGGCGGTCGATGACGAGCAGCGGGCCGTCCATGGGCGTCTCCATCCGAACAACTGGTCTGTCCAGTGTTGCACGAACTGGACTGCGTGCAAGTCCAGTATTCGTCGAGACTGGGGCCATGACGATCTCCGAGGCCACTGCCGCACCGACCTCCGGCGCGCCCGCCGCCGCCCCCGCGCCCGTCGCACCGACCTCGGGCGCACCGACGCCCGCGCGCCGCATCCGCCGACTCTCGGAACGCCAGGTCGTCGACCGGGCCGCGGTCGACGCGCTGCTCGACGAGGAGCTCGTCGGTCACCTCACCGCGGTCGTCGACGGCATGCCGATCGTCGTGCCGATGGGGTTCGCGCGCGTCGGCGACGACGTGCTCGTGCACGGCTCGACCGGCGGCGGCTTCGCCCTGCGTGCGGCGGCCGAGAAGTCGACGGTCGCGTTCGCCGTCACGGCGCTCGACGGGCTCGTCTACGCCCGATCGCTCTTCGACAGCTCGATGAACTACCGCAGCGCCGTCGTCTACGGCGTGCTCGAGGCGGTCGCCGACGACGAGGCGGATGCCGCGCTCCTCGCGCTCTCCGAACGCCTCATGCCCGGCCGGCCGGCCGAGGTCCGCGCGACGATCCGCAAGGAGGTCGCCGCCACGCGCGTGCTTCGGCTCCGGCTCGACGACGTGGTCATGAAGGCCCGTGCCGCGGGCGTCTCCGAGGCGGTCGACGACGGCGAGGACCACTCGGTCTGGGCCGGCGTCGTGCCGCTCACCCGCACCTGGGGAACGCCGGAACGTTCGGCGCTGACGCCGGTGCAGACCCCGACCCCGGAGTCCGTGGTCGCTCTGACGACGCGGTCCGCCCCGGGTCGCAGACTGCCATGAGGCTCAGCGGAACCCTCGCTGGCCGAGCTTCGGAAGGAGGTGCGCCATGTCCATGTTCATGATCGTGCTCGCGGTTCTCGCGATCTCGGCGATCGCGTCGAGCATCGTCGATGTCGCCCGTGACGGCTACCGCCGCGTCCCGACCCTCCAGCACTGAGCCTCGCGAGCGCGGCCGGTCTCCATGCGGGCCGCGGCCGGGCTCACCCCGTCTTCGTCCAGTCGAGGTTGATGGCGTCGCCGATGTAGACGGCCTCGCCGTAGTCGTGGATCTGCGGGTTCATGCGCAGCAACTGCTGCTGCGGCAGGTCGAACCGCTGGGCGATGTCGAAGAAGCTGTCTCCGGCCACCACGACGTAGCTGATCGGCATGCCGGAACCGTCGACCGCCGGGGTGCCCATGGCGCCGTCGCGCGCACCCAGGTCGTAGGCGGGGCCCGGCTCGACGACCGGCGCAGGTGCGTTCGGCACGGGCGCGGGAGCCTCTGGCGCCGGGGCCTCCGCCACGGGCGGGGTGGTCGGCGTGGGCGTCGGGATCGGGGTCGGGGCGACCGTCTCGGTGACCGCAACGGTCACGGTTGCCGGCGCGGGTGCGGGCTGCGGCACGCAGCCGCTGAGCGCGAGCCCGGTTCCGATCACGAGGGCGCCGGCGGCCGAGGCGGCCGCGGCCGCGGTGAATGCCGGATGACGGCGCCCGCCCGTCGTACCTGACCCCACCCGTGCCTCCTCGTCGACGTGCCGAACGGCGCCCCGTCGTCGGGCGCGCCGTCACCCCCAGCCTCACGGAAACCCCTCTCCGGCGCAAGGCCCGAGGCACGGGGAGGCGGATGCCGCGCCCGAGGCGGATGTCGTCGGGTCATGGCAGCATGAACTGGTGACCACGTCTGCGCCGGCCATGATCGGCCGGGACGCCGATCTCTCGAGGCTCCTCACCGCCCTCGACGAGGTGCGAACCGGCGCGCCGTTCACCGTCATCATCGGCGGCGAGGCGGGCATCGGCAAGACCAGGCTGGTCCGCGAGTTCGCTCGTCGCGTCGGCGGCGATGCGCGCTTCGTGATCGGCCAGTGCGTCGACCTCGGCACCGTGGCCTCGCCGTACGCCCCCGTCAAGGCCGCGCTCCGCTCGCTCGTCTCCGACGAGGGCGTCGCACGCGTGCTCGAGGCCGTCGGGCCCGGCCGGGCGGCCCTCATCGCGCTGCTGCCCGAGCTCGCGGCATCCGCCGGTCTCGAGGGCGCCGACCTCGACGCGGCCCGTGCGGGTTCGGCCGGCGTCATCCGCGGCGACACCGCGACCAGCCAGTTGCACGAGGCGATCGCCGTGCTGCTCGAGACCCTCTCGCGCGACCAGCCCATCGTGTTCGTGCTCGAAGACCTCCACTGGATCGATGCGGCGAGCCTCGCGCTGCTGCGCTTCCTCATGCGCGCGCTCGGGTCGAGCCGCGTGCTCACCGTGCTCACGTACCGCAGCGAAGACGTGACCAGGGGCCATCCGGTTCGCGCGTTCCTCGCCGAGGCCGACCGCGACCGCTGGGTCGACCGCAGCGAGCTCGCCAGGCTCGCTCCCGCCGACGCCGAGGCGCTCGTCGCCTCACTCGTGCCGGCCGACTCAGCCCCCGACGCGAAGTCGGTCCAGACCATCGTGCGACGCAGCGACGGCGTGCCCTTCCTCATCGAGGAGCTCATCGGACTCGATGGCTGCCGCGACGACAGCGAGGTGCCCGAGACCCTCCGCGACCTGCTGCTCGCCCGCTACGAGGCGTTGTCCGAACCGGCCCAGCAACTGCTCCGGCTCATCTCCATCGGCGGCGTGCGGGTTCCGCACGCGCTGCTCGAGGCCGTGCACGACGGCGACGACGAGGGCATCGACGTCGCCGCGCGCGAGGCCGTGCTCGGCGGGGTGCTCACCATCGAGGGCGACGAGTACGCGTTCCGGCACGCCCTCGTGCGCGAGGCGATCCTCGCCGACCTGCTGCCGGGCGAACGCGCGCGCTTCCACGGGCGCTACGCGCTCGCCTACGAGAACGCGGCGCAGGGCACGCGGCGCGTGGCCGCCGAGATCTCGTTCCACTGGCTCGGCGCGAACGACGCCGCGCGCGCGTTCCCCGCGACGCTCAAGGCAATGGCCGAGGCCAGGGCCGCAGCGGCCTACGGCTCCGCGGCCCAGTTGGGCGAGCGGGCCATCGGCCTCTGGGACGTGGTGCCCGATCCTGCGACCACGGCGAAGATGAGCAAGCTCGAGCTCATGGGCCGCACCGCATCGCACCTGCGCAATGCCGGCGAGGGCGAGCGGGGCCTGGCCCTCGTGAGGGCGGCGCTCGAAGAGTGCCCGCGCGACGACCCCCAGTACCCGCGACTGCTGCGCGACGTCGGGCTCTACCTGGCCAACGTGGGCCGCCAGGGTTCCATCCCGATGCTCGAGCAGGCGCTCGAGGCCCTCGGTGCCGACGGCCACGACGAGCTCCGAACGACGGTGCTCATCGCGCTCTCCGGCCGCTTCATGATCGAATCCCGCCTCGACGAGGCGATCGAGATGTCCGACCGCGCCCTCACCGCGGCCGTGCGCCTCGGCAACCCCAGGTTCGCCTCCACCGCCACGAACATCTCGGGCATCAGCCGTGCGGCCGCGGGCGACGTGCAGGCCGGACTCGACCTGCTCGAGCGCGCCCGCGAACTCGCCGGCGACGACGGCCCCGCGCTGCTGCGCTACTGGGTGAACGCCTCAGACCTCTTCTACCTCATCGGCGACTTCGACGCGGCGATCCGGCTCGCCGAAGAGGGCCTCGAGCGGGCCCGCGAGCAGGGCGTCGAACGCAGCTCGGGCGTGATCCTCGCGTCGAACGCCGTCGACCCGCTGCTGGCCATCGGCGAGTGGCAGCGGGCCGAGCTGCTCACCGAGCGAGCCCTCGCACTCGATCCTCCGCTGCCGTTCACGGTCTACCTCAACCGGGCCCGCATGTGGACCGCGCTGTGGCGAGGCGAGGTCGATCGTGCGGCCGAGATGCACCGCGCGCTGCGCCCCTCGATGGCGCGCGTCATGGCTTCCGAGATGCAGACGCGGCTCGGGGTCGGCCGCGTCGCCGCCGAGATCGCCCTCGCGCAGGGCGACCCCCGCAGGGCCTGGGGCGAGGTGCGCATCCTCCTCGACCAGGAGCACACGCTGCCGCCCGGATACGCCCTCCCCTTCCTCTGGGTGGCTGCGCGCACCATCGCGGCCGTGCGCAACCGGCCAGCTGACGCCGACGACCTCACCAGAGAGGTCGAGGCCACCCTTCCTGTGCTCACCGCGATGCTCGAGCGCATGTCGTTCTGGCCGACGGCGCCGATCTGGCGGGCCTTCTTCGACGCCGAGCTGGCCGTCGTCACCGACGCACCCCCTGCCGCGGTCGGCGTTCCCGGCACCGACACCGCGGCGTGGCGAACGGCCGTCGAGCGCGCCGCAGACCCCGGCGCACAGCACTTCCTCTCCCCGTATGCGCGTCTTCGCCTCGGCGAGGCCGAGCTCGCGACCGGCGACCGCGCCGCCGCGCGTGCCGCGCTCCAGGCGGCCCACGAGCAGGCGCTCGACGGAGGCGTGACCGCCGTGACGCTCCAGGTCGTGCGGGTCGCCTCGTCCGCCGGTCTCGCGCTCGACGGGGTCGGCGGCGGCGCGGCCGTCCGAGCCGTCGTCGCGGGTCGTGCCGCGAACGCGCCAGGCGGCAGCGCCCGAGCGGCAGCCGCCGGGCCGGGCGCCGCCGGGTCTGGCATCGCCGAGTCGCCGACCGCCGACGCCGTCGAGGCGGCCGCCGCGGTCGGCGAGCTCACGGCCCGCGAACGCCAGGTGCTCGAGCTCATCGCCGAGGGGCTCAGCAACCGCCAGATCGGCGAACGCCTCTACATCAGCGGCAAGACGGCGAGCGTGCACGTCTCCGCGATCCTGCGCAAGCTCGGTGCCGCCACTCGCACCGAGGCCGCCTACCGCGCCGGGGTGCTGCGCTGACTCGTCGCGTGGTCGCCGCGCTGCGTGTCGTCGCGCCACGACCTTTCGTGCGTGTCACGGCGGTTTCGAACCGTGCCCGTTCCGTCGAAAGGTCGTGGGGCGGGCGCACAGGACGCCCGCCCGCGGCATCCGTAGCCCCAGACGCGCTGTGAACTCGCTGCACAAGGGTCGTTGACCTGGGTCAACAGGCGTAGCGTGGGACCCACCCCAGTCCCTATGCATCGGAGGCACGGATGAGCCGGCTCGACGAGATCCCCTTCACCACGATGGACGGCGGCACCGCCTCGCTCTCCGACTACGAGGGCAAGGCCGTGATGATCGTCAACGTCGCCTCGCGATGCGGCCTCGCGCCCCAGTACGAGAAGCTCGAGGCGCTGCAGAAGCAGTACGGCGACCGCGGCTTCACGGTCATCGGGTTCCCGAGCAACCAGTTCCTGCAGGAGCTCTCGACCAATGAGGCGATCTCGGAGTACTGCTCCACCACATGGGGCATCACGTTCCCGATCGTCGACCGGGTGCGCGTCAACGGCAAGAAGGAGCACCCGCTCTACACCGAGCTGAAGCAGACACCGGATGCCGACGGCAAGGCCGGCAAGGTCAGCTGGAACTTCGAGAAGTTCCTCGTGGGCGCCGACCGCAGCGTGCAGCGGTTCCGCCCGCGCACCGAGCCCGACGCGCCCGAGGTCATCGAGGCCATCGAGGCCTCGCTGCCCGCCGCGGAGTCGGCGAGCGAGTCCGCCGCCGCGGCGGCCGAAGCGGAGTAGCCCCGACCGTGGTGCTTGTGCGGCCCGCGACGGTGGCGGATGCCCCGGTGATCGCGAGCGTGCACTGGCGGAGCCACCAGACCACGTACGTCGAGCCGGGGCGGGTCGCTCGCGAGGTCGTCGAGAACTGGACGATGCGCGATCGCGTGCTCGCATGGACGGCGAACACGGCGATCTCGTCGGGCGTCTATCCGCCGCCCGACGGATTCCGACCGATGCGCGTGTGGGTCGCCGAGGTCGACGGCGAGGTCATCGGCTGGGCGAACACGAGCGATGGTCGCGACGCCGATGCTCCTCGCGATCTCGAGCTCGAAGGGCTCTACGTGCTCGACGAGCACAACGGAACGGGTGTCGGGCAGGCGCTCGTCGACACCGCGCTGGGTGATCGACCCGCCTACCTGTGGGTGCTCGACGGCAATCCGCGTGCCCAGGCCTTCTACCGCCGAAACGGCTTCGCGCCCGACGGCACCGAGAAGGTCGACGACCTCTGGCACGTGCACGAGCTCCGTCTCGTGCGCTGACCGCGCCGGCCGTCAGGCGCGCGTCGCGCCGCGGAACTCGGGCGTGGTCCAGACCTCGGCGAGGCGCACGACGGTCGCGGCGGCCGCGGCCATCTCCTGCACCGACGCCCACTCGCGCACCGAGTGGAATTCGTGTCCGCCCGTGAAGAGGTTCGGCGTCGGAAGTCCCATGGCGCTCAGCTGCGAGCCGTCGGTGCCGCCGCGGATCGACGTGCGGAGCGGATCGAGCCCCTCGGCCCGG
Organism: Agromyces sp. PvR057; assembly: GCF_040547485.1. NCBI lineage: Bacteria > Bacillati > Actinomycetota > Actinomycetes > Micrococcales > Microbacteriaceae > Agromyces > Agromyces sp. PvR057. Next base: position 263,121 of record NZ_JBEPPT010000003.1, read on the forward strand.
ATCGCCAGCTCAGCGGCATCCGTCACCTGCGGGAACAGGTCGACGAAGCTGCGCATGTTGGGGTACTGCGCGGTGATCTCGACCGTGGCGCGGGCTCGCGGCTCGCGGGAGATCACCTCGTCGACGGTGCGCCGCAGCACCTCGCCGTGCGCGGCCAGCAGCTCGTCGTCGAAGTCGCGCAGGATCGTGCGGATCACGGCGTGCGCCGCGGAGCCCTGCACCTCGTAGACGTGGATGAACCCCTCGCGCCCCGACGTGCGCTCCGGGGTGAGGTCGGCGGGCAGCGCGGCGACGATCTCGGCGGCGAGCCTGGCGGCGTTCACGAGCTTGCCGGTCGCGAAGCCGGGGTGCACCTCGTGGCCCTCGATCGTGACGATGCCCTCGGTGGCCGAGAACGTCTCGTCCTGCAGCTCGCCGATCTCGGATCCGTCGACCGTGTAGGCGCAGAGGGCGCCGAAGCCCTCGACGTCGAAGCGGTGCGCGCCGCGTCCGATCTCCTCGTCGGGCGTGAACGCGAGGCGCAGGGTCGGGCGGGGCAGCTCGGGGTGGGCGAGCAGGTGCGCGACCGCCGTCAGGATCGCCGCGACGCCGGCCTTGTCGTCGGCGCCGAGCAGGGTGTCGCCCGAGCTCGTGACGAGGTCGTGGCCGAGGTGGTCGAGCAGGTCGGGCATGTGCTCGGGGTCGAGGGCTGTGCCCCCGCGGGGCAGCGTGATGACGCCGCCGTCGTACTCGCGGTGCACGATCGGCTCGACGCCGTCGCCGGGTGCGTCGGGGCTCGTGTCCATGTGCGCGATGAGGCCGATGACCGGCACGGGGCCGGATGCCGCGTCGATCGTCGCGGGCAGCGTGGCGTAGACGTACCCGTCGCCGTCGAGCACCGCGTCGTCGAGTCCGAGCGCGAGCAGGTCCTCGAGGAGCACGCGACCGAGGTCGAGCTGGCGGGCGGAGCTCGGGCTGCCCTCGCCGTCGCGATCGGACTGCGTGCCGACGCGCACGTAGCGACCGAAGCGCTCGAGCAGCGAAGGTGCGAGCGACTCGGCGAGGGGTGAGGTGAACGGGGCGGGGGATGCGGCAGCCATCAGTCCAGCGTGCCACAGCGCACGGCGAGCACGAACGGCGGATGCCTCGGGGCGCGAGCACCCCGAGGCATCCGGTTCCCCGTGGTCGCGGCGGTCAGCAGCGCCGCGACCCGGTCTCAGCCGACGGTCACTTGCTGACCTTCACCGTGATCGGCTCGCTCGTGGTCGTGCCCGCGGCATTCCGGAACTCGACCGTGTAGACGTACGTGCCCTTCGGCTTGCCGCTCAGCTCGAGTGTCGCGCGCTGCGCTGCCGGCGTCGCGGCCGGGAGCGTGCCCTCGCCGACGACCGTGCCGTTCTCGAGGAATCGGTACGACGTCGCGTTCTGGCCCCACCACAGGTTGGCAGTGAGCCGGAAACGTCCGTCGCCGTCCCGGTTGTCGTGGCTCAGCACCGGCTTCGACGGATTCGCGTCGCGCACCTTGACGGTGAGTGCCTTCGTCGAGGTCGAACCCTTCGAGTTCAGGAGCTCGCCGACGAACGTGTACTCGCCGTTGCCGAGCCCCTGCACCGGCACGACCACGCGCTGGGCCTGCGGCGTGTGCGGCTCGAGCCGCGTGGTGTGCACGAGCTCACCGTCCCGGTACAGCTTGAACAGGCTCGCGTTCTCGCCCCACCACAGGTTCATGGTGACGTCGAAGTCGCCGTCCTGCAGCCCGGTGTCCCAGCCGTTGTTCGAGGAGAGCACGCCGACGGCCGGTGCGGCGGTGGCGCCGTCGTCGGTCGGCACCTCGGGTTCCTCCGGGAACATGGCGGTGGCGAGCGGTGTCACCGTGAGGGAGACGAGTTCGGCGGTGCCGCCCTCCGCCCAGAGGCCGAGCTCGTCGGCGCCCGCGTTCGGGAACACCTGGTCGGTGATCGTCGTGCGGCCGTCGGCCGAGAAGACCTCGACCGAGGATCGATCCACGTAGACCGTGACGGCCAGGCGGCCGTCGTCCAGCGCGACCGGTGCGTCGTCGAGCGACGCGAACGCGGGATGGAAGTCGGTGTTCCCCGACTCCCGGCGGTCGACGAAGAGCCGGCCGCCGTCGTAGCCGATGCGCGTCGACGCCTCGCCGTCGCCCAGCACGCTGAGCCCGAACGCCTCGGCGTCGCCCTGCTCGAACACGGCATCGACCTTCAGCACGTCGCCCGCGACCTCGTCGAGCGTCACGGTGCCCGCCTCGATCGCTTGCGGGCCAACGGTCACCGCGTCATCCGACTGCTCGAGGCCCTCGAACTCGGGCACGACCCGCTGCACGAGACGCGGCCCGCGCTCGGTCGACGTGAGGGCGACCTCGCGCGGCAGCGCCATGGCGCTGCGCCACGATCCCGTCGGGATGTCGTTCGCGTAGTCCCAGTTGTTCATCCAGCCGAGCATCACCCGCCGGTCGTCGGGGGCGTTCGAGAACGAGACGGTCGCGTAGTAATCCTTGCCCCAGTCGAGCCAGTCGTAGCCCTCGATGCGCGGCGCGGCCGCGGCATCCGCGAACATCACCTGGTCGACGAGTACGTGCCCCCACCCGAACCGGTTGTTGTCGACGATGCGAACGGATGCCTCGCGCCCGGCGTACTCCGCGACGTCCCAGCTCACCCAGTCGAGGCTCTCGCTGTTACGCCCGGTCGCCGTGCGCACGACCTCGCCATCGACGACGAGGTTGACGGAGGTCTCCTCGGATCGCGGCAGCGCCGCCTCGGCGCCGAGCACGAGGTGGTCGACGGTGAGGTGGCCCCAGCCGCCGTTCGTGCCATCGTGCACCTGGAACTGCGCGTCGCGGCCGGTGAATTCGGTGACGTCCCACGCCTTCCAGTTGAGCGCACCGCCGTCGGCGCCGGTGGCCGTGCGCACGATCTCGCCATCGACGACGAGTCGAGCCTCGAGCGTGCCGTCGAGTCGCTTGCCGCCGCCGAGGAGGAACGAGAGGTGGTCCTCACCGGGCTGGATCGTGAACGACGGCGAGGTGAGGTCGCCGAGGTTGTCGTCGCCCTTCGGCCCGGACTCGAAGGTGTTGATCCGCTTCTGTCCGAGGTAGTAGTCGCCGCCCTGCGTGGAGGGGCTGCGGCTGGGGTCGGTCGCGAAGTCGCCGGTGGCCTCCCACCCGGTGTCTGCGAGTGTCGTGCCGTCGGGGAATTCGAAGCCGTCGAAGAGCAGGCGTCCGGCGGGCGCCTCGTTGTCCAGTCGGGTGCCGTCGACGTGCGGGTGGTTTCCGCCGCCCACGAGCAGGTTCACGAACGGGTCCTCGATGGTGAAGGTCGGGGACTCCACGGTGCCGACGGGCCAGTCGAAGTCGTTGAACCCGTTGACCAGCCCGGCGCCGACGTAGCCGGTCACCGGGTTCTGGCCGGCCAGGGTTCCGGCGGCCGGGGCATCCGCGAACGGGCCGTTCTTCCAGTTGCCCGGCTCGTTGGCGACGGTCCAGCCGTCGTAGGTGCCGTCGTCGAACCCGGCGAAGACCTCGCCGGCGGGCAGCGTGTCATCGCTGACGGTGCTCTCGGAGGTGAATGCGGTGCCGTCGAAGTCGCCCACGAAGTACTGGCCGCCGGAGCCCCCGGCGACGCTGCCCGGGTTGAGGTTCACGACGAGCACCCACTTGGTGTTCGTCGGGTCGCCGTCGACCGCGAGCGGGAAGAGGTCGGGGCACTCCCAGATGCCGCCGGTCGCGTTCGCCGGTCCGAAGTCGCTGAGGTGCGTCCAGGTCTTCAGGTCGTCGCTCCGGGAGAGCACCACCTGGTACTGCAGCGCCTCGACGGCCGCCATGACCCAGTAGGACTCACCCGTCTCGGGGTTCGTGTAGCGGAACACCTTCGGGTCGCGGAAGTTCGCCGATGCGCGGTCGTACACCGGGTTGCCGTCGTACTTCGTCCAGGTCTGCCCGTGGTCGGTGCTGTACGCGAGCGATTGCGCCTGCCGGCCCGCGAGCGTCGGATGCGCCGCCGTGTAGGCACTCGTGTAGTTCGCGACCATCGGCGGATTCTCGGCGGTGCCGAAGCCGCTCGTGTTCTGCTCGTCGACCACGATCGAGCCCGAGAAGATGTCCTCGATGGCGACGCCGTCGGCGTCGAAGGTCTGTGGGATCGCGAGCGGCTGCTCCTCCCAGTGCGTGAGGTCGGCACTCGTGGCGTGGCCCCAGCTCATGTTGCCCCAGCGCGTGCCGGAGGGGTTGTGCTGGAAGAACAGGTGCCAGGTGCCGTCCTCGTACACGAGCCCGTTCGGGTCGTTCATCCAGTTGCGCTCTGGTGAGAAATGCACCGCCGGTCGGTACTGCTCGGTGGCGGGGTCGGGTGCGAGGTCATCGGCGGATGCCGCCGTCGCCGGGCCTCCGAGGAGGGAGACGGTGAGGGCGGCGACGGCTGCGAACGCCACCGCCATCCCACGCGTTGATATCGTCGTCATCGATCGATTCGCCTTTCATCGCGTGGCTCTCGAGGGAGCCATGACATCGTTGTCAGGTAGACGAGCGCGACACTACGCAGTGTCCGGCGGACATTGCAAGCCCCGATCAGCTGGAGAAGCCCGGCCCCTCCGGCGGTCGGCGCAGCAGGGCGCCCTCGTGGCGAACCGTCGCCGCGGCGATCGCCATGGCCTCACCGAGGGCGGCCGACCACGCGGCATCCGAGCGGGGCATGCCGTCGACGGCGATGCGGTGCACGACGGCCGAGAGCGTCGCGTCGCCGGCACCCATCGTGTCGATCACCCGTCCGGGCAGGTCGACGATGCCGGCTCTGACCGCGATCGGACCATCGTGCACGCGAGCGCCATCCCGACCCTCGGTGGCCAGGACGGCCGGACCGGGCTCATCGACCTGCGCACCCGAACGAAGTCGAGCGACGAACTCGTCGAGCGGAGCCTCGAGCAGGAGCTCTGCGTCCTCGTCGCCGACCTTGACGAGCAGCGCCTCGCTCGCGAGTCGCTCGAAGCCTCGGAGGAACTCGCCCCGGTCGTGCAGCATGCCCGATCGTGGATTCGCGTCGATGACGAGCCGCTCGTGCGGGCGCTCGACTGCGGTGCGGAGCTCGGCCGCCTGGTCGATGTCGTCGAACGGGAAGCAGCTCACGACGACCAGGTCGGCCGCGTCGAGCGCCGTGCGGGCCTCCTCGTCGAACCGGATGCGCCTCGCCCTGGCCGCGTCGTTGAACTCGTACCTGGGCTCGCCGCCATCTGAGCGGTCGGACACCGCCCGGGACGTGCCGAGCTCAGACGGGCTCGCGACGAGTCGCACCCGATGGTCGGCGAGGTACTGACGGATGCGACCACCGGCCTCGTCGTCGCCGAGCATCGCGAGCAAGGTCACGTCCACACCGAGGAGCGCGAGCCCGACGGCGACGTTCAGTGCGGCACCGCCGACGAACTCGCGGGTGCCCGACGGGCCGCGCAGTTCGTCGATGAGGGCGTCGCCGATGACGACGATGCGATGCGGGCGTGCCTCGACCGAGGTGTCGAGCGTCATCGTGCGCTCGCCCGCGGCGGCAGTTCTCCGCTGCCTCGCTCGATGAGGCGTGTCGGCACGATGGTGCGTGCGGCCGGTGACTCGTCGCCGTCGAGACGGGCGAAGACCCGCTCCGCGGCGATGCGCCCGATCGCGTGCGGATCCTGGGCGACGACGGTCACGCCGGGCACGAGCAGGTCGCCGAGCGGCACGTCGTCGAAGCCGACCAGCGCGGTGTCGAAATGCCGATCGAGTTCGCGCAGTGCGCGAATCACGCCGATCGTCACGAGGTTCTGCGCGCTGAAGATGGCGGTGGGCGGTTCGTCGGCGTCGAACAACGCGAGCGTCGCCCGTCTGGCCGTCTCCTCGTCGTGGAGCCCTTCGATGACCGGGGCATCGCCGGTCGCGATGCCGGCGCGGCCGAGTTCGTCGAGGAACCCGCGTCGGCGCTCCTGCGCGGTGCGGATGTCGTGCCGGTCACCGAGGTAGGCGAGGCGTCGGTGACCGTGCGCGATGAGATGGCGGGTCGCCAGCGCGGCTCCGGCCGTGTTGTCGCTGACCACGGAATCGGAGGCGACGCCGGCGGGCTGGCGGTCGACGAAGACCACCGGTGTGCCGCGCCGCAGTTCGGGGGCGAGGTAGCCCTGGTTCTCGGACACGGTCGTGAGGATGAGGCCGTCGACCCTGCGGCGGAGGAAGGCCGAGACGGCGGCCTGCTCGCGTTCGGGGTCGTCGTCGAGGCTCGAGGCGAAGACCGCGACGCCGCGGGCCAGTGCGGCATCTTCGACCGCCCGGTGCACGGCGCCCGCGAACGGGTTGTCGACGCTGCCGACGAGCAGCCCGAGTGTGCGCGTGCGACCGTCGGCTCGTCGCAGGTTGCCGGCGTGCAGGTCGGGTTCGTAGTCGAGCGACCGGGCGGCCTTCAGCACCCGCTCGATGGTCGCCGCCGAGACGTTGGGTTCGCCGTTGATGACCCGCGAGACGGTCTTCACCCCGACGCCCGCCAGCGTGGCGACGTGGCGCATCGTCGGACGGGCCCGGGAACGGGCGTCGGCCGGGAGGGACTCGTCCGGGCGCCCGGCGTTGCGCTCGGCTGCCGTCGGTTCCGCGTCTGACAACGGTGTCACGATTTGATCTCCAATGTGCGGTGTCGGCTTGACTATACACAGGCACATGGGCTAGACCTAACGCTGACATCGTTGTCAATGGGGCAACGGTTCCACACACCAGAGGAGATTCACCGATGAATCACGCAGCTCCCGGCGCAGTCCGACGCCGCCTCATCGCAGCCGGCTCGCTCACGGCGGTCGCGGCACTCGCGTTCACCGGATGCGCCTCGTCGGGCGACAGCGCCGACGGCGGCTCGGGCGGCGACGACACGATCGGCGTCTCGCTCATCGTCAAGACGACCACCAATCCCTTCTTCGTCGCCATGCAGGAGGGCGCGCAGACCGCCGCCGAGAAGCTCGGCGTCGAGCTGACGCTCGCCGCCGGCAAGGAGGACGGCGACGAGGACACGCAGATCCAGGCCGTCGAGAACGCGATCTCGAAGGGCGATGCGGGCATCCTCATCACCCCGAACGGCCCAGGCGTCGAGGACGCGCTCGTCAAGGCCCGCGATGCCGGCCTCTATGTCATCGCGCTCGACACGCCGCCGGCCGATCCCGAGGCCGTCGACATCACGTTCGCGACCGACAACTTCGAGGCCGGTCAGGAGATCGGCGCGTGGACGGCCGCCAAGCTCGGCGGCGAGAAGGCCACCATCGCGATGATCGACCTCTTCGACGACAAGATCGTCTCGGTCGACGTGCAGCGCGACCAGGGCTTCCTCGACGGCATGGGCATCGACCTCGGCGACGACGCCGCCAACGGCGACGAGGACCCGAGCGGCAGCTACAGCGGCGGCGACTACGAGATCGTCGGCAACGAGGCATCCCAGGGTGCTGAGGACGGCGGCCGCACCGCGGCCGAGACGCTGCTCTCGAAGAACCCCGACATCAACGTCGTCTACACGATCAACGAGCCCGCCGCGTACGGCGCATACGAGGCGTTCAAGGCAGCCGGCAAGACCGACGGACTCATCGTGGTCTCGGTCGACGGCGGCTGCGCGGGCATCGACGCCGTCGAGCAGGGCATGATCGGCGCCACGAGCCAGCAGTACCCGGTCAAGATGGCCGAACTCGGCGTGCAGGCGATCTTCGACCTCGTCGACACCGGCACCACGCCGGAGGTCTCCGAGGGGCTGGACTTCTTCAACACCGGAGTCGCCCTCGTCACCGACGACCCCCAGGACGGCGTCGAGTCGATCGACACGGCCGAGGGTGGAGACATCTGCTGGGGCTGATCGCCGCAGGCCGCATCGCACGGTGATTCCGGGAGGGCGGATGCCTCGATCGGGGCATCCGCTCTCCTGAACCTCAATCCCGCCCCACGAAATCGGAGCACAACGTGAGTCAGCACACGACACCCTCGCCGGCAGCGCCGGCGAACCGCACCCCAGAGGGCGAGCCGCCGACGTCGGCGCTCGACCTGGCCGAGGAGTTCCTCGACCGCACGACCCCGCTCAGCCGCATCCGGAACACCCTGCATCGCTACCCGGCAGTCAGCCCGGCCATCGTGCTCGCCCTGTCGATCATCGTCTTCGGCCTGCTCAACGACCGGTTCCTGAACCCGGCGAACCTCTCGCTCATCACGCAGCAGGTCGCCGTGGTCGGCACCCTCGCCGTCGCGCAGACGCTCATCATCCTCACGGCCGGCATCGACCTCTCGGTCGGCGCCGTCATGGTGCTGAGCTCGATGGTCACGGCGCAGACGACCGTGCACCTCGGCGTGCCGGCCGTGATCGGGCTGCTGCTCGGCCTGATCGTCGGCCTCGGCGCGGGAGCCCTCAACGGCCTGCTCGTCACCAGGCTGAAGCTGCCGCCGTTCATCGTGACGCTCGGCACGCTCAACATCTTCATCGCGCTCACCCTGCTCTACTCGAGCGGTGCAACGGTGCGCGGCGGCGAGATGCCGCCGCTGCTCACGTGGACCGGCTCGGTGATCGCCCTCGGCGGCGTCAACATCACGGTCGGCGTGCTCATGATGCTGCTGCTCTACGTCGTGATCGCGTTCATCCTGCAGAAGACGGCCTGGGGTCGTCACGTGTACGCGGTCGGCGACGACCCCGAGGCGGCGCGCCTCGCCGGCATCAGCGTGAACCGCGTGCTCATGAGCGTCTACCTCGCCGCCGGCGCGATTCTCGCGCTCGGCGCCTGGATCCAGATCGGGCGCACGAACGCGGCCTCGCCGAACGCGGGCGCCGACCTCAACCTCGACTCGATCACGGCCGTCGTCATCGGCGGCACGAGCCTCTTCGGCGGTCGCGGCACCGTCTGGGGCACCCTGCTCGGCGCGCTCATCGTCGGGGTCTTCCGCAACGGGCTCTCGCTCGCCGGACTCGACGTCCTGTGGCAGACCTTCGCCGTGGGCGTGCTCATCATCGTCGCCGTCTCCGTCGACCAGTGGATCAGGAAGGTGCGGAAATGACCACCGAAGACCAGGGCGCGGTGCGCCCCGAACCGTCCTCGCCCGCCGGCAGCCCGTCGGGCATCGGCGCACTCGCCGACGGCACGGCACCAGGGTCCGACGCGACATCCGCTCGCGCCGCCGCACCCGCTCGCGCCGCCGTCGCGGAGCGCGAACCGATCCTCCGGGCCCGACGACTCGTGAAGACCTTCGGCCGGGTCGTCGGACTCGACGGCGTGAGCCTCGAGCTGTACCCGGGCGAGGTGCTCGCGATCATCGGCGACAACGGTGCCGGCAAGTCGACGCTCATCAAGTGCCTCACCGGCGCCGAGATCCCCGATGAGGGCGAGATGTGGCTCGAGGGGAAGCCGGTGAGCTTCAAGCGTCCGCAGGACGCGCGGGATGCCGGCATCGAGACGGTCTACCAGAACCTCGCCGTCTCGCCGGCCCTCGACGTGGCCTCGAACCTGTTCCTCGGGCGCGAGCTGCGCAAGAAGGGCATCCTCGGCTCGGTGTTCCGGGTCGTCGACCAGAAGGGCATGCGACAGCGTGCCCGCGATGAGCTGCGCGCCCTCGGCATCTCGACCCTGCAGGACGTCACCGTGCCCGTCGAGAACCTCTCGGGCGGTCAGCGCCAGGCGGTCGCGGTCGCGCGTGCCGCGGCCTTCGGATCGCGGGTCGTCGTGCTCGACGAGCCGACCGCCGCGCTCGGCGTTCGCGAGTCGAACCAGGTGCTCGAGCTGATCCGTCAGCTCCGGGATCGCGGGATCCCGGTCATCCTCATCTCGCACAACATGCCGCACGTCTTCGACGTCGCCGACCGCATCCACATCCAGCGGCTCGGCAAGCGCGCGGCGACGATCACCCCGCAGTCCCACTCGATGACCGACGCCGTGGCCATCATGACGGGTGCGGCGACCGAATGAGCGAGGGCGAGCGAGCGGATGACCCGCAGCACGTCGTGCGGCTCATCGCCGAGTTCACGGCTCGATCGGGTCGCGAGGAGGAGGTCGCGCGCCTCCTCCTCGCGCTCGCCGACGACGTGCGGCGCGAACCGGGATGCCTCGAGTTCGCCACGCACCGCGTCGTCTCCCCGCCTGCTGGAGTCGACGTCGCCCACGGGCCGGCGCCGATCGGCACGCGCTTCGTCGTGACCGAGGCCTACCGCGACGAGGCGGCGTTCGCGGCGCACCTCGCGGCGCCGTACGGCTCGGTCTTCAACGCGGCGCTCGGCCCGCTCATCGTCGAGGACGGCTCGGTGCTCACGTTCCTCGCGCGGGACTGATCGCTCCGCAGGCCCGCCGTCTCGGAGGGGCGCGTCGGCCGCGCGCCGCCTCCGAGCCACCGGGCGGGTAGCGTTGTCGCGACCCCGAGGAGCACCACCGCATGAAGCCCGGACCCAGGCGCAGCATCAGCCAGGCCGACATCGTCGACGCCGCATTCGAGATCTTCGAGGAGAAGGGCGGCGACGCCGTCTCGATCCGCGGGGTCGCCGCGCGCCTCGGCCTGACGCCCACGGCGATGTACACGTACTTCACGTCGAAGAACGCGCTGCAGCGGGCCATGGTCGAGCAGGTGTTCTCGGGGCTCGACCTCGCCGCGGCATCCGACCCGTCCGTGCCGTGGCGCACGCGCGTGCAACGGCTCGCGGCAGACCTGCGAGCCCGGTTCGCCGACCACCCGGGCGCGATCGTGCTCGTGGCCAGCGGCCCGCTCGACGGCCGGCATGCGCTGACCTTCAGCGAGACCCTGCTCGAGGGCTTCACGGGCGAGGGGATGCCGCTGGCCGACGCCGCACGCGCCTCAGCCGCGGTGCGGGCCGCCGTGCTCGGCGCGATCACGCTGGATGCCGCTGCGGCGGGCGCCGACGCCGACGCCGCGGATGCGCCCGCGGCACTCTGGATCGAGGCCACCCAGCATCCGCTCACCGAGGCGGCCGCACTGCTCGCCGAGCCCGACCCGTTCGCCGCGAACCTGGATCGCCTGCTCGACGGCCTCGGCCTCGCGCCCGCGGCGACGCCCGCCGAGTAGCGCTTCGCTCCTCGACCGGCCACTGCGACCGGCAGACGCGCGCCTCCTGACACGCGACGAGGCGCCGACCCCGAAGGGCCGACGCCTCGTCGTGGCATCCGTTCGGATCAGCCCTGCGGGGCGGTGATCTTCAGGAGTGCGGCGCGGTTGCCGAGCAGCGGGAGCTGCACGTCGACGCCCGTGCCGTAGGCGACACCCGAGTCGGCCGGGTTGCCCGTGCCGAGCACGGTGAACCCGAGGTCCTCGCCGTACAGCTCGGTCGCGGGGGTGCCGTCGGGGTTGACGATGCGCGTCGTGTACGGCGCGTCGCCGATCGAGGGCACGACGGCCGAGCCGTTGGCGTAGCGCCAGAACAGCGAGCCGTTGCGGAACTCGAACCCGGGCGCCCAGCCCTGCTTGTCGGTGAAGGACTTCACCGCGGGCAGTGCTGGCACGTCGGTGCAGTACTCGGTGAGGGCGGCGTCGGTGATGCACTCCTTGAAGGGGTACGTCTTCTGCACGCCGAAGGCCGCGTTCGAGGACTGCGCCCTCGACGGCATGTTCTTCAGCGTCGTCGGGTCGACCGTGGCCGCGGCACCCGTGCGTCGCAGCGGGTCGAAGTGGCTGTCGACGATCAACAGGCCGCCCTTCGCTCCACCGCTCGGCAGGGCCGTGAGGTTGGACTGCACGTGGTTCGTGTCACCGTAGGTGGTGTCGCGGTACCAGACCAGCGCGCCGGGGGCGTTGTACTTGATCTTGTCGACCTTCCACGCGCCCTCGTCGGTCTGGTACACCGTGTCGTAGGCGTACTTCAGGCCTTCGTCGAACCCGTCGAAGTTGCGCCACTCGACCATGTAGTACTGCGCCTTGGTCGAGGTGCCGGAGTCGATGCGCCAGCCCGGTCCGGTGGTGCCGGCCCACGAGGCGACCGTCTTGGTCCAGCCGTTCTCGCCGCTCTCGACGTCGTCGGTCCACGTGGCCGAGCCGTTGCCGGTCACCGCGAAGTCATCGGCGAACCATCCGCGATCCTGGTAGGCCGCGTCGGTCGCGAGCCGCAGGCGTACGCCGATCGACTTGCCCGCGTAGGCGGACACATCGATGTAGTCGTGGCGCCAGCCGTCGGACGAGCCGGTGAGGCCGTACGTCTTGCCGCCGAACGTGGCGAGGTTGCCGTTGGGGTCGGGATAGCCGTCGGGCGTGGTGACCTCGGTGCCGTCTTCGGCGAACACCTTCTGGTCGGTCCACGTCGTTCCGCCGTCGGTCGAGATCTCGACGAAGCCGTAGTCCCAGTCCTCCTCGATGACGTAGTCGTTCCACATCCAGAACTTCGCGTCGGCCGCGCCCGCGGGCACGTCGATGTCACGGGAGATCCGGATGTCGCCCCAGTCCTGGTCGGCGCCCGTGTACCAGGCGTTCGCGCCGCTGTGCGGCGTGGTGAGCGTCTGGATCTTGTCGGGCAGGTTGATCTTCACGCCGTCCTGCGTGCCCTTGAGCGGGCGCGAGTTCTGGCCGACCAGCACCGACTTCGCCTTGTCGCCGGGGTTCACGACGAGCGGGTCGGCCCAGCCGAGCACCCACTTGTCCCAGAGGCCCATGTGCGTCGGCATCGACTGGAAGATGGGTCCGGCGTGCGAGCCGGACGACATGAGGTCCCAGAAGTCGATGTCGGAGTCGCCGACGTTCGAGGTGTCGTAGAGGTCGGGCAGGCCGAGGTCGTGGCCGTACTCGTGCGCGAACACGCCGACGCCCGAGTCCTCGGGCTGCACGATGTAGTTCGACAGCTTGAGGTCGGTGCCGGGGATGGCGGCGCCGCCTGCGACAGCGGAGGAGTGGGCCCAGATGGCGTAGGTGCCCTCGTCGCCGCCGCCACCGGACTTGTCGGCTCCGGCGTGCACGAGCACGACGTGGTCGATCACGCCGTCGGGCTCGTTGTAGTCGCCGTCGCCGTCACGGTCGCCCTGGTCCTCGATGTCGTAGTCGGCCCAGGGGAAGTCCGGCTGCGCGGCAGCGAGCGCCGCGACCGCGTCGATGGGCAGCTGGCCGGCTCCGAGCGGGTTGTCGGGGTGGCCCTGCATGTCCTGGATCGCGCCGGCCTCGTAGACGCCTTCGTCGTTCAGGTGGCAGACGCTCGCGCCGTAGTACGCCTCGGAGTGCGGCACCGTGACCCACGGGGTCGCCGTGCCGGTCACGGTGTAGGCGCCCTGCGACATCTCCTCGTACATCGCCTTCATCGTGTAGCCCGAGATGTCGATGCCCTTCTTGCCATCGGGGCCGGTGAGGTCCTTGCGCACGCGTTCGGTGATGCCCTTCTTCGAGAAGAGCATGTCGTTGTAGTGCTTCGGCGAGAAGTCGGGCACCCACATCGAGTTGTTGTCGAGGTTCGACAGGTCGGCCGGGTCGGGGAGGTTGTTGTGGAGCGGTCCGCTCTGCACATCACCCGGCTTGCAGTCGGTGGCGCCGAACGCCGTCGGCACCTGGACGCCGCTGAAGTCGTCGGCCGCGTTCTCGTCGAACTCGACGAGGATCGTCAGCAGCTTCGCGGTCTGGGTCTCCTTGGCCGACTTGTACAGGCTCTTCAGCCACTTCGGGCTCTTGCCGCTCTTGAGCGACTTCGACTCGAGCTTGGCGAGTCCCGCCGCTGCGACCGGGTTGCCCGCCGTGAACTTGCGCTCGAGCGCGTCGGCCTTGACCAGGGCGGCCTGCTGCTCCTGCGCAGTGACTCCTTCGTCGACCGTCCGATCCACGCCGAACGCGGCCTCGGCGCGCGGCTCGACGTAATTCATGTAGTACTCCGAGTCGCCGATGATCGGCGCCTCGTATGGTGCTGCTGCAGCGGACGAACCGACCACTCCCGTTGCCGCCAATGTGGCGGCCGCGAGCGCGATGACCGGAACGATCGCCACCGCGCGCTTTTTCGCACGCGTGGAGATTCCAGACATTCTTCTCCCCTCGATGCGACCGGCGGGGGATCCCGGGTCGCGACGTCGTCCGTCGGTAGGCGGACGTACTGGGGAATCTAGCTGTGACCAGTTCGGGGGGTAAACCCCGAACCTATGGATTCGCAGAATATTTGCGCAGAAGGCGCTGTGATGTCGATCGTGCGCGCCGTATGGTCACGATGCGCACATCCGTTTCGCGAACAGCGGCGAAATGACGGATGTCGCGACGACCGGCGTGCGCCCCGTCGGCCTCAGCCGAGGAGCAGCCCGCGCAGCTGGTCTGCCGAGTGCACGACGGCGAGGGCGCCGTCGGCCTCGGCGGGGGAGCCGTAGCCCCACTCCACGAGGATCGTCGGCACGCCGTTGGCCGAGGCGCCGAGGGTGTCGTACCCGCGGTCGCCGACCATCACCGAGTTCGAGGTGTCGATGCCGACGGCCTGCAGGCGACGCAGCGCCTCGGCGACGACATCCGCCTTCGTGCTGCGGGTCTCGTCGTCGCTCGCGCCCGCGATGACCGTGAAGTAGCGGGCGAGGTCGGCGTTCTCGAGCACGGCGTTCGCCATGCTCTCGGGCTTCGAGGTCGCGAGCGCGATCGGGACGCCGGCGGCGTGCAGGCGCTCGAGCACGCCGGCCACGCCGGGGAAGACGGGGGAGTGCAACAGGCGGTTCGCGTAGTCGGCCCGGTAGGTCTCGAGGGCCCGCTCGGCTCCGTCGTCGTCGAAGCCGCCCATGAGGCGCAGGCTGTCGAGCAGCGGCGGACCAACGTAGGCGAGGAGCTCGTCGGCGGGTGGCACCTCGAGGCCGAGCTCGGCGAACATGTGCGCGAGCGAGGCCGTGATGTCGGCGGCGGAGTCGACGATGGTGCCGTCGAGGTCGAACAGGACGGCGGCCCAGGTACGGGTGGGCGCCAAAGCGTTGGTGTGGCTGGGGGAGATCACGGTGTCATCCTAAGGCCCGACAATCCGAGTGACACTCAGGTTTCACTCGGGTGGCATCCGCGTGCGCGCGCTTCGGCTCTGCCAGACTCGGCCCTGTGGGACGGACACGGGTCATCTTCTCCGCCGAGCAGGCGGCCGCCGCGCTGTGGACGTACGGTGAGGACGAGCTCGCCGATCGCGCGATGCTGATCGCCGACTCGGACCTCCCGTCGCTCTGGGTCTGGGCGGGCGACCACTGGCGCGTGGATCACGATCTGCCGCTGAAGGCGAGGCTCATCCTCGACAAGATCACCGCGTTCGCGGCGATGCAGTTCCTGGAGGGCGGCGTGCGGCCGCTCGCGCAGGAGCGCCGACGACCCGCGAAGGTGATGCCCGAGCGCTTCCGCGACGCCCCGCCCGTGCCTCCGAATGCCGAGAACCAGGCCGGAATGCAGGGCTAGAACAGGCGCGAGTCGCTGTCGTCGAGTCCGCGCATCGCGTCGGAGTCGAGCACGACGCAGCGGATGCCGCGGTCCTCGGCGAGCGTGCGCGCCTGCGGCTTGATCTCCTGGGCTGCGAACACGCCGGCGACGGGCGCGAGCAGCGGGTCTCGGTTCATGGGATCGAGGGGCTTCGGGGTGCCCGAGTGTGAATCGTCCTCGGGTGGAACGGCAGGTCTCGATGCTGGACAGCTCAGCACGTTTGCTACATGCTATAGCGAAACGTCACCAAGAGATCGAGGTCGAGGAAGCCCATGCCAGCATTTCCCGCTCGCCGTTCCAGCCCGAGTCGAGGTTCGCGCCGCCCCGAGGTCGCCGAGGAGGCGACGGAGCCGGGGACGACAGGCCGGCGGGGACTCCTGATCGGCCTGGGTGCCGCCGTCGCCGGCAGTGCGATTGTGGCCGGATCGCTCGGTACGGGCGAATCGGCGTCGGCCGCCCCCGCCGGCGACGGCGTGCAGGTCGCCGAGACCGTGCTCGAGCTCACCCGGCGGCGCGCCGGCGACGGCGACGTGGTTGCGGTGCTCGGCTACCACGCTCCCGGTGATGTCCGCGGGCTGGTCTACCGCGGCATCCGTCGAGACGGGCCCGCCGCGAACGGTGGAACCGTCATCGCGGGAAGCCACGGAAGCAGATGGATGCTCCAGCACGACGGCGTGATCGCCTTCCACCATTTCGGCGTGCTCGATGCGGCCACCCCGGCCGACGATGCGCTCGACGCGCTCGTGGGCGATCCGAGCGTTCATCGCATCGAGGCGCATACCCCGGTCAACTTCGTCAGGCGCCACGTCTTCACCCGGTCGAACCTCGAGCTCGACTTCGGCGGCCACCTGGTGACCACGGAGGGCATCGAGGCGAACAGCCATGACAATCCGTTCGGCGCAGTGATGTTCTTCACCGGCACGCCGGCGAACGCGACGATCGACTACGCGCTCGACGAGCCGTTCGCAGAGTTGACCGACGCGGTGCGAGTCCCCGATGCCGCCGCGTTCCCGGTCGACAGTTGGTGGACGCTCTCGAGCGATGAGGTCAGCGGGAGCGACGAGCGAGAGCTCCAGCGCTTCGTGCGCATCACGCAGCAGGTCGACGCCACGCACGTTCGCATCGACTACCTGAACGGCTGGACGATCGATGCGGGCCGCCGGCTGCGGTGGCGTTCGGTCGAACCGGTCGAGCGCGTCCGCATCCGCAACATGCGCTTCCTCGGTGCCGGGCCCTACACCGGACCCACGGACGGGTCGTTTCCGGATCCCCGTGAGCTCTCGGGCTCGCATCCCGTCGCGTTCGAGTATGCGGTGCACTGCGACGTCAGCGACATCCACGCGAGTCGGACCTGGTGGCCGGTGATCATGCGCCGTTGGAACACCTCGTACATCACGGAGCGGTGCTCCCTCGTCAATCCGCCGACGGTGTTCTACGGCGGTGCCGGGTACCTCACGCAGCAGATCGCCTGCCTGTACGGCCATGTACGGGACTGTGCGAGCTCGAACGCGCGGCACCTGAACGACTTCACGGCGAGTGCCCACTCGATGGTCGAGAACTGTCACGGCGATGGCGACGACCAGGGCGGCAACCCGTTCACGACGCACGGGCAGTACGAGCACGACCTGGTGTTCCAGGGCTGCTCCGGGCTCATGGACATCGCAAACTCGGGCGCCCAGTGGGGGACGAGCGCCAAGCGCATCACAGTACGGGACCACGTCTGCTCGTGGTTCGTCGCCGGCACGAAGATCACCGACCTCACGCTCGAGAACGTGCGGGTGGTGCCGCGGTCGACCTTCGATCAGAGCGCCACGCTCACCGTGAACGCCGACGGAGCCCAGGTGAGGGGGTGCAGCGCGGGGCTTCTCGCGATCGGGCAGCGGAGCAGTCGATCCACGCGGCCGACGGTGATCGAGGACTGCTCCTTCGCTCTCCCGAAGGACCAGGTGCTCGTGCAGACTCCGGTCGCGAACACCGTGCACTTCGTGCGCACCACGATCACGGGCATCGACGGCACCCAGGCGCGAGGCTCGGGGCGTCTCGAGTTCGTGGACTGCGCCCTCGAGTCGCCGGAGGGTGCTGCTCCGTTCGGCATCGGATCGGCGACGCTCGTCATTCGCGGGGGGACGTTGCGGGGCGTCGGCATCGAGGCGAGCGCGGTGCGCGACCAATCGGTCGTCCTCGCGGGCGTGCACGCCGAGGCATCCCGCCCGGACGGCGCGGTCGTGTCCCGTGGGGAGGGGCCGGGGGTCGTGAGCCTCGAACTCGACGGCGGCGAGTACGTCGCCGGAACCCCTGATACCGCACTGCTCCGGATGGTGCGAGGAGAGAACCACGTGCGCATCACCGGCACCCGGTTCCGCGGCGGGCGGCTCGACGTCGCCGACGGCGGGGGAGCGTCGCCGTCGACGCTCCTCGTGAACGGCACGGTCGAGCAGGGCGTGACCCGTTCGCTTCCCGACGAATCGGATCGGTTCGTCTACGGCCCCGGCATCGTCAGGTGACCGTCTCGCCTCCATCGATCCAACGATCCATCGATCAGTACGCAGTCGAAAGGAACACACCATGAGCCACCGCGCCTCACGCCACTTCCGTGGATCCGAGACGAATCCCGCGACGGACGAGGCGATTCCGCCCGTCGAGTCGGCGGCCCAGGGCAGCGCCCGCCGCAGCGTCCTGCTCGGCCTCGGGGCATCCGTCATCGGCGGCATCGCGGCCGTCGGTGCCGCCCAGCCGGCGCAGGCGGCACCGGTCGCCGCCGCCGCCGCACTCGGCATCAAGCCCGAGGTCGTCGACACGGTGGTCGATCTCGCCGGCGAGAAGGCGAAGACGGGTGAGCTGCGCGAGGTGCTCGGCTACCACGCCCCCGGCGATGTCGCGGGCCTCTCGTACCGGGGCGTCAAGACGTCGGATGCCGCGGCGAACGGCGGCACGATCGTCGCGGGTGCCGCCGGCACCGCGTGGCTGCTGCAGCACGACGGCGTCGTCGGTTTCCATCACTTCGGGATCCTCGACGCGGCGGTACCGGCCGACGACGCGCTCGACGCCATGGTCAACGATCCCGCCGTTCGAAGGATCATCGCGCGCAGCGACCTCAACTTCGTGCGCAGGCACAAGCTCACCCGCTCGAATCTCGACTTCGACTTCGGCGGCCACCTGATGACCACCGACGGAATCGAGAACGCCGGGAAGGACGACCCGTTCGCGGCGGTGCTCTCCTTCACCGGCACCCGCACCGATCGGGTGCACGTGGCGAATCTCAGCGCGGACATGCCCGACCTGGCTGATGTGTTCGAGGTCGGAGACGCATCGTTCTTCGAGGTCGGCGGTTGGTACGCGACCGAGGTGAACGCCTTGAGCGGTCGGTGGGAGCGGGAGCTGCAGCGGCTCGTGCGGGTGACCAGGATCATCGACGGCACCCACATCCGCGTGGACTACAAGATCGGCTGGCCGCTCGCCGCGGGCCGTCAGATCACCTGGACGAAGATCGAGCCCGTTGATCGGGTGCGCGTCGAGAACCTCCGCTTCCTCGGCACCGGAACCGACGAGTTCACCGGGTCGCATCCGCTCGCGTTCGAGTACGCCGTGCACTGCGACGTGCGCGATGTCCACGCCGTCGGGAGCTTCTGGCCGGTGGTCATGCGTCGGTGGAACAGCTACTACGAGACGGTCGGATGTTCGCTGACGAACCCCACCTCGGTGACCTGGGGCGGTGCCGGCTATCTCACGCAGCAGATCTACTGCCTCTACGGGTACGTCGCCAACTGCCACACCTCCAACGCACGCCACCTGAACGACTTCACCGCGAGTGCCTACTCGCTCGTCGAGAACTGTCACGGCGACGGTGATGACGAGGGCCCGTTCGTCACGCATGGTCAGTACGAGCACGACCTCACCTATACAGGCAATTCGGGCCTGATGACCTTCGCCAACTCGGGTGCGGCGTGGGGGTCTGCGGCCAAGCGGATCACGGTGCGCAAGCACGTCTGCTCGTGGTTCGTCGCGCGCGTCCGCATCACCGACCTCACGCTCGAGGACGTCCAGGTGATCGGCAAGGCCTCGCTGGCGGGCTCGGGCATGCTCTGGATCAACGCCGACGGGGCGCAGTTGCGCGGCTGCAGCGCCGACGGGACGTTCCTCATCACGCAGTCGAGCGATGCGTCTCTGCGACCCACCGTGATCGAGGGATCGCGCTTCCGGTTCACCGCGGCGAACGACGTCACGAACGCGACGGTGACCGAGACGGTGACGTTCCGCGACGTCGTCTTCGATGGCATGAGCGGACAGAAGTTCCTCGGCGCCGGCGGCCTCGTCTTCGACGGGTGCAGGCTCACCGGAGCGGATGCCGCCGCCGACGTGGTCGTCGCGTCGCGGGATGTGCGCTTCGCCGGCAGTACCGCCCGCGGGATCTCGTTCGTCGCGCAGACGGGCGAGGGTCAGGAGATCGCCGTGGTCGCGGGATCTCGCCTCGACGGCGCCGGGGCGGCCGGTGCGCAGGTGCGCCGTGCGGGAAGCGGGCAGCTGTCGCTCCTTCTCGCGGACAGCACGCTCGAGACCGATGCCGCCGACGGCACGCTCGTCGCGCTCGACGGCGGTGTCAACACGTATCGTGCGGTCGGCGTGCGATTCGCGGGCGGGCGACTGGCGTTGGCGGCGGCGGCGTTCGGAGACGGTTCGACCCTCGTGCAGACCGGGTGCGTCGAGGCCGGCGTGAAGCGCGCCGAATTCCCCGAGGAATCCGATCGCATCGTCGTGACCGGCAACGCCATCGTGTGACGCTGCGGACCCCGTCGTCGCCACGACGAACGCGCCCACCGGGGCGCGTTCGTCAGGCCGAGGGCGGGGCGACCCCGATCCTGATGCGGGCAGCGGCGATCTCGACGTGCTTCGCCATCGTGGAGCGGGCGAGCTCGAGGTCGCCGCTCGCGATCGCATCGATGATCTCGGCGTGCGCCTGGGCGTGCGCGATGCGGTCCGCAGGCTCGAGGGCGTTGTTCGTCGCGCGGAGGAACCCGTTGATCCTGCCGCGGAGTTGCGAGGTCATGTCCATCAGCAGGTGATGTTCGGCCAGTTCCCAGAGTTGCTCGTGGAACTTGCGGTCCAGCGCGAACATCCGGTCGCCTTCACCCCGCTCGGCCGCTTCGATCATCGACGCGACGATGCGCCGCAGCTTCGCCTCCGAACGGCCGCTCCAGCGTTCTTGGACGCGCTGGCAGACGAATTGCTCCAGCACGATGCGCAGGCTCGAGATCTCGGCGAGCTCCTCACCGGTCAGCGCCGCGACACGCGCGCCGCGGCGCGGCTGCCGCTCGACGAGCCGTTCCTCCGCGAGCTTCGCGAGAGCCTCGCGGACCGGGATGTGGCTGACACCCAGCCGCTCGGCGAGCTTTCGTTCGACGAGGCGCTCGCCGGGTTCCAGTTCGCCGGATTGGATCGCCGCACGCAGTTCGTCGGCGACCCGGTCGGCGATGTTCTGGTCGGACACGTTGCCCAACATCATGGAACTCCTTCTGCGTCGGGCACCGGCGTGCCGGGTCCGCTCGATCTTTGCTACAAGCTATAGGGAATGACACTACGGGGACCGTTGCCACGGCGATACCACGTCATCGGGGGACGCCGTGGAGTTCGGCCGGGGGTGGACATCACCGTAGCTTTGCTACATGCTATAGCGAAATGAACGTCGCGGAGTCAGTCCCTCACGGATCGGCTCCCGACAGGAAGAGCGGCGAGATGAAGGCCACGACGAAGACCGAACCGGTGCGCATCGCGCTCGTCGGCGCCGGCAACCGCGGGCAGTCGTACACGAGGTGGGTGCACGCGAACCCCGACCGCGCGCGGCTCGTCGCCGTCGCGGACCCTCGTTCCCACCAGCGGGACGTCGTCTCGGCCGGCGACCCCGAGGTGGCGCAGTACGCCGACTGGCGGGAGATCGCCGCCCTCGACGAGCGCATCGCAGACGCCGTGATCATCGCGACGCAGGACCGCCAGCATGTCGAACCCGCCGTCGCGCTCGCGGAACGCGGCTACGCGATCCTCATGGAGAAGCCGCTCGCGCCGACGGAGGTCGAGAGTCGGCGGATCGTCGAGGCGATCACGCGGACCGGGGTCATCTTCGGGGTCTGCCATGTCATGCGGTACATGCCGTACACGGACCTCGTGAAGTCCATCATCGACAGCGGCGTCCTCGGCGAGGTCATCAACGTGCAGCACCTCGAGCCCGTGGGCTGGTGGCACATGGCCCATTCCTACGTTCGCGGCCCGTGGCGCCGCGAAGACCTGGCCGCGCCGATGCTGCTCGCCAAGTCGAGCCACGACATCGACTGGATCAGGTACGTCACGGGCAAGCGCATCGCGAAGGTCGCGAGTTTCGGATCGCTCCAGCACTTCCGCCCCGAGAACAAGCCGGCCGGCGCAGCCGACCGCTGCCTCGACTGCGCCCTGGCGACGAGTTGCCCCTATGCCGCGCAGAAGCTCTACCTGAAGACCGTGCGCGAGGAGGGCGACGTGTGGCCGGTCACCGTCATCACGGATGAGGGCACCGAGGCCGGCGTCATCGAGGCGCTCCGCACCGGCCCGTACGGCATCTGCGCCTACGACGCCGACAACGACGTGGTCGACAACCAGGTCGTCGCGTTCACCTTCGACGACGGCACGGCCGGAACGTTCACCATGACGGCTTTCTCGGAGCAGACGCATCGTCGCACCCAGATCTTCGGCTCGCATGGCGTGCTCGACGGTGACGGCGAGTCGGCGAGAGTGGTCGATTTCCGCACCGGCGAGGCCGTCGTGCACCAGGTCGGCCCGACCGGCGCGGCCAACGCCGGAGGAGACCACGGCGGCGGTGACGGCGGCGTGATGAACGCCTTCGTCGCGGCCGTCGCAACAGGGGACCGGTCGTTCATCCGGTCCGGGCCCCTGGAATCACTCGACAGCCACCTCACCGTGTTCGCGGCGGAACGCTCACGCCACGAGGGGCGGATCGTCGAGGTTCCGCGGTACTGATCCACCAACCCACACAGCGCGGCGTCAGCCGCATTCACCGAAGGAGCACCATGCGTCACAAGAGATTGCTGGCAGGCAGCGCCATGGCCGCTGTCGCAGCGATGACCCTCGTCGGTTGCAGCAGCGGTTCGGCCGACTCCGGCGAGCAGACGGTCACGATGTGGATCTACCCCGTCATCGCAGACGAGGCGTCGCATCGCGACTACTGGGACGGCATCGTGAAGGCCTACGAAGCCGACCACGAGAACGTGACCGTCAAGTACGAGATCTACCCGTGGGCGAACCGCGACGAATCGCTCGCCACCGCGATCGCGGCCAACAAGGCACCCGACCTCGTCTACCTCATCCCCGACCAGCTGTCGACCTACCAGAACTCGATCGAGCCGATGGACGAGTACCTGCCCGCCGAGCAGAAGGACGACATCCTCGACAACGTCGTCGACTCGATCACGATCGACGGCCAGCTCATGGGCGCGCCGCTGCTCACGAGCGCCAACGCGCTCATGTGCGACAAGAACGCGTTCGATGCGGCCGGGCTCACCGAGTACCCGTCCACGTGGGACGACCTGATGGACATCGCCCCCGCGCTGAAGGAGAAGGGCATCTACGCGACGCAGTACTTCGCGGCCCCCGAGGTGACCCTCAACATGACCTTCTACCCCCTGCTCTGGCAGGCGGGCGGTTCCGTCTTCAACGAGGACGGCAGCGAGGTCGCCTTCGACAGCGAGGCCGGCGTCGAAGCGCTCACCTACATCACCGACATGGCGAAGAACGGCTACATCGAGCCCGACCTGATCTCGACCTTCCCGTCGCTCGAGCAGACCGCGATCGCGACCGATCAGGTCGCCTGCACCTGGCAGTCGGCGCCCGCCGATGTCAGCGCCTTCTGGGGTGAGGACGCCATCGTCATCAAGCCGCCGCTCGAGAACGAGGAATCCGTCTCCTACGGCACCGTGGGGTCGCTCGCGATGATGAAGGGATCGTCGCACAAGGAGGCCGCCGGAGCATTCGCCGCGTACGCGACCAACGCGGAGAACGTCGTCGCGTACGATCTCGCCGCGAACTACTTCTCGCCGTTGAAGTCGACCGGCGAGCTGTACGCGGACGACCCGATCCAGGGTGCCATCGAGGCGATCGTGCCGACGAGCACCGTCGGGGAGCTCTTCCCGAGTTCGCGTGAGGTCATGGGTGTGCTCGCCCCCGAGATCCAGGCCGCGCTCCTCGGCACGAAGACCCCGAAGCAGGCGCTCGAGGATGCCGCAGCATCCGCCGCGCCCCTGCTGAAGTAGTCGCACCACGCGGTGGGGCGGCGGAATGCCGCCCCACCGCACCCGAGGAGGCCCAGATGACAACCACCGGTTCCACGGCGATGCTCGAACCGCCTCGCCCCCGATCGGACGGCGAGCCGCCGCGATCCAAGCGGAACCTCGCCAAGCGCGTGCTCGAACGGCGCGAGGCGCGAATCGGGTTCTTCTTCGCGTTGCCGGCGTTCCTCCTCTTCCTCGCCTTCCGATTCGGGCCCGCGATCGCAGGCGTCGGGCTCAGCTTCTTCGACTACGACATCTCGGGCCTGCTCGAATGGGAGGGCGTCGCGAACTTCGAGCGCATGGTCGGCGACCCCGTGTTCTGGAACGCGCTGGGCGTCACGCTCCTGTACTCGCTGCTCGCGGTGCCGCTCTCCGTCGCGCTGTCGGTGGTCATGGCGCTGGGCGTCCGGCGCGGCTTCCGCGGCTCACGCTTCTTCCGTTCGGTCTTCTTCCTCCCGGTCATCACCTCGCTCGTGCTGGCCGGCGCGATCTTCAAGTGGATCTTCTCGACCGACGGGCCGTGGTCGCAGTTGATGACGCCCTTCGGTCTCGACGAGTCGTGGCTCAACTCACCGGTGCTGGTCGTTCCGGCCCTGGTCATCGTCGGCATCTGGTCGCGATTCGGCTACGGCATGCTCATCGTCATCGCCGCGCTGCAGGACGTACCGCGCGAGCTCGAGGAGGCCGCCCTCATGGACGGCGCCGGCGCATGGCACCGCTTCCGGTACATCGTGCTCCCGCACCTGAAGCCGACGTTGTTCTTCCTCCTCGTGATCGAGACCACCGCTTCGTTCCAGGTGTTCGACCTCGTCTACGTGATGACCCAGGGCGGCCCGGCCCACGCGAGCTACTCGCTCGTCTACATGCTCTACGACCAGGGCTTCAAGTACTTCGACTACGGCTATGCCGCTGCGATCGGCGTGACGCTCTTCGTCATGACCCTCGTGGTCGCGCTCATCCAGCGCCGTCTCGTCGGGAGGGACAAATGACACAGGTGACCACCACCCGACTGGGTCTTCGCCGCCGCTCCTACCTCGCGCTCGAGCCGACGCCGGTCGGCGTGCTGCTGCGTTGGATCGGTCTCGGCATCGCGGCGATCGCGTGCTTCTTCCCGTTCTACGCCATGGTCGTGCTCAGCCTGAAGCCCGGCCTCGCGGTCGAGTTCCCGTCGAGCCTCATGCCGTGGAACCTGTCGACCGAATCGTACGAGCAGGTCCTCGGCGGACAGAACGTGCTCGTCTGGCTCGGGAACACGCTCATCTACTCGATCGTCAGCGTCGCGGCGGTGCTGCTGCTCTCGGCGATGGCGGGGTACGCCTTCGCGAAGAAGCGCTTCGCCGGCAAGGAGGTGATGTTCTGGTCGTTCCTCGCGATGGTGATGGTGCCGTTCCACGTCACCCTCATCCCGACGTTCATCGTGCTCGCGAAGCTCGGCGGCGTCGACACCTACTGGGGCCTGATCCTGCCGACGCTCGCGAACGCGCAGGCGGTGTTCCTGATGCGCCAGTTCATCCAGGGGCTGCCCGACGAGCTCTTCGAGGCAGCGCGCATCGACGGCGCGAGCGAGCTGCGCATCTTCTTCACGATCGTGCTGCCGCTGTGCAAGCCGGTGCTCGCGACGCTGGGCATCTTCGTCTTCCTCTGGCACTGGAACGACTTCCTCTGGCCGTTGATCATGGCGAAGAGCTCGAACATGTGGACGCTGACCGTCGGCATCTCGTCGCTTCAGCAGCAGAACGTCCCACTCAGCGTCATGCTCGCCGGCTCGGTCGTCGCTCTCGTCCCGATCTTCTTCGCATACCTGCTCGCGCAGCGGTACGTGCAGGAGGGCGTCGCGACATCCGGCATCAAGGGCTGACGGCCCGGCTCCCGGGTTCGAAGCGACCCGCATTCTCGCGACCGCGTGATCAGAAAGGCAACCATGTTCTCCTCCGAAGCCGAACTCGAGGCGCGACTCACTGCGCCGAGCGACGGGCTCGTCGCCGACCTCGCACGGGGGTCGGGTGATCTCGTCATCCTCGGCGCGGGGGGCAAGATGGGCCCCACCCTCTCCGTGCTCGCCCGCAAGGGCCTCGACGCGGCGGGGCGTGAGGGCGACCAGGTGTTCGCCGTCTCGCGATACTCGGACCCGGACGCGCGCGAGCGGCTCGAGGCATCCGGAGTCCGCACGATCGCCTTCGACCTGCTCGGCGACGACGACCTCGCGGGGCTGCCCGATGCGCCGAACGTGATCTTCATGGTCGGCGCGAAGTTCGGGGCGGCGACCAACGGCTCGTGGGCGTGGGAGGTCAACGCGGCGCTGCCCGATCGGGTCGCCCGGCGCTATCGCGACAGCGCGATCTCGGCCATGTCGACCGGCAACGTGTATCCGTTCGTGTCCGCCGCCAGCGGAGGCGCCGACGAGTCCGTGGCGCCCGCGCCGCTCGGCGAGTACGCCATGTCGTGCCTCGGCCGGGAGCGGGTCTTCGAGTTCGGCGCCGTGACCCGCGGAACCCCCGTGTCGATCGTGCGCCTGAACTACGCCGTCGACCTGCGCTACGGGGTTCTCGCGGACATCGGGTCGGCGGTCCTCGCCGGCGATCCCGTCTCCGTGGCGACCGGCAACGTCAACGTCGTCTGGCAGGGGTACGCCAACGAGGTCGTGCTCCGTTCGCTCGGTCACGCGTCGAACGAGGTCTTCACGCTCAATCTCACGGGGCCGGAGACCCTGAGCGTCGAGAAGATCGCACGCCGCTTCGCCGCAGTGCTCGGTCGTGAGCTCGAGCTCGTCGACGAGCCGGCCCCCACGGCGCTCCTGAACGACGCGGCGCGCTCGTTCGAGCTCTTCGGCTACCCGGATGTCTCGGCGAACACCCTCATCGAGTGGCAGGCGGAGTGGCTGCGCCAGGGTCTGCCCACCTCTGGCAAGCCCACGAAGTGGGCCGTTCGGGACGGCAGGTTCTGATGACCGCCGCCCTTCCTGCCGAACTCGCGGCGCTCCTCCGCCGCGGAACCGTGATTCCGGCCCATCCCCTCGCGCTCGACGCCGATCGACGGCTCGACGAGCGTCGCCAGCGCGCGCTCACCAGGTACTACGCCGACGCGGGCGCCGGAGGCGTGGCCGTTGCGGTGCACACCACGCAGTTCGAGATCAGGGAGCCGCAGCACGGGCTCTTCGAGCCGGTGCTCGCGCTCGCGGCCGATGTGCTCGACCGGGAGATCTCGCGGCCGATGCTGCGTGTCGCGGGCGTGGTCGGTCCGACCGCGCAGGCCGTCGCCGAAGCCGAGATCGCTCGTGGACTGGGCTACCACGCCGCGCTCGTCAGCCCACGGTTGCCCGGCGCGACCGAGGCGGAGCTCCTCGAGCGCGCTCGCGCCGTGGGCGAGGTGCTGCCCGTCATCGGCTTCTACCTGCAGTCGGCGATCGGGGGACCAGTGCTCTCGCGCGAGTTCTGGCGCGCCTTCGCTGACATCGAGGCGGTCGTCGCCGTGAAGGCCGCACCGTTCGATCGGTATCGCACGCTGGAGCTCGTGCGCGGCGTCGCCGAGTCCTCCCGCGCCGGCGACGTCGCGCTCTACACCGGCAACGATGACGCGATCGTCGCCGACCTGCTCGGCGAGTACCACCTGGTTCCGGAGGCGGCGCCGATGCGGTTCGTCGGCGGCCTGCTCGGTCAATGGGCCGTCGGCACGAGGGCCGCCGTCGGGCTGCTCGAACTCGCGCATCGCGCACGTGCCGGCGACGACGAGGCCAGGAGCAGACTGGTCGGCATGGCGAACGACCTCACCGATTTCAATGCGGCCGTGTTCGACCCGTCTCACGACTTCCGCGG
This sequence comes from Agromyces sp. PvR057, assembly GCF_040547485.1. Lineage (NCBI taxonomy): Bacteria > Bacillati > Actinomycetota > Actinomycetes > Micrococcales > Microbacteriaceae > Agromyces > Agromyces sp. PvR057. Next base: position 290,582 of record NZ_JBEPPT010000003.1, read on the forward strand.
CGTGATCGCCGGCGTGCACGAGGTGCTTCGACAGCAGGGCCTGTTCGAGGGCACGTGGTGCCTCGATCCCGCCGAGTCGCTCTCGCCGGGCCAGTCGCACGAGATCGAACTCGCTCGGGCTCGATACCCGTACCTGAGCGACGACGCATTCGTGGCCGAGCATCGGGACGCATGGCTGTCGTGACGCCTCGCGTGCTCGCGGTGGTCGGCGAGGGGCTCCGTCGGGAGTTCTTCGCCGCGGCGTCGCGGGCCGCGTTGGATGCGCGGGGAACGGTGTTCGTCTCGACGCTCGAGGAAGCCCTCGGCTCCTCGATCGATGCCGCCTCGATCGAGGTGCTCATCACGAGTTGGGGGCTCGGCCCGCTCGATGCGGCCGCGCTCGACCGTCTGCCCGCGCTGCGGCTCGTCGCCCACACCGGTGCGAGCGTGAAGCCCTTCGCGACCGACGAGCTGTTCGCCCGTGGCATCCGCGTCACGCAGGCGGGCGCCGCGATGGCGCGCTCGGTCGCCGAGGTCGCGCTCGGCTTCACGTTGTCGCTGCTGCATCGGATGCCGCAGTTCGACCATGCCATGCACGCGGGTGCCGACTGGGCCGTGGCCGAGCGCGCGCCGGCCCAGCACGAACTGCTCGACGCGCCGATCGGCGTGATCGGCGCGTCGCGCACGGGCCGCGCCTACCTGGATCTCGTCCGGCTCCTCGGGGGGCGGGTGCTGCTGGCCGACCCCACGCTCGACGAGGCCGGAGCACGGCGGCTCGGTGCGGAGCACGTCTCGCTCGAAGATCTGCTGCGGCGATCGCGCATCGTCGCGCTGCACGCCCCGTCACTGCCGGAGACCCGGCACCTGCTGGGTGCGCGCGAGTTCGCCGCGATGCCGGACGGTGCGGGGTTCGTCAATACGGCGCGCTCCTGGATGGTCGATGAGGCGGCGCTCGTCGCGGAGCTCCGCACCGGCCGCATCGACGCTGCGATCGACGTGTTCGATGACGAGCCGCTGCCGGTCGCGCACCCGTTCCGCGCGCTGCCGAACGTGCTCCTCACGCCGCACAAGGCCGCGGGCACCCGGGAGGGTCGGCTTCGGCAAGGGGCGCTGGTGGTCGACGAGGTCGAACGTCTCCTCGACGGGCTTCCACTGCGGCACGCGGTGACGGCGACCGATCTCGACCGCATGGCATGAGGGTCGTCTTCGCCGGTGCGGCCCATTCCCACCCGTTCAGCGACGCCCGGAACCTTCGCGAGCTCGGTGCGGAGATCTCCGGCGTGTGGGACCTCGACGACCACGCGCTCGCCGCAGAGTTCGCCCGCGAGTTCTCCGTGCCGGTCGCGCGCGACCTGGGGTCGCTGCTCGACACGCAGCCCGATCTCGTGATCGCGACCCCGCGCACCCCGCGGGTCGCCGAGGTCGTGGAGGTCCTCGCGAGCAGCACGGTGCCGTTCTTCGTCAACAAGGTCGCGGCCGCGTCGCACGTCCAGCTCGGTGCGCTCGACGCGGTGATGCCCGCGGCACGGGGGTTCACGAGTTCGGTGCTGCGGTTCGCGCCGCGCCTGATGGGCCTCGCTTCGCGCCTGGCGGGCGAGGAGGTGCTGGCCGTCCGCGTGCGCGCCCAGCACGATCTCATGGGATTCACGACCGCCCCGCGCGCGTGGCAGGACGATCCGAAGGGGGCCGGCGGCACGCTCGTGAACATCGGGGTGCACGCCTGGGAGATGCTCGACGTGCTGCTCGACGACGAGATCGTCCTCGACGCGGGGGTGACGCGTCGCAGACCCGGCAGCCCGACCAGGTCGGAGGACATCGCGATCGTGCACGGTGCAACCACGGGCGGGGTGCCGGTGGTCGCCGAGATCTCCGGCCTGCCCGGCCCCGACTCCTATGCCGTGTCGGTGATGATCGGTTCCGGCACGGTCGAGGCGGAGCTCACGGTCGGGGACCTCGCCACCCAGCTCGGCTACCGCGGCCTCGCGGCGCGCGTCCTCGCCCTCGCGGCCGGGGACGAGGTCGCGGTGCCGTGGCACCGATCACGACGTGTGCTCGCGACCACGATCCGCGCGGCGGAGCTCGCACGGGGTGCGGCAGCGTGAGCGCCGCGGAGCTCCGCCGCGCGAGGATCGGCGACGAGCCGGGTCTCGCGGCGCTCTGGGCACAGGCGTTCGACGCGCCGATCATGCTGCCGCAGTGGTCGCTCGACCCCGATCGGCACGCTCGAACGATCGTCGCGGTGCGCGACGGTGAGGTCGTCGGCAGCGTCTACGGGCTCGCGCAGCAGCTCCGTGCCGTCGGCGGCGCCGTGCACCGAGTGCTCGGCATCGCGGATGTCGCGGTCGCGCCTTCCGCTCGCGGTCTCGGTCTGGCCCGCTCGATGATGGACCGCATCGCGGCGGATGCGCTCGACGCCGGCGTGCATTGGGCCCTGCTCTTCACGGGAACGCCCGGCGTGTATCGCGGGGCGGGCTACACGCGGTTCTCCCAGCGGCGGTTGCGGCGTGGGACGGTCGCACCATCGTCTCCGTATGCTCGCACGCCCGGGGTGGAGACGGAGCCCGTCGTCACCGCCGACCTGGCCGAACTGGGGCCGATGCACGAGCACGTGAGCGCGCGGCATCCGATGAGCGCCCTGCGTTCCGACCTGGGGTGGCGACGGGCTCGCCTGTGGTTCGAGGGCGCCGATCTCGTGACCGCGCGAGCGGCCGATGGTGCGATCCTCGCGTATGCCATCGTGCGGGCGTCGGCGGCGGATGCTCCGGCGTCGGTGCTCGAGGCGGGATGGGCGGGAGCAGGAGCCGGTGCGTCGGCCGACCTCGCCGCGGTGCTCGGTCGAGGCCTCGCGCGCCACTCGGGGGCGGTCGTCGAACTCGCGTTGCCCGATGCGCCGGAGGTGTCGGCAGCGCTCCACTCGGTCGTCCCCGCCGCCGAGTGGATCCCCGACGAGACGGCCATGTTCCGTCCGCTCGCGGTCGACCCGTCTGGAACCTGTCGGCATCCCGACGCCTTCCACTGGACCGGGGACTACCTGTGAGCCGAGCTCCGCACGGCCGCGCATGTGGACGTCCACCGCAGGCTACTGTATTTGCTATAGCAAATCGTCGATCTCGGTCAGTCAGCACGACCGAGCAGGAGGAGGCCGGCACGTGACCGTCATGGGAGAACGACTGCCCGCTCCGGCCTTCACCGGCCGCATCGGCGTCGCACGACGCGACGTCACGCCGCCCGTCGGCATCCGCGCCCGCAATTGGGGCCCTGCCGCTTGGAACGCGTCCGCCGGCAATCACCGTTCGATGACCCTCACGGCGGTCGCGATCGACGATGCCGAGGGTGCGCTGGTGATCATCGCGGTCGACGGCACCTGGTGGCGCCGGGTCGATGACGAGTGGCGCGTGCGCGGAGCGATCCTCGATGCACTCGACCTCGCGCCCGAACGACTGCTGTTCTCCCTCTCGCACACGCATGCCGGTCCGGTGCTCTGCACGGCCGACGCCGGTCTCGAAGGCGGCGAGCTGATTCCCGCCTACCTCGACCACCTCGCCGATGCGGGCATCGAGGCCGGGCGGGAGGCGCTCGGGGCTGCGGCATCCGCTCGCCTCGAGTGGGTCACGGGCCGATGCGCGCTGGCCGGCGATCGTGAGCTCGACATCGACGGCCGAGCGCTCGTCGGGCACAACCCCGAAGTGGTGGCCGACGACACGGTGCTCGTGGGGCGGCTGACCTCCGGAGACGAGGTGATCGGCACGATCGTGAACTACGCGTGCCATCCGACCACGCTCGCATGGCAGAACGAGCTCGTCTCTCCCGACTACGTCGGTGCGATGCGCGCGGTCGTCGAGGAGGCCACCGGCGCGCCGTGCGTGTTCCTGCAGGGCGCCTCCGGTGAGCTGGCACCCCGTCGGCAGTACACCGGTGACCTCGCGGCGGCGGATCGGCACGGAGCCTCGCTCGGACACGCGGTGCTCGCCGCCCTCGCCGGCATGCCGCCGATCGGCACCGAGCTCGAGCTGAGCGGCATCGTGGAGTCGGGCGCGCCGCTCGCGATGTGGCAGCCCGTCGCGGCCCACTCGAGTGGCGGAGCGGTGGCCCGCTCCGCCGCCGTCGAGCTCGAACTCGCCCAGCTCAAGACGCTCGACGAGCTCGCCGAGGAGTGGGCGGGCATCGATGCGCGCAGTCGCGGGGAGCGCCTCGGCCGGGCTCGCAACCTGCGCGACGGGTACATCGACGGACCGACCGTGCAGCATCCGGTCTGGGCGTGGCGCCTCGGCGACGGCGTCGTCGTCGCGCACCCCGGCGAGGCGTACTCGCGCCTGCAGACCACCCTGCGCAGCCGATTCCCGGGGGTGCCGATCACCGTCGTCAACCTCACCAACGGGCCGGGCTTCGTCTACCTGCCCACACGGGACGCCTACGAACGCGGCGCCTATCAGGCCTGGCAGACCCCCCTCGCCCCCGGATCGCTCGAGCGTCTCGAGGCGCACGCGGGCGCACTCGTCGCCGACCTGCTCGGCACGCCGAGGGCACTCGCCGAACACGCCATCTCCACCGCCATACCGACCGACCCCGACCCCGAGGAATCCGCATGACCGAACGCATCCAGACCGCCATCGTCACCGGAGGTGCCGCCGGCATCGGCTGGGACATCGCTCTTCGCCTGCTCGCCGACGGCTATCGCGTCATCGCCGCCGACCTCGTGCCCGGCCGCACGGCCGAGCAGCCCGACGTGCTCTGGCGCGAGCTCGACGTCACCGACCACGCCGCCGTGAGTCGGGTCTTCGACGGCATCGCCGAGGAGTTCGGCGGGCTCGACGTGCTCGTCAACAACGCGGGCATCCAACGCCACCGCGCGATCGAGGACCTCACATGGACCGAATGGTCGGCTGTCGTGAACGTCAACCTCAACGGCGTCTTCGCGTGCCTGCAGGCCGCCGGGCGCCACATGCTCCCCGCCGGTGGAGGCCGCATCGTCAACATCTCCTCGGTGTCGGCACGCGGCTCGGCCGGGCGGGCTCCGTACTCCACGACGAAGGCGGCCGTCATCGGGCTGACCTCGACCGCGGGCGCGGAGTGGGCGGCGCGCGGCGTGCGGGTCAACGCGGTCGCGCCCGGATACGTCGACACGGGCGTGTTCCGCCAGGGCATCGAGGCGGGCACGCTCAGCCTCGACACGATCCTCGAGCGCATCCCGGCGAAGCGGCTCGCCCAGGCGAGTGAGGTCGCGGCTGCGGTGAGCTTCCTCGTCTCCGACCAGGCGAGCTACATGAACGGCCAGACGCTCTACGTCGACGGCGGCTTCATGGTCGACTACGGCATCCCGCTCGCGAAGAAGCCGGAATGACCGCGACCGCCGCCGGTGCCTCGGTCTCCTCGATCGACACGATCACGGCGGCCCTGCCGTTGCCGGAGCCGCTGCGACTCGGCGCGATGACGGTGCACCGACGCGAGTACGCGGCCGTGCGCGTCGCGGTCGGCGACGGGAGTCACGGCCTCGCGTACTGCCTCACGCGGGAGGCTCCGATGGCCGAGATCGTCGAGCGACTCGTGGCGCCCCACGCGATCGGAGCGGATGCCGCGGACGTGCCGGCCGTCTGGGAGCGGATGCTGCGCGGCAGCGCGATCGTCGGTCGCGTCGGGCTCGTCCGCCGCGCGATCGGCCTCGTCGACATCGCCCTGTGGGATGCTGCGGCTCGCCGAGCCGGCCGACCGCTCTGGGAAGTGCTCGGTACGGGTGATGCGCCGCGCGAGACGATGCTCGTCGCCGCATACCCCCGGCCCGGGCGCAGCGTGGCGGACGTCGTCGACGAGGTCGTGACGCAGGCGCGCGAGGGGTGGTCCCTGGTCAAGATCTCACGGTCGCCCGACCCCGCATTCATGCGCGAGCTGCTCGCCGTGCTGAACGCCGAACTGCCGGCGTCGACCGGCCTGGTCGTCGACGTCGGGTTCGGCTGGCGCGACGCCGATGACGCGCTCGCCGAGCTCCGCCAGTGGGGCGAGCCTCGCCTCGCATGGCTCGAGGACCCGCTGCTCCCCGAGGACGTGGCCGGCTGCGCTCGCATCCGGCGCGAGTCGGGGTGGCCGGTCTCGGTCGGCGACGAGGTCACAGACCCTGCCGTCCTGCGCGCGCTGGTCGAGGCCGATGCGGTGGACGTGCTCCGAATCGACGCGGTCGCGGTCGGCGGCATCACGCCGACGCTCGAGCTCATCGCGTGGGCCGAGGAACGGGGCACCCCCGTCTCGGGTCACGTGTATCCCGAGGTGACCGCGCACCTCGGCATCGGGGTGGAGACCTTCAACCGGGCGGGCAATCCGTACGATCCGGCGTCGACGTTCATCGTCGGCGGGCCGTCGTTCGATGGGGGCCGGGCGGTGCCCGGTCGAGAGCCGGGCCTCGGCTTCTCGTTCGATCCCGCCGTGTTCGACTTCGCGGCACACTGAGTCGCAGGAATGGAGGCAGGCATGGAACGCAGTGTCGTCGTCACCGGCAGCGGAAAGGGCATCGGCCGAGCGATCGCCGAACGTCTCACGAGCGATGGCTGGATCGTCGTGGGCATCGAGCGCACCCCGGGCTCGGGCACCCTCGAGGCGGGCACCTGCCGCGCCGTGGTGCAGGGCGACACCGCCGACCGCGGCGTGCACGACGAGGCGGCCCGGGTCGCTCGTGGCCTGGCCCCCCTCGGCGGGTGGGTGAACAACGCCGGCATCACCAAGCGCACGCCGCTGCACGAACTCGACGAGGCGATCGTCCGTCAGGTCGTCGACACCAACGGCCTCGGCTACCTCTGGGGCGCCGCCGCGGCGGTCAACGCCTTCATCGCGCAGACGAGCGGAGGATCGATCGTGAACGTCGGATCGATCCACGGCCGCGCGAGTTTCGCCGACCATGCCGCGTACGAGTTCACGAAGGGCGGCATCGACGCCCTCTCCCGGAGCATCGCGGTCACGTACGGCCCGCTCGGCATCCGCGCCAACACCGTTGCGCCCGGCGGGGTGCGCACGCCCCACCTCGAGGCGCAGATCGCCTCGGCCGCCGATCCCGCGGCCGAGGAGCGCGCGCTCGCCGAGGGTCCGCCGATGCGCCGCATCGCGGAGGCGGGCGAGGTCGCGGCGCTCACCGCCTTCCTGCTGGGCGACGAGGCCGCCTACGTCAGCGGACAGTCGATCGCGGTCGACGGCGCATGGACCTCGTCGTTCGGGGACCCCAGCCTCGACCCGTCGCTCGGCGCTCGGTACGGCATCGCGCCATGACGGGCGGCCGTGGCATCCGTCCGGCTGAGGAGGAGCCGGAGAACGCGTCAGCCCTTCAACATCGACGCGCGTGCGATACGGCCGTTCACGACATCGAAGGTGGCGATCGTCTCGGTCGGGATTCCGGCATTGACGACCTGTTCGCGAGCGACCACCCATCGATCTCCGAAGAGCACCGTCTCCTCGATGACGCAGCTGAGGTCGGGATTCGCGAGTCGCGGGCCGTAGAAGGCTCGGAGCTCGTCGCTGCCGACGATCGCCGACGGTGAGACGCCGGTCACGACGGCATCGTCGGCGTAGGTCGCCGCGAACGCGTCGAGGTCTCCGGCGTTGAAGGCGTCGAGCTGCGCCTCCACGGTGGCGAGTGCGGTGCGGTGGTCAGTCAATGCGAACGCCTCCGTTGACGTCGTAGGTGGCACCGGTCACGAAGCCGGCTCGCGGTGAGATGAGCGAGGCGATCGTCCATGCGACCTGATCGGGTTCGCCGAACGCGCCCAGCGGAATCCCGGCACTCAGCGCCGCGCGGCCGTCGTCGCTCAACTGGTCGGTGATGGCGCTCGCCACGGGACCGGGGGTCACCGCGTTGACGCGGATGCCCTCGGCGGCGAGGTGGCGGGCGAAGCTGCGGGTGATCGCGAGGATCGCGCCCTTGCTCGCGGCGTAGTGCATGCCCGTCTGGAGCGCGCCGACCTGGCCCGCGATGGACGACAGGTTCACGATCGATCGATCGCCCTCCGCCGCACGAAGCAGGGGCAGGCTCGCGCGTGAGAGCAGGAACGTGCCGCGCCCGTTCGTCTCCATCACGGCGTCCCACTCGTCGATGTCGATGTCGTCGAAGTGGCGATACGGGCAGACGCCGCCGTTGTTGACGAGGGCATGCAGCTCGCCCCATTCGCGCGTCACCTCGGCGACGAGAGTGTCGATCGAGGCCGGGTCGCGCAGGTCGAGGCGCGAGAGGCGCACATCGGATGCCCCGGCCCGCCGGCACTCGTCGGCGACCCGGGCGCCGGCATCGGCGCCTCCGGCGTAGGTGAGCCAGACCGAGTAGCCCTGCGCGGCGAGCTCGATCGCGGTGGCGGCGCCGATGCCGGAGCTCGCCCCGGTGATGAGTGCGCGTCGAAGAGTCATGGCCTAAACGCTATAGCAATATCCCTGCGGGGAGGGTTCGGACCGTGAACCGACTCGCCAAAGAATGCTAGATGCTATAGCGTTTGCTGCATGCGATCCGACCATGTCCTCGTCACCGACTGCGATCTGCCCGGCGCGTCCGTGGAGCAGACGCTGGAAGCTGCGGGCCTCGTCGCCACCCGGTCGCCGCACCCCGACCCCGAAGCGATCGTCTCCGCTGGAGCCGACGCCACCGCCCTCGTCGTGCAGTGGGCCCCGATCACCGGCGAACTGCTCGACCGCATGCCGAACGTCCGATTCATCAGCAGGCTCGGAATCGGCTACGACATGATCGATGTCGCCGCCGCCACAGAGCGCGGCATCGCCGTCGCGAACACCCCGAGCTACTGCATCGAGGAGGTCGCGACCCACACGCTCGCGATGCTGCTCGGGCAGGCCAGGGGACTCGCCGCCTACGATCGGCGCGTGCGATCCGGCGCATGGTCGGCCGTCACGGCGCGGCCCATGGCGACCAGGCCGTCGACCTCGACCGTCTCGGTGATCGGATTCGGACGGATCGGCTCGCTCGTGGCCGCCGGATGCGCGGCACTGGGCTTCCGAGTGCTCGTCGCCGACCCGTACGCCGGCGACGACCTCATCACTGCGGCCGGACACACACCGGTCGGGCTCGCCGATGCCATCGCCGAGGCAGACCTGCTCACCCTGCACGCGCCGCTCACCGCGGAGACCACCCACCTGCTCGACGCGGCATCCATCGCGACCATGAAGGCCGGCGCCGTCATCGTCAACACCTGTCGAGGGCCGTTGATCGATGAGGAGGCGCTCGCCGATGCGATCGAGTCCGGGCACCTCGGGGGTGCCGCGCTCGACGTCTTCGCGTTCGAGCCGCTGCCGGCCGACAGTCGCCTGCGCGCGTTCGATTCCGTGATGCTGACGCCCCACGCGGCATGGTTCTCGCCCGCGGCGCTCATCGATCTCCCAGTGCACGCGGCGACCAACGTGATCGATTTCCTGGCAGGGCGCCGGGTCGGCTCCATCGTGAACCCCGAGGTGTTGCTCGGACGGCCCGTGCGCTGACCGCCGCTCACCGCATGCGCACGCGAAGGCGCCGCGCACCGCATCCGCCGCAACTCGCGGTGTCCCGAGAGGAGACCACATGGAACTGCTACGCCTCGGCGCCGAGGGGGCCGAACGGCCCTGCGTGCGCGAGCACGGTCGCGTCTTCGGGCTCGATGGCCTGACGCATGATCTCGACGGTGCGTTCCTGGCCGCCGACGGCATCGAGCGGGTGCGGGCCGCGCTCGCCGCCGGGACCCTGCCGGAGGTCGAGGGCTGGAGCGGCCTCCGGATCGGTCCGCCGGTCGCCAGACCGGGTGCGGTCATCTGCATCGGCATGAACTACGCGGCCCATGCCGCAGAGGGCGGCTCGCAGCCGCCGACCGAGCCGGTCGTCTTCTTCAAGCATCCGAACACGGTCGTCGGGCCGTATGACACGGTGCTGCTGCCACCCGGCGCCGTGCGGACGGACTGGGAGGTGGAGCTCGCCCTCGTCATCGGGCGCCGCGCGCGTTATCTCGAGTCGGTGGAGGAGGGGCGGGCCTGCATCGCCGGCTACACCATCTCGAACGACGTCTCCGAGCGCGATGCGCAGCTCGTCGTCTCCGGGGGGCAGTGGTCGAAGGGCAAGTGCTCCGAGACGTTCAACCCGCTCGGGCCGGCGCTCGTGCCCGCCGACGAGCTCGACGAACGATCGCTGCGGCTCGGCTCCTCGGTCAACGGCAACGTGCGGCAGGACTCGACAACGGCGGACATGATCTTCGATGCCGGCACGATCGTCTGGGAGCTCAGCCAGTACATGGTGCTCGAGCCCGGCGACCTCGTGAACACGGGGACGCCCGAGGGAGTGGCGCTGTCAGGACGGTTCCCGTATCTCGCCGACGGCGACGAGATGACGATGTGGATCGACGGTCTCGGCGAGCAGACCCAGGCGGTGCGGCGCGCTCGCCGCTGACTCCTGAGCCGGGCCCGACCCTGCCTGCCCTGCCCGGCTCAGGTCATCACGTCTGCGCCCATGCGGTTCGCTCCGGCACGGATCGGACGTCCCGGTCAGCCCGCGAACGGAACCACGGGGACGCCGCGGACCCCCACCTCGGCGACGAACACCGATCCGGCCTCGGGCTGCTCGTGATCGGAGAGGTCCTGGCGGGACGTCGTGATGTACAGCTGGTCGAGGTCGTCGCCGCCGAACGTGCAGGCGCTGACCTGCGTGGCCGGAAGCTCGATCGACGCGATCTGCGTGCCGTCGACGTCGAAGCCCCGCACGACCGAAGCCCCCCAATACGCGACCCAGACGCTGCCGTCTGCGGCGACCGTGAGGCCATCGGGCATGCCGTCGACGGCCTCGGTCACGACGAACGGGCGCCGATGCGCGAGCTCGCCATCGACGAGGTCGAAGCGATCGACCCGTCCGGTCGCGGTGTCGGCGTAGTACGCCCGAGCGCCGTCGGGGGAGAACGCGAGCCCGTTCGAGATGGTGACGTCCGCCAGCACGCGGCGCCGGCCCAACTCGGCGTCGATGCGGAAGAGGGCGCCCGCGCCCGGCGTCGCGTCGTAGGCCATCGAGCCGACGTAGAGGCGTCCGGTCGCGTCGGTCGCGCCGTCGTTCGCACGCACGCCGGAGTCGCCCCAGAGCTCGATCGCGCGATCGGGCGCCTCGTCGACGTGGTCGCTGAGCGCGATGCCCCGCTCGATCGCGACGACGTAGCCGCCCGAGGCGCGAGGTCGCACGAAGGCCGCGACCGGCGAACCCGTCGCGAGTCGTTGAACCCCGTCATCCCTGATGGTCAACAGGTCGCCCGCCGAGAGGTCGACGTACCGGAGGCCGCCCCATCCTGGCCACCAGACCGGACCCTCGGCGTGGTGCGCGATCGGGCCGGTCGCGTTCTGCGCACGCATCAGAACAGGCGCGAGTCGCTGTCGTCGAGTCCGCGCATCGCGTCGTAGTCGAGCACGACGCAGCGGATGCCGCGGTCCTCGGCGAGCGTGCGCGCCTGCGGCTTGATCTCCTGGGCTGCGAACACGCCGGTGACGGGCGCGAGCAGCGGGTCTCGGTTCATGAGCTCGAGGTAGCGCGTGAGCTGCTCGACGCCGTCGATGTCGCCGCGGCGCTTGAGCTCGACCGCGACCGAGCCGCCCGAGGCATCCGTCGCCAGGATGTCGACCGGGCCGATGGCCGTCATGTACTCGCGGCGCACGAGCCGGTGGCCGTCGCCGAGGAGCTCGATCTGCTCGGCGAGCAGCTTCTGCAGGTGCGCCTCGACGCCGTCCTTCTGCAGGCCGGGGTCGATGCCGAGCTCGTGGGTCGAGTCGTGCAGCACCTCGTGGATCGACACGATGAGCTGGTCGGCCGTCTTCCTGTGCGTGACCTTCCAGACTTCGACGACGCCGGCGGCGGCCTGCGCCTCATCGGGCGAGACGGTCTCGAGCACGCACGGCGGGCTCATCCAGTTGAGCGGCTTGTAGCTGCCGCCGTCGGAGTGCACGAGCAGCGAGCCGTCGCCCTTGACCATGAGCAGGCGCTGGGCGAGTGGGAGATGGGCCGAGAGCCGCCCCGCGTAGTCGACGGAGCAGCGGGCGATGACGAGACGCACCCGTCGAGTTTAGGCGTCGGATGCCGCGGCGGAGGCCCCGCCAGAGGTGCCCGTCGCGTCGGGGTGCTCCTCGACGCCCGTCGCACCCGGCTTGTTCGACCGCTCGCGCGCCGCGGGCGCCGCGAGTCCGGCGATCACCATGAGCACGAGGATCACGAGCAGTGCGTTCAGCAGCCCGAACTGCTCGCCGAGGAACCCGATGAACGGCGGGCCGACGAGGAACGCGCAGTAGCCGATGATCGCGACGGCGCTCACGCGGGCCGCGGCCTGGGCGCGGTCGGGAACGTCGGCCGCGGCCGACATGCCGACCGGGAAGCCCATCGAGGCGCCGACGCCCCAGAACACGGTGCCGAGGATGATCACCCAGAGCTCGCTGCCGAAGATGAACATGCTGAGGCCGAGCACGCCCGTCGCGGCGAGCACGCGCAGCGTGAGCACGCGCCCGAAGCGGTCGATGAGCGGCCCGCCGAGCACGCGCGCGGTGGTCATCGACACGGCGAAGACCGTGAAGACGGCGGCGCCTGCCGCGGGCTCGAGGCCGTGGCCGTCGACGGCCGCGAGGGTGAGCCAGTCGTTCGCCGATCCCTCGGCGAACGACATGCCGAGCATGATGACGCCGATGAGGAGCAGCTGCACGTCGCCCCACACCTTCAGGCTGTCGCGGAGTCGCTCGGTCCACGGGCGGGCCGGTGCGGCATCCGCTCGTCCTGCGGCGTCGGCGGCGACGTCGGCCGGGTCGCCGAGTTCGGTGCGATGCGGCACGAATCGCACCGCGATCACGGCGCCGACCGCGATGAGGGCGGCGATGACGCCGAGGTGGGCGAACACGACGACGTCGAGGGCGGCTGCGGCGGCGGCGATGCCGGCACCGGCGACCGTGCCGAAGGAGAAGAACGCGTGCATGAGCGGCATGACCGTGCGGCCGATCTCACGCTCGGCCTCTGCGCCCTCGACGTTCATCATGACGTCGACCGCGCCGTTGCCGAACCCGGCGAAGGCGAGGCCGATCGCGATCATCGGCACCGAGGGGGCGAGCGATCCGCCGATGCCGATGAGCACGAGGCCCGTCGAGACGGCGATGAGCGTGCCGGCCATGCCGATGCGGGCGCCGAAGCGGGCCATGAGCGGGGGCGCGGCGATGAGGCCGATGACCGAGGCGATCGAGCCCGAGAGGATCACCAGCCCGACGCCCTGCGTGCTGAGCCCGGTCTCGTCGCGCACCTCCGGAAGTCGCGCGACCCAGCTCGCGAGGCTCAGTCCCGAGAGGAAGAAGATCGCGAAGACGGCGTTGCGCCAGGCGGTGAGTCCTCGGCGGGTCGTGGTTGGTGCGCTCATGTGCTCGGCTTCATTGTCGGGGGCGGGATGCCGCGGGCGGCGTCGTCGGAACGGCCGCCGGGGTGGGTCGTGGCCGGTGAGGAATCGAATCGATTCGATAGCGACCTCCCGAAACCTTATCGACCGGGTCCGGCCGCCGCAACACGGGCCGTCCGGCCGCACGGTGCGGCTGCGGCGCCCTGACCTCTGACCCCGGCGGGCGCCCGGCCCGCCACCGTTCGACCGTGCCCGATACGATGGCTGTGCCATCCGGCGCACCCACCGGACCACTTCGCAGTGGCCGCCGCACCCAGCGGCCCTGCACCGAACAACGAGGTTTCGATGAAGGCCCTCTTCAAGCGCGCACCCGGCGCAGGTTTCGAGTACACCGACCGACCTGAGCCCGTTCCCGGCCCCGCCGACGTGAAGATCCGGGTGCTCCGCACCGGCATCTGCGGCACAGACCTGCACATCGAGGCGTGGGACGACTGGGCCGCGTCGAACATCGCCACCCCGCTCGTGCCCGGGCACGAGTTCTTCGGCGAGGTCGTCGAGGTCGGCCCCCTCGTCCACGACATCTCGATCGGCGACACGGTCTCGGGCGAGGGCCACGTGGTCTGCGGCATGTGCCGCAACTGCCGCGCCGGGCGCCGGCAGATGTGCATCCGCACGCTCGGCGTCGGACTCCACCGCGACGGCGCGTTCGCCGAGTACATCGTGATCCCGGGCGAGAACGTCTGGGTGCATCACGCCCCCGTCGAGCCCGAGGTCGGCGCGATCTTCGACCCCTTCGGCAACGCCGTGCACACGGCCCTCGCGTTCTCCGTCGTCGGCGAGGACGTGCTCGTCACCGGGTGCGGCCCCATCGGCCTCATGTCGATCGCGGTCGCGCGCCACGTCGGCGCCCGCTTCATCGTGGCGACGGATGTCTCGCCGGCCCGCCTCGAGCTCGCCAGGTCGACGGGCGCCGACGCCGTCGTCGACGTCTCGCGCGAACGCGTCGCCGACGTGCAGGCCCGGCTCGGCATGCGCGAGGGCTTCGACGTCGGATTCGAGATGTCGGGCTCGCCGCGCGCACTGCCCGAGATGATCGAGAACATGAACCACGGCGGCCGCATCGCGATGCTGGGCCTGCCGAGCGAGCCCTACGCGATCGACTGGGGCAAGGTCGTCACGCACATGCTCACCGTGAAGGGCATCTACGGGCGCGAGATGTTCGAGACGTGGAACTCGATGAGCGCGATGCTGCAGACGAGTCCCGTGCTGGGCGAGCGCGTCGCGTCGATCATCTCGGAGCGGTACCCCGCCCGCGAATGGCGGGCGGCATTCGACACGGCCAGGTCGGCCGGCGTCGGCAAGGTCATCCTCGACTGGACGGAGGCGTAGGCATGTACGGATCGGTGAAGGACCAGTTGCGGGCCGAGCTCGACGAGATCGACACGGCGGGGCTCACCAAGCGCGAGCGCGGCATCCTCGGCCCGCAGTCGTCGGAGGTGTCGGTCGCCGGGCACGAGGTGCTGAACTTCTGCGCGAACAACTACCTGGGCCTCGCGAACGACCCGCGCATCGTCGAGGCCGCGCATCGCGGACTCGACGAGTGGGGCTACGGCCTGGCAAGCGTGCGCTTCATCTGCGGCACGCAGGAGCAGCACCTCGAGCTCGAGCGGCGCGTCTCGGAGTTCCTCGGGTACGACGACACGATCCTCTTCTCGTCGTGCTTCGACGCCAACGGCGGCGTCTTCGAGACCCTGTTCGGACCCGACGACGCGATCATCTCCGACGAGCTCAACCACGCGTCGATCATCGACGGCATCCGGCTCTCGAAGGCTCGCAGGCACCGGTACCGGAACCGCGACCTCGCCGACCTCGAGGCGCAGCTCGAGCTCGCATCCGACGCCCGTCGCCGCGTCATCGTCACCGACGGCGTCTTCTCGATGGACGGCTACATCGCGCCCCTCGCCGAGATCTGCGACCTGGCCGACCGGTACGGCGCCCTCGTCTTCGTCGACGACTCGCACGCCGTCGGCTTCGTCGGCGAGCACGGCAGGGGGACGCCGGAGCTCTGCGGCGTCGAGGGGCGGGTCGACATCACGACCGGCACGTTCGGCAAGGCGCTCGGCGGGGCATCCGGGGGCTACGTCGCGGCCCGGCAGGAGATCGTCGACCTCCTGCGACAGCGCGCCCGCCCCTACCTCTTCTCGAACACGCTCGCGCCCGCGATCGTCGCCGGCACGCTCGAGGCGCTCTCGCTGCTCGAGTCGTCGGGCGAGCTGCGGTCGCGCCTGAACGCCAACGCCGCCCTGTTCCGCTCGCTGATGACGGATGCCGCATTCGACCTGCTGCCGGGCGAGCACGCCATCGTGCCCGTCATGTTCGGCGATGCCGTCGTGACGGCGCGCATGGCCGAACTGCTGCAGGAGCGCGGCGTCTACGTGACGGCGTTCTCGTTCCCGGTGGTGCCACGCGGGGCGGCGCGCATCCGCGTGCAGCTCTCGGCCGCGCACTCCGAGGACGAGATCCGTCGGTGCGTCGCCGCGTTCGTCGAGGCGCGCGCCTCGGTCTGACGGACGGATGCCCCGGGCAGGCGCTCGCGGCTCAGCGCCCGTGCTCGCCGAAGCGGATCGCGACGGAGGCCGGCACCAGCCGCGTGAGGGTGATCAGCGCGCGGTAGCGCAGCGAGGGCACGGAGACGCCCTTGCCGCGCGCCGCGTCGCGCAGGCCCTCTGCGACGACCGTGCGGGCGTCGAGCCACATCCATGCGGGCACGCCCTCCTTGCCCGGTGCGAGGCCCATGCGCTCGTGGAAGTTCGTGTGCGTGTAGCCGGGGCAGACGGCCGTCGTCGTCACGCCCCGCGCCGCGTACCGGTCGTTCGCCCAGCGGCTGAAGCTGATGAGCCAGCCCTTGCACGCGCCGTACGTGGCACGCGGGATGAACCCGGCCACCGAGGCGACGTTGATGATGCGTCCGCGCCCGCGGGGGAGCATCTGCCCGAGTGCGGCATGGCTCAGCCGCATGGGCACCTCGACGTGCAGGTGCAGGTGCTTCACCTCGTCGTCGATGTCGTTCGCGGCGAAGTCGAGCGGCAGCCCGAACCCGGCGTTGTTCACGAGCAGGTCGATCGGGCGCTCGGCATCGGCCACGCGCGCGACGACCTTGGCGAGGTGCCGGCGCTTGAGCAGGTCGGCCGGCAGCACCTCGACGCCGACGCCGTACTTCGCGCGGAGGCGGTCGGCCAGCCCGTCGAGCGCGTCGCGGTCGCGCGCCACGAGCACGAGGTCCGCGCCGGTCATGGCGAGCTGGCGCGCGAACTCGGCTCCGAGGCCCGAGCTCGCACCGGTGATGAGTGCGGTCTTCGACATGCGGCCAGCCTAGGCGGCAGCCGGATTCGGGCGTGAACGGGAGATTCACGCACGCGCGCGACATCCGCCTCTCGAATCGATTCGAGGTCGATGACCTATGATCGGGCGTACCGGCGACCCCCGCCGACCCGCCGTCAGAGGATGCCCGCGCATGTCCGAGTCCGCCAGACCGACCCTGAGTGACGTCGCGGCGCGCGCCGGCGTCTCGGCCTCCACGGCCTCGCTCGCGTTCAGCGGATCGGGCCCGGTGTCGGATGCCACGAAGCAGCGCGTGCTCGCCGCGGCCGCCGAACTCGGCTACGCCGGCCCGGATCCCCGCGCCCGGTCGCTTCGGCGCGGACGCTCGGGCATCGTCGGCGTGGTGCTCGAGCAGCGCGTGCGCACCGCGTTCCTCGACCCCGTGAAGATCCAGATGCTCGACGGCATCACCGAGGGCATCGCCCCGCTCGGTGCCGGACTGCTCCTCCTCACCGACGTCGGCGCCGCCGACCTGCCGGTCGTCGACACCGCCGACGGCATCGTCGCCACCCCGGCGCTCAGCGTCGAGAACGCCCCGGTCGACGCCGTCGTGCTCGTCGGCTGCAGCCCCAGGCTCGGCCAGACCGTGGCCGCGCTGCGCCGCCGCGGCATCCCGACCGTCGCCATCGAGGGTGCCGCGGGCTCCGACATCCCCGAGATCTCGATCGACAACCGCGACGCGACCCGCCGCGGCGCCCAGCACCTGCGCGACCTCGGGCACGCGGATGCCGCGATCGTGACCCTCCCGCTCGACCCCGCCCGAACGCGCGGCCCGCTCACCGCGGCGCTCGAGGCGGGCAGCACGTCCGACACGGCGAGCGAACGCCTGCGCGGGGCTCGCGAGGTGTTCCCGAACGCGACCGGACGCTCCGCCGCCGCGAGCTCGATCGAGGAGGGCCTCGAAGCCGGGCGCGTGCTGCTCGCCGACCCGGCGACCCGACCCACCGCGATCATCGCGCAGAGCGACCTGCTCGCTGCGGGCGTGCTGCAGGCCGCAGAGGAGCTCGGCGTCGCCGTGCCCGGCGAGGTGAGCGTGGTCGGCTTCGACGGCATCCGCGTCGACGGGCTGCAGCACGACCTGACGACCCTCGTGCAGCCCTCCGTGGCGAAGGGGCGGGCGGCCGGCGAGGCGGTCGTGCGCATGCTCGCCGAAGACGGGGGCGACGCGCCCGCCTCGCGCTGCTTCACGAGCGTGCTGCACATCGGCGACACCACCGCCCCGCCCCGCGCGCGCTGACCCGCCCCGCCCCGCGCCGCGCCGACCCGCGCTCGATCCGCCCGCATGAGCGGATCGCGGCTGCCTAGGCTGGCGGCATGGCCATCGACCTCGCTTCCGTCTATCGCGACCTCCACCGGCACCCCGAGCTCTCGTTCCAGGAGCAGCGCACCGCCGCCATCGTCTCCGAGACGCTCACGGAGCTCGGCCTCGAGGTGACCACCGGCATCGGGCGCACCGGCGTCGTCGGCGTGCTCGCCAACGGCGACGGCCCGACGGTGCTGCTCCGTGCCGACATGGACGGGCTGCCCGTGCTCGAGGCGACCGGCCTGCCGTACGCCAGTGAGGCCACGAGCATCGACCACGAGGGCCACCAGGTGCCGGTGATGCACGCCTGCGGCCACGACGTGCACGTGACCTGCCTGCTCGGCGCGGCCGAGCGGCTCGTGACCGAGCGGGACTCGTGGTCGGGCACGCTCGTCGCGCTCTTCCAGCCGGCCGAGGAGTGGGGCGGCGGCGCCGAGGAGATGGTCGCCGACGGCCTCTACCAGCGCGTGCCGAGGCCCGACGTCGTCCTCGGCCAGCATGTGGCGCCGTTCCCTGCGGGATTCATCGGCCTGCACGCCGGCCCGGCGATGGCCGGTGCGGACTCCATCAACATCCGCATCCACGGCACGGGCGGGCACGGGTCGCGCCCCGAGACGACGGTCGACCCCGTGTACCTCGCGGCCTCGACGACGGTTCGCCTGCAGGGCATCGTCGCCAGGGAGGTCGCGCCGACGGATGCCGCGGTCGTCACGGTCGGGCAGCTGCACGCCGGCAGCAAGAACAACATCATCCCCGCCGAGGCGACGCTCGGGCTGAGCGTGCGCACCTTCGACGAGTCCGTGCGCACCAAGGTGCTCGGCGCCATCGAGCGGATCGTGCAGGCCGAGGCCGTGGCCGCCGGCGCCCCGATGCCGCCAGAGCTGTCGTACGACGAACGGTTCCCGGTGACCGTGAACGACCCGGAGGCGACGGCGCGCACCGCGGCGGCGCTGCGCACCGCGTTCGGGGCCCAGCGCGTCATCGACCCCGGCATCGTCTCGGGCAGCGAGGACGTCGGCGTGCTCGCGACGGCGGCCGGGGTTCCGCTCGTCTACTGGTTCCTGGGCGGCTCGGACCCTTCCCTGTTCGGCGACGCGCTGAAGACCGGGCGCATGCCCGAGGACATCCCGTCGAACCACTCACCGCATTTCGCGCCGCTCATCGAACCCACCCTCGAGGTCGGGGTCGCGGCGCTCGTGGCCGCCGCCCGCGAATGGCTCAGCGTGCGGTGACGCCCGTGACCATCCACGCGGCGCCGCGCGCCCGCAGCGACAGCGTCACCGCACGAGCGGCGAGGTAGCCGATGGCGAACGCCGCTGTGAGCAGCGCGAGCGCCGTCGCACTCGGCAGGCCCGCGGACTCGGCCCACCAGGTCGTGCCGAGCGCGAGCGGCACGAACACCGCGAGGTTCACGAGGCCGGTCCATGCGAGGTAGCGGGCGTCGCCGGCGCCGATGAGCACGCCGTCGAGCACGAACACGAGTCCGCCGAGCGGCGCCGAGAGGCCGAGCACCACGAGCGAGGGCGGCAGCAGCGCCGCGACCTCGGCCGATGACGTGAAGAGCGCCGGCAGCACCCATGCGGTCGAGATGACGAGGGCGCCGAGCACGACGCCCGAGATGACCCCCCACTGCACGCACCGGCGCAGCACGGCCCGCACCTGCTCGACGTCGCCCTCGCCGAGGCCCTTGCCGATCAGCGCCTGCGCCGCGATCGCGAGCGCGTCGAGCGCGAACCCGAGCGTGAAGTAGATCGTGATGGCCACCTGGTAGGCGGCGAGCTCGTCTGGCCCGAGCGAGGTCGCGGCCCACGTCGCGAGCAGCAGCGCCGCGCGCAGGCTCAGCGTGCGCAGGAACAGCCAGCCGCCGGATGCCGCCCCGCGCAGCACGCCCGCGTGATGCGGCCACGGGCTCGCCCCCACGCGTGCGGTGTGCCGCGCGATGACCACGACGTAGACGAGCACCATGCCCCACTGCGCGATCACCGTGCCGACCGCCGACCCGGCGATGCCCCAGCCGAGCCCGTAGATGAACGCGAAGTTCAGGGCGATGTTCGCGGCGAACCCGATGCCCGCGACCCAGAGCGGCGTCGTGGTGTCCTGCAGTCCGCGCAGCAGGCCCGTCGCGGCGAACACGAGCAGCATCGCCGGCAGGCCCAGCATCGAGATCGACAGGTACGAGGATGCCGCGGCCGACACCTCGGGCGACGCGCCGAACACGCCGACGAGCCACGGGGTCGCGAACCACCCGAGCACCGCCAGCACCGCACCGAGCCCGGCCGCGAGCCACAGGCCGTCGACCCCCGCGGAGACCGCCGCGCGCTCGTCGCCCGCGCCGAGGCGGCGAGCCACCATCGGCGTCGTCGCGTAGGCGAGGAACACCATGAGCCCGATGATCGTCTGCAGCACCGCGCTCGCGATGCCGAGACCCGCGAGCGGCGTCGCGCCCAGGTGGCCGACCATCGCCGTGTCGGCGAGCAGGAACAGGGGCTCGGCGATGAGCGCGCCGAGCGCGGGGACGGCGAGCCGCAGGATGTCGCGGTCGACCGTGCGCGACGGGGGAGCTGGGGGCGGGGTTTCGGCGTCCATGTGCGGACTCGAGCCTATGCCTGGCGGCCGTCGCGGCATCCGCTCGCCCGGCGACGCAGACGCCGACGCCGGCGACGCCACCGGTGCGTCGCGACGCCGCTCACGTGGGCGGGGGCTGGCCCTCGTCGGCCGCGCGCTCGAACGCGCGCTCCCACTCCTGCAACTCCGCTCGCTTGCCGATGAGGCCGTCGAGCGAGACCTGGAAGTGCAGCCCGCGACGCGCGTTGACCTGCCGGATGTTCTGCACGAGGTCCTCGGACACGGCCGTGACGGCGGTGCGCACCTCGCGGACGCGCTCCTCGGGGTCGTCCCAGAGTTGCGGGTGCGTGAGGATGTCGAGCAGGTAGTCGCGGTCGAGCGCCGCCGTGAGCTTGCGGAGCGTGGCATCGAGCTCGATGGCGGCGAGTCCGCGCTGGTCGGCGCCGCTGCGCTGGTCGAGGCGCGCGAACAGCTCCTCGACGTTCACCGCGATGCCCGCGATGTCGGTCGCGGTCTGCGCGGCCACCTGGTTGCCCGCGGCGCCGACCTGCGCGTAGGCCGTGTCCAGCGATCGCAGCGTCGCGACGTGCCGACGGATCGGCTCTGGCAGCCGGCCGTCGAGCGCCCCGCGGCGTCGCCTCGCGCGGATCACCCCGAACGCCGCACCGGCACCGGCGACGATGACCGCCGCGCCGATCGCGAGCCCCAGCACGAGCCCGCCGCCGCCGGCCGTCGCTCCCGACACCGCAGGCTCTGCCGCCTGCACACCCTGCACGGTCGTGGTGAGTGCCGCCTCGACGCTGTCCGAGTTCTCCTCGGCCACGTTCGCGATGCGCATCGCCTCACCGCCCGCGAGCGGGCTGACCTTCGACGCGGCCGAGAGGTCGTCGCCTATCGCCACGATGATCGTGTCGTAGCCCGTCTGCTGACCCAGCTGGATGGCGATGTTCGGCCCGGTGTCCTCCAGCTCGGCGTTCGGCGAGAGCACCGCGATGCCGATCGAGTCGCTCCCGATCTGATCGACGAGCTGCGCCTGAAGCGCCTGCCCGTCGACGCCGGTCGCGTCTGGTGCGATATAGACCGACGAGGTCTGCAGGGCCTGCACGGCATCGTCGACGTAGCCGCCGTCGGACGCGGGGAGCGAGACATCCATCCGTCGCCCCCTAGAAGTTGTTGATGACCGACGCGAACACGAGGTCGATCTTGGCGGGGTCGGAGGCGTCGAACCACTGCCCGCCCGTCGCCTCGGCGATGCGCTGCAGCGCGCCGGTGTCGGCGCCCTCGCCATAGGCGATCGGGAAGATGCGCACCGGGGCGTCGCCGCCGCCCTCGCCGCTGGACTTGCCGATCTTCGTGATGAGCGAGTCGATCGAGATCGACGAATCGGTGTCCTGCCCGTCGGAGAGCACGACGATCGCGTTGATGCGGCCAGGCTCGGCGCGGGCGATCATCTCGTCGTAGGCGGCGGCGATGGCGTCGTAGAGCGGCGTGCCCTGGCGGTTCGCATAGCGGAGGTCCGCGATCGAGGAGCGCAGCGTCTCGCCCTCGGAGCCGAGCGGCGAGACGCCCCTGAGCTCGATGAGGTTCTTGCCCGCGGCGGACTCGACGTCGGTCGTGAACGCCCACACGCCGACCTCGTCGGTCGAGCGGAAGTGCCCGAGCGTCGCCTGAGCGCCCTCGATCGCCCCATCGAGCTTCGACCGGCCGTCGCCGATCGGGTCGTCCATCGAGCCCGAGATGTCGATGACCTCGAGCACCGACGAGGGCTTGCGGATCTGCGTCCACTGGTCGAGCGCCGCCGAGACGACGTCGACGGCGGGGCGCGGCAGCGTGATCGCCGGCCCGGCGGGATCGACGCCGTACTGCTCGGTGAACAGGTCGCCGAGCGGCACGGACTCGTCGAGCGGCCGGAACCCGTACTCGGGCAGGATCCGCTGCGCCGGCTCGGTCGCGAGGAAGTCGATGAACGCCTCGCCCGCGGTCGCCTGCGCCTCGGTCACCCAGTCGGCGCCGAGCACCGTCACCGGGTTGTCCGACCAGATCGACCCGCCGGAGGGGTACACCGCGACGAGCTTCTCCTTCGGCGGGGTCAGCGTCTCGCCGGGCTGCACGGTGTGCGAGTCGGGGTTGCCCTGGTTGTAGTTGAGCAGCGAGGTCTCCTCGAGCGCCACCGCCGAGACGTAGCCGGAGCCGCCGGAGCCGTTCTGGGTCTCGTCGTAGAGCGTGGAGAGCACCTTGCCGGTCGTGTCGCCGTAGTGGATCACGCACTCCTCGAACACGCGCGAGAACTCCTCGGCCGCGGCGACGTCGTCGGCCGTGAGGTCGGCCGTCTTGCCCGACGCCTCGTACGACTGCATCAGGATCGCCGACAGGCCGGTGGTCGACGTGTTCGGGTTGGTCTTCGAGATCTTGAACGATCCCCAGATCGGCTTGCCGACGCTGCCCCATCCGGCGGGATCGGCGCAGAGCTTCTCGAGGTCGGCGATGCCGATCTCCGCACCGGGCCAGCCGAGGGCCTTCGCCATCGTCTCGGGCACGCCGAACACGACGGGCGTGTGCGTGAACGACACCGGCTCTCCGACGAGGGAGGCGGATGCCGCGGCCGCGACGCGCTCGGTCCACACCGTGGATGCCGGCGACCACAGGGTCGGCCAACGGCGGGCGTCCTCATCCGGCCAGTCCTCGCCGGACGTGAGGAACCGGGTCGCGTCGCCGGAGGACACGTTCACGGGCCGCACGGTCGCGCACTCGTCGAGCGCCTCGTGCTCCGGAGACTCCTTGAACGCGGCGGCCAGCGCATCGAGCATGTTGACCTTCTCCGACGAGGTCGCGACGACGACGCTCGTGCAGCCGTCGTCGACGAAATCGCCTCCCTCGACGGTTCCGCCGTCGACCGTGTCGCCCCCGAACGTGCACCCGCTCATGGCGACCGTCGCCACGGCGACGAGTGCGATCGCGAGCGTCGCGCGCACACCCCGCCTCGAGGTCGTCGGGAGCGGGGAGCGGGCGGCCGTGCGCCGCGGAACGGGTGCCATGGGAACAGGGTACGTCCCCCGCCCCCGTGATGGACACGGGCGGTCGACGTCCGCTCCCTCGGGTGCCGTTCGGCCCCGCCCGATCGCCGCCGAGGGGCGCGGGCCGGCGGCACGCTGCGAGTGCGCCATGAGACCGGCCCCGAGGCATCCGCTCGGTCGGCGGACACGCATAGGGTGGAACGCATGACCGACGTCTCGCTCACCTCCGGCATCGCGCACGACGAACTCGACGAAGCGGTGCGACCGCAGGACGACCTGTTCCGGCACGTCAACGGCAAGTGGATCGCACGCACCGAGATCCCCGCCGACAAGGCCCGCTACGGCTCGTTCATCGTGCTGCACGAAGAGGCCGAACAGGCCGTGCGCGAGATCATCCACGAGTCGCAGCAGGCCGAGCCCGGCACCGAGGCGCGCAAGGTCGGCGACCTCTTCTCGAGCTTCCTCAACGAGGAGCGCGCGAACCTGCTCGGCGCGACGCCGATCGCGGGCCAGCTCGGCGAGGTGTCGCTCGTGGGTTCGGTACCGACCTTCCTCGAGACCCTCGGCCGCCTCGAGCGCCAGGGCGTCTCGGGCCTCGTGCAGCTGTTCGTCGACAACGATCCGGGCGACCCCGAGCGCTACCTCGCGTTCGTCGAGCAGGGCGGCATCGGCCTGCCCGATGAGAGCTACTTCCGCGAAGAGCGCTTCGCACCGATCCGCGAGGCCTACCTGGCCCTGCTCGAGCGCATGTTCACGCTCGCGCGACTCGACGACCCGGCGGTTCGCGCCCAGCGCGTGTTCGACCTCGAGACCGAGATCGCGGCCGCGCACTGGAACAACGTCGAGACGCGCGACAGCCACAAGACCTACAACCTCTCCACCTGGGCGGATGCCGCGGCCGCCGCCGCGGGCACCTCCACGGTGTTCGACCTCGCCGTGTGGCGCGACGCCATGGGCGTGCCCGAGGGCGCGTTCGACGAGATCGTGCTCCGCGAGCCGTCGTTCGTCGAGGCGCTCGGAGCGATCGTCACCGAAGACCGGCTGCCCGCGCTGAAGGACTGGCTGGCGTGGCAGGTCATCCGCGCGAACGCCGCCTACCTCTCCGACGACTTCGTCGAGGCGAACTTCGACTTCTACGGCCGCACGCTGAGCGGAACGCCGCAGATCCGCGAGCGCTGGAAGCGCGGCGTCTCCATCGTCGAGGGCGCCATGGGCGAGGCCGTCGGCCGCATCTACGTCGAGCGGCACTTCCCCTCCACGGCGAAGGCCGCCATGGACGAGCTCGTCGCCAACCTCATCGAGGCCTACCGGCAGTCGATCGGCGGGCTCGAGTGGATGGGCGAGCAGACGCGCGCCAAGGCGCTCGACAAGCTCGAGAAGTTCACGCCGAAGATCGGCTTCCCCGTGAAGTGGCGCGACTACTCCTCGCTCGAGATCGTCGGCGACGACCTCGTGGCGAATGTGCGGGCGACGGCCGAGTACACGTTCCTGCGCGAGATCGGCAAGCTCGGCAAGCCGATCGACCGCGACGAGTGGTTCATGACCCCGCAGACGATCAACGCCTACTACAACCCCGGGTTCAACGAGATCGTGTTCCCCGCGGCGATCCTCCAGTTCCCCTTCTTCGACGAGGGTCGGGATGCCGCGGCGAACTACGGGGCGATCGGCGCCGTCATCGGCCACGAGATCGGCCACGGCTTCGACGACCAGGGCTCGAAGTACGACGGCGACGGACGCCTCACCGACTGGTGGACCGAGGCCGACCGCGACGCATTCGAGGAGCGCACCAAGGCGCTGATCGCGCAGTACGACGCGCTCGTGCCGGCGCAGCTCGTCGGCGACGGCTCGGGCGAGGGGGCCGGCGAGGCCGAGGGCTCCGAGCAGCATGTGAACGGCGCCCTGACGATCGGCGAGAACATCGGCGACCTCGGCGGTCTCGCGATCGCCTGGAGGGCCTACGTCATCTCGCTCGACGGCGCCGAGCCGCCCGTCATCGACGGGCTCACCGGCGTGCAGCGCTTCTTCCTGTCGTGGGCGCAGGCCTGGCAGCAGAAGGGCCGCGACGCCGAGGTGATCCGCCTGCTCGCGATCGACCCGCACTCGCCGAACGAGTTCCGCTGCAACCAGATCGTGCGCAACATCGACGAGTTCTACACTGGGTTCGGAGTGACCTCCGATGACGCGCTCTGGCTCGACCCGGCCGACCGCGTGACCATCTGGTAGTCGGCCCGCCGAACCCCTACATCGACCCCCGCCCGACGCCCCCGAGCGTGCGGCCCGCCGTGGCCATGCACGCCGACCAACCCCAGAGAGACCGTGCAAGTGCCGTGGTGACGCCGTCGCAGGGATCAGAGCGAAGAGCGCGCCATTCGAACGTGCACCGCGGCAAGCACCGGGGCGTCGAGCCGGCCGAGAGCTTCGCACGCGGGTTCAACGCCTTGAGCGACCTCGCGCTCGCCGGGGTGCAGGTGACGGCCCGCGCCACCGACCTCGCGACGGGCAAGGAGCTCTTCTCGGTCGACGACCACGTGGTCATGCCCACGGCATCCATCGGCAAGGTGCTGCTGCTGGTCGAGGTCGCCTCGCGCCTCACGGGCACGAGCGCCGAGTCGTTCACGGTGCTCGACCGCGCGCCCCGCGACGCGGTGGGCGACTCCGGCATCTGGCAGCACCTGCAGTCCCCGTCGTTGCCGCTCGCCGATCTCGCCGCGATGATCGGGGCCACGAGCGACAACCTCGCGACGAACGTGCTGCTGCGCCACGTCGGACTCGAGGCGGTGCGCGCGCGCACCGAGGCCCTCGGGCTCACCCGCACGGCCCTGCTCGACCTCGTTCGCGACCACCGCGGCCCCGACGACGCCCCGCAGCTCTCGATCGGCTCGGCGAAGGAGCTCACCTGGCTGTTCGCCTCGCTCGCACGCGGCGAGATCGTGAGTCCCGAGGTCTCCCAGCGCGTCATCGGCTGGCTCTCGCTGAACTCCGACCTGTCGATGGTCGCGAGCGCGTTCGGCCTCGACCCGCTCGCGCACCGCACCCCCGACCACGGCGTGCTGCTCGTCAACAAGACCGGCACCGACGGCGGCGTGCGCAGCGAGGCCGGCGTGCTGCGCGGGCCTCGGGCGAGCGTCTCGTACGCGGTCTCGACGTACTTCGCCGACACCGGCCTCTCGTCGCGCCTCGCGGTGCTCGACGGCATGCGCCAGGTCGGCATGGACCTGCTCGAGTACGTGCACTGACCTCTGGCTGCCGGTCAGGCCGACCGGCTCGCGAGCAGCGCGATGCCGTCGCGCACCGCGCCGGTCGTCTCGGGTGCCCGCAGGATGCGGAAGTGGCCGGCGACGGGCACCTGCACGTTCGTCGCGCCGACGAGGTCGCTGCCCTCCGGCACGTGCGGATCGAAGATCCCGGAGATCGAGACGATGCGGCCGTTGACGGATGCCGCCGCGGCGAGCCGCACGATCGTCTCGTCGTGCGGCATGAGCGCGCGGATCGTGGGATCGACGAAGAGCCTCGCGTACCGTGATCCGGCGAACGGCGTGCAGATGGCGACGAGTCCGAGCACCCGGGCGTGGGGTGCGCGTCCCTGCTCGGTCGCACCGGACGGCTCGGTCGCATCGGACGGCTCGGTCGCATCGGCACGTGGCTCGGTCGTCTCGTCGGGGGAGAGGAGCGCGGCCTCCTCGTCCATGAGCATGTGCTTGCCGACGAGCCCGCCCTTGCTGTGCGCCACGATCACGAACCCGGCGGCCGCGGGCTCGGCCTGCGCGAGGGCGAGCGCGGCACGATGGGCGGTCTCGGAGATCGGGATGCGGTTGGTGCCGAGTCCGCGCACCACGCGCACGCGATGGCCGGCCGCGTTGAGCGCGTTCCCGAGCGGACGAAGGAAGGTCCAGTGCTCGTACACGCCAGGGAGCAGTACGACCTCGGGCAGGGCGTCATCGCCCTCGCTCCACGCCTTCGGCCGACGATTGCCGCCGAGCAGTGCGAGTTGCCGCCAGCCCGCGTAGAGCTCGTCGGCCAGGGTCCACCTGACGAGATCGAAGATCGACGCACCCACGCGGGATCACCGACTACTTGGTCAGCGTCTTCACGAGCGCGACCGCCTCCTTCGGCGACACCTCGGGAAGGTAGGCCTTTCCGATGGCGATGCCGATCGTCGGCAGGGCCAGCGGGTCGGGGTAGGCCATCGAGATGGTCTCGTACTCGGGGTTGAACTTCGCCTTGAACCGGAAGAGCGAGGTGAAGCCGTAGGCGGGTTCGAGCGTGCGCCCGAGGAACTCCAGCAGGCGCGTCATGACGGTCGGCTCCGGCGGCTCCTCTCCGGCGGCGAGCGGCTTCGCGGCGAGCGGTGCCCCCGAGAGGCTCAGCACTTCGGCACCCTCGTCCTTCATGTGCAGTGCGGCCGAGGCGATGAGGAACTCCATGACGCCGTTCATCGACTCGTCGGCGCGGCGCATGAAGTCGATCGTCCAGCCGACGACGGCGTCGTCGCGATACACCGGCAACCAGCTCGTGATCGCCTGCATGCGCCCGTCGGGACCGACGGCGAGCATGAGCTTCACCTCGGGATCCTTCAGCTCCTCCATCGCGCCGAGGGTGAAGCCCATCTCGGGCAGCTCCTTCTCGGCGACCCACTCCTCGGAGATGGCGTTGATCTCGGCGACCGTGGCGAGCGGCAGCTCGTCCCATGTCGTCCAGACCGTCGTGAGCCCTTCCTTGATGCCGCGGTTCAGCGCCTGGCGCACCTTCTGCCATGGCTTCCCGGCCATCTCGAGGCCCTTGGTGTGCACGATCGTCTCCTCGCCGACGGACATGTGCAGCCACCCGAGTTCGTCGAAGACCGGCAGGTATCGCGGATGCACGCTGTAGAACACCGGCACCCAGCTGTTGGCATCGCAGAACGCGGCGAACTCCCGGATGACGCGGCCGTCCTCCGTCGGGGCGCAGATCGGGTCGGACATCGTGATGGCGATGCCGTTGATGACCCGGTAGGCGATCGCGGCGTCGCCGTCGGCGCTGAACCAGGGGACGTTTCCGGGCCAGGTGCCCATGAACCCGAGCGTTCCGCCGCCGTGCCGCCGCAGCAGCACGCGGAAGCGCTCCTCGTCGGCCGTGGTCGATGCGGTCGACGTGCGATTCACCAGCAGGAGCGCTGCGACGATGAAGATCGTCCAGAATGCCGCGCCGACCCACTGGAAGAGCCCGCTCGTGAGGTCGTGTCCCGGCAGCACGATCGGGTCGGTGGCGGCGAGGAAGTGCGGCGGCACGAACCGCTTGAAGGTGTCGACGAGCAGGTCGACGACGGATGCCGCGGGCCAGAACTCCGAGAGCGTCGCGAGCCCGACGACGAAGTAGGCGCCGGCGAGCACGATCAACGACCCGAGCACGATGGTGAGGAACCGCCGGAACGCGTCCCGCGGCGACCGGATGCGGAAGCGCCGCCGCGTGAGCACCAGGAGCACGATGACGGCGATCGGCAGCAGTGCCGCCGCGATGCCCCAGCCGAACAGCTCGGCGATGCCGTAGTCGTTCCAATCGGTGCCGCCCGCCTCGCCGAGCATGGTCGACAGGTCGAAGCCGGTCCGGGCGAACAGCACGATCGCGACGTTCACCGAGATCGCCAGCCAGAAGCCGAACCGCCGGCCCTTGTGCAGGGCCCATGCGGCGAGGAGCAGCAGGAGGACGGGAACGAACGAGAGGACCGCCATGCCGACCCCCTGACTGCTCAGCAGCGCGAGCTGGCGCAGGCAGGCGTCGGAGAGCGGCGCGGCGTCGCCGCACGACCTCGACACCTGGTCGAAGTCGACGGGGTCGTCGGCGAACATGAACGACCCGAACGCGAACGGCGTGAAGGCGGACCGGTTGACGAGGGCGACGATCGGACCGATCGCCGTGACGGCGACGACGGAGGCCACGAGCGTCCGGGTCTCGCGGAACGAGCTGCGGCGCAGCGAGAGGGCGGACGCGTCGTGCGCGAGCGCGGCGCCGAGGGGGTAGCCGGCCAGCGCGGCGATGAGGCGGTAGACGTTGGACGAGTCGCCGTCGTAGAGCACGAAGATGAGCAGGAACGCGAGCGTCAGGACCCGGATGCGACGCCGCCACAGCGGCCCCATGAACGCCGTCGAGGTGATGAGCGCGCCGACGATGCCGGTGAGCGGGTCGAGGGTGAGATCGATCGAGGTGTCGCTCGCCCACCACTCTCCGGCGAGCGAGCCGAGCCACTGCAGCGTCGTGCCGAGGAGCACGCCGACGGTGCCCGTGACCAGGAAGGCGAGGATCGCGCGCCAGGTGCCCATGCGACGCTCGGCGATGCCCAGCAGCACGATGGACGCGATGACGCCGACGACGAGCTGGAACGGATCCCACGGGATGACCTGCGCCGTCACGATGGTCCACCAGGAGCCGCCGTCGAAGGTCGTCAGGACCCCGGCCGCCCAGTACGCGGCGGTGTCGCCGGACGCGGCGCCCACGACGGTGCCGGTGATCGCCGCCGTGATCAGGAGCACTGCGGCGAGGGTGAAGCTGAACGGGATGCGCCTGGCGAAGCCGGCGATCGCCTCGCCGGTGGTGCGCAGGCGGCCGGCCGGAGCGACGTCTGGCGCTTCGGCGGTGGTCTGGGTCTCGGTCATCGGGGCTCCGATCGGTTCAGGTCGGCGTCGGAATCGCGGTCATCCGGCTGAGAGCCCGAGCCGCGGGTAGAGGATCTCGAAGCCCTTCTCGAGGCCGCCGTTCAGGCCGGTGGCGCCGTGGTCGGCGCCTGGCACGCTGTAGAAGGTGGTGGCCATGCCGGCGCTCTTGGCGGCGTCGGCGAGGCGCTGCGTTCCCTCCTGGTACGACGGCGACAGATCATTCGAGCCGATGGTGAACACGGCAGTGGTGTCGGCGTACGGGGCGTTCTTCGCCATGATGTTCGCCGGCTTCGCGGCGTCGTAGGCGGCCTGATCGCCGTTGAAGGCCCAGCTCAACGGCCCACTCGGATCGTCCGCCCCGGGGTACTCCTCGGGCGAGACGGCGAGGATGTTGCCGAAGGTATCGGGGTACTTCGACCCGAAGGATGCCGCGCATTGTCCACCGTTCGAGTAGCCCGCGACGGTCCAGTACTTGGCCGCGTGCAGTGCCCTGAGATTCGCCTTGGCCCACGGCACCACATCCTTCATGATGTACGTTTCGACCTTTGCGCGGCTGGTGTCCAGACACAGTGGATCCTGGCTCGGGTCGCTGAGTTGGTCGACGACGAGCGCGATCGGGGCGAGCCCGTTGTTCTTCGCCGCATACTCGTCGAGCACCTTCGCGATGTACTGCGGGTCGGGGTCGCCTGGCTGCCCCATCATCATGATGACCACGGGGAGCAACGGCGCATCCTTCGTGTTCGCGGCCGGCGGGGTGTAGATCTGTGCGGGACGCGCCGGGAAGCCCGAGTTCGTGTTCGGGATTCCGCCCTGCACGAGTCCGGTCATGCCCGTCTTCCGCATGTCGGAGGGGGCCTTCCAGGTCTGGTACAGCGGCTCGTCGGGGTCAGCGGTGTCCGTCGGGCCGGGGGTGGGAATGTCGATCGCCTTCGCGGTGCTGACGTGGAGGAGAGCACCGAGCGTGGGGGAGAGGCCGTATGCGGCACTGATGGCGAAGGTCGCCGTGGCGACGAACATGAGGATCGAGATGATGGCGATGACCTTGCGCCACCATCGCGACCCCCAGAGGTTGAAGATCGCGAGCAGGATGCCGGCGAACGCCGCCGGAACCCAGAACCACGTCACCTCGTTGACGGGGCCGCCGAACGCGTCGAGCACGTTCACGGCCAGCCAGACCACCCCGACCCCGATGAGCGCTCCGACGACGAGCACGATGAACGCCGTCAGGAACCACGCGGCGGTGCGCTTCTTGAACACCAGGTAGATCAGCGCCGCGGCGCTCAGGATGTACCACGTCCAGAGGAAGGCAGGATCGTCGATCTTGATGTCGAGCAGGAAGTCCCACATGGCCGTTGCCCCCATGACACGCCGCGGATTCGTACCGTTCTCGCTCGAATATAGCGGCGAGGCCCTTTCGAGTGGTGGATTCTTTCGTCCCATTAGGATGGCGTCATCTCGCACACGGACTTCAGGGGAGAACCATGGCGGACAAGTCGCGACTCGATTCGGTGATCACGCTCGCCCAGCACAGGGGGTTCGTCTTCCCCTCCGGCGAGATCTACGGCGGCACGCGATCGGCCTGGGACTACGGCCCGCTCGGCGTGGAGCTCAAGGAGAACATCAAGCGGCAGTGGTGGAACACGTTCGTGCGCGGGCGCGGCGACATGGTCGGCCTCGACTCCGCCGTGATCCTCCCGACCGCCGTGTGGCGGGCATCGGGCCACGTCAAGACCTTCAGCGATCCCCTGACCGAATCGCTCATCTCGCACAAGCGCTACCGCGCCGACCACCTCTTCGAGGCGTACGAGGAGCAGCACGGGCATCCGCCGGTGAACGGGCTCGCGGACATCCCCGACCCGGAGCACCCCGACAAGGTCGGCCAGTGGAGCGAGATCAAGCAGTTCTCGGGCCTCATGAAGACGTACCTCGGCGTCGTCGACGACGACTCCGGCCTGCACTACCTGCGCCCCGAGACCGCCCAGGGCATCTTCACCGACTTCGCCGCGGTGCTGCAGACCGCGCGCAAGAAGCCGCCGTTCGGCATCGGCCAGATCGGCAAGGCGTTCCGCAACGAGATCACGCCGGGCAACTTCATCTTCCGCACGCGCGAGTTCGAGCAGATGGAGATCGAGTTCTTCGTCGAGCCCGGCACCGACGACGACTGGCAGCAGACCTGGATGGACGCCTGCTGGAAGTGGTTCCTCGACCTCGGCATGACGCCCGAGAACATCCGCTGGTTCGAGCACCCGGCCGACAAGCTCGCGCACTACTCCAAGCGCACCGTCGACATCGAGTACCGGTTCGGGTTCACGGGCGGCGAGTGGGGCGAGCTCATGGGCGTCGCGAACCGCACCGACTTCGACCTGAGGTCGCACGCGGAGGCATCCGGAAAGGACCTCAGCTACTTCGACCAGACGAAGGGCGAGCGGTACATCCCGTACGTCATCGAGCCGTCGTTCGGCCTCACGAGGTCACTCATGGCCTTCCTCGTCGACGCCTACCACGAGGAGGAGGTGCCGAACACGAAGGGCGGCGTCGACGTGCGCACCGTCCTGCGCCTGCACCCCCGCCTCGCTCCGATCAAGGTCGCCGTGCTGCCGCTCAGTCGGAACGAAGCGCTCTCGCCGCTCGCACGCGGTCTCGCCGACCGGCTCCGCCAGCACTGGAACGTCGACTTCGACGACGCGCAGGCCATCGGTCGCCGCTATCGCCGTCATGACGAGATCGGCACGCCGTTCTGCGTGACCGTCGACTTCGATTCGCTCGAGGACGACGCGGTGACCGTGCGCGACCGCGACACGATGCAGCAGGAGCGGGTGGGGCTCGACCGCATCGAGGCCTACCTCGCCGAGCGCCTCATCGGGGCCTGAACCCGGGCAGGCGGGCCGAGCAGGTCGTCATGGATTGCCTCTTGCCTTGATGCGCGCGGTGCAATAGCGTACTCATACGCCACGGCGCATGCGAGTGTAGTTCAACGCTAGAATGCCGGCCTTCCCGGTCGGAGATGCAGTGTTCAATTCCTGCCACTCGCTCCACTTCTCCCCGGCCGTGACCTCTCAGGGGTCGCGCATCCGCGAGGCTGCCGAATCTGTCGGCTCCGCGCCAGCGCTTCAGTCGATCGTTCCGGAGGCCGCGAGCAGGCGCAGCACCTCGGCACCCGCCGGCGGGCAGCGATCGACGTCGGCGGTCGTCACCCAGTGCAGGGCGCCGACCTCCGCGGAAGCGGC
Source organism: Agromyces sp. PvR057 (assembly GCF_040547485.1). NCBI lineage: Bacteria > Bacillati > Actinomycetota > Actinomycetes > Micrococcales > Microbacteriaceae > Agromyces > Agromyces sp. PvR057. The sequence goes on from NZ_JBEPPT010000003.1 coordinate 324,017, forward strand.
GGGCGCGGCATCCGTCTCGGCGCGGAACACGCGCATGCGCACGAGGCGGCCGTCGGGCTCGCCGTGGGCCTGCGTCACGACCTCGAACAGCTCGACGAGCGAGGCGGGATCGAGCTCGAGCGCCACCTCCTCGAACGCCTCGCGTGCGGCGGCCTCGGCGGCGGTCTCGCCAGGGTCGATCTTGCCCCCGGGCATGTAGTGCACGTCGCGGCCACGTGCGGTGACCATGAGCACCCGGCGATCGCGCACGAGCGCGATGGCGGCGACGAGGAGGTCGGGAAGCGGCATCCGTCCAACCCTACGTCCCGGGCTGCGCCCGAACGTGAGCGGGAGTCATCCGAACACCGGCAACCGCCAGTCGTACGCCAGCGCGAGCGTGCGCAGCGTGACGCAGACGGCGAACCCCACCGCCATCGGCCATGGGGTTCGGATGCCGCGAGCGGCCGTCGCCCACTGGGCGGCGGCCCCGATGATCGCGGCGGTCGCGTAGAAGCCCGTGGTCAGCACCGTCGGCGAGTGCGAGAGGAGCAGGTCCCGGATCACGCCGCCGCCGACCCCGGTGATCGTGCCGAGCGCGACGACGACGAAGCCGTTCGACCCCCACTCCAGCGCCTTCTGCGCCCCGGCAGCCACGAACAGCGCCAGCGCGATCGCGTCGAGCACGCCGATCACGCCGGGCGCGTCGGCGGCGAGCGAGCCGAACGGCACGGCGAGCAGCGCGCCTGCGACGGCGACGATGATGCGGAGCGGCGAACGGAAGGCGGCCGGGGGCGCGTCGCCGAGCAGCACGTCGCGGATGACGCCGCCGAACAGGGCCGTCGCGAACCCGACGACGACGATGCCCAGGAGGTCGAGGCCGGCCGCCACGGCCGCCACGGCGCCCTCGAACCCGAACAGTCCCGTCGCCGCGACGTCGGCCGCCGTGAAGTACGGGCTCGGTGCGCGGCGCGCGACGGCGCGGGCGGTCCCGGTCGTCATGCGCTCAACTCCCCGGCGGCGGCGCCAGGCCGAGACGGGGGTAGAGCACCTCGAAGCCCTCCTCCAGCCCGCCGACGACGGTCGACGCGCCATGATCGCCCCCTGGCACCTCGTAGTACGTCGCGGCGATGCCGGCGGCCGTCGCGGCATCCGCCAGTCGCTTCGTCCCCGGAGCGAAGGCGTGATCGTTCTGGCCGACGGCGTAGATGCCGACCGAGTCGGGGTAGGGCGCCTTGGCTGCCATGATCGTCTCGGGCTTCACCGCGTCGTACGCGGCCTGGTCGCCCTTGAAGGCCGACGCGAGCACCTCGTCGTTGCGCTCGACGCCGGCGTACTCCGTCGGGGCGACCGCGATGATGTTGCCGAACGTCTCGGGGTACTTCGCGCCGAAGTAGGCCGCGCAGCCACCGCCGTTCGAGTATCCTGCGACGGTCGTGACCTTCGCTCCCTGCAGCACGTTCAGGTGCAGCTTCGCCCAAGGCACCACGTCCTGCATGACATAGGTCTCCACCTTGCCGAGGTCGGTGTCGAGGCAGAGCGGGTCCTGCGTCGGATCGCCGAGCTGGTCGATCACCAGGGCGATCGGGGCGAGTCCGTCGTGCTTCGCGGCGAACTCGTCGAGCACCTGGCCGATGAAGGTGACGTCGGGGTCGCCCGGCTGGCCCATCATCATGATCACGAGCGGCAGTCGGGGCGGGTTGTCGACGAGCGCCGCGGGCGGCAGGTAGAACTCGGCGGGCCTGGCCGGGAACCCCGAGACGGTGTTCGGCACCGCCGGATCCGGCGTGCCCACCTCGCCGTGCGCCGGCATCCCCTCCGGCGCCGTCCACGTCGTGTACAGGGGCTCGGCCGGGTCGGGGGGCGGTGGGTCGACGCCTGGATCTCGGATGTCGCCACTCGGCACCGTGGAGATGCCGAGGAGGTCGCCGATCGTGCGGTCGATGCCGTAGGCGGCGTTGATGCCGAGCACCGCGGTGAGGGCGAAGACGGGGATCGCGATCAGCGCGATCACCTTGCGCCACCACCGCGAACGCCAGAGGTTCCAGATCGCGAGCGCGATCGCGGCGAAGGCGCCGGGAACCCAGAGCCAGGCCGCATCGGCGACCGGGCCGCCGAACAGGTCGAGCACGTTCACGGCGGCCCAGAGCACCGCGCCGCCGATCATCGCGCCGACGACGAGCACCACGATGGCCGTCAGCGCCCAGCTGACGGAGGCCTCTCGGCCCAGGAGGTAGATGAACAGGAGCGCCGCGATGACGTAGACCGTGAAGAGCAGCGGTCCACTGACGATCACCTGATCGAGCACCGTATCGACCACAACGCCTCCCCACCCCGACGAAGTCAGCCACAGCGTAGCGCGCGCGCACCTCGCGGAGCCGGAGCGACGGACCGGCGGGCGCAACCCGCGACCGGGAGCCAACGTAGGATGGTGGCATCGTTTCCTCGGGCCGATCGGCCCAACCCTCGACCATTGGAGCCACCGTGGCCGCCGCCAGCCGTCTCGAAGCCGTCATCACCCTCGCACAGCACCGGGGATTCGTCTTCCAGGCGGGGGAGATCTACGGAGGCTCCCGCTCGGCGTGGGACTACGGGCCCCTCGGCGTCGCCCTCAAGGAGAACATCAAGCGCCAGTGGTGGCTGCACATGGTGCAGGGCCGCGACGACGTCGTCGGACTCGACTCGAGCGTCATCCTCCCGAAGGCGGTGTGGGAGGCATCGGGCCATGTCGACGTCTTCACGGATCCGCTCGTCGAATGCCTCAGCTGCAACAAGCGCTACCGCGAGGACCACCTCATCGAGGCCTACGAGGAGAAGAAGGGGCGCGCCCCCGAGAACGGCCTCGCCGACATCGTGTGCACCGCATGCGGCGCTCGCGGCCAGTGGACCGAGCCGCGCGCCTTCTCGGGCATGCTCAAGACGTTCCTCGGCGTCGTCGACGACGCGTCGGGCCTGCACTACCTGCGTCCCGAGACCGCACAGGGCATCTTCGTGAACTTCGCGAACGTGCTGCAGGCGGCCCGCATGAAGCCCCCGTTCGGCATCGGCCAGATCGGCAAGAGCTTCCGCAACGAGATCACCCCGGGCAACTTCATCTTCCGCACGCGCGAGTTCGAGCAGATGGAGATGGAGTTCTTCGTCGAGCCCGGCACCGACGACGAGTGGTTCGAGTACTGGCTCGACCAGCGCTGGAACTGGTACGTCGAGCTCGGCGTCGACCCCGCGAACCTCCGACGCTACGAGCACGCGCAGGAGAAGCTGTCGCACTACTCCAAGCGCACCGTCGACATCGAGTACCGGTTCGGGTTCACGGGCGGCGAGTGGGGCGAGCTCGAGGGCGTCGCGAACCGCACCGACTTCGATCTCTCGACCCACTCCGAGCACTCCGGCAAGGACCTCTCGTACTTCGACCAGTCCAAGAACGAGCGATGGACGCCCTACGTCATCGAGCCCGCGGCCGGCCTCACCCGCTCGCTCATGGCGTTCCTCGTCGACGCGTACGACGTCGAGGAGGTGCCGAACGCGAAGGGCGGTGTCGACAGCCGAACCGTGCTGCGGCTCGACCCGCGACTCGCGCCGGTGAAGGTCGCCGTGCTCCCGCTGTCGCGCAACGAACGGTTGTCCCCGCTCGCGCGCGAACTCGCGGCGAAGCTGCGCAAGATCTGGAACGTCGACTTCGACGATGCCGGCGCCATCGGCCGCCGCTACCGCCGTCAGGACGAGATCGGCACGCCGTTCTGCATCACGGTCGACTTCGACTCGCTCGACGACGACGCGGTGACCGTTCGCGAGCGCGACACCATGGCGCAGGAGCGCGTGCCGCTCGCCGAGCTGCAGGCCTACCTGGGCGCCCGCCTCGTCGGAGCCTGACCGACCGCCACGTCGACCGGGGCGGCCGCCCACTCGCGGCGCAGCACGCCGTACATCGCGGTGTCCTGCCATTCGCCGTCGTTGTACTCCTCTTCGAGGATCGTCGCCTCGCGTCGCATGCCGAGCCGCTCGCACAGGGCCGCGGATGCCGCATTCCGGGCGTCGAGCAGCGCGTGCACGCGGTGCGCGCGCAGCGTGTCGAACGCGACGCCCATCACGGCGGCGGCCGCTTCGCGCGCGAGTCCACGGCCCTGGAAGTCGGGGTGCACGACCCACCCGACCTCGAGCCGGCCGTGCTCGACCCGGTCGGCGCGCAGCATGACGTCCCCGATGACACGGCTGCCCGCGGCATCCGCCCCGCCCTCGTCGGTCGGCCCGCCCGCGGCATCCGCCCGGGGCGTGCGCGGCTCGCCGATGAGCTCCACGGCGAAGAAGATCGCGTCCTCGTCCTTCTCGAGCCGGCGCAGTCCCGCGCGCTTCGCGGTGTGCTCGCGGGCCTCGGTGCGATCGCGTTCCGGCCACGGGATGTAGCGCAGCACCTCGGGCAGGCGCTGGTACTCCCACACGTCGTCGGCGTCGGATGCCTCGAGCGGGCGCAGCCTCAGGCGCTCGGTGGTGATGGCCGCGAACGCCGGCTCGTCGACGTCGAACGGCAGGGCGAGGTGCGGGGGTCCGTCGAAGCGGGGCGTCGCATCGGTCATCCTCCGACGCTATCGCGACGGACGAGGGCTCTCAGCCTCAGGACAGGGGCGGCGAGGTGCTCGCGTGCGCCCGCGGGCGGCGGGTCCCGCGACACGGGTACCGCCGCGGTTCGTCCCGCGAGCCGCGGCCGGCTCTCGAGTCAGCCCGCAGAGCCGGTGCGGCGAACGGCGTCGGGTGCGTCGGACAGGCCGTACTCGCCCGCGCCGGCTGCACCGGCCGACTCGACCGGCGCCGTGACGCCGAAGATCGCCTCGAGCCCGTCGATCCAGGACTGCTGGTCGCCCGACCTGGCGAGTTCGCGCGAGCGCACCATGGGGGTGTGCAGCAGCACGCCGGCCATATGGCGCAGGGCCGCCTCGGTGCGCCCGTCGTCGTCGCCGCGGGAGGCGGCGCGCTCGATCTCGGCGTCGAGGATGTCGAACACGTGCTTGCGCAGCGCGACGACGGCCGGCGCGAGCCGCTGCTCCTCGCCGCTCTCGCCGAACGCGCGTGCGTCGCGCAGCACGATGGCGCGCGCGGCATCGGTCGCCCCGAGCTCTTCGAGCGGCGCGTGGATCTTGATGGTCTCGAGGTCGAGCAGTTCGACGCCGGGCAGTTCGACGACGTCGGGTGCGACGTTGCGCGGCAGGCCGAGGTCGATCACGAGCTGGCGGATGTCGGCGGCCGGCGCGGGTGCGTCGAGGCCGATGCGCGGCAGCGCGCCGACGCGCTCGTGCTCGGCGCGGCCTGCGGCGAGCAGCTCGCGGTCGACGACGTGGTGCTCGACGGTCGTGCAGGTGACGATCACGTCGACCGTGGCCGCCGTGAGGGCGAACTCGTCGTGGGCGACCGCGTCGATGCCGTGGCCGATCGCGAACTTCTCGGCGCGGCCCGACGGCGAGTACACGCGAACGTCGGTGGCCCCGCGATCGCGGAGCGCCGCGAGCGAGGCTCCGGCGAAGCGGCCGGTGCCCACGAGCAGCACGCGGGTCTTGGCCCAGTCGGTGATGCGGCTCTCGCCGAGGTCGAGGGCGAGGCGCACGAGGGAGCGGCCCTCGCCGCCGAGCTCGGTCTCGTTCTTGACACGGCGCGAGGTCTGCGACGCGCGCTGGAAGAGGCGTTCGAGCTCGGGGGTCGTTGTGCCGTCGGAGCGAGCCTGCTCGAGCGACCGACGGACCTGGCCGGCGATCTCGCCCTCGCCGACGACGACGGATTCGAGGCCGGATGCGACGGAGAAGAGATGGCCGGCGACGGCGTTGCCGTGCACGAAGCCGAATGTGGTGCGGAGCTCGGCAGCATCGAGTCCGGCGACCGCGCCGACCGCTCGCACGGCCTCGTGCACGACCTCGACCGGCGACGAGCCCTCGGGGGCCGCCAGGTCGAGGTAGGCCTCGAAGCGGTTGCAGGTGGAGATGACGACCGCGCCCTGCAGGGCGTCGTGGCCGTCCAGAATGCGCGGTGCCGCCTGGTTGGAGCTGGCCGAAAGACGCTCGAGCATGTCGAACCCGGCGTTCTTATGGCTCGCAGTAAGACAGATGAGCACGCGGAGATTCTACTCGCTGCCGGACGGGGGTCTGCCCAGTGCGGTCCCTGAGCGCGACGGGGCGCGTCAGCTGCGGTGCGCGGCCAGCATCTCGGCCGAGATCACGGGGATCGGCGCGGTCAGCGGCGGCACCTCGAGGCCTTCGGCGGCGAGGGCGACGCGGTGCCTGGCCTTCCAGTCGCGCACGATCGCGAAGAACGCGGCATCGGACAGGGCGTAGCGGCCGACACCGCGCGCCGCGAACACGATCGGCAGCTCGACGCTGTTCTTGCGGCGGCGCACGCGCAGCACGAGGACGGACACGACGGTGCTGCCCATGACGACCGAATCAGCGCGGATGTTGCGCACCTCGCGCCAGGGGTAGGAGTCGACCCGGCGGGGTCGACGGTGGCCGCCGTCCCAGAGGGTGACGCCGAGGTCGTCGACGGCGACCGTATAGCGGCGACCGAGCCGAACGGGCGTCGCGCCGTCGAGTCGGAGCTCGTTCATGCGGGGCACGAGTTCGGCGGTGCGGATGCCGCACGCCGCCGCCGTGTCGAACGACCGCGCGAGGGCGGTGCTGCGCGCGGTGCTGCGCGCCGCCCTGCCGAGTGCGCCGATCGCGAAGGCGATCGCCGTGGCGGCGGCGGCCGTCGCGATCACGAGGGGGAGCAGGCGCGGCGCGGAGACGACCGGGAGCCCGGTCACCAGGTGGTCGACCTCGGGGGCCGCGGCGAGGAGCGCGGCGACGACGAGGCCCGCGATGGCGGCGACGAGCACCGTGAGGCCCGTGCGATGGTGCGCGTCGGCGTTCATCGTCGAGGCCCGGCGGCCCTGTGCTGCTGCTGGGTGGGCGACGTGCCCTGCTCGGCTGATGCGACGCTGCCCGAGCGTGGGTACGACGCATCGCAGCGTCGCACCGCACGACCGAACGTCGGCGCGGGGGACAAAGGGGGGAACACGAGCAGGGACACGTCGTCGAGTACTCCGTGGGGGGCGGAGGCACGCCACCTAGGGCGCGTCGCCGTGCGAGGGGGCGCACAACGTGTCCGACTGTAGCGCCCCCGTCGCCTGAATGTAAGGGTCATCAACAAACTGTGGAGAGCCGGCGAAGAATGCTCATCTGAGCACGCCCGAAGGCGTCGTGCTGCGGGATGACGAACGGGCCCGCCACCGCGAGGTGACGGGCCCGTTCGCATGCATGCGGGGGATCAGCCGCGCGCGCCCGCCGCGCGACGACGGACCGACATCGCGACGAGTGCGCCGGCGCCGAGGAGGAGCGCGGCGAGGCCGCCGAGCGCGAGCCCGGTCGACTCGAAGCCCGTGTCGGCGAGGCCGGCGGCTGCGGTGTCGGTCGAGTCGCCCGCGGCGGGCGTGCTGCCCGAGCCGCTGCCGACCGGGGCCGTCACCGTGAGGGGGACGCTCAGCTCGGTGCCGTCCTCGAGGATCGCCACGATCTCGTGGTCGCCGGCGGGCGTCGAGGCGGGAACGACGGCGGCGAAGGCGAGCGCGCCGTCTTCATCGGCGACGACCGAGCCGAGCTCGACGGGCGTCGAGCGCAGCTCGAATGCGACGGCGGCGCGGGAGGGGAAGTCCGCACCGGTCAGGGTGACCGTGCCGCCGGCGACGATCGTGGCGACGTCGGCCGTGAGCGACGGCTCCGCTGCCTCGGGCTCCTCGGGTGCCGCGTCGACCTTCGCGGTGAACGGCTGCGTGGAGCATCCGTAGTCCACGCTCGTGAGCGTGATGCTGTTGGCGCCGGCGTTCACGTAGACCTTGATCGATCCGATCTCCGGGTCGGACTCGAGGTCGGCGGCGAGGTCGCGGCTCTCGTAGTAGCCGCCCTTCAGCGACGCGGCGGGGAAGATGCCCTTCTGGTCGGTCCAGAACCGGCCGTCGTCGTCGAAGTGCAGCTGCGCCGTGAGGTCGCCGCCCTCGAGGATGATGCCGCCCCACCAGATTCCGGAGCGTTCGCCGTTCGCCGCCAGGCGCGACAGCTCGGACAGGTCGGTGCCCGCCGGAAGCGCCAGCTTGACCCACGCCGAACCGGAGTCGGTCGCGGCGAGGCGCACGGCGCCGTCCTGCCACGTCGGGGTCGTGCCGGGCTTGACGGTCCACGAGCCCAGTTCCGCGGCCGTCACGGCCGGGAGGGTCACCGGGGTCGCGCAGCTCGACAGCGTGTAGCCGTCGAAGGTGTAGCGCGTGCCACCGGCGACGACCGCGTGCACGACACCGTCGCCGTGGACGCCGGAGCCGAGGCTGAAGCCGACCTTGACGATGCGCGCGGCGGGGGCGGCGGCCGCCCACTGCGCGAGCGTGCCGAAGTACGCCGAGCCGTTGCCGCCGTCTTCAGCGCCCGACGGGTCGAGGGCCTTGAACGCCGCGGTCGAGCTGTTGGACAGCCACCAGTTCTCGCCGTACACGCGCTCGCCGACGAGGATGCCGTCGCCGGTGCCGTCGCCGTCGATGTCCACGACGAACTGGGCGCCGGGTGCGGCGCCGTCGATGGTCGCCGTGTAGTCGACGCCGCCCGTGAGGGTGCTCGCGAGCGGCAGGTCGACGTCGAGGTAACCGGCGACCTTGTCGGTCGAGGTCGAGCCCTCGGTCCAGATGTGCAGGCCTTCGGCCGTGCGGGCGGCGTGGCCGGTGATGCGGGTGTCGCTGAAGTCCCAGTCGCCGAGCGGTGCTGCCTGGGCGGGAACGGCGACGGCGGCGAGGGCGAGCGCGATGCCCGCGACGCCGCCTGCCGCGATGGTCTTGGTGAACATGCTTCTCCTGGTCGGGTGGTTGGCGCGCGCGGCGGCGCTGCCGCGACGAACGTGAAGGTGCGGAGTGCGCGTTCGTGCACGGGTCCGCTCGCGCGTGCGGGGGCGTGGGCGCGGGCCTTCGGGGTCTCCCCGGCGTCGGGACGCCGGAGGTCGGGTGGCCGTCGGTCGGCGCTCTTCGGGTGAAGCGGGGACGCCGGACGTCGGGTCCTCTCGACGCTAACAACCGATCCGGGCCCGTGATGACGCTTTCCCCACCCCAGTGAGGGGGGCCTCCCAGCCCGATACGCGACAATGTCAGGCGTGATCCTCTCCGCGCAGCACCCCCTCTCCGCCGGCCTCACGGGCGACGCTCGACTCATCCGTGCCTACCGGGGAGAACGGGCCGACACGACGCCCGTGTGGTTCATGCGCCAGGCGGGCCGGTCCCTGCCCGAGTACCGCGACCTGCGCGTGGGCACCCGCATGCTCGACGCGTGCCTCGACCCGGCCATGGCGAGCGAGATCACGCTGCAGCCGGTGCGCCGCCACAAGGTCGATGCCGGCATCTTCTTCAGCGACATCGTGGTGCCGCTGAAGCTCGTCGGCGTCGACGTCGAGATCCAGCCCGGTCGCGGGCCGGTCTTCGGCCGGGGCTACGCGGATGCCGCGGGCGTGGCCGAGCTGACGGCGATCGACCCTGCGCGGCTCGACGAGACATCCGCCCCCATCACCGAGGCCGTGCAGCGCACGGTCGCCGAGCTGAACACGACCGACAACGGATCGGGCACGGCGACGCCGCTCATCGGCTTCGCCGGGGCGCCGTTCACGCTCGCCGCGTACCTCGCCGAGGGCGGCCCGTCGAAGGACCACCTCGCCGCCCGCACGCTCATGCACGCCGACCCGGGTGCGTGGCGCGCGCTCATGGAGTGGACCGCCGAGCTCACGGGCCGGTTCCTGCGCACGCAGGTGCTGGCCGGCGCATCCGCAGCCCAGCTCTTCGACTCGTGGGCAGGCGCGCTCTCGCTCGCCGACTACGAGACGCACGTGGCGCCCGCCTCGGCGAAGGCGCTCGCGCACGTGCACGACCTCTCGTACGAGGTGACGGATGCCGCGGGCGCGCGCACGACCCGCGACGTGCCCGTCGTGCACTTCGGCGTCGGCACCGGCGAACTGCTCGCCGCGATGCACGGCATCGGCGTCGACGCCATCGGCGTGGACTACCGGGTCCCGCTGGATGTCGCGGTCGCCCGCGTCGGCGAGGGCGTACCCCTGCAGGGCAACCTCGATCCGGCGCTCCTCGCCGCACCGGCGCCCGTGCTCGAGGCCGCGGTGCGCGACGTGCTGCGGCGCGGCACCGCCGCTCCGGCCCACGTGTTCAACCTCGGGCACGGCGTTCCGCCCGAGACCGACCCGACCGTGCTCACGCGCGTCGTCGAGCTCGTGCACGAGGCCGGCGCATGACCGACGAGCCCCGCGCCGAGCAGGAGCACCGCACGACCGACGTCGTCGTGGTCGGCGGCGGGGTCGCCGGCCTGGTCTCCGCGCTCGAGTGCGCCAAGATCGGCCTCAAGGTCACCCTGCTCGAGCGCCGCGTCGTGGTCGGCGGTTGCGTCGGCCGCCTCGAGCTCGACGGCCTCACCCTCGACTCGGGCGCCGAGTCGTTCGCAACCCGCGGGGGAGCGGTCGCCGAGCTCATCGCCGACCTCGGGCTCTCCGACGCCGTCGAATCGCCGAACCCCGCAGGAGCCTGGCTCGTGTGGCCCGCGGGCGGCCAGCGCGGTCCGGGCGCGAAGCTCGACGCCGCCCCGCTGCCGAGGACCGGCATGCTCGGCATCCCGGCGAACCCGCTCGGCGACGACGTGCGCCGCATCATCGGGTGGAACGGGTCGAGCCGGGCGTACCTCGACCGACTGAAGCCGATCCTCCGCATCGGCAGGGCGCACAGCCTCGGCAGGCTGGTGCGCGATCGCATGGGCGAGGCGGTGCTCGACCGCCTCGTGACGCCGATCTCGGCCGGCGTCTACTCGACGAACCCCGACGACCTCGACCTCGATGTCGTCGCTCCCGGCCTGAACGAGGCGATGACCCGCACGGGATCGCTGTCGGGCGGGGTCGGCCAGCTGCTCGAGGAACGCAAGGCCGGCGCCGCGGTGCAGGGGCTCGCCGGCGGCATGCACACGCTCGTCGACGCCCTGGTCGCGCAGCTCGGGCGCTTCGACGTCGACGTCGTCACGGGCGCCGAGGTCACCGACCTCGTGCGCACCGACGAGGGCTGGCGCGTGACCGCGACCGTCGCCGGCGAACCTGCCGCCGGGCCCGCCGGGCCCGCCGGGGCGGCGCAGGCCGGCACCGAGCTCGTCGTCGATTCACGGTTCGCGCTGCTCGCCTCGCCCGCCGCGTCCTCGCGCCACCTGCTCGTCGACGCGCTCGAGGGGTGGGCGGAGGTCACGGCATGGCCGGCCGCGGCATCCATCGAGATCGTGACCCTCGTGCTCGATGCCCCCGCGCTCGACGACGCACCCCGCGGAACCGGCGTGCTGGTCGCCGCCGACGCCCCAGGCGTGACCGCGAAGGCCATGACGCATTCGACCGCGAAGTGGCCATGGCTCGCCGCGCGCACCGGCGGCCGACACGTCGTGCGGCTCTCGTACGGCCGTGCCGGCGAGCCGAACCCGCTCGACGGGCTGGCCGACGCCGACGTTCGCTCCCTCGCGCTCGCCGATGCGTCGGCGCTGTTCGGGGTCGCCCTCGACGCCGACGCGATCCTCGCCCTCGGGCGGGCGAGCTGGCGCGATGCGCTGTCGCAGGCGACGATCGGCCAGCGCGACCGCGTGCGCGCCCTCGAGGACGCCCTCGCCGCCGAACCCGGCATCGAGGTGACCGGATCTTGGGTCGCCGGCACGGGCCTCGCATCGGTGGTTCCGCACGCGATCGCGGCCGCCGCACGCATCCGGCACCTGGCCGTCGGCCCCGCCGCGAACGCATAGCCGTAACGGCATATTTTGCCCCGGCAACCCCCTTGCGCGAGACGTCGCTGGGTCTACGCTGGAATGACGTCGCACAACGCGCTGTGGGGAATGGGGTGCACATGAAGGGCAAGATCCTCTTCGTCGTCGGGGTCGGTGTCGGGTACGTGCTCGGCACGCGCGCCGGCCGTGAGCGGTACGAGCAGATCAAGAGCGCCGCCGAGAGCGTGTGGAACACGCCCACCGTGCAGAAGGGCGTCGACTCGGCGAAGGAGTTCGCCATGGCCCGCGTCGGCAGCGTGAGCGACGCCGTGCTCGACAACGTCAAGGGCTTCATCGGCAACGCCACGAAGGCGTCCGGCGCCTCGAAGCAGGATGTCCGCTCCGGCGCCCGCTCGGCGAAGTCCGGTGTCTCGAAGGCGGCGACGGCGGCGCGCGACGCGGTCGACGAGGCCGCGTCGAAGATCGACGAGGTCATCGACGAGGCCGCCGATACGGCAGCGGCCTCCGCGAAGCCCGACGCGAAGCCGGCCGGCACGTCCGCCGCGAAGCCGCGATCGACGAAGTCCGGATCCTGAGGTCGGATCGATGCCCGCACCCACGAACGACGAGCGTTCGCTGTTCCAGTTGATCGGGGAGCTCCCCGACACGGTCTCGACGCTCGTCCGCGCCGAGATCGACCAGGTCAAGGCCGAGATCTCCTACAAGCTCAAGCACTTCGGCATCGGCGCGGGCCTCGTCGCCGGAGCCGCCGTGGTCGGCATCTTCCTGCTGTTCACGCTCATCACGGCGGCGATCTTCGCGTTCGCGCTCGTGATGCCCCCGTGGGCCGCTGCGCTCACCGTCGGCGGCATCCTGCTCCTCATCATCGCGGTGCTCCTCTGGATCGCGTACCTCAATTTCAAGCGCGGCAGCGAACCGCTCGAGTCCGTCGAGAGCCTGAAGGCCGATCTCGACGCGCTGAAGGGAACGGGTGACTATGACCGCCATTGACGCACCCAAGCCCTCCAAGCGCACCGACAAGGAGCGCGAGCGCAACCTCACCCGCGTGCAGGCCCGCGTCGCGTCCGAACGGGCGCGCGCCGACTTCGCCGAGACGCTGAACGCCCTCGAAGACAAGCTCAACCTGCCGAAGCAGGCCAGGCGCAAGGGCCGCGCGCTCCGGGCGAAGATCGACCGCATGGCCGACGAGGCGCCGGGCACGCTCCTCGCCGTGGCTGCCGGCGCGATCACCGTGGTCGGCGTCACCGTCTGGCTCATCGTGCGGGCGTCGTCCTCCGACGACTGAACCGGGCAGTTGAACGGCACATGAGCCGAGCGGATGCCGCGGCCGACGACGCGCGCAACGCGACCGCCGTCGATCGCGTGGCCGCAGCCGTGCGCGACGACATCCTGAGCGGGCGTCTCGCGGCGGGCGAACCGCTCCGCGAGGAGGCGGCCTCCGCACGCTACGCCGTCTCGCGGCACACCGTGCGCGCGGCGTTCCAGCGCCTGGCGAGCGAGCGCCTCGCCGTCGCCCTGCCGTACCGCGGGGTGCGGGTCGCGGCGTTCGGCCCCGACGAGATCATCGCGCTGCAGCAACTGCGTTCCGCGCTCGAGGCCGAGGCGATCCGCATCGCGCGGGAGCGCCACGGCACGGCCTGGCCCGACGACGTGCTCGCCCCGGCGCGCGGCGCGCTCGAACGGCTCGCCGCCTGCGCCGACTGGCTCGAGGCCGAGCGCGTGCACCTCGAGCTGCACGCGGCGCTCGTCGCGGCATCCGGGAGCCCCCGCATCATCGAGGCGCACGCCGCGATCGGCAGCGAGATCCTGCTGTTCCTGCTTCACGTGCGCCCGCACTACACGCTCGAGTCGCTCGTGACCGAGCACCGCGCGCTCATCGACGCGGTGCAGTCGCGCGGGCCCGACGCGATCCGCGAGCACCTCGACCACTCGACGGCCCTGCTCCTCGGCCGGCGATGAGTCGGATCTTCGGCATTTTTTGGCCGATGCGTCCGAAAGGGGGAGACTAGGGACATGTCATCCCCCGCTGCCGAAGCGGCAGCCGACGCGCTCCAGACCGAATCCGACGCCGAGCAGTCTCCTGTGGGTTACACGGTGTTCGCAGTGCTCCGCCGCGATCCCGCACGCCCCGACGACCTCGACGGCCACGACGTGCCGCGATTCGTCACGGAACTCGACGGCATGATCGCCCTCGTCGAAGAAGAAGGCGTCACCGTTCGCGGCATCTACGACGTCTCCGGCCTCCGGGCCGACGCCGACGTGATGCTGTGGCTCCACGGCGACACCGCCGAGGGCCTGCAGTGGGCGCTGCGCGAACTGCGCCGCTCCCGCCTGCTGCGAGCGCTGCTGCCGACGTGGAACGCCATGGGCGTGCACCGCGACGCCGAGTTCAACAAGGCGCACGTGCCCGGGTTCCTCCGCGGCATCGAGCCCAAGGACTGGCTCACGGTGTACCCGTTCGTGCGCAGCTACGAGTGGTACCTGCTCGATCCGGGCGAGCGAGGCCGCATGCTCGCCGAGCACGGGCGCAAGGGCGCCTCGTTCCGCGGCGTGGTCGCGAACACGGTCTCGGCGTTCGCCCTCGGCGACTACGAGTGGCTGCTGCCCATGGAAGCCGACGAGCTCACCGACCTCGTCGACATGATGCGCGACCTGCGCGCCACCGACGCGCGCCGACACGTGCGCGACGAGCTGCCGTTCTACACGGGCCGCCGCATCTCGACCGCCGAGCTCGTGGAGGTGCTGCAGTAATGGCAGCCGTGAACCTCGGTTCGACCGGTGCGGATGCCGCGGGCACGACGCCCCGCGGCCGCAAGCCGGCCCCCGCGGCATCCGCCCCATGCGCTGCCGGAGCGCTCGTGCCAGGCGCGACGCCCGCAGCCCAGGGCGGAGCCGAGCACGTGACGGAGCCCGTCGCGTACGACGCGATCCTGCTGGCCGGCTTCGGCGGGCCCGAAGGTCAAGACGACGTGATCCCGTTCCTGCGCAACGTCACGAGCGGGCGCGGCATCCCCGACGAGCGCCTCGAGGAGGTCGCGCACCACTACCGCCACTTCGACGGCATCAGCCCCATCAACGAGCAGAACCGCGTGCTGAAGGCGGCGCTCGAGGCCGAGCTCGCGAGCCGCGGCATCGACCTGCCCGTGCTGTGGGGCAACCGCAACTGGGATCCCTACCTCAACGACGCGCTCGACGAGGCGAAGTCCGCCGGCCACACGAAGCTGATCGCGATCGCGACGAGCGCGTACAGCTCGTACTCGAGCTGCCGGCAGTACCGCGAGGACTTCGCCGACGCGCTCGAGGACACGCAGCTCGGCGACGTGATCCAGATCGACAAGGTGCGCCAGTTCTTCGACCACCCCGGCTTCGTCACGCCGTTCATCGACGGCGTCCGCGACGGCATCGCCGGCCTCGTGGCCGCGAACCCCGACCTGAATCCGGCCACCGACATCGAGGTGCTCTTCGCGACGCACTCGATCCCGTCGACGGATGCCGCGAAGTCCGGCCCCGCTGACCGCGGGTTCGGCGAGGGCGGCGCCTACGCCGCGCAGCACCGCGCCGTCGCCGAGGTCGTCATGCGCGATGCCGGCGCGACCGACGTGCCGTGGCAGCTCGTCTACCAGTCGCGCTCCGGCCCGCCCTCGATGCCGTGGCTCGAGCCCGACATCAACGACGCGATCGCCGAGCTCCCGGCCGCCGGCCGCAAGGCGATCGTGATCGTGCCGCTCGGCTTCGTCAGCGACCACATGGAAGTGCTCTGGGACCTCGACAACGAGGCGCTCGAGACCGCGGGCGAGCACGGACTCGACGCCGTTCGCGTGCCGACGCCCGGCACCCACCCCGCGTACGTCGCGGGCCTGGTCGACCTCGTGCTCGAGCGCGTCAACGGCACCCCGGTCGCCGACCGGCCCGCCGTCACCGAACTCGGCCCCTGGTACGACGTCTGCCGCCCCGGCTGCTGCGAGAACGTGCGCCTCGGATTCCGTCCGGCGCTCGCGGGGATCGCGCCGTGAGCGGCGGCTCCGGCTCCGGCGGCGTGATCCGCGTCGGCACCAGGGCGAGCGCGCTGGCGATGGCGCAGACGAAGCAGATCGCCGAGCGCCTCGGCCTCGCGGCCAAGGCCGAGATCGAGCTCGTGCCGGTCACGACCGAGGGCGACGTCTCGCGGGCCTCGCTCGCCTCCCTCGGCGGCACCGGCGTCTTCGTCACGGCCCTGCGCGATGCACTGCTCGCCGACCGCTGCGACGTGGTCGTGCACTCCATGAAGGACCTGCCGACCGCAGACCACGAGGGCCTCCGCCTCGGTGCGGTGCCGAAGCGCGCGGATGCACGCGACGCGCTCTGCGCCCGAGATGGCCTCTCGCTCGAGGAGCTGCCAGAGGGCGCGCGCGTCGGCACCGGTTCGCCGCGCCGCATCGCGCAGTTGCTCGCCGTGCGCCCCGACCTCGAGGTGCTCGACATCCGCGGCAACGTCGACACCCGCCTCGGCAAGGTCGAGTCCGGCGAACTCGACGCCGTGCTGCTCGCCGCCGCCGGACTCGCCCGCCTCGGGCGATCGGATGCCGCGACCGAACTGCTCGCGCTCGACGAGTGGCCGACCGCCGCAGCGCAGGGAGCGCTCGCGATCGAGGTGCGTCGCGAACGCGGCACCCGCGCGCTCGAGCAGGCGCTCGAAGCCGTCGACCACCGATCCACGCGCGCCATGGCGCTCGCTGAGCGCCTCGTGCTCGCCGGACTCGAGGCCGGATGCGCGGCGCCCGTCGGCGTCACCGCCTTCCTCGAGGACGAACTTCTGTTCCTCAGCGCGAGCGTGTACAGTGCCGACGGGGCCCGGCGCATCACCAGTTCGCATGCCGCGACCCCCGAGAGCCGCTCAGCCGCCGATCTGGCGGAGGCGGCTCGCGATGTCGCCGATCGCGCCGTCGCAGAACTCCTCGGCAACGGTGCCGCTGAATTGGCTGCTGCTGCTGCTCCGGAGGAATCGTGACCGAATTCGAACCCGTCACCGGGGTCATCGGGCTGCCTTCCCACCCCGGCAAGCCCCTCGCCGGCTGGCGCGTGCTCGTGCCGCGCGGCGGGCCATGGGGAGACGGCGTCGCCGGCGCGCTCCGCGCCCGCGGCGCGGCGCCCATCATCGCCCCGCTCATCAACTTCGCGCCGACCGACGACCAGCCGGCGCTCGAGGCGGCGCTCGCGAAGCTCGCGGCCGGCGGCTTCGACTGGCTCACCGTCACGAGCGCCACCACGGTCGACGTGCTCTCGTCGTACAACGCCGTGATCCCGGAGACCACGAGGGTCGCCGCCGTCGGTGAGACCACCGCGGCCGCCCTCGTGGCCGCCGGATACCACGCCGACATCGTGCCCTCCGAAGACAACTCGGCCAACGGCCTCCTCGAGGAGTGGGAGGTCGCGACCGGCGGCGCCCAGGGCCTCCGCGTGCTCGCGCTGCGCTCCGCGATCGCCAAGCAGGTGCTCTCGATCGGCCTCGCCGAGGCCGGCCACAGCGTCGAGGCGGTCGTCGCCTATCGCACGATCGGCGTCCCGGTCGCGCAGAAGGTCATCGACGACGTGCGCAGCGGTCGCGTGAATGCCGTGCTCGTGACCTCCGGAAGCGTCGCCGAGCAGGTGCAGCAGCAGCTGGGCCCGATCCCCGAGTCGATCCTCGTCGCGGCCATCGGCCCGCAGACCCGGCGCGACGCCGCCGAGCTCGGACTCCGCGTCGACGTCGTCGCGCGCGAGCGCAGCGCGGAGTCGCTCATCGAGGCGGTCGTCGACGCCGCGACGGCGCACGCCTGACACCGGGCCCTCGGTCCGGGCCGCTCTCGGCGGCTCCCAGACTGCGGCGACGTAGGCTTGTGCGGTGACTTCCACGCCTGCCCCCCGCATCCGCCCGCGGCGTCTCCGCGAGACGCCGGCCCTGCGCCGCCTCGTGTCCGAGACCCGCCTCGATCCGGCCGAGCTCGTGCTGCCGATGTTCGTGCGCGAGGGCGCGAGCTCGCCGGTGCCGATCGCCTCGATGCCCGGCGTCGTGCAGCACACGCTCGAGAGCCTCCCGCGGGCGGTGGCGGATGCCGCGGCCGCGGGCATCGGCGGCGTGATGCTGTTCGGCGTGCCAGAGGTGCGCGACGCCCGCGGATCGGGTGCGACCGACCCCGACGGCATCCTGAACGTGGCGACGCGCGTCGCGGTCGAGGCCGCCGCCGGCTCGCTCGTGGTGCAGACCGACCTCTGCCTCGACGAGTTCACCGATCACGGACACTGCGGCGTGCTCGACGACCGCGGGCGGGTCGACAACGACGCCACGCTCGAGCGCTATGTCGCGATGGCGCTCGAGCAGGCCCGTGCGGGCTCCGAGCTCCTCGGCCTGTCGGGCATGATGGACGGCCAGGTCGCCGCCGTGCGCGACGCGCTCGACGGCGGCGGTCACCGGGACGTCGTGCTGATGGCGTACTCGGCGAAGTACGCGTCGGCGTTCTACGGCCCGTTCCGCGACGCGGTCGAGTCGACGCTCGAGGGCGACCGCCGTTCGTACCAGCTCGATCCGGGCAATCGGCGCGAGGGGCTGCGCGAGGCGATGATCGACATCGAGGAGGGCGCCGACATCGTCATGGTCAAGCCCGCAGGCAGTTACCTCGACGTGCTGGCCGACGTGGCCGCGGCATCCGACGTCCCCGTCTGGGCCTACCAGGTCTCGGGGGAGTACGCGATGATCGAGGCCGCCGCCGCCCACGGCTGGATCGATCGCAAGCGCGCGGTGATCGAGTCGGTTCGCGGTATCCGCCGCGCCGGCGCCGATGCCGTGCTCACCTACTGGGCCGTTGAACTGGCCGAATGGATCCGCAAGGGGGACCTCGCATGACCGCCGCTGCCGACACGACCAACGCCGGGCTCTTCACCCGGGCGCAGGCCGCGATCCCGGGGGGCGTGAACTCGCCCGTGCGCGCGTTCCGCTCGGTGGGCGGCACGCCCCGGTTCCTCGTGAGCGCCCGCGGCGCCTACGTCACCGACGTCGAGGGGCGCGAGTACGTCGACCTCGTCGCCGGCTGGGGTCCCGCGATCCTCGGGCACGCCGACCCGCGCGTCATCGAGGCCGTCACGGATGCCGCGGCTCGCGGTCTCTCGTTCGGCTCGTCGACGCCCGCCGAGACCGAGCTCGCCGAGCTCGTCGAGGCTCGCGTCGCCCCGGTCGAGAAGCTCCGGCTCGTCTCCACGGGCACCGAGGCGACGATGTCCGCCATCCGCCTCGCCCGTGGGTTCACCGGTCGCGACCTGCTCGTGAAGTTCGCCGGGCACTACCACGGCCACTCCGACGGCCTGCTCGCCGAGGCCGGTTCGGGCCTCGCGACGTTCGCGCTCCCGGGGTCCGCGGGGGTGCCCGCCGACATCGCCGCACTCACGCTCGTGCTGCCCTACAACGACCTCGACGCCCTGCGCGAGGCGTTCGCCGAGCACGGCGACCGCATCGCGGCCGTCATCGTCGAGGCGGCCGCCGCCAACATGGGCGTGGTGCCGCCATTGCCCGGCTTCAACGCCGCGCTCGTCGAGCTCGCGCATGCGAACGGCTCGCTCGTGATCAGCGACGAGGTGCTCACCGGCTTCCGCGTCTCGGAGGCCGGCTGGTGGGGCCTCGAGTCGACGACCGATGCCGCGTACACGCCCGACCTGCTCACGTTCGGCAAGGTCATCGGCGGCGGCATGCCCGTCGCCGCGCTCGGCGGCCGCGCCGAGATCATGGACCGGCTCGCCCCGCTCGGCCCCGTCTACCAGGCCGGCACGCTCTCGGGCAATCCGGTCGCGGTCGCCGCGGGCGTCGCGACGCTCAGGGCTGCGGATGCCGCGGTGTACGCCCACCTCGACGGGGCCGCCGCCACGATCAGCGGCGCCGTCTCCGAGGCGCTCGCCGCTGAGGGCGTCGCGCACGGCGTGCAGCGCGCCGGCAGCCTCTTCAGCTTCGTGTTCGGCGAGGAGACCCCGGTCTTCGACTACGCCGCCGTGCAGCGGCAGGAGGCCTACCGGTACGCGCCGTTCTTCCACGCCATGCTCGACGCGGGCGTCTCCCTGCCGCCGAGCGTCTTCGAGGCGTGGTTCGTCACGGCGGCGCACGATGACGCCGCGATCGACCGCATCGTCGCCGCGCTGCCCGCAGCGGCGCGTGCCGCGGCATCCGCTCGCCCCGCCTGACGGGTTGAGCCGCTCGACGGGATCTTCACGCAGCTCGCTCGAGCGTGAAGCGTCTGTGGCACCCCGATAGCCTGCAGCCACCTGTCCTGGTGCGTCGGTCATCAGAATCCGCCCTCCCGCGAGGGCGACTTCGCCGACGCGGTTCGTCGGTACGAGCCCGGCTCCGATGCGTGCTCATCCACGAACGGGCACCTGTTGGCGAAGCCGCCTACTCGTCGATGGTGCGGACCACGCGTGCGGGTGAGCCGACCGCGATCGTGCCGGCGGGGATGTTCCTGGTGACGACGGAGCCGGCGCCGATGACCGCATCTTCACCGATGGTGACGCCCGGGAGGATCGTGACGTTGGCTCCCAGCCAGACGTTTCGCTCGATGACCACCGGGGAGGGTATGAGGTCGCCGCGTCGCCTGGGGTGGAAGTCGTGTTGGAGGGTGGCGATGACGGCGTTGTGCCCGATCAGGCAGTCGTCGCCGATCGAGATGCCGCCCTGGTCTTGGAACCGGCAGCCCGAGTTGATGAAGACGCGCCTGCCGAGTGAGATGTTCTTCCCGAAGTCCGCGGTGAACGGCGGGAAGAGCGTCACGGACTCGTCGACGGGCTTGCCCATCAGTCGCGCCAGAAGTTCCCGTACTTCCGCCTGCTCGTGGTAGCCGGTGTTGAGCTCGCCGGCGATGCGGAGTGCGTCTTGACTGGTGTCGTGCATGACCGCGTGGCCGGGTGAACCGCCGGTGATGGTCTCACCTGCGTCAAGGAGTGCGAGAAGTTCTGCGAGCGTCATGATTCCCTAGCGTGGATCGGGAGAGGGCGGCTGAGCGCTGTCGTTCTGACGGCGCCGTGCGTGCGTGCGGATGAGGGCCTGACGCCGCGGTCAGGCCGCGTTGTCCTTCAGATACGACGACAACGATGCTTCGACGGTCTCCAATCGTGCCGCCTTCGAGCGCACGTCGTCACGGAGCGCGGCGATCTGGGCGAGGAGCCCGGGGCATGCCGACTCCGCCCGTTCGCCCACCGTGCAGGGAAGCACGTCTCGCACGAGGGCGCTCGGCAACCCGATCTCGAGGAGTGCGCGGATGGTCTCGACCATGGCGACCGCGTTCGGCCCGTAGTCGCGGTAGCCGTTCGCGCTGCGGTCGGGCGACAGGAGCCCCTGCTGTTCGTAGTAGCGGAGTGCCCTGGGGCTCGCTCCGGTCCGTTCACTGAGTTCGCCGATCTTCATGACGCCTCCTCTTGACATTGACGCTGACGTCAGACTTTACGCTGCACGCATGACACCACGCACGCACACGCGACTGACCGACCCGCTCTCCGAAGTCCGCGACCTGACCGGACATCGCGCCATCGTCACCGGCGGCGCCGGCGGCATCGGCGTCGTCGTCACCCGCACGCTCGCAGCGGCGGGCGCCGACGTCATCGTGGGAACGCGTGGAACGGGACGTGCCGAGAAGATCCGGGAGACGCTGCTCGCCGAACTCCGAGCCCCCGGGGATCGGATTCGAATCGCGCACCTCGACCTCATCGACGCCGACTCGATCCGCCGGTTCGCCGACCAGATCGGCGACGCGCCGATCCACACGCTGGTGCTCAATGCCGCCATGAGCAGTGTCCCGTTCGGGCGCGATCGGAACGGCACGGAGAGCCAGTTCGCGACGAACCACCTCGGTCACTTCACGTTGACCGGCCGGCTCCTGCCCGCACTCCTGGTCGCACCGGACGCGCGCGTCGTGACCGTGTCGTCCGCGCTCTACCCCAGCGCGAAACTCGATCTCACGCGCCTGGGCGACCATGCCGAGTATTCCCCCGGACGCGCGTACATCCGATCGAAGCTCGCGAACGCGATGTTCGCCATCGAACTGAACCGCCGACTCGCCGCAGCCGGCAGCACGGCACGCAGTTTCGGCACTCACCCCGGCATGGCCCGCACGCCGCTGCACACCACGTATCCGACGGCGCTCACGCGGGCGGCAACCCGCACGCTCGCCAAGGTGATCGGCCGCGATCCAGAACCCGCGTCCGTCGGCATCCTCGCCGCGGCACTCAGCACGCAGGTCACGCCGGAACTCTTCTGGGGGCCTGCCGGATCGAGGAGACACCCCGACGCGCTCGGAACTCCGTACGCGTCGCCGGCCACCGATCACGCACTGGCAGCAGAGCTCTGGAGCGTGTCCGAGAACCTGACCGGGATCGCCTACCTCTCCGAAGCCGTTTCTTCGAGGACCCGCGTCGACCACGAGGCGTGATGCCCGTCGATCGGCCCTCGTGCTGATCGACGGGGCGGATGCCCTCGCTCGGGTGGGCAGTGGCATCCGAGTGGAAGCGCACCTGGCCGGGCGCTCGAACCGGAGCAACCGGCCGATGGGTTGACACGTCGGGCCGGGCGCTCGCCGAAGGCCGTGCTTCCTGCCAGTCTGGACGAGTGGACGAACTGATCATCCTGGGCGTGATCGCGTTCGTGGTGATCGCCGCCGCGACCGTCCTCGGACCCAGGCTCGGCATCGCATCCCCGCTCGTGCTCGTCGCGATCGGCATCGCGGCGAGCTTCCTGCCGATGTTCGACTCGATCGAGATCGATCCAGAGCTGATCCTGGCCGGCGTGCTGCCGCTGCTGCTCTACTCGTCGGCGGTGTCGATGCCGACGATGAACTTCCGACGGGAGTTCGGTGCGATCAGCGGGCTCTCGGTGATCCTCGTCGTCGCGAGCTCGCTCGTGCTCGGGGTGTTCTTCATGCTCGTCATCCCCGACCTCGGGTTCGCGTGGGGCGTCGCGCTCGGCGCGATCGTGAGTCCGACCGACGCCGTGGCGACCTCGATCATCAAGCAGACGCCCGTGTCCAAGCGTGTCGTGGCGATGCTCGACGGTGAGAGCCTGCTGAACGACGCGACCGCGCTCGTGCTGCTGCGCACCGCGATCGTGGCGACCGCCGCGTCGTTCTCGTTCTGGGGAACGGTGGGCACCTTCGCGTACTCGGTCGTCGTCGCGGTCGTCGTCGGCTGGCTCGTCGGGTGGCTGAACCTCGTCGTCCGCAAGCGCGTCACGAACCCGGCCGTCAACACGGTGCTCTCGTTCACGGTGCCGTTCTTCGCGTCGGTGCCGGCCGAGCTGCTGCAGGCGTCGGGGCTCGTCGCCGCCGTCGTGGCCGGGCTGGTCACCGGCATCCTCGCGCCGCGCCGGCTCTCGCCGCAGAACCGACTGTCGGACTCGCAGAACTGGCGCACGGTCGAGCTCGTGCTCGAGGGCGCGGTGTTCCTGACGATGGGCCTGCAGATCCAGGCGATCGTCGCCGACGTGCAGCGCGATCACGCCGGCGTCGCCCCGGCGATGCTCGTCGCCGCCGGCGCCCTCCTGCTGACGATCCTCGTGCGGGCGGCGTACGTCGCGCCGCTGCTCGGCGTGCTCGGCCGGCGTGCTCGCCGCCAGGCGCAGATGCAGGAGCGGCTCGAGGGCATGCAGGAGAAGATGACCACGCCCGAGGGTCAGCAGGAGTTCCTCGAGCGGGCGAACTCCGGGCGCGGTCGGTCGGTGACGCCCCGCGACCTCGATCGCTTCGCCCGCCGGGTCACCCACGCCCTCGGCGACATCGAGTACTTCCGGCGGCAGCCGCTCGGCTGGCGCGAGGGCGTCGTCGTGGTGTGGGCCGGCATGCGCGGCGCGGTGACCGTCGCCGCGGCGCAGACGCTGCCGGAGGACACGCCCCAGCGCCCGGTGCTCGTCTTCATCGCGTTCGCCGTCGCGGTGATGTCGCTGCTGTTGCAGGGCGGAACCATCGGGCCGCTCGTGCGCCGCATCGCGCCGAAGGTCGACCAGGCCGCGCTGGACGCGCAGGCCCTCGACGAACGCACGCGGCTCATGACGATCTTGCGCGGGAGCGCGGAGGGGATCGCGCAGCCCGAGCGCACCGAGGGCGAGCCGCGCATGGAGGCGTTCCTCGCTGAACGGCGCTTCCGGCTCGAGGTCATCGAGGCGCAGCGGGCGGCCCTGCTCGACGCACGCGACAACGGCACGTTCGACGCCGACGTGCTGGCCGACGAGCTCGCGAACCTCGATGCGGCGCAGATCGCGCTCGAGATGCGCGCCAAGACGGCCGACTGACCACGAGCGGATGCCGCGGCATCCGCTCGTCGTGTCGGAGCCGCTGCGGGGGTGTAACCGAGGTTGCGGGTTTCAGGAGGAAACCGGTGAGAAACCGTTACCGCCTTGTGGAGCGTCGACCACCATGCTCCGCGCCGACTCGGGCAGGATGGAGGCATGGCCCAGCTCCGAGTGCACTCCGACCGCATCGAGGTCCTCCTCACCGCGGCCGAGAAGTCGCTCTCGCTGCGCTCCGCCGACATCGTGGTGCAGCGCGACGACATCCGCTCGGCCACCATCACCGACGACCCCTGGGTGTGGATCCGCGGCATCCGCACGCGTGGCAGCGTCGTGCCCTTGGTCGTGGCCGTCGGCGCATGGAAGTACCACGGCGGGCTCGACTTCGTCATCGTCAAGGGCAAGCGCCAGGCCGTCGTGCTCGAGCTCGCCGGCGGCGAGTTCGCCCGCATCATCCTGAGCACCAATCACGCCGCCGCGCTCATCGACCGCCTGAAGCTCGGCGAGACCCCGGTCGACGCCGACTAGCGTCGGCGGGGTCGTCGTCGTCGACCGCAGGGGTCGTCTTCGGTCCCGTCGCGCGGTCGCGTCGCGCGTCGCCTCGGGCCTCGCGCCCCAGCGCCGGACCCGTGTCAACCGAAGTGGGGGCAGCGGGCGGATGGCGAGCCGAGTACAACTGAGGGCACCCCGAGAAACATGAGGTGTCCTCGAAGTCGAGTGCACTCCCTGTTTTCACCCAGACCGTCATGGCCTGCGCACCAAACCCGATAGCGCGCCGAAGCACA
The DNA here is from genome assembly GCF_040547485.1 of Agromyces sp. PvR057. Classification (NCBI taxonomy): domain Bacteria; kingdom Bacillati; phylum Actinomycetota; class Actinomycetes; order Micrococcales; family Microbacteriaceae; genus Agromyces; species Agromyces sp. PvR057. Next base: position 348,832 of record NZ_JBEPPT010000003.1, read on the forward strand.
CCCATGTGCTTCGACACGGCATATCTCGACTCTCGTTACCCAAGGGTCTGCCCGTGTCCCAGCCTGCCCAGAACTCCGCCGCGCGTCCGCGCGCCGCACGCACTCGACTGCGCGCCGCGTTCACCGCGGTGACGGCGTCGCTCGCCCTCGTCGCGGTCGGCGTCGTCGGCCTGCCCGAGTCCGCTGCCGCGGCCTGCGCGAACCCCGTCGCCTGCGAGAACGCGAAGACCGGTGCGAATCCCAGCGAGTGGGACATCAACGGCTCCGGCTCCGACGACATCCAGGGCTTCGCCACCGACATCAGCGTCAACGCGGGATCGAAGCTCGACTTCAAGGTCGACACGACCGCGCGGGCGTACACGATCGGGATCTACCGCACGGGCTGGTACCAGGGGCTCGGCGCGAGGAAGGTCGCCACCGTCACCCCCAGCGCGACGCTCCCGCAGAGCCAGCCCGGATGCATCACCGACGTCGCGACCGAGCTCGTCGACTGCGGCAACTGGAAGGTCTCGGCCTCCTGGAACGTGCCGGCCGACGCGGTCTCCGGCGTGTACGTCGCCCTGCTCAGCCGTGCCGACACCGGCGGCAGGAGCCACGTCACGTTCATCGTGCGCAACGACGCCAGCCGGTCCGACATCGTCTTCCAGACCTCCGATCCGACCTGGCAGGCCTACAACGGCTACGGCGGATCGAACTTCTACGCCGGCGGCCAGAACGGGCGCGCGTACAAGATCAGCTACAACCGGCCGTTCGCGACGCGCGGCGACAACAACGGCCGCGACTTCTACTTCTCGGGGGAGTACGCGCAGGTGCGCTTCCTCGAGCGCAACGGCTACGACGTGACGTACCTCGCCGGCGTGGACAGCGACCGGAGCGGCGCGCTCCTGCGCAATCACAAGGTCTTCCTCTCGGTCGGGCACGACGAGTACTGGTCGGGCGCGCAACGCGCGAACATCGAGGCCGCACGCGACGCGGGCGTCAACCTGCAGTTCCTGGGCGGCAACGACGGATACTGGCGCACGCGCTACGCGGCATCCGCCGACACGAGCGCCACCCCGTACCGGACGCTGATCTCCTACAAGGAGACCTGGGCGAACGAGAAGATCGACCCCGCCGCCGAGTGGACCGGCACGTGGCGCGACCCGCGCTTCGCCCCGACCTCGGCCGGCGCCAACCGCCCCGAGAACCGGCTCATCGGCACGCTCTACATGGCGAACCACAACGACCTGCCCATCACGGTGTCGTCGGCGGAGGGCAAGCTGCGACTCTGGCGGGGCACGTCGCTCACCAGCCTGGCCAGCGGCGCGAGTGCGGCGCTCGCCGCCCACACCGTCGGCTACGAGTCGAATGAGGACCTCGACAACGGCTCGCGTCCACCGGGACTCATCCGGCTGTCGACCACGACCGGGCCGACGCCCGAGTACCTGCAGGACTACGGCAACACCGTCAAGGCCGGCACCACGACGCATCACCTCACGATATACCGCGCGCCCAGCGGCGCCCTCGTCTTCTCGGCGGGCTCGATCCAGTGGGCGTGGGGACTCGACCAGGAGCACGACGGGAACGGCTCGGCCGCCGACTCGCGCATCCAGCAGGCCCAGGTGAACGTGCTCGCCGACATGCGCGCCCTCCCGACCACGCTCCAGACGGGGCTCGTGGCCGCGACGGCCAGCACCGACACGACCCCGGCGACCGCGACGATCACGGCCCCGGCCTCAGGGGCGCAGATCGCCAACGGCGGCTCGGTCACCGTGACCGGCACGGCGACCGACGTCGGCGGTCGCGTGGCCGGCGTCGAGGTCTCGACCGACGCCGGTGCGACCTGGCATCCAGCGACCGGCACCTCGACCTGGACCTACACCTACGTGCAGCACGGACGCGGACCGGTCGAGCTCAGGGCACGCGCCGTCGACGACAGCGCCAACATCCAGACGACGGCCGCGTCCCGGGCGGTCGCGGTCGTCGGGCCGTTCTCGATCTTCGGGGCGCAGGTGCCGACGGTCGCCGACTCCGGCGATGCCTCCGCGGTCGAGCTGGGCCTGCGGTTCACGCCGACCGACGACGGGTTCGTCTCCGGCGTGCGGTTCTACAAGGCGACCGCCAACACCGGAACCCACGTCGGCTCGCTCTGGTCGCCGCTCGGCGAGCGGCTCGCCACGGTGACGTTCACCGGCGAGACCGCCTCCGGCTGGCAGAAGGCGACGTTCGCGCAGGCCGTCCCGGTGACCGCCGGCACGCGCTACACGATCTCCTACACGGCGCCGCGCGGCCACTACTCCGTGCAGGCCGACGCGTTCTGGGCGTCGGGCATCGCGCACGAGCCCCTTCTCGTCGACGGGGGCTTCGGCGCACCGGCCGCCGCGGTGTACGGCAACCCAGGAACGCATCCCGCGACCTCGTACCAGAGCAGCAACTACTTCGTCGACGCGATCTACGACTCCGCCGACTCGACGCCGCTGTCCGCCGCCAACCTCTGGCCGCTGCCTGGGTCGTCGAGCGTGCCGCTCGGCACCACGCTCAGCGCCAGGTTCCTGAAGGCGGTGGTCGCGGCATCCGTCGGCATCTCGGTGACCGACCAGCTCGGCAGCGCCGTCGCCGGCGCCACCGCCTACGACCCCGCGACGCGCGTCGCCACGTTCTCGCCGGCGGCGCCGCTGAACGGCTTCGTCGTGCACACCGTCGTGCTCAAGGCGACCCCATCGGGGTCGACCGCCCCGCCGGCCGAGGTGTCGCGATGGACCTTCACGACCGTGAAGCCGACGCCGGCCGCCGGCATCTGCCCGTGCCGCCTGTTCAACGACTCCACCACGCCGACCGTGCTCGAGGTGGCGGATGCCGCCGCGGTCACCCTCGGGGTGAAGTTCACGCCGTCGGTCGACGGCACCGTCACGGGGGTCTCGTTCTACAAGGGGGCGGGCAACACCGGCGAGCACGTCGGATCCCTCTGGACCACGACCGGAACGCAGCTCGCCACGGCCACGTTCGCCGGCGAGAGCACGAGCGGATGGCAGACCGTCACGTTCGCGACGCCGGTGACCGTGAAGGCCGGCACCCAGTACGTCGCCGCGTACCGCACGACCGTCGGCCGCTACTCCGGGACGTCCGGCGCGTTCTCGGGCAGCGGCGTGAGCTACGGGCCGCTCAGCGCGGGGACGGGTGCCGGCGCGTACACCTACGGCACCGGGTACCCCGCGAACACCAGCACGACGAGCTACCTCGTCGACGCCGTCTTCGAGAAGGCCGCCGACCCGATCGCCGTGGCGTCGACGACGCCGGCGGCCGGCGCCCTCGACGTCGACCGCGGCAGCACGATCTCGGCGAAGCTCACCATGCCGACGGCACCGGGCGCCACGATGACGGTGACGAGCGGGGGCACGGCGGTCGCCGGCGCGACCGCGCTCTCGACCGACCGCACCACCCTCACCTTCACGCCGTCGGCTCCGCTGCCGAACGCCGCCAACGTCAGCGTGGCCCTGGCCGGCGTGCGCTCCGACTCGGGCACGGCGCTGCCGACGAAGACGTGGTCGTTCACGACCGCCGACACCTCGGGCGCGACCACGACGTACTCCCTGTTCGGCAACGCCGTGCCGGCCGTTCCCGCGGTCGGCGACGACGCGTCGGCGGTGGAGCTCGGCATGGCGTTCTCCACAGCGACGGCCGGCAGCGTCACGGCCATCCGGTTCTACAAGGGAACGGGGAACGGCGGCACGCACACCGGCTCGCTGTGGAACGCCGCGGGAACCCGCATCGCCACCGTGACCTTCGCGAACGAGACCGCGACCGGGTGGCAGACCGCCGTGCTCGACGCCCCCGTCGCCCTCACGGTCGGGGCGGAGTACGTCGTGTCGTACACGGCGCCGCAGGGGCACTACGCGGCGACCGGCGGGTTCTTCGCGGGCGCCGCCTCGTCGGGGCCGCTCGTCGCGCCGGCGGAGGGCAACGGGCGCTACCGGTACGGCACCGGCGGAGCCGTGCCGACGTTCACCTGGAACCGCACCAACTACTTCGTCGACGTGCTCTTCCGGGCCACGACGGTCAGCCAGGTGACCGTCACGTCGACCAGCCCCGCAGCGGGGCGCACAGACGTCGGGACGGGGGAGCGGATATCAGCCCAGTTGTCCGCCTCCCCCGTCACGGCACCAACCATCGCCCTCACCGGGCCGGGCGGCGCGGTCGCCGGGCACACTGAATGGGATGCCGCGACGCGAACCGTCGCGTTCGTGCCCGACCAGCCCCTGGCGTGGGTGACCGCGTACACGGCGGCCGTCTCCATCGGCGGGCAGACCCCGCCGGGCGGCACCTGGGGCTTCACGACCAGGGCGCAGCCGACCACGACATCCCTCTTCCCCGAGACCGCCGTGCCGACGCGCATGGACTGGGACGATGCCACCGGCCTGCAGCTCGGCGTGCGCTTCACGTCGACGCAGGCGGGCACCGTCAGCGGCATCCGCTTCTACAAGGTCGCCGGCGATGCGAACACGCACACCGTTCGCCTCTGGGCCGACGGCGTGGAGCTCGCGACCGCGACGTCGTCTGGCGAGACCGTGAGCGGCTGGCAGACCGTGTACTTCGCCCCGGTGCAGATCAGCGCGAACGTGGAGTACCGGGCCACCTACTACACCCCGCGCGGCCGGTATGCCGCCGATCTCGGCACGCTCGCCGAGGCGGTCGTCGCCGCACCGCTCTCGACGGTCGCCGTCGGCGGGGTCTATCGATACGGCACGGATGCCCCGACCGCCGTCACCTCGCACAACTACTGGGCGGACGTCATGTTCACGCCCGCTGGCTGACACGCGCCATGGACGACCACGGCGCAACGGAAGGCGGAGACATGGAACGACTGGGCATCGCCGTGATCGGCGCCGGGTACTGGGGGCCGAACCTCGTGCGCAACCTGCGGGCCAGCGACGACTGGCACCTGCGTGCCGTGTGCGACCTCGACCTCGACCGGGCCGCGCGGGTCGTCGGCCCGCCGGGCGACGTGCGCGTGACGGCCTCCCTCGACGAGGTCCTCGCCGACCCCGCCATCGACGCGGTCGCGATCGCCACCCCGGCGCGGACCCATCACGGGCTCGCGCTCGCGGCACTCGCCGCGGGCAAGCACGTGCTCGTCGAGAAGCCGCTGGCCGACAGCGCCGAGCACGGCCTCGCGATGATCGACTCCGCCGAGGCGGGCGGGCTCGTGCTCATGGCCGACCACACCTACTGCTACACCCCGGCCGTGCAGAAGATCCGCGAGCTCATCGCCGAGGGCGCGCTCGGGGACCTGCTGTTCATCGACTCCGTGCGCATCAACCTCGGGCTCATCCAGCCCGACGTCGACGTGTTCTGGGACCTCGCGCCGCACGACCTGTCGATCATGGACTTCATCCTCCCCGGCGGCCTCGCCGCCGAGGCGGTCGCGGCCCAGGGCTCCGATCCGCTCGGCGCCGGGAGGTCGTGCGTCGGCTACCTGTCGATGCCGCTCGCCAGGGGCGCCATGGCCCACGTGCACGTCAACTGGCTCAGCCCGACGAAGATCCGGCGGATGGTGATCGGCGGCACCCGCAGAACCCTCGTCTGGGACGACCTCAACCCCCAGCAGCGGGTGAGCGTCTTCGACCGCGGCGTCGACCTGGCGTCGACCTCGGAGGACCCCGCCGACCGCACCGCGTCCACGATCTCGTACCGGCTCGGCGACACCTGGTCGCCCGCACTGCCGGAGCACGAGGCGCTCGCGTCGATGGTGGCGGAGTTCGCGGCCAGCATCCGCGGCGGTCGTACGGCACGCACCGACGGCCGCGCCGCCCTCCGCGTGCTCAGGGTGCTCGAGGCCGCCACGCGCAGCCTCGAGGATGCCGGCAGCCTCACCAGGGTCGAACGCGACGAGGTCCCGAGGGAACTGGAGGGCGTGCGATGAGCGGGATCGCGGGAGCCAGGGTGCTCGTCACCGGGGGAGCCGGGATGATCGGCTCGGCCATCGTCGACCGACTCCTGGCGGCGGGTGCGGCATCCGTCGACGTGCTCGACAACCTCGTGCGCGGTCGGTTCGAGAACCTCGACGCGGCACTGGCCGGCGGCCGGGTCGCCTTCGTCGGCGGCGACATCCGCGACCGCGACGCCGTCGACCGGGTCACGCGCGGCAAGGACCTCGTCTTCCACGAGGCCGCGATCCGCATCACGCAGTGCGCCGAGGAGCCGCGGCTCGCGCTCGAGGTGCTCGTCGACGGCACCTTCAACGTCATCGAGGCCGCGGCCCGCAACCGCGTCGGCAAGATCGTCGTCGCGTCGAGCGCCTCGGTCTACGGCATGGCCGAGGAGTTCCCGACCGGCGAGCGGCACCACCACCACAACAACGACACGTTCTACGGTGCGGCGAAGTCGTTCGGCGAGGGCATGCTGCGCAGCTTCCGCGCGATGGAGGGACTGCCGTTCGTCGCGCTCCGCTACTTCAACGTGTACGGCCCGCGCATGGACGTGCACGGCTACTACACCGAGGTGCTCGTGCGCTGGATGGAACGCATCGCCGACGGCCTCCCGCCGATCGTGCTCGGCGACGGGGCCCAGACGATGGACTTCGTGAACGTGCACGACGTCGCGCGGGCGAACATCCTGGCGGCCGCGAGCGACGTCGAGGAGGGCGTCTACAACGTGGCCAGCGGACGCGAGACGAGCCTGCTCGAACTCGCCCGTGCCCTGCTCGCGGCGATGGACGCCGACCTCGCGGTCGAGCACGCCCCGGCTCGAGCCGTGAACGGGGTCGTGCGCCGGCTCGCCGACACGACGGCGGCGCGCCTCGACCTCGGATTCCAGGCGCAGGTCGGCCTCGAGGACGGGCTCCGCGAGCTCGTCGAGTGGTGGAGGCCGTTGCGCGAGGACATCGCCGCATCGCGGGCGGTGCTGCGGTGAGCGCGGCGCAGGCGACGCGCATCGACGTCATGCGCCCGTGGCTCGGGGCCGAGGAGGCCAGCGCCGTCGCCGAGGTCATCGCGTCGGGCTGGATCGCCCAGGGGCCCAAGGTCGCTGCCTTCGAGCACGCCTTCGCCGCGCGCATGGGGGCCGCGCACGCCGTCGCGACCTCGAGCTGCACGGCGGCCCTGCACCTCGCCCTCGTCGTCGCGGGCATCGGCCGAGGGCACGTGGTCATCGTGCCGTCGTTCTCGTTCATCGCGACCGCGAACGCCGTCGTGGCCGCCGGCGCGAGGCCCGTCTTCGCCGACGTCGACGCGGAGACCGGCAACGTGACCGCCGCGACGCTCGCCGAGGTGATCACCCCGGGCACCCGCGCGGTCATCGTCGTCGACCAGGGCGGGATGCCGGTCGACCTCGAGCCGATCCGAGCGCTCTGCGACGAGCACGGGCTCACGCTCATCGAGGATGCCGCGTGCGGCGCCGGGTCCCGGTACCGGGGCGCGCCGGTCGGCATCGGCGCCGACGTGACGGCCTGGTCGTTCCACCCGCGCAAGCTCCTCACCACCGGGGAGGGCGGCATGCTCACGACCTCGCGCGCCGACTGGGCCGCCAGGGCGCGGCGGCTCAGGGAGCACGCGATGAGCATCTCGGCCGCCGAACGCCACGCCAGCCTGCTCGCACCGGAGGAGGTGTACGACGAGGTCGGCTACAACTACCGGATGACCGACCTGCAGGCCGCGATCGGCCTCGTGCAGCTCGCGAAGCTCGACGCGATGGTCGCACGGCGGCGCGAGCTCGCGAGACGGTACGCGATCGGGCTCGCCGGCGTGCGCGGCATCCGTCCGTCGGAGGATCCCCAGCACGGCGAGACGAACTTCCAGTCGTACTGGATCGAGGTGCTCGGAGGCTTCGGGATCGAGCGCGACGACCTGCTCGTCGCACTCGCGGAGGCCGGCATCTCGGCGCGTCGCGGCATCATGGCGGCCCACCGGCAGCCCGCCTACGCCGACCGCGACACCGGATCGGCGCCGCTCGGCACGACGGAGTGGCTCACCGATCGCACGTTGATCCTGCCGCTGCACCACGGCCTGGACGAGGACGACATCGACCGCGTGGTCGACGTGATCGGCCAGGCGGTGGCCTGATGCGGCCGCTGCTCGTGATCGGTGCGAGCGGACTCGCCCGCGAGGTGCTCGCGTTCGCCCCCGCGGCGGGCTTCGAGCCCATCGGCATCCTCGACGACGCCGCCTCGCGGCTGCCGTACCCGGTGGGCGGTGTGCGGGTGATCGGACCGATCGAGGAGGTCGGCCGGATCCCGGGGATCCAGCTCCTCGTGTGCATCGGCTCGGGTGCGGCGCGCGAGCGGATCGTCGCACGGCTGGGCCGCCTCGGGGTCGAGGCCGGCCGGTACGCGACCCTGCTCGACCCGAGCGTTCGCAACCCGGGCGGATGCCGCGTCGGGGCCGGGTCGATCCTCCTCGCCGGCGTCGTGGTCACCGCCGACGCGCTCGTCGGCGACCACGTCGTCGTCATGCCGAACACGACGATCACGCACGACTGCATCGTCGGGGACTTCGCGACCCTCACGGCGGGCGTCTCGCTCGGGGGCGGCGTCACCGTCGGCCGGCGCGCGACGGTGGGGATGAACGCGTCGGTGCGGCAACGGGTCACGATCGGCGCGGACGCGACCATCGGCATGGGCGCCGTCGTGCTCGACGACGTGCCCGCCGGGGCGACCTGGGTCGGTGTTCCGGCGGCACCCATGCGGTACGCCGCGACGGGCGGTGCGGCATGAGGGTGCGTCGCCCGCACGTGAGGGGCGCCCGCCCGGGCGTCACCGCCGTCATCCCGTGCTACCGCTACGGCCGGTACCTCGACGCCGCGGTCGGCGCCGTGCTCGGCCAGGAGGACGTCGACGCCCACGTGATCATCGTCGACGACGCCTCGCCCGACGACTCGCTCGCCGTCGCCCGCCGCATCGCCGCCGCGGACGACCGGGTCGCGGTCATCGCGCACGAGCGCAACGCCGGACACATCGCGACGTACAACGACGGGCTCGCGGCCGTCACCACCGAGTTCGTCACGCTCGTGTCGGCCGACGACCTCGTGGCGCCGGGCGCGCTCGGGCGGGCCGCACGGCTGATGCTCGCGGAACCGACGGTCGGCATGGTCTACGGTCGCCCGCTCGAGTTCGTCGATGCGGGTGCGCAGGACGACGCGGAGCCCGTGCCGACGCCGGCTGAACACGCCGGACGCACGACCTGGACGGTGTGGCGCGGCCACGAGTGGATCGCGCTGGCCTGCTGGCGCGGACGCAGCTTCATCCTGTCGCCGGAGGTGGTCATGCGCACCGCGGCCATGCGCCAAGTCGGCCCGTACAACCCCGAACTCCCGCACTCGGGCGACCTGGAGTACTGGCTGCGGACCGCAGCCAGGTGGGATGTCGCGCGCGTGAACGGACCCGTGCAGGCCATGTACCGCGTGCACGCCGCCAACATGCACCTCACCGAGTTCGCGGGCATGACCGAGGACCTCCGCCACCGGGCGCTCGCGTTCCGGACGCTGTCGTCGCCGGCCGTCCGCGAGGCCGTCCCGCAGGGCGACACCCTCGTCGCGCGCGCCGAGCGCGCGATCGCCCGAGAGGCCCTCCTGCTCGCGCAACGCGAGCTCGACCGAGGGGGCGATCCGGACGCGGCATCCGAGCTGTACCGGGTGGCGGGGGAGGTGCGGCGATCGTCGCTGCGCCGGCGACGCGGCCGGGGCGTCGTGCGGAGCCTCCGCCGCGTGCAGCAGGGCGCGCGGCCCGGCCTGGCGCACCGGAGCGCGGAGTCCGCCCGACGCCAGCTCGACCGGGTGCGCTGGACCCTGTGGCGGCATGTGGGCCTGTCATGAACGCCGCGCCCGAGCAGACGACCACGCTCGCCCGACGCGTGCGGAGCGGGGCGCTCTGGGGCGCGGTCAACGTGGGCGCGTCGCGCATCCTGAGCTTCGTCTCGACGATCATCGTGGCGCGACTCCTCGCCCCGGAGCACTTCGGCGCGCTCGCCGTGGCCATCGTCGTGCAGACGATCGCGCTCAACATCGCCGAGCTCGGCGCGACGGCCGCGCTCGGTCGTGGCGACCGCGATCCCGACGAGATCGCGCCGACCGTGTTCACGATCGCCCTCGTCACGAGCGGCCTGCTGACCGCGGCGATGGTCGCGGCGGCGCCCTGGCTCGCGGGCGTGCTCGGCGACCCGGCGGCCGCCGACGTCATCCGGGTGCTCGCGATCACCGTCGCGCTCGCAGGCCTGAGCTCGGTGCCGACCGCGATGGTGTGGCGGGACTTCCTGCAGGGTCGCCGGATCGCGGTCGACCTCGCGAACATCGCCGTCTCGCTGGCGCTCGTCGTGCCCATGGCCGGCTGGGGCTGGGGTGCGCTCGCGCTCGCCTGGTCGCGGGTGGGCGGCCAACTGGTGGCGGCGATCGGCTACTGGATCATCACCCCCCGTCGGTACGCGCCAGGGTGGAGCCGGACGGAGGCAGGCGGCATCCTGCGCATCGGCCTCCCGCTCGCCGCCGCCAACCTCGTCGTGTTCGCGACCCTCAACCTCGACTACGTCGTCGTCGGGCGGGTGCTCGACCCCGTGGCCCTCGGCCTCTACCTCATGGCCTTCAACCTCGCGAGCCTGCCGAGCAACGTCGTGACGGCGATCGTGCGCACGGTCGCCGTGCCCGCCTTCGGGCGGCTGCACGCCGTCGGTGCGCTGCCGGAGCAGGCGGTGCGCGTCACGCGCGGCCTCTCCTATGCCGCGTTCCCGATCTCGGCGCTGCTCATCGGGGTCGCCGGCCCGCTCATGGTCACGCTGTTCGGCGAGAAGTGGGCGCCCGCGGCATCCGCGATGCTCGGCCTCGGCGTGTTCGGCATGGCGCGCATCCTCACGGAGCTGTTCGCCGACCTCTGCGTCGGCGCCGGCCGCACGCTCGGGCTGTTCTGGGTGCAGGTGGTCTGGCTCGTCGTGCTCGCACCCGCGCTCTGGTTCGGCGTCTCGCAGTGGGGCATCGCCGGCGCCGGCTACGCCCACGCGGTCGTCGCATGGCTCGTCGTCGTGCCCGTCTACCTGGTGCTGGTGCGCCGGGGGGTCGGCGCATCGGCGTCGCGCGTCCTCGGTGCCTGCCTGCTCCCGGCCGTCGGGGCCGTCGCCTGCGCGGTCGCCGCCGGGCTCGTGGCCTCTGCGGTGGGCGCACCCGTCGTCGCCGTGCTGGCGGGCGGAGCCGTCGGGCTCGCCGTGTACGCCGTCGTCACGCTGCCCGTGGGCCTCACGTACCTCGCATCCTTCCGCTCACGAGCGTCCGAAGAAACCCCGAACCCCGCGGCGCAGGCCGCTCCCGAACAGGAGGTTGCACGATGACCGTGCCGTTCACGGATCTCGCCGCCCAGCAGCATGAGGTCGACGACGAGGTGCTGCCGCGATTGCGGGCGGCCCTCGCCTCAGGGGCGTTCATCGGCGGGCCGGAGGTCGAGGCGTTCGAGCAGGAGTACGCCGCGTACTCCGGCACCCGCCACTGCGTCGGCATGGGCAACGGCACCGACGCGCTCGAGGCCGCGCTGCGTGCCGTCGGCGTGCGGCCCGGCGTCGAGGTCGTCCTGCCCGCCAACACCTTCATCGCGACGGCCGAGGCCGTGCTGCGCGCCGGCGGCGTCCCCGTGCTCGTCGACGTCGACGAGCGGTCGCTCCTCATCGACCCCGCGGCCGTGGAGGCGGCCGCGGGCCCGGCCACCGGGGCCATCGTCGCCGTGCACCTCTACGGCCAGGTCGCCCCGGTCGAGCAGCTCACGCCCATCGCCGACCGCATCGGCGCCGTGGTCGTCGAGGACGCCGCGCAGTCGCAGGGGGCGCGACGCCACGGCGCCGTCGCCGGCAGCCTCGGCCGCATCGCGGCGACGAGCTTCTACCCCGGCAAGAACCTCGGGGCCGCCGGAGACGGCGGGGCGGTCACCACCGACGACCCATCGCTCGCCCGCACGGTGCGCATGCTCGGCAGCCACGGCAGCGAGCGGAAGTACGAGCACGAGGTGCTCGGGTTCAACTCGCGCCTCGACGCGCTGCAGGCGATCGTGCTGTCGGCGAAGCTCCGCCGGCTCGAGGACTGGAACGCGAGGCGACGCGCCATCGCGGCCGTCTACGACGTGCTGCTCCGGGACATCGAGGGGATCGTGCTGCCGGCCCCCGCCGAGGGCAACGAGCACGTCTGGCACCTCTACGTCGTGCGGCTGAAGGAGCGCGAGCGCGTGGCGGAGGCGCTCGCCGAGGCGGGCATCGCCACCGGCATCCACTATCCCGTCCCCCTGCATCGGTCGCCGGCGCTGAGCGATCAGCGCATGCGCGTCGCCGACTGCCCGGTGACGGATGCCGCGGCCGACGAGATCCTGAGCCTGCCGATCTTCCCCCACATGACCGCGAGCCAGGTCGTGCGGGTGTCGCAGGTGATCCGCGAGGCCCACGGTCTCCGGGCGGACGCCGAGGAGCTCGTGGCCGAACCGACGATCGAGGGGGTGCGGCCGTGGCCGGCCGCGTGAGCGTGTCCGAGCTCGCCGAACGCCTTCGGCGCGAGGGCGCGCGCGGCGTGATGCGCCGAGCGGCCTACGAGCTCTACCACCGCACGGGGGCCGCGGACCTCGAATCGGCGATCGCCGAGGAGGACTACTCGGATCCGCTCGACGCCCTGCGACTGCCCGGTCCGCTCCCGCATCGTGCCGGCGCACCGGTCTCGGCCGGCTGGATCAGCACGGCACCGGCTCCCGGGTCGGGCGGCCACACGACGCTGTTCCGCATGATCGCCGGTGCGGTCGAGGACGGCATCGAGTCGACGCTGTTCCTGCACGATCGGCGCGGCGGCGACCTCCGCCGGCACGAGCGCGTGATCCGCGAGCACTGGCCGTGGCTCCGCGTGCGGGTCCGCGATGCGGCGGCCGGGTTCGACGGCGTCGACGCGATGGTGGCGAGCTCCTGGGAGACCGCGCACGTGCTCGCCTCCCGCGGCACGGCTCCGATGGCCAGGCTCTACTTCGTCCAGGACTTCGAGCCGCTCTTCCACCCGCACGGCTCGATCCGCGCGCTCGCCGAGGACACGTATCGGTTCGGGTTCCGCACGATCGCGCTCGGCGAGATGGTCCAGCAGGAGCTCGCCGGCATCGGCGTCGCCTCGACGCTCGCGCCGTTCGGCCGCGACGGCGATGCCTACCGACTCCTCGACGCGACGCCGCGGCGGTCGGGCATCGTCTTCTATGCCAAGCGGGGAAACGACCGAAGGGGCTACCTGCTCGGCAAGCTCGCGCTGCATGCCTTCCACGGCATGCATCCGGAGCAGCCCATCCACGTGGTCGGCGATCCGGTCGTCGACTGGCGCATCCCCGTGCTCTCGCACGGCTCGCTGCCCCCTGCCGAGCTCAACGAGCTCTACAACCACGTGATCGGCGGACCGGCGCTCTCGTTCACGAACATCACCCTCGTCGTCGAGGAGATGCTCGCGTCGGGGGCGATCCCGGTCGTCAACGACACGCTGCACTCGCGGGCGGTGCTGCGCCATCCGGATGCCGTCTGGGTGCCGTCGAGCGCCGGCCGGATCGCCATGGCGCTCTCGGACCTCGTCGAGGCGCCGGACCACGCCCGCCGTGCCGAGCAGGCCGCCAGGTACACCGCACGTCACGGCATCGGCTGGGATCAGGCCAAGGGCATCGTCTCCTCGACGATCCTCGAGGAGGTCGCCGGAACGGTGCCGCGGGAGGAGTGGGCACCCGTCGGGCGCGGGGCCGACGACTGACCGATGGCTCGCCCCGCCGAGCGGCGTCAGCGCCGCGACGGAGGTCGGTCGAGCTCGTGCACCTCGTCGTCGGCATCGTCGAGCGCGGGCACGTCGTCGACCCAGTCGAGCCGGAACGGTGCGTAGAGGTCGTCGAGCCCGGATGCCGCGGGCGTCGTGTCCGTGCCGACGGCGACGGCCGCCGCCGCGACCGCTGCGGCCTCCGCCGCGGCGGCCTCCGCCTCGGCCCGGGCTCGCGCCTCCGAGCGGCGGCGGCGGCGTGCCCGCGTCGCGTCGACGCCGCGTCCGAGCGAGACGGCGGCGAACACGAGCACCGCGCCGCCCGCCAGGACGATGACGATCGACCTGAGGCGACTCGAGAACTGCTCTGAGGCCCGGTCTGGTTCCGCGACGACGAGCGAGGTGAACAGGAAGCGATCGTCGGCGCCGTTCACGAGCTGGATCGAGCGCAGCTCGCGCTCGAACATCACGCCGAGCGCGCTCGAGGTGCGCAACGACTGCTGGGCCGTGGAGCCGACGCCCGAGATCTCGACGATGTAGCCGCTTCCCCCGACGCCCGGTTCCACGGTGAACTCGCGACCGAGGCCGGCATCCTCGAGGTATGCGGCCGTCGCCGGCGCCTGCAGGCGGGTGATGACCACGTTGGCCACGAGGTTCGGGTCGGTCGAGCGCAGGTAGGGGTTGTCGCCGTTCAGCTTGGCGAGCGATGGCTGCCGCTCGATGTCCGCCTCGGTCGGGACATCCGGATTCACGAGGGCGTAGCTGATCGTCGACTCGTAGAGGCGCGGACCGAGGAAGTACACGTACGCCGCGACGGCGAACGTGATGAGGAGCGCGGGCACGACGTACCAGCGGTACCTCCACAGCGACTTCAGGACTCCGGTCGGATCCATGGTTCAGCCTCCTCGGCCATCGGGGCGGGTTCAGGTCGGGACGGGTCCGGTGCCGCGATGGCGACACCGGCTGGGTCGCGGACAGCGGATTCCTCGCGCTCCGCACGCACGAGTCGCCAGACGCCGCCCGCGAGGCCGACGAGCGCCGGATACAGCAGCGCGAACACGGGGAACGAGAGGGAGTCGAACGTCAACGAGCACGCGGCGGCGACGAGGGCGCCGGCGGCGACGGCTCCGGCCAGGCCCCGCAGGGTCGGGTCGACGGCCGCACGTGCGGCGAGGATGCTCGAGATGCCGGGCAGCAGGAAGTAGATGAGCGTGGCGACCAGGCCGACGAGGCCGAGGGTGATGATCGATCCGAGGTACTGGTTGTCGAGGATCCGCAGGGCGTCCTCGGGGGAGTAGTTGCCCGGTCCGGCGCCGAGGACCGGGCGCGTGTCGAGCATCTGCGCCACGCGCGGGTAGTTGTTCACGCGGGTGGCGATCGACGGGTCCGACGTGTCGGCGCCGAGCGCGCCGCCGATGGTGGCGACGAAGCCGGGCACGAGGAGGAAGAGCCCGGTCACGGCGAACGGGACGGCGATGAGCACGCGCCGCCGCACGATCCGGGGGAGGAACGGGAGGAAGACCACGAGCGCGACGCCCAGGGCGAGGATGCTCGAGCGCGACACCGTCGTCGCGATGGCGAAGACCAGCAGCGCGGTCTGCAGCCAGTGGAACCAGACCCGCCCCTTCGGGTCGCTGAGCGCACGCCAGATCGAGAGCGGGACGAGCATCGACGCGACGACGGCGAGTTCGATCGAGTGGAACGTGCTGCCGGCCACGCGCATCAGCGAGCCGCGCACCTGGAAGGCGGTGTCGCCGCCGTTGTACACGAAGCCCGGCATGCCGGCCTGGATCCACTCCATCGGATTCACGCGGAACACGAACTGCACGACGCCGACGAGGCAGCAGAAGAACGCCCCGGCCAGCAGCGCTCGCACGACCTGCATGGCGTCGGTGACGGTGCGCACGGCCTCGGCGACGACGAAGATGAGGGCGCTGCTCGCCGCGAGCAGGAGGAGCCACCGGTCCGCCGCGGCGCGCGTCGCCTCCGTCGTGCCCCCGGTCCAGCCGGTGAACATGGCGACGTACGACGCGAAGGTCGAGAGCAGCAGGACGGAGATCGCGATCCGACCCGGATGTCGCATCGACACGGGATCGTGGAGGCCCCACACCCACGACGCCAGCCAGAAGACGAGCAGCAGGAGTGCGAGGAGGATGGGCACCGTGCCCGAGGCCCCGATGGGCTCGATCACCATGGTCGACGGGAAGATGAACATCGCCGCCAGCGTGAACCGCAGCAGCCACGAGACACCGCGGCGCCGCGGCGCGCTCCCGCCGAGGTCCGGCGTGCTCGGGAGGGGTGCTCGGGTCCGTCGGTCAGAGGCCACAGGTCCCTCCGTCCAGCCGGTACACGTGCACGGTGTCGGGATCCGCGAACGCGTCGCCGAAGCGGCCGCCCACGACCGGGATGCTCCGGCCCTCGCCGACGACCTCTGCGGTGGTGGCCGACGAGCAGGCCGACGTGAACGTCACGTCCGCGGCACCTGTGCCCGTCGAGGCGGCGAGGAGCGTGAAGCCGTCGTCGACGAGCTTCACGGCGACGTCGGCCTCGCCGTCGACGGTCACGAGCCCGTCGACGAACGGCGCGTTGAGCGTGGGAGCCATCGTCTCGAGTTCCCGGTTCAGCGTCGTGACGTCCTCGCGGATCGGGTCGCCGCAGACGGAGCGGAGCACGTTCTCGGAACCGCACTCGTCGCCGAACCCGTGGTTGAAGTAGATGACGCCGCGCGCGCCGTGGATGAGGCTGCTCCACACGGCGGCCCGGATCTGCGCTCCGGTCACGGTCGGCAGCGAGCCGTCGTCGAACGGACGCCCGACCTCCACGAACGCCCAGACGGGCCTGGAGCCGGCCGGCGAGACGAGCGAGCGCACGTACTCGACCGTCCAGCCGTAGTTCGCGGCGATCCGGCACTCGTGCACGGCGAGTTCCTCGCCGCCCCCGGGGCCCCAGCCGCCTTCGCTCGCGCCGCAGATGTTCGGGTCGCTGAACCAGTAGGTGTCGGCCGACACCACGTCGGTGTACTCGAGGAACGGCTCCGCCTCCTCTTCGGTGCCCCAGAACGCGACGCCCTTCCCGAAGTTGGCGAGGGTCATCAGGCCGGGCGGAACGCCTCGGGTGAGCTCCTCGAGGATCGTGTACCCGCATTTCGCGTCGGCCTCGCACACCTGGCCCTCACCGGGGTAGGCGCCGGTCCACGCCCCGTCGCCGGCGCCGGCCCACATGTCGACCTCATCGGCGACGAGGAGTCCGGCGGCGCCGGGCTCGACCACGCTCGGGATGGCGTGCATGCCCGCGGCCGCGATGAGGTCGAGGGAGGAGTCCGCCGTCAACTCGACATAGGTGTTGATGCCCATGCTCCGATCCAGGCGCACCTCGTCCTCCGAGGTGACGCTGGCGAACCACTCCGCGACCGGGAAGAATCCGGGGTCGCTCGGGAGTCCGTCGTCGAACTGCGCGTAGAAGTCGCTGCCGCCGTCCACGGGCCGCACGACCACGTCGGACGACCCCGGCATCGGGGCGGGCGGCGAGCTCGCCTGAGGCGCGGCATCCGACCCGAATCCGGCGGCGGCGCCGATCGCGACCGCCGCGACGCCGCCGACCGCCAGCGCCACGACGATGCCGAACACCAGCGGGCGCCGCATCACGTCACCCGCCCCTCGGCGGGCCTCGTGCTGTCGTCGTCACGGCGCGGTGCCCGCGGAAGCCCGGGCCAGCGGCGGGAGTCCGCGACGATCGCGAGCACGCCCTCATGGTGCGGGCGTCCCACGCGGAGCAGTTCCGCGAGGACCGCGACCGTGCGGAACGCCGCCGCGTAGGGTGCGGAGCGGAACTTCTGCGCGTACCGGATGCGGTTCACGGCCTCGAGCGCATGCAGTGCCGGCGAGGTGCCGGAGCCGCCCTGGGCGTGCGTGACCACCGCGGCCGGCTCGTACCAGACGTTGGCGCCCGTGGCACGCAGTCGCCGCAGGTAGTCCGTCTCCTCGGAGTAGAGGAAGTAGCGCTCGTCCCACGGCCCGATGCGCCGTGCGACGCGGGCGTCGATGAGCACCGCGGCACCCGTCGCCCAGTCCACGGGGTGGGCGTGCCCGTAGGCCCGCTGGTCGAAGACCATCTCGGAGAGTCGGGCGGGGCGGCCGCGGAGTCGCCCGCCGAACAGGGCGTCGCCGATCGCGCCCATCAGGCTCGGCTCCCTGCGGAGCGATTCGTAGGTCGTGCCGTCGGCGTCGCGGATGCGCGGCACGACCGCGCCGGCCCCGCTCGAGTCGAGACGGCGCAGCATGGCGTCGACGGCGCCGGGCTCGACGACGGCGTCGGGGTTCAGGACGAGGATCGCGCGGGCCGTCCCGATCGACGCCGCAGCGACGTTGATGGCGCCGGCGTACCCGAGGTTCGCCCCAGTTCCGATGGCGACGACGTCGGGGTGGCGCTCGCGCACGCGGTCGAGGGTGCCGTCCGCCGAGGCGTTGTCGGCGACGATCGCGCGGATCGCGTGCGCGCCGGCCTCGCGCCGGAGCGAGTCGAGCAGCCCGTCGATGCACGGGCGGCTCTCGTAGGTGACGACGACCGCGGCGAGGTCGACGGCGTCGTCGGGGCCGGCGAAGGACGGTGCGATCCCGGATGCCGCGGCGGAGGCAGCGGGCCGGGCGACCGCGGATGCGGTGGCAGCCGCCGACGGCACGACCCGGGTGGACTCGTCGCGCTCCCACACGGCGCCCCCTCGCGCCCGCAGGGCGGGCAGCCGTGAGCTCGCGCTGAGCGCCGCGTACACGGCTGCGTCGACGGCGGACCGGGGGCCGCGCACGGATCGGACGAGCTGCCGCATGGTGGACGGGGCGGTGCCCGTGGTTCTGATGGCGAGCTGGCCGGCGCCCCGAGCTTGCCGGCGCAGCACCGCCATCAGGTTCCGGACCCGTTGTGGAACGCGTACCGGAACGGGGGTCGTCGACACGATGCGCTTCTCGGAGTCCGAGAAGTGCCGGTCGACGAAGACGTCGTCGGCGATGACCCTGGGGAATTCGCCGAAGCGTGCGCGCCCTTCGGCGCCGAGCGCGAACGCACCGGCCCCCCAGAGTCCGCACCTGGTGTTGGGGAGGCGGTCGCGTGCGCGGTAGTAGGCGCGCACGGGCGCCGAGGCCGAGTCCATGACGTACCGGAACTCGGGCCGTGCCGCGAGGGCGTCGCCGCGCGACACGGCGTCGAGCACCTCGAGCGCGGCATCGGCGGTGATCGCGATGTCGGCGTCGAGGTAGAGCCGCGGCCAGTGCTCGGCGGCGGCGTCGGCCGCGTTGAGGGCCGCGGTCTTCAGCGGCTGCGGGGTCTGCAGCACGGTCACCCCGTCGACGGATGCCGCGAGCTCGGCCGTGCGGTCGGAGCATCCGTTGCAGGCGACGACCACTTCGACGACTCGCTGCTCGATGAGCGGTCGGAGGCCCTCGAGGGTGCGGAGGATGACCGCCTCCTCGTCGTGCGCCGGGATCACGATCGAGCCGCGCATGGTGGCCGCGCTCGCCGAGGGCGAGGGCGTCGCCGGGTTCGCCGCCGTGGTGGTGGGCGTCGCCGTCGCCGTCCTCGGCCGGTTCGTCGCCACGTGCTCGGCCGTCGCGGTGAGCAGGGTCGGCTCGTCCGTGAGCGTCATCCGGCCGCCCTCCGTTCGAGTCCGAGGCTGCCGGCGGCGTGCGCGACCGAACGACGCACCGCGAGGTAGGCCGACGGCCCGTCGACGAGGTAGCGGTGCGCGAGCCTGCGCGGTTCGATGGCGAGCCGCCATGCCCACTCCATGCCGTGGTCGGCGACCCAGTGCGGCGCCCGGCTGACCCGCCCGGCGAGGAAGTCGACGACGGCGCCGAACGCGAGCAGCACGTGCGAGCCGGTGAGGGGCCCGTAGCGTTCGATCCAGAGTTCCTGCCGCGGCTTTCCGAGGCACACGAGCAGCACGTCGACCTCGTGCGCGGCGATGTCGTCGGCGATCGCGCGGCAGGCGTCGCCGTCGGCGAGCTGCTCGCGGTCGGGCGCCCAGCACCCCGCCAGGCGCAGTGCCGGGTGTTCCTGGGCGAGCCGCAGCTCGAGCCGTCCATGGGTCTCGGCGGTGCCGCCGAGGCATCCGATCGAGACGTGCGCGCCCTCCGCCCGCTCGAGCAGCGCGTCGATGAGGTCGCTGCCCGCGAGTCGCGGCCATTCGACGTGCGTGATCCGTCGTGCCGCGGCGGCGAGCGGCGCCCCGTCCACGAGGTTCAGCCACTCGACCGGGGCGTCCTCGCCGTCGTGGAGCACGGTGTCCGGCCGGTGCGCGCCCGCGCCGAAGTGGTGGACGTGGTCGAGGTTGATCGAGGCGACGCCGAGGGGCCGCCCCGAGGCATCCGCGAACCGCGACGAGATCGTCTCGATGGCGTCGTCGTAGCGGAGCAGGTCGACGGGTGCTCCGCCGAGCCGCAGGCGCGTGATGGTGTCGCTCATGACCGCACCACCGCCGGCGACCACGCGTGCTCGATGAGGAGTCCGGGGCCGGATGTCGCGTCGGCGGCGATCTCGTAGACATCGGTGTCGCCCGGGGCCGATGCCCGCGAACGGCCGTAGAGCAGCGTGTCGTCGTCGAGCCATTCCGCCTGGTCGTCGACGGACGCCGGCTCGGGCAGCACGACGACGTCGCCGTCGCGGAGGTCGAGCACGGCCAGGGCCCAGTCCGGCTGGCCCGCGCCCGCGCGGTTCTGCTTGAACGCGATGCGCGTGCCGTCGGGCGAGAGCGACGGGCACTCGACGCCGTCCCTCAGCGCCGTCAGCGTGCGGTCGACGAGGTCGCCCTCGACGAGCCAGCGGTGGTCGCCGCTCGCGGCCGTCGCGTAGAACCGGCGGTCGTCGACGAAGGTGACGCCCCAGACGTTGAGGTCGGCGGCCGTCACGAGGGCGCCGTCGACCCGCAGGGGGAACAGTTCGAGCTCACCCGAGTCGGCGACCTCCGGCGCGGATCCGACCTCGACGATGACGGTCGACGTCGAGAAGTCGGTGCCCGCGTACGCGTGGCCGGTGATGAACGAGGTCGTGGCGGCGAGGCGGCCGTCGGGGGAGAGGCGGGTGCGGCTGGGGATCCCGGCGAGCGGCCGCCGATCGACCTCGTCGAGCCGGCCGTCGAGGAAGAGCGTCTCGAACGTCGTCGAGATGCCGAGGTCGGCGCGCAGGCAGACGACGCCGGCCGTGGTGGCGTCGACGCGGTCGCATGGCGTCGTCGAGACGGCTCGCGGGCCGGCCGGGTCGTCGACGGCCACGGATGCCACGAAGCCGTGCTTGGCGCCCCCACCCGTCTGGCGGAACACGATGGTTCCCGCCTCGACGGAGGTCATCGGCGTCGACGTGTCGTCGGCCGGGAGCGCGCGCGATTGCGCGAATGCGACGGCGCCGTAGGCGGTCGCGCCGCCGAGGAGCGCCACGGCGGCGATGGCCACGATGAGCCCGCGACCCGTCACGTCCATGCGGATGCACCGCCCTCAGCCGGTCGCGGTCGGAGCAGGATCGCCGCGACCGGGATCAGCACGGCCAGCGCGCCGGCCGCGATGAGCAGCGCCGGGCCGACGCCGAGCGCGAACCAGAGCAGGCCGAACGTCGTCGCGGCGACGAACCGGGTCACGGCGACGACCGTCTGCGCCGCGGCGATGCCGCTCGTGCGCGCCTCGACGGGCACGAATGCCGAGGCCAGCGCCGCGAGGATGCCGTCGGTCGCCGCGTAGAACACGCCGAGCAGCACGAGGCATCCGATGCTCGCGGCCACCGCGCCGGCGCCGACGAGGGGGAGCGAGGCGAGCACGTAGGCGCACAGCAGCACGACGTGACCGCCGATGAGCACGCGTCGCCCGCCGATGCGGTCGCCGAGCCGTCCGATCGGCACCGCGAGGGCGAGGTAGACGACGTTCGTGCCCACGAACAGCAGCGGGAACCACATGGGCGCGAAGCCGAGCCGGTCGTGCAGTGCGAGGTAGAGGAAGCCGTCGCCGATGGTGACGAGGCCGAGGAGGCCGGCGGCGACGAGGAGCCGCACCAGGCGTGGAGCCCGCAGCAGGCGCCAGCGGAACGGCGCAGGCGGGGCGTCGTCCGTCGCGCGCTCGGCCCGCGGGCGCCGGTCGGGCACGAGGGCGCCGAGCACGACCACACCCAGGAGGGCGAACGCGAGCGACACCACGAAGACGGTGCGGTATCCCTCAGGCACGATGAGCAGCACGGCGAACGCGATGAGCGGGCCGGTCGCCGCGCCGACCGTGTCGAGCATGCGGTGCACGCCGAACGAGCGACCGAGTTCGGCGGGTTCGGCCGACGCCGCGATGAGGGCGTCGCGGGGCGCGGTCCGGATGCCCTTGCCGATCCGGTCGCCGACGACCACGGCCGTGATGGCCGCGAACCCGGTGGCGAAGAGGAGCCCGATGCGGGCGAGGGCCGAGAGGCCGTAGCCGACGAGCGCCACCCGTTTCGGCCGGTCGGCCCGGTCGGACGCCCAGCCGGCGGCGATGCGCACCATCGAGCTCACGCCCTGGTAGAGGCCGTCGATCACGCCGTAGGCGACGACCGACAGGCCGAGCGCACCCGTGAGGTAGAGGGGGAGCACGGCCGCGCTCGCCTCGGACGAGACGTCGGTGAACAGGCTCACGAAGCCGAGGGCGACCACGGTCGAGGACACGCGACCGGCGCGCCGCACGGGGGGCGGTGGCGTGCCGGTCGCGCCGGTCTCGGTGGTCCCACCGGCCGGGCTGGTCTCGGGATCCTCACGGCGTCGGCGGTCGGACAGGCTGATGTACATCGTCAGCCCTCCCGTCCGGCGGTGAGGATCCCGAAGATGGAGTAGTCGGTGCCGCCCGTGACGGATTCCGACACCGTCACGACCACGGTGTCGGCGCCGTCGGTGAAGGTGATCGCGGTGCGCCCTCCCACCGAGGGCGTGTCGACCGGCGCGAACGCGAGGGCCGCGAACGCCGTCCGGAACAGGACCAGCACCTCGTCGGGCGCTTCCGGGGCTTCGGCGTCGAGGGTGGCCTGCACGCGGTCGCCGTCCGCGGTCACGGCGCTCGCGACGATCCGCGACCCCTCGATGATCGGGATGAACGCCGGGAAGCCGTCGACGCGTCCGCCCACGAGGCTCGCGGGCTCGGCCGGCGCCTCGACCGGCTCCTTCTGCGGCTCGTCGTCCGGAACAGGGGGGAGGCCTCCCTCGTCGGGGGCGTCCTCGGCCGAGGCCGTCGCGACGGGAGCCTCGCCGGCGTCGTCCGGACGCTCCGGCGCCGGCGCGTCGCCGAGGACGTGGGCCGCGGTCGAGCCGCCCGGCCCGCCGCGCTGCGCCGAGCGGTCCGCCTGCGAGACCGCGCCCGCGACGCCGGCCAGCCCGGCGACGAGCGCGATCGACGCGATCACGATGATGAGGATGCGCCGCCCAGTCATGTCTTCCGTCTCCGTCAGTAGGCCCCGACGGGGTGCACCATGACGTACAGGGTCCGCCAGAGCAGCATCACGTCGCCGATCAGCGACCAGTTCTCGATGTAGTGGAGGTCGAGCCTGACGCTCTCCTCCCAGGCGAGGTCGCTGCGTCCGCCCACCTGCCACGGCCCGGTGAGGCCGGGCTTGAGGTAGAGCCGGCGCCGTACATGCGCCTCGTAGCCCTCGACCTCGCTCGCCAGGGGCGGGCGCGGGCCGACGAGGCTCATGTCGCCGACGAGCACGTTCCAGAACTGCGGGAACTCGTCGAGCGAGTACCGGCGCAGCACGCGTCCGGCGCGGGTGACCCTCGGGTCGTCGCGCAGCTTGAACAGCACGCCGTTGCCCTCGTCGCGGTGCGCCAGTGCGGCGAGGTCCTGCTCCGCGGTGGGGACCATCGACCGGAACTTCAGGAGCGTGAACGTGCGGCCGCCCCGCCCGACCCGCTCCTGCCGGAAGATCGCGGGCCCACCGTCGTCGAACCGGATCGCGATCGCGATGGCGAGGAAGAGCGGTGCCAGCAGGATGAGCGCCGAGGCGGAGCCGACGATGTCGAGCCCGCGCTTGGCGACGTGCTTGCCGCCCTCGAACCTCGGGATGTCGACGTGCATGAGCGGCAGGTCGTCGATGATCTGGAAGTGGATGCGGGGGCCGGCGACCTCGGTCAGCCTGGCCGCGAGCACGAGCTCGATCGACGTGCCCTCGAGCTGCCAGGCGAGCCGCTTCACGAAGGACGGGCCTCCCGATGCCGTGCCGGCGACCACGATCGTCTGCGCGCCGATGCGCTCCGCTGCGCCGACCACCGCACCTGGCGTGGCGACCACGGGGAACGTGCGCTCGCCGACGGGCAGGCTCGTCCTCGCGGTGAGGCCGTCGACGGCGACGCCGACGATCGCGTAGACCGCGGGGCACCGGCTCATCTGCGCGATGACCTGCGCGACGTCCTCGGCATCTCCGACGACGATCGCCCGGGAGATCGACCGGCCGGCCCGGCGCTCGTGGTTCAGCCACCGCCGCCAGCTCCACCGCTCGACGAGCAGGACCGGCACCCCGATGGCCCAGGCGACGAGCAGGTAGGCGCTGGGCGCGGCGGCGTCGAGGCTGAGGAAGGCGATCGCGATCACGCCGATCGCGATGGTGCTCGCGCTCATGAGGCGCTTGTACTCCTCGGCGCCCACGGCGAAGAGCCGCTCGTCGCGGGTGTGCAGTGCGGCCAGCGCCGAGATCCAGACGGCCGCGGCGATGATCGCGAGCGCGGCGGTGGACCAGACGGGCGCGGTCCTCCCGGCGACGAGCAGGGCGGCCTCGAAGGCCGCGAAGGCCGTGACGGCGACCACGAGGACGTCGCACACGACGAGCCGCGCTCGGTAGTCCGCGGCCCATGCGCGGGCGGAGGTGCCGGCTCCGCCCGGCACCAGGCGCAGGTGGGTGCGTGGCCTGCGGGGCGGTGGCGGCACGGATGCCAGCTGGCGGGCGTCAACCACGGGACTCACCGCCGGGCGGGCCGGTCGACGGCCGCCGGCGCGGTCGGGCGTCGCAGGGCTGGAGCGCATGCGGCCGCGGCGAACTCGGGTTCGCGGCCGCACCGCGCGTTGGGAGCGCAGTCACGGGATAGCCTCGGGTAATGCCCTCGGGAGGGCGAGCTTTCAACGCGATACGTGACCGGAAGGTGCCGGTCCGTCAGTAGCCCAGTCGCGGTGCCGGGGCACCGCGCCTCTCGCACGCTGACACGTGCGAACAGTTTTCACCCGCCGATTCACGGAGCCCAGAAGCCGTGGCCGGAGCGGGAATGCCTCAAGGTACCGCCGTTGTGCGCTGCGCCCTAGAACCCAGTTCGGGGCACGTGGCGGGATGACGCCGACGGATGCCCCGACGCAGCCCTCATCCGGGAGCGAGGAGCCCATCGGCCTCGGTGAAGCGATCCCCGCTCACCGGGCAGCGGAACGCGCCGTCGCCGACGGCCTCGAGGCGGACGCCGCGGGGGCCGACCCAACCGATCCTGCGCGCGGGGACCCCGGCGACGAGCGCGTAGTCCGGCACGTCGCGGGTGACGACGGCGCCGGCGGCGACGAGCGCCCAACGGCCGATCCGCACGGGGGCGACGCACACGCTGCGCGCACCGATGGCGGCGCCGTCGCCGACGACCACGGCGACCTTCGTCCAGTCGTCGCCGGTCTGGAGGCTGCCGTCGGGGTTCACGGCCCGCGGGTTCGCATCGTTCGTGAACACCACGGCGGGACCGATGAACACCCCGTCGCCCACCACGGCGGGTTCGTAGACGAGGGCGTGGTTCTGCAGCTTGCACCGTGCCCCGATGCGCACGCCGGGTCCGACGTACGCCCCGCGCCCGATGGTCGTGCCCGCCCCGATCTCGGCGTGCTCGCGCACCTGCGCCAGGTGCCACACGCGCACGCCCGCGCCGAGGCGCGCCCGTTCGTCGACGTCGGCGCTCGGCTCGATCGACGCGGCATCCTCGGCGCTGTCCATGGGGAGATGGTAGCGCCGAGTCCCGGTCGCGGCCCGGCTCGGCCGTGCGCCGGCGTCACCGATTCGGACCGATGCGCCGGGTCGCCTAGGATATCCGCGGATGCCGCGGCGGGGCCCGTTGCCGCCGCATCCGATCCCGAGACGAACGACCGGTCTGCCGGTGCGTCCACGTACGCCGGCAGAAGGGGAACAGGTCGTGCCGAAGCGCTTGCCGTCAGCACCGCCGATCCTGGCGGGATACAACTACGTGCGCCCGCTCGGCACGGGCGGCTTCGCCGACGTGTTCCTCTACGAGCAGGACCTCCCGCGACGCGTGACGGCCGTCAAGGTGCTGCTCGCCGACGTCATCGACCCCGAGGCGCGCCGCACCTTCACACTCGAGGCCGACGCCATGGCGAGGCTCAGCGCGCATCCCTCGATCGTCACGATCCACCAGGCCTCGATCTCGTCCGACGGCCGCCCGTACCTCGTCATGGAGTACTGCCCGGAGTCGCTCGGCACCCGCGTGAAGCGCGGCCCGATGCCCGCAGGCGAGGTGCTCGACATCGGCGTGCGCATGGCGGGCGCCCTCGAGACCGCGCACCGCTCGGGCCTGCTGCACCGCGACATCAAGCCGTCGAACCTGCTCGTGAACTCCCTCGGGGCCCCCGTGCTCGCCGACTTCGGCATCGCGGGCTCGATCGGCGACGACGGATCCAGCGACACGCTCGCGATGTCGGTGCCGTGGAGCGCGCCGGAGGTGCTCGGCGAACGCACGAACGGCACCGTCGCGACCGAGGTCTGGAGCCTCGGCGCGACCCTCTACACGCTGCTCGCCGGGCACAGCCCCTTCGAGCTCCCCGACCGCAGCCGCAACACCGTCGACCAGCTGTCGCGGCGCGTGCTCGGCGCGAAGTACACGCCGCTCGCCCCGCGCGGGGTGCCGTCGCGCATCGACACCGTGCTGTCCGCCGCGATGCAGCGCGATCCGGCCCGCCGGTACAGCTCGATGGCCGAGTTCGGCGAGCAGCTCCGCTGGGCGCAGTACGAGCTCGGCGTCTCGCCGACGAGCCTCGAGGTCGCCTCGCCCGAGTGGGCGGCCGCGGCCCCCATCGACTTCTCGGATGCCGCGCGCCGCGGTCCCGTCGTCACGACCGTGGATCCCGACTCGCGCCGTGCCGGCCGTGCGGCCGCCGTCGCGAAGGCACGTCCGACCGGTCGCGTGATCGACGCCGGCGGACTCGCGCCCGCGCCGGTCCGCTCCCGCGGCTCCTGGCTGAAGCCCGTCGCGATCGGCGCGGGTTCGGCGCTCGTCGTGCTCGCGGCCGCCGCGGCCGTGCTGCTCTCGTCTGGAGCGCTGTGATGGCCCGTCGCCCCGCGCGTCGCGGGGCGGTCATCGCCTCCGTCGCCGGCGTCGCCGCGCTCGCGACCGTCGTCACGCTCGCCGTCACCGCGAACGGCTACGAGGCGCAGGAGGTGCCGCGCCTCGAGACCTCGGTCTGGGTCACCCGCGACTCCGGACAGTACGCGCGCGTGAACACCGACCTCGCCGAGATCGACCTCGTGCGCGACGTCGAGGACCCGAGCACGATCGTGCAGGTCGGCGCCGAGACCTCCGTCTACAACCAGGGGCTCCGGCAGCGCTGGGCGATCGACGAGGCCGATCCGGTCGACCTCGTCGCCGAGGACGGCGGCGGCTCGGCGCCGACGCCCACCGGCACGCGCGAGGTGCGCGCGGCCGGCGACTGGGTCGCGTACCGCACCGACACCGGTGCCGTGCAGGTCGGCCGGGTCGACGAGGACACGGTGCCGGTCGACCCGTACGCCGAACGGCGGGCCGAGGGCGACGACGACGAGACGTACTCGGCGACCGCGATCGGGCTCTCGCCGACCGGCCTCGTCGCCCTGTACTCGGCGCGCGAGGCGGCCGTGCGCGTGCACGACGCCGACACCGGCCGCTTCGTCGGCGACGAGATCGCGATCGTCGACCCGCCCGTCGCCGACGCCCGCCTGCAGCTCACGTTCGCCGGCGACCGCTGGGTGATGCTCGACGCGTCCGAGGGCCGTGCGTGGATCGCCGGCCTGCCCGAGCCCGTCGAGGTCGACGTCGAGGCCGACGCCGAGCTGCAGCAGGGCGCCGCCGCCGCGGCATCCGTCATCGTCGCCGACTCGGCAGGACTCGTCGAGCTGCCGCTCGACGGGGGAGCGTCGGAGCGCATCGTCGACGCGACCGGAACACCTGCGCAGCCGATCGTCGTCGACGGCGAGCTCGTGGCCGCGTGGCTCTCGCTCGACGGCGGCGGCATCTGGACGAGCGCGGCGCGCGAACTCGTGCCGCTCGACCTGCCCGCGGGCGAGCTGGGAGGCGACGGGCCGCAGTCCGTCACGCCGGTGCTCAGGGGCAACGGCGACCGCGCCGTGCTGAACGAGACCACGTCGGGGCTCGTGTGGACCGTGCCGGACGGGCGACTCGTGCCGCTCGAGCAGTGGTCCCTCGACGACGAGATCGAGGATCGCGTCGGCACCGAGGACGTCGAGGACCTCGCCAGGCAGGAGCCCCCCGTCGCGGTCGCCGACCGGTTCGGCGTGCGCGCCGGCGGCCAGGTCGAGCTCCCGGTGCTCCTGAACGACCACGATCCGAACTCGAAGGACGTGCTCACGGTCGACCCCGCTTCGATCGCCGGCGGCCTCGCCGACCCGGGCTTCGGCGACCTCGCGCTCACCGCGAACGACCAGACCCCCACCGTCCGGGTGCGCGCGACCTCCGGATCCACGACCTTCAGCTACGCCGCGACCGACGGATCTGCGAGCTCGGCGCCCGTCGGCGTCACGCTCACGGTCGTGCCCGACGATGTCAACAGCGCGCCCGTGTGGTGCGGCGTCGACGCCTGCACGCAGACATGGCCGACCCCCCAGCTCATGCCCGGCGGCACTGCGCTCGTCTCGGTGCTGTCCGGCTGGGTCGACCCCGAGGGCGACCCGTTCGTGCTCGCCGACGCGCAGCCCGTCGACCCGTCGGCGCCCGTCTCGGTCGTGCCGATGTCCGACGGGCGCGTGGCGATCCGGCACACCGACCCGAACGCCGCGACCGAGCAGGTGCAGGTGCGCATCACCGTCGTCGACGCGTTCGGCGCCGAGGCCGAGGCCACCCTCGACCTGCGCGTCACGTCGACCGCCGCGCTCGAGGTCGCACCCGTCGCGGTCACCGCGGGTGCCGGCGAGAACGCGATCGTGCGCATCGCCGACCACGTCAGCGGCGGCTCGGGGTCGATGCGGCTCCTCGACGCGGTGCCCACCGCGACCGCGGCCAGCGGCGGCCTCACCGTCGTGCCGAACACGGCCGGCGGCGAGATCGAGCTCAGTGCCGCCGAACCGGGCGCCTACCTCGCGACCTTCACGGTGCAGGATGTCGTGACCCGCGCCGAGCAGACCGCGACGATCCGCGTGACCGTCGCCGCAGCCGGGGCTCCGCTCGCCCTCGCGCCCATGACCGCGTTCGTCCGCGTCGGCGAGGACGCCATGATCGACGTGCTCGGCGCCGTGCAGAACACGAGCGGACGCGTGCTCGTCGTCACCGGCGCGGTGTCGACGACGCCCGAGCTCGACGTCGGCGTGGTGGCCCAGTCGCAGGTGCGCGCGACCGGCACGACCCGCGACGGACAGCCCGGCCTCGTCGGCCGCGCCCGCGTGAGCGTCGCCGACGGTGCGGGCGCGACCGCGGTCGGCGACCTGAGCGTGTTCCTCGTGGCGCCGTCGGCCGGACTCAGCCCGATCGCGATGCCCGACACGGTCACGATGCGCGTCGGCGAGCTCATCTCGATCCCGGTCACGGGGAACGACGTGAGCCCGCGCGCCGAGCGGCTCGTCGTGCACGCCGACGTGACCTCCTCCGGGGCCGACGGCGAGCTCGCCTTCGCGGCCGGCGACGAGGTCCGCTACCTCGCGCCGTCGAAGCCCGGAACCTACGAGCTCGGCTACGCGGTCGGCCTCGAGCAGGCGCCCGACCGGCTCGACCACTCGACGGTCACGGTCACGGTGCTGCCCGACGGGGCCAACCGCGACCCGCAGCCGCATCCGCTCGTCGCGAGGGTGCTGAGCGGGCAGAGCGTGCGCATCCCCGTGCCGTCGACGGGCATGGACCCCGACGGCGACCGCACCGTGCTGACGTCGGCGACCCAGCCCGACGCGGGCCTCGGCATCGCGACCATCTCGGCCGAGGGGGATGCGATCGTCTACACCGCTCCCGCCGCCGGAACCGGGGCGTCCCAGCCCGCGTTCGAGTACACGGTGCGCGACGCCTCCGGCGCGGTCGGCACGGGCACGGTCCGCGTCGGCGTGTTGACGGCCGCGGTGACGGATGCCGCGCCGGTGACGTTCAGCGACTACGTGCGCGTGCAGCAGGGTGCGTCGTCGCCCGTGACCGTGCAGCCGACCGGCAACGACCTCGACCCCGCGCAGGGCGAGCTCGAGCTCGTGAGCCTCGTGCCGAACGCGCCGGAGGGCAGCACCGAGCACGAGCGGCTCGCGGGCCTCGTCGACGGCTCGACCTCGCTCGCCGACGACCGCATCGTGCTGCATCCCGGCGACGTGGCCGGAACCAACTCGTACCGCTACACGGTGCGGTCGGAGCGCACGTCGAGCACGGCGGAGGGCCTCATCGTGGTCAGCGTGACCGAGGCGGAGTCGCCCGACGCGCCGCTCGTCTCCGACACGGTCGTGACCGCGCGTTCGCGCGCCGACCTGCCCGACGTGGGGCTCGACGTCGTCGCCGGGCACGTGGTGTGGGCCTCTGGCGACCTCGACGCGCTCGAGGTCGAGATCTGGAACGGCGGAGGCGCCGCTGCGAGCGGCCCGAACGGGAGGTACCGCGTCGAGGGCCACCGCATCATCGGCCCGCTCACGGCCGACGGAGGGCTCGTGCCGTTCCGCGTGCACGGCGCCGATCGGGCCGGGCGCGAGGTCGAGGCCTTCGGGTTCCTCGTGGTGCCCGCGAGCGACGACCTTCGGGTGCAGGTGCGCGCCGACCTCGAGCCGCTCGAGGTGAAGGAGGAGCAGAAGGTCGCGTTCGACGTGCGAGACCTCCTCGACCTCCCAGCCGGCGACCCGGTCGAGGTCGACGGCGGGGCCTACCGGGTGCAGCGCGCCACGGCCTCCTGCGCCTCGGTCTCGGGCGGAGGGGCCGAGTACGCGGCGGGCCGCGACGCCCCGTGGAGCGACGTCTGCCTGGTGCCGGTGCGGCTCGACGGGCAGTCCGCGTGGTCGTGGGTCGGGGTTCCGATCGCGATCGTCCCGAAGGACCCCCAGGCGATCCTCTCCGCGGTGAGCCGCACGGTCGCGCCCGGTGCGACCGAGAGCGTGAAGCTCTACGAGGAGATGACCACGTGGGAGGGCGGCCGCGAGGGCGACCGCTCCAAGCTCGACTACGCCGTCTCCGCCGCCGGCGGCGCGTTCCTCGTGACGGAGGCGGGCGGCACGGTGACCTTCGAGGCCAGGGCCGATGCCCGTCCTGGCACCCGCGAGACGGTGACGGTGAGCGTCGGCGCGTTCGGCGGGCTCACCTCGGCGATCACGCTCGTCGTCGGGCAGGCGCCCGCCGATGCGCCACGCGGGGCCGTGTTCAGCACCCAGTGCTCGGTGAACCAGGGGGCCTCGTGCACCGTGCAGGTCGTCGGCCTCTCGGGCGAGTACGACCCGTTCACGGGCAAGACGGGCGCCGGCCTGAAGCTCACCGGGCTCGCATCGGGCGCCGCGAACTGCCAGGTGGCGACCGTGCGCGCCGCCGACGACCGATCGATCACGGTCACCTGGCCGACCGGCCAGAACGCGTTCGGCGGCGAGTGCGTCGTGCCGTTCGCGGTCGCCGACGCCCAGGGCCGACCCGGCACCGGGCGCGTGACCGTCGACCTGCTCGGCCTGCCGCAGCCGCCGGCCTCGGTCTCGACGGCCGACTACTCCGAGTCGAGCGTGACGCTCGAGGTCTCGCTCGGCGAGGCGATGCGCGCGCACCCCGCCGTGACGGGCATCGAGATCCTCGAGGGTGGGCGCCCGATCGCGGCCGCCTGCGCGCCGAACGGCCCGGG
Organism: Agromyces sp. PvR057; assembly: GCF_040547485.1. Taxonomy (NCBI): domain Bacteria; kingdom Bacillati; phylum Actinomycetota; class Actinomycetes; order Micrococcales; family Microbacteriaceae; genus Agromyces; species Agromyces sp. PvR057. The sequence goes on from NZ_JBEPPT010000003.1 coordinate 380,520, forward strand.
CACCTGGTGGTGCCGCATCGACGGCCTCACGCCAGGCGACCGGCACGACTACGCCGCGCGGGCCGTGAACAGCGTCGGATCCTCGTCGACCACGAGCGCGGTGACGACGTGGAGCTACCGCGCACCCGCCATCACCGCCGTCTCGATCGACCCCGTCTACCGCGCGGGAACGACGTCGCCATCGACCGGCGTGGCCGAGGTGCGCATCTCCGCGGATCGCGATGCGCGTTCGTTCCGGGTGCAGGAGACCGGCCAGGTCATCGAGCGCCAGGGGTCGACGACGGTCGCCGACCTCGTCCTCGCGCCGGGGCCGCACCTGATCACGCTCGTGCCGGCGAGCATCTTCGAGCCGCCGACCGGGCGAGGCGGCAACGAGGGCGGCACGGTCGCGACCCCGGTGACCGTCGCCGGCGCCCCGGTCCTCGAGCCGAACCGCATCGAGGCGACCGCCACGGCGAACACGTCGCTCGCGGTGTCGGGCGTCGGGCTCTCGACGAACCAGAGCTCCCGGCCGAGCGAGCTCGTGTACTTCGCGTGGCGCGACGGCGGCGAGCCGCAGTGCTGGGCCGACGGCGACGGCTCCCTCTCCTACGACGCGAGGTCGGCGGTCGTCTCGTCGACCCCGGCCATCGGCGGCCTCTCGCAGTACCAGCAGTACCGGGTCAAGGCGTGCGCCACGAACGGCTACGGCATCGCGGTGTCCGGAACGGCCGAGGTGTTCCTGTACACGATGGTCGAGGCCCCCACCGGCGACGCGGGGTACACCGTCGCGACGACGCCCTCCGCCGGCGGCGACACGTACCGCTACGGCCTCACGGGCCCCAACCTCACGGCACTGCAGGACTTCCGGCTCGAGTACCGCTCCGACCTCACCGACTGGACCACCGACTTCGCGTCGGCCGTCGGCGAGTGGGCGAACCCCGGCCAGGTCTTCGTCAGGCAGTGCCACGAGCGGGGCCGGTCGTACTGCTCGAACGAGCTGCCCGTCACCGCGAAGACGGCGCCGGCGCCGGTCACGGTCACGTTCGATTCCGGATGCCTCGCGGCCCCCGCCGACACGGCGGCCGTGACGGTGTTCGAGGTCGGGGCGACGGTGTCGGCCGCCGCGGCCGGATCCGCCGTGATCCGCACCTGGGCCGTGCCGGACCCGGCGGCCCCGCGATCGGTCACGTACACCCTCGTGTTCACGGGGGCGTTCGCCGACCTCGCGCCCATTCCGCGCACGGCGACGCTCTGCGAGCCCGACCCGCCGGCCGGGCCGGGGCCGACGACGCCGACCGTGCCGTGACCCGCACCGCCGGCGCCGGGCACCCCGCGGCATCCGCTCGCCGAGACGCCGGCGGCCGAACAGACCCGAACAGACCTGAAGACCCCGAAGACCCCGAAGACCCCGAAGACCTGAAGTCCACCCGAGAGGATCACCGACCGTGACGATCGCACCCGAGCAAGCCGCCTGGTTCGCCGAGACGTTCTCGCTCATCGCCGACAACGTCGAGCAGGCCGTGCTCGGCAAGCGGCACGTCGTCGAGCTCGTGCTCGCGACGGCCGTGAGCGGCGGGCACGTGCTGCTCGAGGACGCCCCCGGCACCGGCAAGACGGCGCTCGCGCGCGCGATCGCCGAGACGATCCACGGCACCTCGTCGCGCGTGCAGTTCACGCCCGACCTGCTGCCGGGCGACATCACCGGCATCACCGTCTACGACCAGAAGGCCGGCCGGTTCGAGTTCCACGCGGGGCCCGTGTTCGCGAACGTCGTGCTCGCCGACGAGATCAACCGTGCGAGCCCGAAGACCCAGTCCGCGCTGCTCGAGGTCATGGAGGAGGGCAACGTCACGATCGACGGCGTCACCCGCCCGGTCGGCAACCCGTTCCTCGTCATCGCGACGCAGAACCCGATCGAGCAGGGCGGCACCTACCGCCTGCCCGAGGCCCAGCTCGACCGGTTCTCGGTGAAGACGTCGATCGGCTACCCCGACGAGGCGTCGACCATGCGGATCCTGCAGGCGGTCGGCGCGCCGAAGCCGAAGCTCGAGGCGATCGTCGGCACCGACACGATCGTCGCGATGACCGAGCTCTCGCGCGGCGTCTACGTCAACCCGATCGTGTCGGACTACATCATGCGCATCGTCGACGCGACCCGCCGCGCGAGCGAGGTCAGGCTCGGCGTGAGCGTGCGCGGCGCGATCGCGCTCTCGAAGCTCGCCATGGCGTGGGCGGCCGCCGCCGGGCGAACGTATGCGACCCCCGACGACGTGCGCAGCCTCGCCGTCGCCGCCCTCGCACACCGGCTCGTGCTCGAACCCGAGGCCGAGTTCGACGGCGTGACCTCGGTCGCCGTGATCAACCAGATCCTGCTCGACGTGCTCGCTCCCCGGGAGAACGGGGTGGCGTGACCGAGTCCAGCCCGCTCCTCCGCGAACCCGCGACCACCGACACGGTCACCTCGACCCGTGGCGCCACGGTCACGAGGTTCGCCCAGACGCGTCGAGGCCGCGTGGCCTCCGGCGCCGCTCGAGCGCGCCGCGGCGTGCGCTCGGTGGTCGCCGCGCTCTCGCGCGCCCGCGACTGGGTGCGCGAGACGGTGTCGCCCGCCGGGCTGCTGCTCGTCGCGATCGTGGTGGGCGGCGTCGCGGCGGGGGCCGCATTCGGCTGGTTCGAGGCATGGGTGGTCGCGGCGATGTCGGCGAGCCTGCTGCTCGTCTGCGTGCCGTTCCTGCTCGGCGCGCACGACTATCGTGTGCGGCTCGACCTCGATCGCGACCGGGTGGTCGCGGGGTCAGAGATCGGCGGCACGCTCGACCTGGTGAACCGCGGGTCCCGGCCGTCGATGCCGAGCGTGGTCGACATCCCCGTCGGCCAGGGGCTCGTCGAGGCGCACATCCCGCTCCTGCGGGGCGGCGCGCACCACGAGGAGCGGCTCGTGATCGCCGCGCAGCGCCGTGGCGTCATCGACGTCGGCCCGATGACCGTCTCGCGCGGAGACCCCCTGCGCGTGCTGCGGCGCGAGATGCGCTGGCCGGAGGTGCAGCGCGTGCACGTGCACCCCGTGACCGTCCCACTGCCGCCGTCGAGCGCCGGGCTGATCCGCGACCTCGAGGGCGCGCCGTCGAGCGCGCTCGTCGACGCCGACCTGTCGTTCCACGCGGTGCGCGAGTACGTCCCGGGCGACTCGCAGCGGCACGTGCACTGGAAGTCGACGGCACGCACGGGCCGGCTCATGGTGCGCCAGTACGAGGAGTCGAGGCACGCGCGCATCGCGGTGCTGCTCGACCTCGACCTCGACGGCTACACCGACGACGACGAGTTCGAGGTCGCCGTGAGCGCCGCGGCCTCGCTCGGCGTGCAGGGCGTGCGCGAGGGCCGCGACGTGCTCGTCGGCGTCAGCTCGGAGCTCGACACCGCCGACCGAGGTGCCGTGCAGGCGATGCGCTCGCTGCCGACGGTCACCCCGCGCTCCCTCCTCGACGGCGTCTCGACGCTTCGGGGCGGCTCGGCCGCGGGGGCGGGTGCTCGCGTCATCCGCCTCGAATCGGTGGCGACCCTCGTCGCGCAGTCGTTCGGCGACCTCTCGATCGCGTTCCTCGTGACCGGCTCGCTCGTGCCGCTGCAGCGCCTGCGTCGCGCCGCGATCACGCTGCCGCCGGGCATCACCGTGGTCGCGGTGCGCTGCGAGCCCGAGGCCGAGCCCACCGCACGTCACTCGCGCGAGCTGACGGTGCTCACCGTCGGGCGCCTCGACGACCTGCCCAAGCTGCTCGCCCGCGGGGCCGTGCGATGAGCGGCCCGACGATCGGATCGCCGACCGCGACGCGTGCGACGGGCACGCCGGGCGGCTCGGGCGGGCGCACCGCGCTCGGCATCTCGTACGTGGTCGTCGCCGGCGTGCTCGCGACCATCGCGGCGTGGCCGATCTACGAATCGATGCGGATGCCGGTGGCCGCCGCCGTGGGCATGCTCGCGGGGCTCGGGTTGGCGTTCGCCGCCCGCCGCGTGCCGGTCGGCGGCGTCGCGCGGGCGCTGCTGCTGGTGCCCGCGACGGCCGTGGCCTTCGCGCTGGTCGTCGTGCCGGTCGCGATCCCGAGTGCGGTGGGCGCGCCGATGGTATGGCTGCGCGGCATCCGCGACGGGTTCGTGGGCGTCGTCGTCGGCTGGAAGCAACTGCTCACGCTCTCGCTGCCGCTCGGTGAGTACCAGGCGGTGCTCGTGCCGTTCCTGCTCGTGATGCTCGTCGGCACGCTCGTGGCCGCGCTGCTCGTCGCCCCCGATCGTCGGGTGTCGCCGTTCGCGGTCGTCGTCGGGCTCGCCATGTCGGGCTTCGGGCTCGTGTTCGGGTCGAGCGCCCTCAGCGGGTCGCTCGTGCTCGGGCCCGTCACGGTGCCCGCCCCGCGCGAGCTGGTCGTCGCGGTCGGCGGGGCCGTCGCCGCCCTCGCCTGGCTGCTGCTCCGGTCGCGTTCGATCCGTGCGGTCGCGCTGCGCCGTGCCTCCGCCGACACGGTGCAGCGGTCGACCCTCACGGAGTGGTCGGCGCTCAGGCGCCGCTCGCTCGCGGTCGCACTCGTGGTCGTGGCACTCGTCGCGGGTGCCGCGGTCACGCCCGCCGCCGCCGGCCTCGCGCAGCGCGAGGCGTTGCGCGACCGCGTCGACCCCGAGGTCGTGCTGCGCCAGACCTCCACCCCGCTCGCGACCTACCGCTCGGCGTTCGCCGCCGGTCGCGTCGACGAGCCGTGGCTCACGGTCGAGGGCGACACGTCGGGGGTCGAACGGCTGCGCCTCGCGACGCTCGACGCCTACGACGGCGAGACCTTCCACGTCGCGTCCGGCTCCGATGACAGCGCGGCGTCGCAATTCAGCCGGCTGCCGCGGGCCGCGGGCCGTGCGCCAGGCGACGTCGAGTTCACGGTCGCGGTCGAGCCCGGCTACGCGGGCATCTGGGTGCCGGCGCCGCAGGGCCTGCGCGCCGCGCCCGACTTCGCGGGTGCGCGCGCCGCGGTGCTCGACGACGGCTTCCACCGCTCGGGCGACGGCGCGACCTCGATCGACATCGCGAAGGCCGCGGCCGGACCGGCCTCAGACGCGGCCCCCGACGCGGCCTCCGACGACCCGGCTCCGGATGCCGCGGCGCAGGCCGCGACGACGACCCGCGGCCTCGTGGCCGGCGACGAGTACCGGCTCGTCGCGTCCCCCGACCCCTCGGCCGACCTGGACGAGCCCGGCGCGACGCCGCTGCTCGACGCCGAGGCGTACCCTGCGCTCGCCGCGTGGATCGCGCTGCAGGAGCAGCCGGACACGTCAGCCGGCTTCCTCGAGCTCGTGCGCCGCCTGCGCGACCGCGGCTACCTCAGCCATGCGGCGGTCGACGGCCCCGACGCTGCGGGGTGGATCGCCGGGCTCGGCGGCGGCTACACGTTCATCCCGAGCTACTCGGGCCACTCGAAGGCGCGCATCGAGGCGCTGTTCACGCAGCTCGTCGACCAGCAGCGACTGGCCGGCCCCGAGGCATCCGATGCGGCACTCGTGGCGGGTGTCGGCGACGACGAGCAGTTCGCGGTCGCGGTCGCGCTCCTCGCCCGCGCGCTCGGCTACGACTCGCGCGTCGTGCTCGGCTTCCGGCTCGCCGGTTCCGAGGACGTGCCGGGTGTCGCGACCTGCACCGAGGTGTGCGCCGGCGGTGCGCTCTCGGTGTGGGCCGAGGTGTCCGGAGCTGCCGCTGCCGACGGCGGTGCGGGCGTTCCCGCCGCCGGCGGGTGGACGCCGATCGACGCGACCCCGCAGTTCGAGGTCGCGCCGAGCCTGATCCGCGAGGGCGAGCAGCTTCCAGAGCATCCGACGACCCCCGACCGGCCCGAGACGGTGACCATCGACCCGCCCTCGGCGCAGAGCGAGTCGAGCGACGCCGAGGCGGCGCCGGCGGGCGACGATGCCGCGGGGCCGATCGTCCTCGCCGCCTGGGTGCGGTGGACCGCGCTCGGCGTCGCGGCCATGGCGCTGCTGCTGCTGCCGGTGCTCGTGCTGCTGGTCGCGAAGGGGTCGCGTTCGCGTCGCCGGCGTCGCGAGCCGCTCGCCGAGGTGCGCATCGTCGGCGCCTGGGACGACCTCATCGACCTCTACGTCGATCAGGGCGTGCTCGAGGGCGAGCTCGGCAGCCGTGCGGAGACCGCTCGCAGCTCCGGACGCGCTGCCGCGAGCTCGCTCGCCGCCCTCGTCGAACGAGCCGTGTTCGCCGGAGACCCGCCCGACGCCGGCGACGCGGACGCCGCATGGGCGATCGTGGACGCCGAGCGGGCCGAACTCACCGCCCACGCGCGTGCCCGACGCCGGGTCTCGGCCCGGCTCTCGTTCGCCTCGCTCGTCAGAACCGTCACCCCAGACCGCGCCGCACTCGAGGAGCCCGCCCGATGACCCCTGCAGATGCCCAGCAGCTCGCCGCCGTCACCCTGATCATGGTCGTCGCCTCGTTCGCGATCGGCATCGGCGTCTACGTCTGGTACTCGGTCATGCTCGCGAAGGTGTTCGCGCACTTCGGCATGGCCCCGTGGTCGGCCTGGGTGCCCGTGTACAGCCAGATGCAGGTGTTCCGGCTCGGCGGGCAGAACCCGTGGCTCGCGCTGCTCCTCGTCGTGCCCATCGCACAGGTCGTCGGACTCGTGTTCGAGGTCATGGCGCTGCACCGCATCAGCGGGAAGTACTGGCGCGGCGTCGGCACGACCGTCCTCGGCGTGCTGCTGCCCCCGGTCTGGGCGACGGTGCTCGCGGCCGGGCCGTCGCCCGATCCCGAACGCGGGCGGATGCCGGTGCGCGGCGCCTCGACGGGCGCGATCCCGCCCGTGGCGCCCGGCGGCCCCCTCGCGGCGTCCATCGCGGCGGTCGCGTCGGGCTGGGCCACTCCTGCTGCGGCCGTGCCTGCTGCGCCGGCCGTGGCTGCTGCACCGGCGGTGCCGGCTCCGGCTGCGACCGCTCCGTCCGGATGGCCCGCGGGCGACGCCGCACCGATCCTGCCGGCGTGGGCCGACCTGCAGCCGCGCGGCGCGGGGCCGATCCCGCCGCTGCCCGCGCCGACCGCGGCGCCCGCGATCGTCCCCGCCCCGCGGAACGCGCCCGTCGCGTCTGCAGCCCCTGCGCATTCGCCCGCCTTCCCGATCGCCGACCCCGTGTCGCGGATCCCCGGTCGCATCGAGCCCATTCCGGTCATGCCCGCCGTCGCGCAGCCGGACGCCGCCAGGGTCGCACCGACCGCAGCACCGACCGCAGCACCGACCGCAGCGCCGACCGCAGCGCCGGTTGCGAGCCCGATGCTGCCGACGCTGCCCCCCGTCGCGCCCGCGGCGTTCGCCGTGGCGGAGGAGACCGCCCTCTCGGCGCCGCAGGCCCCGGTCGCCTCGCAGGCCCCGGTCGGATGGTCGGGTCCGGTCGCCTCGCAGGCCTTCGCCGAGCCGCTCGCCGCCGGATCCGTCGTGACGGGTGACGACGACCTCGAGGACGACCTGCTCGACCGCACGGTCGTGGTCGCGCGCAAGCCGATCGTGACCTGGCGTCTCGTGGCCGACGGCGCCGAACCGCTTCGGCTCGTGGGCGACGTCGTGCTGCTCGGACGCAACCCGCGCGCCGCGAACGCGAGCGCCGGGGAGCAGCGCCTCGTCGTGCCCGACCCGAGTCGTACGCTGTCGAAGACGCACGCCGTGCTCCGCCTCGACGGGGAGCAGTGGAGCATCACCGACCTCGACTCGACGAACGGCGTGCTCGTGCCCGACTGGGAGGGTGTCGACCGGTTGCTGGACCCCGGCGTGCCGACTCCCGTCCCCGACCGGTTCGTGCTCGGAACGCTGAGCGTCCGCATCGACCGCGACCCGCCGACCGCCGGCGTTCCCGGCCGATGAGCGCGCACCAGGTACGGCTCGCCGTCGCGTCGGCGACCGACGTGGGGCTCGTCCGCCGCGCCAACGAGGATTCGGCGCTCGCGGAATGGCCCGTGTTCGCGGTCGCCGACGGGATGGGCGGCTACGAGGCCGGCGATCGCGCCAGCGCCGCCGTCATCGCCGCGTTCCGCGAGCGCGTGGTCGGCAACCCGATCGCGACCATCGCCCAGGTGCGCGCGGCGCTCGCCGATGCGACATCCGCCGTCGCCGCGGTCGCCGAGACCACCGAACGGGGTGCCGGCAGCACGATCGCCGGTGTCGCGCTCGTCGACGACGAGGGCGAGCCGGCCTGGCTGGTCTTCAACGTGGGCGACTCGCGCGTCTACCGCCACCACGGCACCGAGCTCGAACAGGTCACGGTCGACCACTCGCTCGCGCAGGAGCTCGTCGACGCCGGGGAGCTGCGTGCCGAGGATCGGGACGCGTTCGCCCAGCGCAACGTCATCACGCGCGCGATCGGCGGCCCCGACAGCACGGCCGACAGCTGGCTGCTTCCGGTCGTGAACGGCGAGCGGCTGCTCATCTGCAGCGACGGGCTCACGGGCGAGGTCAGCGACGAGGCGATCAGGGCGACCCTCACGATGGGCGGTCGCGCGGAGTCCGTGGCCTCCGCGCTCGTGCAGCGTGCGCGTCAGGCCGGCGGTCGCGACAACATCACGGTCGTGGTCGTCGACGTGATCGCGGGCGGCATCGACGAGCCGACGGATGCCACGACGGGGGTCGTGCGCTCAGCGGGCGCCGCGGCATCCGATGACGATCACACGACGATTCCCGTGCGGGGGCGCGCATGAGCGCGGTGAACCCGGGCGAGCTGCTCGCCGCGGATCTCGACGCCGACGAGACCATCGTGGTCGCCCGTGCGCCGTTCGCCATCGGCGCGCCGCCGCCGGGCCCGACGTCCGATGCCGCGCCCGGGGCCGACACCGACGCCGACGCCGACGCCGACGCGACGATCGTGGTGCGCCGCGCAGCGCCGGCCCCTGCGGATGCGGATGCCGATGCCGATGCCGATGCGGATGCCGATGCGGATGCCGATGCGACGGTCGTCGTGCAGCGCACGGACCAGTCGCACGCGGCCTCGGACGACGCCGACGAGACCATCGTCGTGGGGCGCCGCGCATCCCGTGCCGGTGACCGGGCAGACGGCGCAGAGGCCGTCGACCAGACGGTCGTCGTCGAGCGCACCGTCGTGCGGTCGCCGCTGCCGACCGCTGCCGACGACGCGGTGATGCACGCGCCGACCCGCAGAGGGCGGCGCGTGGCGCCCGCGCCGGTGTCGGAGGACGTGCTGAGCACGGCGGAGGTCGGCCGCGGCCCCGGCCTGCTCGAGCACTACGCCGCGCGGCCGATCGAGGTCGCCGCGCCGCCGCCCCGCGTGTCCGCATGGGGCGACGACCCGACCCGCGATCCCGCGCAGGCGCTCCCGTCGGTGGCACGTCGTTCGCGCCGGTCCGCGATCGTCGTGCTCGCGGCCTTCGCCTCCTCGTGCGTGCTCGCCGTGGCCGGCCTCGTGGTCGTCGCGGTGCTCGCGTTCGCCGGCTGACGCGGCGTCGCTCAGGAGAACAGGAACAGCACGAATCCGATCAGCGGCAGGGTGCCCTGGATGAGCGCGGGCCGCAGGTAGCCCCGCCCGGTGGTCGTGAGCACCGCCGCGGCGAGGAACATGCAGGCCGTGGCGAACAGCACGAGTGCGCGCCCGGCCTCGTCGGAACCGGTCCACAAGAGCACGAGGCCGATCGCGGCGCCGAGGCCGAGGAACAGGTTGTAGAACCCCTGGTTGTAGGCCATGGGCTTCGTGATGTCGGCGGCCGCCTGGTCGGCCACGCCGAAGCGCTTCCAGGTCGAGGGCCTGGTCCACCACACGCTCTCCATGAGGAAGATGTAGCCGTGCAGGAGCGCCGCGAGGGCGACGAAGACGCTGGCGATGACGAGCATGCCGCGATCGTATCGAGGCGGTGCGCGGTGCCGGGGCGGGCGCGCGGAGCACGGCCGCTGCCGCGCGCGGGGATCAGCCCGGCGATGTCTCCGGTTCGACGGCGACGCTGAGTTCGGTGCCGAGGAACCGTTCGAGTTCGATGACGGATGACGCGAGCGCGCGTTCCTGGTCGGGCGTGAACGCGATCCACGGAACGATCCGCACGGTCGGCGTGCCCGATGCCGCGGGCGGCGCCCACCGGCCCACCATGACGCCGTCGAGCAGGAGCGCGTGCAGCGGGAACTCGGCGTGCAGGCCGGCGTCGCCCGGTCGATGCAGGTAGGTCCGCGGCGGCGCGTAGCCCATGATGTACTCGTCGTAGGCCTGCAGCAGGTCCACCGTGGGCGTCGGTTCCCGGGGTTCCGCGCCGGAGGCCGGCGGCTCGAGTGCGGCCGCCTCGACGAGGTGACCCACCCCATCGGCGTCGACGGTCGCGATGGGCCGGCCCGCGGCATCCGCCCGCTCGACGACCTCGGCGAAGGTGCGTCGCGTGTCGGTGAGCGTGAACCCCGACCACGCCGCGAAGTCGCGGTCGGTCACCGGGCCGCGCGAGGCGATGTAGCGCTGCGCGAGCTCGACGAGCGCGTCGGCCCGATCGCGCGGCGACGCCGTCCCGACCCGCTCGTCGAATGCGGCGTAGGTGCGCTGCTTGCCCGCGTTCGCGCCGCTGATGACGACGCGCTCGAGCTCGGCGCGCATGAGCACGTAGGCCATCGGCACGCCCGTGGACGGCAGGCCGGCCGCTGCGAGGGCCTCGGCCAGCTCGGCCCTCGTGCGGTGGCCGCCGGCGACCGTCGCGGCGACCACGTCGACGGCGCGCACGGCGACCTCGCCCTCGACCCCGGTCGCCCGGTACATGGACCCGTTCGCCCGGTGCACGCGTTCGGCCGAGAGCTCGAGCACCCAGCGGGCGTCGTCGGGGTGCAGGAAGTGCCACGTCGGGCGCAGCACGTGCGTGCGGAGGATGCGACCGGCATCGAGGTCGGCCGCGACCGTCGCGGCATCCGGCCTCGCCTCGGCCGGCACGCGCTGGGCGAGCCCCCATTGGGCGGGCACGAACTCCTGCGCCTGCACCGCGCCGAAGCGTCGCACCGACTCGGCCGCCGACGCGTCGACCGGATGGCGCAGCCCCTGGACGTGCAGGCGCAGCGCGCGAAGCGCGGCCCCGTCCACGCCTACGACACGTCCCTCCGCCACGTCGTCAGCCCGCCGAGGAGCGTCGTGACGAGTCCGATGCCGAGCAGCACCAGGCCGCCCTGCCACCACTCCAGCACGTCCGTCGCGCCGACCGAGGCCACGCTGTAGAACGAGGCGCCGACCAGGGCGTCGCTCGCCGCCCCCGGCAGGAACTTGCCGATGCTCGCCGTCACGTCGTTGAGCGAGGCCGCGAGGCGGAGGATCGGCTCGACGAACTGCGTGAACGCGATCACGATGACGATCGCGGCGACCTGGTTGGTGACGAGCGAGCCGAGGCCGACGCCGATCGTGCCCCACAGCGCCATCGCGAGCACGCCGCGACCGATCAGCGCCCACGTGTCGCTGGAGTCCAGCGCCGTGTCGATGCCGAACGCCGACAACGCCCCCGCACCGGCTCCGACCGAGGTCGCGAACGCGACCACTCCGAGCGCCGCGCCGAACAGCAGCTGCGACAGGTACTTCGCCCACAGCACGGTGGCGCGGTGCGGCAGCACGAGGAACGTCGGCGTCAGCGTCTTGTGCCGGAACTCGGTCGTGACCGCGAGCGCGCCGAAGAGCACCGGGAACACGTAGCCGATCGACGACGCGAAGCTGTAGACGAGCGGGGCGAGGCCGTCGGTCGGCAGCGGCGTCGTCGAGGCGCCGGCCGCGGCATCCGGATTGTCGGTGGCCCAGCCGAGGAAGGCGCCGAAGCCGCCCGCCAGGAACGCCACGTAGAGCACGAGCAGCAGCGTGAGCAGCCACCACATCCGGGTGGTGAAGACCTTCTGGAACTCGGAGCCGAGTGCGCGGATCATGCCATCACCCCTTCGCTCCGTCGGCGGGCGCCTCGGGCGCGTCGGGGAGGTCGGGCGGGCCGGGTTCCGCGGCATCGTGCGGTTCCGCGGATGCGGCGGGCTCGGCAGCGGCCGTGTCGGGCGTCTCTGCGGCGCCCGGCGCCTCCGACACGAGTTCGACGTGGTCGACCTCGCCGCTCACGAGCGCGAGGAACGACTCCTCGAGGCCCGACTTGAGGCGGTACAGCGACTTGAGCTCGACGCCGCCGACGAAGGCCGCGTGCCCGACGAGTCCGGGGTCGGGCTCGGCCACGATGAAGCCGTTGCGCCCCTCGGTGAACTCCAGGCCCGCCTGCGCGAGCGCCGCCGAGAGCCTCGGCCGGTCGGGGGAGTCGGCGATCGTTCGCGGCGCCGACTCGAGCTCGAGGCTCGAGAGCGTGCCGGTCTTGGCGAGCCGCCCCCGCGAGATGATCACGACGTCGTCGACGCTCTGCTGCACCTCGCTCAGCAGGTGGGAGCTCACGAGCACCGTGCGGCCGTCCTGCGCCAGGCGCTGCAGGAACATGCGGATCCACTTGATGCCCTCGGGGTCGAGGCCGTTGATCGGCTCGTCGAGCACGAACACCGACGGATCCCCGAGCAGCGTGAACGCGAGGGCCAGGCGCTGGCGCATGCCGAGGGAGTAGCCGCCGACGCGACGGTCGGCGAACTCGGCGAGCCCGACCTGCTCGAGCACGATCGGAACACGCGACGACGGGATGCCGGCCGCGGTCGCCGTGACCCTGAGGTGGTTTCGGGCGGTGCGGCCGGGGTGGAAGCTCGCATCGAGCGCGGCGCCGACCGTCTCGAGCGGGCGCTTGAGCTGGTGGTACGGGGTTCCGCCGAACGTGGCCGTGCCGCTCGAGGCCTTCACGAGGCCGAGGAGCACGCGCAGCGTCGTCGTCTTGCCGGCGCCGTTCGGGCCGAGGAATCCGGTGACCCGGCCCGGTTGCACCGTGAAGCTGAGGTCCTCGACGGCGGTGACGCTGCCGAAGTGCTTGCTGAGCCCCGTGATCTCGATGGGGATGCCGCTGTTCATGCGCTCTCCTCGTGGCCGGGGGCGTACGGGCCGCGCAGGCCGCACCCCCGCACGGCCCGGGCGACGAGTCGCCTTCCGCTCACCCTAGCGAGCGCGGGCCGCGCGCGGCATCCGTCACGCGGGGGATTCGCGAGATCCCGCGGATGTCTCGGCGCTCAGTTGAGCGGTCGGATGCCGTCGGGCAGTACGCCACCGAGGTAGAGGTCGGTCGCGAGGTCCTGCAGCGCACCGAGCGCGACGCGCTGCGTCGTCGGGCCGTACGAGAGGCGAGCGACGCCGAGCTCCTGCAGTCGCTCGGGGGCCGGAACGCCGGGCAGGCCGATGAGCGCGACCTTCAGCTCGCCGATGCCGGCGACGAGCTGCCGCACCACGTCTTCTCCGAAGATGCCGGGCACGAACACGCTCGTCGCGCCGGCGTCGAGGAACGCGCGCCCGCGTTCGATCGCGTCGGCGACGTTGGCCTCGAGCGAGCGCTCGCCCCCGCGGACGAAGGCGTCGGTGCGCGCGTTCAGCGCGAACGGCACGCCCTCGGCTTCTGCGGCGGCGACCGCGGCGCTCACGGCCGCGACCGACTCGTCGAGCGGCTTCAGCCGGTCTTCGAGGTTCGCCCCGACGACGCCCTCGCCGATCGCGCGTCGCACGGTCTCGCCCGCATCGCCGAAGCCGGCGTCGAGGTCGGCGCTCACGGGCACGTCGACGGCACGGGCGATGCGGCCGACCATGTCGAGCATGAGGTCGAGCGGGATCTGCTCGCCGTCGGGGTACCCGAAGGTCGCGGCGATCGAGTGGCCCGCGGTCGCGAGGGCCTTGGTGCCTGGCAGGGCGGCGACGGCGCGCGCCGAGACGACATCCCAGACGTTCACCACCTGGAGGAGTTCGGGGGCGGTGTGCAGGCGGCGGAGTTCGGTGGCACGTTCGGCGATCGTCATGCCTCCAGCGTATGGTCGCCGCGCGCGCCGGTGGCCGCCCGGGCAGGATCAGGTTCGGAACCCGCGACCTCTCGCCGGTCGAGGAGGCGCGCAGCGCCGTATCGAGACCACGTGCGCTGGTCTCGATGCGCTGCGCTACTCGACCGGCGTGCCGAGCACCTCGGCGAGCCCGGCGAGCAGCCGATCCACGTCGTCGTCGTCGGTGTACGGCGCGAGCCCCACGCGGAGCCCGCCTGCATCGCCGAGGCCGAGCCGGCGCGACGCCTCCAGCGCGTAGAAGTTGCTGCTCGGCGCGAGCACCCGGCCCGCGGCGAGCCGCTCCGTGACGGCGGATGCCTCGTGGCCGGCGAAGGTGAGCAGCAGCGTCGGGGTGCGGCGGGCCGCCCGCGAGTGCAGCGTCACGCCGGGCAGCTCGCCGAGGGCGGCCTCGAGTCGCAGCCGCAACCGCTCCTCGTGCTCGTGGAGCGCCTCATACGAGGCCTGCAGCCGCGTGCGGCGCGAGTGCGCGGCATCCGTCGTCTGCGTTCCATCGTGCGCCGTGGTTGCGAGACCTGCGAGGACGTCGACCGCGGCCGTGACCCCGGCGAGCAGCTCGTAGGGCAGCGTGCCGAACTCGAACCGCTCGGGCACGACCTGCGTCGCGGGCAGCAGCTTGTCGGGCGCGATCGTCTCGAGCAGCTCGGGCCGGGAGACGAGCACGCCGCAGTGCGGCCCCAGGAACTTGTACGGCGAGCACGTGAGGAAGTCCGCCCCGAGCGCGTCGAGGTCGGGCAGTTCGTGGGCGCCGGCGTGCACGCCGTCGACCCAGACGAGCGCGCCGGTGGCGTGGGCTGCTGCGGCGATGGCCGCGACATCCGGCATCGTGCCGATGAGATTCGACGCAGCCGTGACCGCGATGAGTCGCGTGCGCTCGCCGATGAGCGTGGTGACGGCCTCGACCGGGAGTTCGCCCGTCGCGGGATCGAACTCGGCCCATCGCACGGTCGCGCCGACGCGCTCGGCGGCCTGCACCCACGGGCGGATGTTCGAGTCGTGGTCGAGGCTCGTGACGATCACCTCGTCGCCGGCCCGCCACCCCTTCGACAGGTGGTGCGAGAAGTCGTAGGTGAGCTGGGTGGCGCTGCGCCCGTGCACGATGCCGCGCGGGTGGGCGTTCGCGAAGTCGGCCATCGCGAGCCGGAACCCGTGCACCGCCGCCTCGGCGCGCTCCTCGGAGACGCCGACCGTGCCACGGTTCGACAGCGGCCCGGTGAGCACGGATGCCACGGCGTCGCCAACGGCCCGCGGCGTCTGCGTGCCGCCCGGCCCGTCGAACTGCGCCCATCCGCTCTCGAGCGACGGGAAACCGGATCGGATGCTCGCGACGTCGTAGGCCATGCGGCGAGCATAGGACGCGACGGCCCGGATACCATGCAGTCATGAGCGGGGAGGGCTCCGAGACATCCCTGCCGACGGCCGAGCCGCCGGCAGGGTCGACGGCCGCGCCGCCCGCCGCGCCGCCCGCCGCTCCGCCTGAAGAGTTGGAGGCCCCGACGCGCACGCGCCGAGTGTCGTTCAACGCCGTGCTCGACGGCTTCTTCTTCGTCTACGCGGGGATCGCCGCGGTGTGGCTCGCCTGGCTGCTGCTGACCGAGTCGTTCACGCTCGGCTGGTGGGGCATCGCGTTCTTCGTGATCTTCTGGCTCGTGCTCGCGTACCTCGTGCTGCCGCGCCTGCACCGGATCCTCACGACCATCTACGTGCCCGACTACTTCATGGGGCGCACGCGCACGAGCGACGGCCTGCTCGGCGACCCGGTCAACCTCGCGCTCGACGGCACGGCGGCCGACCTGCACGACGCGATGGCCGCCGCGGGATGGACCAGGGCCGACGACGTCACGCTCGCCTCGAGCCGACGCATCATCACGTCGACGCTCACCCGCCGGAGCTACGACGAAGCCCCGGTCAGCCCGTTGTTCCTCTTCGGTAGGCAGCAGGATTTCGCCTACCAGCAGGAGGTCGAGGGCAACCCGGCACGCCGCCACCACGTGCGATTCTGGCGCACGCCCGACGGCTGGCTGCTGCCCGGCGGACGGCGCGTCGACTGGCTCGCGGCCGGCACCTTCGACCGCGCGGTCGGCTTCTCGCTGTTCACGCTGCAGGTCACGCACAAGATCGACGCCGACACCGACGTCGAGCGCGACCACATCGTGGCGAGCGTGCTCGCGGCGGGTGTCGGCGCTCGCGTCGAGGTGCTCAGGGACTTCTCCAGCGGGTACCACTCCCGCAATGGCGGCGGCGACTCGATCAGGACCGACGGCGACCTGCCCGTGCTCGAACTCGACGCGGTTCCGGATGCCGCGGCCACCGCCGTCGCGACCCCGGGGGAGGCCTCGTGAGCCAAGGGCCCGACCGCGAGCCGCGCAAGCGCTCGGCGTACGAGCCGCCGGTGCTGCTCGCCCAGCCCGTGCAGGCGCCGCCGACGATGCCGCGGCCGGCGGCGACGACCCTCGGCGCGATCCTCGTGATGCTGCGCGTGCTCGCGGGCGTGGTCTGGCTCGTCGTGCTCGCGATCACGTGGCGCCAGGTCGTGTACGACGAGGCGGGCCTCGCCGTGGTGCCCGGCAGCGAAGAGGACCACACCCTCAACGTCGTGCTCATCGGGATCCTCGTGGCCGGCGGCATCGGGCTGCTCGTCGTGGTCGGCTTCGGCATCGCCGTGTACCGCGGCGGCAACGTCGCCCGCCTGCTCGTGATGACGTTCACCTCGCTCAGCATCACGGTCGCGGCGATCGACTACTTCGCCGGCGGGGAGGACATCACGATCCGCACGACGCTGCTGACCCTCTCGCTCGACATCCTCGTGATGCTCGCGCTCTCGAGCCGCGCGGCCCGCGCCTACGCCCGGCGGCCGCGCACGCGCCGCCGGCAGCGTCGCACGGGCCTGCCGCGCCCCGCCGAGTAGTGTCGCCGCGCCGCGTCAGCCGAACGATCGGGCACTCTCGCGGGAGGAGATCGGCCGCGGGGGAGGAGGCTTCCGTGAGAAACGTCCTCCCGTCGGGGTGATGTCCTCCCGCGGGGCGGCCGGGTCTACTCGGCGGGCGAGGCGGCGCGCAGCCAGTGGTCGGCGACGAGCTCGGCGACGAGCAGCTCGGCGAGCACGGCGACCGAGTCGTCGGCGTCGCCCGCGAACCGGATCACCTGCTCGGCGCCCGGCAATTCGCGTCCGACCGATGCGAACCGCGAGCCGCGCTGCGCCATCCAATCGAGCGCCTGCGCGTCCCACGCCGACCCGGCGAACACGAGGGCGCGGTAGTCCTGCGTCTTCGTCAGGTACACGTCGACGTGCGACCAGTCGCCGGTCTCCGACGCGAAGGCGCTGCGGCGCGGCACCTCGCGCAGCATGAGCGCCGACTGCTGCGCGCTCGAGGCCCGCTCGGCCGGCGCCAGCGCCCACGTGCCCATGGGGCCCGCGAGCAGGTCGGCGAGCGGCGGCATCCAGTCGTCGACCGTGCCGAGCAAGGTCGCGTTGGCGGATGCCGCGGCGCGCACGGCTGCGGCATCGAAGCGGTCGGCGGGCGCCGTGCCGAGCAGTTCCTCGAGCACCGCGTCGAGCACGACGAACGTCGCGCGGAACGTGCGGCAGGCCACCCCGGATGCCTCGACCCCGGCGAGCAACGGCACGACGACGTCGGCGAGGCGCCCGAGCTCGGACTCTGGACGGTTCGTGACCGCGACGAGCCGCCCGGTGCCGCGGTAGCGCTCGACGGCGCGGAGCACCTCGACGCTGCCTCCGGTCGCCGAGACCGCGACCACCGCGAGGTCGGGTGCGGCGGGTGGCAGCAGGTCGGCGCTCGCGAGCTCGACGACGACGTTCGCGCCGACGCTGCGATAGCGCCGGGCGACGACGTCGGCCGCGTATCGGCTCGACCCCATGCCGAGCACGAGCACGCGCGACGCGCCGAGCATCGGCAGTCGTTCGAGTCCGGGGAGTCCGGCGTCGAGGGCGTCGGCGAGCCGCTCGAGCGTCGAGGGGATCAGGTCGAGGTCGGCTCGAAAGGCGGCGGTGTCCACGGGTCCTCCGGGGTCTCGTTCGTCGAAGCGTAACGGTGCGTGATCGCGGCGTCGGGCGCGTAGCGCCACGGCGGCAGGAAGCGGTCGGCGTAGTGCAGCTCGGCGGCGAGCTGCTCGGCCTCGAAGCCGGGCAGCAGTGCCGGGTCGAAGAGCTCGGCGCGCGCGAGCTCGGCGCGATAGGCCGCGAGCAGGTCGGCGCGGGCGCGGTCGGCCCAGCTCCACGCGCGGGCGTCGGGCCGGCGCAGGCGCTTCTGCGCGACGGCGGCGACGAGGTCGAGCGAGACGAGCAGGTGGGCGACGTCGCGAGCCGCGGCATCCGCTCGCTCGCGGTCTGTTGCGTCGAGCTGCGGATCGCCGTCGAAGTCGATGACCGTGTAGCGCCGGCCGTCAGGGGCGCCGGCATCGGGCGAGGCGAGCACCTGCCCGAGGTGCAGGTCGCCGTGGATGGGGAACTCGAGCCCGGGCGAGGTGCCTTCGAGCGAGCGGATGTCGCGCGCGAGCGCCTCGCGGCGGTTGCCCAGGCGGGTTCCGGTCGGCCCGTCGCCCGCGGCCACCGCCCTGGCCAGCGCATCGGCGGCGCGGTCGCGGCGTGCGGATGCGGCATCCGCCCCGCTGGGCACCGCGTCGGCGCCGAGCACGTCGTGGATGCGCGCGACCTTCGTGCCGAGCGCGGCCGGCCAGGTCGGGTCGGAGCGGGCGGCGGAGCCGACGCCGGAGCCGGTGCCGCGGACGGAGCCGGTGCCGTCGCCCTCGACGACCGCGACGACGTCGTCGACCGCCCAGGTCCAGCCGTCCTCGGCGCCAGGCAGGTATTCGGTCACGATCGCGAGCGTGGACTCGCCGAGCTCGGGATGCCGCCAGCCGACGCGCCCGTGCAGGCGGGCCACGTCGTCGGACCCGGCCGCGGCGAGTCGTTCGAGCAGGTGCCCGGCGCGGTCGGCCGCCGCCCAGCGCCCGACGACCTTCACGACGAACCGGTCGTCGACGATCACCGAGGTGTTCGTCTGGTCGACGGCGATGCCGCGCTCCGGCGCATCGGCGGCGAGGCCGTCGACCGCGAGTGCGGCGATCGCGCGGGCCACGCCGTCGCCCGCCTCCGGGCGCCGGCCGTCGACGAGCACGCGGCCGTCGCCGTCGACGGACATCGTGCGTCCGTCGACGACCGGATGGGGGCCGTCGAATGAGTTCATTGAATTCGGATTGTAACTATTGTGCAAACTCCTCGCCAGTATGTCCGCACATCCATTGCGGTTTCTTCAGTGCCGGTGCAACAATCGCTCAACCTTTCGACGCCCCAGGAGGAACAGCATGCCCACCACACGACGCATCGTCGCCGTCGCGGCCGGCACCATCGCCGTCGCACTCGCCGCAACATCCTGCTCCACCGGTGGCGGAGAGGCCGATCCGTCCGCCGACATCTCCGAGCAGACGCTCACCGTCTCGATCTGGTCGGACTACTACCCCGAGGACCTCGCCGAGCAGTTCGAGGAGGCGACCGGCGTCAAGACGACGATCGTGAACCACACCACGAACGAGGACATCGTCGCCAAGCTCACCGCGAGCGCCGACTCCGGCATCGACGTGGCCTTCGTCTCCGGCCAGTACGCGCAGGCGCTCGGCGAGCAGGGCCTGCTCGCCGAACTCGACAAGTCGCTCATCCCGAACGAGTCGAACCTCTACCCCGAGGCGCTCGAGCTCGACTACGACGAGGGCAACGTCTACTCCGAGCCGTACGCGTGGGGCACGACGGGCCTCTGCTACCGCCCCGACCTCACGGGCTTCGCGCCCACGTCGTGGAACGACCTGCTGAACCCGAAGCCCGAGCTCGAGGGCAAGACGACCATGCTGTCGACCGACCGCTGGCTCGCGATGCCGGCGCTCAAGGCCGCGGGCCACTCGCTGAACACGACCGACGACGACGAGCTCGCCGAGGCGAAGGACCAGCTGCTGAAGACGAAGCCCACGCTGCTCGCCTACGACGACACGACGTTCTACTCCAAGCTCGTCTCCGGCGAGGCCGCGATGGTCGAGGCCTGGGACGGCTGGTGCAACTACGGCATCGCCGAAGACCCCACGATCGAGTTCGTCGTGCCCGACGAGGGCGCCGACCTCTGGGTCGACACCATGACGGTGCTCGAGTCGTCGAAGAACAAGGAGGCCGCGATGGCCTTCATCAACTACATCCTCGACCCCGAGGTGCAGACCTGGGTCGCCGAGAACATCCTCTACAAGGTGCCGAACCAGGCCGCCATGGAGGCGCTCGACCCGGCGCTCATCGAGTCGTACCCGACGCTCGGCATCACGGTCGACGAGCTCTTCGAGCAGGAGGTCATCGTCGACCTCGGCGAGGACTCGCTGAAGTACGTCGACCTCAACTCCGAAGTCCTGGCGACGAACTGACGCCGTGACCTCGACGCCCCACCAGACGACCCCCGGCGTGCGCGCGACCCGCGTGCGCCGGGGGCTCGCCCCAGTTCCGTTCCTCGCACCGGGGATGCTGTTCCTCATCGTCTTCATGGCGATCCCGGTGGGGCTGCTCGCCTTCTACACGTTCTTCAAGCGCGGTCGCTTCGGCGGCCTCGTGTTCGAGTTCACCTTCGACAACTGGATCAAGCTCGCCGAGCCGCTGTACCTCGGCGTGATCCTGCAGTCGATCGGCATGGCACTCGTCGTCACGCTGCTCGCGCTCGCGATCGGCTATCCGATGGCGTACGCGATCGCGGGGCTCTCGCCGAAATGGCGCACGATCGCCCTCATCGCGGTCGTGCTGCCGTTCTGGACGAACTTCCTCGTGCGCACCTATGCGTGGATCCTGCTCCTGAACAACGCCGGCTGGGTGAACCAGGCCCTGCAGGGCCTCGGCCTCACCGACGAGCCGATCAGCATGCTCTACACCCCGCAGGCGATCGTCGTCGGCCTGCTCTACATGTACCTGCCGCTCATGGTGCTGCCGCTCTACGCCTCGCTCCAGCAGCTCGACCCGTCGCTCCGCGAGGCGGCGACGAACCTCGGCGCGAACCCGTGGCGCGCATTCCGCACGGTCACGCTGCCGCTTTCGCTCCCCGGGGCGCTGACCGGATGCGTCTTCGTCTTCGTGCCGGCGATGTCGAACTTCGTCATCCCCGAGCTCATCGGCGGCGGCAAGACGATCATGGTCGGCAACCTCGTGCGCGACCAGTTCTTCGAGGCCCGCGACTGGCCCTTCGGGGCGACGCTCGCGCTGCTGCTGACCATCATCCTCGTGCTCGTGATCGTGCTGCAGTCCGCGGTCTCGCGCCGCGTCACCGAAGGGCCCCGCCGTGGCTGAGCCGACCACCCGAGCGGATGTCGCAGCTCCCGCCAACCCGACCACGACCGCGATGCGCGAGCTCGAGCCGTCGGCGACGCCGCGCGCGGTGCGCCGGCCCCGCGGCATCCTGATCCCGCTCTGGCTCGGGTACGTGTTCCTCTACCTGCCGATCCTCATCGTCGTGATCATGAGCTTCAACGACTCCGAGAACCTCTTCGTCTGGCGGGGCTTCTCGCTGCGCTGGTACCCGGAGGTGTTCGCCGACGGGGCGCTCATGCAGGGGCTCGGCAACACGATCATCGTCGCGACCGGTGCGACCGCGATCGCGACCGTGCTCGGCACGCTGCTCGCGTACGGCATCCAGCACTACACGCGCGGCGGGTTCGTGCGGGCGTTCGCGATCGCGCCGGCGATCCTGCCCGACCTCCTGCTCGGCATCGGCCTGCTCACCCTGTTCTCGCTGCTCGGCATCACGCTCGGGCTGCACTCGGTGATCCTCGCCCACGCCGTGTTCGCGACCGCGTTCGTCACCGCGATCGTGCTCGCGCGCATGGCGAGCCTCGACCCCAGCCTCGAGGAGGCCTCGCGCGACCTCGGTGCGGGCCCGGTGCGCACGTTCTTGCGGGTCACGCTGCCCCAGCTCGCCCCCGGCATCGTCGCGGGCGCCCTGCTCGCGTTCACGCTCTCGCTCGACGAGTTCGTCATCGCGTTCTTCACGACCGCGCCCACGCAGCCGACCCTGCCGATCGTCATCTACTCGATGGTGCGCTTCGGGGTGACCCCCGAGGTCAACGCCCTCGCCTCCCTCCTCCTGCTCGTGAGCGTCGTGACCGTCATCGCGGCGCAGCGCCTGACCCGACTGACTGGATCCCCGAAATGACCTCTGCCCCTCTGCTCCGGGTCGACGGCGTGCGCGCCGTCTACGGCGACACGGTCGCGCTGCACGACGTCTCGCTCGACATCGGCGACAACGAGTTCTTCGCGCTGCTCGGCCCGTCGGGGTGCGGCAAGACCACCCTGCTGCGCTCGATCGCGGGCTTCGAGACCCCGGCCTCCGGCCGCATCGAGGTCGACGGACAGGACCTGCTCCGGATGCCGCCGCACAAGCGCCCCGTGAACATGATGTTCCAGAGCTATGCGCTGTTCCCGCACATGAGCGTCGAGAAGAACATCGGCTACGGGCTCGAGGCCGAGGGGCTCGGCCGCGCCGAGATCGCGCGTCGCGTCGCCGAGGTCGTCGAGGTCGTCGGGCTCGGGCCGCTCGCCAAGCGCCGTCCGTCGCAGCTGTCGGGCGGCCAGCGCCAGCGCGTCGCGCTCGCCCGCGCGATCGTCAAGCGCCCGCGCCTGCTGCTGCTCGACGAGCCGCTCTCGGCGCTCGACCGCCAGGTGCGCGCCTCGATGCAGCTCGAGCTGAAGCGCCTGCAGCACGAGGTCGGCCTCACGTTCGTGGTCGTCACCCACGACCAGGAGGAGGCCATGTCGATGGCCGACCGCATCGCGGTGCTCCGCGACGGGCGCCTCGAGCAGCTCGCGACCCCGCAGGAGCTCTACGCGAACCCGGCGTCGCGCTTCGTCGCCTCGTTCATCGGCTCGGCGAACCTGCTGGACGGCACGACCACGGCCGACGGCGTCGACGTGCCGGGCCTCGGTGTCGTCCCGGCGGCGCACGCCATGCCCGTCGGTGCGCAGGCGACCGCGGTGGTGCGACCCGAGGACCTCGAGCTGACGGATGCCGCGACGACCCCGCTGCGCGGAACGGTCATCGACACGTACTTCCTCGGCGGGGCATCCACCATCTCGGTCGAGGTCGATGGGCTCCCGGCGCCGGTCCTCGCGACCGTCCACGGCGCGAGCCGGCTCGCTCGCGGCGAGTCCGTCGGGGTGCGCTTCGGCCGCACGTCGGTGGTCGCGCGCGACGCGGCCGACGCCGCGGCATCCGTTCAGGAGGCGGTCAGCGCATGACCTGTGGCGAGCCTCGCGTTGGCCACGATGAGCTCGAGGGCGGCAGCGTGGTCGATCGTCGGGTGCTCGGCGATGATGCGGTAGCCGTAGGCGTCTTCGAGGGCCACGAGGTTGCGTGCGATCACGAGCGAGGGCTGCGCGAGCGTGAAGATGCCGCGCGCGGCGCCCTGTTCGAGCACGACCTGGTACATGCCGACCTGGCGGTCGAAGAGCGTCGTCAGCAGCGACGCCATGAGCGGGTTGCGGCCGGCCGAGCCGCCCAGCTCGCAGAGCAGTCGCACCTCGGTGTCGCCCGGGCCGCTCGGCAGGCCCGACTTCGCGAGCGCGAGCAGGCGCTGCACGGGGTCGTCGGGCAGCCCTTCGAGCATGCGCACGCGCCCCTCGTAGAACCGCTCCATTCCGGCGCGGTTGGCCTCGAACATGAGCTCGTCGATGTCGGGGTAGTAGTAGAGCACCGCACCAGAGGTGAGGCCCGCCTCTTCAGCGACGCGGTTGAGCCGCGCCCCGTCGGGGCCGTGCGCCGCGATCGCCCGCTGGGCCGCCGCGACCAGCTGGCTGCGGCGTTCCTCCTGCCGCTTCGGCCTGGCCATCTGGCTCCTCTCCTGGCAGACAGATTGTCTGCATTGTCACTGAATCTTAGGCCGTATCACCCACTTTCCATATAGGTCTTGACCGACCAGATTCTCTATAGCAACATTCAATAAATCCACGAACGGAGACCCGATGACCGAGGAACGTCGCACCTACCTCTTCATGCCCGAGAGCGCGTACGGCCCGACGAACAACTGCATCGGCATCGGCAACGAGCTCCTCAAGCGCGGGCACCGCGTCGTGTTCGCCGCCGAGCGCTCGTGGCAGGGCAAGCTCGTCGCGCTGGGCTTCGAGGAGGACCTCGTCGACCTCGCGCCCGCGGCCGAACCGGTCGAGGGCGAGGTCGAGGGCGAGGCCGAGCAGGATGCCGGGGCGTTCTGGAAGGAGTACATCCAGTCCATCTCGCCCGAGTTCCGCAAGACCACGGCCGAGCAGCTCGAGACCGTCACCCTGCCCATCTGGGAGGAGCTCGCGAACGGCGCGAAGTACTGCGAACCGCAGCTGAAGGCGATCATCGAGCGCGTGCAGCCCGACGTCATCATCGAGGACAACGTCATCGCGTTCCCGGCACTGGTCACCGCAGGGGTGCCGTTCGTGCGCATCACGAGCTGCAACCCGCTCGAGGTTCCGGGCGAGCACATCGCCCCCGTGTTCTCGGGCCTCGGCAAGGACGACCACGAGGGCTGGGCCGACTTCCGCGCCGAGTACGAGCGCACCCACCGCCCCCTCTGGGAGTCGTACAACGCGTGGGTCCAGGAGCAGGGCGCGCCCGCGCTGCCCGACCTCGAGTTCATCCACACCGGCGACGCGAACCTCTACGTCTATCCCGAGGTGCTCGACTACACCGCCGAGCGCCCGCTCGACGAGAGCTGGACCCGCCTCGACTCCTCGGTGCGCGAGACCGAGCAGGCGCCCGCCGACCTGCCCGCGTCGTTCACCGACGGCAGCCGCCCGCTCGTCTACTTCAGCCTCGGCTCGCTCGGCAGCGCCGACGTCGAGCTCATGCGCCGCGTCATCTCGGTGCTCGCCGACCTGCCCGTCAACGTCATCGTCTCGAAGGGGCCGCTGCACGAGGAGTTCGAGCTCGCCGACCACATGTGGGGGGCCGAGTTCCTTCCGCAGACGAAGATCTTGCCGCTCGTGGACCTCGTGATCACCCACGGCGGCAACAACACCACGACCGAGGCCCTGCACTTCGGCAAGCCGATGATCCTCCTGCCGCTGTTCTGGGACCAGTACGACAACGCCCAGCGCGTGCACGAGCAGGGCTACGGCATCCGCCTCAGCACCTACGGCTTCACCGCGCAGGAGCTGCAGGACGCGGTGACCGGGCTGCTCGGCGACACCGACCTGCGCGAGCGCATCGCCGCCGTCGGCGCCGACATCCGCTCGAAGGACGGCGTCTCGGCGGCCGCCGACGCCATCGAGCGCGTCGGCGCCCGGGAGCGCGTGTGAGCCGGGCTCAGCTGGCGACGGATGCCGCGGCCGAGGCGCTGCGCGACGCATCGCCCACCGCGTACTGGCTCGACCGCGCCGAATCCCCAGCCGCTCGCCCGCGCGTCGACGGAACCCACGAGGCCGACCTCGTCATCGTCGGCGGCGGCTTCACCGGACTCTGGACCGCCTGGCAGGCGACCGAGCGCGACCCGGGCCGAGCGGTCGTGATCCTCGAGGCCGAGCGCATCGCGCACGGCGCGACCGGACGCAACGGCGGCTTCGTCGCGGCCTCGCTCACGCACGGCCTCACGCACGGCGAGGCGATCTGGCCGAAGCAGGTCGCGGTGATGCAGGAGGAGGGCGATCGCAACCTCGCCGGGCTCATCGCCGCCCTCGAGGGCGCCGGCATCGACTGCGACCTGCGCCGCGCCGGCAAGACCACGCTCGCCATCGAGCCGTGGCAGGTCGACGGGCTGCGCAGCGCGCAGGCGCTCGGCGAGAAGTACGGCGTCGACCTCGAGCTGCTCACGCGCGACGAGGTGCAGTCCGACGTGCACTCGCCGACCTACCTCGGCGGGCTCCGCGACCGCACCGGCACGGTGCTCGTCGACCCCGCGAAGCTCGCGTGGGGCATGGCCGCCGAGCTCGAGCGCCGCGGGGTGCGGGTCTTCGAGGCATCCGCCGTCACCGGGCTCGCCCGTCGCGGCGCGCGTGTGCGGGTCTCGACCGCGCGCGGCCACGTCGACACGCGCGACGTCGTCGTCGCGACCGCGGCGTACCCCGGTCCGCTCAAGCGGCTCGGGAACTACATCATGCCGCTCTACGACCACGTGCTCATGACCGAGCCGCTCACCGACGCGCAGCGCGCCTCGATCGGCTGGGGCGAGGGCCAGGGGCTCACCGACGCGGGCAACCAGTTCCACTACTACCGGCCCACCGCCGACGGGCGAATCCTCTTCGGCGGATGGGACGCCGTCTACTACTTCGGCGGCAAGGTCGACGCGAGCCTCGAGCAGCGCGACAGCTCGCACGAACTGCTCGCCCGGCACTTCTTCGAGACCTTCCCGCAGCTCGCGGGGCTCCGGTTCGCGAACCGCTGGGCCGGGCCGATCGACTCGACCACGCGCTTCACGGCCGCCTACGGCACCGCGCTCGGCGGGCGCGTCGCCTACGCGGTCGGGCACACCGGCCTCGGGGTCGGCGCGTCGAGGTTCTCGGCGGATGTCGCACTCGACCTGCTGGCCGGCGAACCCACGTCGCGGCTGCGGTACGACATCGTGCGCAAGCGGCCGTTCCCCGTGCCGCCCGAGCCGTTCCGCAATCCCATCATCCAGTTCACGCGGCACTCGATCCTCAGCGCCGACGCGCACGAGGGCCGGCGCAACCTCTGGCTGCGCACCCTCGACCACTTCGGCCTCGGCTTCAACTCGTAGCGACCGCGAACCCGAGCCGCTCACCCGGCACACGCCACTCGACCCAGCACGACCGTGACGCGGCATCCGTCACACGAAAGGAACCACCTCATGACCACCGGCACGTTCATCGGCGAGTACCGCGCCGGTTCGGGCGGCGACGCCGTCATCACCAACCCGGCGACCGAGCAGGAGGTCGCGGCCTTCACGACCTCGGGCATCGCGGATGTCGACGAGGCCGCCGCCGCGGCACGGGCGGCGCAGCCCGAGTGGGCGGCGAAGACGCCGGGGGAGCGCTCGCTCGCACTGCTGAAGCTCGCCGACGCGCTCGAGGCGGACGCCGAGAACCTCGCCCGCCTCGAGGTCGAGGACTCCGGCAAGCCGTGGACCACCGCCTTCGACGGCGAACTGCCGTTCGGGGTCGACAACCTGCGGTTCTTCGCGGGCGCGGCCCGCTCGCTCGACGGCACGGGCGCCGGGTCGTTCTCGAACGGCTACACCTCGATCCTCACGCGCCGCCCGGTCGGGGTCGTCGCGGGCATCACGCCCTGGAACTTCCCGCTCATCATGGCGATCTGGAAGGCCGGCCCGGCGCTCGCCGCGGGCAACGCGGTGATCGTGAAGCCGGCGCCCGCGACCCCGCGCACCACGCTGCGCTTCGCCGAGCTCGCGCTCGAGGCCGGACTGCCCGCCGGACTCTTCAACGTCGTGACGGGCGATGCCGAGGTCGGCCAGGCGCTCGTGACTCACCGCGAGGTCGACATGGTCAGCGTCACGGGCTCCACGCAGACCGGCAAGGCCGTCATGCGCGGCGCCGTCGAGGGCGTGAAGCGCGTGCACCTCGAGCTCGGCGGCAAGGCCCCCGTGATCGTCTTCACGGACGCCGACCTGGGCGCCATGGCCCACGCCGTCGCACTCGGCGCGACCTACAACACCGGCCAGGACTGCACGGCTGCGACCCGCGTCTACCTCGAGCGCTCGGTGTACGACGACGGCGTGGCGGCCCTCCGTCACGCGATCTCGCAGATCAAGGCCGGCGACCCGATGGACGCCGAGACGCACATCGGCCCGCTGATCTCGCCCGCGCACCGCACGCGCGTCGAGGGCTTCGTCTCGCGCGCCGTCGCCGAGGGGGCCGAGGCGCTCGTCGGCGGCCACGCCATCGACCGCGTCGGCTCGTACTTCGCGCCGACGCTGCTCGTCGGCGCCGCGCAGTCGTCGGAGATCGTGCAGGGCGAGGTCTTCGGGCCCGTGCTCGTCGTGCTGCCCTTCGACGGCGAGGCCGAGGGCATCGCGCTCGCGAACGACAACGCCTACGGGCTCGCGTCGTCGGTCTGGACCTCGGATGTCTCGCGCGCCCTGCGCGTCAGCCAGTCGCTCGACGTCGGGGTCACCTGGGTCAACGACCACCTGCCGATCGCGTCGGAGGCGCCGCACGGCGGAGTCAAGGGATCCGGCTTCGGCAAGGACATGTCGATGGAGCCGCTGCTCGACTACTCCGTTACCCGGCACCTCATGATCCGGCACGCGGCGCCGCCCGAGACGACGGGCTTCCGGCCGGCCTGAGTATCGCGCCTACTCGACCGGCTGAGGTGCCGCGGTCTGCTCGGCGGGCAGCGGCAGGTCCTCGGCGTCGCCGGCGAAGAGCCTCTTCGCGACTGGGCGCATCGGACGCGAGAGCATGAGCTTCACGTTCACGCGTGCGAGCGCCGACATGATCCTGGTGCGGGGCAGCATGACGGCGAGGCTGCCTCCGGGGATCTGCCGCGACCGCTCGGCGTGCGGTGCGAGCTGCTCCTCGAACCGGGCGAGGGCGGCGGCAACCGCCACCGGGTCGCCGAGGCCGCCGCCGCCTCCGCCGCCCGACCCGGCTGCGGTGGCCGCGGCACCCGCGAGCCCGATGACCTCGAGGCCGAGCAGGTACGCGCCGAGGATCGCCATCGCCGTGCCCATGCCCGTGAGCGGTGAACCGCAGGTCGCGGCGTCGCCGATGAGCACGACGCGGCCGCTCGACAGGCTCGGCATGTCGACCCGTGCAAGCTCGTCGAAGTAGAAGTCGTCTGCGCGTTCCATCGCCTCGAGGATGCGCGTGGCGTGCCATCCGCCGTCCGCGATCGCGTAGCGGATGAGCGCCCGCTGCGCCGCCGGATCGCCCCCGAGTGCCGGGTCGCGGTCGGTGCGCACGTT
The DNA here is from genome assembly GCF_040547485.1 of Agromyces sp. PvR057. Taxonomy (NCBI): domain Bacteria; kingdom Bacillati; phylum Actinomycetota; class Actinomycetes; order Micrococcales; family Microbacteriaceae; genus Agromyces; species Agromyces sp. PvR057. The sequence goes on from NZ_JBEPPT010000003.1 coordinate 409,319, forward strand.
GATGATCGCCTTCGAGGTCGCCGGATCGCCGTCGGGCCGGATGCCGAACATCGCGCCGGGCACGAGGCGCATCGCGAACCAGCCCGGCTCGAGGTCGGCGGGGGTCGGCATGGTGAAGAACGCGGCATACCCGCCGAGGTTCGTGACGTATCGGTCCTCCGGGCCGAACGCGAGGCGCCGGGTCGCGGAGTGCACGCCGTCGGCACCGACGACGAGGTCGTAGCGTTCGCGGCGGCCCGAGGCGAACGTCGCGTCGACCCCGTCGGCCTGCTGATCGAGGGCGACGAGGTGCTCGCCGTAGCGCTGGTCGAGCAGGCGCTCGTCGGCGCCGACCGAGTTCGAAGGGCCTCCGGATGCCGCGGCCTCGCGCAGCGCGTCGAGCAGCACGTCGTTCAGGTCGCCGCGCGTGATCTCGATCTCGGCGATCGCGCCCTTGCCGTCGAAGTCCTCCATCGACATGCGGCCGTAGACCCGGCCGTGCCCGTCGACGTAGCTCATGCCGCGCTCGTCGAGCTGGTGGCGTCGGACGCCCGGCATGAGGCCCAGGCGTTCGGCGGCCTCGCGGCTGGCACCGCGCAGGTCGACGGCCTGGCCGCCGGGGCGCGGGGCTCGAGCGCGCTCGACGATCGTGGTCGGAATGCCGGCCCGCACGAGTTGCAGGGCGAGGGCGTTGCCGGCGATGCCGCCGCCGGAGATCAGGATGCGCGGTGCGGTGCTCATGGTACGGCCTTTCGATCGATTCGCGGTTCCGTTGCCGGAGAGATTTGCACATATGTCTTACACGAATGTCTAACACCGCTCGCCGCGAATGTCTAGGACATATGTCTCAGACATCCGGCTAACCTGTCGGCATGGGCAATCGTGAAGACCTCCTGGCCGGCGCTCGCAAGGTGATCGTGGAGCAGGGCGTGGCCAAGGCCACCGCGCGCGACATCGCCGCGGCCGCGGGCGTGAGCCTCGCCGCGATCGGCTACCACTTCGGCTCGAAGGAGCAGCTCATCACCGAGGCGCTGCTCGACGCGCTCGGCACGGCCATCGGCGACGGCATGGGCGAGCTCATCCGCGCCGGTGCCGACGACGCGCCGCTCGACGGCTTCGCCCGCCTCTGGAACGGCATGCCCGCCGTCTTCGCCGAGAACCGCGAGGCCCTGCTCGCCAGCCTCGAGAACACGCTGCGCATCGTGCGCGATCCCGTGGGGCGCGGGCAGATGCAGGCTGCGGTCGAGGGGGCCTACGAGGGCATCGCCGAGGAGTTCGAGCAGGCGCACCCCGACCTCGACGCCGACCGGGCGCGCGCACTCTCGGAGTTCAGCTTCGCGCTCGTGCAGGGACTCGCGATCCTCTGGCTCCTGAACCCCGAGGGCACCCCGTCGGGCGACCGGCTCGCATCGGCGGTCAGGGCGCTGGTGCCGGCGGGCACGTCGGCGACGTCGGCGACGTCGGACGAGTAGGCGCCCCGGCGCCGGTTCGAGACCCGTCAGCGCCGGGCTCGATACGCTTCGCTACTCGACCGGCGCGACCGGCGCGACCGGCGCGACCGGCGCGGCCCGGACGCCCGCACCCGCGTGCTCGGCGCACTCGGCCGTGTCGCACGACTCGCACACCACGAGCTGGGTGCGGCACGAGGCATCCGTGCAGTTGACGGTGCGCTTGGTCGCCGTGCCGCACACCGAGCACGTGCCGATGACGGCCGCGTGGTCGCTGAAGTCGATCGAGCCGCGCCCGTCGAACACGTAGAGCGAGCCGTTCCAGAGGCCGTCGTCGCCGTAGCGCTCGCCGTAGCGCACGATGCCGCCCTCGAGTTGGTAGACCTCGCCGAAGCCGCGGCTCGTCATGAGGCTCGAGAGCACCTCGCAGCGGATGCCGCCCGTGCAGTACGTGACGACCGGGCGCCCCTTGAGCTCGTCGTACTCGCCCGAGTCGAGCAGATCGACGAAGTCGCGCGTCGTCTCGACGTCGGGCACGATCGCGCCGGCGAATCGCCCGATGGCGGCCTCGAGGGCGTTGCGTCCGTCGAAGAAGACGACGTCGTCGCCGCGCTCGGCGACGAGCTCGTGCAGCGCATCGGGCGTGAGTCGCGTGCCCCCGCCGACCACGCCCGAGTCGTCGACCTGCAGTTCGCCCGGGGCGCCGAACGAGACGATCTCGTCGCGCACCTTGACGCTGAGCTTCGGGAAGTCGAGGGTCGCGCCCTGCTCGTCGAGCCCGGTGCCCTCGCTCCACTTGAAGTCGATGTGCTTGAAGGCCGGGTATTCGCGGGTCTTGCGCACGTAGCGCTTGAGTGCGCCCATCTCGCCGCCGAGCGTGCCGTTGATGCCGTCCTTCGAGAGCAGGATGCGCCCGCGCAGGCCGAGCGAGTCGGCGAGGTCGCGCTGCCACAGGCGCACGGCATCGGGGTCGGCGAGGGGCGCGAAGGCGTAGTAGAGGAGGATTTTGGCGAGGGCCACCCCGAGATTCTACGAGCGGATGCCGGGAGCAGACCGAGTGCGTTCCCTGCCCGGGTGCCTCACCTTTTCAGGACCACAGCGGCGATACGCGCAATATGCGGTCATGACCGATGTGGTCCTGAAAAGGTCTCGCGCTCGTTCGCCTCAGTGCTTGGTGCCGCTGAACGCCAGCACGCCGCCGAGGCCGATCATCATGACGCCGCCCGTCGCCGACAGGTGCTCGATGCGCTTCGGCGAGCGTGCGAACCAGCCGCGGGCCGCGCTCGCCGCCAGCGCCCACACCGAGTCGCACAGGAGCGCGAGCACGATGAACACCACGCCGAGCTCGAACAGCTGCAGCGGGATCGATCCGGTGCCGAACGACACGAACTGCGGCAGCACGGCCACGAAGAACGCGATCGTCTTGGGGTTCGTGACGCCGACCACGAAGCCCTCGCCCAGCTGGCGCCGGTGCGAGCGCGGGGCGGCCCTGCGATCGACGGATGCCGCGGCATCCGCCCGGTGCCTGATGGCCTGCACGCCGAGGTAGACGAGGTACGCCGCGCCCGCGAACTTGATGATCGTGAACAGCACGACCGACTGCGCGACGATCGAGCCGACGCCGAGCGCCACGGCCGCGACGAGCGGCACCATGCCGAGCGCGTTGCCGACGACGCTGAGCAGGCCGCCGACGCGACCGAGCGCGAGCGAGCGCCCGATGACGAACAGCACGCTCGGGCCGGGGATCACGATCAGCACGACCGATGCCACGACGAACGCCCAGAGGGATTCGAGGGGGACCATCCGGCGATGCTACTCCGCTCGCCGGCTCACCGAGCGTCCGCCTGCGGGCGATACGGTGGCAGGCGTGAGCGAGCACATCTCCGCGAGCGTCGCCGACGGTGTCGGCCACGTCACGCTGAATCGTCCGAAGGCGCTGAACGCGCTGAGCTACGACATGATCGTCGCGCTCACCGAGGTGTTCGACGCCTGGCGAGGCGACAGCGAGGTCGCCGTCGTCGTGCTCGACGGGGCGGGCGACCGCGGCTTCTGCGCGGGCGGCGACATCCGCGAACTGCACGGATATGCCACGGCGGGCCACACCGAGGAGGCCCGCACGTTCTTCCGCACCGAGTACCGCCTGAACGCGGCGATCGCACGCTACCCCAAGCCCGTCGTCGCGATCATGGACGGCATCACCATGGGCGGCGGCGTCGGCCTCGCCGGACACGCCTCGGTGCGCGTCGTGACCGAGCGCTCGCGGATCGCGATGCCCGAGACGCGCATCGGCTTCACGCCCGACGTGGGCGGCACCTGGCTGCTCGCCAAGGCGCCGGGCGAGCTCGGCGCGCACCTCGCGCTCAACTCCCGCACCATGGATGCCGCCGACGCGATCCACGCCGGATTCGCCGACGCCCTCGTGCCCTCCGAGAGCCTCCCGCACCTGCTGCAGGCGCTCGCCGAGCGCGCCGATCCCGGCAGCCCGGCCGAGATCGTCATGCTCTTCGACGAGACACCCGGCCCGTCGGCGCTCGCCGCGACCCGCGCCTGGGTCGACGCGTGCTACTCGGCGCCGACGGTCGCCGAGGTCGTCGAGCGCCTGCGCGCGCGCTCCGAGCCGGATGCGGCGGCCGCCGCAGACGAGCTCGAGACCCTCTCGCCGACGGCCCTCGCCGTGACCCACGATGCCGTGCGGCGCGCGCGCACGCTGCCCCGCCTCGAGGACGCGCTCGAGCAGGAGTACCAGCTCGTGTCGTGGTTCATCGAGCAGCCCGACCTGCACGAGGGCATCCGGGCCCAGGTCATCGACAAGGACCGCTCGCCGAGGTGGGATCCGGCCGCGCTCGCCGACGTCGAACCCGGAATCCTCGACCGAGTCCTCGCGTCGCAGGTATACGGGCGGGTGTGGCCGGGATAGCGTTGCAGGGTGAAGACCCACCACCTGCGCACACACCGGAGTGACGAGAACCTCGCACGTGAGGGCCAGCTCGCATGGCAGCTCGCGGGGCTCGCCATCGATCCCGTCGAGCTCGACGACGACGTGGTCGACATGGTCGTCAACCGCGTCATCGACAATGCAGCGGTCGCCGCGGCATCCCTCGCCAGGCGCCCGGTCGTCTCGGCACGCAGCCAGGCGCTCGCGCACCCCGTCTCGATCGGCGGCGACGGCGCGACCGTCTTCGGTGCGGATGCCGCGCGCCGCACGAGCCCGGAGTGGGCGGCGTGGGCCAACGGGGTCGCCGTCCGCGAACTCGACTTCCACGACACGTTCCTCGCGGCGGAGTACTCGCACCCCGGCGACAACATCCCCCCGATCGTCGCCGTCGCGCAGCACCTCGCCGCGGGCCGCGGCCTCACCGGGCGCGACGTCGTGCGCGGCATCGCGACGGGCTACGAGATCCAGATCGACCTCGTGAAGGCGATCTCCTTGCACGAGCACAAGATCGACCACGTCGCGCACCTCGGCCCGTCGGCCGCCGCCGGCATCGGCACCCTGCTCGGCCTCGACCAGGAGACGATCTTCCAGGCCATCGGCCAGGCCCTGCACACGACGACCGCCACGCGGCAGTCCCGCAAGGGCGAGATCTCGACGTGGAAGGCGCACGCCCCCGCGTTCGCGGGCAAGATGGCCGTCGAGGCGGTCGACCGCGCGATGCGCGGCGAGACCAGCCCCGTGCCGATCTACGAGGGCGAGGACGGCGTGATCGCCTGGCTCCTCGGCGGGCCGGAGGCCACCTACGAGGTGCCGCTGCCCGAGGTCGGCGAGGCCAAGCGCGCGATCCTCGACTCGTACACGAAGGAGCACTCGGCCGAGTACCAGGCCCAGGCGTGGATCGACCTGGCGCGCAAGCTCCACGAGGAGTACCCGCTGATCCTCGACGACCCCGAGCGCATCGAGTCGATCACGCTGCACACCTCGCACCACACGCACTACGTCATCGGCTCGGGTGCCAACGACCCGCAGAAGTACGACCCCGACGCCTCGCGCGAGACGCTCGACCACTCGATCCCGTACATCTTCACGGTCGCCCTGCAGGACGGCGCGTTCAACCACGAGACGTCGTACGACCCCGAGCGCGCGCACCGCGCCGACACGGTCGGGCTCTGGAAGAAGGTCTCCACGGTCGAGGACGCCGAGTGGACCCGCAGGTACCACTCGAACGACATCGCCGAGAAGGCGTTCGGCGGCCGGGTCGTCATCCGGCTCGCCGACGGCGGCGAGATCGTCGACGAGATCGCCGTGGCCGACGCGCACCCGCTCGGCGCGCGTCCGTTCGCCCGCGAGCAGTACGTGCAGAAGTTCCGCACGCTCGCGGAGTGGGTGCTCGAGGAGGCTGAGATCGAGCGGTTCCTCGACCTCGCGCAGCGCCTGCCCGAGCTCGGACCCGACGAGCTCGGCGGCCTCACCCTCACGGCGGCGCCCGGTGCGCTCGTCAGCGTCGAGATCCCGACCGGCCTCTTCTAGGCAGCGGATCCGGACATCGGGATCCGGCGACGGATCTCGCCAGCGGATTCACGGCATCGACCGCTCCCACGGCCCTTAGGCTGGGGGAGCGGTCGCATCGCGGCGCCGCCCCGTCAGCACTCACGAGGAGCACGATGAGCGACCAGCAGCAGGCGCCCGAGATCTACAAGGGACTCGCCGGAGTCCCCGTCGACTACACGGCGGTCTCGAAGGTCAACCCCGAGACGAACTCCCTGCTGTACCGCGGCTACCCGGTGCAGGAGCTCGCGGCATCCGCGACCTTCGAGGAGGTCGCCTACCTGCTCTGGAACGGCGAGCTGCCCGACGAGCGCCAGCTCGCCGAGTTCGAGCAGCTCGAGCGCTCGCTGCGCGGCCTCGACCACGAGATCAAGCGCGTCATCGACGAGCTCCCGCTCACCGCGCACCCGATGGACGTCGTGCGCACGGCCGTGAGCGTCATCGGCGCCATCGACCCGCAGACGCCCGACGACTCGCGCGAGGCCAACCTCGAGAAGTCGATCCGCCTGTTCGCGAAGCTGCCGTCGATCGTCTCCTACGACCAGCGGCGCCGCCACGACCTCGACTTCGTCGAGCCCCGCGAAGACCTCGGCTACTCGGCGAACTTCCTCTGGCAGACGTTCGGCGAGCTGCCCGAGCTTCCCGTCGTGAGCGCGTTCGACGTTTCGATGATCCTCTACGCCGAGCACTCGTTCAACGCCTCGACCTTCACGGCGCGCGTCATCGCGTCGACGCTGGCCGACCTCTACTCCGCCGTCACGGGCGCGATCGGCGCCCTCAAGGGCCCGCTGCACGGGGGCGCGAACGAAGCCGTCATGCACGCGTTCGAGGAGATCGGCCCGGGCGAGGGAGCCGCCGACCGCGCCGCGGCCTGGCTCGACGAGGCCCTGGCCGAGAAGCGCAAGATCATGGGCTTCGGCCATCGCGTCTACAAGAACGGCGACTCGCGCGTGCCGACCATGCGCGACGCCCTCGAGCGCATGGTCGAGTACTACGACCGTCCCGACCTGCTCGAGCTCTACACGGCGCTCGAGAGCGGCATGGGCGAGCGCAAGAACATCAAGCCGAACCTCGACTACCCGGCCGGCCCGACGTACCACCTCATGGGGTTCGACACCGAGACGTTCACGCCGCTGTTCGTGGCGAGCCGAGTCACCGGCTGGACGGCGCACATCATGGAGCAGCTCGCGTCGAACGCGCTCATCCGCCCGCTGTCGGTCTACAACGGCCCCGACGAACGGCACGTGCCAGAGGGGCGCTGACCTCTCGCTTCCGCACAAGGCGGGCCTGCGGCATCCGCCCGCGCACTGTCGCGACTCGCCAATGATGGGCGACCTCCGACGAAGCAGTCGTAAAGTCGTCGACTATGCACATGTTCTTCCGCACGCTGCTGCACGTGGTGTTCCTCTCGCGTCGAAAGCCCGACCTCGGCCCCGACGACGTGGCACGCACGAACTTCATCACGCTGCCGACCGATCTCGACATCAACCGGCACATGAACAACGGCGTGTACTTCTCGATCATGGATGTCGCGCGCTTCGACATGCTCGTGCGCAACGGCGTCTGGGGCATCATGCGCGAGAAGAACTGGTACCCGGTCGTCGCGAGCGAGACGATCACGTTCCGCAAGTCGCTGCGGCTCTGGCAGCGGTTCACGATCGAGTCGCGCATCACGGGCTACGACGACAAGGCCGTCTACCTCGAGCAGCGGTACGTGCGCCCGTCCGCCGACGGCACCCCCGAGATCTACGCGCAGGGGTTCATCCGGGCCAGGTTCCTTCGCAAGGCGGGCGGGGTCGTGCCGGTGGCCGAGCTCATCGAGGTGTTCGGCGCCCCCGCGACCGCTGGGCTCCCCGATTGGATCGAGCGCTGGGGCGCGGATGTCGCGCTGCCGGCCACGCGCGCCGAGGCGCCGTCGATCTGGCCGACCGAGGTCGAGCAGCGCGCCTGAGGCGGGTGACGAACCCGGCCTAGAGCCGCGCCTGCTTCGGGATCACGATCTCGCGGATGATGAGCAGGATGCCGGCCGAGATCGGGATCGCGACGAGCGCCCCGAGCAGGCCGAGCAGCGTGCCGCCGGCGAGTGCCGAGATGAGCACGATGGTGCCCGGCACCTGCACGGCCTTGCCCATGACCTTCGGCGTGAGCACGTAGGCCTCGACCTGCATGTAGACGAGCATGAAGATCAGCACGATGAGGCCGGCCGTCGGCGAGACGAGCAGCGCGATGATCGTCATGAGGATCGTGGTGAGCACGGTACCGATGAGCGGGATGAGCGTGACGAAGAACGCGACGACGCCGATGATGAGCGCGTAGGGAACGCCCACGATGACCAGCAGGATCGTCGAGTAGGTCGCGTTCATGAAGGCGAGGATGACCATGCCGCTGAGGTACTTGCCGACTGAGAGCATGATGCGCTCGGCGAGGTCGGAGATCTGCGCCCGGTTCGACTTGCGGATCAGGGTGTAGCAGGCCTGCTTGGTGCTGTCGAGCGTGGCGATGAAGTAGATCGACAGCACGAACACGAAGAAGCCGGTCGAGATCGCGCTGATCACCGAGGCGCCGAATGCGAGCGCGCCGCCGCCGACCGTGGCCCAGAGGTTCGGGTCGGTCAGGGCGTCCTGGACGGCCTTCACGACAGTCGCCAGGACGCCGTTGGTCGCCTCGTTGGCCTGGTCGTACCAACCGGAGTCCTGGGCGTTCTTGACCATCGCGGGGATGTTCTTCACCAGGCTGGCCGCCTGCTCGACCACCGGGGGGACCAGGATCCAGACGATCGCGACGGCGACGCCGACGAAGAGCAGGATCACGACGATGATCGCCATGCTGCGCTTGAGGCCCCGCCGTTGGAACCAGCGGATGAGCGGGTCGAGGCCGAGCGCGACGAACGCGGCGATGAACACCGAGAGCAGCACGCTCTGCAGGTTCGCCACGGCGATGCCGAGGAGGATCGCGAGCATCACGCCGAGGGAGACGATGAACCCCCATCGCAGCGGATGGTTCGCGAAGAAGGTTCCGTTGCTCTGTGCGGGCTCGCGTCGCCGCATGCGCTCTGCCTGATTCACGGCGTCAGTCTAGGGGCGCGGATGCTCCGCCGAGCCGCGTGCCGCGCCGAACCCGCCATCGGGTCGGCCGTGCGCTCGTCCCCTATCGAGTGGGCGTCGCGGGCGAGTCGAGGTCGGCGTCGTGGGCCGGGTCGTACCCGGCTTCGGGCCCGTGTCCGGGTTCGCCGCGATCGTCCGCATCGACGACGAGGACGGCATCGGCCTCGACCACGTCGATCGACTCGGTCGGCGTCCGCGGCCGCACGGGCACCGGCAGATCCCGGTAGTAGCGGGTGAACGCCGGGAAGTACGACTCCCATGCGGGCATCGGCGAGCCGCTGCGGGCGGCGATGAGCCGGTCGAGGTAGTAGTCCCAGCCGCAGCCCCAGCTCGCGACATCCGTGCCGGGGTAGAGCCGCTGGCCGAAGGTCAGTGCGGTCATGCCGCCCCGCTCGGTGAGGTTCGCGAACACGCGCATGTGCTCGGGCGAGGAGCCGTCGGCGACGAAGTGGTGGGGCGCGTCGCAGAACAGGATGCTGACCGCCTGCCATCCCTCGTCTTCGGCGACGTCGCCCTCGGCGTTCATGCGGAATCGGACGGCGCCGGTCGAGGGACTGCCCGTGTACGTGCCGATCCACGCCTTCATCGCGTTGCGGTTGGTGAGGCTGTACCAGACGTCCTCGATCGGGGCATGGAACAGCCGATCGAACTCGATGTAGAGCCCATCGCCCCTCAGCTGATAGTGGCCAGTCGGTTTCACGGTCATCATCGCCCCCGATCATCGGTGTTTTCAGGCTAAACCCGTGAGGCCCCTACGACTAGAGTTGGCCGCATGAGTTCGAAGACGCAGCAGCACGAAGAGGCGATCAACGTCACCGATGGCAAGTCCGGACTGTGGGGCTTCCTCGTCGGCCTCATCGTCGCGGCGTTCATCGCGATCCCGCTCTCGGCGGCGTTCTCGTTCGCGACGCACCCCAACACCCAGCAGCTCTTCTCGGGTCGACTCGACGAGGCGAGCCAGGGCGGTTACGCCGCGTTCTGGTGGCTCGCCACGATCTTCCTGGCGGCGCTGCCGTTCCTCGTCGGCTACGCCGTCGCGAACCTGTCGCGCAAGTCGCTCGCGATCGTCGGCGCGATCATCGTGCTCTTCATCATCGCGGCGCTCGTGCTCGGCCAGCTCTTCCTCGTCGTCTGACCTCCGACCCGATTCGTTCCGAGGGCCGATCCGTCACATGGGTCGGCCTTCGTCATGTGCCCGACGCGGCGGATGTCGCGTGGCGCCGTCAGTCGCGCGCGGCGTCGAACGCGTCGCGTGAATCCGTGATGCTCGCGTGGTTGGCCGACGCCCACTCGACGAGTCCGAGCACCGGCAGCGCGAGCGAGCGGCCCAGGTCGGTCGCCGTGTACTCGACCCGCGGCGGGATCTCGGGGTAGCTCCTGCGCGACACGAGCCCGTCGCGCTCGAGGTTGCGCAGGGTCTGGGTGAGCATGCGGTGCGAGATGCCGTCGATGCTGCGCTGCAGCTCGGTGAATCGCCGGGGCCCGTCGTGCAGCATCCGGATGACGAGCAGGCTCCACTTGTCGCCGACGCGCGACAGCACGTCGCGGATGATGCGCGCCTCGCTGCTCTCGGCACCGCACGGGTCGACGGGCGTCGTCGTGCAGGCGTCGACGTCGAGGGCGAGGCGGGGGGCTGCGGCATCCGTGATCGTCATGGGGGCCTTTCGGGTCTGGCGGATCGGGGTCACGCACCTCGAGGTGCGTGACGCACGATGAAGTGCGGGGCGGTGGCGGGCTAGAGTCACCGATCGTGCGTCACGCACTGATCGTAACCGACACTTCTGTGTGAACCGACCTTGGAGAACCCCCATGATCATCGTCCTCTGGATCGCCACCGGGCTGCTCGCCCTCGTCTTCCTCGCCGCCGGCGTCACGAAGAGCCTCACGCCCCGCGAGAAGCTCGTCGAGAAGATGGGCTACATGGAGGACCTCTCCGACGGCCAGGCCCGCGCCGTCGGCATCCTCGAGTTCCTCGGCGCGCTCGGCCTGATCCTCCCGGCCGCGACCGGCGTGCTGCCCTGGCTCACCCCGGTCGCCGCGTTCGCCCTCGCCCTCACGATGGCGGTCGGCACGGCGCTGCACGTCAAGCGCCACGAGCCCGCCGTTCCGAGCATCGTGCTCGGCGTGTTCTCACTCGTCGTGGGCCTCGGCTGGGTCTTCCTCGGCTGATTCGCAGCGCTCGGGTCCGATCAGGCGCCGGATGCCTCGAGCACGGCCATGGCGGCGTTGTGGCCGCCGATGCCGCTCACCGCGCCGCCGCGCACCGCTCCAGACCCGCAGAGCAGGACCCGCGGATGCCGCGTCGCGACGCCCCATCGTTCGGCGGGCGTCGTGAGGGCCGCGCCGGGTTCGGCCCACGGCCACGACAGCGGTCCGTGGAAGATGTTGCCGCCGGGCATCGCGAGCGCGTGCTCGAGGTCGAGCGTCGTCCTCACCTCGATGCAGGGCCGGCCGGCGGCATCCGTCGCGATGACGTCTTCGATGGGTTCGGCGAGCACCGAGTCCAGCGACGCGAGCACCTCGGCCCTGAGCCGCTCGCGCAGGGCGTCGTTGCCGAGTCGCTCGACGAGCCGATGCGGCACGTGCAGCCCGAAGACCGTGAGCGTGTGCCATCCGGCCTCGACGAGCTCGGGTGCGAGGATCGACGGATCGCTCAGCGTGTGGCAGTAGATCTCGCACGGCAGCGGTGACGGCACCTCGCCGCGTGCGGCCGTGCGGTAGGCCTTCGCGAGCTGCGACTCGAGCTCGTTGATGTGGAAGGTTCCCGCGAACGCCGCCTCTGGCGCGACCGACGTGTCGCGCAGGCGCGGCAGGCGCGTGAGCAGCAGGTTGACCTTCACCTGCGCGCCCTCTGGCATGTCGAGCTGGCGCAGGCGCTCGCGCACGACGGCCGGGAGGCCGAACGGCACGTCGCGCGAGAACGGCGGCTGGCTGCGCGGCGCGACGGCGTCGGGGTCGGATGCCGCGTGGGCGGCGGTGTCGACGGGCTTCGCCGCTCGGGCGGCCGCGTCGGCGCCCGTATCGAGCAGGCGGTCGAGCACGGCGGGGGCGACGTTGGCGAGCACGGTCGTCGCGACGACCTCGCGAGGCGCCGCGTCATCCGCCGCGCCGGCGCGGTCGTCGGCGCGCCGGTAGCGCACGCGCCCGTCGGGGTCGACGGAGACCACCTCGGCACCCGTCACCAGTTCGGCGCCGGCGTCGCGGGCCGCGCGCGCGAGCTCGCCAGTGACGGCGCCCATGCCGCCGACGGGCACGTCCCAGTCGCCGGTCCCGCCGCCGATCACGTGGTACAGGAAGCACCGGTTCGCGTCGAGCGACGGGTCGTCGAGCTCGGTGAACGTGCCGATGAGGCCGTCGGTGGCGACGACGCCGCGCACGAGGTCGCTCGTGAAGCGGGCGTCGACGACCTCGCCGAGCGGCCGCTCGACGAACGCCGACCAGGCCTCGTCGTCGGCGACGAGCGCGCGGGCCTCGTCGCGGGTCGGCAGCGGCTCGGTGAGCGTGGGGAAGAGGCGCTCTGCCAGCCGGGCGGTGTCGGCGGAGAACGCGCTCCAGGCCGCGGCATCCGCTTCGGCGTCGACCCGTGCGAAGGCGGCGACGGACGCCTCGGGGGAGGCGTCGGCGTCGACGAGCAGGCCTCGCGACGGGTCGCGGGGGTCGGGCGTGTACGACGAGAAGCGTCGACGCACGAGCCGGATCTCGAGCCCGAGGTCGTCGATGATGCGCTGCGGCACCAGGCTCACGAGGTAGGAGTAACGCGAAAGGCGGGCGTCGACGCCGTCGAACGCCTGCGCCGAGACGGCCGCGCCGCCGAGGTGGTCGTCGCGTTCGAGGAGCAGCACGCGGCGTCCGGCTCGGGCGAGGTAGGCGGCGGCGGTGAGGCCGTTGTGTCCGCCGCCGATGATCACGACGTCGTGGTCTGCAGCTTCGTCGTCTGGCTGGGGGAAGGACATGCCACGAGCGTAGGCGACGTGGCGCTTGCGCCCCGAACGCGGTACGTGCACCCCGAAATGGGGGCAAAAGAAATTACTGACAAGTCAGTAAGTCTTCCCATATGCTGACGTCGCGACCGCGCCGAGGAAGGCGTCGGCCGTGCACCACCTCGCACTGACCCGGTACAACGGCGGCGCGATCTGCCGCCGGCCGACGTTCAAAGGAGAACCTTGTGATGCACCGCAACAGGGCGGACCATCCGCCCACCCGCCCCGGCCGGCTCATCGGCGCCGGCGCGACGATCGCCGCGCTGGCCATCGCCGGCAGTGCGCTCGGCGCGATGCCCGCCTATGCCGCCGAACCCGACTTCGGACCCAACGTCACGGTCTTCGACGAGACCTGGACCGCCGACCAGATCAGCGCGGCCCTCATGGCCGCGTCGACCGAGGCGGAGTTCAGCCTCGACCGGCACCAGTTCTTCTTCAAGCCGGGCACCTACGGGTCCGCGGCTGGGCAGGACAACCCGACCACGGCGACCGGCATCGTCAACTCCGAGCTCGGCTACTACCAGGCGGTCGCCGGCCTCGGCGCGTCGCCGGAGGACGTGCGCATCAACGGCGCGATCCACGTCGAGCCCGTGCGCCAGTGCGAGGCGAACCCGTGGGACTGCCAGCAGCCCGGCTCGCTCACGCGGTTCTGGCGGTCGATGTCGAACCTCACGTTCAACCCCATCCAGCGCCCGGTGGGCGTGGATGCGAACCGCTCATTCCCGAGCGGCATCACGGCGCCCCACCAGCTGCGCTTCGCCGTCTCGCAGGCCGCGCCGCTGCGCCGCATCAACATCGAGGGCGACCTCACGCTCATGGGCCGCGTCGGCGAGTACGCCTCAGGCGGCTACCTCGCGAACTCGAAGGTCTCCGGTGAGATCCTCAGCGGCTCGCAGCAGCAGTGGTTCACCCGCGACTCGACCGTCGGCACCTGGAACGGCGGCGTCTGGAACATGGTGTTCTCGGGCGTCGACGGCGCCCCGGCGACCGACTTCGGGCCCCTGCCCGGCGGCGGCAACGGCAACAAGACGAACGTCGGCGACACGCCGATCAACCGCGAGGCGCCGTTCCTCTACCTCGACGGCGACGACTACAAGGTGTTCGTGCCGAAGGCCAAGCAGGACACGAGCGGCCACGACTGGTCGACGGATGCCTCGGCCGGCGAGTCGATCTCGATCGACGACTTCTTCATCGCCCACGAGGGCGCCACGGCCGCGCAGCTGAACGCCGCGCTCGCCGCGGGCAAGCACCTCCTCATCACCCCCGGCGTCTATTACCTGGACGCACCGCTCGAGGTCGACCGCGCCGGCACCGTCGTGCTCGGACTCGGCTACGCCTCGCTCGTGCCGACCGCGGGCAACGCGGCGATCGAGGTCGGCGACGTCGCCGGCGTGAAGATCGCCGGCCTCACGATCGACGCGGGCGAGGTGCTCTCCGACGTGCTGCTGCAGGTCGGTCCCGACGGCGCGAGCGCGTCCGACCCCGCCGACCCGACCACGCTCAGCGACGTGTTCATCCGCGTCGGCGGGCCGTGGGCCGGCAAGGCGACGACGAGCATCGAGGTCAACAGCCCCGACAGCCTGCTCGACCACATCTGGGCCTGGCGCGCAGACCACGGCGAGGGCGTCGGATGGACGTCGAACGTCGGTGACCACGGCGTCGTCGTGAACGGCGACGACGTCACCGCGCTCGGTCTCTTCGTCGAGCACTACCAGAAGAACCAGGTCATCTGGAACGGCGAGCGCGGCCGCACGGTCTTCTTCCAGAGCGAGATCCCGTACGACCCGCCCACCCAGGGCGCGTACATGGACGGCACCCGACTCGGCTACGCGGCGTACCGGGTCGGCGACCACGTGCGGCACCACCTCGCACAGGGTCTCGGCGTGTACTCGTTCTTCGACACCCAGTACAACCAGAGCCAGGACATCTTCGTCGAGAGCGGAACCCAGGTGCCGCAGCGACCGGGTGTGCGCGTCGAGTCGGCGGTCTCCGTCAAGCTCAACGGCACGGGCGGCATCAAGCACATCGTCAACGACCAGGGCGATGCCGCCCAGGGCGCGGGCGGCGGCGTCTCGAAGTTCCTCGCCGTCTACGAGAGCGCGACCGACCCGAACGCGCAGAACCTGCAGGTGACGATCCCGGTCGGCGCACCCGGCGAGTTCGTGTGGAGCATCGACGGGACGAACGACATCGTCGACCTCGGCACGGCCGTCGAGAACGGCGACCACTTCGCGGCCGCCGGTTCGATCAACCCCGTGCGGGTCACCGACACGCGTCGGGGCGCGACGCCCTGGTCGGTCTCGGCGCAGGTCGGCGACTTCGACTCGCCTGCCGGCTCCTTCTCGGGCAAGTACCTCGGCTGGGCTCCGAAGGTCGTCGAAGCCGGCGGCGGCGCCGTCGCCGGTGAAGCCGTGCAGTCGGGCTTCGTGAGCGGCGACGGCCTCTCCGACTCGTCGACCCTCGGCAGTGCGCCGTCGGGCCACGAGCGCGGCTCCGCCAAGCTCGGCGCCGACCTCGATCTGCGGATCCCGGTCTCGGCGACCGACGGCACCTACCGGGCCACCCTCACGATCACCGGACTCGGGTGATCGGGCTCGGCTGATCGGGTCCGGGTCGGCTCCTGCCGGCCCGGACCGCCAGGCCGGGGTGAGCGCGTGTGCGGCACCCGCCCCGGCCACCCTCCGTTCCACCCTCGACCACGAGGAGCACCACATGCGCACTGCGCCCGCCACCGACATCCGCCCCCCTCGAGCTCGAGGCGCCGCCCGCACCGCGGTGCTCGGGGGCGTGCTCGCCGCAGCGCTCGCCGCGGCCCTCGCGGCGGTGCTCGTCGTCGCCGCGCCGGCCGCGCCGGCCTCCGCCGAGGAGGTCGACGGCCCGGAGGTCACGTGGGGCGTGCGCACCGCCGACACCACGTGGGGCGAAGGCCGGGAGAACTACGCCTACGCCGTCGACGCGGGCGAGACCATCGACGACGCCATCATCATCGCGAACCACGACGTCGTGCCGGTCGAACTCGACGTCTACGCCGCCGACGCCTTCACCACCTCCGACGGGCAGCTCGACGTCGCGACCCGCGACGTGCGCCCCCGGGAACTCGGCGCCTGGGCCGCGCCGGCCGCCGACCGGGTGACCGTGCAGCCGGGCGAGGCGATCGAGGTGCCCTTCACGATCACCGTGCCGGCCAACGCGACGCCGGGCGACCACGCCGGCGGCATCCTGACGTCGCTCGCCTCGCCCGAGGTCGACAGCGGCCTGACCGTCGACCGTCGCCTCGGCATCCGCATGCACCTGCGCGTCGGCGGTGCACTCGCGCCCGCGCTCGCGATCGACGACCTGCGCGTCGACTACGCCGGCACGCCCAACCCCTTCGGCACCGGCGCCGCGACCGTCTCGTACACGGTGCGCAACGCCGGCAACACGCGGCTCTCGGCGGCGCAGCAGGTCGCGCTGACCGGGCCGTTCGGCATGCTGCCGGTGGCCGCGACGGGCGTCGCCGACGTTCCCGAGCTGCTGCCCGGCGAGACCTGGCCGGTCGAGGTCGAGGTCGAGGGCATCGTGCCGGCCTTCGTGCTCACGGCCGCCGTGACGCTCGACCCCGCGTCACCGGCCGACACGAAGCCAGAGCCGAGACCCGTCGAGGAGGCCGTCTCGACCGCGGCCGTGCCCTGGACCCTGCTCGCCCTCGTGCTGCTGCTCGCCGCGGCGATCTTCGCCTGGGTGCGGCTCGGGCGCCGGCGCCGGGCGCAGCGGAAGGCCCGCGAGGACGCGCGCGTGCAGGAAGCGGTCGACCGGGCGCTGCGCGAGCGCGAGGCGCCGGCGGTCGCTCCTGCTGCCGGGGGCGGCACCGCGCCCGTGGCCGGCCCCGCGACCGCGGCAGAGCCAGAGCCGGAGTCCGAACCGGCGCGGTCGTAACGTCACCCGGCCGGGCGCACGCCGACGAGGGGCGAGCGGATGTCGCATCCGCTCGCCCCTCGCCCATGCCCGGGAGCCCGGGCCGGGGTCGCGGCCGCCGGTCAGCGCGCCTTGCGCATCGAGCGCACCCCGACGAACACGCCGATGGTGCACGTGGCGATCGCCGCGATGACGCCGCCGAGCACGCTCGGGTCCGCGAAGTCGCCGGCGAGCAGGGCGCGCTCGGCATCGACGAGGTAGCTCAGCGGGTTGACGGCGGCGGCGACCTGCATCCAGGCCGGGCCGTCCTCGAGGGGCAGCAGCATGCCCGAGAGGATCATCAGCGGGAACAGCAGCGTCTGGTGCACCATCCAGAACATCCAGTCGCGGTTGCGGCAGGCGAGGGCGAGCGCGTAGCTGAGGGCGCCGAAGCCGATGCCGAAGACCGCGAGCACGGCGAGGCCGGCGACGAGCCCCGGCACGTTCAGGCTGAAGCCGAACGGCACCGCGACGAGCACCACGATCGTGCCCTGGATGACGAGCGGCACGACCTCCTTCAGTGCGCGGCCGACGAGCAGTGCGCTCCGCGAGAGCGGTGCGACGAGCGTGCGCTCGTGCGATCCGGTCTGCATCTCGAACAGCAGGTTCGCGCCCGTGCTCGCGGTGCCGAACAGGGCGACCATGACGAGGATGCCGGGCACGAACCACTGCAGCGTGCCCGCGACGTCGCCGCCGGAGGCGCCGACCAGCAGCGGACCGAACAGTCCGAGGAAGACGAGCGGCTGCACGAGCGAGAAGACGACGCTGAACGGGTCGCGCACGAGCGGGCGGGTCTCGCGCACGTACACCGCGGCGGTGTCGCGCACGAAGCCGGTGGGGCGGGCGGTGGTGGATGTCGTGGTCATGATCAAAGTCCTTCGCTTCGTGAGAACAGGGCGTTCTCGGGCGGGCGTTGCGTGTGGTTCCTGAGTCGGTGCCGGATGCCGCGTGGGCACCTGTCTTCGTGGTGCAGGCGGTGGCGGCGGTCAGGCCGCGACGGCCTCGGCGGCGGCGGGGTCGGCCGGTGCAGCGTGCGCGGCCTCCTCGCGGAGGCTCCGGCCGGTGAGGGCGAGGAACACGTCGTCGAGCGTCGGCTGCCGGTGGGTCGCCGCGACGACGTCGAGGCCGGCGTCGCCGAGCTCGCGGATCCACGTGGGCAGCGCGCGGTCGCCGCCCTGCGCGGTGACGGCGACCACGCGGGGGTCGCCCGCCTCGACGGCGCCGCCGATGCGCGCGGCGGCGGCCGCGGCATCCGTCGTCGAATCGAACGACAGCGTCACCCGGTCGCCCGCGAGCGAGGACTTGAGCGCGTCGGCCGTGTCGTCGGCGATGACCGTGCCGTGGTCCATGACCATGACGCGCTCGGCGAGCTGGTCGGCCTCGTCGAGGTAGTGCGTGGTGAGGAAGATCGTCGTGCCGGTCGCGCGGCGGAGGTCGACGATGTGCTCCCACAGGTTGGCCCTGCTGTGCGGGTCGAGGCCGGTCGAGGGCTCGTCGAGGAACAGCAGCTCTGGCCGGTGGATGAGCCCCAGCGCGATGTCGAGCCGGCGCTTCTGGCCGCCCGAGAGCGCCTGCACGGTTCGCGTCGCGACCTGCTCGAGCTCGAGCGACTCGATGAGTTCGGCCGCCCTCGCCCTGGTCTGGCGGCGGCCCATGCCGTAGAACGCGCCCTGCGCGAGCAGCTCGTCGCGCACGCGCTGCGTGTGGCCGCCCGAATCGCCCTGGCCGACGTAGCCGATGCGACGGCGCACGCCCGCGGCATCCGAGCGGATGTCGCAGCCGGCGACGGTCGCCTCGCCCGCGGTCGGCGGCAGCAGGGTCGTGAGCATGCGGAGCGTCGTCGACTTGCCGGCGCCGTTCGGGCCGAGGAACGCGACGAGCTCTCCCTCGCCGACGGCGAGGTCGAGGGGGCGGACGGCCTCGACGGTCTGCCCCTTGGAGCGGAACGTCTTCGTCAGGCCTCGTGCGGTGATCATCTGGTTCGTCATACCTGCAGTCTTCTCGGCTATGCGGACAGGTTCTGTCCGGTTTCGCGAGAGAATTCAGGTATGGCCGCAACCACCTCGAGGACCCTCGAACTGCTCTCGCTGCTGCAGAGCCACCGGCACTGGACCGCCCGCGAACTCGTCGACCGCCTCGACGTCAGCGACCGCACCCTGCGGCGCGACGTCGAGCGGCTGCGCGAGCTCGGCTACGGCATCGAGTCGCTGCGGGGAAGTGCAGGCGGCTACCGCCTCGAAGCCGGAACCGGGCTGCCGCCGCTGCTGCTCACCGACGACGAGGGCGTCGCTATCGCCGTGGGCCTGCGTTCGCAGGCGACCGCCGGACTGCGCGGTGCCGAGCACACCACGCTCAGCGCGCTCGCGAAGATCGAGCAGGTGCTGCCCGCGGCCCTGCGCCGCCGCATCGAGGCCCTGCAGTCGCACGCCGCGGTCGGCACGGGCGGGGTCGGGTCGGCACGATCGGCCAGGCCGTCGCCGGAGGTCGACTCCGGGCTGCTCGGGTTGCTCGCGCTCGCCTGCCGCGACGCCGAGCGGCTCCGGTTCCGGTACACGGATGCCGCGGGCGAGGCGTCCGCCCGAGTGGTCGAGCCGTACCGGCTCGTGCCCGTCGCCCGCCGCTGGTACCTCCTCGCGTTCGACCGCGACCGCGACGACTGGCGCACCTTCCGCCTCGACCGCATGAGCGAGCCGTTCCAGACGCGCGTGAACTTCGAGCCGCGACCCATGACCGACGACGAGGCTCGCGAGCGCGTCGAACGCGCGCTGCGCTGGCGCGACCGAGGCGTCTCGGCGAGCGTGGTGGCCGCGATCCCGAAGGAGGCGCTCGTCGCCCACCTCGGCTGGTACGGACGGGACGTCGTGGCGATCGACGCCGAGCACTGCGCCTGGCCGCTCGAGGCCGACACGGTCGAGAACCTCGTCATGGCCCTCATGTGGATGCCGCGCGGCGTCGAGTACCGAGTCGAGGGCCCGCCAGAGGTGCAGGCGTTCCTCGCCGAGCAGGCGTCGCGCTTCGCGGCCGCCGCTCGCGCCGTCGGTGCATGACCGGCCTGCGGGGGCCGGCCCAGTGGCAGGTATCGCGGATGTCGGTGGGCGGGGGTTTCATGGGCGCATGGACATCGCCTTCGTCGCGGGCTTCGGCCCCATCGGCACGGCCGACTCGGCATCGCTCGACTTCTGGCGCGGATCCCTCGGCATCCCCTTCCACGAGAACGCGCCAGGGTACTTCCACACCGAAGACCTCCGGGGCGTCAAGGCGTTCGCGATCTGGCCCCTGAGCCAGGCCGCCGAGGCGACGTTCGGGTCGCCCGAGTGGCCGGCGTCCCTGCCGACGCCGCAGGCCTGGGTCGAGTTCGACGTCGCGTCGCCAGCGGCCGTCGCCGAGGCGGTCGACGAACTGCACGCCGCGGGCCACGAGATCCTCGTCGGCGCGCACGACGAGCCGTGGGGGCAGACGACCTCTCGCCTGATGAGCCCGGAGGGCCTGCTCGTGGGCGTCAGCTACACCCCCTGGATGCACGAGCAGCAGGGCTGAGCGCGTCGCGCGACGACGGCTCAGTCGTCGCTGCGCTCGAGGGTGCCGATCTCCGAGCCGTCCTGGTCGATCACGGTCATCGTGTCGTCGGCGATGGTCGCCTGGCTGAGGCCGGCGAGCCAGGTGTCGACGTCGGCGCACGCCATGCGCGTCGAGGCGACGTCGTGGAACTCCACGTGGTCGGACTCGTCGACCGTCCACGTGCCGGTCAGCTGGTTGCAGCCGTCGGTTCCGGTGAGCCCGCCGTCGTCGTCGAGTTCGAGCGACGGCGCGCCGGTGTCGGTCGTGTCGCCCCACGTTCCGGTGGGATCGACCGATCCGCCCCGGTCGTCGCCCTCCTCGCCGGCGCATCCGGATAGCAGGAGCAGGCCCATGACGGCACCCGCGGCGATCGTGACTCCCCGAAGTCGACCCATGCTCGCAGGCTAGCCCGTGTCGGCGGGCGACGCCAGAGCGGCGACGCCCCGACGCCGGAGCGGCGCTACCCGATTCAGTCGCGGGCCGCGGCGCGGGGCGGTCGCCCGTCGCCCGCGGGCGTGGCGGTGGCCGCGGCCGCACGGGCGAGCGCATCGCGGCTCGCGACCACGGCGGGGCGGGTGGCCGCGGCCGGGCGCGTCGACGTGAAGATCTCGCGCTCCGGATGCCCCGGCAGGTCGAGCAGCGAGACGCTCGGCGCCTCGCCGGCCCACACGAGGTCTGGCAGCACGCCCACCGCGTTGCCCGTGCGGATGAGGCGGATGTGCGCCATGAGGTCGGCCGATTCGAACCGCACGTCGGGCTCGAACCCCGCCTCGCGGCAGAGCTGTTCCGCCCACTCTCGCGACGCGGTGCCCTTGGGCTCGAGCACCCACGGCATGCCGGCCGCGGCGGCGAGCACGGCGCTCGGGTCGGGATCGCGTGGCATCAGGCGGGTCGGGTGCGGCGGCAGGGCGAGGCGGATCGCGTCGGCGGCGAGGCGCACGCGGTCGAGGTCGTCGCGGTGCGCTCGGGTGTGGCCGGGATACTGCTCGGCGATCACGAGGTCGAAGTCGCGGGCCGACACCTCGAAGAGCCCGGCGTCGGGTTCCCGCTCGGTGACCTCGACGCGCAGGTTCGGGTGCTCGGCGCGCAGCAGGGTGAGCGCCTGCGGGACGATGGCATGCGCCGCCGACTGGAACACGGCGATGCGCACCGTGCCGCCGACGTCGGTGAGCGACCGCGCGACATCCGCCTCGGCCTCCTCGAGTCGATCGAGCACGGCGCGCGCGTGGCCGACGAGCAGCTCGGCCTGCGGCGTGAGCTGCACGCGCCGGCCGACCTGCACGAGCAGCGGGACCCCGGCCTCGCGTTCGAGCTGGCTGAGCTGCTGCGACACCGACGACGGGCTGTACGACAGCGCCTCCGCGACCGCCGAGAGCGTGCCGCGCTGGCTCAGCTCGACGAGCAGGCGCAGTCGTCGCACGTCGAGCATGGGTCGGCCTCCGCATCCGAAGATCGTTCGGTTCTCCTGAACAGTATCCGTCAGATTCATTCGCTTTACCGAACGGATGTCGCGGCCGCACACTTAACCCCGACAGGCGCATCCAACCCGCGGCGCCCGAAGCAAAGGACACTACCCTCGTGACCATGTCGGACACCGCCACGCTCGCGTCGCAGAGCACCGAGCGCGTCGTCGCCCTCGTGCGTCGATGGCTCGCCGAGAGCGCCGAGCACCCCACCGAAGTTTCCGCCGAGCGTCTGGCCGGCGTGCTGAAGGACCCGAACGGCCTCGCGTTCACCGTCGGCTTCGTCGACGGCGTGATGCGGCCGGAGGACCTCGGCGTCGCCGGTCGCAACCTCGCACACGTCGCCAAGCTCACCCCCCGCTTCCTGCCGTGGTACCTCCGCGCCGCGATCCGCCTCGGCGGGGTCTTCGCGCCCGTCGTGCCGTGGGCCGTCGTGCCGATCGCCCGCCGCGTGCTGCGCGCCATGGTCGGCCACCTCGTGCTCGACGCGACCCCCGCGAAGCTCGGCCCCGCCATCGCGCACCTGCGCGAGTCGGGCAACCGCCTGAACCTCAACCTCCTCGGCGAGGCCGTGCTCGGTGAGGACGAGGCCGATCGCCGCCTCAAGGGCACGACCGAGTTCCTCGCGCGCGACGACGTCGACTACGTGTCGATCAAGGTGTCGAGCGTCGTCAGCCAGCTCTCGATGTGGTCGTTCGACGAAGCCGTCGCGAAGGTCGTCGCCAAGCTGACGCCCCTCTACGAGCTCGCCGCGAACGCGTCGACGCGTGGCACCGGCAACGCGAAGTTCATCAACCTCGACATGGAGGAGTACCGCGACCTCGACCTGACGATCGCGGTCTTCACGACCCTGCTCGACCAGCCGCAGCTGAAGCACCTCGAGGCCGGCATCGTGCTGCAGACGTACCTGCCCGACGCACTCGGCGCGATGCAGCACCTCACCGAGTGGGCGACGCGTCGCCGCGCCGACGGCGGCGCGCCGATCAAGGTGCGCGTGGTCAAGGGCGCCAACCTCGCGATGGAGCACGTCGACGCCGCCGTGCACGGCTGGCCGGTCGCGACCTACGGCACGAAGCAGGACTCCGACACCAACTACAAGCGCGTCCTGCGCTGGTCGATGACCCCCGAGCGAACGGATGCCGTGAAGCTCGGCATCGCCGGCCACAACCTGTTCGACGTGGCCGACGCCTGGATCACCGCCGTCGACCGCGGCGTCACGGGTCGCGTCGAGTTCGAGATGCTGCTGGGCATGGCGACCGGGCAGGCCGAGGCCGTCCGCGGCGACGTCGGCAACCTGCTCCTCTACACGCCGGTCGTCAACCCGAGCGAGTTCGACGTCGCGATCGCGTACCTGGTGCGCCGCCTCGAAGAGAACGCGAGCCAGGAGAACTTCATGTCGGCCGTGTTCGACCTCGCGTCGAGCAGGAGGCTCTTCGACCGCGAGGAGGCCCGCTACCTCGCCTCGCTCGCGGCGCTCGAGGCCGATGCGTCCGAGCCCACGCCGAACCGCGTGCAGAACCGCCGCACCGAGTGGACCGAGGAGTCGTTCGCCGCGGCCATGGCCCAGAAGGACGCCCCCGCGCCCGGCACCGAGCACGAGCGCGACGAGTCGCTCACGAGCGTCGTGCTCGGCATCCGTCGCGGCAGCCTCGGCGACGGCTTCGACCTCGACGCGATCGACGGGGCGACGGCGCTCGCCGACCCCCCGGCTCCGCGCGGGTCTGGCGTGACCCCCGGGTTCGCGAACGAGCCGGACACCGACCCCGCGCTCGCCGCGAACCGCGACTGGGGCCGACGCATCCTCGCGCGCGTGCCCGAGTCCCGCCTCGGCGTCGACACGGTCGCCGCCGCGCGCATCGACGACGTCGCGACGCTCGATCACGTCATCTCGGTCGCCGCCGAGCGCGGCCGCGCCTGGGGACAACTGTCCGGCGACGAGCGCGCCGCGGTGCTGCACCGTGCCGGCCTCTCGCTCGCCGCGAACCGCGACCGCCTCATCGAGGTCATGGCCGCCGAGACCGGCAAGACCATCGCCGAGGCCGACCCCGAGATCAGCGAGGCCATCGACTTCGCCCACTACTACGCCGAGCGCGCGCGCGAGCTCGACCACGTGCAGGGCGCCGAGTTCGTGCCGTCGACGGTCACCGTGGTCACCCCGCCGTGGAACTTCCCGGTCGCGATCCCCGCCGGCGGCGTCCTGGCCGCGCTCGCCGCGGGCTCGGCCGTCGTCGTCAAGCCGGCGAAGCTCGCGCAGCGCTCGGGCGCCGTCATGGTCGAGGCGCTCTGGGAGGCGGGCATCCCGCGCGACCTGCTCGTGCTCGTCGACCTCGCCCAGCGCGAGCTCGGCAGCCGCCTCGTCAGCCACCAGGCTGTCGACCGCGTGATCCTCACGGGTGCCTACGAGACCGCGAAGCTGTTCCGCTCGTTCCGCCCCGACCTGCCGCTGCTCGCCGAGACGAGCGGCAAGAACGCCATCATCGTGACGCCGTCGGCGGACCTCGACCTCGCGGCGTCCGATGTCGTGAAGAGTGCGTTCGGCCACGCGGGCCAGAAGTGCTCGGCCGCCTCGCTCGTGATCCTCGTGGGCTCGGTCGCGAAGTCGGAGCGCTTCATGCGCCAGCTCGTCGACGCGACGATGTCGCTCAAGGTCGGCTGGCCCGAACACGCGTCGAGCCAGATGGGCCCGCTCGTCGAGCCGCCGAACGGCAAGCTCGAGCACGCGCTGACCCAGCTCGGCATCGGCGAGGAGTGGCTCGTCGAGCCCAAGCGCCTCGACGACACCGGTCGCCTCTGGTCGCCCGGCGTGCGCTCTGGCGTCGCCGCGGGCTCGTACTTCCACCTCACCGAGTTCTTCGGGCCCGTGCTCGGCGTGATGCATGCGAAGAACCTCGACGAGGCGATCCGCATGCAGAACGCGGTCGACTACGGCCTGACCGCCGGCCTGCACTCGCTCGACTCCGACGAGATCGCGACGTGGCTCGACCGCGTCGAGGCCGGCAACCTGTACGTCAACCGCGGCATCACGGGCGCGATCGTGCAGCGCCAGCCGTTCGGCGGCTGGAAGCGCTCGGCGGTCGGCGCGGGCTCGAAGGCCGGTGGGCCGAACTACCTGTTCGGCCTCGGCGACTGGGTTCCGCAGCACGACATCACGTCGAGCTCGCTGCACCTGCGCGGGCTCGAGAAGCGCGTGTCGGAGATCATCGAGGCCTCGCAGTCCTCGCTCGATTTCGAGGCGTTCGAGGTGCTCCGCCGTTCGGCGCTGTCCGACCAGATCGCCTGGACCGAGGAGTACGCGACGGTCAAGGACGTCTCGGGCGTCGGCGTCGAGCGCAACCTGTTCCGGTACCGCTCGCTGCCCGTCGCGATCCGCATCGGCGAGGCGGCGACGCTCGGCGAGGGCCTGCGCGTCATCGCCGCCGGCGTGCTCGCGGGTTCGGCGCTCCGCGTCTCGACCGCGCACCAGCTCCCCAAGGGCGTCGCGCAGCTGCTCTCGTCGCGCAACGTCGACGTCACCCGCGAGGGCGACGCGTCGTGGCTGCAGCGGATCTCGAGGAAGGGCGTCGGCGCCTCGCGCGTGCGCCTGATCGGCGGCGACCCCGCCGGCCTCGCGATCGCGCTCGACGGCACGCCGGATGTCGCGGTCTGGTCGCACCCGGCCACGCCGTCGGGCCGGGTCGAGCTGCTGCCGTTCCTGCACGAGCAGGCGATCTCGATCACCAACCACCGCTTCGGGAACCCGACGACGATCACCGACGACGTGATCTGAGCGGTCGCCACTCGACCGGCGGCAACGTGCGCTACGCGGTCGGCGGCAGCGGTTCGCGCCCGCGGTTCTGGCGGCGGATGCCGCGGGGCGCCCGCCCGCCGAGGAACGACTCGCCTGCCGCGACGAGGAACCCGTTGCGCAGCGCCTCGCGCCCGATGAGCATGCGGAAGCCCATCTCGTCGCGGTTGCTGAGCGTGACCTCGGCCCGCATCTCGCGGCCGAGCAGCACGATGTCCAGCAGCACCACGATGCGCTCCTCGGAGTGGCCCGACGAACTGCGCACGATGCGTCGATCGTGCACGCGCGACTCGACGACGACCCCGTCGTCGTCGGAGTTCTGCCATGGCCGCACGCCGTAGCGCACCCACGGTTCGCCGTCGCGCTCGAACTCCTCGACGTCGAACGCGTGCAGCGACGACGACCGGGCACCGGTGTCGAGCTTCACCTTGATCCACGCGACGTCGATCTCGGGGAGGCTCG
Source organism: Agromyces sp. PvR057 (assembly GCF_040547485.1). NCBI lineage: Bacteria > Bacillati > Actinomycetota > Actinomycetes > Micrococcales > Microbacteriaceae > Agromyces > Agromyces sp. PvR057. The sequence goes on from NZ_JBEPPT010000003.1 coordinate 435,513, forward strand.
CCCACTCGCGCCATCCGGCGATGGTGCTTGAATGGTCTGGCTCTCTCATCTCGATCCATCATGGCAGGGGCTGACTTTGAAACTGGCGATTCTCTCGCGTGCCCCGCAGGCGTACTCGACCCAACGACTCCGTGCGGCGGCGCTGCAGCGCGGCCACCGGGTGAAGGTGCTGAACACCCTGCGGTTCGCGATCGACCTCGCCGGGTCCGAGCCCGACCTGCAGTACCGCGGCCGGCCGCTGAGCGACTACGACGCGATCCTGCCGCGCATCGGCAACTCGATCACGTACTTCGGCACGGCCGTGGTGCGTCAGTTCGAGCAGATGGACGTCTACACGCCGAACACGGCGAACGGCATCACGAACGCGCGTGACAAGCTCCGCGCGCACCAGATCCTGTCGCGGCACAACATCGCGCTGCCCCCGACGTCGTTCGTGCGCAACCGCGCCGACGTGCGCCAGGCGATCGAGCTGATCGGCGGTGCGCCGGTCGTCATCAAGCTGCTCGAGGGCACGCAGGGCATCGGCGTGATCCTCGCCCCGCAGGTCAAGGTCGCCGAGGCGATCATCGAGACGATGCACTCGACGAAGCAGAACGTGCTGATCCAGAAGTTCATCGCCGAGAGCCGGGGCCGCGACATCCGTGCGCTCGTGGTCGGCGATCGCGTGGTCGCGGCCATGCGTCGGGTCGCGAGCGGCGACGAGTTCCGGTCGAACGTGCACCGCGGCGGCAGCGTCGAGCCGGTCGAGCTGACGCCCGAGTACGAGCTCGCGGCCGTGCGGGCGTCGCAGATCATGGGTCTCAAGGTCGCGGGCGTCGACATGCTCGAGGGCAACGACGGTCCGCTCGTCATGGAGGTCAACTCGTCGCCGGGCCTGCAGGGCATCGAGACGGCGACGAACCTCGACGTCGCCGGCGCGATCATCGACTACATGGCCAACCAGGTCGCGTTCCCCGAGATCGACGTGCGCCAGCGCCTCACGGTCTCGACCGGGTACGGCGTGGCCGAGCTGCTCGTGCACGGCAACGCCGACCTCGTCGGCAAGACGCTGGGCGAGTCGGGCCTGTGGGAGCGCGACATCACGGTGCTGACGCTGCACCGCGGCACGAACGTGATCCCGAACCCCCGCAAGGGCGTGCTGCTCGAGGCCGGCGATCGCCTGCTGTGCTTCGGCCGTCTCGAGGAGATGCGCTCGATGATCCCCGAGCGCCGCAAGCGCCGTGCGAAGGTGCGCCGCCTGCCCAAGGAGCCCATCCCCGAGAGCTGAGCGGATGCCGCGGGCCGGCATCGCGTCGTCGGTGCGCGCTCGCAGGGGGTAGCGTCGTCCGGTGCGCATCGCGATCATCGGCGGGGTGCTGCTGCTCGTCGGAGCCGTGGCGGCGGTGTTCGGCGTCCTCCCGCTCGAGGCGGTGGCCGACCTCGCGGGTCGCGTGGTGCCGATCCTCGTGTTCGTGGTGGCCGTCACGATCGTGGCCGAGCTCGCCGACGAGGCGGGGCTGTTCCGGGTCATCGCCGAGCGGCTCGCGGGGATCGCGCGCGGCCGTGCGCTCCTGCTCTGGCTGCTCGTGCTGGTGCTCGCGACGGCGTCGACCGTGTTCCTCTCGCTCGACACGACGGCGGTGCTGCTGACTCCCGTGGTGGTCGCGCTCGCGGCGCACGCGCGCATCTCGCCGATCCCGTTCGCGCTCACGACGGTGTGGATCGCGAACACCGGCTCGCTGCTGCTGCCCGTGTCGAACCTGACGAACCTGCTGGCCGCCGAGCACCTCGGGCTGCATCCGCTGCAGTTCGCGGCGATCACCGCGGCGCCGGCCCTCGTCGCGGTCGTGGTGACGGCCGCGGTGCTCTTCGCGACCCGCCCGCGACAGCTGCTCGCGCGGTTCGAGCCCGAGACGGCGACGCCGCCCGACGACCGCGTGCTCTTCCGCACCGCCGCGATCACGCTCGCGGCGCTCGTGCCGCTGCTCGTGTCGGGCATCGAGGTGTGGATCCCGGCGTGCGCCGCTGCCGCGGTGCTCGTCGTGGCCTTCGCGGTGCGCCGGCCGGCCGCACTCAGGGGGTCGCTCGTGCCGTGGCAGCTCGTGGTGTTCGCGTCGGGGCTGTTCCTCGCGGTCGAGGCGTTGCACGCCGCGCATGCGACCGACATGCTCGCCGCGATCGCGGGCACCGGTGAGGGCCCGCTCGAGCTGCTGCGCCTCGCCGGGGTGGGGGCGGCCTCGGCGAACCTCGTGAACAACCTGCCCGCCTACCTCGCGCTCGAGCCGTTCGCCGACGACCCGGTGCGGCTGGTGGCGCTGCTCATCGGCGTGAACGCCGGCGCGATCATCACGCCGTGGGGGTCGCTCGCGACCCTGCTCTGGCATCAGCGCCTCGTGTCGATGGGCGTCGAGATCTCGTGGCCCCGGTTCATGCTCCTGGGGCTGTTGGCGGCGCCGCTCGTCGTGGTGTCGGCGACGCTGGCGCTGTCCTTCAGTGCCTGAGCGTGGCCGGTCGAGTAGGGAGCGCAGCGAGCGTATCGAGACCCCGCTGGTCTCGACACGCGCTTCGCGCTCCTCGACCGGCGGATCAGCGACGCGCGCGCAGTGCCGTCTCGACGAGGGCGAGCGCCGCGGCGTCGTCGAGGCCGAGGTGGTGCACGCGGTCGGCGTAGGCGATCGCGGCGAGCTGCGCCTGCTGCGACGCGGGGTCGCCCGTCGCCGACACGAAGGTGCCCGCACGCCCGCGCGTCTCGATGACGTGGTCGGCCTCGAGCGCCCGATACGCCTTGGCGACGGTGTTCACGGCGAGCTCGAGCTCGGCGGCGAGGGCGCGCACCGTCGGCAGGCGGGTTCCGGGCGCGAGCGACCCGTCGGCCACGGCATCGACGACCTGCCGTCGCAACTGCTCGAACGGCGGTGCGGATGCCGCGTGGTCGATCGTGAGCGCGAGCGGGCCGGCCGCGGCATCCGTCATGCTCAGTCCCTGCTGCGGTTGACCAGGCGCGAGAGCACGATCGCACTGCGCGTGTGGTCGACGTTGGGGGCGATGCGCACGCGCTCGAGCGCGTCTTCGAGGGAGGCGATGTCGCGGGCCCGCATGTGCACGATCGCGTCGGCGCTGCCGGTGACGGTGCCCGCGTAGACGACCTCCGGCACCCCCTGCAGGATGCGCTGCAACTCGTCGGGTGCGACGGTTCCGCGGCAGAAGAGCTCGACGTACGCCTCGGTCGACATGCCGTCGACGGCGGGGTCGACCTGGATCGTGAACGAGCGGATGACCCCGTCGGCGACGAGGCGGTCGACCCGTCGCTTGACCGCGGACGCCGACAGCCCGACCGACGACCCGATGTCGCCGTACCCCGCTCGCGCATTCTGGCGGAGGAGGTCGAGGATGGCGCGATCGAGGTTGTCCATCCTCGGAGTGTACGACGATCGGTTGCGCGAGGACAGGAGTCGACGCGGGAATATTGCGTGCCGTTCGTCGATCTCCCGCGCGGTTCCCGGGTCGTGCCGGGCTCGCCCGGGCGGCGAAGCCTCCCACGGGCGCTGGCGTGCCGCAACCCCTCGCGCGCCTCGGCGCCCCGGCCGTAGCGTAACCGCATCGGCCAGTGTCGTGTGAATCGAGGGGGACTCCATGCACCAGGTTGCGACGCGTCGCGCGCTCACGTTCTCGGTCGCGGCGGTCGCCGTCGGCGGCCTGCTCGCCGTCGGGGCCCCGGCCACCGCGGCCGCACCGCCGGCGCTCGCCCCGGCCGTCGTCACTGCCGCGATCGGGACGCCGGTATCCGCCTCGTCCCGCTGGTCGCCGCAACCGCAGGCGACCTCGGTGGGATCCGGCGGCGCCGTGTCCTCCGTCGACGCCGTCGCGAGTCGCATCGGCGTGGAGGTGCTGCGCCTCGGCGGCAACGCGGCCGATGCCGCCGTCGCGACCGCGGCCGCACTGGGGGTCACCGAGCCGTACAGCGCGGGCATCGGCGGTGGGGGATACTTCGTCCACTTCGACGCGAAGACCGGCGAGGTCACGACCATCGACGGACGCGAGACCGCACCGGCGGCGATGCCGACCGACGCCTTCATCGATCCCGCGACGGGCCAGCCGTACCGCTTCACGCCCGAGCTCGTGTCCTCCGGCGTCTCGGTCGGCGTCCCGGGCACGCTCGCGACGTGGGAGGCGGCGCTCGACCGGTTCGGCACGAAGCGGCTGTCCACGATGCTCGCGCCTGCGATCGCGGTCGCAGCGACCGGATTCGAGGTCGACGAGACGTTCCGCAGCCAGACCCTCGACAACAGGGCGCGGTTCGCGGCCTTCCCCGACACCGCGAAGCTGTTCCTCCCGAACGGCGATGCGCCGGTCGTCGGATCGACCTTCCGCAATCCCGACCTCGCGAAGACGCTCGGGCTCATCGCGCTGCGGGGCACCGACGCCTTCTACGAGGGGCGCCTCGCCGGCGAGATCGCCGACGTCGTGCAGCACCCGCGCAAGGATCCGGCGTCGCCCCTGCCGGCACCGCCGGGCACCCTCACGGCGGCCGACCTCGCCGCCTACGAGGTCGTCGAGCAGGCTCCGACGCACGTCGAGTACCGCGGGCTCGACGTCTACGGCATGGCACCCAGCTCATCGGGCGGCACGACCGTCGGCGAGTCGCTGAACATCCTCGAGAACCACGATCTGTCCGGCGACACCCCCGAGGCGACGACGCAGGGCCTGCACCTGTTCCTCGAGGCCACCGCTCGTGCGTTCGCCGATCGCAACGCCCACGTCGGCGACCCGGCGTTCGTCGACGTGCCGACCGAGACGCTGCTGAGCCAGGGCTTCGCCGACGCCCGCGACTGCACGATCGACCCGTCGGCCGCCTCAGCGCGGCCGGTCCCGCCGGGGGCGCTCGACGTGTCAGGCTGCGCGACGACGGATGCCGCGGAGCCGGCGGACACCGAGAACGTGTCGACCACGCACCTCTCCGTCGTCGACCGGTGGGGCAACGCGGTCGCGTACACCCTCACCATCGAGCAGACCGGCGGATCCGCGATGACGGTGCCCGGCAGGGGATTCCTGCTCAACAACGAGCTCACCGACTTCTCGACCGTGTACACCGAGACCGACCCGAACCGCATCGAGCCCGGCAAGCGTCCGCGGTCGTCCATGTCGCCGACGATCGTGCTCGACGGCGGCGACGTGCGGTACGTGCTGGGTTCCCCGGGCGGCGCGACGATCATCACGACGGTCACGCAGATCCTGCTCAACCGCATCGATCTCGGGATGACGCTCCCAGAGGCCGTGGCCGCACCGCGAGCCTCGCAGCGGAACGCCGCGGTGACGCCGGCCGAACCGGAGTTCATCGATGCCTACGGCGCAGCGCTCGGCGCGTACGGCCAGACGTTCACGCCGTCGGGCGACCGCTTCACGTCGGCCTCGCAGATCGGCGCCGCCGCGGCGATCGAGGTCGCTCCCGACGGCACGATGACGGCGGCCGCCGAGCCGGTGCGACGAGGTGGCGGAACCGCGCTCGTGGTGAGGCCGCGCCGATGAGGGGCGCACCGCCGACGGGCGTGGCTCGCGGCATCCGTGCGAGCGCACCGGATCGACGCGATCCGGGTGGAGGGCGTCGAGCCGGATCTAGGCTTGGAGCATGAGCCCTACCTCGACCGTGCGCCTCGGCATCCAGGTGCAGCCCCAGCACGCCCAGTACACCGCGATCCGCGACACGGTGCTCCGCCTCGAGGAGCTCGGCGCCGACGTGGTCTTCAACTGGGACCACTTCTTCCCGCTCAGCGGCGACCGCGACGGCGAGCACTTCGAGGCCTGGACCATGCTCGGCGCCTGGGCAGAGCAGACCGAGCGCATCGAGTTCGGCACGCTCGTGAACTGCAACTCGTACCGAAACGCCGACCTGCAGGCCGACATGGCCCGCACGCTCGACCACATCAGCGCGAAGGGCGGCGAGGGCCGGTTCATCTTCGGCACGGGTTCCGGATGGTTCGAGCGCGACTACGACGAGTACGGCTACGAGTTCGGCACGGTCGGCGGCCGCCTGAACGCCCTCGCCGACGCGCTGCCGCGCATCGAGGCGCGCTGGGCGAAGCTCAACCCGGCGCCGACGCGGAAGATCCCCGTCATGATCGGCGGCAAGGGCGAGCAGAAGACCCTCCGCATCGTCGCGCAGCACGCCGACATCTGGCACTCGTTCGTCGCGCCCGACGAGCTCGGCCGCAAGCTCGACGTGCTGAAGCGCTGGGGCGACGAGGTCGGCCGCGACGTCTCCGAGATCACCGTGTCGAACGAGCTGCACCGCGGCACCGCCGACCTCGAGCAGGCCGACGCACTCTACGACGCGGGGGTGCGCCTCTTCACGCTCGGCATCAGCGGCCCCGACTACGACCTCACGGCCGTGCGCGAGTACCTCGCGTGGCGCGACGCGAAGAACGGGCTCGCGCGGGTCGCCTGAGCCCGGGCGCCCGCTCGCAGGTCGCCCGGCGCGGCTGAGCGAGCGGATGCCGCGGCGTCAGCGTCCCGGAGACCGGGCCGGAGGCGCCTCCGCGGCGGGCTCAGGCGGTTGACGCGTCGACGGTGTCCCAACCCGGTTCACGCCGACGAAACACGCTGCTCGGCAGCGCTGAAACACCGACTTCCTAGGTTCGGCTCATTCGCATTCCGCGAATGCCCGTGTCCAGGAGGTTCGATGCAATCACCACCGAGCAACACCCGAACGAGACGACTGCCGTACGCGATCCTCGGGGGTGGCGTCGTCGCCGCCGCCGCGATCGTCGGCGGCTTCATGGCGATCCCCGCGATCAGCGGCGCCTCAGGCGCCGAGAGCTCGCAGACCAGGGAGCTCGAGGCCGTCACCTCGAAGCCCGAGCTCGGGGCGCCGCGCGACCCGCTCAGCGCCGATGAGCTCAGCTATGCGATCCACCTCGCGAGCACCGACGCGAGCGTGCCGGAGGACGTCACCTCGGCCGATGGATCCTCGGCGCCCCAGGTGCTCTCGGTCGACATCTCGACGAGGGACGTCGATTCCGTCGACCGCCTCGTCGACGTCTTCCTGTTCGACTACACCTCGAACCGGACCTTCCTGCAGACGGTGGACCTCACCGACGGTACCGTCGAGAGCAGCTCGAGCACCGGCGTGCAGCCGCCGACCAGCCCCGACGAGGTCGACTACGCCTTCAGCGTGTTCCTCGGCGACCCGGTCGCCAGCGCTGCCGTGCGCGCCGAGTTCACCGCGGTGACCGGCGATGAACTCGAGTCGATCGACCAGCTCGCCGTCACGGGCGGCGCATTCGTGCCGGATGCCGGAACGCTCGGCGCCGACGCCTGCAGCACCGACCGCTGCGTGGAGATGCAGTTCCGCGTGCCCGCCGGCGGGTACCTCGACACGACCGCGTTCGTCGTCGACCTGTCCACCGAGTCCGTGATCGGCATCAAGTGAAAGGCGCAGCTATGAAGAGGATGTCCCGCGCGATCGCGTTCGCCGCGGCCGCGCTCGCCGTCACGGCCGGCCTCGCCGTCCTGCCGGCGACCGCCGCCACCGCAGCGGCGCCGACCGTGAACTGCTCTGGCGATGCGCGCATCGAGAAGTCGTTCGACAACGGCACCGAGTGGCAGATGTGCTGGCGCATCGACAGCAAGCACGGCCTCGTGCTCGAGCAGGTCGCCGTCAAGGCGCCAGGTGAGGACTCGTACCGCCGTGTGCTCGACTCGGTGAGCCTCGGCCAGCTCAACGTGCCCTACGACACCGGCAAGAACGTCTGGAACGACATCACGTCGTACGGCTTCGGCAACCAGTACCTGCAGAAGCTCAGCGCGGCCGAGTGCAGCACCGGCACGCTCCGCGACTACGGTCAGGCCTGGAGCATCACCCGCCGCGGCGAGACGACGAATTACCTTCGCACGATCCCGGCGCTGTGCGTCACCGACACGACCCGCGACCTCGCGTACCGCTCGCACGAGCAGACCTGGGGCTCCATCGAGGACGCACCGCTGTTCACCGCGACGGGCCAGGCGTTCAACCTGACGATCATCTCGAAGGTCGACTGGTACGAGTACGCCACCAAGGTGGAGTTCACCGACGAAGGCGCGATCTCGTTCAACCTGGGCGCGACCGGCGACGTCTCGTACGAGGACTTCGACGCCGACGCCACCACGGGCTGGCCGATCGGGACGGATGCCGCGGACTTCGCCGCGTCGCACTGGCACAACGCCTTCTGGCGGCTCGACTTCGGCCTCGACGGGCAGGCGCTGCAGCAGGTCGAGCAGTACGACTCGACGCTCGGCGAACCGGGCGAGAAGGCACCGCTCATGCACACGACCGGCACCGCCATCGAGCACCCGGCCAATCTCGTGCCCGCGGCGGACACGACCTGGTGGCGCGTCGTGGCACCCGAGAGCCGCAACGCCGACAACCACGCCAGGTCGTACGAGTTCGTGTTCCCGGGTTCGCAGCTCTACCAGGGCAACCCGATCACGCAGCCGCTCATCAGCGTGACGAACTACGCCGACTGCGAGCAGTTCGCGAGCAACAACCTCAACCCCGCGTGTCCCAACCTGAGCGTGCTCGACTACGTCGCGAACAGTGCGGATGCCGCGCTGACCGACCCGGTCGCGTGGGTCAACAGCGGCTTCCACCACGTCGTGCGCGATGAGGACCAGAGCCCGATGCAGACGCACTGGCAGTCGTTCTCGATCATGCCGCGCGACTGGACGGCGCAGTCGATGAGCACGCCCGACGCCAGGTCGTGCATCGACGGCGACCCGGGTGGGGAGATCCACAGCGACGAGACGCCGTGCGAGGTCGTCGTGCCGACCGACCCCGAGCCGACCGACCCGCCGGCGACGACGGAACCGACCGACACGCCGACCCCGACGGACCCCGGAACCGGCGGGCCCGACGACGGCGGCGCGGACGCACCGACGGTGACGCTCTCGGCGACGGACCTCGCCCCCGGCGAGAGCTTCGAGCTCGAAGGCGCCGGCTTCGACGCGGACGAGACGGTCGAGGTCGTGCTGCACTCCGACCCGATCACGGTGGGAACCCTCACCGCGAACGGCTCCGGTGAGGTCTCCGGAACCCTGAAGGTGCCCGCGGCAGCACCGGAGGGACCGCACACGCTCGTCGTCACGGGCGCCACGTCCGGGCTGACGGCGGAGGCCGCCGTCACGATCACCGCGGTGGCCGGCACGGCCGGTGCGGGAGCCGGCGCGGGCCTGCTCGCCTCGACGGGCACGGCGCTGCCGATCGCGGCCGCGTCGGTGGCGCTCGCGCTCCTGGCCGCCGGCGGCGTGCTCACGGCCCGTCGTCGTCGCCGTTCCGCGATCACGTCGATCTGACCAGGAGGTGGGGGGGGCCCCCCCCCCCCCGGGCCCCCCCCGACCCCCCCCCCCCCCCCCCCCCCCCCCGGCGGCCCCCCCCCCCCCCCCCCCCCCCCCCCCCCCGCGGCCCCGGCCC
>NZ_JBEPPT010000004.1:0-308133 GCF_040547485.1 Agromyces sp. PvR057
CTGACCGGGCTGACGCATCACTCGGACCACGGGTCGAACTACATGGCGATGGTCTACACCGACCGGATCGTCGAACTCGGCGCCGTCCCGTCGACAGGAACGGTCGGCGACAGTTACGACAACGCCCTGGCCGAGGCGATCAACAACCTCTACAAGACCGAACTGATCCGTCAGCGCGGCCCGTGGAGAACCGTCGAGCAGGTCGAGCTCGCGACCCTCGAGTACGTGTGGTGGTGGAACAACCAGCGACTCCACGGCGAGCTCGACATGCGCACCCCGATCGAGGTCGAGCAGGCGTACTACGCTGACCTGGAATCAGCCCACCCGGCACCTGCCGGACAAGGCTCCCGATAGGAACGAAAGTCAGGCCGATTCAAAGGGAATCAGGTCAACGAGTCAGACGAGAGCAATCCAGATGACGTCTGGCCCGCTTTCATCGTTGGCCCAGACCTGAACTCGCACCTTGGGGGCGGCCTCAACTTCAAGCAGCGCTTCGTTGTAGATGGTCATCAGGGCAAGACGACCGCTGGTTTCTAGCTCGCCTTCCCAGACGAGAGAAGCGGGTTCCCCGCCGGGCGCATCACTGGGAATCTCGATGTGCACTTCAGTCTCGCCATCGAATTCTGACACGGTCCCAATAGCGAGCCCCGACGACGTGAAGGCGACCGAGCTCCCACCTATGCGTTCTGGAACTTCGCCGGTGAGCGGATCCAGAACCAGGAGCATGCTGTTGGGAGCGGACACCCGGACGGTAGGTATCACTTCGCGCCTCCTCGGCGGATCAGTTTGGGCGATCTAAAGCTCTGCTTTCGGCCTAACCCCGAGCAGTCGGTTTGCGAGTCGAGCCTGCATGGACTCGCGACCGTGCGCGCGCACGGTCGACCTACCCACGCTCCCGGCGCAGTCTCAGGAGAAGGTCGGCTTCCTCACTGGTCGCGTTGATTTCCGATGCCTCGATGACGGATCCGTCAGGTGAATAGACACGATGGAGTACGCGAATCCCGTACTCGTAGCGGGACTCTTCGGCCAACTGTCCATCCGGCCGGTACTCCCTCACGGCACCGTGTAGTTCACCTTGAACGAACTCCGACTCGCCCTTGAGCATGCCTGTTGGGTACCAATCTCGAGCCAGTCCATCCTGGAGTCCGTCTCGGTACGAAATCTCCGATCTTCCCAGACTTGGCGACTCCTCGAAGGCTGTGCCAGTAAATGGGGCGCCGCCGAACGTGCAGACGAGGTCAGAGTCGTAATCTAGCTCTGCGTCGGAAACTACTGGTCCGTTGTTCATCGGAATATATCCTCCGCACCGTTGAGAATGCCCGCGCAGTTCTGGCACATCATGATCTGGCTACCCTGTTGAGCGCCGCGCAACCGCACACTATACAACACGAAGTCAGAAATCGTTGACCCTGGTCGAGCGAAGAGTCCCTGGTTAATCGCGTTGATTTCGGCATGTGTTCCAGGGGTTCCCTTTCCCGCCGCTGCCGGACCAGGGAAGGCGTCTATCGCAGCCTTCATATTGCTGTTGAGCGGCGTTGGAACCCCGGTGTTCTGACCGAAGAAGATCTCGCCAGACTTTCGGTCCAAGGCTCCAGACAAAACGGGGCCTCGCTGTCTGATGGATTGCGACGCCACGACCCGCGTCGATTCACCTTCCACGGCCGAAACCAGTCGTGTTCCTGCGGTGCCACCCCTGGTACTGCCGGTGGCGATCCCCCGCCAAAACAGTCCGACACCGCCAGCGAGGGGATAGGTGCCCACCATCTCAAGTGCCGACAGGCTTGTCGCTCGCGCCGTTTCACCGATGTATCTCAGGTCGCGCTTGAAGTCTCGCTGGCTGCCGCATGCGGCGAGAGTCGTCGACGCCGACAGCCGCGAGCAGGCGCTATCGAATGACTCAACCACGGCCGCCAGCCGCGCCGCCACACTGTCCCGGATCGCATCAGCCGACGAACTGTTGATGGTATTGGTTGTGACCTTCTTTGTGCGTGGGTTATAGGTGCTGCCGTCCGTGGGTCCGACCATGAGGAGACCCGACGCATCAGAGTAAGTAAGCGGATTATTGCCTGAGTAGGCGTAGGCGTTCCATTGCTGCGGGTCGGTCAGGTCCAGGACGGGGTCGACGCTGATGAAGCCGCCGATGGTTTCGTCGTAGTAGCGGGCGCCGAGCAGGGTCAACCCTGTGGTTCCGTCGCGGGTTTTGCCGAGGAACTGGGTATCGCCTGGAACGGTCGAGGCGTCGGACGCCCCACGCGTCGCACCGAATGGGGTGGTGTAGAGCCGGCTGATGGCGGTCTTGGCCGGGTGGCCGCCGTTCGGGATCGCCGCGACCGGGGTCCCGTGATGATCAGCGACCAGGGAGGTGACGCCGTTGCCGAGGCCACGGTCGGTGCGCACTGCGACGGTCTGCCCGCTGAACGTGTAGTAGCGGGTCGCTTCCACAGTGCCGTTGGTCTTGATACGGATCTCTTGACCGCCGGCGTACACGGTGGTGCCGTTCGCGTCGGTACGCACGATCCGGTTTCCGTCGGCGTCGTACACGTTCGACGTGTCCCCGGTCGTCGTGAGCTCGCCCTCGACGTCCCAGGTGTACCCGGTGGTGACACCACCGGTCTTCGCGGTCACCCGGTTGCCCGCGTCGTCATACGTGTACGTGGCGGCGACACCATCCACGGTGGCGGAGGTCACCGCGTGCGGTCCGGCCGCACCGACCCCGTACGCGTAGGTTGTGGTCTTCGCGGTGCCGTTCTGAGTGGTGCTGGTCTGCTCGGTGCGGTTGCCTAGCACGTCGTACGTGAAACCAGTCCAGTACGGTGCCGCCCCACCCATCGCCCCAGCTGCCGGCGCCTGCGTGCAGTTCCCGTCGGTCGGCGTCCACGCAGTCTGCAACCGCGTCAGACCGTCGTAGTTGAAGCACTGGGTGTCCTTGAACGCCGCACCCGACAGCTTCGGACTCGTCGGGGCATCCGCGATGTTGGTGACGTTTCCGGCCTGATCGTACGCGTACGCCAGGTTGAGCTCAGTACCGTCGATGCGTTCGCGGTCGACGCTGATACCCGACAATCGCTTCGTGCCGTCTTCGTACCGGTACGACACGACGGACCCGTACGTGTTCCCGAGGTCAGCCAACAGCGGGCGCCCGTCGGCGGCAAACCGCGACGCCGCGACGTAGACGCCCCATCCGAAGCCGCCACTCATCCAGGACGGCATCGAGGATGCCGCGTCGTAGACCGTGGTCACCGCCTCAGCACCGAGGATCATCTTCCCCCGGGAGTCGACGACGGCCGGGTAGGTGATCTTCGCGGCCTGCCCATCGACCGTGTAATCCATTCTGGTCGTGATGGTTCGGGACTGCAGGTTCGCGAACACCCCAGTGTTGGGCAGCTCGAGCGTCGTCGAGGTCGGACGGTACGCAGTGTCCCACCCGTCCGTGCGGGTCGTGTACGCCTGCCCGCCGGCGAAGCGGGTGGACTTGGTGAGTACGCCCTTCAGGACGGTGTCGTACTCCCACGACGCACGGATGCTGCCGGCCGGCGACCCATCCCGGATACTCGTCGTACGGCCGAGCGCGTCATAGGTGTACCCGAGCGTCTGACCGTTGCCGTTGGTACGGGTGCTCACCCGCCCGAGGACGTCGTACGTCGACGACGTCTGCCCGGCGTCGGGGTCGGTCGCCGAGATCTGCCGCCCAGCCCAGTCATGCTCGTAAGACCACTCCACGTTGTTTGTGACCATGCGGTTCAGCGAGCCGGCGTGGTCATAGCCGTACGTGGTCGTGGACTTCTCGAGCTTGTTCAGCTCGGTCTGGGTCGTCGCCGCAATATTCGTGTCGGGGTCGCGGTGGTACTGGGTCAACTCGACGGTCCGCCCACGCGGGTCGACCGTGGTGGTCGTCGGCGTTGCACCCATCGGCGGAATCTGCCAGGTCGTGGCGCCGTCGTAGCTCGTGACGGTGCGCCATTTCTCGTGGACGAGGCTGGAGTCGGTGCCTACCCAGAAGATCTGCGCCGTCTGGCGCCCGGCCGCGTCGTACTCGTAGGTGGTGTGCCCGGACGTGTCGGCCGGTTTGACCTCCGGTTTGGCGGACACGTCGTCTTCGACCCACCAGGGCTCGGTCTGTTCGATGACCCGGCCGGCGGAGTCGTACCGGGTGTGCGCGACCATCCGTCCAAGGTCGGGATACCCGGATCCGCGTCCTTGCTGCTGGGTCTGGAACGGGCGCATCAGGCCGTCGTAGAGGGCCGCGCTGGCGTGCTGGCTCTTGCCGTCAGCTGAGATCGTTTTCGTGATCACGGCGTTGAGCCCGTTGGCCTGAACGGTGTAGTCGTATTCCAACGACGGGGGCCCCGCGTCTGAGTGTTGCGGGTAGGTGACTGTGCTCAACCGGCCCAGGGCATCGTAGGTGCCGTGGGTTGCTCGCCCGTTGGCGTCTGTGGATCGGATCGGGGCGCCGAGGATTGGGTCGAACTTGGTGGAATTGATGTGCCCGAGCGGGTTGGTCGTCGTGGTTTCTGCGACGAGCCCGCCCGGCGACGCGGTGAACGCCGTCGTGACTTTCTGTCCCGTCGCATCCGCCGTTTCGGTCCCGCGGCCGCGGGTGTCGTACTTCGTCGTCGACGCGGTGATGTACCCGTCGCCGTCGTTCGGGTCGATGGCCTCGACCTTCGTAGGCCGACCAGAGCTGTCGTAGCTGAGCTTCGATGCGGTGATCACGTCCGCCGGGCGTTGCGGCTGCTCGTCGCAGGCCTTCGCCACCGTCTCGAGGTCGGACGGCAGTGCCACTAGGTGCTTGCCCGCGAGGGTCTGGTCAGCGTCGTGGGCATACGTCGTGGTCGTGCAGACGTTGTCGGTCGCGGTCGTGGTGTCCCCGCGGTCATCGACGCTGGTGGGCTGGCTCAGCGCGTTGAACTTCGTCGTCGTCCTGGTGTGATGCTCTTCGGCCCCGGAGGCCCGGTACGTGACCACATCGACCGATTCCGAGGGGATACGGGTTGAGAGATACCCGGAATCGTGGGCACTGGTCGCGACAGTCACGGGGTCACCGAACGTGCTCACCGTCTCGGAGACCTTGGTGCTGCCGTTCAGCTGTGTGGACGAGAAGACCTCGCCAGCGAGACGATCGTGGTCCACGACGGAGCCGATGCTCGCAATCGGGCTGGTGAGTGTTTCGCCGGTTCCGCGGTAGTAGCTGGTCACCGTGCGGGTCTGGGGTGTGCTGCCATCGCCGGAGATCGTGGTGACCTGTTTCGCACCGCGGAACTCGGAGTAGGTCTTGTCCGCGTCATCGATCAGCGGGGAGTCGGGCTTGACCCACTTCCATGCCGCACCGGTGTAGTCGTACCGAGTCACCACGGCAAGGGAGCCCGTGATCAGCTCGGGGCTGTTCGCTTCGAGGCTGCTGTCGCCCTCGACGACGGTGTCGACGACGTACTTGTAGAAGTAATCGGTGCGCGGGGTGCCATCGTTCCACTTCACGGGGAAGCAGAGGTTGGAGTTCGTGGCCGGATCGGCCGTCAACCCGTCCACGCAGCGCGTGGTGTAGTTCACACTGACGCGGCCCCCGGATTCGGTTCGCACGCTCGTCACCCGATGACGCCACAGCCCGTCCGCACCGGTGTCAGCGACCTCGACCCGGTTCTTCAACGCCGTGTAGGAGAACTTGACCGCGGGGAGGGTGACATCCGCCCGGGATCCGCCCTGACCGGTGTGGGTGACGGCTTCGAGCCGGAGCATGATGCCCGTCGCGTACTCGAGGCCGATGCCATCGCCTTGCGGAACGAACCGCTGCGACAGCGTCCACGAATCGACCGGGACATAGTTGCTGCCGTCGCTGACCGAGGTCGAGACCTTCGACAGGCGGGTGCGGTTGAAGAACGTCGGCGCGTACGTCTCACATGCCGTCGCGGTTTCGCAGATCAGATCCACCGGGGTGTCGGGCCAATGGAACCCAGTCGTTGAGGACTGCCCGCTGGAACACCACGAGTCCGGGACCGCGAGGTCCGTGATGCATCGGGGAGTGTTCGTGAACTCGACCTTCGCCGGCGCGTTGCTGACACCATCGTCGGCGTGGGTGCCGTACTCGACCCGGCTCAAGTAGCCGCCCGAAATATACGACATGGCCGTGTCGCCGTAGAACGGCCGGTACTTGTTCGACTCGGTCGTGTAGAAGTACGCCGCCGTGTTGCCTGAGGGGTCGACGACACGGTCCAGGTTCCACCGCCACACCTGCTCGGTCGATGAGTCCTTGAACGCGGACGCATGCCCGGGTTCGCCGGCGTGATTGCCGAAGACGGGCACCGTCCACGCCGACGCAGCATCGGCTTGCTGTCCGAAGAAGTACTGGGTGCCATCGGTCGTGGTGACCTTCCAGTACTCCCCCTTCGCTCCACCGGTGGGAACCTGCTCGATCCGGGTGCCATCGTCCTGCTTCGGATGCCACGTCCCGGTCGTCTTGTCCTTGACCAGATCGGACCCGCCACCATTCAGCGACAGCGTCGCGTTCTCGGTCCCCCAGCACAGATCCGGCGCGGACAGGTCGATGTTGTTCGCACCAGCCGTCTCATCCTTCGAACACGACGTGTAAGTCCGCTCGATGAAACTGCCACCGATGTCGAAGCCCTCACCGATCAGTCCCGACTGATTGTTCGTCGACGCGATTCGTCCATCAGACACGGCTGACGTGTACGACAGCGACACCGCCGGTGACGGCCCGGCCGGCACCTTCGGCACCCGCATCGGATACGCCCACGTGAACGCGCCCGTCGCCCCGGACGTACCCCAGGTCGATGACAGTGCGAGGGAGGTCGCGGACCAATCCCCGAGCGGCCCGGCGACACCGGACCCGATACCCACGGACCCACCCGATGAACTGTTCGACGCGGCAGCGGTCGTTGTTCCCCGCAGCATCGCGGGCGCCGACCCACTCACCGAGGTGTTCGAATTCACGGGCACGGTCACGGTCACGGTCTGCGCGGTTTCGTCGCGGGTGCTCTGCAACGGCACCGGACGACACTCCGAGCTGGACTCCTCGGAGGATGCACAGTCGGGAACCCACACGGCCTGCAATCGGGATGCCCAGTCCCCGCCGCCGATTCCGGCGAACGCCGCATACGCGACCGACAGTTCGACGAGCTGATCACCGGTCGCTGGCGTCTCCGAGGCATCCGTTACCTCGAGCAGGACACCGGTGACGCCGGCCTGTTCGGTGCTCGCCTGGTCGAGGACCTTGACCGAGACACGCTCGGGCGCCGCCTCTCCCTCGACGGGTGCGACCGTCACCGACATCCCGCCGAGCTCGAGCGGCACGGCCGCCCCAGTGCCCGTTGTCTGCTCGCCACGTGGAAGGTCAACCGTCGTCTCGGCGGCGCTCGGAAGCGTGGACGGCAATTCCAAAGGAACCGCTTGCGCGGCTGGATCCTCGCCCGGTCCGGTCAGCGGGACGGACGCAGCCGGCACCTCCATCCCGAGGCTCGCTTCTGCCGCCGCAAGGTTCTGCGCCCGTGACTCATCGATCACACCGCTCGCCGCCGCCTGCGCGGCCGATGACGACGCGACTCCGAGCATGCCCGGATCCACGCCGAGCACGACCACCAGGACGCCGGCCACCGTCAACATCAACCGCTCGCGCAAACGCACCTCATTCATGGTCAGCCATCCACTCCTGCGAAGCCCGTCCGCGCGCACATTCGGCATCACTGCTCACCCACGGTCGGGTCGACCGCGTCGAACGCGCCAGTGCCCTGTCCGAAGTCCTCCGCCTCGGCACCCTGACACAACCGCCGCAGCTTGGACGCATCCGTCACCTGACCTGAGAAAACTCGAACGTTGTCGATCCGACCTGGCCACCACCCCGCACTGGTACCACCGGCCTGTCCTCGACCGACTGCGAACGCGCCCGGTGATCTCCACGCACTCCCCCCACGAAGCACTGGCGCACTCCCGAGCGGATCCCCGGTCGCGAGCCGCGCCGGTGTCCCGACCTCGCAAACCCACAACCGCACCGTCTTGTTCGTCGCGTCATGCTCACCGACCAAATGCACCCACTCATCTGCCGTCACCGTGGCCGAAGTCGCCGACACCACGGTTGCCCCGGAACTCGTGTCCGGCATCCCGAACGACCAACAATCCCCACCATCACCACAATTCGCGCGATACCCCAACCGGAACGCGGACTGCGTCAACCCGTCCTGAGACAACACCGTGTAATCGCCCAGCCCGAGCTTCGAACCGGTCAACAACACGTGCGCGGACACCGTGAACGACTTCGACGTGTCCAACACCGGGCCACCAGACGATGCCGCATCATTCACCCCGTCGAAACTCAGCGCCCAATCATCACCACGCGACCCGAACACCTGATGCGGGCCCGCAACCCAACCCGCACCCGAAACCGTCAACGGCCCCGCGACCTTCGGCCCCGAATTTGCAGCACTTGAACCAGTGTTCTCATCCAACTTCCAAATCACATCCTCAACCGGCGACGCAACCTTGAAGCGGTACTCCCGTGGTGATGAACGGTTGCCGGCACGATCCACGGATACGACGGTCAGGGTCACCGGTCCCGCACTGGTTGGCGTGAACGACACGGACGCCGAGCCGTCGCCAGCCACGCTGATCGACGACGGCGTGGACGGATCGTTGAATCCGTAGCGGAACGCCACCACATCCGAAGAGCTCCCACGATCTAACGCGAACGTGCCCGCCAGGCCCACGCCGCCGCGCTCGAGATCGGGAAGATACACGGCCTGGATTCCAACGGCTCCCGCAGCAACCACAGGGATGACGGGTTTCGTCACGTCCACTGAGAATCCGCACCACGGCGACCATTCGCCGCCGCGCGCGCCATCACCGCCGCGGGCATGGAAAGCATAGGAGTTTCCGTCAACGAGAACACCTGAAGGAACCGTCGACGTGAATCGCGACTGCGACGCCCCGATCACCTGCATCCAGCCGCTATCCCAGCGAACATCATTCCCGTTGCCAGCAGTCACGACGGTGAATTGTGGGTTCAAGTTGCCGCCATCAGGGTCAGACATCACCGCCGAGAGCTGCGGCGTGAGGGAAGCCACCCACCCGTCGCATTGCGCCACCGGTGAGGTCATCATCATCCCGGTGGGGATGTTCGGCGCACGATTGAACTCGACTGAGAGTTTCGCGTCGTGGCCGAATCGCTTCCAACTCGTCATGCTCGATTCGTCGCGTGCCTTCAACCCCAGAGACAACGTCGACCAGCTGTCGTTGTCCGCGAACGTCCGCGCAGCCGACGTCACGTTGAACGTCCTCCACCCGGCGTTCCCGCAGGACGCACTGTGGTATTCCGTCCGAGAGTCGATCCGGTTCGCGTCTGCCCACTCAAGCGACCCCCATGTTGTCGCAGCCGAGACGTTGCCCAGCATGTGAAGGTCAGTCGTGGTCGCCGTGCAACTCGCCGAATGTGTGCCGTAGACGGTGAAGCCGGCGGAGATGATGTCGCTGCTCGCAAGCGACGTGATCAGGGAGAGATCTGAGTACTCCCAAATCAAGCGCTGTTTGAACGTGGTGTTGCACGTCGCGAGATCGGTGCAGTATCCCGCGCCTTCCCCTCCCACCGTGTCCCAGTTATAGAGCGTCCCGGTGTACCCACCGGTACGGATTGCGACTCGCTCCGCCGCAAGATTGGCCGTGAATCCCGGATCGATGTATACGGGCCACACCGTATCGGGACTCGTCACCATGCCCGAATCTGGGGTCACGACAATCTGTGAATCACGAACCTCGGCACGCATCGACTCGACCCTGTCGCCAAGTCCAGGCGCAGTCACCCGATCGACACTGCCAGGCTCGTCACCAACCGCGGCCGCATCAACGCTCCCGCCTGCCGAGTCCCACATCAGCGGAGGCGGTGAGAAGAACGCGACTTCGCCTGCTTCATCGAGCATTCGAACAGATCCGTCGTGATCCAAGCTCAGTCGAAGGCCTTCAGAGAGCTTCGTCGAAAAGACCAGATCCCCAGAGCCGGTCGACCCTCCAGTCGTTGGATGCTGATCAACCAACACCCGAAACCGTTCATACGCCTGCGCGTCAGCGAGTACCACGACCGGCACGAATCCACTCGCTTGCGCGTTGATCGATACCACAAGACGAACACCCTCCGCGAGGTCATAGCTGACCCGCGAGCCCTGCAACTCGGGCACCGGTAGCTCAGCCGGGAACCACACGTCCAGTCGCCCGTCCTCCCGAGTAATCGACCCGAGCGGTTGACCACTGCCCGCCGAACCACCAGCATTCAACTCGATCGGGTAGACCGGCGACGCCACGCTGAGGACACTCTCTCCCGGCGTACCTTCGACGACAGGATCAATATCAGCCCACGGACCCGACACATCCGTCCGCACCGGCACGCTGGCGACCTCCAACCTGGTCGTCCCCCGTGGGGTAGCCCACATCGTCTGCGACGAGGAACGTTCACCGACGACTTCAACGTCGGCCTCACATGCCCGCGCCTTCGGCCCAGCAGCATCGAACGACCGCGCCTCCAGCACGGAACAATCGAACATCTCGGCATCAGAGTGACCCGCCGCATCGCGAGCCACAAAAGATACGACCGCCACCGCGAGCAAACCCAGAACAAGAAGACCAACCAGAACACGCCGGTGCCAGCGCACCACAAACCACGACCTCAACAACGGCCCTTTCGAACACACACCGATGCTCAACAGCACGACGCAGGGGTTAGCATTCACGCGCAGCGTCGTGCAACCTGTCGGGCAGGGCAACCGTAGGGTTCGGGTCGAAGACACGTGACTATCCCGACGAACTTACAGGCCATCCATCATCCACCACATACCCCCGAGTGAGGGGCACAGGCCACGAGGATTCCACGCATCAAACTCGGCTCAGCGCGTTGTCGACGCTAAGCCCACTAGACGGAGAGATCAGCTGACGAGCAGCCAAAGACCATTGCGCTCGAACCGTCTAAAGCGACCAAAACACCTGATCGGATAGCATTTGTGGGGCGGACCAGACTTGAACTGGCGACCGATGGATTATGAGTCCACTGCTCTAACCGGCTGAGCTACCGCCCCTCGAGCGACGTCAGTCGGGCAGTATGACCGGCATCGACTCGGTGACCGGATCGGTCACGCGCTGACCACGATACAGACTCTCGAACGTATCGAGCGTTCGGGTGATGTCGTGGGCCTTGATGTACTTGAGCGACGACGCCTTCATCGCGTTGTAGTCGTCGGAGGATGCCTCGAGCACCGTGCGGAGCTTTGCCGCCAGGTCTTCGGGGTTGCTCGGCTCGAAGAGGTAGCCGTTCTCGCCGTCATGCACGAGGTGCGGCAGCGCCATGGCGTTGGCCGCGACCACGGGCAGGGCAGAGGCCATGGCCTCCATGGTGACGATGCTCTGGAGTTCGGCGATCGAGGGCATGGCGAGCACGGACGCGCGGTGGTAGGCCTGTCTGAGCTCGTCATCGGTCACGTACCCGGTGAAGGTGACCCGGTCGGCGATGCCGAGCTCGGTCGCGAGGTTCTCGAGGTTGCGCTTCTGGTCGCCGCCGCCGACGATCTCGACCTTCGCGTCGAGTTCGGCAGGAAGCAGGGTGAGCGCGCGCAGCAGCACGTCGATCTGCTTTTCGCCCGTGACGCGGCCGACGAAGAGGATGCGGTTCTCGGTGCGCGGCTCCCAGTTCGGGGAGTACTTGTGCGCGTCGATGCCGCACGAGATGGCGTGCACGTCGCGGAGCCCCGTGTGCTTCTCGAGGAACTGCGCGGCCTTGAGGGTCGGCGTCGTGACCGCTTCGGCGCGGCCGAAGGTGCGCCCGGCCGCCTTCCATGCGAGGCCGACGGCCCAGTCCTGCCAGGCCTTGGGCAGCAGGGTGAACTCCAGCATGTTCTCTGGCATGAAGTGGTTGGTGCCGACGATGCGGATGCCGCGCTTCTCCGCCTCGATCGAGAGACCTCGCCCGACGATGATGTGCGACTGGAAGTGCACGACGTCGGGCTTCACGGCATCGATGATGCGGGCACTGTTCTGCTTGATGCGCCACGGCAGCGCGAAGCGCAGCCAGTCGTGGGGGAACCAGCGCCAGCTGTAGAGGCGGTGGGCGGTGATCTCCTGCCCCTCGTGCACCTCGGGCCAGGTGCCGTTCTTGCGGCTCGCGGCAGGGGCGACGACGTGCACCTCGTGGCCGCGCTCGACGAGGCCGGCGGCGAGCCGCTCGGCGAAGCGAGCGGCGCCGTTCACGTTGGGGGCGAAGGTGTCGGCGCCGATCAGGATTCTGAGCGGACGTTCCGGCTCTGCGCGGTCAGCGGCACTGGCGGATGTCGCACCGGGAGTGTCAGACACGTGGAGATGTTCCTCACAATTCTGGGGCGGCCGATTCGGCCGATCTCGCCACGGCGCAGGGATGTTCGCGGGCGATGAGTTCGAAGATAGTCTATGCAATCGGCTTCGTCAGCGGCTTCACGGGCATGTCGCCGAGGGTCGAAGGTCGTCGGGGCCGCGTCAGTGTCTCGTCAGAGCCTGGTCTGCGGGTGGTTGCGCGCGAGCAGGAACACGCCCCACACCGCGATCGCGCCGGCGATGGCGAACGTCACATTCGCGAAGATGCCGGCCTGCGACGCCTCGCCGAGCACGACGATGCCGATCAGCACGGCCACGATCGGGTCGACGACCGTGAGCCCCGCGATCACCAGGTCGGGCGGACCCGACGCGTAGGCGTTCTGCACGAAGTACGCACCGAGCGCGGTCGCCAGGAGCAGGCCGATCACGCAGGCGAAGGTCAGCCACTCGAACTCGCCCTGCTGCACGCGGCCGATGACGACCTTGGCGAGCGTGGCGACGAAGCCGTAGAGCACGCCGGCCATGATCACGTAGAAGACGGCCCGAATGCGGCTGCGGAAGAACCAGAACGCGAGGCCGGCCGCGACGAGCACGAGCGCGAGGAGCGAGAGGATGACGATCAGCTGGCGTTCGGTGACGGGCTTGTCGACCGCGGTGAACGCCGCGACGCCCACGAACAGGAACACGCCGCCCACGCACATCACGATCGCGGTGATCGACTTCGAGTTGAGCTTCACCTTGTTGACGCGCGAGTTCAGGATCGACGTGATCACGAGGGCGATCGCACCGAGCGGCTGCACGACGATGATCGGCGCGAAGTAGAGGCTCGAGAGCTGGAACACGATCGCGAGGCCGAGCATGAGCGTGCCGATGACCCACGAGGGTCGCGACAGCAGGAGCCAGAGCTGGTTGAGTCCGAGGCCCGTGCCGAGCGAGTCGCGGGTGTGCGCCTCGACCTTGGTCACGCCGCGGTGCTGGAACTGGGCGCCGAGCGACAGGAAGACGGCGCCGATGAGCGCCAACGGGATGCCGATGAACTGGGTGGGGTCGAGGGCGATCTGCTCGGTGAGGTCGCTCAGTTCAGGATCCACGGAAAAACCCTACCCTCCCGGCGTCGATATCCTTGGCGAATGGCCGTGCTTCCCATTCGCATCACCGGCGATCCGGTGCTCCACTCCCCCGCGCTCCCCGTCGTGACGATCGACGACGACATCCGCGAGCTCGTACGCGACCTGTACGAGACGATGGATGCCGCGCCGGGCGTCGGCCTGGCCGCACCGCAGGTCGGGGTGCCGTTGCGGATCTTCACGTTCACGTGGACCGACGAGTCCGAGCAGTCGTGGCGCGGCGTGGCGATCAACCCCGAGCTGTGGATCTCGCCGCTGACGCCCGGCCATCCCGACCCCGACCTCGAGTCCGAGGGTTGCCTCTCGTTCCCGGGCGAGCGGTTCCCGCTGCGCCGCGCCGATCGCGCCGTGCTGCGGGCGACCGACCTCGACGGCGAGCGGTTCGAGATCGAGGCCGAGGGCTGGCTCGCCCGCATCTTCCAGCACGAGTTCGACCACCTCGACGGCACGCTTTACACCGACCGGCTCACCGACAAGGAGCAGCGCATCGTCGCGAAGATCAGCCGCAAGGTGGGGTGGGGCGAGCCCGGCGTCTCGTGGATGCCCGGCGTCGACGACCTCGAGGGCTGAACGGACACCGCCCCGCGCACGGCGCACGAAGGGACGTCGCCGCCTCGCGGCATCCGCTCGAGTGACCTGCGCTCAGGTGAAGGCGCGGATGCCGGCGGCGACCGCCGCGGCCACGATGACGACGACCACGAACGGCACCCGGAGCGCGTAGAGCGCGGCGGCCACGACGAGCGCCGGAACGCGCGCGTCGAGCACGATCGCCTGCCCCGCGCCGAGCGTCTGCACGGCGATGAGCGCGGCGAGCAGCGCGACCGTGAGCAGGTCGGCGATGCGCGCCGGCCGTTCGCGCTCGAGGAAGCCGGCGGGCACGACGTAGCCGCCGAGCTTCAACGCGAGGGTCGCCGCGGAGGCGATGAGGATCACGTGCCAGGTCGTCATGTCGCCGGCCCCTTGCGGTCGAACCAGTCGAACCAGCCGACGAGCAGGGCGACGCCCGCGGCGACGAGCACCGGCAGTCCGGGCACGAGCAGGGGCGTCGTGATCGTCGCGACGACCGCGGCTCCGACGGCGACGGCGCCGGCCTGGAAGCGCTTGAGGCGCGGCCACAGGAGCCCGAGGAACGCCGCAGCCGCAGCGGCGTCGAGTCCCCAGGCCCGCGTGTCGCCGAGCGCGTCGCCGATCAGCGCGCCGAGGAGCGTGGTGAGGTTCCAGCCGACGAAGACGATCGAACCCGTGAGCCAGAACCCGAGACGCGCCGAGCGGTCCTCGGACTGGGCGAGGGCGACCGCCGTCGACTCGTCGATGGTGATCCACGCCGCGGCGACGCGCTGCACCGGCCCTCGGCGGTCGACGAGCGGCTTCATGCGCATGCCGTAGACGACGTTGCGCACGCCGAGCAGGGCCGCAGCCGCGATCGCCGGCCCTGCTGCCGCGGCGCCACCGCCCGCGAGCACGCCGATGAGGGCGAACTGCGAGCCGCCCGTGAACATCACGAGGCTGAGGAACATCGTCTGCCAGACGTCGAGCCCGGATGCCACCGACAGCGCCCCGAACGAGATGCCGTAGGCGGCCGTGGCGAGCCCGACCGAGAGCGAGTCGCGGATCACGGCCGACCGCGCCGAAGCGGCGTCGACGCCGGCCTCCGCGCCGGCTCCGGAGCCGGCGTCGTCGCCTGCGTCGGCGTCGGCGGCGGCGGCGCGTTCGTCGTGCACGTTCGCCTCCCGCAGCGTCGGCCGGTCGACCCGTTCGACCGGGGCGGCGCCGCCGACCACCCGTCGCAACGACACCTCGGGTAAGCCTAGGCCAGGTCCGCCCCGCCCGAGCCGGCCGCCTGGCGGTCCGCGCCCGGCGGTCCCGTCGCTCACCTTTTCAGGACCACATCGGTCATGCGTGCAATATGCAGCTCTGACCGCCGTGGTCCTGAAAAGGGCCGATCGAGTGCGACTCCGGGACCGGCCGATCAGCCAGGCCACCTCGGCAACGAAGACGACCTCGGCAACGAAGAAGGCCCCCGCAACAGAAGGCCCCCGCAACAGAAGGCCCCCGCAACAGAAGGCCTCGGTAACGAAGAAGGCCCCGCATTCCGAAGAACGCGGGGCCTGTGTGGCTCCCCCACTTGGACTCGAACCAAGAACCTATCGGTTAACAGCCGATTGCTCTGCCAATTGAGCTATGGAGGATCATGCGTGCGTGTTGCAGCGGATTTACTCTAGCAAGAAGCGCGCGTCTGACCAATTCGAGCGACCCTCGACAATCCGCCCGTCGTGGCCTCGCTATGGAGACCCAGACCAGACGTGATTTCAGGCTACGCGTGCTCCCTGAGCGCACGCCGGGTGCGCCGCAGGTCGGGCCGCACACCGCGCACTCAGTAGCCGGCGTGCAGGTCGATGCGGCCGATCCACTCGCCGCGGCCGAGGAACGCCGCCACGTTCGCCGCGACGCGTTCGGCGAACAGCGGCACGGTCATCTCGACGGTGTCGGCGACATGCGGCGTGACGAGGGCGTTCTCGAGCGACCAGAGCGGATGTCCCGCCGGCAGCGGTTCGGGATCGGTCACGTCGAGTCCTGCTCCCCCGAGCCGTCCGCACGCCAGTTCGGCCACGAGCGCGTCGGTGTCCACGAGGCCGCCCCGCGCCACGTTCACGAGGCAGGCGCCGGCGGGCAGGAGCGCGAGCTCGGCGGCGCCGATCATGCCGCGCGTGCGATCGGTGAGCGCGGCCGCCAGGAACACGAGGTCGGCATCGCCGAGCACCTCGTGGAGCGCGGCATCCGTCACCGTGCGCGCGGCGCCGACGACCGGTGCATCGCGTCGGCGCACGACCGTCACGTGCACGCCGAACGGCTGCAGCAGCGCCAGCAGCGCCTCGGTGATGCCGCCGCCGCCCACGATCACCACGCGCAGGCCGAACAGGCTGCGACCTCGCTCGTCGGCCTGCCACTCGGCCGCTCGCGCACGCCGCGGGACTTCGCGCAGCACCCCGAGGGCGAGCATCAGCGCATGCTCGGCGACGGGTCGCGCGTAGGATCGCTTCGCGCTCGTCCAGACTCGCCCGTCGTCGCGGTAGCTCGCGAGCGTCGGCGCGAACGCGTCGACGCCGGCCCATGGCAGCTGCACCCACGAGACATCCGGATGCCGCGTCAACACGTCGTCGAGTTCGTTCGAACCGGATGACGCGACCCACACGACCCCGCGCGTGCCGGCGCCGAGCGGCACGACCTCGCCGCCAGCACGGCGCACCGCGGCCACGACGGACGCATCGGCGTGCGGGAGCACGGAGACCCCGCTCACGACCGAGGCCGTGCCATCGGCATCCGTCACGCTCCGAGGCCTCCGTCGAGCTCGTCGATGATCGCGTGCCCGTCGTCGAGCGCCCCTGCGAGTGCGGCGACGTACGGGTGGCTCGGGTCGTGGAAGACCTCGTCGATCGTGCCGAGCGCGGCGAGGTTGCCGCGGTCGAGCACCGCGATGCGGTCGGCCGTGCGGCGAAGCACGGGCAGGTCGTGGCTGATCAGCAGCGCCGAGAACCGCTGGCGCTCACGCAGTTCGCCGATGAGCTGCGCGACCGCGTCGCGCACGGTGAGGTCGATGCCCGCCGTCGGCTCGTCGGCGATGAGCACCGACGGCCCGAGCACGAGCGCCTGCGCGAGCGCCACGCGCTGACGCTGGCCGCCGCTCAGCTCATAGGGGTACTTCTCGAGGTAGCCGAGCGGCAGCCGCACGCTGTCGAGCATCGTCGCGACCCGGGTCTCGAGCGCTCGCCGGTTGTAACGCCGGTCGCGCTCGAGGATCGGTTCGGCGATGATCTCGGCCACGCTGCGGTCGGCCGGGAGCCGGGAGCCGGCGTCCTGGGCGAGGTAGCCGACGTGGAAGCGGAGCTCGGGCACGCGACGCTTCGACAGCCCGCGCAGCCGGTGCCCCAGCACGGAGGCCTCGCCACCGGTGATCACCGGCCGCGAGTCGGACGACCGCGGATCGAAGGCCTCACCCGAGAGCACCTTGGCGAGGGTGCTCTTGCCACTGCCCGCACTGCCCAGGAGGCCGACGACCTCGCCCGGCGCGATCGTGAGGCTGAGCCCGTGCAGCGCGACATGCGCCGGACTCGGACCCTTCGCCGGATACTCGAGCGAGAGATCGCTCACGACGATCGGGAACCCGTGCTCCGCGTGCACCATCAGTCGGCCGCCCGCAGGAGGCGGAGCTGCTCGCGACGTTCGGCCTGCGCGACCGGGTCGGGCACCGGCAACGACGCGAGGAGCCGCTGCGTGTACGGCTGCTGAGGTGCACCGAGCACCTCGCTTCCGGTGCCCTCCTCGACGAGCTTGCCGTGGTAGAGCACCGCGATGCGGTCGGCGAGCAGGTCGACGACGGCGAGGTCGTGGCTGATGAACAGCGACGCGAACCCGAACTCGCGCTGCAGCTCGGCGAAGAGCTCGAGCACGCGCGCCTGCACCGAGACATCCAGTGCCGAGGTCGGCTCGTCGGCGATGAGCAGCTCGGGCTCGAGGGCCAGCGACCTGGCGAGGCTCGCGCGTTGGCGCTGCCCTCCGGAGAGCTCGTGCGGGTACCGGTCGCCGTAGGACTTCGGCAGCTGGACCGCCTCGAGGAGTTCGTCGACGCGCGCTCGAGCGGCGCGCGCATCACGCGCACGGCCATGGATGATGAGCGGCTCCGCCACGCACTCCGCGATCGTGAGGAGCGGGTTGAAGCTCGACGCGGGGTCTTGGAAGACGAAGCCGATGCGGCTTCGGAACGGCCGGAACTCGCGCTCCCGGATGCCGTTCATCTCGGCACCGAGCACGCTGAGCGACCCGCCCGTGACCTTCGTGAGGCCCGCGATCGCACGCCCGATGGTCGTCTTTCCGGAGCCGGACTCGCCCACGAGGCCGAGCACCTCGCCCGGCCGGATGACCAGGTCGACCCCGCTCACCGCACGGAATCCGGTGCGGCCGAATCGACCGGGGTACTCGATCTCGAGGCCAGTGGCCTGCACGACCGGGGTCTGCTCGGCCCAGCCATCGGGGCGGACCGCGGCGCGGGCCTCGGCACGCGCGGTGCCGTGTCCGACGAAGGGCACCGCGGCCAGCAGCGCCTTCGTGTACTCCTGCTGCGGGTTGGCGAACAGGTCGCCGACGGTCGCCTGCTCGATGAGGTTGCCCTGGTACATGACGGCGACCCGATCGGCGAGATCGGCGACCACGCCCATGTTGTGCGTGATCAGCACGATCGCGGCACCGAACTCGTCGCGGCACCGGCGCAGCAGGTCGAGGATCTCGGCCTGCACCGTGACATCCAGCGCGGTCGTCGGCTCGTCGGCGACGATGAGGCCCGGATCGAGCACGAGTGCCATCGCGATCACGATGCGCTGCTTCTGCCCGCCCGAGAACTGGTGCGGGAAGTGGTCGATGCGCTCTTCGGGATCGGGGATGCCGACGCGGCCGAGGATCTCGATGGCCCTGGCCCTGGCATCCGCCTTCGAGACCTCGCCGTGCGCGCGGATGCCCTCGATGATCTGCCAGCCGACGGTGTACACCGGGTTCAGCGCCGTCGACGGTTCTTGGAACACCATCGCGACATCGGTGCCGCGAACGTCGCGGAGCCGCTGCTTCGAGAGCGAGATGACGTCGTTCTCGTGCGTGCCGGCCCGGTTGGACAACAGCACCGCGCCGCTCGTGGTGGCGGTCTCGGGCAGGAGCCCGAGGATCGTCTTCGCGGTCACGGTCTTGCCGCTGCCCGACTCGCCGACGATCGCGAGCACCTCACCGGCACGCACGGTGAGCGACACGTCGTCGACGGCCTTGACCGCACCGGCGTCGGTCGCGAACGAGACGCCGAGGTTCCTGATGTCGACCACCGTGCTCATGGCTTGACCTCGATTCCGTGCTCGTCGAACGTCTCGCCGTCTTCGAGGCCTCCAAGACCTCCTGGACCGGCCGTCAGAGTGCCGCCGGGAACGACCGAGGTCTCGGCGACCAGGCCGGCAGCCTTGGCGACGCGTCGGCGCCCGCGCAGGCGCGGATCGGCGAGGTCGTTGAGGCTCTCGCCGACCAGGGTGATGCCGAGCACCGTGAACACGATCGCAAGCCCCGGGAACAGTGCGGTCCACCAGATGCCGCTCGTGACGTCGGACTGCGCCTTGTTGAGGTCGTAGCCCCATTCGGCCGCTGCCGTCGGCTCGATGCCGAAGCCGAGGAAGCCGAGCGCGGCCATCGTGAGGATGGCCTCGGAGGAGTTCAGCGTGATGATGAGCGGCAGCGTGCGCGTCGCGTTGCGGAAGACGTGCTTGAACACGATGCGCGAGTTCGAGGCACCGAGCACCTTCGCCGATTCGACGTACGCCTCGGCCTTGATGCGCACCGTCTCGGCGCGGATCACGCGGAAGTACTGCGGGATGAACACGACGGTGATCGACCCGGCCGCCGCGAGCACGCCGCCCCAGAGGTCGGACTGGCCGCCCGAGATCACGATCGAGAGGACGATCGCGAGCAGCAGCGACGGGAACGCGTAGATCGCGTCGCAGATCACGACGAGCACGCGGTCGAGCCATCCGCCGAAGTAGCCGGAGTAGAGGCCCAGCGCGACGCCGATGAAGATCGAGAGCAGCACAGCGATGACGATGACGATGATCGCCGTCTGCGTGCCCCAGATCGTGCGCGAGAGCACGTCGTAGCCGCCGACCGTCGTGCCGAACGGGTGCTCGAGCGACGGCGGCTGCTGCGTGCCGAACGCGACGCCGTCTTCCTTCCGCTGCGCGAACCCGTAGGGCGCGAGCACCGGCGCGAGGAACGACGTCAGGATGAAGACGGCCATCATGACGAGACCGGCGACGAGCATGCCCCGTTGCAGGCCCATGCTCTGACGGAGCTGGTGCACGACCGGCAGGCGGTCGCGGAGTCGCCGCTTCGGAGCGGGGACGGTGGTTGCGGATGCCGTGGTCATCAGAACCTCACCCTCGGGTCGATGAACGCGGCGATGATGTCCACGACGAAGTTGGTCAGCGCGACGATGATCGCGAGGAGCACCACGATGCCCTGCACCGCCACGAAGTCGCGCGACTCGAGGAACTCCGCCAGGGCGAAGCCGAGGCCCTTCCACTCGAACGTCGTCTCGGTCAGCACGGCGCCCGCGAGGAGGAGCGCGATCTGCAGGCCGATGACCGTGATGATCGGGATGAGGGCCGGACGGTACGCGTGCTTGCGCAGCAGACGGGATTCGGCCACGCCGCGCGAGCGCGCGGCATCCACGTAGTCCGTGGACAGCGTGCCGATGACGTTCGTGCGCACGAGGCGGAGGAAGATGCCCGCCGTGAGCAGGCCCAGCGCGATCGCCGGCAGCACGACGTGCGCGAGCACGTCGCCGAGCACCGCCGGGTTGCCGGTCATGATGGCGTCGATCGTGTAGAAGCCGGTCTTGTTGGGCAGCGTCTGCAGCTGCAGCTCCGCGCCCACGCTCGCTCGCCCGGCGACGGGCAGCCACTTGAGCCAGACCGCGAAGACGAGCTTCAGCAGGAGGCCCGCGAAGAAGATCGGCACCGCGTACCAGAAGATGGCGAGCACGCGGAAGAAGGCGTCGGGCGCCTTGTCTCGGTAGTAGGCGGCGGCGAGCCCGAGCGGGATGCCGACCGAGAACGCGACGATGAGCGAGTAGAACACGAGCTCGAACGTGGCGGGGCCGTACGTCATGAGCACCTCGACCACGGGACGGTTCGTGGTCAGCGTCGACCCGAAGTCGAAGACCGCGATGCGGCTCAGGTACTCGAGGTACTGGATCAGGATCGGGCGATCGTACCCCGCGGCTGCGCGCAGCTCTGCGAGCGCCTCGGGGCTCAGGCGGCCGCCCTGGGCCGCCGTGATCGGGTCACCCGTCGTGCGCATGAGGAAGAACACGAGCGTGACGAGGATGAAGATCGTCGGGAAGATCAGCAGGAAGCGGACGAGGAGATAGCGGGCGAAACCTCCGCCCTGCGATTTGGTGCGGGGGCGCCCCGATGCGGGACCCTCCGCCGTGGAGATGGTGTCAACAGTGCTCATGGGTTCCTCAGGGGGTACAGGGGAACGGGGACGACCCGCTGGTTGCGAGTCGTCCCCGTCGTCGAGCTTCAACCGAGCCTAGACGGTCGGATCAGCCCTTCGAAAGCGCGGCGTAGCGGAACTTGAACGACGCGTCGAGGGTGTCCTCGGTGCCTTCGACATCCGCACCGACGACCGCGACCTGCGCGCCCTGCATGTACGGGATCGTGGACAGGTCGGCCGCGACCTTGTCCTGGATCTCGCCGATGAGCGCCTCACGCGCAGCCGGGTCGGCCGTGACCGCCTGCTCGAGGATCAGGTCGTTCACCTCGGGGTTGTCGTAGTGGTTCGACAGGAAGTTCTCCGTGAGGAAGAACGGGGTGAGGTAGTTGTCGGCGTCGGAGTAGTCGGGGAACCAACCGAGCTGGTAGGCCGGGTACAGGTCGGCGACGCGGTCCTTGGAGTACTGGACCCACTCGGTGGACTGCAGGTCGACCGTGAACAGGCCGCTCTCCTCGAGGTTCTCCTTGATGATCGCGTACTCGTCGCTCGAGGACGGTCCGTAGCGCTCGGCCACGTACTGGATCGAGATGTCGAGCGGCGTCGTGACGCCGGCCTCTTCGAGTCGCGCGGCCGCCTTGTCGGCGTCGGGCGCACCGTTGCCGTCGCCGTAGAGGCCCTTGAGCGCCTCGTTCGCGCCGGTCAGGCCCTCGGGAACGTACGAGTAGAGCGGCGTGAACGTGCCCTTGTAGACGTCCTCGGAGATCGCGTCGCGGTCGATGAGGTCGGCGATCGCCTGGCGCACGGCCAGCGCCTTGGCCGGGTCGGCCTCGGGGGTGGTCGCACCGAACGGCATGGTGTTGAAGTTGAAGACGAGGTAGCGGATCTCGCCGCCGGGGCCGTCGACGACCTTCACCTTGTCGTTGCCGCGGAGGTCCTCGATGTCGGTCGCGCTCAGCGTGCGGTTCGCGACGTCGATGTTGCCTTCCTGAACGTCGAGCTTCAGGTTCGAGGCATCCGTGTAGTACTTCACGTTGACCGTGTCGGTCTTCGCCGCACCCAGGAGGCCGTCGTAGTCGGCGTTGGCCTTGTACGAGATCAGGTTGTTGAAGTCGTAGCTCGTGATGACGTACTGGCCGGCGAACGCGTTGCCCTTGACGATGTCGTCGTCGGAGGTCAGCGAGTCGGGCGAGAAGACGTCCTCGTCGACGATCGGGCCGACCGGGCTCGACAGGATCTGCGGGAAGATCTGGTCGTTCTCGCTGAGCAGGTGGAAGACGACGGTCGTGTCGTCGACGGCCTCGGTGGACTCGAGGTTGTAGAGCAGCGACGACGGGCCGTTCTCGTCGGCGATCGCCGTCTGGCGGTCGAACGTGAACTTCACGTCGGATGCCGTCAGGTCGTTGCCGTTGGCGAACTTCAGGCCGGACTTCAGCTTGACCGTGTACTCGGTCGGCGACGTGAACTCGGCCGACTCCGCGATGTCGGGCTCGACGTCGGGGCTGCCGTACGGCGTGTTCATGAGGAACGGGTACACCTGGTTCATCACGGCGAACGAGCCGTTGTCGTACGAGCCGGCGGGGTCGAGTGCCGTGACCTGCTCGGTCGTGCCGATGGTCAGTGTGCCGCCGGTCTCTTCGCCGCCGGAGGCGGTGCAACCGGCCAGTGCGAGCGCTGCGACCGAGACGCCGGCGACCGTGAGGAGCGAGCGGCGCCGGTTCGTGGATGCGGATGACATATCCGTCTACCTCTTCCTGTCAGGAAACGCGGGCGCGGAAGAACCGCGTCGCGTGTGCGTATTCCCCATGAGTAGCACACGGCGCCGCGAACGCCGCAGGGTCTGCGACGGTGGAGCGCGAATGTTTATCGATCTGCAACGTCACCGTGATCGAGTCGTTGTTTCGCCGGTCGAGACGGGTTCCGGATGTCGCGGCCGGGTGCACGGCGACGGCGCCGCCGCTCGCGCGCACGGGCCGGTCGCGACACCGGTCGCGACACCGGTCGGGGCACCGGTCGCTGCGACGCGCAGAGCGGACGGTCGAGGTCGTTCAGTCCCCGCGCAGCGCGCGTCGTTCGCGCTCGAGCTCGACGAGGCCGCGCTGCAGCGCCGCGTACGTCTCGACATCGGCGCGGTCGGTGCGCTGCAGGCGCCCGAGGAGCTCGGACTTCTGCCGCAGCAGCTCGCGATCGATGAGGGCGCTCACGACGCCCTGCACGTAGACGTTCAGCTCGGCATTGCCTCGCTGGGGAATCGGAGCGACAGCCAGCTGGTGCACGACGCCCGCGAAGGGTGCCGGGACCTCGGCGACGACCCGGTCGACGCGGAGGAGCGGGTCGCCCGACGCGAGCACGGAGGCGATGCCGTCGCGGACGACCGCGAGGGACGCGTTCGTGAACCGGCAGTCGAGGGCGTGACGCAGGAGGTCGTCGCCGACCTCGGCGGGATACTGCAGCATCGCCTGCAGCGCATCGCGCTCGAGCCGCGTCGCCGGGTCGTTCGGCAGGTCGACGATGGAGAAGGGCCGCTCGGGTGCAGCGGGCGCCTGCGCACTCGTGTCGGGCGCGGGCCTGCCGCCGTTCTGCCGCTCCGCACCGTTCGCGGCTTCGCGAGGACCGCCGTCGCGCCCGGTGCCGCGAGCGCCCGCGTCGCGCGGACGCGACTGGGCCTGGCGCACCGCGCGGCTCGCCTCGCCGAGCTCGACGCCGAGCATGCGCGCGAGTTCGCGCGTGTAGCCCGGGCGCATCGCCGGATCACGGATGTCGGCGATCACGGGGGCCGCCGCGCGGAGCGCCGCGACCCGGCCCTCGACGGTCTCGAGGTCGTACCGCTCGACCGTGTGCCTGAGCACGAACTCGAACAGCGGCGTGCGCGACTCGACGAGCGAGCGGACCGCGGCATCGCCCCGCGCGAGACGCAGGTCGCACGGGTCGAGCCCGTCGGGCGCGACGGCGACGAAGGTCTGCGCGGCGAACCGCTGCTCCTCGGCGAACGCGCGCATCGCGGCCTGCTGGCCGGCGGCGTCGCCGTCGAACGTGAAGACGACCTCGCCGACGCCCGAGTCGTCGCCGAGCACGCGACGGAGCACCTTGATGTGGTCGACGCCGAAGGAGGTGCCGCAGGTGGCGATCGCGGTCGTGACGCCCGCGAGATGGCAGGCCATGACGTCGGTGTAGCCCTCGACGACGACGACCCGATGGGACTTCGAGATCTCGCGCTTGGCCAGGTCGAGCCCGTAGAGCACCTGGGCCTTGTGGTAGACCGCGGTCTCGGGGGTGTTCAGGTACTTCGGGCCGTTGTCGTCGTCGAGCAGGCGCCGCGCGCCGAACCCGACGGTCTGCCCGGTCACGTCGCGGATGGGCCACACGAGGCGACCGCGGAAGCGGTCGTAGACGCCGCGATCGCCCTGCGAGACGAGCCCCGACGCGGAGAGCTCTTCGGTCGAGAAGCCCCTGCCCTTGAGGTGGTTGGTCAGGGCGTCCCAGCTCTTCGGCGCGAAGCCGACGCCGAACCGGCGCGCCGCCTCGGCGTCGAAGCCGCGCTCGCCGAGGAACCGGCGGCCGACCTCGGCCTCGCTCGTTCCGAGCTGCTCGGTGAAGAACTCCGAGGCCGCCTGATTCGCGGCGAGGAGCCGAGCACGGTTGCCGTGGTCGCTCGCCTGCCCGCCGTCCTCGTAGTGCAGTTCGTAGCCGAGGCGGCCGGCGAGCCGCTCGACCGCCTCGGTGAACGAGACGTGGTCCATGCGCTGCAGGAACGTGTACGCGTCGCCCGATTCGCCGCAGCCGAAGCAGTGGTAGTAGCCGAGTGCGGGCCTGACGTGGAAGCTCGGGCTTCGCTCGTCGTGGAAGGGGCAGAGGCCCTTCATGGAGCCGACGCCGGCGGACTTCAGGCTCACGTGATCGCCGACGATATCGGCGATGTTCGTTCGGGCCTTCACCTCATCGACGTCACTCTGTCGAATACGGCCGGCCATGGCTCTCATCCTAGATCGCCGGGAGCGGCCTTCGGCCGGTTCGCCCCGACCCGATGCGCCGCGGGACGCGTCACCGGCGCACGACTCGCTCGTGCCACGCGAGTGCGGACTGGTCGGTCAGGCTCGCGACCTGATCGACGATGACGCGTCGACGCGCGACGTCGTCGGATGCCGCGGTCCAGTCCTCGGCGAATCCGGGGTCGAGATCGCGGTCGCCCGTCGCGAAGAGCGCGTCGGCGAGTTCGATGAGCACCTCGCGCTGCTGCGTGTAGATGGGCTGCCGGCTGTTGCGGGACATCACGAACGCCGCGACGATGCCCTTGAGCACGGCGATCTCGGCCTGCACCTCGCGCGACACGACGACGTCGGCATCGAACCGGATGAGGCTGGCCAACGGGAACGCCGAACGCGTGGCCTCGGTCGCCGCCCGCGCGAACCGGCCGATCAGCTGGCTCGTGAGGTTCTTGAGTTGCGCCTGGTCGCGCCTGCTGCCGCTCCAGGAGTCCATCCAGCCGTCGAGCGAGTCGAGCCGGTCGAAGGCGGCGATGAGCTCGTCGTGGGAGAACGCACCGCCGATCCACGCGTACATGGACGTGACGAGGGCGTCGTGGTCGACGCGCTCGCCGAGGCTCGCGACGTCGATGTAGCCGTTGACGATCGCGTCTTCGAAGTCGTGCACGGAGTAGGCGATGTCGTCGGAGAGATCCATGACCTGGGCTTCGATGCAGAGTCGGCGCTCGGGTGCGCCGCGGCGCAGCCACGTGAAGACCTCGAGGTCGTCGCGATAGAAGCCGAACTTCGCGCGACCGCTCGGATCGGCCACCGAGGTCGCCTCCGGCCACGGGTATTTGCAGCTCGCGTCGAGGCTCGCACGCGTGAGGTTCAGCCCGTAGCCGCGGCCGTCGGCGCCGAACACCTTCGGCTCGAGCCTCGTGAGGATGCGGAGGGTCTGCGCGTTGCCCTCGAACCCGCCGATGTCGGCGGCCCAGACGTTGAGTGCCTTCTCGCCGTTGTGGCCGAACGGCGGATGCCCGAGGTCGTGCGCGAGGCACGCGGTGTCGACGACGTCGGGATCGAGGCCGAGCGAGGAGGCGAGCTCGCGACCCACCTGCGCGACCTCGAGCGAATGCGTGAGCCGGTTGCGCGCGAAGTCGAGTCCGGCGGTGGGGCTCAGGACCTGCGTCTTGGCCGCGAGGCGCCGCAGCGCGCTGGAGTGCAGCAGGCGGGCACGGTCGCGCGCGAAGTCGCTGCGGCGGTTCGTGTGCTCTTCGGGATGCTGGCGCTCGGTGTCGACGTCGTGGTAGCCGCCGAAGAGTCGCTCGGACGCCACCTCAGCCGCCGCTCGTGTCGAGCTCGGCGTCGACGAGGGTCGTGCGATCGTGGCCCGCGAGCTGCTGGGAGTCGAGCCAGCCGTCGGGCAGGGCGGGCTTCTTCGGAGTGCCTGCGCGGCCGCGCGGACCCTCGGCGCCCTCGCCCGGGTACGGCATCGACCAGTCGAGCGTGCCGAGCAGGTCGTCGAGCTGCGAGAGCGACTCGACGGTCGCGAGCCTGGCTCGCAAGTCGCCGCCGACCGGGTAGCCCTTGAAGTACCAGGCGACGTGCTTGCGGATGTCGCGGCAGCCGCGCTCTTCGCTGTCGAAGAACTCGGTGAGCAGTTCGGCGTGGCGCCGGAAGGTCTGCGCGACCTGACCGAGCGAGGGGTGGAAGCTCTGCGACTCGCCGCGGAACGCCGCCGCGAGGTCGCCGAAGAGCCATGGCCGGCCGAGGCATCCGCGACCGACGACCACGCCGTCGCAGCCGGTCTCGGCGACCATGCGAAGCGCATCGTCGGCCGACCAGATGTCGCCGTTGCCGAGCACGGGAACGCTCGTGACGGTCTCTTTGAGGCGCCCGATGGCCGCCCAGTCGGCGTGGCCCGAGTAGAACTCGGCCGCCGTGCGGGCGTGCAACGCGATGGACGCGACGCCGGCGCCCTCGGCGATGCGCCCGGCCTCGAGGTAGGTGAGGTGGTCGGCGTCGATGCCCTTGCGCATCTTGATGGTGAGCGGGATGTCGCCCGCGGCCTTCACCGCACCCTCGACGATGTCGCGGAACAACCCGCTCTTCCATGGGAGGGCGGCTCCGCCGCCCTTGCGCGTGACCTTGGGCACGGGGCATCCGAAGTTCAGGTCGATGTGATCGGCCCGATCTTCGGCGACGAGCATCGTGACCGCCTCGGAGACCGTCTTCGGATCGACCCCGTAGAGCTGGATCGAGCGGGGCGTCTCGGACTCGTGGTGCGTGATGAGGCGCATCGACTCCGGCGTGCGTTCGACGAGCGCGCGCGAGGTGATCATCTCGGAGACGTAGAGACCGGCCCCGAACTCGCGGCAGAGCCGCCGGAACGCCGTGTTCGTGATGCCGGCCATCGGAGCGAGCACGACGGGCACGTCGAGTTCGAGGCCGCCGATGGTCAGCGGGCCTGCGGGAGTCGTGGAAGTGAGAGACATCACCGTCGATTCTCCCAGAATCCTGCGACATCCCGTCCTCCGGTGGTTCCGGCCAGCCTAGGATCTCCATCAGGCGAGCTGTGGAGGACGACATGGGCGAGACGATCTCGGGTTCCGAACGCGTGCAGGCGGATGCCACGGCGAGAGGTCTCGACGTCGAGATCATCGAACGCCCGGCGGCCCGCAGCCTCGAGGAGGCCGCCGAACTGCTCGGCATCACGCCGGCCGACATCGTGAAGTCGCTCGTCGTCAAGCGCAGCGACGACACCTACCTCTTCGCCCTCGTTCCGGGCGGCCGCAAGATCTCGTGGCCGAAGCTGCGCGCACTCGTCGGCGTCAACAAGCTGCAACTGCCCGACGCGTCGCTCGCGCTCGCGGCGACCGGCTACGAGCGCGGCACGATCACGCCGCTCGGGTCGACCACGCCGTGGCCCGTCTACATCGACGAGTCCGTCGTCGGCCGACGGGTGTCGATGGGCGCCGGCGAGCACGGCCGGAGCCTGTTCGTCGATGCCGACCGACTCATCGAGGCGTTCGACGCGGTCGTCGCCGACCTCAGCGACCCCGAGTAGCGCCGCACCGAGGCTCGAGCTCGGGCCGTCCCGCAGGTCTCGAGACGGCGCTCGCGACTACTCGACCGACGGGATGAAGCAGACGTCGCCCTCGCACACCATGGCCGACGGATCGCCCGTGACCATCGTGAACGGCGACGTCGCGGCATCCGTCACCGACGTCGTGGAGGCCGCCGCGAGCTCGGTGCCGCCCACGGTCGCGTCGACCGCGCTCACGCGACGCGCTCGCCGGAGACCTGCGCGATCGCCTGCGAGAACACCTCGGCCGGCTGTGCGCCCGAGATGCCGTACTTGCCGTCGATCACGAAGAACGGCACCCCGTTGATGCCGTATGCGCCGGCCTGCGCGATGTCGGCCTGCACGTCGGATGCGTACCGGCCGGATTCGAGCGCGTCGCGCGCGGCGTCGGCGTCGAGGCCGACCTCCACCGCGTAGCCGACGAGCTCGTCGATGCGGTTCACGCGTCCGCCCTCGACGAAGTACGCCTTGAGCAGGCGCTCCTTCAGCTCGAGCTGCTTGCCGTTCGCCTTCGCGAAGTGGAGGAGCTCGTGCGCCTTCAGCGTCTTCGTGTGCGCGACCTTCTCGAAGTGGTACTCGAGTCCGGCATTCGCCGCGACGCCCGTGACGTGCTCGAGCATCTGCTCGACGCGCTCGACGGGCATGCCCTTGCGATCGGCCAGGTACTCGACCGTCGACCCCTCGAAGTCGAGCGGGGTGTCGGGCGAGAGCTCGAACGAGTGGTACTCGATCTCGACATCGGGGGCGTCCGCGCCGAGGGCTTCGAGGCCGGCCTCGAGGTGGCGCTTGCCGATGTAGCACCACGGGCAGGCGATGTCGGACCAGATGTCGATCTTGATGGGTTCACTCACGGTGAGGGACAACCGATGCGGATGCATCGGTATTCCCGCCGTCCGACGCAGCGGCCCCCGAGCGGCCGGGCGACGCCCGGGCAGAACCCGAGCGACGCCCGGACGCACCACGTCAGCGGCCGACCACGATCCGCGTGGCCTCGGCGATCACCTCGTTGTTGCGCACGGCATCGGGGCGATCGGTGCGGGTCAGGATGACGAGGGTCAGCGGGTCTCGTCCTCCTCGCCAGAGCACGCCCGCGTCGTTGACCACGCCGTACTCGCCGCCGCCGGTCTTGTCGGCCAGCTCGTAGGGGGCGGTGAGCCCTGCGCGCATCCGCGCACCGGAGGTCGTGTTGCGGAGCATCCACTCGCGCAGCCGCGAGGAGGCGAGCACGCCCGCGGCGTCCTCGAGCAGCAGGGCCGCGTAGAGCAGGGCGATGTCGTCGGGGGTGGTCGTGTCGCGCACGTCGCCAGGCACGGCGTCGTTGAGCTCGGGCTCCCAGCGGTCGAGGCGCGTGCGGTTCGCACCGAGCGAGGCGGCGAACGACGTGATCGCCGCCGGGCCGCCGAGCTCGCGCAGCAGCAGGTTGCCCGCGGTGTTGTCGCTGTAGCGCAGGGCCGCGTCGGCGAGTTGCCCCGGCGTCGCCTGCTGGGGCTGCAGCGTGGCGAGCACGAGCGAGTCGCGCACGATGTCGGCATCGGTGAACGGGATCGGCGTCGCCCAGTAGCCCTCGTCGTACCCGCGGTCGCGCACGAGCGCCGCGGCGGCGAGCACCTTGAACAGCGAGCACATCGGGAACACGTCGGCACCCCGGTAGCGGAAGGCACGACGGTCGCCGTGGCCCACGGCGTGGACGCCGATCGTGACCGAGGTCGCGCGCTCGAGGTCGTGCAGGTCGCGCGTCATCCGCCCGTGGTCTGCACCGGATGCCCCGTTCGCGCGGCCGGCGCCGGACGCGGCCTGCGCGGGTGCCGACGCGAGCACGGAGGCGGCGATACCGGCGGTCGCCGCGCCGCCGAAGGCCAGCAGCGACCGGCGGGACAGGCCGGCGGTGTCGAGCGCCGATTCAGGTGCGGATTCACGTGCGGATTCAGGTGTCGAATGCATGGCTGGCAGTCTTGCGTCCGTCGATGCATGCAGGCAAAGCACGCAATCCCCCTATTCATGCCAGAATCGCATCCATGCCCCGCAACTTCGACCTCCTGTCGGCCTGCGAGGCCTTCGTCTCCGTGGCCGAGCGCGAGAGCTTCACGGCCGGCGCGATGGGCACCGGAGTCACCCAATCCGTCGCGAGTCGCCGCATCGCCGCGCTCGAGAACCATCTCGGCGCCCGCCTGTTCGAACGTTCGTCGCGACGCGTGGCATTGACCCCGTTCGGCCGGAGCGTGCTCCCCGGCGCGACGCGGCTCGTCGTCGCCGCACAGGAGTTCGCCGACGACGCCGACCATGCCCGCTCACTGCCGATCACCCTCGCCGTGCCGCGCCACCTCTCCCCCGCGGCGGCGGCCCGCGTGTGCGCCGCGGCGGCCGACCGATCGCTCACGGTCGAGCTGCTCGAGGGCGCCCCGCGCGAACGCGC
This sequence comes from Agromyces sp. PvR057, assembly GCF_040547485.1. Lineage (NCBI taxonomy): Bacteria > Bacillati > Actinomycetota > Actinomycetes > Micrococcales > Microbacteriaceae > Agromyces > Agromyces sp. PvR057. The sequence continues at coordinate 30,934 of NZ_JBEPPT010000004.1, forward strand.
CGAGTGGATGAGCGCCGGGCGCGCGCAGCTCGCGCTGCAGCACGTCGAGCCCGACCGAGCCGACTGGTCGACGCCGCTCGGGGTCGGCTTCGCCCGCGGCGCGGACACCGGCGAGGAACCGTTCTACCTCGCCGAGCTGCGTCCGAGACGCGGCACGCCCGAGCGACGCCGACTCTGGCTGCAACCCGAGGACGACGTGCCGAACGTGCGCGATCGGCTCGAACGCGTGCGGAACGGCGCAGGCCTCGCCGCGGGCCACCTGCGCCTCGCGACGTCGCTCGTGACCGCGATCGCACGGGCCATCGCCGACGGGGACCTCGTGCTGTGCACGCGCGCGGAGGCGACCGGAGCCGATCTCGCGTGGCATCCGCTCGGCGACCTGCACCTCAGGCGCGGCTACACGCTCGTGCACCGGGACGGCGACCTCGCGGGGCGCTTCCTCGACGCGACCGGCTCGCTGCTGCCCGACCTGCTCGGCACCGACGCACCGACGGAGCATCGTGCGTCCTGACCGAGCCGTGCTGCGCGACGCCGAGCAGGCCCTCGAGGACGCGGGCCTGACCGCCTCGATCACGGTGCGCGACCTCGGCTCTGGCCGCGAGCTCTCGATCGATCCGGATGCCGCGTACCCGCTCGCCTCGGTCGTGAAACTGCCCCTCGCACTCGCGGTGCTGCGCGCGGCCGATGCCGGGGCGATCGACCTCGCCGAACCCGTGCCGCTCGATCCGGCCGGCAGGACGCCCGGCCTCACCGGGCTCTGCCGGTTCGAGCATCCGTCGCGGGTGGCCGTCGAGGACCTGCTCTACCTCGCGATCTGCGTGAGTGACGACACGGCCGCCGATGCCCTCTTCGAGCGCTGCCCGCCCGCTGAGGTCACCGCGCTCCTGCGCGAGCTCGGCATCGCCCAGGTCACGGTGCGGCACTCGATCCAGGACCTGCACGAGACCCTCGCGAGTCGCCTCGAGCCCGATGAGCTGCCGCAGGCGCTCGCGCTCGCCATCCAGGCGTCGACCCGCGGCGGCGGCCACCTGATCCCCCAGCTCGACGTCACCCACGCCAACGCGGGAACCTCCCGGGCGACCGTCGACCTCCTCGAACGCCTGTGGACCGACCCGGGGCTGGCGAACGAGCACGCGCAGATCAAGCGCCTGCTCGGGATGAACCTGATGCGCCACCGTCTCGCACCAGATCTCGAGTCCGACGACGCGGCGTGGTACTCCAAGACCGGCACGTTCCTGCACCTCCGCCACGAGGTCGGCGTGCTCGAGCATGCCGATGGCGCGCGAATCGCCATCGCGGTGCTCAGCGAGTCGTCGGTGCCCGCGCGCGTCCAGCCGGGGGCGGAGCAGGCGCTCGGCCACGCGGCCCGGCTCCTGCACGACCAGGTTCGGGCCTCCAGGACGGCCAGATAGCGGATGCCGCGGGCGGGCGTCCGGTCTGCGGCCGATGCCGTGCGCGCGAGCCGCTCGGCCCGCGGCCTACTCGGAGGCCGTCGGGGTGTCGATCGCCCCGCCGAAGCGGCGGTTGCGCGACGCGTAGAGCTCGATGGCCTGCCAGAGGTCGGTGCGCGAGAAGTCGGGCCAGAGCCGGTCGAGGAACACCATCTCGGCGTACGCCGACTGCCAGAGCAGGAAGTTCGAGGTGCGCTGCTCGCCCGAGCTGCGCACGAAGAGGTCGACGTCGGGCATCTCGGGCACGTAGAGGCGCTTGGAGATGAGCCGTTCCGACACCGCCGACGGCTTCAGGCGACCGGCCGCCACGTCGTCGGCGATGGAGCGAACGGCGTCGGTGATCTCGTTGCGTCCGCCGTAGTTCACGCACATCGTGAGGGTCAGGGTGTCGTTGCCGGCGGTCAGGCGCTCGGCGAACTGCAGCTCGTTGATGACGGAGGCCCAGAGGCGGGGCTTTCGACCAGCCCATCGGATGCGGACGCCCCACTCGTTGAGCTGGTCGCGCCGACGGTGCAGCACGTCGCGGTTGTAGCCCATGAGGAAGCGGACCTCGTCGGGGCTGCGCTTCCAGTTCTCGGTCGAGAACGCGTAGACCGAGAGGTGCTTGACCCCGGCCTGGATCGCGCCGGCGACGACGTCGAGCAGCGCCGCCTCACCGGCCTTGTGGCCCTCGATGCGCGTCAGCCCACGCCGGTTCGCCCAGCGGCCGTTGCCGTCCATGACGATCGCGACGTGATTCGGCACCGCACCCTTCGGGTAGGCGGGCGGGTGCACGCCGGTCCAGTCGAGCGGGCGGTAGGCGACGGCGTCGCGGTGCGTGTAGGGCTTTGGGGTCACGGTGCGCTGGGTTCCCTCGAGACGTGCGGCAGCGAACGGAGTCCCCGTTCGAGGTGCCACTGGGTGTAGGCGGCGACGATGCCGCTGGCCTGGTTGCGGTCGCCGGCGGCCGAGGCGTCGACGAACGCCCAGTCGCCGGCGAGGAGGGCGCCGAGCAGTGCGACGGTCGACCGGGCGATGCGGGGCGTGCCGGGCGGCGCGCACTCCTCGTCGCAGACGACGCCGCCGAGCTGCACGACGACGGCCGTGTGCTCGCCCGGGCGTCCGCACCGCGAGCAGTCCTCGAAGCTCGGCGCCCAGCCGGCCAGTGCGAGCGCCCGGAGCAGGTACGAGTCGAGGGTGAGCGTCGCGCCGTGCTCGCCGCGCGCGAGCGAACGCAGCGCGCCGACGAGCAGCAGGTACTGCTGCAGCGAACCCTCGGACTCGGTGAGCTTGTCGGCCGCCTCGACCATCGCGCTCGCCGCCGTGTAGGCCGCGTAGTCGGCGCTGATCTCGGCGCCGTAGGAGCCGAGCGACTCGGCCTGCGTCACGACGTCGAGCGTGCGGCCCTCGTAGAGCTGCAGGTCGGCGACCATGAACGGCTCGAGGCGGGCGCCGAACTTCGACCCGGTTCGCCGAACGCCCTTCGCGACCGCGCGGATCTTGCCGTGCCGTCGCGTGAGGAGCGTGAGGATGCGGTCGGCCTCACCCAGCTTGTGGGTGCGCAGCACGACGGCTTCATCTCGGTAGACGGGCACCCTTCATTCTCCCACCCGCCGCCCACGGCACGGCGCACCGCGCGGATGGCCGGCACGCGGCATCCGCTCTGGTTCACTTGCCTCGTGGAAACCCAGCAGTTCTTCATCCCCCTGTGGCTCGATCTCACCGCGGTCGGACTCGGCGGCGTCCAAGGCGCCCTGTTCGCATCGGGGTTCCGCGGCCAACGCCGGCTCGACCTGCTCGGCGTCGCCCTCGTCGGCATCGTGATGGGATTCGGCGGCGGCATGATCCGCGACCTGCTGCTCGATCAGCCCCTGAGAGCCCTGCAGAGCAACTGGTACCTCGTCGTCGCGGTCGCGGCCGCACTCCTCGGCATGCTCCTGGCCGGAGCGCTCGCCCGGATCAACAGCGTCATCGTCGGCCTCGATGCCATCGTCATCGGCATGTTCGGCGCGTTCGGCACGTCGAAGGCCCTCGGCCTCGGCCTGCCGATCCTCCCGGCCGTGTTCGTGGGCGTCGCCGCGGCGGTCGGCGGCGGCGTGCTCAGGGACATGCTCATGGGCCTGCCCATCTCGATCATGCATGTCGGGTCGCTCTACGCCGTCGCGGCGGGAGCCGGGTGCATCGTGCTCGTGGTGCTGCACCTCTTCGACGTGCCGCTGTTCATCGCCGGGATCGTCTGCGTGGCGGTCACGGCGGTCATCAGGTGGCTCGCGGTCATCTTCGATGTCTCGCTGCCCGAACAGCGCATGCTCTACCGACGAAAGGTCGCGACCGAGACCGGCATGCTGCCGATCATCCGCGACTGAGACGGCGGCGGCCTTCGCCTGGCGCGCTCGAGACGAGCACGCCAGGGAGCGACGACGGATGCCGCGTGCCGACGTCGGCACGCGGCATCCGTCGTTCGGATCAGACGCCCACGGCCTCGAGCTCGTCGACCTCGACGTGCGTGCGGATCGCGCGGTTGACGGCCGAGACGACCGCCTTCAGCGACGCCGTGGAGATGTCGGCGTCGATGCCGACGCCCCAGAGCGTGCGGTCGCCGACCTGGCACTCGACGTACGCGGCGGCCACGGCGTCGCCGCCGGCCGACATCGCGTGCTCGCTGTAGTCGAGCACGCGCACCTCGACGCCCTCGGCGCCGAGCACCGACAGGAACGCCGCGATGGGTCCGTTGCCGCTGCCCTCGGCGTCGACGCGCTCATCGCCGTCGCGCAGGCCCACGCGCACGCGGACCTCACCCGTGAGGTCGCTCTCGGTGCGCAGCGACAGCAGCTCGAAGCGCCCCCACTTGTCGTCGGGCCGCTCGGCGGGCGCCGGCAGGTACTCGTCGGTGAAGACGCGCCAGATCTCGTCGCTCGAGACCTCGCCGCCCTCTTCGTCGGTCTTGGCCTGCACCACGCCCGAGAACTCGATCTGGAGGCGACGCGGCAGGTCGAGCGCGTGGTCGTTCTTCAGCAGGTAGGCGACGCCGCCCTTTCCCGACTGCGAGTTCACGCGGATGACCGCCTCGTAGCTGCGACCGAGGTCGCGCGGGTCGACGGGCAGGTAGGGCACGGCCCACTCGAGGTCGTCGACGTTCGCGCCGCGGCGCTCGGCCTCGGCGGCCATGGCCTCGAAGCCCTTCTTGATCGCGTCCTGATGCGAGCCGGAGAACGCCGTGTAGACGAGGTCGCCCGCCCACGGGTGGCGCTCGGGCACCGGCAGCTGGTTGCAGTACTCGACCGTGCGCTTGACCTCGTCGATGTCGGAGAAGTCGATCTGCGGGTCGATGCCCTGCGTGAACAGGTTGACGCCGAGCGCGACGAGGTCGACGTTGCCGGTGCGCTCCCCGTTGCCGAACAGGCATCCCTCGATGCGGTCGGCGCCGGCCAGGTAGCCGAGCTCGGCCGCGGCGATCGCGGTGCCGCGGTCGTTGTGCGGGTGCAGCGACAGGATCACGTTCTCGCGGTGCGCGAGGTGGCGGCTCATCCACTCGATCGAGTCGGCGTAGACGTTCGGGGTCGTCATCTCGACCGTGGCCGGCAGGTTGACGATGACCTTGCGCTCGGGCGTGGGCTCGAAGATCTCGATGACCTGGTTGCACACGTCGACGGCGAACTCGAGCTCGGTGCCGGTGTAGCTCTCTGGCGAGTACTCGTAGTAGACCGCGGTGCCGGGCACCGTGGCCTCCATCTCGCGGCACTTGCGGGCGCCGTGCAGGGCGATGTCCATGATGCCCTGGCGATCGGTGCGGAACACGACCTCGCGCTGCAGGATGCTCGTGGAGTTGTACAGGTGCACGATGGCCTGCTTCGCGCCCCTGATCGACTCGTAGGTGCGCTCGATGAGGTGGTCGCGCGCCTGGGTCAGCACCTGGATCGTCACGTCATCGGGGATCGCGCCCTCTTCGATGAGGCTGCGCACGAAGTCGAAGTCGGTCTGGCTCGCGCTCGGGAACCCGACCTCGATCTCCTTGTAGCCCATGTTCACGAGCAGGTCGAACATGATGCGCTTGCGCTCGGGGCTCATCGGGTCGATGAGCGCCTGGTTGCCGTCGCGCAAGTCGACGGCGCACCAACGCGGTGCGACCTCGATGCGCTTGGACGGCCACGTGCGGTCGGGCAGGTCGACGACGACCTGCTCGTGGAAGGGGCGGTACCGGTGAACGGGCATCGCCGAGGGCTTCTGGGTGTTCTTCATGAGGTGCTTCTCTCGCTTCGCGGATGATTCAGCCGACGACGAACTCCGCAGCGAGGGAGGCCTGAGAACTAGGACTCGCTGCGGCAGCTAAGGAGAAGCAGGCCGTAAGACACGCACCAAGGCTAACACTGCGTCGGGCCCGCGCGCACGACGACGCGGACGGATGCCTCCCCCGAGGCATCCGTCCGCCCTGTTCCCCCGCCTTCGCACCCCCGTGCGAAGGACGTTCTGCCGAGCGGTCCCCGCAGGATCCGGTCTAGTCGATCGCGAGCGCGACGACCGGCGACACGCGCGCCGCGCGCCGCATCGGTGCGACGGATGCCGCGAGCGTGAGCAGTGCCGCGGCACCCACGACGATCGCGACGATCGGCCACGGGATGACCGGGGCCACGATGCCGGGACCGCTGCCGACCGACCCGAGGATCGACTGCGCCCCGACCCAGCCGTAGGCGATGCCGAGCACGAGCCCCGTGAGGGTGGCCGCGACGGTCAGCGCGGCCGCCTCGACGAGCACCATGACGCGGATCTGGCGGCGATCGAACCCGAGCGCGCGCAGCAGGCCGAGCTCGCGCGTGCGCTGCATGACGCTGATCGACAGCGTGTTCACGAGGCCGACGGCCGCGATCACGGCACTGAAGCCGATGAGCGTCGAGAACACCGCAACGGTGCCGTCGATGACCGGGCCGAGGGCGTCCTGCATCTCGGGCCGGTCGGCGGTGGCGACCAGCACCATGGCGCGGTAGGTCTCCATGGTCACGGCGAACGTCGTGACGAGGGTGACGCCGATGACGAGGCCGATCGTCATGCGCGAGGACCGCTCTGGGTGGCGCACGGCGTTCTCGGCGGCGAGACGTGCCGCCGGGCGGTCGCCGAAGAGCCGGCCGACGAGGCGCAGCACGGGCGGCATGACGCGATGCGACGCGAGCACGATGGCCGTGAACGAGAGGATGCCGCCGAGCAGCCCGATGAGCACGCCCTCGGGTCGCACGAGGCCCACGACGACGCCGAGCACGAGGAGCCCGATGCCCAGGACTCCGAGGATCCAGGCCACGACCGCGCGGCCCGTGCGCGAGGCCACCTCGTCGAAGTCGGCCTCGGTCGCAGTGCCGAGCGCCTGCGCCGGACGAACGGCGAGCACGCGGCGGGATCCCGTCCATGCGGCGAGCCACGTCGTGAGCACGACGGCGGCCATGGGCACGAGCATCAGCGGGTCGACGAGCGAGTACTCGACGCGCGGGATGCTCCCCTGCGCCGTGCCGATCTCGCCGATGGCCCACGCGGCCGCCGAGCCGAGCAGCGCGCCGAGCACGGCGCCCGCCAGCCCGATGAGCAGGCCCTCTCGGGCGATGGCGCCGCGCTGCGCACGTGCGCTCGACCCGATGAGCCGCAGGAGCGCGATCAGGCGGGTGCGGCCGGCGACGACGGTCGCGACCGTGTTCGAGGTGACGACGGCGCTGACGTAGACGGCGATCACGATGAACACGCTCGCGACGAGCGAGAGCATGAGCTGCACGGTGCCGCTCTCGGACATCCCGTCCTGCGACGTGATGACGGCGGCCAGGATGCCGGTGATCTGCAGCAGGGCGACGCCGAACGCCGCGGCCAACGTGGCCACGAGCAGCGTCGGGAGGAGATCCTTCACCCGCGTCATGCCGCCGTCTCCATCGAGAGCATGTACGAGCTGATCTCCTCGGGCGTGGAGCGCCCGGCGTCGCGCACGATGCGGCCGTCGGCGAGGAACAGGATGCGGTCGGCATGGCTCGCCGCGATCGGGTCGTGGGTGACCATCGCGATCGACTGGCCGTACCGCGACGAGGCCGAGGCGAGCAGCGCCAGCACCTCGCGCCCGGTGCGCGAGTCGAGGTTTCCGGTCGGCTCGTCGGCGAACACGAGGTCGGGCCTCGTCGCGAGGGCACGTGCGATCGCGACCCGCTGCTGCTGTCCGCCCGAGAGCTCGTGCGGACGGTGCTTCACGCGGCCCGCGAGCCCGAGCGTGTCGAGGAGCTCGCCGATCCAGGCCTGCTCGTCCTTCGTCGGGCGGCGGCCGTCGAGCTCGAACGGCAGCATCACGTTCGCACGCACGTCGAGCGTCGGCACGAGGTTGAACGACTGGAACACGAAGCCGATGCGGCGACGCCGCAGCACGGTGAGCGCGCCGTCGGGCAGGTCGGTGATGTCGGTGTCGCCGAGCCACACCCGCCCAGACGTCGGCGAGTCGAGGCCGGCCATGATGTGCATGAGCGTCGACTTGCCCGAGCCCGACGGGCCCATGATCGCGGTGAACTCGCCTCGGCGCAGCCCGAGCGAGACGTCGTCGAGCGCGGCGACCGTGCTCGAGCCGGTTCCGTACCGCTTGCCGAGGTTCGTGACGCGCGCGATGAGTCCGAGGTCTGATGGTTGGATCTGCATGCCTTCGACGCTACGGATGCCACCGCCGACCCGTCATCGGGCCACGGGATGGCGCAGCGTCATCCTTCAGGATGATCGGGCATGCCGAGGTCGTGCTCGTACGCGAAGACCACGAGCTGCACGCGATCGCGGAGTCCGAGCTTCGCGAGGATGCGACTCACATGCGTCTTCACCGTCGCCTCCGACAGGAACTCCGACGCGGCGATCTCCGAGTTCGAGAGCCCCCGCGCGGCGAACCCGAAGATCTCGCGCTCGCGGGGCGTGAGCTCCGCCCAGGCCGCCGGAGCCGGGCGCCGGCCGCTCCCCCTGGCGAGATGCGCGAAGAGCTCCCGCGTGGCGCTCGCCGCGATCACCTGGTTGCCCTGGTGCACCGTGCGGATCGCCGCGAGCAGGAACTCGGGATCGGCGTCCTTCAGCACGAACCCGCTCGCCCCCGCGCGGATGGCGCGCGCCGCGTTCTCGTCGAGGTCGAACGTCGTGAGCACGAGGATCCGCGGGGCTGTGCGCCCGTCGCGCTCCGCCTCGGCGAGGATGCGCTCGGTCGCCTGGATGCCGTCGAGCTGCGGCATCCGCACGTCCATGAGCACCACGTCGGGACGGCTCGTGGCGGCCAGGGCGACCCCCGAGAGGCCGTCACCGGCCTCGCCGACCACCTCGAGGTCGGGCTGGGACTCGACGAGCATGCGCACCCCGGAGCGGAACAGCGCCTGATCGTCGACGAGTGCGACGCGGATGCCGCTCATGATGGGCTCCTCGGTTGTGCGGGGATCCTCGCGACGACGTGGAACGCGCCGTCGGCGCCAGGCTCGGCGGCGAGCGTGCCGCCCACCAGTTGGGCACGCTCGCGCATGCCCGTGATGCCGTGGCGCGTCGCCATCGGGTTCGGCCCGCCCGCGGCATCCGCGGGGATACGGTTCGAGATCGAGAGCGAGAGTCCGTCGGCCTCCCAGTCGAGGCGGAGGTCGACCGGCGCGGACGTGTCGCCGTGGCGGAGGGCGTTCGTGAGCGCCTCCTGCACGATGCGGTACACGGCGATCTGGTGGCCGGTGCCGAGCTCGCAGCGCTCGCCGGTCTCGAGGCGCCGCACGTCGAGGCCTGCCGCGACGACGCCCTCGATGAGGCCGCCGAGATCGTCGAGCACCGGCTGCGGTGCGCCGCCCTCGCGGTGCCGCAGTTCGGCGAGGAGCACGCGCACGTCGCCGAGTGCACCGCGTGCCACGCCCGAGATCGTCGACAGCGCCTCGGATGCCGCATCGGGCCGGGTCTTCGCCGCGAAGCGCGCGCCGTCGGCCTGGGCGATGACGACCGCCAGCGAGTGCGCGACGACGTCGTGCATGTCGCGAGCGATGCGGTTTCGCTCCTGTTCGACCGTGTAGCGGTACTCCGCGAGCGCGCGTTCGCGGTTCGCGACCTCCTCGCGCCGCCGCACCTCGCGGCCGTCGCGGACCGACCGCGCCAGGAGCCCCGCGGTCCAGGCCAGCACGAGCACCGCGAGCGAGGCGATGAGGATGAACGCCGCCGCGAACAGGTTCTGCGGCGTGAGACCGCCGGTGCCGCCGAAGACCGGCATGAGCACCTGCAGGTACACCGTGGCGATCAGCGCACCCGCGCCCGCCGACACCAGCCCGAGCCACTTCAGCAGCCGACCGCCGTGTGCCGACGTGGAGTACAGCACGCCGAGCACGGCGAAGTCGTAGAACTGCAGGTCGCGGAGCGCGGCCATCTGCACGGTCGCCGCGGCCCACGCGATGCCGAGCGCCCACGCCGGCGACAGGCGGCGCACCGCGAGTGCGGCGACGAAGAGCACCATGGCCACGAGGTCGGCCCAGGTGCCCATGAGCGCGAACGGCAGCGACATCAGGCCGAACACGACCGCGAGCACGATGTCGGTCGTCAGCTTCGCGCGACTGATTCGGTACTCGGGCACCGATCCACCGTACGCGCTGCCCGGGCCGGATGCCGCGTCAGCTCACGCGAATCATCCTCGAGTCGTACGCGGTCGGCCGCGCCTCAGGTCAGAACCCGAGGCGGCCGAGCAGCTTCGGGTCGCGCTGCCAGTCCTTCGCGACCTTGATGTGCAGCGCGAGGTACACCTTGCGGCCGAGGAGGCCCTCGATCTGCGCCCGTGCCGTCGCCCCGACTTCACGGAGGCGTGCACCGCCCTTGCCGATGATGATGCCCTTCTGGCTGTCGCGCTCGACGTAGAGGTTCGCGTAGATCTCGAGCAGGTCCTTGTCCTCGCGCTCGACCATGTCCTCGACGACGACCGCGATCGAGTGCGGCAGCTCGTCGGTGACGCCCTCGAGCGCGGCCTCGCGGATGAACTCGGCGATGCGCTCCGAGGTGTCCTCGTCGGTCAGGGTCTCGGCCGGGTAGAGCGGCTGGCTCGACGTCGGCAGCATGGACAGCAGCTCGTCGATGAGGACGTCGAGCTGCTCGCCACGGGGCGCGGACACCGGGATGACGGCCGCCCACTCGCGCAGCTCGGACACCGCGAGCAGCTGCTCGGCGACCTTCGCCTTCGACGCGGCATCCGTCTTCGTGACGATCGCGACCTTCTTGGCGCGCGGGTACTGGTCGAGCTGCTCGTTGATGAACCGGTCGCCCGGCCCGATCGGCTCGTTCGCCGGAACGCAGAACGCGATCACGTCGACATCGCCGAGCGTGGACTGCACGAGCGAGTTCAGTCGCTCGCCGAGCAGCGTGCGCGGCCGGTGGAGGCCGGGCGTGTCGACGAGGATCAGCTGCCCGTCCTCACGGTGCACGATGCCGCGGATCGCGCGACGCGTGGTCTGCGGCTTCGAGCTCGTGATCGCCACCTTCTCGCCGACGAGCGCGTTCGTCAGCGTCGACTTGCCGACGTTGGGGCGCCCCACGAACGAGACGAATCCTGCGCGGTACTCAGCCACGGTGCTTCCTTCCATCGGCGTCCCCGGAGTCGAATGCCAGCTGGGCGTCGATCAGGGACTGATCGCGTTCGACGAGGATCGTCGAGATGCGCTTTCTGCGGCCCTCGGTGCGCTCTGCCCGCAGGACGAGTCCGGAGACCACGGCCTGCTCGCCGGGCTGGGCGAGACGGCCGAGTTCCTTCGCGAGCAGGCCGCCCGCCGAGTCGACGTCCTCGTCGTCGAGGTCGAGCCCGAACAGCTCGCCGAGCTCGTCGATCGGCAGCCGCGCGTTGACGCGGTACCGGCCGCCGTCGAGCTGCTCGATCTGCGCCGCCTCGCGGTCGTACTCGTCGGAGATGTCACCGACGAGCTCCTCGATGACGTCCTCGAGCGTGACGAGGCCGGCGATGCCGCCGTACTCGTCGACGACCATCGCGAGGTGGTTGGACTCGAGCTGCATCTGCCGCAGCAACGCGTCGGCCTTCATCGAATCGGGCACGAACGCGGCCGGACGGGTGAGCTCGCCGACCGTGAGGTCGGCCGCATCGAGCGGACGCTCGAACCCGAGGCGCGCGAGATCACGGAGGTACAGGATGCCGGCGACGTCGTCGGCGTCCTGCTCGATGACCGGGATGCGCGAGTAGCCCGCGTTCAGGAACAGCGCCATGGCCTGCGGCAGGTGCGCCGTCGACTCGATCGTCACCATGTCGGTGCGCGGCACCATGACCTCGCGCGCCACGGTGTCGTTGAACTCGAAGATGGAGTGGATGAGCTCGCGGTCGCCCTCTTCGAGCACCTCGAGCTCCGTGGCCTCGTCGACCATGCTGAGCAGCTGCTCCTCGCTGGAGACGCCGGCGAACCGGATGCGACCCGGCGTCACGCGATTGCCGAGGCTCACGAGCGCGTTCGCGAGCGGCCCGAGCAGCACGCGCAGGAAGTGCACGACGGGAGCCGTCAACCGCAGCACGACGGCGGCGTGCGCCCGGCCGACGCTGCGAGGGCTCGCCCCGACGAGCACGAACGACACCGCCGTCATGATGAGCGCAGACCAGAGCAGCACCCACCACACGTTGTCGAGGAACGAGACGAACGCGAGCGTGACGAGCACGGCCGCGGTCGTCTCGGAGATGATGCGCACGAAGTTGACGGCGTTGACGTGCGCGCCGGTGTCATCGGCGATGGCGAGCAGCGAGCGACGCGCACGCGAGCCGAACGCGAGCTCGGTGACATCCGCCCGGCTCGTGGCGCCGAGGGCGGAGTCGACGGCCGCCATGAGACCGCCGAACGCGACGAGCACGAACGCCGACGCGAGGAAGAGCCAGGCCTGCATGGTCAGCGACGGCGCTCCTGCATCGTGAAGCCGACGAGGAGGTCGCGCTGCAGGCCGAACATCTCCTTCTCGTCTTCGGGCTCGGCATGGTCGAATCCGAGCAGGTGCAGCATGCCGTGCGTCGTGAGCAGGAGGAGCTCGTCGATGAGCGGATGCCCCGCGGTGCGCGCCTGCGCCTCGGCGACCTGCGGGCACAGCACGACGTCGCCGAGGAGGCCGGGCGGGGCCGGGTTCTCCTCGCTGCCGGGGCGCAGCTCGTCCATCGGGAAGCTCAGCACGTCGGTGGGACCGGGCTCGTCCATCCACTGGACGTGCAGCTGCTCCATCGCGCCCTCGTCGACGAGCACGATCGCCAGCTCGGCGTCGGCGTGCACGTGCAGGGCGTCGAGCACGTAGACCGCGAGGCGCTGCAGCACCTCCTCGTCGATCTCGACCGCGGATTCGTTGTTGACCTCGATGCTCACGAGTTGATGCCCCTTCGAGGGAGGTGGTCGCGCGGGCCGGCGTGCCCGCGTCGTTCGGCGCGGTTCGCGAACTCGCGCGCCTGGTCGCGCTCGAAGCGCTGCGCCTGGGCGCGTTGGTCGTACTCGGTGTAGGCGTCGACGATCTGGCCGACGAGGGTGTGCCGGACGACGTCGTCGCTCGTCAGCGTCGCGAAGTGGATGTCGTCGATGCGGTCGAGGATGCGGGGCACGAGACGGAGTCCGCTCGCCCCGCCCGGAAGGTCGACCTGCGTGACGTCGCCGGTGACGACCATCTTCGACCCGAAGCCGAGCCTCGTGAGGAACATCTTCATCTGCTCGGGCGTCGTGTTCTGCGCCTCGTCGAGCACGACGAACGAATCGTTCAGCGTGCGGCCGCGCATGTAGGCGAGTGGCGCGACCTCGACCGTGCCCGAGGCGAGGAGCTTCGGCACCATCTCTGGGTCCATCATCTCGTTGAGCGCGTCGTAGAGCGGCCGGAGGTACGGGTCGATCTTGTCGGTGAGCGTGCCCGGCAGGAACCCGAGGCGCTCCCCCGCCTCGACGGCCGGACGCGTGAGGATGATGCGGCTGACCTCCTTGCGCTGCAGGGCCTGCACGGCCTTCGCCATCGCGAGGTAGGTCTTGCCGGTGCCGGCCGGGCCGATGCCGAAGACGACGGTGTGCTCGTCGATGGCGTCGACGTAGGCGCGCTGGCCCTCGGTCTTCGGTCGGATCGTCTTGCCGCGCGAGGCGACGATGACCTGTCCGAGCAGTTCGGACGGACGGGATTCGGGATCGGCGTCGATCATGCGTGCCGAGCTCCTCACTTCGGTGGGTGTCGGGTCCTGGCCGGCTCGCACGAGCTCCAGGAGTTCTTCGATGAGACGGCGCACGCGCAGGCGCTCGTCGGTGGCCCCGCGGATGCCGATCTCGTTGCCGCGCACGTGCACCTCGACATCGGGGTACTCGCGCTGGATCGTGGTCAGCAGCCGGTCCTGCGGGCCGAGCAGCCGCACCATGGCGATGCCGTCGATGCGCAGGCGCTCCTCGTCGGCTCGCTCGGCGACCGGCTCGTCGGCGCGTCGCGCGTCGGGTGCGCCGGCCGGGGGTCGCACGTCGTCGCGCTGCGGGTCTTCGCCCTGCGGATCAGCCGCCAAGCGAGGCCTCCTCGAGGCCGCCGGCGAGCACGTGCGCGTGCACGTGGAAGACGGTCTGGCCGGCTGCCGCGCCCGTGTTGAACACCAGTCGGAACTCGCCGTCGGCGAGGTCGGCCGCGACGCCGTTGGCGACCTCGACGAGTTCGGCGAGCAACGCGGGGTCGCCCGCGGCGAGCTCGACGACGTCGCGGTAGGCGCCGGACTTCGGCGTGACGACGACATGCACCGGCGCCTTGGGGGCGATGTCGTGGAACGCGATCACGTTCGCCGTCTCGGCGACGATGTTCGCGGGGATCTCACGCGCGGCGATGCGCTCGAACAGGGTCGGCTCGGCGGTTGAGGTCATGTCCCCATCGTAGCGAGGGATGCCTCACCACCGCCCGAGTCGGGCGTTCAGCACCGCGATCGCGGCGGGGCCGGCGGTCGAGGTGCGCAGGACCGAGTCGCCGAGGCGGACGGTCTCGGCGCCGGAGGCCACGAGCCGCTCGATCTCGGCCGGCGCGATGCCGCCCTCCGGCCCGACGACGAGCGCGAGGTCGCGGCCGTCGTCGCGGAGGTCGGTGAGCGGCGTCGTCGCGGTGGGTTCGAGCAGCAGCAGGCGGGCGCCGTCGAGCAGCGCGGGAAGCCCGGCGGTCGCGGTGAGCGGTGCGACCTCTGGCATCCACGGCCGGATGGACTGCTTGGTCGCCTCGCGCACGATGCTCGCCCAGCGGGCCCGGCCCTTGTCGGCCTTCGGCCCCTCCCAGCGGGAGACGGACCGGCTCGCCGACCACGGCACGATCGCATCGACGCCGAGTTCGGTGGCCGCCTGCACCGCGAGCTCGTCGCGGTCGCCCTTCGCGAGGGCCTGCACGAGCACGATGCGCGGGCTCGGCGCCGGCGTCGTGGTGACCTCGCCGACCTCGAGCACGAGCTCGCGTGGAGCCGCCTCGACCACCGTCGCCGTGGCCAGCACGCCGCGACCGTTGCCGACCGCGAGCTGCTCGCCGACGCGCACCCGCGAGACCGTCACCGCGTGCCGCGCCTCGTCGCCGGTGAGGCGCACGAGGTCGCCGGCTGCGGCGCCCGTCAGCTCGAGGCCCTCGTCGAGGTAGAGGTGGCTCATCGCGCGCCCGTCAGCCGAGGAACTTGTCGCGCAGGCGGGCGAACAGGCCCTGCTGGAAGTGGCTGAGCTCGGGGGCCGGCGCCTTCTTCGACGACGCGAACTGCTGCACGAGGTCGCGCTCCTTCGCGGAGAGCTTGGTGGGCGTGACCACCTGCACCCCCACGCGGAGGTCGCCGCGACCGCTGCCGCGGAGCTTGGACACGCCGCGATCCTTCACGGTGAGGATCTCGCCGCTCTGCAGCCCGGCCTTGATCTCGACCTCGACGTCGCCGTCGAGCGCCTCGATCTTCGCCGTGGTGCCGAGGATCGCGTCGGTCATCGACACCGCGAGGGTGGCGAGCAGGTCGTCGCCGTTGCGGCTGAACACGTCGTGGTTCTTGACCTTGATCTCGAGGTAGAGGTCGCCGTTGGGCCCTCCGGCGGGGCCGGACTCGCCGGAACCGGGCATCTGCAGCCGCACGCCGGTGTCGACGCCCGCAGGGATGTCGACGGGAACCGTGCGGCGGGCGCGCACGCGGCCCTGGCCCTGGCAGGTCACGCACGGCGTCGCGATGACGGTGCCGTACCCACGGCAGGTGCCGCACGGGCTCGACGTCATGACGTTGCCGAGCAGCGACCTGACGGCCCGCTGGATCGACCCCGTGCCGTGGCAGATGTCGCAGGTCACCGGCGAGGTGCCCGGCTGGCAGCAGGACCCGTGGCAGGTCTGGCACACCACGGCGGTGTCGACCTCGATGTCGCGGTGCGTGCCGAAGATGACCTCGTCGAGTCCGACCTCGACGCGGATCAGGGCGTCCTGACCGCGCTCGCGGCGGGAGCGGGGGCCCCTGGTCTGCTGGGTGCCGCCGAAGAACGTCTCGAAGATGTCGCCGAAGCCGCCGAAGCCCTGCCCGCCGCCGCCGAACCCGCCCTGATCGCCGAGGTCGTACTGCTGACGCTGCTTCGCATCGGAGAGCACGTCGTACGCGTGCGTGACCGACTTGAAGCGCTCGGATGCCTCGGCGCCGGGGTTGACGTCGGGATGCAGCTCGCGCGCCAGGCGGCGGTAGGCCTTCTTGATCTCGTCTGGGGTGGCGTCGCGTGAGACGCCGAGGACCTCGTAGTGGTCTGCCACGGAGGGCGTGTCCTTTCGATTGCGGATGCCGGTGGGGGCCGGCTGCTCAGTTCTCGCCGAGCGTGCGGGAGAGGTATCGGGCGACCGCGCGAACGGCCGCCATGCTGCTGGAGTAGTCCATGCGCGTGGGCCCGACCACGCCGAGCCGGGAGATGTCGCGGCCCGGGATCTCGAAGGCGCTGGACAGCACGGACGTCTCGCCGAGGCCGAACGACGCGTTCTCGCGGCCGATGCGCACGGCCACGGCGTGCTCGTCGGCGGCCATCTCGCCGAACAGCCTGAGGAGCACGACCTGCTCCTCGATGGCCTCGATGACGCCGAGGATCGACCCCGCGAAGTCCTGCTCGGTGCGCACGAGGTTCGCGGCGCCGGCGACGACGAGGCGGTCCTGGCGCTGCGCGCGGGCCTGGTCGGCGAGCGTCGACGCGAGGGCTCGCAGCACGAGGGCGTCGGCCGGAGCGACGTCGGCGAACTCGCCGGACAGCGACTCCGCGGCATCCGCCATCGCCCGATTGCCGGCGAGATCGTTCAGCCGTGCGCGATGCGCCGAGAGGGCGGCCTCGTCGACCGGGTTCGGGAGCTCGGCGACCCGTTGCTCGACCTGGCCGGAGTCGGTGATGAGGATGCACAGCACGCGGTCGGGCGCGAGCGAGACGAGCTCGACGTGCCGTACGCGGGCGCTGCCGAAGCTCGGGTACTGCACGACCGCGAGCTGCTTGGTCAGCTGCGCGACGAGGCGGACCGTGCGTGCGAGGAGTTCGTCGAGGTCGCTCGATTCGCCCAGGAACGTCTCGATCGCGAGCCGCTGCGCCCTGCTCATCGGGCGCACGTCGGTGAGCTGGTCGACGAAGACCCGGTAGCCCTTGTCGGTGGGGATGCGGCCCGACGACGTGTGCGGGGCGGCGATGAGCTCCTCCTCTTCGAGGAGGGCCATGTCGTTTCGGATGGTCGCCGCCGAGACGCCGAACGAATGCCGCTCGACGATGGCCTTCGACCCCACCGGTTCGCGTGACGCGACGTAGTCCTGCACGATCGCCCTGAGGACGGCGAGGCTGCGTTCGGAGACCATGTCCCTCGCTTTCCCGGCGGTGTTGGCACTCAGTGGACCTGAGTGCCAATCATACCGCTCAACTCAGGGTAATCCCCATTGCCGACACTCCTGCCCGGCGCTACCGTGGGCATGTTCCGCGACACACCGAGCCGCGACCGCCCACCCCTCACGGCCGCGGAACCGTCCCCGAAGCCCCGAAAGGCACGCACATGTCAGATCCAAACGCAGGCCCGTCCGATCCGAACGTGCCGCCCACGCCGCCGCAGCAGCCGGCCGCTCCCCAGCCCGCGGGCCAGCCCGCCGCAGCTGGCGCGCCGCTCTCGCGCGAGCAGGACGTGCAGTGGGGCTCGTTCGCACACCTCGGCGGCATCATCGGATTCCTGCCGTCGCTCATCATCTGGCTCGTCTTCAAGGACCGCGGCCGGTTCACGGACACCGAGGCGAAGGAAGCGCTCAACTTCCAGATCACGCTCGTCTTCGCCCAGATCGCGATCTTCATCCTGACCTCGATCATCACGATCGTCACGTTCGGCATCGGCGGCGTGCTCGGCCTGCTCTCGTGGGCGGTCTGGATCGTCGGCGTCGTCTTCTCGATCATCGCGTTCCTCCAGGCCAAGGACGGACGCAACTACCGCTACCCCTTCGCCATCCGACTCATCAAGTAGTCGAGCCGCGCACATCGCCCGCCGCTGGAGCGTCACTCCCCGCGGCGGGCGTTGCTGTGCCAGCATGAAGGCGTCCGCAGTCCCCGCGCCGATTCGGCGCATCCGAACAGGAGAAGACGATGTCCGATCTGCCCCCTCCCCCGCCGCCGCAGAACCCATACGAGCAGAGCCCGCCGCTCAGCCCGAACGACGAGAAGCTCTGGTCGACGCTCGTGCACATCGGCGGCATCTTCTTCAGCTTCATCCCGGCGCTGATCGGCTACCTGATCCTCAAGGACAAGGGCCCCTTCGTTCGCGCCCACACCGCGACCGCGCTGAACTTCCAGATCACGATGACGATCGCACTCATCGTCGGCAGCATCCTGACGCTCGTCGTCATCGGGCTGTTCATCATCCTCGCGGTCTACGTGCTGATCATCGTGTTCAGCATCATCGCCGCCGTCAAGGCGAACCAGGGCGAGCCCTATTCGTACCCGCTCACGATCAAGTTCGTGAGCTGATCGGGGTCAGTCCTCGAGCAGGCGCCGCACGACGGCGTCCGCGAGCAGCCGTCCTCGCCGAGTGAGCGTCAGCCCGCCGGCGAGGGCGGCTTTCGCGTCCACGAGCTCATCGGCGATGAGGCCGGCGACCGCGTGGCGGCCGCCCGCGTGCAGCGACGCGATGTCGATGCCCTCGCGGATGCGCGTGAGCAGCAGCACGCGCTCGGTCTCACGGGTCGGCGCGTCGAGCACCTCGCGCCCGACGGCGGGCGAGTGCCCGGCGGCGAGGCGCTCGGCATAGGCGGCCGGATGCTTCGCGTTCCACCAGCGGACCCCGCCGACGTGGCTGTGGGCTCCCGGCCCGACGCCCCACCAGTCGTCGCCCCGCCAGTAGCCGAGGTTGTGCCGGGAGCGGTGCGCGGCATCCGTCGCCCAGTTGCTGACCTCGTACCACTCGAAGCCGGCCTCGGCGAAGGCCGTGTCGGCCAGTTCGTACATGTCGGCCTCGAGGTCGTCGTCGGGCTGGGCGAGTTCGCCGCGCCGGATCTGCCTCGCGAGCTTCGTGCCGTCCTCGACGATGAGCGCGTAGGCGCTCACGTGGTCGGGTCGCTCGGCGACGACCGCGTCGACGCTGCGCCGCCAGTCGTCGAGGGACTCCCCCGGGGTTCCGTAGATGAGGTCGAGGCTCACGTCGAGCCCGGCGTCGCGCGCCCAGCGCACGACGAGGGGCACCCGCGCGGGGTCGTGCGTGCGGTCGAGCGCCGCGAGCACATGCGGCACCGCCGACTGCATGCCGAACGAGACGCGCGTGAACCCGCCTTCAGCGAGCCGCACCAGGTCGTCGGGGCCGACGGAATCGGGGTTCGCCTCGGTCGTGACCTCGACGCCGGGCGCGAAGCCGAACTCGTCGCGAACCGCCGCGAGCATGCGCACGAGGTCGTCGGCGGGCAGGATCGTCGGCGTTCCGCCCCCGAAGAAGACCGTCTCGGCCTCGCGGGGCGCGACACCGGATGCCGCGAGCACGCGCCGCGACATCCGGATCTCGTCGATGGCCTGGTCGGCGTAGTCGACCTGGCGGGCGCCGCGGAGTTCGCTCGCCGTGTACGTGTTGAAGTCGCAGTAGCCGCAGCGCACCCGGCAGAACGGGACGTGCACGTAGACGCCGAACGCCCGGTCGTGCGCGCCGTGGGCCGCGGTCTCAGGCAGGATGCCGTCGAGCGGTGCCGGCTCGCCGAGCGGCAGCGCGGAACCCACGTCTACACGCCGCCCGCGGGATGCAGGGCGCGCAGCTGCTGCCTGGTCAGCTCGCGTCGGCGGCGGCGGACGAAGGGCGCGAGGATGCGCTTCGCGCCGCCGGCCGTCGCCCGGAAGGAGCGGATCGTGAGCCACACCGTGTCGTCGTCGCGACGCTCGAGGACGAACGACTCCTCGCCGCTCTCGAGCCCATCGGCCGTGGTGCCGAACGCGTATCCGACCCGGCCGGGCTCGTCGATGACGTAGACCACGAGCACCGGGGTCTCCTGCGGGCGGAAGCGACCGCGGCGCACGAGCGTGGCCTGCATGCCTGAGGCGATGTAGGCGGTGCCGTCCTCCCCGAAGCGGTCCTCGGTGCGGGGCCCCGGCTGCTCGGCGAGCGGGGTGCCCTCGGCGTCGTAGACGATGCCGGGATACTGGGCGCCGGTGCCGGAGGAGACCTCCGTCACCTCGTACCCCGCGCCGCGCTGGATGCCCCACGTCATGAGGGCCTCGGCCGCGCGGTCGAAGCGGTCGACGCCGCTGCCGAGGCGCACGGTGTCTTCAGCGGGCCGGTAGCCGGCGGGCGGATACCGCATGAGGTCGGGTTCGAGCGTCGCGCCGATCGAGCCGTACGTGACGGACTGGTCGGTGAAGGTGCTGCGTCGGGTCATCGGTCGTCCTGCTACTTCTTGTCCTTCTTCTCGACGTCGCCGCTCAGGGCGGCGATGAACGCCTCTTGGGGAACCTCCACGCGGCCGACCATCTTCATGCGCTTCTTGCCCTCCTTCTGCTTCTCGAGGAGCTTGCGCTTGCGGCTGATGTCACCGCCGTAGCACTTGGCGAGGACGTCCTTGCGCATGGCGCGGATCGACTCGCGCGCGATGATGCGCGCACCGATCGCGGCCTGGATGGGCACCTCGAACTGCTGGCGCGGGATGAGCTCGCGCAGGCGCCCGGTCATGAGCACGCCGTACGCGTACGCCTTGTCGCGGTGCACGATCGCGCTGAACGCGTCGACCTGCTCGCCCTGCAGCAGGATGTCGACCTTCACGAGGTCGGCCGCCTGGTCGCCGACGGGCTCGTAGTCGAGCGACGCGTAGCCGGCGGTCTTCGACTTCAGCTGGTCGAAGAAGTCGAACACGATCTCGCCGAGCGGCATGTTGTAGCGGATCTCGACGCGGTCCTCGCCGAGGTACTCCATGCCGAGCAGCGCACCGCGCCGCGACTGGCAGAGCTCCATGATCGTGCCGACGTAGTCCTTCGGTGCGAGGATCGCGGCGCGGACCATGGGTTCGCGCACCTCGGTGATCTTCGCGCCCGTGGGGAACTCGCTCGGGTTCGTGACGGTGACCGTCTTGCGGTCTTCGGTGGTGACCTCGTAGACGACGGACGGCGCGGTGGCGATCAGGTCGAGCCCGAACTCGCGCTGCAGTCGCTCGGTGATGATCTCGAGGTGCAGCAGGCCGAGGAAGCCGCAGCGGAAGCCGAAGCCGAGCGCGACCGAGG
Organism: Agromyces sp. PvR057; assembly: GCF_040547485.1. Taxonomy (NCBI): domain Bacteria; kingdom Bacillati; phylum Actinomycetota; class Actinomycetes; order Micrococcales; family Microbacteriaceae; genus Agromyces; species Agromyces sp. PvR057. The sequence goes on from NZ_JBEPPT010000004.1 coordinate 52,007, forward strand.
TCTCGGGCTCGTAGACGAGCGACGCGTCGGAGAGCTTGAGCTTGTCGAGCGCCTCGCGCAGCTCGGGGTAGTCGCTGCCGTCGATCGGGTAGAGACCGGAGAACACCATCGGCAGGGGTTCGGTGTAGCCCGGCAGCGCCTCGGTGGCGGGCTTGAGTGCCGTGGTGACCGTGTCGCCGACCTTCGACTGGCGCACGTCCTTCACGCCGGTGATGAGGTAGCCGACCTCGCCGACGCTGAGCCCCTTCGAGGGCGTCGGCTCGGGAGCGCTCACGCCGATCTCGAGGATCTCGTGGTTCGCCTTCGTCGAGAGCATCTGGATGCGCTCGCGCGGGTTCAGGCGACCGTCGACCATGCGCACGTAGGTGACGACGCCGCGGTAGCTGTCGTAGACGGAGTCGAAGATCATCGCACGCGCCGGGGCATCCGCATCGCCGACCGGGGCCGGGATGCGCTCGACGACCCGGTCGAGGAGGTCCTCGACCCCGAGGCCCGTCTTGCCCGAGACCTTCAGCACGTCGTCGGGCGAGCCGCCGATGAGCTCGGCGAGTTCGCGCGCGTACTTCTCGGGCTCGGCCGCCGGGAGGTCGATCTTGTTCAGCACCGGGATGATCTCGAGGTCGTTCTCGAGCGCGAGGTAGAGGTTCGCGAGCGTCTGCGCCTCGATGCCCTGCGCGGCATCGACCAGGAGGATCGCACCCTCGCAGGCCGCGAGCGAGCGCGAGACCTCGTAGCTGAAGTCGACGTGGCCCGGCGTGTCGATCATGTTCAGGGCGTAGGACGTGTCGCCGACCTGCCACGGCATGCGCACCGCCTGGCTCTTGATCGTGATGCCGCGCTCGCGCTCGATGTCCATTCGGTCGAGGTACTGGGCGCGCATGTCGCGGTCGCTCACCACCCCGGTGATGCCGAGCATGCGGTCGGCGAGGGTCGACTTGCCGTGGTCGATGTGCGCGATGATGCAGAAGTTGCGGATCAGCGCGGGGTCGGTGGCCGCAGGCACCGGCGGGGTAACAGCTCTCGGAGACATCCAGACGATTCTCCCATGAGTTGGCTTCGCACTTTCGACGGATGCCGCGCGCAGGCCCCCGCGACTACGCTGACACGCACCATGACCGCGCCCGCAGCCCCCGCTCCGCTCCCCTTCGTCGACTTCGGGAGGGTCTCGCCGTCGGCCCTCCGGCCCGTGTTCGTCACGCTCCGATTCGGCCTGCACGTGCTCGTGGTCGGGCTCGCGCTGTTCGTCATGATCCGCGCGCTGCTCGCCGACGACCAGTACGAGGCGGCGATCACGATCCTGACCGTCGCGTTCCTCGCGTGCTACGGCGCGGGCATCGCGACCTCGCACCGCAACCTGCCGCAGTGGGCCCGCGTGCTGTGGCTCACGGCCCTCCTCGCGCTCTGGGCCGGCATGTCGGCGATGACCCCCGATGCCGCGTTCCTCGCGTTCCCCCTCTTCTTCCTCGAGCTGCACGTGCTGGCCGCGCCCCTCGCCGTCCCGCTCGTGATCGTCACGTTCGGCCTCTCGGTGTGGGGCACGGCGAGCCACCTCGGATTCGACGTCGGCACGATCCTCGGGCCGCTGATCAGCGCGGGCGTAGCGATCGTCATCGGCCTCGGCTACCGCGCCATGGCGCAGGAGACGAAGGACCGCCAGGCGCTCATCCTCGACCTCATCGCCACGCGCGAGGAGCTGTCGACCGCGAGCCGCGAGGCCGGCACCCTCGCCGAGCGCGAGCGCATCGCCCGCGAGATCCACGACACCGTGGCGCAGGGGCTCTCGAGCATCCAGATGCTCCTGCACGCCGCCGAACGCGACATCGCCGACGAGCGCACGCTCGAGAAGCTGAGACTCGCCCGTGAGACCGCCTCGGAGAACCTCGCGGAGACCCGTCGCTTCATCCGGGAGCTCAGCCCGCCCTCGCTCGACGAGCAGACGCTGCCCGCAGCGCTCCGCCGCCTCGCGGCCGCCGTCGACGAGCAGGCCGCCCAGGCGGGCGCCGCGACCAGGGTCTCGTTCTCGACGAGCGGCGAGCCGGTGACCCTGCCCATGGCGATCGACGCCACACTGCTGCGCATCGCGCAGGGCGCCCTCGCGAACGTGCTGCGCCACGCCCGCGCCACGCGCGCCGAGCTCACCCTCAGCTACCTCGGCGACGAGGTCGCGCTCGACATCGTCGACGACGGCGTCGGCTTCGACCCCGCTGCGCTCGCCGCCGGTCCCGGCGCCGAGCTGCGGTACGGCCTGCGGGCGATGCGCGAGCGCGCCGAGCGCGAGGGCGGCTCGATCGAGGTCGAGTCGCATCTCGGCGAGGGCACCGCCGTGTCGGTGCGGATCCCAACGGTGACGGCATGAACGGCCGCGAGGCGATGCCGGAGGCGGGCTCCGCCTTCGGCGATGGGGCCGGCTCGGAAGCCGCCGCCGGCATCCGGCTGCTGATCGCCGACGACCACCCGGTCGTGCGCGCGGGGGTGCGCGCCATGCTCGAGGCAGAAGACGACCTCGTGGTCGTCGCCGACGTCGACCGTGCGGATGCCGCGGTCCGCCGTGCCGCCGACGGCGACGTCGACGTGGTGCTCATGGACCTGCAGTTCCCGTCCGACATGCAGGGCGCGGAGGCGACGCGGCACATCCGCTCGCTCGACGACGCGCCGCGCGTGCTCGTGCTCACCAACTACGACACGGATGCCGACATCCTGAGCGCGATCGAGGCCGGCGCGAGCGGCTACCTGCTGAAGGACTCGCCGCCCGGCGAGCTCACGGCGGCGATCCGCGCCGCGGCGACCGGCGAGCCCGCGTTCGCTCCGGGCGTCTCGTCGCGCCTCGACGCGAATGACGGCCTCGAGCGCCTGACCGGCCGCGAGGCCGAGGTGCTCGGCCTCGTCGCGAGCGGTCACACCAACCGGGAGATCGGGCGAGCGCTGTTCCTCAGCGAGGCGACCGTCAAGTCCCATCTCGTGCACATCTTCACCAAGCTCGAGGTCGGTTCGCGCACGGCGGCCGTCGCCAGGGCACGCGCACTCGGCATCATCCGGTCGAACTGATCGAGGCCGCCGCGTCGCCCGGAACCCGGCGCATTGGTGCCGCGAGCGCGTTGCTGGTATCGTTGCCTGTTGGCTTGCGTGTGGGTCCCACCCCGCACGATTCGCCGCGCGAGGCCCCTCTACCTTCGCTCGGCACATCCGGTACCCGCACAAGAACGAAAGACGAACCACGTGGCAAACATCAAGTCGCAGATCAAGCGCATCAAGACGAACCTGAAGGCTCAGGAGCGCAACAAGGCCGTCAAGAGCCAGGTCAAGAGCGCCGTCCGCGCCGCTCGCGAGGCCATCGCCACCGGTGACAAGGACAAGGCCATCGCCGCCGTCCGCGTTGCTGGTCGCAAGCTCGACAAGGCCGCCAGCAAGGGCGTGATCCACAAGAACCAGGCCGCGAACCGCAAGTCGGCCATCGCGAAGCAGGTCGCTGCGCTCTGAGGCACAGCAGCTGATCGAACGCCCCGCACGGATCGTGCGGGGCGTTCGTCGTTTCCGGGCCACGCGCATGCGTTTCCAAGAACGGGCGGGCACGATCGAGCGAGGCGACGACCTCGCGACGAGGCGGCTGGGCGGGCCGGTGACGCCGATGACGCGCCGACGACACCGCGGTGATGCCAGTGACGCAGTGACGGCCAGGCCAGGCGGTGACGGCCGTGCCAGGCGCTGCCACCGAATGCCGCCGACCGTGCCGGGCGACGACTACGCGACGAGGCGGCCTCGCGAGGCGATGACGCCGATGAGCCGCTCGAGGGCGAACACGGGATCGCGCTCGGCCCCCTTGACCGCGGCATCGGTTCGCGCGAGCTGCACGATGGCCTGCTGGAGCCCCTCGTCGGTCCACCCGGCGAGATCGCGACGCGCCCGGTCGACCTGCCACGGGGCGAGACCGAGCGACGACGCCACGCCGGGCCCGCCGCCGCGCACGCCGGAGACCTTGGCCATCGTGCGGATCTTCATCGCGAATGCGGCGACCATCGGCACCGGATCGGCTCCGCTGTCGAGCGCGTGGCGGAGCGCGACGAGCGCTTCGCCGTGACGGCCCGCGATCGCCGAATCCGCGACCTCGAAGGCGTTCGTCTCGACGCGACCGCCGTAGTACTTCGCGACCACGGCCTCGGTGATGTCGCCCGGGGCATCGGCGAGCAGCTGCCGGCAGGCGGCGTCGAGTTCGGCGAGATCGTCGCTGAATGCCGCGACGAGGGCGCGCAACGCCCGCGGTGCGATCGATCGGCCGGCCGCACGGATCTCGGTCTGCACGAAGTCCTGCTTGTCGGACTCGCGCTTGAGCTCGGCGCACACGATCTCGATGGCGTCGCCGTCGCCGGACCGGATCGCGTCGAGCATCTTCTTGCCGCGGACGCCGCCGCGATGGCGCACGACGACCGTGGTCGAGTCGGTCGACTGGCCGACGAAGTCGACCATGTCGAGGATGAGGTCGTCGGTCGCCTTCTCGGCGCCGTCGATGCGGATGAGCCGCGCCTCGCCGAAGAGGGAGGGGCTCGCGAGCGTCAGGAGCTCGCCGCGCTGATACCCGTCGCCGGCGATCTCGCTGACCTCGAGGTCGGGGTCTTCGGCCCGCAACTGATCGCGCAGCAGGCTCGAGGCCCGCTCGGCGAGCACGTCTTCGGGGCCCGAGATGAGCACGATCGGCGCCGGCCGCACCTGGCTGTAGGTGAGCTGCGGAATCGCCGCAGCCTTCGCTCGCGTGCTGCCACGCGCCGCCCCACCGGATCGAGCCGCCACGGCACCTCCCTTTCCGAACAAGTCTACGGGCGGGGTGCGACATCACCCGCGTCGCGCTCGGTCCACAGCGCGAACCCGCCGTCGCCGTTCGCCGTCAGCAACGACGTCCCGGAACGGTCGCTTCGCACCGGCACGGTGCCCACCCGGTCGAGCAGGTCGAGCAGGCGGTCGGTCGGATGGCCGTACCCGTTGTCGGCACCGACGCCGATGACGCCGACGGTCGCCGAGAGCGTCTCGTAGAGTCGCTCGCTCTGGTCGGCCGAGCCGTGGTGGGCGACCTTCACGAGGTCGACGGGCCCGAGCGTCGCGGATGCGAACAGCCGGGCCTGCGCCTCCTCACCGAGGTCGCCGAGGAACACCGCACGGCCGAGGCCGCCCTCGACCTCGACCACGACGCTCGCATCGTTGCCCGGCGGCGTGTCGACCGGCGGCCAGAGCACCCTCCAGCGAGCGTCGCCCAGCACGCCCCGACGGCCGACCTCGACCTGGACGGCCTCCGCGCCGGCCGCGAGGAGCGGGTCGAGCACGCTCGAGGAGCGGCGATCGTCGAGCGGGCCGTGGATCACCGTCGTCACCATGCCGACGACGGCGTCGCTGCCCTCGACGTGGTCGGCATCCCAATGGGTGAGCACGAGCAGGTCGATGCGCTCGACGCCGAGCAGGTCGAGGCAGCGCGCGAGGGCCGACGGGTCGGGGCCCGTGTCGAAGAGCGCGATCGCCCCCTCGGAGCGCACGAGCACGGCGTCGCCCTGCCCCACGTCGCAGTCCGCGACATCCCACTCCCCCGGATGCGCCGCGCGCGCGACCGCCGTCGGACCGACGACGGCGCCGATCGGCACGGCGACGAGGAGGATCAGCGCCGCGGTCGCCGAACGCCGCAGCATCGGGGCGCCGCGGCGATCGAGCAGCAGCCACAGTGCCAGGGCCGTCGCCACGAGCAGGATGCCGGCGCCGGCTGCATCGGGGAGCCACGGCAGACGCCCGCCTGGCAGTCCGGCCGCGCCGTGCGCGACGAGGGCGATCCACGACGCGGGCACCCACGCGACCTGGAGGAACGCGTACCCCACCGATGGCAGCAGCGGCAGCAGGAGGCATCCGAGCATGCCGACGACGGTGCCGATCGGCGCAGCGGGCGCGGCGAGCAGGTTCGCCGGAACTCCGTAGACCGCGATGGCCGGGTCGAGCAGGATGAGCACCGGCTGGCACGCCAACTGCGCGGCGACCGGCACCGCGAGCACGACGGCGAGCGGGGTGGGCATCACGTCGGCGAGGCGACGGGCCAGCGGGCCTGCGAGCAGGAGCAGGCCGGCGGTCGCGGCGGCCGACAACGCGAAGCCGTAGTCGCGCGCGAGCCATGGATTCTGCACGAGGAGGAGCACGACGGCGACCGACAACGCCGACGTACCGCCGGCTCGCCGCGACGACACCACCCCGATGAGGATCACGACCGCCATCGCAGCAGCCCGGATGACGCTCGCCTGCGGCGTCACGAGCACCACGAAGCCGGCGAGGCATGCGAGCGCGACGACGACCCGGGTGCGCCGACCGAGTCCGCACGCGGCGGCCAGGCCGAACGCGGCCGCCGTCACGATGGCGCAGTTCGCGCCGGAGACGGCGGTGAGGTGCGTCAGCGAACTCGCCTTCATGGCGGCATCGAGCTCCGCGCCGACCGCGGACGTGTCGCCGATCGCGAGACCGGGAACGAGCGCGGCCCCATCGCCGTCGAGCTCGGCCGCGGCAGCAGCGAAGCCCCGGCGCAGGTCGGCGGCCCACGCGAGCCACGGCGGCGGCCCTGAGACCAGCTCGACCCGGTCGGGCGAGACGAGCCGGAAGGCGCTGGACTCGTCGGTCGCCAGCTGCTGGGCGCGCGCGGTGAAGGCGATGCGCGATCCCCACTCGACGTTCGTCGAAACGCTCAGGCCGACCGTGACGGGAACGCCTGGCGCGCGACTCCCCTCCACGTCGATGAGCACGCCGTCGACCCGGACCATCGGCTCGTCGGCCGCCCAGACCGCAGCGCGCATCGGACGCGGGGCGGTCGTCGCCTCGATGACGACCTCGACCGTGCGTCGGGTCTCCGCGGCGGCGGCGAGCGGCGAACGCTCGCGCTCCGCGAGCGCGACGGCGGCACTCGTGGCGGCCAGTGCGGCGCAGGACGCCACGACGAGGATCGTCGCTGCGGCGGCGACCACCGCCCGTCGGTGCGGCGCATGCCGACGCTCACGCGACACTCCCGCAGAGGGTCCGCCGTCCGCATCGCGCCGCGGGCGCCCCCGCGTCGACCAGCCGAGCGCGACGATCGCGGCGACGGCCGGGCCCCAGCACCCCACGACCGTCGCCCATGCGCTCACGCCGACCCCCGGCGCACCGACGGCCACCCATGCCGCGAGCCATGCCGCGCACGCGGGCAGCAGCATTCGCAGGTCGTGCACTCAGAGCGCCACGAGTTCGGCGAGCCCCGCGAACACGGCGTCGCCGATGCCGGTGACGTCGAGCAGCTGGTCGACGCTCGTGAACGGCCCGTTCGCCTCGCGGTAGTCGAGGATGCGCTGCGCGAGCGCGGGGCCGATGCGCGGCAGCGTGTCGAGCTCGGCGACGTCGGCCGTGTTGAGGTGCACGAGGCCGTCGGATGCCGCACCGCCCCCGGACGCACCGCCGCCACCGGCGTCGGCGACCGGCACCTGGCCGATCGCGAGCACGACGAGCTGTTCGCCGTCGACGACCGGACGGGCGAGGTTCACGCCCGCGGGGTCGGCGACGGCCGTGAACCCACCGGCCGCGGCCACCGCGTCGACGACGCGCGCCCCTGCGTCGAGCTCGACGAGACCGGGTCGGGCGACGGCCCCGAGCACGTGCACGAGCAGCGGCAGCGGCGCTCCGACCGTGCCGCCCGCCTGATCGGCGCCACCCGCAGGATCGGAGCGATCGTTCGTGCCGGCCGCGCTGCCGCCGGCACCGACGCCCGCCGCGCCCGAGCCGCCGATGACCTCGTGCGAGCCGCCCCCGCCCGACGCGAACGAGATGACGGCGGCCGCCGCGACCGCCGCGACGAAGAGCACGACGGCGGCGCCCACGGCGATGCGCACTCGGGGCCCGGCGCGCCGCGTTGACGGATCGAGCACGTCGAACGCGTCACGCGCCTCGACCGCGTCGTGCACGTCACGGGCATCGAGCGGAGCGGGTTCGGCGGGCATGCCCGCACGCTATCGACGCCCCGGAACGGGCATCGGCCGGCCGAGTCGAAACCCGGCCGGCCGATGCCGGTGGTGCGCTGGGGAGGAGCGGTCAGCCCTTGATCGCGATGTTCACGAGGCGCGGAGCACGCACGATCACGTTGACGATCTCGCTGTCGCCGATCGTGCGGATGACCGCCGCCGACGCCCGCGCGAGCACCTCGAGCTCGTCGCCCGAGATCTTCGGCGAGACCTCGATGCGGTCGCGCACCTTGCCGTTCACCTGCACGATCGCGGTGACCGACTCCTCGACGAGGAGGGCCGGGTCGGCCTTGCGCCACGGCACGAGGGCCACGGTCGGCTGGTAGCCGAGGCGCTCCCACATGTCTTCAGCCGTGTACGGCGCGAACAGGTCGAGGATCATCGCGGTGACCTCGGCCGCCTCGCGGACCGCCGCGTCGCCCGCGCCGGGGCCGGAGTCGATCGCCTTGCGGGTCGCGTTGACGAGCTCCATGAGGCGTGCGACGACGACGTTGAACTTGAACGCCTCGACCAGGCCGGGCGCATCGGCCAGCAGGCGGTGGGTGACCCGGCGGAGCGCCGCGTCGCCCGTCTTCCATTCGACGTCGGGACTCGAGGTGACCTCGCCCGAGATGCGCCAGGCGCGGGCGAGGAACTTCGCGGCGCCGACCGGCGAGACGTCCGCCCAGTCGATGTCGTCTTCGGGCGGGCCGGCGAACGCGAGCGTCACGCGCAGCGCGTCGGCACCGTGGGCGCCGAGCTCGCTCGCGAACTCGACGAGGTTGCCCTTCGACTTGCTCATCTTGGTGCCGTCCATGATGACCATGCCCTGGTTCAGCAGCGAGGTGAACGGCTCGGTGAAGCTCAGGTAGCCCTCGTCGAAGAGGACCTTGGTGATGAAGCGGGAGTAGAGCAGGTGCAGGATCGCGTGCTCGACGCCGCCCACGTACTGGTCGACGGGCGCCCACTTCTCGGCCTCGGCCGGGTCGAACGCCATGCCCTCGTCGTTCGGGTTCAGGTAGCGCAGGTAGTACCAGGAGCTGTCGACGAACGTGTCCATGGTGTCGGAGTCGCGGCGCGCCGCGCCGCCGCAGTTCGGGCACGACACGTTGACCCAGTCTTCGGCGGCGCCGAGCGGGCTCGAGCCCTTCGGCTTGAGGTCGAGGCCCGCGGCATCCGGAAGCCGGACCGGCAGGTCGCTGTCGGGAACGGGCACCTCGCCGCAGTCGGCGCAGTGGATGATCGGGATGGGCGTGCCCCAGTACCGCTGGCGCGAGATGAGCCAGTCGCGCAGGCGGTAGTTCTTCGCCGCGCGCCCGAGGCCGCGGTGCTCGAGCAGGTCGATGACGCGGCGGATGGCGTTGGACTTCGAGAGCCCGTCGAGCGGGCCGGAGTTGATGAGCCGGCCCTCGCCGGTGAGCGCGACGCCCGTCTCGGCGGGGTTCAGCGGCGGCAGGTCGTCGGGGAGGTACGGGTCGCCGTTCTCGTCGAGCGGGATCACCGGGATCACGCCCGTGACGGGCTGGTTCGTGTCGACGACGACGCGCACGGGCAGGTCGAACGCGCGCGCGAAGTCGAGGTCGCGCTGGTCGTGCGCGGGCACGGCCATGATCGCGCCGTGGCCGTAGTCGGCCAGCACGTAGTCGGCCGCCCAGATCGGCAGGCGCTCGTCGTTGACGGGGTTGATCGCGTAGCGCTCGAGGAACACGCCCGACTTGGGGCGGTCGGTCGCGAGGCGGTCGATGTCGCTCTCGGTGCGCACCGAGTCGAGGTAGCCCTCGAAGCGGGCCTTGACCTCGTCGGACGCCCCCGCGGCGAGCTCTGCCGCGAGTTCGGAGTCGGGCGCGACGACCATGAAGGTCGCCCCGAAGAGCGTGTCGGGTCGCGTCGTGAAGACCGGGACGCGCTCCTCGCGGCCCTCGATCTCGAACTCGACGTCGGCACCGGCCGAGCGGCCGATCCAGTTGCGCTGCATCGAGATCACCTTCGACGGCCAGGCGCCCTCGAGCTGGTTCAGGTCGTCGAGCAGGCGGTCGGCGTAATCGGTGACGCGGAAGTACCACTGCGTGAGGGCCTTCTTCGTGACCACGGCGCCGCAGCGCTCGCAGTGCCCGTCGATGACCTGCTCGTTGGCGAGCACCGTCTGATCGTTGGGGCACCAGTTGACCTGGCCGGCCTTGCGGTAGGCGATGCCCTTCTCGTAGAGCTTCAGGAAGAGCCACTGGTTCCAGCGGTAGTACTCGGGGTCGCTCGTGTGCAGTTCGCGCGACCAGTCGAACGACGGCGCGTACTGGCGGAACGAGCGCTTCTGCTGCTCGATGTTCGCGTAGGTCCAGCCGCGGGGGTCGACGCCGCGCTTGATGGCCGCGTTCTCGGCGGGGAGGCCGAACGAGTCCCAGCCGATCGGATGCAGCACGTCGAAGCCCTGGTGGCGCCAGTAGCGTGCCACGGTGTCGCCATAGCCGAACGCCTCGGCGTGGCCCATGTGCAGGTCGCCTGAGGGGTAGGGGAACATGTCGAGGATGTACTTGCGCGGCTTCGTGTCACCGGGGCGGCCCGCCGCGAACGGCTTCGCCTCGTCCCACACCGGAAGCCACTTCGCCTGGATGGCGGCGAAGTCGTATGCGCCGGGGTCGACCTGGTCGTGATCGTGTGCCACGTGACTCTCAATCGTGTCGATGCGGTTGGCCCGCACTGCTCAGGGCACGCCAGACGTCGACGCACCGAGCATCAAGCCTACTCACTCGGGCTGGGCAGTGGCCGCGCCCAGGACCGCGAGCAGCGCACGGGCCTTGATCCGGGTCTCCTCGACCTCCTCGGAGGCGACGGAGAGCGCCGTGATGCCGCCGCCCGTGCCGATCGAGGCGCCGGTCGGACCGAGCAGGATCGACCTGATGACCATCGCGAGGTCGAGGCTGCCGTCGACGGCGAGGTAGCCGAACGCGCCCGAGTAGACGCCGCGCGGCCCGCCCTCGAGCGCGTGCAGGATCCGCATGGCGCTGTGCTTGGGCGCGCCCGTCATCGATCCGGCGGGGAACGCCGAGCGCACGGCGTCGACGGCGGTGAGCGGATGCCGGAGGCGGGCGCGCACCGTCGAGACGAGCTGGTGCACGTGCGGGTACTCCTCGACCGCGAGCAGGCTCGGCACGCGGACCGTGCCGAGCTCGGCGATGCGCCCGAGGTCGTTGCGCATGAGGTCGACGATCATGAGGTTCTCGGCGCGTTCCTTGTCGCTCTCCTCGAGCTCGCGTCGCAGGCGCCGGTCCTGCTCGGGGTCGGCGTGCCGAGGGCGCGTGCCCTTCATCGGCTTCGTCGAGACCACGCCGTCGCGCGAGACGTGCAGGAACAGCTCTGGCGACGCGCTGAGCAGCGCGTGCTCGCCGAACCGGAGGTAGCCGCCATGGTGGGTCGGGCTCGACCGGCGCAGCGCGAGGTAGGTCCTCGCGGGGTCGGGCGCGACGTCGACGTCGACCCGGTTCGTGAGGCACAGCTGGTAGGCGTCGCCGCGGTGGATCGCCTGCTGGCACGCGTCGATGAGGCGCGTGTAGGTCGCGGCATCGTGGCGCCACCTGGCCATCGGCACCGCCGACCGTGACGGGCGAGCGGATGCCGGCGGCTCCGCCGGGCGCGTCTCGAGTGGCTCGGCGGGCTCCGGCCGACCGCGAAGGCCGTCCCAGACGGCCGCGAGGTCGAGCGCCCACGCTGCGGCCTCGCCGTCGGCGTCGACATCGGCGTCGACGTCGGCGCCGCCCTCCAACCAGACGAGATCGGCCGTGCGCGCACGGTGGTCGAACACGATCGCCCGATCGACCCAGAGGAACGCCGCGTCGGGCGTCTCGGTCTCGGCCGCCGGAACGCCCACGAGCGCGGCGCCGAGCTCGTACCCGAACCAGCCGTACCAGCCCAGCGGGCCCGCCGGCGCGCCGGCCGTCTCCGATCCCACGCGGTCGTCCGCATCCTCGGCGTCGTCCGCCCGGGGCTCGGCGAGTCGCTCGGCGAGCACGTCGAACACGTCGCCGACCGTCGCGGTGCGCGACAGCACCGGACCGGCGGATGCCGCGGGCCGCGACCTCGTGATCGTGCCGGCCGAGACATCCGCCGTCAGCAGCTCGGAGCCGGCGTGCGCCGACGCGATCACGCTGAGGCCGCTGGTGGCGTCGGAGCCGCCGTCGAGCCAGACCACGTGGGTGGCGTCGGTGAAGTGCGCACGGAAGAGCAGGTGCGGATCGAGCCACCCGTCGAGCCGGCGGCGTCGGGTTCGGCGCGGCATCCGTTCAGCCTATGTCGTCGAGCGGCCGTCGAGCCGACCTTCGGCGATGGCGAGCGTGCGATCGATGAGGCGGTCGTCGACGGGCGCGTGAGAGATGACGAGCACGGTCCGGCCGGCCCCGCGTGCCGCGGCGACGAGGTCGTGCATGAGCGCACTGGCCTGCGCCGCGTCGACGTTCGCGGTCGGCTCGTCGAGCACGAGCACCGGGAACCCCGCGAGCGTGGCCCGTGCGAGCGCGATGCGCTGCGCCTGACCGCCGGAGACGAGCGATCCGCGTTCGCCCACCGGCGCGTCGAGTCCGCCGCGCTCGGCGACCCAGTCGCGCAGTCCCACGCGCTCGAGGGCGTCGAGCAGGTCGTCGTCGGTCGCCGCATCGTTCGCGAAGAGCAGGTTCTGCCGCACCGATTCGTCGAAGAGCCATGGCCGCTGCTCGACGAGTCCCACGATCCGGCGGAGCGCGTCGGGGTCGAGCTCGGACGCCTCGACGCCGCCGAGCCGGTACGAACCGTCGTAGTCGAGGAACCGCACGAGCACGTGGGCGAGCGTGGTCTTGCCCGCTCCGGACGGCCCGCGCAGCAGGGCGCACTCCCCCGGCACGAGGTCGAGGTCGACCTGCACGAGCGCGGTTCCGGATGCCGCTGGCGGCCCGTTCCGCGTGGTCGCCGCGTCGGCGGGGTCGCCGTCACCGGCGACGGCCTCCGCCACGGCCGGCCACGACGCCCGCAGGCCGCGCAGGCTGATCGCCGGCGGCGCGCCGGCCGGAGGCGGATCAGCGGGCTCCACGGGTGGGACGGGCACCCCGGCCGGCACCTGCTCCGGCACGGCCGACTCGACGCGAGCGGCGCTGGTGCGCGCCTGCCGCCAGGCGGTCGCCGCGAGCGGGATCGCCGCCGCGACCTCGGCGATGGCGAGCGGCACGAGCGCGAGCACCGCGAAGGCCGGACCGCCGATGCGGCCGTCCTCGAGCAGGGGTGCGGCGGCCGCGAGACTGCCGGCGACCGCGAAGCCGCCGATCGCGGTCATCGCAGCGGATGCCGCGCCCGCCGCCATGATCCGGGACCGCGTCGCCCTGGCGAGCCGGTCGCCGAGCCGCTCGATGCGGGCCCGGCTGCCCTCGGCGGCGTCGAACGCGACGAGCACGTCGACGGACTGCACGTGCTCGAGCACGGCGGCCTGCAGGTCGCCGCGGAGCGGCGCGAGTTCGCGCTGGGCGCGCGCCGAGGCGAAGGACTGGGCGAGCAGGGTGAGCCCGATGCCGAGCACGAGGCACGCGAGCACGGCCACCGCCGAGGCCGGCGCGAGCAGGGCCACGCCCACGATCGCGGCGATGAGGACGATCGCCGCGCTCACGAGCGGCTGCACGACGCGCAGCGGCACGTTCTGCAATTCGTCGACGTCGTCGACGAAGCGGGCGAGGAGGTCGCCGCGGCGTGCGCCCGCGAGTCCGTCGGGTGCCACCGGCAGCATCCGCTCGAACACGCCGGTGCGGATCGCGGCGAGCTGCCGGAACGAGGCGTCGTGGCCCGTGAGCCGCTCGAGGTAGCGGAAGACCGCCCGCCCGAGGGCGAAGGCGCGCACCCCGACCACGGCGACCGAGAGGTAGAGCACGGGCGGCTGCTCGGCCGCGCGCGCGATGAGCCAGGCCGAGCAGGCGAGCAGCGCGATCGCCGAGAACCCGGAGGCGATGCCGGACAGTACCGACGGCGCGAGCCTGCCCGCCGAAGGGGTCGCCGCTCGGAGCATGATGGAGCCGCGCTCAGACATGCGCACCCGCGAGGTCGAGCGTGCGGTCGGCCGCGGCGACGACGCCGGCGCGGTGGGTCGCGACGAGCACGAGGCAGCCGTCCTCGGCGAGTTCGCGCAGGCCCGCCGCGATGGCGGCCTCGTGCGCGGGATCCTGCGCCGACGTGGGCTCGTCGAGCAGCACGACGGTGGCCCGTGTCGCGAGCGCTCGGTGCAGGGCGCGGGCGATCGCGACGCGCTGCGCCTGCCCGCCGGACAGGCCCGTCCCGCCATGGCCGACCGGGGTCTCAGGGTCGAGGCCGACGGCCGCGAGTCGCATGGCCCGCTGCGCGAACGCCGGGTCGGCGTGCTCGGCGCCGAGGCGCACGTTCGAGGTCACCGTTCCGCCGGAGAGCGTCGCACCCTGCGGCGCCCAGGCGATCGACGCGCGGGCCGCCGCCCCCGGAGGCTCGCCGTCGACGAGCACCTCGCCGCCCATCGGCGCGAAGCCGAGCAACCCCGCGAACAGGCTCGACTTGCCGATGCCGCTCGGCCCCGTGACCGCGACGACGTCGCCGGGGCGAGCCACGAGATCCACGCCGTCGATCACGACCACGCCGCCGCGGCGAACGCTCGCACCGACGAGCGAGACGCCGGATGCGGCATCCGCGACCCGTTCGCCACGGGCCGCACCCACGTCGGCGGCCGCGCGCTCCTCGGCGGCCGCGATCAGCTCGAACGCGTCGTCGGACGCCGCGACCCCCGCCGACGACGCATGGAACGCCGCCCCGACGTTGCGCACGGGCAGGAAGATGTCGGGCGCGAGGATCAGCACGAACAGGCCGGGCAGCAGGTCGATCTCGCCCCACACGAGCCGGAACCCGATCGAGACCGCGACGATCGCGACCGACAGGCTCGCCGCGAACTCGAGCGTGAACCCGGAGAGGAAGGTCACGCGCAGCACCGCCATCGTGCGCTTGCGGAAGTCGTCGGTGATCGCGCCGATGCGCTCGACCTGGCGCCGCGCACGCCCGAACACGATGAGCGTCGAGAGCCCGCCGACCACCTCGAGGAACCCGTGCGAGAGGGTGCCGAGCGAGTCGTACTGCCGGCGCTGCACCCCGGCCGTGGCCATGCCGATGAGCGCCATGAACAGCGGGATCAGCGGCAGCACGATGACGAACACGAGACCGGACAGCGGGTCGGCGGCCCACGCGACCGCGATGAGGATCGGCGTCGACACCACCGTCAGCACGAGCTGTGGGAGGTACGACCCGAAGTACGCGTCGAGTGCGTCGAGGCCGGGGCCGAGCAGGGTCGTCGTGCGGCCGCTCGAGAACCCCGGAACCCCCGCAGGCGCGGATTCGATCGACTCGAGCAGGTCGCGGCGCAGCTCCTGCTTGACGCGCATCGCCCCGGCTGAGCCGACGAGCTCCCACGACCACGCCGCCAGGGCGCGGACGGATGCCGAGGCCACGAGCAGCACGAGCAGTGGCCACGCCTGCGACATCCGCTCGCCCTCGATGAGGTTCGCGACGAGCGACGCGAGCGCGTAGGCGAGTCCGATGGTCGCGGCGGTCTGGAGCAGGGCGAGCGCGCCGCCGACGAGGAGGAACCGTCGGGCGGCGCGCGAGCGCCGGATGAGTCGTGGATCGAGGGGTTTCACGTTCAGTGCGCAGCAGCCTCGATCGACGCTCGGGAGACGCGCTTGCGGAACACCCAGTACGTCCAGCCCTGGTAGAGCAGCACGATCGGCAGCGTGAAGAGGGCGACCCAGCTCATGACCGTGAGCGTGTACTCCGTGCTCGACGCGTTCTCGATCGTGAGGCTGTTGGCCGGATCGTTCGAGGCCGGCATCACGTCGGGGAACAGCGCGGAGAAGAGCGCGAGCACCGCCGTGGCGATCGTGACCGCGAACAGCGTGAAGGCGATGCCCTCCGCGCCCCTGAGGTTCGCGAGCCAGCCGCCGATGAGGGCGAACGCCGCCACCGCGGCGAAGACCCAGAACCAGAAGGTGCCGAACGCGAACCCGGTCCAGAGCAGGAAGCTCGCCGCGACGACGATCGTGATCGCGCCCGAGCGCACCGCGAGGAGGCGGGCGCGCTCGCGCAGGTCGCCCTCGGTCTTGAGCGACGCGAACACGACGCCGTGCGTGAAGAACAGCAGCAGGGTCGTGAGGCCGCCCAGCAGCGCGTACGGGTTCAGCAGCGTGAACAGGTTGCCGGTGAAGTTGTGGTCGGCGTCGAGCGGCACGCCGGCCACGATGTTCGCGAACGCGACGCCCCAGAGCAGGGCGGGCACCGCCGAGCCGACGACGATCATGCCGTCGAACCACGCCCTCCACTTCGAATCGGGCCGCTTGTGCCGGTACTCGAAGGAGACGCCGCGCGCGATGAGGGCGAGCAGGATGAGCAGCAGGGCGAGGTAGAAGCCCGAGAACAGCGTGGCGTACCACTCGGGGAACGCCGCGAACAGCGCCGCACCGGCGACGATGACCCAGGTCTCGTTGAGGTCCCACACGGGGCCGATGGTGTTGATGAGCACGCGCCGATCGGTGTCGTCCTTGCCGAGGAACGGCAGCGACATGCCGACGCCGAAGTCGAACCCGTCGAGCACGAAGTACCCGATGAACAGGAACGCGACGATCCAGAACCAGAGTGTTGCGAGATCCATGTCCGTCGCCTCCTAGTAGACCGTCGTCGCGGGTTCGATCTTGCCGGTCTCGGGGTCTGGATCGCCGACCTCGGGCGGCCCTTTGCGGATCGCCTGGATGATGAGCCGCACCTCGACGACCGCGAGGATGCCGTAGATCAACGTGAACGCGACGAGCGAGATGAGCACGTCGAGCCCGGTGACATACGGTGAGACGCCCGACTCGGTCTTCATGAGGCTGAACACGATCCAGGGTTGGCGGCCCATCTCGGTGAAGACCCACCCGACGCTCATCGCGAGCAGCGACAGCGGGAAGCTCCAGATCGCGACCTTCCAGACCCATGCCTGCTTCGGCATGCGTCCCTTGCGGGTGACCCAGAGGCCGACGACCGCGATGACGACGTGCAGGAGGCCGAGGCCGATCATCCAGCGGAACGCCCAGTAGGTGACCCAGAGGATCGGGGTGTAGTCGCCGGGGCCGAACTGCTCGGTGTACTGCGCCTGCAGGTCGTTGATGCCCTCGACGCAGCCGTCGAACGTGTGCGTCGACAGGAACGAGAGCAGGTAGGGGATGCGGATCGAGAAGAGCTCGCTCGAGCCGTCGGGCGTGCCGAGGGTGAAGATCGAGAACGAGGCGTCGGCCCCGCAGACCGTGTCGAACGTGGCCTCGGCGGCGGCCATCTTCATGGGCTGCGTCGCGACCATCGCGAGGCTCAGCTGGTCGCCGAACAGCGTCGTGAGGATGCCCGAGCCGACCATGAGCCAGAGGCCGTACTTGAGCGCGGGCCGCATGGTGTCGATGTGCTGGTTGCGGGCCAGGTGCCAGGCGGCGGCGCTGATGATGAGGCCGGCGGCGACCATGAAGCTCGCGGCGATGGTGTGCGGGAACGCCGCGAGGGCGACCCGGTTCGTCAGGAGCGCTCCGATGTCGACGAGTTCGGCGCGGCCGCTCTCGGCGTTCAGCTCGTAGCCGACCGGGTTCTGCATGAACGCGTTCGCCGCGAGGATGAAGTAGGCCGACAGGATCGTGCCGATCGCGGTCGCCCAGATCGTCGCGAGGTGGATGCCGCGGGGCAGCTTGTCCCAGCCGAAGATCCACAGGCCGATCATCGTCGCCTCGAAGAAGAAGGCGAGCAGGCCCTCCATCGCGAGCGGGGCGCCGAACACGTCGCCCACGAACCGGGAGTACTCCGACCAGTTCATGCCGAACTGGAACTCCTGCACGATGCCGGTGACGACGCCCATGGCGAAGTTGATCAGGAAGATGTTGCCGAAGAAGCGCGTGATGCGCAGGTACTCGGACTTGCCCGTGCGGTACCAGGCGGTCTGGAAGACCGCGGTGCTCGTGGCGAGCCCGATCGTGATCGGCACGAAGAGGAAGTGGTAGACGGTCGTGAGGCCGAACTGCCATCGGGCGAGCAGCAGCGGATCGAGCAGGTCGTTCACGGATGCCCCTTTCACGTGGTGGTGCCACGCCGAGTCGTTCTTCTACAGAGCGTAGAACATTCAGGCTCGCGGCGGTAGTCTTGATGCATGGCGAGTCTTGGCGAGTTGGAGCGCTCCGTGATGGAGGTCCTCTGGAACAGCGACGCCGATGTGACCGCGAACGAGCTCCGCGACGCCCTCGTGCTTCGGCCCGACTCCAGCGGGCGCGCCGTCGCCACCACCACGGTGCTGACCGTGCTCTCCCGGCTCGAGCGCAAGGGTTTCGTCACCCGCTCCCGCGACCAGCGCCCGCACCGCTACCGGGCGCTGCTCTCCCGCGAAGAGCACACCGCCGAGCTCATGCACGAGGTGCTCGATCGCTCGAGCGACCGCGATGCCGCACTCGCCCGCTTCGTCGGCACGGTGAGCGATCGGGAGGCCGCGACCCTGCGCCGCCTCCTCGACGAACTCGCGCACCACTGACCATGCTCGTCGCCGCCGTCGTGCTCGGCGCGCTCGCCGCCGCCCTGGCCTGGCCGGTGCCCATGGCGCTGTCCCGTGCCGCCTGGCCGTCGCGCTCCCCCGCGGTCGCCCTCGCGCTCTGGCAGGCGATCGCCCTCGCGGGCGCGCTCTCGATGATCGGCTCCCTCCTCGCCTTCGGCGCCTCGCCCGCCGGATCCCTGGCGGCGGCCGTCGACCACCTCCTGCCTGCCGCCCTGCACGGGGCGATCCCCGCCGAGTACGCCGTCGTGCACCTCGCCTCGATCACGCTCGCCATCGGCCTCGCGATCCACCTGCTCCTGAACCTCGGGCTCACGGCGGTCCGCGCCGAACGCGAACGGCGTCGCCAGCACCAGCTCATCGCCCTGCTCGGCGACCCGATGCCGGGCGTGCCGCGCACCCGGGTGCTGGCGCACCCCGAGCCGCTCGCCTACTGCGTCCCCGGCATCCGCACCGCGACCGTGCTGACCGACGGACTCGTCGACGTGCTCGAGCCCGATGAGCTCGCCGCCGTCATCGCGCACGAGCGCGCCCACCTCGACCAGTTCCATCACCTCGTCCTGCTCTCGTTCCGCGCCTGGCACAGTGCGCTGCCGTGGTTCCCGATCGCGAATCGGGCCGAGCGCGCCGTCGCGCTCCTGACCGAGATGCTCGCCGACGACGAAGCCAGGCGCGAGGTCGGCGATGCCACGCTGCGCTCCGCGATCGTGCTGGTCGGCAGCGCGGGCGAGCCGGGCGCCTACGCGGATTCCGGCGGCATCTCCCCCGATCTCGAGATGCTCACGGCTCGGCTCGCACGACTCGGGGTCAACCCCGGGTACGCCCCTGAATCACCCTGAGGTCTGATGCACCGCCCGGCCGCCGCGGTTACGCTCGAACGATGAACGAGATCCTCGACTGGATCCTGGACACGGTGCAGAGCGTCGACCCGGTCGCACGCACGCTGCTGGCCGGACTCGGCATCATGTTGGAGACCTCGGTGCTGATCGGCCTCGTCGTTCCGGGCGACACCATCGTGCTGGTCGCGTCGACCGCGGTCGACGGCGTGGTCGAGTACCTCGCCCTCACCTTCGCGGTGATCATCGGCGCCCTCGTCGGCGAGAGCATCGGCTTCGCGCTCGGCCGTTGGTTCGGACCCCGCATCCAGCGCTCCCGGCTCGGCCGTCGCATCGGCGAGCACAACTGGCGGCGCGCGCAGGTCTACCTCGCGCGCCGCGGCGGCCCGGCGGTCTTCGTCTCGCGATTCCTGCCCGTGCTGCACTCGCTCATCCCGCTGACGGTCGGCATGAGCGACATGCGCTACCGCAAGTTCATGGCGTGGACCGTGCCGGCCTGCGTGCTCTGGGCGTTCGCGTACGTCTCGGTCGGCGCCGCGGCCGCCGGCGGCTACCGCGAGCTCAGCCGCGACCTGCACTGGGCCGGGTACCTCTTCGTCGCGGTCATCGTCGTGTTCCTCGTGGTCGTGTGGGCGGTCAAGCGGTGGCTCGTCCGTTCCGAGGCACGCCATATGACGGATGCCGCGACGGAACGGCCGAAGGGGCCGGTGACCGAAGTCCCCGACCCCCTCGATGCCGATGGCGCCTAGATCAGGCCGTTCTCGGTGAGCCAGTCCTTCGCGGCCGTGTTCGCGGAGGCCTTCTCGTCACCCTCGACCCGATTGCGCAGGTCGATGAGGTCGTCGGTCGTGAGCTGGGCCGAGATGGCGTCGAGCGCCTCCTGCAACTCGTCCGAGGCGATCGAGCTCGAGAGCAGCGGAATGACGTTCTGCGCCGCGATCAGGTTCTCGGGGTCGTCGAGCACGACGAGATCCTTGGCCTTCAGGTCGGGCGACGTCGTGTAGATGTCGGCGACCTGGACGGTGTCGTCGGTCAGCGCCTTGACCGTGTCGGGTCCGCCGTAGTCCTCGTACGGCACGAACGTGACATCCGCCACGCCGTAGACCGACGCGAGCCCCGGGATGCCGTACCCGAGTTCGGCGAACTGCGGGTTGGCGCCCAGGCTGAACGGCTGCACGGCAGCGAGGTCGCCGATCGCCTTCAGGTTGTTCGCGGTGGCGAACTCGCTCGTGACGACGTAGGCGTCCTTGTCCTCGGCCTCTGCCGAGGCATAGACGACGAGGTCGTCAGCCGCAACCGCGTCGACCAGTGCGGCGTCGACGTCCTCGGTCGTGCGCTCGGCGAACTCGGGGTCGTAGTACGCCAGCAGGTTGCCGTTGTACTCGGGGATCAGGTTGATCGATCCGTCCTGCAGCGCCGGGATGGTCTGCTGGCGCGGTCCGATGTTGAACTTCGTCGAGACGTCGAAGCCCTGGGCCGTGAGCGCCTGGGCGTAGATCTCGCCGAGGATCTCGCTCTCGGGGAACGCGAACGAACCCACGACGATGGCGTCGCCGCTGCCTCCGGCGGCGTCGGTCTCGGGAGCGGTGGGATCTCCTGATGCGCACCCTGCCAGGGCCACCATGGCCCCGACCGCGACAACGCCTGCGGCGATCCGGCCCTTCTTGAACATGCTCATGGTCATTCCCTCTCTTGGTTCGGTGTTCCCACCGTTGCCGGCTGACGCTGTGCCTGCCGACGAACAGCACTCCGACCAGTCTCGGCCGGACGGCCGACACCAGGTGTCGCAGTGAGTCTCTGGATGACCGCGAAGACGCCGTCCACGAGGAGGGCGAGTGCGGTGATGAGGATGGCACCGCCGAGGATGCGGTCGTAGTCGTTCAACCCGATTCCGCTCGCGATGATCCGTCCGAGGCCGCCGAGGCCGACGTAGGACGCGATCACGACCGTCGCGATGACCTGCAGCACGCCGGAACGCAGCCCCCCGACGATGAGCGGAAGCGACAGCGGGATCTCGACCTTGGTGAGGATCTGCAGCTCCGTCATGCCGTTCGCACGAGCGGAGTCGATGGTCTGCCGATCGACGGACTCGAGCCCCGAGTACGCACCGGCGAGGATCGACGGGATCGCGAGGAGCACGAGGGCGATCATCGTGCCGAGGAAGTTGGCCGTGGTGCTGACCATCGAGTAGCCGAGGACCATCGTGAGGAAGAACAGCACACCGAGGGTCGGGAGGGCTCGCATGCCGCCCGTGAACGAGATGACGAACTGCCTGCCCTTGCCCGTGTGGCCGATGTAGAAGCCGAGCGGCAGGGCGATGCCCGCTGCGATGAGCACGGCGACGAAGGTGTAGAGCAGGTGTTCGGCGATGCGGTCCTGGATCGGCAGCGGCGATTGGGCTCCGGCGACCCAGTTGGCCGGATTGAGGATCCAGGCGAAGGCGTCGATGAAGAGGTTCATCCGACGTCACCCACCGTGATCGGAAGGCGCACCGAGTCGGTCTGGACCGGCTTGGAGCCGCCCTTGCGGTTCCAGGGCAGCAGCAGGCGGCCGAGCAGCACGAGGATCACGTCGAAGACGAGTGCGATGAGCAGGCTCGCGACGATGCCCGTCGCGACCTCCTCGAGGATGTTGCGCTGCTTGCCGTTGGTGAACAGGTAGCCGAGGTTCTCGGATCCGATCAGGACGCCGACCGAGACGAGCGCGATGGTGGAGACCGACACGACCCGCATGCCCGCGAGCAGCACCGGGCCGGCGAGCGGGAACTCGACACGCCAGAACTGCTGCCACCGGGAGTACCCCATCGCGAGCGAGGCCTGCTTGACGTCGATCGAGACCGAGGCGAAGGCATCGGCGGCGGCGCGCACCATGATCGCGACCGCATAGATCGACAGGGCGACGATGAGGTTGATGTCGCTCAGCACCTTGGTTCCGAGGATGGCGGGGAGGATCACGAACAACGGCAGCGACGGGATCGTGTAGAGCAGGCTCGTCGACGTGATGATGATGCCGCGCGCCGTACGCCCGGTCACGGCGATGCGGGCGAGCGGCACCGCGATGACGAACCCGACGACGATCGGGACGATGCTGAGACGCACGTGGTTCACGGTCAGTCCCACGACGAGGTCGAAGTTCGAGATGAGCCAGTTCATGAGGCGTTCGCGACCGGCGACGTGCGGTCTCCGGCCGACACGCTGTCGTCCTCGATGAGGCCGGCGGGCCGGCCGGCGGAGTCGACGACGAGGATCCGGCCGCTCACCGGATCGCGCGGTTCCAGCCGCAGTCGGCGCTGGCCGCGATCAACCCCGATGAACGACGCGACGAAGTCGTCCGCGGGGTGGGCGAGCACCTCGGCCGGCGTGCCGACCTGGGCGACGACGCCGCCGGTGCGGAGGATGATCATCTGGTCGGCCAGGGCGAAGGCCTCGTCGATGTCGTGGGTCACGAAGACCACGGTCTTGCCGAGGGCGCTCTGGAGCCGGCGCAGTTCGGTCTGGAGCTCGAGTCGCACGATCGGGTCGACCGCACCGAACGGCTCGTCCATCAGCAGGATGTTCGGATCCGCCGCGAGGGCACGTGCCACGCCGACCCGCTGCTGCTGTCCGCCGGACAGCTGGCTCGGATACTTGTCGGCCAGCCCGCGGTCGAGCCCCACCGTGTCGAGGAGTTCGAGAGAGCGCAGCCGGGCCTCCGATTTCGCGACGCCGCGAAGCAACGGGACCGTTGCGACGTTGTCGATGATGCGACGATGCGGCAGCAACCCGCCG
Organism: Agromyces sp. PvR057; assembly: GCF_040547485.1. Lineage (NCBI taxonomy): Bacteria > Bacillati > Actinomycetota > Actinomycetes > Micrococcales > Microbacteriaceae > Agromyces > Agromyces sp. PvR057. The sequence continues at coordinate 75,156 of NZ_JBEPPT010000004.1, forward strand.
TTCTGCATCACGTAGCCGATGCCGCGGCGCAGGCGCACCGGGTCGACCGTCGCGACGTCGGTGCCGTCGATGAGCACCTGGCCGCCCGTGGGATCGACCATGCGGTTGATCATGCGCAGCAGCGTGGTCTTGCCGGACCCGGACGACCCGACGAGCACCGTGGTGGTGCGCGGCTCGATCACGATGTCGACGTGTTCGATCGCGAGCGTGCCGTCGGGATACTGCTTCGTGACACCGCGGAATTCGATCATGGCCGCCTCACACCCTGTTCGAACGGTCGTTCGAACTGCAAGCCCCAAGCCAAACACCTATTCGGGCACGAGGCAACGCGAAGGCCGCGCGCGTCGCAAGACCGCGTCACGGAGTGCGGTGATCGGCGGCGGCGCGCGGCTCCGACGGGCCGCGAATGGTCGGCTCGGGCCGGCTCAGGCGGCGTTGCTGGCCGCGCGGGGCGTGCCGAGGTGCTCGCGCAGGTAGGACTGCACGAGGGCACGGGCCTCGGCGAGGTAGCGCTCGTCGCCCTCGATCGAGCGCTCGAACGCCCGGTTGATGAGCGAATCGGCCACCTCGAGTGCGATGCCGATGCGGAATCCCAGCTCCTCGGCCTCGAGGTCGATCTCGAACTCGGCCGCGATCAGCTGCGCCATGCGCCCGGCGAACTCGGGCTCGTGGTCGGCGTCGCGCTCGCGGCGACCGGCGTGCACGACCGTGAAGCCGGGCTCGTCGCGGTAGAGCGCGATGCAGGCGTCGAGCGCGATGTCGATGAGGTCCCACCAGGTGGCCGGCGTGTGCCGCTCGAGCTCGTCGGCGACGCGCTCGCGGTACCGCCGGATGGCGCGCTCGCGCAGCGCCTCGACCACGGCGACGCGGTCGGGGAAGTAGCGGTATACCGTGCCGATCGAGGCTCCGGCGCGCTCGGCGACCATCTGCGTGGTGAGTCGCTCGAACCCGGACTCGTCGACGATCTCGGCCGCAGCGTCGAGCAGGGCGTCGAGTCGCTGCGAACTGCGTCGTTGGGTCGGCTCGGTGCGGACTGAGCGTTTCCTGCTCGAATCGGCCCCGAGGATCAGGTCGACATTCGGCACGGAACCTCCTCAGTTTGCGCGGTCAACTCTACCGGCCGTCGAAGGGCCTCGATGACCACGACACCTGTGCGTTTCACGTGCGTCCGCTCCGGCATGACAGACTGGTGGGATGCCGGCGAGCCCCCCTGATCCGGCCGGATCCCGCGAGCGCCAGGTCCGGCATCGTGCCGCGCGCATCGAGGACTGGATCCACGTCCAGCATGTGCGCTGGGCGCGCAGCCGCGGGCAGGTGCCGACGGTCGTGCCCTACACGGGCTACGGTTCGACCGAATGGGTCCGAGTGCTCTGCCGGGTGCTGCTCAGCCGGCAGATCCCGGCCGACGACACCTCGCCGCGCCGACGCAAGCGGCGCGAGCAGGGCATCCGAGGTTGGCGCAGCTTCACGAGCGCTCCGGTCGGGGACGTGCCCGTCGTCATCGAGGTCGGCGGCCAGCGCATCGAGGTCCTCACCGACCGCGGCGGCGTGGTCGACACGCGCGTCCCGGTCTCGTTGACGCCCGGCTGGCACGAGGCGACGCTCAGCACGGCCGGCTCCGAGAAGGTGACCGCGCCCATCCAGGTGCTCGACCCCGACGCATCCTTCGGCGTCATCTCCGACGTCGACGACACCGTCATGGTCACGGCGCTCCCCCGGCCGTTCGTCGCCTTCTGGAACACGTTCGTGCTCGACGAGCACGCGCGCATGCCCACGCAGGGCATGGCGGTGCTCTACGACCGTCTCGTGCGCGCCCACCCCGGCGTGCCGGTCGTCTACCTCTCGACGGGCGCGTGGAACGTCGCTCCGACGCTCAACCGGTTCCTGTCCCGCAACCTCTACCCGGCAGGGCCGCTGCTGCTCACCGACTGGGGTCCGACGCACGATCGGTGGTTCCGCAGCGGTCGTGCGCACAAGGAGGAGAACCTCCGCCGCCTCGCCGAGGAGTTCCCGAGCGTGCGATGGCTCCTGATCGGCGACGACGGCCAGCACGACGAGGTGATCTACGCCGACTTCGCCGCCGAGTTCCCCGACAACGTCGCCGCGATCGCCATCCGGCAGCTCTCGAAGGGCGAGGCGGTGCTCGCGGGCGGGCGAGGCAAGGCGTCGCAGGTCCACGTCACGGTGCCGTGGGTGTCGGCGAGCGACGGCTCGGCGATGGCCGACCAGCTCGCCGAGGCCGGCCTTCTCTGAGCCGCGGCGATCGCACACGCATCATCGCGGCGCGATCGTGCGGTGCGGCGCCGAACGCAGCGCCGCTGCGCCGACGATCAGGCGGTGACGGATGCCGCGGCCGCGCGTTCGCGACGGATGCGCGCGAGTCCCCGGTTGACCTGGCGCGCCCACAGCGGGCCGAGGTAGATGAACGCGGAGTACCCCTGCACGAGGTCCGCGCCGGCATCGAGTCGCGCCTGCACGTCGGCGGCCGTCTCGACGCCGCCGACCGAGATCACGCACATCCCCTCGGGGACGTTGCGGCGCACGAGCTGAAGCACCTCGAGCGAACGGGCCGCGAGCGGCGCGCCCGAGAGCCCGCCGGCGCCGATGCGCTCGACCTCGGCGGCGGAGGCGCGCAGCCCCTCGCGGGAGATGGTCGTGTTCGTCGCGATGATGCCGTCGAGCCCGAGGCGCGTCGCGAGCTCGCAGATGCGCACCACCTCGTCGTCGCCGAGGTCGGGGGCGATCTTCACGAGCAGCGGCGTGCTGCCCGCCGAGGCGCGGACCGCCTCGAGCAGCGGGGCGAGCGCATCGAGCTCCTGCAGGCCGCGGAGGCCGGGGGTGTTCGGCGAGCTCACGTTCACCACGAGGTAGTCGGCGTAGGGGGCGAGCACCCGCGTACTGCGTTCGTAGTCGCCGACCGCGTCCTCGACGGCCGTGACCCGGCTCTTGCCGATGTTCACGCCGAGCACGGGCCGATGCCGTCGACGTGCCAGGCGCGACAGGCGGCCGACTGCGGCATCCGCACCGCCGTTGTTGAAGCCCATGCGGTTCACGAGCGCGCGGTCGCCGACCAGGCGGAACAGGCGCGGGCGTTCGTTGCCCGGCTGGGCGATCGCGGTGATCGTGCCGACCTCGACGTGGCCGAAGCCCAGGTTGCCGAGCCCGCGCACCGCGAAGCCGTCTTTGTCGAAGCCCGCGGCGACGCCGAACGGCGATGGGAACGAGAGCCCGAGGGCCTCGACCGCGAGTGCGGGGTCGGGCTTCGTGAACTGCTCGACCACCCGCCCGACGCCGAGCGTGGGCAGTGCGCGGATCACCCGGAACGCGAGGTGATGCGCGTCTTCGGGGTCCATGCGGGACAGGACGAGGGAGAAGAGGAGTCGGTACATGCCGCCCATCAGGCTATCGGAGTTCGACGCCCGTCGACGCGTGCGGCTCGACCGTGCTGCTCGACCGGCTACTCCACCGGGCGTGCGGGGAGGCGGCCGTGCGCCTCGCGCAGCTGGTCGATGGCCGACTCGAAGTCGTCGAGCGACTCGAACGCCTGGTAGACGCTCGCGAAGCGCAGGTACGCCACCTCGTCGAGGTCGCGCAGGGGCGGCAGGATCGCGAGGCCGATGTCGTTGGCCTCGATCTGCGACGTGCCGGTCGACCGGATCGTCTCCTCGACCGTCTGCGCGAGCAGCGCGAGGTCGGAGTCGGTGACCGGACGCCCCTGGCAGGCCTTCTTGACGCCGAGCACGACCTTCTCGCGGCTGAACGGCTCGGTCACCCCGCTGCGCTTCGTGACCGAGAGGCTCGCCGTCTCGGTGGTCGAGAACCGCCCGCCGCATTCCGGGCACTGGCGACGACGACGGATCGAGAGCCCGTCGTCGCTCGTGCGGGAATCGATGACTCGGGAATCCGGGTGGCGGCAGAACGGACAGTACATGGTGCTCCCAGCCTAGCGGGGTCGGAACGGCCGGCGCCCGAAGGCGAGCGTGCGTGCGGCGCGGCGCCGGGGTCGCCGTCGGGCGCCCGCGAACGCCGATGCCGACGCCGGCGCCGCGCCGCGGCTCAGCGCTCGAAGCGCGCCGTCACGGCCTCGCCGTGGGCCGGCAGGTCCTCCTCGTCGGAGAGCGTCGCGATCACGGGCGCGACCTCGCGGAGCGCGGCCTCGTCGTAGCGCACCACCTGCTGCGGCCGGAGGAACGTCGCCGCCGAGAGACCCGACACGTGCCGCGCCGTGCCGCCCGTGGGCAGCACGTGGTTGGATCCGGCGGCGTAGTCGCCGAGGCTCACGGGAGAGTACGGGCCGATGAAGATCGCACCGGCGTTCTCGATGCGCGCGAGCGTCGCATCGACGTCGGCGACCTGGATCTCGAGGTGCTCGGCGCCGAACGCGTTCGCGAACGCGGCCGCCTGCTCGAGGTCGTCGACCAGCACCAGCGCCGACTGCGGGCCCTCGACGGCGGCGCGCACCCTGGCCGAGTGCTTCGTCGCCGACACGCGCGCCTCGAGGCGCGCGCGCACGGCCTCGGCGAACTCGGCCGAATCGGTGACCAGCACGGATGCCGCGAGCTCGTCGTGCTCGGCCTGGCTCACGAGGTCGGCGGCGACGAAGTCCGGATCGGCACTCGCATCGGCGATCACGAGGATGTCGGTGGGGCCGGCCTCGGCGTCGATGCCCGTGACGCCGGCGACGAGGCGCTTGGCCGCCGCGACGAACACGTTGCCCGGGCCCGTGACGCGCTGCACGGGCAGCAGGCCGAGATCAGGCACGCCGTACGCGAAGGCGCCGATCGCGCCCGCTCCGCCCATGGCGTACACCTCGTCGACGCCGAGGAGCGCGGCGACCGCGGCGATCGTCGGGTGGATGCGGCCCTCGTGGTCGGCCTGCGGCGGCGAGGCGAGGGCGATCGACCGCACGCCGGCGACCTGCGCCGGGACGACGTTCATGACCACGCTCGACGGGTACACGGCCTTGCCGCCGGGCACGTAGAGCCCGACGCGCTCGACGGGCTGCCACCGCTGCTCGATGACCGCACCGGGCGCGAGCACGGTCGTCACCGCCGCGGGCACCTGGGCGGCGCTGGCCGCGCGGACCCGCGCGATCGTGGATTCGACGGCCTCGCGCACCGCGGGGTCGAGCGCCGTGAGGGCGCTGCGGAGCTCGTCGGCCGGCACCCGGATCGCCGCGGGGCGCACCCCGTCGAACCGTTCGGCCTGGTCGAGCAGCGCCTGCCCGCCGTGCTCGCGCACCTCGTCGATGATGCGGCCGGCCGGCGCGAGCGCAGCCGTGACGTCGGTCTCGGCGCGCGGAACGAGCGCGAGGAGCTCGGCAGATGACGGACGGGAACCGCGGAGGTCGATGGTGCGCAGCATGATGCCTCCAGCGTACCGACCGAGCACGCCGGCGACCTCCGAGGTCGTCACATGGGCGTCGTCACATGAGACAGCTGGGCCCGAGGAGGCTCTTCAGCTCGCCGTAGAAGTCGGCGGTCACCTTGACCGGGTACTGCCCGACCTCGAAGACGCGACCGACTCGGCCCTTCGTGAGCGTGATGCGGACCTCGGTGTCTCCTCGATGGCGCACCAGCACGTCGCGGAGCGCCTCGGTCGTCTCCTGCGTCGCCCGGTGGTCCGGCACCGTGATCTTCACGATGCCCGAGTCGTCGTCTTGGCCGAGCTCGGGCGAGAACACGCTGTAGGCGTGCAGGTTCATGCCGTCGTCGCGCATGCTGACGCGCCCCCGCACGACGACGATCGAGTCTGACTGCAGGCCTGGCGCGAACTCCTGGTAGGCCTTGCCCATGAACATCACCGTGATCTCGCCCGAGAAGTCCTCGACGGTGATCATGCCGTACTGGTTGCCGGAGGCTTTCGCGATGCGGTGCTGCACGTTCGTGACGAGGCCCGCGACCGTGACAGTGTCGGCGTCCTGCGTCGCATCGGAGGTGGTGAGATCGAGGATCGACGTCGACGCGTGCTTCGCGAGGGGCGCCTCGAGTCCGTCGAGCGGATGCTCGGAGACGTAGAGGCCCAGCATCTCGCGCTCGAACGCGAGCTTCTGCTTCTTCGGCCACTCGGGACGGTCGGGCACCAATGAAGGTGCCGCATCGCGCTCGTGGTCGTCGAAGAGGCTGTCGAAGTCGAAGCCGAAGTCGCCGACCTCCTCGGCCCGCTTCTCCTTCACGACCGACTCGACGGCACCCTCGTGGATCTCGACGAGCGAGCGGCGGGTGTGACCGAGCGAGTCGAACGCGCCCGCCTTGACGAGCGACTCGACCGTGCGCTTGTTCGCGACCTGGAGCGGCGACTTCTTCAGGAAGTCGTGGAACGACTCGAACCGCCCCTTGCTCTCTCGGGCGCCGCGGATCGCGTCGACCACGTTGAACCCGACGTTGCGCACCGCGCCGAGCCCGAACCGGATGTCCTCGCCCACGGCGGCGAAGTAGCCGATCGACTCGTTCACGTCGGGCGGCAGCACCTTGATGCCCATTCGGCGGCACTCGTTGAGGTAGAGCGCGAGCTTGTCGCGCGCATCGCCGACGCTCGTGAGCAGGGCCGCCATGTACTCGGCCGGGTAGTGCGCCTTGAGGTAGGCGGTCCAGTAGCTGAGCACGCCGTAGGCGGCGGAGTGCGCCTTGTTGAAGGCGTAGTCCGAGAACGGGAGCAGGATCTCCCAGAGCTTCTGGATCGCGGCATCCGAGTAGCCGTTGGCCTTCATGCCGCCCGCGAAGCCCTCGTACTGCTTGTCGAGCTCGGACTTCTTCTTCTTGCCCATCGCACGGCGCAGGATGTCGGCCTGACCGAGGCTGAACCCGGCGACCTTCTGCGCGATCGCCATGACCTGCTCCTGGTAGATGATCAGGCCGTAGCTCGTGTCGAGGATCTCCTTCAGCGACTCCTCGAACTCCGGATGGATCGGCGTGATCTCCTGCAGCGCGTTCTTGCGGAGCGCGTAGTTGGTGTGCGAGTTCGCGCCCATGGGGCCCGGACGGTACAGCGCGATGACGGCCGAGATGTCCTCGAAGTTGTCGGGCTTCATGAGCCGGAGCAGCGAGCGCATGGGCCCGCCGTCGAGCTGGAACACGCCGAGCGTGTCGCCCCGGCCGAGCAGCTCGTACGCCCCGGGGTCGTCGAGCGCGAGGTCCTCGAGCACCGGGCGGATGCCGCGGTTCGCCTCGATGTTGTCGAGCGCGTCATCGATGATCGTGAGGTTGCGCAACCCCAGGAAGTCCATCTTGATCAGGCCGAGCGACTCGCACGCCGGATAGTCGAACTGCGTGACGATCTGGCCGTCCTGCTCGCGCTTCATGATCGGGATGATGTCGATCAGCGGGTCGCTCGACATGATCACGCCGGCCGCGTGCACGCCCCACTGGCGCTTGAGGTTCTCGAGGCCGAGCGCGGTCTCGAAGACCGTCTTGGCCTCGGCATCCGTCTCGATGATGGCCCGGATGTCGCCGGCCTCCTTGTAGCGCGGGTGGCTCGAGTCGAGGATGCCGGTGAGCGGGATGTCCTTGCCCATGACGGCGGGCGGCATCGCCTTGGTGAGCTTCTCGCCCATCGAGAAGGGGAACCCGAGGACGCGGCCGGAGTCCTTCAGCGCCTGCTTCGCCTTGATCGTGCCGTAGGTGACGATCTGCGCGACGCGCTCGTCGCCGTACTTCTCGGTGACGTACTTGATGACCTCGCCGCGACGGCGCTCGTCGAAGTCGACGTCGAAGTCGGGCATCGAGACGCGGTCGGGGTTCAGGAACCGCTCGAAGATGAGGCCGTGCCGCAGCGGATCGAGGTCGGTGATGCGCATCGCATAGGCCGCCATCGACCCGGCGCCCGAGCCACGACCGGGCCCCACGCGGATGCCGTTGTTCTTCGACCAGTTGATGAAGTCCGCGACGACCAGGAAGTAGCCGGGGAACCCCATCTGCGAGATGACGCCGACCTCGTAGTCGGCCTGCTTGCGCACCTCGTCGGGGATGCCGTTCGGGTAGCGCACGTGGAGTCCCCGCTCGACCTCCTTCACGAACCAGCTCTGCTCGTCTTCGCCTTCGGGCACGGGGAAGCGCGGCATGTAGTTGGCGCTCGTGTTGAACTTCACGTCGCAGCGTTCGGCGATCAGCAGCGTGTTGTCGCACGCTTCTGGATAGTCGCGGAACACCTGGCGCATCTCGGCGGCCGTCTTGAGGTAGAACTCGTCGGCGTCGAACTTGAACCGGTTCGGGTCGTCGAGCGTCGAGCCCGACTGCACGCAGAGCAGCGCGGCATGGCTCTTGGCGTCGTGGGCGTGCGTGTAGTGCAGGTCGTTCGTGGCGACGAGCGGGAGGTCGAGCTGCTTCGCCAGGCGGTGCAGGTCGGTCATGATCCGGCGCTCGATGCCGAGGCCGTGATCCATGATCTCGGCGAAGTAGTTCTCCTTGCCGAAGATGTCGCGGAAGTCGGATGCCGCCTGCACCGCTTCGTCGTACTGCCCGAGCCTCAGGCGGGTCTGCACCTCGCCCGACGGGCAGCCCGTGGTCGCGATCAGGCCGGACGAGTAGGTGGAGAGCAGCTCGCGATCCATGCGCGGCTTGAAGTAATAGCCCTCGAGCGAGGCGCGGCTGGAGAGCCGGAAGAGGTTGTGCATGCCCTCGGTATTCGCCGAGAGCAGGGTCATGTGCGTGTAGGCGCCCGAGCCCGAGACGTCGTCGCCGCCGCCGGATCCCCATCGGATGCGCGTCTTGTCGCTCCGGTGCGTTCCGGGCGTGACGTACGCCTCGGTGCCGATGATCGGCTTGATGCCGACATCCGTCGCCTGCTTCCAGAAGTCGTAGGCGCCGAACACGTTGCCGTGGTCGGTGACCGCGACGGCCGGCATGCCCTGCTCCGCCGCTGCGGAGACGAGCTCACCGACCCGGGCCGCACCGTCGAGCATCGAGTACTCGCTGTGCACGTGCAGGTGGACGAAGGAATCGGTGGCCACTGGGCTCCTCTTCGGGTGCTGCGGGGTGGTTCTCGGGGGCGCAATCGAGTCTAGGGCGACCCGACGTCAGCGCCGCCCGTTCACTCGGCGCGGAGTGATTCGAGGGCCGCCGCGAGGTCGGCGGGGTACTCCGACTCGAACGTGACCCAGTCGCCCGTCGCGGGGTGCGTGAGCGAGAGCCGGTGCGCGTGCAGCCACTGGCGGGTGAGCCCGAGCCGCGCCGAGATCGTCGGGTCGGCGCCGTACATGGCGTCGCCGACGCACGGATGCCGCTGGGCGGCCATGTGCACGCGGATCTGGTGCGTACGCCCCGTCTCGAGGTGCACCTCGAGCAGCGACGCGTACGGGAACGCCTCGAGCGTCTCGTAGTGCGTCACCGCGTGCTTGCCGTCGGAGACGACGGCGAACTTCCATTCGGAGCGCGGATGCCGGCCGACGGGGGCGTCGATCGTTCCCGCGAGCGGGTCTGGGTGCCCTTGCACGACCGTGTGGTAGACCTTCTCGACCTCGCGGTCGTGGAACTGCCGCTTGAGTTCGGTGTAGGCGCGTTCCGACTTCGCGACGACCATCAGGCCGCTCGTTCCGGCGTCGAGGCGGTGCACGATGCCCTGGCGCTCTGGAGCGCCGGACGTCGAGATGCGGAACCCGGCGGCGGCCAGGGCACCGACCACGGTCGGGCCCTCCCAGCCGAGGGACGGATGCGCGGCGACGCCCGCCGGCTTGTCGACCACGACGAGGTCGTCGTCGTCGTGCACGATGCCGAGGTCGGGAACGGGGATCGCGACCACCTCGACCGTGCGCGGCGGCTGCCAGCTCACCTCGAGCCAGCCGCCGGCGCGGAGCCGGTCGGACTTGTCGAGCGTGCGTCCGTCGAGGACGACTCCCCCGGCCGCGGCGATCTCGGCCGCCTGGGTTCGCGAGAAGCCGAGCAGCTTCGCGATGCCCTGGTCGACACGGATGCCTTCGAGCCCGTCGGGGACGGGAACGGAACGCGACTCCATGCCGATCAGGCTTCGCGCGCGACCGGGACGCTCAGCGCGCCCCGGCCGGTCGAGACGCTCGGGTTCGCGCCGGCGGTGCCGGGTTCGCCACGTCGGCCGTCGTGATCGGCGTCGGTGTCGGCGCCTCGAACGTCGTCGTCGATGACGACGTCGCTCGCGGGGTCACCGCCCGCCGGAACCGTCTCGGCCTCGTCGTCGGTGCGCTTCGCCCCGCCCTTGACCTCGCGCGAGCCGTCGAGCCCGACGCCGCGGATCGTCAGGATCATGAACAGCACCATGCTCGAGACGATCGCCATGTCGGCCACGTTGTAGATCGCGGGGATCATCCACGGCGTCGAGATGAAGTCGACGACATGCCCGAGGCCGAAGCTCGGCTCGCGCAGGAGCCGGTCGGTCAGGTTGCCGAGCACGCCGCCGAGCAGGAGGCCGAAGACCAGACCCCACGCCTTCGAGCGGATGCGCCGCGCGAACCAGATGATGAAGGTGATGACGCCGGCAGCGAGGATCGTGAAGATCCACGTCATGCCGCTCGCGAGCGAGAAGGCGGCGCCGGGGTTGCGGACGAAGTGCCACTGGAGCAGGTCGCCGAGCACCGGCACCGTCTCGCCCTCGGTGAGGTTGGAGACGACGAGGAACTTCGCCAGCTGATCGAGCCCGTAGACCGTGAGGGCACCGAGGACGAGAACGACGAGTGCGGTCGCGGTTCCGGCCTTCGTGCCCCGATCAGGCTCCAAAGCCCTGGAAGGTGGGCGTGGGCGCCTGCTCGTTCGAGATGCCCGACGAACCCGCGAAGCCCTGGTTGTCGGGGACCTGCACCGGAGCGGCCGTGTCGAGGTCGCGGAGCTGGCCCTCGATGTAGCTCTTCAGCTTCTGGCGGTACTCGCGCTCGAACAGGCGCAGCCCGTCGACGCGCTTCTCGAGCACCTGGCGCTCCTGGTCGAGCACGCCGATCTGTGCGCGCTGCTTGGCCTCGGCCTCGGCGACCACACGGGCCGCAGTCGCGTGGCCCTCGGCGATGAGCGCGTCGCGCTTCTCGATGCCCTCGCGCACGTGCTCCTCGTGGAGGCGGCGCGCGAGCTGCAGCAGGTTGGTGGTGCTGGTCTGCTCGTCGAGCTCGGACTGCACGGCCGGAGCGGGCACGGAGACGGCCACGGTCGCGGGCTGCGGAGTCGGCTCCGAGTAGGAGGGCGCCTGCACGGCTGCCGCCGGGGCGGATGCCGCGGCCTTCGCGGCCTCTGCGGCGCGCGCTTCGGCGGCCGAGACGCGCTGACGCAGCTCTTCGTTCTCCTGATTCAGTCGACGAAGCTCGACGACGACCTCGTCGAGGAAGTCATCGACCTCGTCCTGGTCGTATCCCTCGCGGAACTTCGTCGCCTGGAAGCGCTTGTTGACCACATCTTCCGGAGTTAGCGCCATGGCTTCTCACCCTCACATCTTCGAACTGTTCGTTGCGTTCTGCTAAACGGTAGCAAAGTCCACTCGGATCACCCAGTGTCGCCTGCGCAGGTTGCGCCGGGTTCGCAGGAGATCGTCAGGCGACGGCCGCGAGCCACGACACCACCGTCATGGCGACGATGACGACGAGCATCGCGAGCGACCACCCGAGGTCGAGGGCGACCTGCCCGATGCGGATCGGCGGAATCAACCGCCTGAACAGCCGCACGAGCGGGTCCGTGATCGTATAGGCGAGCTCGACCACGACCAGCCAGCCGCCCTGGGGACGCCAGGATCGGTTGAACGTGCGGATCAGGTCGAGGACGAAGCGCGCCCACATCACGAAGAAATAGATGACGAGCAGCGAGTAGAGGATGCTCCAGACGACGGACAACGCGCCTACCGACGGCTACGCGTGCGTGAAGAACGACGCGTCGACGTCGCCTTCGGCTTCACCGGTCTCCCCCGAGACCACGACGTGCGACGGCGAGAGCAGGAAGACCTTGCTCGTGACGCGCTCGATCTTGCCGTGCAGGCCCTGCGAGAGGCCGCTGGCGAAGTCGATGAGTCGGCGCGCATCGCCGTCGGACATCTGCGAGAGGTTGATGATGACCGGTACTCCCTCGCGGAAGGACTCGGCGATGACCTGCGCGTCACGGTACTGACGCGGGTGCACGGTGAGGATCTCGTTCATCTCCGCCTGCGGTGTGCTCGGTTGGATGTGGTTCTTGCGGAGCGGCGTGACGGCCGCACCGGTCTTGGGTGCCGGCGCAGCGTGCACGACCGGTGTCGCCGCTGCGGGCGTCTCTCGGGGCTCGGCCTCGAACTCCTCGTCCGCGAGGCCGAGGTAGACCATGGTCTTCTTGAGCGGGTTGGACATCGCTGCCTCCGTCTGTGTTCCGTCTCTTCGAGGCTAACCGGCGATGGGCCGATTGCCGGTGATTGCCGTGCCGATCCGCAGGTGTGTCGCGCCTTCGGCGATGGCATCCTCGAGATCGTGGCTCATGCCCATCGACAGCCCGGAGGCCGTCGGCGCGAGGGGCAGCACGAACCGCTCCGACAGTCCGCGCACCCGCGCGAACGCCGGCCGAGCGGGCTCGTCGAGCGGCGCGACGGCCATGAGGCCCCGCAGCTCGAGTCCGGGCGCGGCGAGCACGTGCTCGACGAGCGACGCGAGCTCGCTCGGCGCGACGCCCCCGCGACCTGGGTCGTCGGTGAGGTTCACCTGCACGAAGCAGTCGAGGGATGCCTCGTCGGAGCGCAGTGCGTCGACGAGCCCTGGACGGTCGATCGAGTGGATGGCCGTGGCGTAGGCGCGCACCTGACGCGCCTTCTTGCTCTGCAACTGCCCGATGAAGTGCCAGCGCAACGGGAGGTCGGCCAGCTCGCGGGCCTTGGCCTGCGCCTCCTGGTGCCGGTTCTCGCCGACATCCAGCACGTCGAGCGATGCGAGTTCGCGTACGAGCGATGCGGGGTGGAACTTGGTCACGACGATCGTGCGGATGCCGGCCGGGTCGCGGTCGGCGAGGCGCGCAGCCTCGCCGACGCGCGCGGCGACGACCTGGAGACGCGCTCGCAGGTCGTCGACTCCTGCGGAGCGCTCCTCGGTCACTTCAGGAAGTCGGGGATGTCGAGGTCGTCGTCGTCGGCATCGAACGCCGGGTCGGAGACGATCTGGTCGGCCGTCGAGGTCTCGGGTCCGCCCCAGTTCGCGGTCTCCACGAGTTCGTCGATGTCGATCTCGCCGATGACGTCCGCGGAGTCGGCTCCGCCGACCGAGGAACCGCCGACCGAGGAGCCGCCGACGGCGGCGCCGATCGAGACCGCGGCGGGCACGAGCTGCTCGCGACGCACCTCGACGGGCTTGGCTCCGGGCTCGCCGCCGTCGAATCCGGCGGCGATGACGGTGACCCGCACCTCGTCGCCGAGCGTGTCGTCGATGACGGCGCCGAAGATGATGTTCGCCTCGGGGTGCACGGCCTCCTGCACCAGCCTGGCGGCGTCGTTGATCTCGAAGATGCCGAGGTTCGATCCGCCCTGGATGGAGAGCAGCACGCCGTGCGCGCCGTCGATCGACGCCTCGAGCAACGGGCTCGCCACGGCGAGCTCGGCGGCCTTGATGGCGCGATCGGCCCCCCGGGAGGAGCCGATGCCCATGAGCGCAGAACCTGCGCCCTGCATGACGGACTTGACGTCGGCGAAGTCGAGGTTGATGAGGCCCGGCGTCGTGATCAGGTCGGTGATGCCCTGGACACCCGCGAGGAGCACCTGGTCGGCCGTGGCGAACGCCTCGAGCATCGAGATGCCGCGGTCGCTGATCTCGAGCAGGCGATCGTTCGGCACCACGATGAGGGTGTCGACCTCTTCCTTCAGGCGCGCGACGCCCTGCTCGGCCTGAGTCTGGCGGCGCTTGCCCTCGAAGCCGAACGGCTTGGTGACGACACCGATGGTGAGTGCGCCGATGGACTTCGCGATGCGCGCGACCACGGGTGCGCCGCCGGTGCCGGTGCCGCCGCCCTCGCCCGCGGTCACGAAGACCATGTCGGCGCCGGCGAGGGCCTCTTCGATCTCTTCGGCGTGGTCTTCGGCCGCACGGCGGCCGACCTCGGGGTCGGCGCCTGCGCCGAGCCCGCGGGTGAGGTCCCGACCGACGTCGAGCTTCACGTCGGCGTCGCTCATGAGCAGCGCCTGTGCGTCGGTGTTGATCGCGATGAACTCGACGCCACGGAGGCCGAGCTCGATCATGCGGTTGACGGCATTGACGCCGCCGCCGCCGATGCCGACCACCTTGATGACGGCGAGGTAGTTCTGGTTAGTCGACATCTCCGGCCCTTCGTGCGAACTCTGAACTTTGAACCTCAAGTCGAGGGTTAAAGTCTTGCCGAGTATGCAATTCCTGTGTTCGAAGGTATGCGGATCGCGCGCGTCGTGCGGCAAGGCACGCGGGCGTGTCGCGAACCCTTCGTCTCGATTGGGGCGCACGACGAGCGGGATGCTCGAACGAGCCTCCGATCACATCGTGACCGGACTCATCGGCGCTGAGACATCGTACAGCGACACCGAGCCCGGTGGCGCCGCCCGCATGAGGTCGTCGAGCACGTCGGCCTTCAGGCCCGAATCCTGCGCGCTGCCCCACACGACCTTCGCGTCGCCGATCTGCAACGTCACGTCGTCCGCGGTCTCAGCAGACGCCGCCGTCAGCTGCATCCTGATCTCCGCAGGCAGGCTGCGCACGACGCCGGCGACCGCCCGGAATCCGTCGCCGGTCACACCCCCGTCGACCGTGATGAGCGGCTGGCCCTCCGGCCTGGCCTCGGGTCGCTCCATGACCACGCCCGCCGCGTCGACGAGCACGAGCCCGTCGTCGGCCTCGATCACCCCGACGGGCGTGCGTTCCACGATGCGCACGACGAGGGTGTCAGGCGGAACGGCCTCGGTCTGGTAGGTCTCGATGAGCGGGAACCCGGACATCGCCTTCTGCACGCCGGCGCGGTCGATGAGGGCGAGCGGCGTGCCGAGGATCGGTCCGAACGCCGCTTCGACCTCCGCGGCCGGAACCCGCGAAGCACCCTCGACACGGACCTCGCGGAGCGCCATGACCGGCGAGTAGGCGCCGATCAGCACCACGCCGACGAGCAGTCCGACCGCTCCCAGCGCGATGCCCCACCCCAGCCTGCGCCGCCTCGTGCGAACGGTGAACCTGCGCACCTCGGCGCGCTCGTACCTGCGCCGCTCGCGCGTGGCCCTGGCCAGTGCGCGCCGCGCCGCCCATCCGCTCGGCGGAGACGCCCCTTCGGCCGCGTCGGCGGCAGCCCCGGCATCCGGAGCCGCCTCCGCAGCCGGATGCGATGCGGGCCGCGGTTCGGCAGGCCGGGCACCGGACGTGCCTGGCCCGCCGGGGACCATGCCCGCCAGGGCGTCGATCGGCACGGGGCCGATCGGCACGGGGTCGATGGCCTCGGTGGGCATCGCGCCGGATGTCGCAGGCGGCGGCGACGCGGCATCCGCTCGCCGTCGATCGGCGGCGCTGCGCTTCTGGGGCGCGGGCGTCGGCGAGGGCGCGGCCCCCGGCCTGCGCGGCTGCGTGCCGCTCGCGGCCTGGCGCGGTTGCGCCGGCCGATCGAATCCCTGCGGCCGCTTCACGCGGCGGGGGTCCTCACCCGAGCTCGCGTTCGAGCGAGCCGAGCAGCTGCGGCACGATGCGGTAGACGTCGCCGCAGCCGAGCGTGATGACGAAGTCGCCCTCGCGGGCGATCTGCGCCGTGTGGTCGGCGGCGGCCTGCCAATCGGCGATGAAGGAGACGTGCTCGGGGTGGGCGAACCGCTCGCTGACCAGCGCGCCCGTGACCCCTGGCACCGGGTCTTCACGCGCGCCGTAGACGTCGAGCACGACGGTCTCGTCGGCGTACTGCTCGAGCACCTCGGCGAACTCCTGCGCGAAGGCCTGCGTGCGGCTGTAGGTGTGCGGCTGGTGCACGGCGATGATGCGGCCGGGGCCGACGACAGTCCGGGCCGCGGCGAGGGCCGCGGCGACCTCCGTCGGGTGGTGCGCGTAGTCGTCGTAGACGCTGACACCGCCGACCGTGCCGTGCAGCTCGAACCGGCGCCCCGTGCCGGCGAACCTCGCGATGCCGGCGAGGGCCGCAGCGGGGTCGAACCCGAGTCCGGTGAGCACGGCGAACGCGCCCGCCGCGTTGATCGCGTTGTGGTGACCGGGGATCGCGAGGCGCGCACGGTAGGTCGCGCCCTCGTAGTCGACCGCGAACGCGACGGGACCGTCGGTGACGATCGAGTGCACGCGCACCGTGGCGTCCGCCGCCTCGCCGAACGTGACGATGCGCGCATGCGAGAGCCGCTCGCGCACGCGCGTCGCTCCGGCGTCGTCGCTCGAGATGACGACGAACTCGCGCGCGCGGTCGGCGAACTCGACGAACGCCTGCTCGAAGGCCTCCCGCGAGCCGTAGTGGTCGAGGTGGTCGGGGTCGACGTTCGTGATGAGGGCGACGGAGGTGTCGTAGAGCAGGAACGATCCGTCGGACTCGTCGGCCTCGACGACGAAGAGTTCGCCCTCCCCGGATGCCGAGCTGACGCCGAGGTCGGCGAGCACCCCGCCGTTCACGAACGTGGGATCGGCGTCGAGCGCGAGCAGGCCCGTGACGATCATGCCGGTCGACGTCGTCTTGCCGTGCGCGCCCGCGACCGACACGAGCCGCTGGCCCGCGATGAGCGCGGCCAGTGCCTGCGAGCGGTGCAGGACCGGCAACCCGCGCGAGAGGGCCAGCTGGTACTCGGGGTTGTCCTGCCAGAGGGCACCCGTGACGACGACCGTGTCGATGTCGTCGCCGAGGTTCGCCGCGTCGTGGCCGATCGCGATCTCGGCGCCGAGCTCGCGGAGCGCGCCGATGTTCGCCGAGTCGCGCACGTCCGAGCCCGTGACCCGGTGGCCGGCGCCGAGGAACAGGCGGGCGATGCCGCTCATGCCCGAGCCGCCGATGCCGACGAAGTGCACGGCGCCGAGGTCGGACGGGATCGGGGTGGACGGATCGGGCTTGATGGTCACGGCATTGCTTTCTCTGGGCTCTGGGCTGTGCTGCGCCGGCCGGCGTCGACGGGCTGCGGCCGAAGGTTCGAGGTGGCGGATGCCGCGGCATCCGTCATCTCAACGTTACGCGTCTGCGACGGTGCCGTCGGCATCCGCGCCGAGGGCGGCCTCGATGAGGTCGAGCATGCGGTCGGTGCCGTCGCGCCGACCGACGGATGCCGCGGCGACCGCCATGCGGGCCACCTGCCCCTGGTCGGCGAGCAGCGGCAGCACCTGCTCCCCCAGCCATTCGGGCGTGAAGTCGGCGTCGTCGACGAGGATCCCGCCGCCCGCCTCGACGACGTCGGCCGCATTGAAGCGCTGCTCGCCGTTGCCGACCGGGTAGGGCACGAGGACGGAGGGGATGCCGAGGGCGGCGAGTTCGCTCACGGTCGCCGCCCCGGCTCGGGAGACGGCGAAGTCCGCGACCGAGAGCGCGAGGTCCATGCGATCGGCGTACTCGAGCATGCGGTAGTCGGGGATCCCCGGATCGCTCACGTCGGAGTTCGCTCCGGTGATGTGCAGCACCTGCCAGCCCGCCGCCGTCAGCGCCTCGGCCGAGGCCGTCACGGTGCGGTTGATGCGGCGGGCGCCGAGCGACCCGCCGGTCGCGAGGAGCACCGGCCGTTCGGGATCGAGCCCGAAGAACTCGGCGGCGGGTCGTCGGAGCACGGCGCGGTCGAGCAGCTCGATCTCGCGGCGCAGCGGCATGCCGACGACCTCCGCGTGGCGGAGCGGCGTGCCGCTGAACGCCACGCCGACGGTCTCGGCCCAGCGGGAGCCGAGGCGGTTCGCGAGTCCGGGCCTGGCGTTCGCCTCGTGGATCGCCACGGGGACGCCCATACGGCGCGCCGCGAGATAGGCGGGGGTCGAGACGTATCCGCCGAATCCGACGACGATGTCGACGCCCCGTTCGGCGATGATCGAGCGCACATCCGCGATGGAATCGCGGAACCGCTTCGGGAACCGCACCGCGGCACCGTTCGGGCGACGCGGGAACGGCACCTTCGCAATGGTCAGCAGTTCGTAGCCGCGGGCGGGCACGAGGCGCGACTCGAGGCCCTCGGCCGTGCCGAGGACGAGGACCTCGGCGGTCGCGTCGCGTTCGCGCAGCCGGTCGGCGACGGCGAGCAGGGGGTTCACGTGGCCGGCGGTGCCGCCGCCGGCCAACAGGTAGACGGTCATCGGGTGCGCCCGGCCGTCGACCGGGTGTTCGCACGGGCCGCCGCGCGCGCCGCGGCGCGCGCGGTCGCCGCTGGATCGCGGGCGACCGACAGCACGACGCCGATCGCGAACAGGGTCGTCACGAGCGCGGTCCCGCCTGCGGAGACGAGCGGGAGGGGAACGCCGAGAACGGGGAAGACACCAAGCACGACACCGATGTTGACACATGCCTGGCCGATGACCCACACCATGACCGCCGCCGTGACCGTCTTCGCGAAGGGCGTCTGCGCCGAACGAAGCACGCGCGCGAACGCGACGGCGAGCAGCACGAACAGGGCGATCACGACGATGGCCCCGATCAGGCCGAGTTCCTCGCCGATGATCGCGAAGATGAAGTCGTTGTCGGCGGCGGGCAGCCACGACCACTTCGCCGTGGAGTTGCCGAGGCCGACGCCGAAGACCCCGCCGTTCGCGAGCGCGAAGCGCCCGTGCTGGATCTGCCAGCAGTCGTCGCCCGAGCCCTGTTCGCAGTTCTCCTGGAGGAACGCGGTGATGCGCCGCATGCGGTTGTCGCTCGAGACCGCCACGACCACGAACACCGCCGCGCTCAGCAGCACGGGCGGCAGCAGGAGGCGGAACCTGACCCCGATGAGGAACAGCGTGCCCAGCAGCATCGCGCCCATGATCATGACGGTTCCGAGGTCGCCGCCGATGAGCACGAGGCCGATCGCGCCACCGCCGACGAGGAGGATCGGCATCACGCCCTTGCCGAGGTCGCCGAGGTACGCCTGCTTCTTCGTGACGATGAGGCCGAGCCAGATGACGAGCGCGACCTTGATGAGCTCGGATGGCTGGAACTGGATGGGCCCCAGCGCGAGCCAGTTCGTGTTGCCGCCGACCTCGATGCCGAGGGGCGTCGCCACCACGAGCACCTGCATCACGCACGCCGCGAGCAGCAAGGGCCACGCGAGGCGGAGCCAGAAGCGTTCGGGCATGCGGCTCGCGATGAGCATGAGCGGCACGCCGATCAGCGCGAACGTGCCCTGCCGCGCCGCCTGGTCGAAGAATCCGCCGTCCTCCAGGCGCGACTCGACGGTCGACGAGGAGAGCACCATGACGAGACCGAACAGCACGAGGAACACGACCGTGCTGAGCAGCAGCACGTAGTCCTTCGACTCGACGCGGAAGACCCTGCCGAGGCGGATGCGGGCGGCGACGCCCCCGCGCTCAGGATCCGGGGTCGGAGTCGTTCGGGGCGGTGTCGTGCGGGGCGGAGTCGCCATCCGCCTCACCTTCCAATCGTGCTCGTACCGCTTGCTGGAACCGACGGCCCCGATCGGCGTAGTCGGCGAACTGGTCCATCGAGGCGGCAGCCGGCGCCAGGAGCACCGTGTCCCCGTCTTCGGCGATCGACTCGGCGAAGGCGACGGCCAGCGCCATGACGCTTCCAGTGTCATCGGCGTCGACCTCGAACACCGGCACGTCGCTCGCGTGTCGAGCGAACGCCTCGATGAGCGCCGACCGATCGACGCCGATCACGACGGCCGCGCGGAGGCGGCCGACGTGCGCCGTGACGAGCCCGTCGACGTCGACGCCCTTCAGGAGTCCGCCGACGATCCAGACGACCCTGGGGTACGCCGCGAGCGACGCCTCGGCCGCGTGCGGGTTCGTGGCCTTCGAGTCGTCGACCCAGCGGATGCCGCCGGCCACCGCCACGGTCTGGATGCGGTGCGCGTCGAGGCTGAACTCGCCGAGCGCGTCGTGGATCACGCCGACCGGGACGCCGACGGCGCGCACGAGCGCCGACGCGGCGAGGATGTTGGCCACGATGTGCGGCGCCCCGAGCCCGCGGGGCTCGAGTTCGGCGACCGTGGTGATCTCGAGCGCCGACGAGTGCCGCTCCTCGAGGAACGCGCGATCGCAGAGGATGCCCTCGACGACGCCGAAGTCGCTGGGGCCTGGCGTGTCGAGTCCGAAGCCGATCGCACGGGCGCCGTCTTCGACCTCCGCCTCCTCGACCATGCGCCGCGTGGCCTCGTCGGCCCGGTTGTAGACGCACGCGACGCGCGTGTTCGCGTAGACCTTCGCCTTGGCGGCGCGGTAGGCATCGGCCGAGCCGTGCCAGTCGAGGTGGTCGTCGGCCACGTTCAGGCAGACGCTCGCGACCGGATGCAGCGCCCCAGCGCCCTCGGTCGGCAGCGCGTGCAGCTGGTAGCTGGAGAGCTCGACGACGAGCACGTCGAAACCGCCCGGATCGCGCACCGCGTCGAGCACCGGCACGCCGATGTTGCCGCACGGTGCCGCCCGCAGGCCGTTCGCCGCGAGGAGGGTCGCCGCGAGCTGCGTGGTCGTGGTCTTGCCGTTCGTGCCGGTGACGAGGATCCAGTCGGCGGCGCGCACCTTGTCGCGCACCCGCCAGGCGAGCTCGATATCGCCCCAGACGGGCACCGGCGAGGCGGCCGCCCACTCGAGCACGGCGTTGTCGGGGTGGAATCCGGGCGAGGCGACGACCAGCTCGGGCGCGAACGCCGCGACCTCGTCCGGCACCGCGTCGAGCGGATGCCGCAGCACCCGCACCCCGATGATGTCGAGGATGCGCGCGCGGTCGTCGTCGACGTTCGTGGCCGCCAGCAGCACGTCGGCGCCGAGCTCCGCGAGTGTGTCGGCGACCGCGAACCCGGTGACGCCCGCGCCGAGCACGAGCACCCGGAGGCCGCCCCATTCGGCGTGCCAGCTCGTCAGGGAGTCGAGGCGGCCGCCTGCGGCATCCGCCTCGCTCATCGCTGGAGCCACTCGAAGTAGAAGGCGCCGGTGCCAGCGGCCACGAACATGCCGGCGATCAGCCAGAAGCGCACGACGATCGTGACCTCGGCCCAGCCCTTCAACTCGAAGTGATGGTGGATCGGACTCATCAGGAAGATGCGTTTGCCTCCGGTGAGCTTGAAGTACGCGCGCTGCACGATGACCGAGCCCGTCTCGATGACGAAGATGCCGCCGATGAGCAGCAGGAGCAGCTCGGTGTGGCTGAGGATCGCGAGCGCGGCGAGGGCGCCGCCCAGCGCCAGCGAACCCGTGTCTCCCATGTAGATCTTGGCGGGATTCGTGTTCCACCAGAGGAACCCGATGAGTCCGCCGACGATCGCCGACGCGACGATCGCGATGTCGAGCGGATCGCGGACGTCGTAGCAGCGGTACGCATCGGCCTGGTTGAGGCTCTCGCCGAAGCACGACTGGTTGAACTGCCAGAAGCCGATGATGACGAACGACCCGATCGCGAGCACCGATGCGCCGCCGGCGAGGCCGTCGAGTCCGTCGGTGACGTTGACGGCGTTCGAGGTGCCGGCCGTGATGAGGCAGATCCAGACGACGTAGATGATCGTGCCCGCGATGGTGCCGAAGACCATGAAGTCGAGCGGCAGGTCGCGGATGAACGAGATGTTCGTGCTGGCGGGCGTGACGCTCTCGGCGTTCGGGAAGTTGATCGCGAGCAGCGCGAAGGCGGCGGCGACCGCCGTCTGCCCCGCGACCTTCGCCCATCCGCCGAGCCCGAGGCTCTGCTTCTTGCGGGTCTTCAGGAAGTCGTCGAGGAAGCCGACCAGGCCGAGTCCGACCATCATGAACAGCACGAGGAGCCCGGTCGCCGTCGGCTTCTCGTTGCTCAGCAGCAGCGTCGCCCCGAAGTAGCCGAACAGCGTGCCGAGAATGAAGACGATGCCGCCCATCGTGGGCGTGCCCCGCTTGACGTGATGGCTCTGCGGCCCGTCGTCGCGGATGAACTGGCCCCACCCGAGCTTCACGAAGAGCCGGATGAACAGGGGGGTCAGAAACAGCGTGAAGGCGAGCGACAACGCGCCGGCGCTCAGAAGTGCTCTCACGAGAACCATTCTCCCAGTCGGTCGCCGAGGTGGCGAAGGCCCGCCGAGTTCGAGGATTTCACCAGCACGGTGTCACCGGGCCTGACGGAGGCGACGACGAGGTCGTACGCCTCGTCGGAGGTCTCCACGAAGGCGGACTCGCCGTCCCACGAGCCCTCGTTGATCGCCGTGATGTGCAGGCGCCTGGCACCCTGCCCGACGATGACGAGCTGCGAGACGCCGAGGCGCACGGCGAGCAGGCCGATGCGGTCGTGCTCCTCGCCCGAGAACTCCCCCAGCTCGCTCATCTCGCCGAGCACGGCGATCGTGCGCGTGCCCGGCGCCTTGACCTGCGCGAGCGTCTTCAACGCCGCGCTCATCGAGTCGGGGCTCGCGTTGTACGCGTCGTTGATCACCGTCACGCCGTCGCGGCCGCCCATGACCTGCATGCGCCAGCGCTCGGCCAGCGTGACCTGCTCGAGTGCCGCGACCACGTCGGCGAGGGCGACGCCGAGTTCGACGGATGCCGCGACGGTCGCCAGCGCGTTCATCACGTGGTGCTCGCCGAGCACCCCGAAACGCACCTGTGCGGACTCGCCGCCGGGCACGTGCACCATGAACTCCGTGCCGCGTGCGTGCACGACGACGTCGGTCGCGCGCACGTCGGCGGCGGCCCCGAGGCCGAAGGTGACGATCCGTGCGCTCGTGAGCGCCGCCATGGGGGCCACGCGGGGGTCGTCGAGGTTCAGCACCGCGACATCCGTCGGCAGCAGGTCGGTGACCATCTCGGACTTCGCGAGCACGGTCTGCTCGATGCCGCCGAACTCGCCGGCGTGGGCGAGGCCGACCTTCAGGACGATGCCGATGTCGGGCCGGGCCATGCGCACGAGGCGCGCGATCTCGCCGACGCCCGACGCACCCATCTCGGCCACCAGGAAGCGGGTGTCTTGCGCGAGCGAGAGCATCGTGATCGGCGCACCGACCTCGTTGTTGTACGACGCACGGGCGGCCACCGTCGGGCCGACGTGCTCGAGCACTGCGCGCAGGAGGTTCTTCGTCGTCGTCTTGCCGTTCGAGCCGGTGACGCCGATGATCTTGAGGTCGCCGGTCGCGCGGACGCGCGCGACGACCTCGGTCGCGAGGTCGCCGAGCGCGACGACCGAGTCGTCGACGACGATCTGCGGAACCTCGAGGTCGAGCTCGTGCTCGACGACGAGCAGCGCCGCGCCCTGCTCTGCTGCGGCAGGCGCGAAGCGGTGTCCGTCGTCGAACTCGCCGCGCTTGGCGAAGAACACGTCGCCGGGCGCGATCTCACGTGAATCGGTGGTCACGGTGCCGGCGACGCGGGTCGCGGACGTGGCATCCGTCGTGCGCAGCCGAAGCGACCCGCCGATCGCCGAGGCGATCTCGTCGAGGCTGAGGGAGATCATGCGAGCCACCCGGCTTCGCGGAGCGCTGCGCGCGCGTCGTCTCGTGCTGAGTAGGGGATCTTGACGCCTTTCACTTCGTGGTAGTCCTCGTGGCCCGGGCCGGCGTAGAGGATCGCATCGCCGTCGCCCGCGAGGGCGAGCGCGGCACGGAATGCGGCGCGCGGGTCGGCGATCTCGTGGAGCTCGCGGTCGGGTACCGCGGCTCGAGCACCCTCGATGAGCGCCGCGCGGATGGCCGCGGGGTCCTCCCATCGCGGGTGGAAGTCGGTGATCACGACCGCGTCGGCACCGCGCGCGGCGATGGCGCCCATGTCGGCGCGCTTCGTCGTGTCGCGGTCGCCGTCGGCGCCGAACACCATGACGACCTTGCCGGTCGTCGTGCGGCGGATCGCGTCGAGCGTCTGCAGGAACGCGTCGGGGCTGTGCCCGTAGTCGATGTAGACGATGGGTCCGCGGTCGCCGGAGATGCGCTCGGCGCGACCGGGGATGTAGGCATCGATGCCGCCTGTGCCGAGCGCGGCCCCGATGCGCTCGAGGTCGTAGCCGGCCTCGACGAGCATGACGATCGCGAGTGCGGCGTTCGCGGCCATGTACCAGCCGAGGAGCGGCACCCGGGTCTCCAGCACGCGCCCTTCGGGACCCTCGAGCCGGAACGCGGTGAAGGCGGGCTGCTCGTCGAGCACCGTGAGGCGCCAGTCGGCGGCGACGTCGGGCCTGGTGGTCAGGGTCGTGACCGGGATGCGGGAGTCCTCGACCAGGCGGCGCCCCCACTCGGAGTCGACCGTCACGACGCCCCGGCGCGCGCGCTCGGGCTGGAACAGGTCGCGCTTGGCCTCGTAGTAGACATCCATCGACGCGTAGTCGTCGAGGTGGTCGTGCGTGAGGTTCGTGAAGCCCGCGATGTCGAACACGAGGCCGTCGACGCGGTGCCGCGACAGGGCCTGCGCCGAGACCTCGACGCCGACCGCGCGCACGTCGACCTCGCGCATGCGCGCGAGGAGCGCGTGCAGCTCGCTCGCCTCCGGCGTCGTCAGCGAGCTCGTCACGGCCTCGTCGCCGATGCGGCGCTCGGCGGTGGACGTGAGCCCGGCGACCACGCCGAGCTGGCGGAGGATGCCGAAGAGCAGGTAGACGACGCTCGTCTTGCCGTTCGTGCCGGTGACGGCGAACAGCGTCGCGGGGTTCTCGGCGGTGCGGTGGATCCATGCGGCGACGTCGCCGAGCGTGGCGCGCGCGTCGTCGGCGACGAGCACGGGCAGGCCAGAGTCGGCCGCGAGGTCGGCGCCCGCGGCATCCGTCAGCACCGCGACCGCGCCGGCGTCGCGCGCGGCGGCGGCGTACTGCGCACCGTGGGCGTTGCGCCCGGGCACGCCGACGTAGAGGTCGCCGGGGCGCACCGTGTTCGACGACAGCACGACACCGGTGACCTCGAGGTCGCCCGGATCGCCGCGCACCTCGAGTGCGAACGTCTCGGCCAGACCGCGAAGCGATCGCGGGGCGGGGTGCTGCGGCCGGAGGGCCGTCGGAGGCGATCCGGTCACGAACCCAACTTTCTCACCAGGTGGCTGGCAGGTCAGGCGCCGGAGCGCCGGATGGAATGGTCCGATACTTCTTCAGCACCTGGCTCATGACCTGCTGGAACACGGGAGCGGATGCGGCGGACGAATTCATCTTAACGGGATCCATGATGCTCACCGAAACGACGAACTCGGGATCGTCGGCCGGCGCGTAGCCCGAGACCGACACGAGGTACCCCGTCAGGTATCCGCCATTGCCGTCGGCGACCTGCGCGGTTCCGGTCTTCGCGGCGACTCGGTAGCCCGGGATGTTCCACTGATCGGCGAGCCAGCCCTGGGTGTAGACGTTCTCGAGCATCTCGCTCGTCTCGCGTGACGCCTGCTCGCTGATCACCCTGGTGCCCTTCACCTCGGGCGAGGTCGTCTCGCCCGCGGCGTCGGTGCAGCCCTCGACGAGTTGCACGGGCATGCGCACGCCGTCGTTCGCAATGGCCTGGTAGGCGCTCGCGATCTGCACGGCGGTGGTGGTCAGGCCCTGCCCGAACATGGTCGTGTACTTGGTCTGGTTGTCCCACTCCTCGGGGCCGCCGTGCAGGTCGCCGGACTCCTCGCCCGGGAACCCGACCTCGCTCACGCGGCCGAAGCCGAACTTCTGCATGTACTCGAACCGCGCCTGATCGGACATCTGCTCGCCGAACTTCGCGGTGGCGGTGTTCGACGAGTCGATCAGCGCACCCGTCAGCGTGTAGGGCGTGTCGTCGTGGTAGAAGCTGTCGCGGAAGTTCGCGCCGTTCGGCGCATCGTAGGAATAGGGCGCCACGACCTGGCTCAGCGGGTTCGCGATGCCGACGTCCTCGAGGGACGCCGCGGTGATGGCCTTGAACGTCGACCCCGGCTCGAAGGGCGCCGTGAACGTGCGGGATCCGCGATCGGCGTCGTCGGTGCCCGACGGGTTGTTGGGGTCGACGGTCGGCACGTCGGCCACGGCGAGCAGCTTGCCGGTCTTGGCCTCCATGACCGTCACGGTCGCCCACTGGGCGCCGACGGCGAGGCGCTGCGCCTCGGCGATGCGCTGCACCTCCCACTGCAGGTCGGAGTCGATCGTGAGCTGCAGCGTGCCGCCGTTCTTCGCCTCCTTGTGCACGACCTCGGTGCCGGGGATCTCGACCCAGTCCTGCAGGCTCGGGATGAACGTGACCTCGCCGTCCTCGCCGGCGAGGCACGCGTCCTGCCCGAGTTCGAGCCCGGCAAGGGCGTCGCCGTCGGTGCCGACGAAGCCGAGCAGGTTGCCCGCGACCGCGCCGTTCGGGTACCGGCGGCTGGGATGGGGGTAGCTGACCACCCAGGGGATGTCGAGCGCGCTGAGCTTCTCGTAGGTGTCGACGTCGACGAGCTTCGCCACGTAGGCGAAGTCCGAGTCGGGGTCGTCGGCGAGCTCCGAGGCGATGATGCCGAGCACCTGGTCGCCGGTGAGGCCGACGATCGCGCCGAGCTCGGCCGCGGTCTGCTCGAGCGGCACCTCGACCTGTTTCGTCTTGCTCGGATCGGCGGGGTCGGGCTCCTCGCGCATGATCTTGCTCTTCTGCGCGTTCTTCGGCGAGAGGGCGACGTCGTAGCGCATGACGCTGTCGGCGAGCACCGTGCCGTTGCGGTCGACGATGTCGCCTCTGGCACCGAACACCGTGATCGGCGCGGTCGAGCGCACCTCTTCGGCCTGCTCGTTCAGTGCCGACGCGCGCACCACCTGGATGTCGATCAGTCGTGCCACGAACAGCCCGACGAGCAGGACCAGCACGATGCCGGCCGCCAGGATCCGCCGCATCGGATGACGGCTGATGCGGTTCACCTGGATTCGCCTCCAGCGGTTCGGTGCGTCAATGGGTCGTGGGCGTCGGGAGCGAATCGCCCGCGGCCGGTGGCGCCGGCGCCACCGGCGGATCGGCCACGGGATCTCCGAGGCCGGCCCCCTGGCCGCCCACGGGTGCAGTCTCCCCCGCCTGCTGCTCCGTGACGAGCGGCACGCCGCTGATCAGCACATTCGGAACCAGCGCCCCGGATGCCCCGGCGCCACCGCTCGCGGCCGCAGGCTGTCCGAGCACGGCGCCGTCGCTGAGCCGCAGGAACACCGGGTTCGTGTTGGGCACCATGCCGAGCGCCTCGGCGTTCTGCGCCAGGTACTGCGGCGACTGCACCCGGTCGAGGTCCTCGGCGAGCGTCTGCTGCTGCCGCGACAGCTTCGCCTGGCTGAGCTCGTAGCCGTCGATCTCGTAGGCGCCCTGGGTGACGGCGATCGACAGCATCAACTGCGCGAGCGCGATGGCGAGGACACCGCCGACCGCGATGATCGCGTAGGCGAGGCGGGGCTTGGGCCTGGCGGCCCGATCGGGTGCCGGTCGCAGGATCTCGGGGATCCAGGCGCGGCGCCGGATCGGACTCGGTGCGCTCTGCGCGGGAAGGGCGCTCATGTCGCGCTCCTCACCCGTTCGGCGGCACGCAGCCGCACGGGCTTGGCACGCGGGTTCTCGGCCTGTTCGGCCTCGCTGGCGAGCTCGGCGCCCCTGACCAGCAGCTTGAACTGCGGGCGATGCTCGGGGAGCTCCATCGGCAGGTCGGCGGGTGCCGATGACGTCGAGGCGGCCTGGAGCACGCGCTTGACGATGCGGTCCTCGAGCGACTGGTAGGCGAGCACGACGATGCGACCGCCGACATTGAGCCCCTCGAGCGAGGCGGGCATCGCCCGCTGGAGCACCGAGAGCTCCTCGTTGACCTCGATGCGGAGGGCCTGGAAGACGCGCTTGGCCGGGTGCCCCTGCCGCTGCACGGCGACCGGCGTCGCATCGTGGATGATCGACACGAGCTCGGCGGAACGCAGGATCGGCTGCGTCTCGCGAGCCTTCACGATCGCCTTCGCGTACCTCGCGGAGAGCTTCTCCTCGCCGAAGTCCTGGAAGATGTGTCGCAGCTCGGTCTCGCTGTACGTGGCGATGATGTCGGCCGCCGTGCGTCCGGTCGTGCCGTCCATGCGCATGTCGAGCGGTGCGTCCTTCGAGTACGCGAACCCGCGCTCGGCCCGGTCGAGCTGCAGCGAGGAGACCCCGAGGTCCAAGAGCACGGCGTCGACCTGGCCGAAGCCCTCGGCCGCGATCGCGTCGAGGATGCCGTCGTACACCGTGTGCACGTAGCGTGCACGGTCGCCGAATCGCGCGAGTCGCTCGCGGGCGATCGCGAGCGCGTCGGTGTCGCGGTCGAGCCCGATGACCGTCAGGGACGGGAACCGCTCGAGCATCGCGGCCGTGTGGCCGCCCATGCCGAGCGTCGCGTCGACCGCCACGGCGCCGTCGCGGCGAAGGGCGGGTTCGAGGAGTTCGAGCGTGCGCTCGAGCATGACTGGGGTGTGGATGCGTTCGATGTCCATGATGCCTCCGGGATCGTGTCCGACGGATTCCGATCCCCATCCGTTCGTCCTGTTGCGGGGAAGTGCAGCAGGCGCGTACGGCTGGGAGTCGCAACCCGTCGACCTAGAAGAGCCCGGGAATCACCTCCTCCGCCGTCTCTGCGAAGGCCGCCTCCTGTTCGGCGAGGTACGTCTGCCACGCCGTGGCATCCCAGATCTCGACCCTGCTGCCGGCGCCGATGACCGTGAGGTCTCGACCGAGCCCCGCATAGCTGCGGAGCGTTGCAGGGACCGTGATCCGGTGCTGCTTGTCGGGGGTCTCCGCAGAGGCCCCTGAGAGGAAGACGCGCATGTAGTCGCGCGCCTGTTTGCTCGTCACCGGGGCTTGGCGGATCTTCTCGTTCATCTGCTCGAACTCCCGTGCACTGAACACGTAGATGCAGCGCTCCTGCCCGCGCGTGAGCACGAGACCGGTCGAGAGTTCGTCCCGGAATTTGGCCGGAAGAATGACGCGGCCCTTCTCGTCGAGCTTCGGCTCGTAGGTCCCGAGGAACACCGCACCACCCCCTTTCCTCCGACCAGGATCCAGGTACCCCCACTTTACTCCACTCTCATCCCCTGAGCAACGACACGCGGGCTATCGATGCCGAATAGCAGTGATCGATCCTTGAGAACATGCGGAATTCGGCGGTGGAGGACCGTGGAGGGATTCGACCCGAACAGGGGTCTGAGTGGGCGCGAACGGTCGCCGCGCGTGCTGGACCCGAGCGCTCGGGCGCTCCGGGCGCAGCGGGGATCAGCGCGAACGTCGCCGGATCAGGGCGGAAACGGCCCGGACACGACGAAACGGGCCGATCCGGAGGATCGACCCGTTCAACGGTGGAGGACGGTGGAGGGCTTAGTCGCCGCGCTCCTGGCGGCGGTCCCAACGCTCGTTGAGACGGTCCATGAAGCCGGCGGACTGGTTGCCCCGCGGCTTGCCGGTCGAGGGTGAGCCCTCTTCGGGCGCCGGAGCGGTCGCTCCGCGCTTGCCGGGCGTGATCGCCACGAGCACGCCCGCGAACATCATCGCGAACCCGAGGATGCCGACGATGAGCATCTGCAACGCGACGCCGGCGATCAACGCGCCGGCACCGATCACGGCGAGCAGGACCCCGAGCACGATCGCGCGGTAGTTCGGGCGCCGCCCACGGCCACCCCCGACCGCATGCACGAAGTCCGCATCGTTGCGATAGAGGTTCCGCTCCATCTCCTCGAGAAGACGTTGCTCCTGCTCTGAAAGCGGCATCTCTTTCCCCTCAGGCTCGGGACCGACGCATCCGGGCCCATTCTAGCGCCGCGCAGCCTCGCTAGGCTAGGCGGGTGACTCAAGGTTCTCGACTCGTCGATCTGGTTCAAACACGCATCGATGAGTTCCTCGATGAGCGCAGCACCATTCTCCGCTCGATCACACCCGAGCTGGAGCCGCTCGACCTGTTCTCAAGGCGGTTTCTCAGCGGAGGCAAGCGCTTCCGGGCCCTGTTCTGCTATTGGGGATGGGAGGCCGTCGGCGGACGCGGATTCGATCCCTTCGCCGACGGGTCCGAACGCGACCCGTTCCCCATCGTCTCGGCCGCCTCCGCGCTCGAGGTGTTCCACGCCGCGGCGCTCGTGCACGACGACATCATCGACAACTCCGACACCCGCAGAGGCGCACCGGCGGCCCATCGCCTCTTCGAACGACTGCACGCCGACGCCGGGTGGCTCCGCAGCAGCGACGAGTTCGGCCGGGCCTCGGCCATCCTGCTCGGCGACCTGCTGCTCGGCTGGAGCGACGAACTGCTCGACGAAGGCCTCGACGCCCTCGCCGACCGCAGCTCGGCCCGCGCCGCACGGGCGGAGTTCGTGCGCATGCGCACCGAGGTCACGGCGGGGCAGTACCTCGACATCCTCGCGGAGCAGTCCTGGCACACGCGGCCCGACGACGAGCAGCGTGCGACCGCCGAACGCGTGATCACCTACAAGGCGGCGAAGTACTCCGTCGAGTCCCCGCTCGCGCTCGGCGGCCTCATCGCGGGCGGCACGCCGGCCCAGATCCAGGCGCTGCGCGCGTTCGGACTCCCCCTCGGCATGGCCTACCAACTGCGCGACGACCTGCTCGGCGTCTTCGGCGACCCGAAGGTCACCGGCAAGCCGAGCGGCGACGACCTCCGCGAAGGCAAGCGCACCATGCTCATCGCGATCGCGCGCGAACGCCTCGCCGCCGGCCCTCGCACCCTGCTCGACGAGCTGATGGGCGATCCCGACCTCTCAGAGGAGCAGATCCGGATGCTGCAGCGCACCATCTCGGAGACGGGCGCCGTCGACGAGGTCGAGGCCATCATCGCGGGCGAGGTCGGTCGCGCACGCGAGGCCCTCGCCGACGCACCGCTCGGTTCCGCGGCGCGCACCGAACTCGCGTCGCTCGCGACGACCGTGAGCCGTCGCAGCAGCTGATCGACGGTGGGAGCCGATCGACGACGGCAGGATCAGAGCGCCTGCGCGACGCGCCTGACCTCGGCCTTGCGGCCCGCGAGCAGCGCATCGATGGGGCTGACACCGAGGCTGTCGTCGACGTTCAGCAGCCAATCCAGCGCCTCGGCGTCGCTGAACCCGCCATCGCCGAGCACCACGATCGTGCCGTGCAGCTCTGGCAGGGGATGACCGTCGCGGATGAAGACCGCCGGAACCTTGAGCACGCCGTCGACACGGGCGGCGAGCAGGTGGCGGTCGTCGATCAGACGACGCACCCGGCTCGGAGTCGAACCGAAGAGGTCGACGAGGTCGGGCACCGTCAGCCACTCGGGTGCGGTCGAATCGGGTGCGGTCGAGTCTGGTGCAGTCGCATCGGTCACCGCACCAGCCTAGCGAGAGCAGGGTTCAGGAGGGTACCCGTCCGGGGCCCTCCGATCGAGCCGCCATGCGCCCACGGCGAACGCGTCCCGCGACTCCCGGGGACACGCGCGCATGTCGTTGACACGCCTCCGCGCCTGTGGAACCGTGACGCCCAGTGCCGATGGGGGTCGGCCTGAGGGGGCAGCATGACGAACCGCGAAGCGCCGGCACCGGAGCCGCCGGAGCCCGCAGCAGGGCGAGCGCGATCGAACGCGCGCCGGCCACGCGGCATCCGTCGCCTCCTGACCCTGCCGGTCGCCGTCGTCGGGACCCTCGCCGTCACCCTCGGCATCGTGCAGCCGGCCGAGGCCGCCCCGCAGCCGGCGAAGCGGCTCACGAAGGCCAAGGCGACGAACGCCGAGACCCGCCGCACGGCCGTGGTCGCGGCGTCCGCCCCGCCGGCCGAGATCGTCGTCGCCGAGGGCGACACCATCAGCGGCATCGCGGAGCGGTACGGACTCGCGACCGCCGAGGTGCTCGCCGCGAACGGCCTCGGCTGGTCGAGCCTCATCTTCCCCGGACAGCGGTTGGCCCTGCCTGGCGCTTCGGCACCCGTCGCGCCGATGCCCGCGGCGGCCAGCGACATCCGGCGGCACACCGTCGCGGCCGGCGACACCATCAGCGGCATCGCCGAGCGCTACGGGCTGTCGACCCGCGACGTGCTGAGCGCGAACGGCCTCGGCTCCTCGAGCCTCATCTTCCCCGGCGAGTCGATCGTGCTGCCCAGCACGGGCGGTGCACCGGATGGCGCGGCGCAGTCCGAGGCGCCGGCGGCCGCGCCCGAACCGCCGCCCGCGGAACCCGTGCCCGCGGAGCCCATCGCTGCTGAGCCCGTCGCTGCGGAGCCCGTCGCGGTCGCCACCCCGGTTCCCGAGCCGGACCGGCCCGCCACCCTCACCGACGAGATGCGCGCGAACGCGCTGCTCGTCATCGAGGTCGGCCGGTCGATCGGCGTCTCCGACGACGGCATCGTCGTGGCGCTCGTCGCCGCGGCGCAGGAATCCGGGTTGCGCGACATCGACACCGGCGATCGCGACTCGCTCGGCCTGTTCCAGCAGCGGCCGAGCCAGGGCTGGGGCACGGTCGAACAGGTCTCGGACCCGGCCCACGCCGCACGCTCGTTCTACGGCGGCCCCGGCGGTCCGAACGTCGGCCGCGCCCCCGGGCTCCTCGACGTCGGCGGGTGGGAGGCGATGCCCGTCGCGGTCGCGGCGCAGGCCGTGCAGCACTCGGCGCACCCGGACCACTACGCGAAGTGGGAGACGGCGGCGCGCGTCTGGATCGCCGAACTCGGCTGACCGGCCCACGTGCCGCCGTCGGACCGCCGCCGCACCGCACCCGTTCGCATCACGAAGCGATTTCGATCCCAGCGCGGACGGTGTGTAGTCGGCCATCGGCATGCACGACTTCGTACACTCGTCTGGTGACCACTGCGCCCGCCGACCCGATGATCGGCCGTCTCATCGACGGCCGGTACCAGGTGCGCTCGCGCATCGCGCGCGGCGGCATGGCGACGGTGTACCTCGCGACCGACCTGCGGCTCGAGCGGCGCGTCGCGATCAAGATCATGCACGGCCACCTCGCCGACGACAACACGTTCAAGACGCGCTTCGTCCAGGAGGCGCGTTCGGCCGCGCGCCTCGCGCACCCCAACGTCGTCAACGTCTTCGATCAGGGCCAGGACTCCGACATGGCGTACCTCGTCATGGAGTACCTGCCCGGCATCACCCTGCGCGACCTGCTGAAGGACTACAAGCGGCTGACGCCCGAGCAGACCGTCGACATCCTCGACGCCGTGCTCGCCGGCCTCGCGGCAGCGCACAAGGCGGGCATCGTGCACCGCGACCTCAAGCCCGAGAACGTGCTGCTCGCCGACGACGGCCGCATCAAGCTCGGCGACTTCGGCCTCGCACGGGCCGCCAGTGCGAACACCGCAACCGGCCAGGCACTGCTCGGCACCATCGCGTACCTCTCCCCCGAACTCGTGACCCGCGGCGTCGCCGACGCCCGCAGCGACATCTACGCGGTCGGCATCATGGTCTACGAGATGCTCACGGGCGAACAGCCCTACGTCGGCGAGGCTCCGATGGCGATCGCCTACCAGCACGCCAACGACCAGGTGCCGATGCCGAGCACCAAGAACCCGAACGTGCCGGTCGAGCTCGACGAGCTCGTGGTCTGGTCGACGGCGCGTGACCCCGATGCCCGCCCACGCGACGCGAAGGAGATGCTCGACCGGCTCCGGCAGATCGAGCCGGAGATCCGCGGCGGGCAGCTGCACGTCACCCAGGCGACCACCGTGCTCACCGGCGCCGGTCTCGGTGCGGCCGGCATCACCGGCGCCTCGACCGCGGCCACGACCGTGCTCACCGGCACGGCACTGGCTCCGAAGCCGCTCGCCCCGTCCGCCGACCCTGCCTCCGATGCCGACGGCGGCGGTCCCGATGCCGCTGCACTCACTGATGCGGCCGCGCACCGGAGGCGACGCGGGTACTGGATCCTCGCCCTCGTGCTGCTGCTCACGGGCCTCGCGGCGGGCACCGGCTGGTACTTCGGCGCCGGCCCTGGTTCGTACGCGACCGTTCCCGCGATCGTCAACGAGACTCCCGCCGACGCCCAGGCGATGCTGGTCGACGCCGGCTTCGAGGTCACCGAGGCCCAGCGCAGCGACCCCGAGGTCGCCGAGGGCCGGGTGTCGGGCAGCGATCCGGCTCCGGGCGAGCAGGCGCAACGCGGATCGAAGCTCACGATGTACGTCTCCACCGGGCCCGCCATCATCGCCGTGCCGCAGGTCGTCGGCACGCCGGAGGCCGACGCTCGAACCCAGCTCGCCGAGTTCTCGGTGAACGAGAAGGCGATCGAGCAGTTCTCGGGCGACGTGCCCGACGGTTCCGTCATCGCCGTACTGACCGCCGACGGCGAACCCGTGCCCGATCAGTTCGCCGAGCGCGGCGAGCTGAGCCTCGTCGTCTCGGTCGGCGCCGTGCCGCCCGTCGAGGGCCTGCCCGTCGCCGAGGCAGAGTCCAAGCTCACCGCTGCCGGGCTCACCATCGAATACGCCGATGCGGTCTTCGACAACGAGGTGCCGAAGGACCACGTCAAGACCGCCGACTGGTCGGCCGACCCGATGGTCCCGGGCTCGAAGGTGGTCCTCACCGTGTCGAAGGGACCCGACCTCGTCGTCGTTCCCGCCGTGGTCGGCAAGACCGTCGCCGAAGCGAAGGACGAGCTCGAGGCGGCGGGGTTCGCCGTGAGCTACAGCCTCCCCGACGTGTTCCTCAACTTCGCCAAGGTCACCTCCATGGACCCCGCTGCGAACAGCGAGGCCCCCCGCGGTGCCACGATCACCCTTGTGGGCCAGCTCACGCTCTGACGCCCACGGACCGGCGCGCTCCGACGCTCGCCGGCCAGCGGTCGGCGTGGCTCCGCCCGCCGTCGCCTGCGCGGCGTGCATCGACGGCCGCCCGCCTCGGCTGCGCTGCGCGAAGCGAAGGCGCCGGAACGCGCCGGTGCCGGAAAACGCGCGTGCGCGGCATCCGTCCCTATGGACGAATGCCGCGCACGCGGATGGATCAGCGGGCCGAGAGCTCCTCGGCCACGAGGAAGGCGAGCTCGAGCGACTGCATGTGGTTCAGGCGCGGGTCGCAGAGCGACTCGTAGCGCGTCGCCAGGGATGCCTCGTCGAGGTGCTCGGAGCCGCCGAGGCACTCGGTGACGTCGTCACCGGTCAGCTCGACGTGGATGCCGCCCGGGAACGTGCCGGCGGCGCGATGCGCCTCGAAGAAGCCCTTGACCTCGTCGACGACGTCGTCGAAGCGACGCGTCTTGTAGCCGTTCGGCGTGGTGATGCCGTTGCCGTGCATCGGGTCGGTGACCCAGAGCGGCGTGGCATCGCTCGCCTTGACGGCTTCGAGCAGGGGCGGCAGCCCGTCGCGGATCTTCGTGGCACCCATGCGGGTGATGAAGGTGAGACGGCCGGGCTCGCGGTTCGGGTCGAGCTTGTCGATGAGCTCGAGCATGGTCTCGGGCGACGTGGTCGGGCCGAGCTTCACGCCGATCGGGTTGCGCACGCGCGAGAGGAAGTCGACGTGCGCGCCGTCGAGTTCGCGGGTGCGTTCGCCGATCCAGATGAAGTGCGCCGACGTGTCGTACGGCGTGCCGGTGCGCGAGTCGATGCGGGTCATCGGGCGCTCGTAGTCCATGAGCAGGCCCTCGTGCCCCGTGTAGAACTCGGTGTGCCTCAGCGACTCGAAGTCCGCGCCGCAGGCGTCCATGAACTTGATGGCGCGGTCGATATCGCGCGCCATGGTCTCGTAGCGCGCGTTCGCCGGGTTGGAGGCGAAGCCCTGGTTCCAGGCGTGCACCTGCCGAAGGTCGGCGAAGCCGCCCTGCGTGAACGCGCGGATGAGGTTCAGGGTCGATGCGGCCATGTGGTACCCGCGCACGAGACGGGCCGGGTCGGCGTTGCGTGACTCGGGCGTGAAGTCGTAGCCGTTCACGATGTCGCCACGGTAGGCGGGCAGCGTGACGTCGCCGCGGGTCTCGGTGTCGCTCGAGCGCGGCTTCGCGAACTGGCCCGCCATGCGGCCCATCTTCACGACCGGCATCGACGCGCCGTACGTCAGCACGACGGCCATCTGCAGCACGGTCTTGACGCGGTTGCGGATCTGGTCGGCCGTGGCGCCGGCGAAGGTCTCGGCGCAGTCGCCGCCCTGCAGCAGGAACGCCTCGCCGCGGGATGCGGCGGCGAGCCGCGCGCGCAGGTTGTCGACCTCGCCCGCGAACACCAGCGGCGGCAGCGTGGCCAGCTCTGCGGATGCCGCGGCCGCCGCTGCCGCGTCTGGCCACTGCGGCTGCTGCTTGATCGGCAGCGTTCGCCAATAGTCGAGGCCGTCGATCACGGAAGGATCTGCATTGACGACGGGCTCGACGAGCTGTACCACGGGTATGTCCTGAGGGGTTCGGGGCGCACGAGCGCCGGTGAAATGACGATCGGCGGCGCGAGCGCGCCACCGCATTTCCGAGCCTACCGCGATTGCGTGGCCCGTTGCTCCCGCACCGAACTGGCGTAGACGTCGACGTACTCCTGGCCGCTCAACGCGCGGAGCGAGTGCACGAGCTCGTCGGTCACGGAGCGCAACACGAACCGATCGCCCTCGAGTCCCTCGAAGCGCGTGAAGTCGATCGGCGAGCCGATCACGATGCCGATGCGGCGCACCTTCGGCAGTCGGGTGCCGATGGGCATGACCTTCTCGGTGTCGATCATCGCCACCGGGACGACCGGCACGCCGGCCTCGAGCACCATGCGCGCCACGCCGGTGCGACCTCGGTAGAGGCGCGCGTCGGGGCTGCGGGTGCCCTCGGGGTAGATGCCCAGGATGCCGCCGCCGCCCAGCACGCGGAGCCCCGTCTCGAGCGATGCCTCGGACGCCTTGCCGCCCGAGCGATCGATGGGCAGCTGCCCCGCCGCCTGGAAGAACATCTTCGTCGCCCAGCCCTTGAGGCCCTTGCCCGTGAAGTACTCGCTCTTGGCGAGGAACACGACCGGACGGTCGACGACGAGCGGGAGGAAGATCGAGTCGATGAAGGACAGGTGGTTGCTGGCGAGCACCACGGGGCCGTCCTTCGGCACGTTCTCGAGGCCGACGATCCACGGCCGGAAGATCGCGAGGAGGATCGGTCCGACCACGATGTGCTTCATGATCCAGTAGAACACCGCGCTGTCGCTCCTTCCGCTCGCCCGCTCAACCCTATCGCCGCAGCGATTCAGGCGTGCTCGGCCGCCCAGACGCGTGCGAGATCCGCCGCACCGACCACGCCGGCGTCGTTCACGAGCTCGGCGATCACGAAGTCGGGCTCGGGGTGGTAGCCGCGCGCCGGCAGGTGCTCGAGGTACGCCTCGCGGATCGGGCCGAGCAGGAGTTCGCCCGCGGCCGCGACGCCGCCGCCGAACACGAACCGCTGCGGGTCGAGCACCGCGGAGATCGAGGCGGACGCCTCGCCGAGCCAGTGTCCGAGCTGTCGCAGCGCCGCGATCGCGCCGGGATCCTCGGACTCGATCATCGCGCCGACGATGTTGCCGTCGAGGGCGCCGTTCGCGTCGCGGGCGCGCGCCAGCTGCAGGCCGATGCCACCGGCATCCGCGATCTCGTTGGCCATGCGCAGCAGGGCTCGGCCGGAGCCGTACATCTCGATGCAGCCGCGCTGGCCGCACCCGCACGGGAGCCCGCCGGGGACGACGCGCAGGTGGCCGAGTTCGGCGCCGGCCCCGAATCCTCCGCGGAAGAGGCGGTCGCCCGCGACGATCGCACCGCCGACGCCCGTGCCGATGGTGAGCATGACCATGTCGCTGACCAGTCGGCCCGCGCCGAAGCGGAACTCGGCCCACCCCGCGGCGTTGGCGTCGTTGTCGACGATGACGGTCGCCCCGACGCGGGCCTCGAGCTTCTCGCGGAACGGCTCGTTGCGCCAGTCGATGTTCGGCGCGTAATAGACGGTCGACTGCGCGGCGTCGATGAACCCGGCGGCGGCGACGCCGACGACCACGTCGTCGGACGCCCCGTCGGAGAGGGTCTGGATCATCTCGACGACGGCGTCCTCGAGCAGGGCGGAGTCGCCGGCGGGAGTCGGAACACGTTCGCTGCGGACGATGACGCCCGCCTCGTCGACCACGGCTCCCGCGATCTTGGTTCCGCCGATGTCGATGCCGATCGCGTGCACGGTGGATCGCCTTTCCGTTGGGCCGCCCTGTGGAGTGTTGCGCACCGCTCGGCCACTGGGCTCAGAGGGCAACCACTAGAGTGTAATAGACCCGGACGTCTCCCCTACATGCGGCCGGAACCCCCCGTTCGACCCGGTGCCGAAGGAGCTACCGTGATTCAGTTCGATACCCCCGTCGTCGTTCCAGCCGATCCCGAAGCGAACGCCACCGACCTCCTGGTCCAGCGCGTCGCAGCGACGCCGGACTCGGTGCTCTTCTCGCTGCCGACCGCAGAGGGCGGCTGGTCGCCGGTGACCACCCGCGAGTTCTACGACCAGGTCATCGCCCTCGCCAAGGGCTTCGTCGCGGCGGGCATCCAGCCCGGCGACAAGGTGGGGCTCATGAGCAAGGTCCGCTACGAGTGGACCCTCATCGACTTCGCGATGTGGTTCGCGGGTGGCATCCTCGTGCCCGTCTACGAGACGAACTCCCCCGCGCAGGTGCGGTGGAGCCTCAGCGATTCCGGTGCCATCGCCGCGATCCTCGAGACCGCCGACCACTTCACGCGCTTCGACGAGGTGCACCCCGACCTGCCTGCGATCCGCAACACCTGGCAGATCGACCTCGGCGACCTCGACAAGCTCGCCGCGGCGGGTATCGACGTGCCCGACGAGGAGATCGAGCGCCGCCGCAACCTCGCGGTCGGCTCCGACATCGCGACCCTCATCTACACCTCCGGATCGACCGGCAAGCCCAAGGGCTGCGTGCTCACGCATTCCAACTTCGTCGAGCTCTCCCGCAACGCGGGGGTCGCGCTCTCCGACGTCGTAAAGGACCCCGACGGCGCCTCGACGCTGCTCTTCATCACGACCGCGCACGTGTTCGCCCGGTTCATCGCGGTGCTGAGCGTGCACGCCGGAGTCCGCGTCGGGCACCAGCCGGACACGAAGCAGCTCCTCCCCTCCCTCGCGAGCTTCAAGCCGACCTTCCTCCTCGCGGTCCCCCGCGTGTTCGAGAAGGTCTACAACGTCTCCGAGCAGAAGGCGGAGGCCGGCGGCAAGGGCAAGATCTTCCGCGCCGCGGCCGAGACCGCCGTGGCGTACTCGACGGCGAAGGAGGCCGGCGCGCACATCCCGCTCGGCCTGAAGCTCAAGTTCCGGCTCTTCGACGCGCTCGTGTTCTCGAAGCTGCGCGAGGCGATGGGCGGCAAGGTGAAGTACGCCGTCTCGGGTTCCGCCCCGCTCGGCCCGCGCCTCGGGCACTTCTACCACGCGCTCGGCATCACGATCCTCGAGGGCTACGGCCTCACCGAGACCACCGCGCCGGCGACCGTCAACCTCACGACGCGGTCGAAGATCGGCACCGTCGGCCCCGCGCTCCCGGGCGTCTCCGTGCGCCTCGCCGACGACGGCGAGATCCAGGTCAAGGGCATCGACGTGTTCAAGGAGTACTGGAACAATCCCGAGGCGACCGCCGAGGCGTTCGACGGCGAGTGGTTCAAGACCGGCGACCTCGGTTCGTTCGATTCCGAGGGCTTCCTCACCATCACGGGCCGCAAGAAGGAGATCATCGTCACCGCCGGTGGCAAGAACGTCTCCCCCGCGATGCTCGAGGACCCGATCCGCGCCAACCCGCTCGTCGGGCAGGTCGTGGTCGTCGGAGACCAGAAGCCGTTCATCTCGGCCCTGATCACACTCGACCCCGAGATGCTCCCCGTGTGGCTGAACAACAACGGCGAAGACGCGGCCATGTCGGCCGACGAGGCCGCCACGAACCCCGCGGTGCTGGCCGAGGTGCAGCGCGCGATCGACACCGCGAACGACCACGTGTCGCGCGCCGAGTCGATCCGCAAGTTCGTGATCCTGCCGGGCGAGCTCACCGAGGCGAGCGGTCACCTCACGCCCAAGCTGAGCATCAAGCGCAACGTGATCCTCGCTGACTTCGCGAGCCAGATCGAGGGCATGTACGCCGGCTCCCCCGCGACCGAGGGACACTCGATCATCCGCTGACGATCGCGCACACGCTGAAGGGCCTCGCGGAGACATCCGCGAGGCCCTTCGGCGTCTCAGGGTTCAGCGCCGATCAGGTCCGGCGGATCAGACCGGGCCGATCAGAACCAATCGGACTCGCGGACCGCACGCATCGCGGCGCGACGCTCGTCCTTCTCGAGGCGGTCGAGGTAGAGCAGCCCGTCGAGGTGGTCGCACTCGTGCTGCAGCGCCTGCGCCATGAGGCCGGTTCCGGACACCTCGATCTCGTTGCCGTCGAGGTCGATGCCGCGCACGCGTGCGAAGGGGTACCGCGGCGTCTTCTGCCACAGACCGGGCACCGAGAGGCATCCCTCGTCGAGGAGCTCCACCTCGCCGGATGTCTCGACGATGACGGGGTTGATGACGTATCCGACGTCGCCGTCGACGTTGTAGCTGAACGCCCGCAGGTTGACCCCGATCTGCGACGCGGCGACGCCCGCGCGACCGGGAACCCGGACGCTGTCGAGCAGGTCGGTCACGAGCCCGCGCACACGGTCATCGACCTGTTCGACGGGGGCTGACACGGTCTTCAATACGGGGTCGCCGAACAGGCGAATGGGTCGTTCCGGCAATGCCGCTCCGTTCAATGGCCGCCGCGGTCGACGGGCAGCCCCTCCACGACGAGCGCGGCGAGCTCGCGTGCGGCGTGGCGCGTGATGGGACGGAGTTCGTCCCAGTGCACCACGGATCCGGCGGCCAGTTGGGGGTCGTACGGGATGCGCACGATCTCGCGGACCCTCGACTGGAAGTGGGCCTCGATCTCGTCGACCTTGACCAGGTGCGTACCCTGCGTCGCGAGGTTGATCGCGACGATCGCGTTGCGCACCAGGTCGCCGAAGCCGTTCGCCTCGAGCCAGGTGAGGGTCTCGGATGCGAGTCTGGCCTCGTCGACGCTGCCGCCCGAGACGATCACGATCGAATCGGCTCGCTGCAGCGTCGCGCGCATGACGGAGTGGACGATGCCGGTGCCGCAGTCGGTGAGCACGAGCGAGTAGTAGCGAGCCGCGAGCCCGGCGACGACGTTGTAGTCGTCGTCGTTGAACGCCTCGGACAGCGTCGGGTCGGTGTCGGACGCCAGGATGTCGAGTCGGGTCTCGTCGCGTGAGACGAAGGCCGAGAAGTCGGTGTAGCCGCCGATCGAGGACGCCCGGGTCACGACATCGCGAACGGTCTCACGCGTCTGTCGGTCGACGCGCTCCGCGAGCGTGCCGCGGTCGGGATTCGCGTCGATCGCGATGATGCGGTCGTCGCGCGCGTCGGCGAGGGCCATGCCGAGCAGCGTCGTGATCGTGGTCTTGCCCACGCCGCCCTTGCGGGTGAGCACGGGGACGAACCGCGCACCACCGTCGAATCGGCGCTGGATGCGCGTGCTCAGCTCTTTATACGCGCGGGCCTTGGCCGAGTCGCCGAGGTTCACCAGGTGCAGCGACGCCTCGTAGACGAAGCGGTTGAAGCCGCCGTGCGGAGCCGGTCGGGTCGTGCGGTTCAGGTCGATGAGGCGGTCGGCCGTGAGTGACTCGGAGGTCTCGGGCACCTCGGCGGGCGTCGCGGCAGCCGACGGCGCGTCCACGATCGCGACGTGGCTGCCCGTGTCGGTGCTCACCCGCTCGCGACGCGTGCGGGATGCGTCGGCCGCGAGCAGTGCACCGTAGGGCGAGGGGTCGGAGTGCGCGCCGGCGCGGGAGGATGCGCCGACGAGGGCCGGGGTGATGACCTCGACCGAGGTCGTCGTCGGCCCGGCGACGAGTCCGCCGGGATCGACCGCGACGTCGTCGATGGCCACGGCCACCTCGTCGTCGGGCATGACGGGCCTCGGCGACGGCGGAAGGTCGACCCGGATGTTCAAGCTGTCGGGAATCGCTCCCGCGGAATGGGCCCCGCCGGTCGCCTCGGGCGCGGACCGGTCGACCGCTGCCGTGCGCCCTCCGGGGCGCCTCGATGCAGCCTGGTCGTCTCCCCTGATGTCAGCCACCGATAACCCCTCCTCAGTGCGAACGTGAGCCCACGTTACCGTGAGCTCACGCTCAGCCTACAGCGGACGGACCACCACGAGGAGGTCCCCGGCCTCGACCTGCTGGGTCTTCGGGATGGCGACGCGCTCGACGACACCGGCGATCGGCGACGTGATCGCGGCCTCCATCTTCATGGCCTCGATCGACGCGACGCTCTGGCCGACGGCGATCTCGGCTCCCGGCTCGACCTGCAGGGTGACCACTCCGGAGAAGGGTGCCGCGACGTGGCCGGGCTGCGAGGCATCGGCCTTCTCGGCCGCGCGGGAGTCGACCTCGATGCTGCGGTCGCGCACGAAGACCGGGCGCAGCTGGCCGTTCAGGATGGTCATGACGGTGCGCATGCCCTTGTCGTCGGCCTCGCCGATCGCCTCGAGTCCCGCATAGAGCCGGACTCCACGATCGATCTCGACCACGTGCTCCGATCCCTGCCGGAGGCCGTAGAGGTAGTCGATCGTGTCGACCACGGAGAGGTCGCCGAAGAGCTCGCGGATCTGCTCGAACTGACGGGTCGGCGCCGGGAAGAGCAGGTTGTTGAGCATCGAGCGACGCGTCGTGCTGTCGCCGTCGAGGGCCTCGAGCTGCTCGGCCGTGAGCTCGGTGACGCCGATGCGCACGTCGCGGCCGGCGAGCACCTTCGTGCGGAACGGCTCGGGCCAGCCGCCGGGCAGGTCGCCGAGCTCGCCCGCCATGAAGCCGATGACGGAGTCGGGTACGTCGTACTTCTCGGGGTTCGCCGCGAAGTCCGCGGGGTCGGCCCGAACCGCGGCGAGATGCAGCGCGAGGTCGCCGACGACCTTGGACGACGGGGTCACCTTCGGCACGCGGCCCAGGATGTCGTTCGCCGCGGCGTACATGTCCTCGATGAGCTCGAATTCGTCGGCGAGGCCCAGCGCGATGGCCTGCTGGCGAAGGTTCGAGAGCTGGCCGCCGGGGATCTCGTGGTGGTATACGCGCCCGGTGGGGCCCGGGAGTCCGGACTCGAACGGCTTGTAGACGCGACGCACGGCCTCCCAGTACGGCTCGAGGTCGGCGACGGACTGCAGCGAGATGCCGGTGTCGCGCTCGGTGTGCGCGAGGGCCGCGACGAGCGACGATGCCGAGGGCTGGCTCGTGGTGCCCGCCATCGGCGCGCTCGCGACGTCGACCGCGTCGACGCCGGCCCGGGCGGCCGCGAGCAGGGTCGCGAGCTGGCCGCCGGCCGTGTCGTGGGTGTGCAGGTGCACCGGGACGTCGAACCGCTCGCGCAGGGCCGTCACGAGCTTCTCGGCCGCGGTCGGGCGCAGCAGGCCCGCCATGTCCTTGATCGCGATGATGTGCGCGCCCGCGGCGACGATCTCCTCGGCGAGGCCGAGGTAGTACTCGAGCGTGTAGAGGTCTTCTGCCGGGTCGAGCAGATCTCCCGTGTAACAGAGGGCGACCTCGGCGACCGCGGTGCCGGTGGCGAGCACCGACTCGATCGCGGGTCGCATCTGGTCGACGTCGTTCAGGGCGTCGAAGATGCGGAAGATGTCGACGCCAGTCGCGGCCGCCTCGCGCACGAACGCGTCGGTGACCTCGGTCGGGTACGGGGTGTAGCCGACCGTGTTCCGCCCGCGCAGCAGCATCTGGATGTTCACGTTCGGCAGTGCTTCGCGCAGCGCCGCGAGGCGCTCCCACGGGTCCTCTCCGAGGAAGCGGAGCGCGACGTCGTACGTCGCGCCGCCCCAGGCCTCGACCGAGAGCAGTTCGGGGGTCATCCGGGCGACGTACGGCGCCACGGCGACGAGGTCCTTCGTGCGCACCCGGGTCGCGAGGAGCGACTGGTGCGCGTCGCGGAAGGTCGTGTCGGTCACCGCGAGCGGCGTCTGCGCGCGGAGCGCGGCGGCGAAACCCGTCGGGCCGAGCTCGAGCAGCTGCTGGCGCGAGCCCGCGGGTGCCGGCGTCGCGAGGTCGATCGGGGGCAGCTTCTCGACCGGGCTGACGGTCGTCGGGGCCTGCCCGTTCGGCTGGTTCACGGTGACGTCGGCGAGCCAGTTGAGGATCTTCGTGCCCCGGTCCTTCGACACGCGACCGCGGAGCAGTTGCGGTCGCTCGTCGATGAACGAGGTGCTGAGGTCGCCGGCGATGAATGCCGGGTCGTCGAGCACCGCCTGCAGGAAGGAGATGTTCGTCGAGACGCCGCGGATGCGGAACTCGGCGAGGGCGCGTCGTGAGCGTGCGACCGCCGACGGGTAGTCGCGGGCGCGGCAGGTCAGCTTCGCGAGCATCGAGTCGAAGTGCGGGCTGATCTGGGCGCCCGGGTTGACGGTTCCACCGTCGAGGCGGATGCCGGCACCGCCGGGCGAGCGGTAGGTCGTGATCTTGCCGGTGTCGGGGCGGAACCCCGCGGTCGGGTCCTCGGTCGTGATGCGGGTCTGCAACGCTGCGCCACGAAGCCTGATGTCGCCCTGCTCGAGCCCGAGCTCCGCGAGCGTCTCGCCGGCGGCGATGCGCATCTGGGAGACCACGAGGTCGACATCGGTCACCTCTTCGGTGACGGTGTGCTCGACCTGGATGCGCGGGTTCATCTCGATGAAGACGTGCTCGCCGGCACGC
Source organism: Agromyces sp. PvR057 (assembly GCF_040547485.1). Classification (NCBI taxonomy): domain Bacteria; kingdom Bacillati; phylum Actinomycetota; class Actinomycetes; order Micrococcales; family Microbacteriaceae; genus Agromyces; species Agromyces sp. PvR057. The sequence continues at coordinate 119,707 of NZ_JBEPPT010000004.1, forward strand.
TCGCCGGCCGTGTCGAGCAGGAACTCGACGGTGCCCGCGTTCACGTAGCCGATCGACTTCGCGAACGCGATCGCGTCGCGATAGAGCGCCGTGCGGATGTCGTCGGAGAGGTTCGGCGCCGGTGCGATCTCGATGACCTTCTGGTGACGACGCTGCACCGAGCAATCGCGCTCGAAGAGATGCACGGTCTCGCCGGTCGCGTCGGCGAGCACCTGGACCTCGATGTGCCGAGGGCGGAGCACCGCCTGCTCGAGGAACATCGTCGGGTCGCCGAATGCACTGTCGGCCTCTCGCATGGCCTCTTCGAGCGAGGCGCGCAGGTCGTCCTTCGTGTTCACCCGACGCATTCCGCGACCGCCGCCACCGGCGACCGCCTTGGCGAAGATCGGGAAGCCGATCTCGTCGGCCTGGGCGACGAGCGCCTCGATGTCGCGCGAGGGCGGGGTCGACTTCAGCACGGGGACGCCCGCGGCGATCGCGTGCTCCTTCGCGGTGACCTTGTTCCCGGCCATCTCGAGCACGCGGGTGGGCGGACCGATGAACGTGATGCCGGCTTCAGCCGCGGCCTGCGCCAGCTCGGGGTTCTCGGACAGGAATCCGTAGCCGGGGTAGATCGCGTCGGCGCCCGACTCCCGCGCGACGCGGATGATCTCCGACACGTCGAGGTAGGCGCGCACCGGGTGGCCGGGCTCGCCGATCTGGTAGGCCTCGTCGGCCTTCAGCCGGTGCAGCGAATTGCGGTCCTCGAACGGGTACACCGCCACCGTCTTCGCACCGAGTTCGACCGCCGCCCTGAACGCCCGAATGGCGATCTCTCCGCGGTTGGCTACCAGAATCTTCGAGAACATGCAGGCCTTTCGGTGGGGGTTTCCGCACAGCGAACGTTTAGGTTTCGCCCAAGCAATAGAGGTAGCGTATCTGTTCGTGCACGTACTCAGCGTCAGTTCCCTCAAGGGCGGTGTCGGTAAGACGACCGTCACGCTCGGGCTGGCGTCGGCGGCCTTCGCCCGCGGCGTCCGGACCCTCGTCGTCGACCTCGATCCGCAGTCCGACGTGTCCACCGGCATGGACATCCAGGTCGCCGGCCACCTCAACGTGGCCGATGTGCTGGCCTCCCCCAAGGAGAAGATCGTGCGCTCGGCGATCGCTCCGAGCGGCTGGGCGAGGTCGAACCCGCAGTCCACGATCGACGTCATGATCGGCAGCCCCTCGGCCATCAACTTCGACGGGCCGCACCCCTCGATCCGCGACATCTGGAAGCTCGAGGAGGCGCTCGCGAACGTCGAGTCCGACTACGAGCTCGTGCTCATCGACTGCGCTCCGTCGCTGAACGCCCTCACGCGCACGGCGTGGGCCGCGAGCGACCGCGTCGCGGTCGTGACCGAGCCCGGACTGTTCTCGGTCGCCGCCGCCGACCGCGCCCTGCGCGCGATCGAGGAGATCCGCAGGGGCCTCTCCCCCCGCCTTCAGCCGCTCGGCATCATCGTGAACCGCGCACGCGTGCAGTCGCTCGAGCACCAGTTCCGCATCAAGGAGCTGCGCGACATGTTCGGCCCGCTCGTGCTCTCGCCCCAGCTGCCCGAGCGCACGTCGCTGCAGCAGGCCCAGGGTGCGGCGAAGCCGCTGCACATGTGGCCTGGCGAGTCGGCCGAGGAGATGTCGGCGAACTTCGACCAGTTGCTCGACCGGGTGCTCCGCACCGCGCACATCGGCGACTACGCGGCGGCTCCGTACGAGCTGGAGACCCCCGCGCTCTGAGGCGGGGCGCACCACCGGGCCGTTCCGGCCGCGCTGAAGCGGTCGGGCAGGATCGGTCGCACGGTGGAACTGCACGCACGGTGAACGCCGACGAGGTCGCGAGCTTCGGACGAGCGCCGAAGGCTCGGCTCAGGAGATGCGGCGGGACTTCGCGCCGCGACGCGCGGCCAGCTCGTCCATGGGGTCCGTCGACTGCGTGTCGAGCTCGACCAGCGAGTTCTCGACCTCGCGGAGCACTTTGCCGACGGCGATGCCGAAGACGCCCTGTCCGCGGTTCACGAGGTCGATGACCTCGTCGTCGGACGTGCAGAGGTAGACGCTCGCGCCATCGCTCATGAGCGTGGTCTGCGCCAGGTCTTCGACGCCGGATTCGCGCAACTGCGTGACGGCGGTGCGGATCTGCTGCAGGGAGATGCCCGTGTCGAGCAGTCGCTTCACGAGCTTCAGCACCAGGATGTCGCGGAACCCGTACAGTCGCTGCGAACCGGATCCGGCCGCACCGCGAACCGTGGGCTCCACGAGCTGCGTGCGCGCCCAGTAGTCGAGCTGGCGGTAGCTGATGCCCGCGGCACCCGCGGCGACCGCGCCGCGATAGCCGGTGCCGTCCTCGTGCTCGGGCATTCCATCGGTGAAGAGGAGTCCGAGGTCGTATCGATCGCGCGCGCTCCGGTCGAGCTCACTCATGCGATCCCCTCACTCTCGTCCTGACACCCCGGCGGGGCATCGTCCACGCTACCGAGCGGAGCGGGTGCGACCAAACACATCCGGCCGAACGTCACGGCGTGTCGCGATCGCGTACAGGCGACGCTCAGCGGGCGAGCTTGGCGAGCGTCGCGCGCACGACCTCCGCGCGCACGCGTTCGAGCCGGGCGGCGAGTTCGGCGGCGTGCTCGGAGACGCGCGCCTTGCCCGCGGCATCCGATCGCCTCGAGGGCGCCAGCGCCCGATCGATGAGGGCCGCGTCGCGCTCGGCCGCGGCCCGCAACGCCCGGAGATGACGCGGTTCGATGCCCACGTCGCGGAGGGCGACGAGCGATGCCAGCACCTCGAGGTCTTCGGCGTCGTAGGGCTCGGACGAGGTCATGAGCGAGGCGGAGACCGCCTCGTCGAGGAGCCCTCTCGGCGCCTTCGCCGTCGCGATGAGCTCATCGCGCGAGTAACGACGCGCTCCGAGGAACCCGCTGGCATCGGTGGCGCCCGGCAGCGCGGGCGTGTCACCCGCGTCGACCGCCTCGAGGTGGGCCCGGATGACCTTGAGCGGCAGGTAGTGATCGCGCTGCATGGAGAGCACCAGCGTGATGCGTTCGACATCGGCCGTGGAGAACTTGCGATAGCCGGCCGCCGTGCGCGCCGGGGAGACGAGTCGCTGCTCTTCGAGGAATCGCAGCTTCGACGGCGTCAGGTCGGGGAACTCGGGCTGGAGGCGCGCGAGGACCTGGCCGATGCCGAGCAGGGGGGCCGAGCCGCTCGCGTGCGTGACGGCGGCGTGGCCCGACACTAGCTGCTCGCCAGCGGCGCCAGGTCGCGACGCGATGCGTAGAACGTGAGCCGGAACTTGCCGATCTGCACTTCGGCCCCGTCGCTGAGCAACGCGGTCTCGATGCGCACGCCGTCGAAGTACGTGCCGTTCAGCGAGGAGAGGTCCTTCACCTCGAACGCCGTGCGGTGCCGGACGAACTCGGCGTGCCGGCGCGAGACCGTGACGTCGTCGAGGAAGATGTCGGCATCGGGGTGACGGCCGACGGTCGTCACGTCGGTGTCGAGCAGGAATCGTGCCCCGCTGTTGGGTCCGCGCCGGACGATGAGCAACGCCGAGCCCGATGGGAGCGCCGCGATCGCCTCCTGCTCTTCGGCCGTGATATCGGCGTCGACGATCGACAGCTGCGCAGCGGCCTCTCGGCTGAAGCCGATGGTCGTTCCGGCCGTGTTGCTGTCTCCGAAGTCGCCGTTCGTCGTGCTGCGGCCGCCCTCGGCGCCGCCAGCCTGTGAAATGTCGGTATCCGCCACGCTAGCCTCCCTGTTCAAGCGTATCCGATCGAGACCCATCCGCCACCCGTGGAATCCGGATGACTCGTGCGGTCTCGATCGCATAGATGATGCCGGCCCACCAGTAGAGGAAGGCGCCCCAGATCGTGATGGCCCATCCGATCGGCGCGCTCACCGGCTGCACTGCCGGGAATGCGAGGCCGAGCATGATGACCGGCAGCCCGAAGAAGAGGGCGAAGGTGGCGACCTTGCCGAGTTGGTGCACGGGCAGCGGTCCGTAGCCGTGGTTCGCGAGCACCACCCCGAGGATGAGCAGGTACACGTCGCGCGCGACGATCACGATCACGATCCACCACGGCACGAGGGAGTTCGCGGCGAGGCCGACGAGCGCGGCGAAGATGTAGAGGCGATCGGCCGCGGGATCGAGCAGCTGCCCGAGGCGCGTGATCTGGTTCAGGCGCCGCGCGAGGAACCCGTCGAGCAGATCGGTGAGGCTCGCGGCGACGAGCACCACGAGCGCGGTGACGTACTCGCCGGCCACGACCGCCCAGAGGAAGAAGGGCACGAGCACGAGTCTGAGCATGCTGAGGATGTTCGGAATCGTCCAAACCTGCGATCCGACCGCCCCCGCGCTCCGCCCAGCCACATGCCGATCCTATCGACCCCTAGAATCCAGCCATGACTGCCCTCGCCGTGTGTCTGGTGCTCTGCGCCGCGATCACCGCCGCCACCTGGATCCTCTCGCTCATCACCCACGAGCATTCGTGGGTCGATCGCATCTGGTCGATCGCGCCGATCGCCTACGTCTGGGTGTTCGCGGTCTCGGCCGGGTACGACGCTCGGCTCGTGCTCATGGCCGTGCTCGTCACCGCGTGGGGCGCGCGCCTGACCTTCAACTTCGCGCGCAAGGGCGGCTACCGGCCCGGTGGCGAGGACTACCGCTGGGCAGTCCTGCGCGAGCGGATGCCGCGGGCGGCGTTCGCGGCCTTCAATCTCCTCTTCATCTCGATCTACCAGAACGCCCTGATCCTGCTGATCACGCTGCCGGCCTACACGGTCGCGGAGTCCGCGGGGTCGCCGCTCGGCGCGTGGGATGTCGTGCTCGCCGTCGTGTTCCTCGGGTTCCTCGTCGGCGAGACGGTGGCCGACGAGCAGCAGTGGCGGTTCCACCGGTGGAAGGCCGCAGAGCGTGCGGCGGGGCGCACGCCCGCCCCGGGATTCCTGCAGTCCGGGCTGTTCGCCGTGTCGCGGCATCCGAACTTCTTCTTCGAACAGGCGCAGTGGTGGGCGTTCTACGGCTTCGCGGTCGCGGCGACCGGGATCTGGCTGCACTGGACGATCGCGGGCGCCGTGCTGCTCACGCTGCTGTTCATGGGGTCGACCGTGTTCACCGAGTGGATCTCGCGCGGGCGCTATGCCGACTACGACGACTACCGCGCACGCGTGTCGGCGATCGTGCCGTGGTTCCCGCGCCCGGCGCGGGCCGCGACCTCCGTCACCGTCGAACGCTGACGGCTCGGCGCGTCAGAGCCTCGCGCGGAGGCCGGGCCAGGCCTCGGCGAACCGGGGATGCAGTGGGAGCGCGTCGACCTCGTCGATGGGCGTCCAAGCCACGGTGATGGACTCGGGGTCGCCGATCAGCGGCTCGAACCGGCGTTCGGCCGTGGCGACCACGGTCGTGTACGACCAGTAGCCGAGGTCGAGCACGCTCGAGAAGCGCACCGCGAGCGCATCGGCGGGCACTCCGGCCTCTTCACCGGCCTCGCGGAACGCGGCCTCACGCGCGGTCTCGTGCTCGTGCCTGGCCCCGCCCGGCATGCCCCACGTGCCGCCGAAGTGGCTCCATTCGGCGCGGTGCTGCAGCAGGACCTCGCGATCGGCGCTGACGACGAGCAGCCCGGCCGCACCGTAGCGCCCCCAGTACCGCGCCCCGTCCGGCCCCTCGACCCAGCCGTCTCCGCTCGCTCCGCTCATGTCTCCAGCATGGCCCACGGATGCCGGTGACGGCTCACTCCGTGACGTCCGGTGGCGCGATCGCGTCGGCGAGGTCGTCGAGGAAGCGGATGATCACCCGCTGCTCGGCGGGATCGCGAGATTCGGCCACGTGCCGCATGCGCGCGTGCATCGGTCCGAGCGTTCGCCGGAGCCGCGCATGCGCCTCCGGCATCGCGCGGAGGAGCAGGACCCGCCCATCGGTGGGGTGCGGTGCGCGCTCGAGGTCGCCGCTCGCGACCAGCCTCGCGACGATCTTCGCGGTCGCGGCGGTCGTGACGCCGAGCTCGCGTGCGAGGCCGGCGCTCGTCGGCGGGTGCTCGGCGCGTTCCTCGGCGACGATCCAGCGGAGGGCCGCGGCATCCGTGTCGCCCATGTCCATGTCGGCGCGGAGCCGGCGGCGCATCTCGACCTCGGCTGCGCGGTGCCGGCGCACGGCCTCGAGGAGCGCCACGGTCTGGTCGTCGTCGGAGTCGTACCAGTAGCGCTCCGTCGAACTTTCGATTGTTCCGTCGGACACCATGCAATGGTAACGTCTGACTCACTAACTTGGTTAGCGATTTGAGGAGGACCGATGACCACCGCCATCGAACTGATCGACGACGACGTCGTGCTGCTCGACGAGCTCGGGACTCCGATCGGCACCGCGCCCAAGAGCGCGGCGCACGGACCCGACACCGCACTGCACCTCGCCTTCTCCTGCCATGTGCTGAACGCCGACGGCGAGGTGCTCGTCACCCGGCGGGCGCTGTCGAAGCAGGCGTGGGCCGGCGTCTGGACCAACTCGTTCTGCGGACACCCGCGGCCTTCCGAACCCCTCACGGCCGCGGTGCGGCGACGGGCCGAGTTCGAGCTCGGCCTCGAACTCGATTCGCTCGAACTCGCCCTGCCGACCTTCCGCTACCGGGCGGTCGACGCCGACGGCACCGTCGAGAACGAGATCTGCCCGGTCTACATCGCCACCGTCTCTGGCGAGCCCGACCCCAATCCGCGCGAGGTGGTCGAGTACCGCTGGGTGCGGCCAGACGAGCTCCGGCGCGCGATCGAAGTCGCCCCGTGGGCGTTCAGCCCCTGGCTCGGACTGCAGGCGGGCAGGTTGGAGCTCTATCGTGACTGACCTCGCCTCGGCCGCTGCGGCGGCCGACCTCGACCTGGAGCACGAGCTCGGTGCGATCTTCGCCGACGCCCACCGCCGCGCCGGCGATCTCGATCCGCACTACGCCGCACTCTGGACCTCGCTCGCACGGCAGAGCTCGGGCGGCAAGCGCATCAGGCCGCACCTCGTGCGACTCGCCTACCGCGGCCTCGGCGGCACCGACGCGCAGCTGTCCACCCGCGTGGCGGTCGCGTTCGAACTGCTGCACACGGCGTTCCTCATCCACGACGACGTCATCGACCGCGACACCGTGCGACGCGGCGATCCGAACATCACCGCCAGGTTCGCCGCCCGCGCCCTGCGCAACGGCACCGACGAACGCACGAGCGCCATCTGGGGCGAGACGGCCGCCGTGCTCGCGGGAGACCTCGCCCTGAGCCTCGCGCATCGGGAGATCGCGCTCCTGCAGGTCGACGCCGGGCGGCGCGGGCGCCTGCTCGACATCCTCGATCGCGCCGTCTTCATCTCGGCCGCCGGCGAACTGGCCGACGTCGTGAACGCCGGAGCCCCCGAGCCGACGAGCATGCCGCGAGTGCTCACCACGCTCGAGCAGAAGACCGCGGTCTACTCGTTCGAGTGCCCGCTCGCGGCGGGCGCGGTGCTCGCCGGCGCCCCCGAATCCTCGATCGCCGCGCTCGAGCGGTTCGGACGCTTCATCGGCATCGCGTTCCAGATCACCGACGACGTGCTCGGCGTGTTCGGCGACCCCGCCGTCACCGGCAAGTCGGCGGCATCCGACCTGCGCGAGGGCAAGCGCACGGCCCTGATCGCGCATGCGGCCACCACCGCCGACTGGCCGCGCATCGCGGTCGGGCTCGGCGATCCCTCGCTCGACGACGCCGAGGCCGACGAACTGCGCGAGATGCTCCGCGGGTGCGGCGCCCTCGATGCCGCCCTCGAACTGGCCGAGGAGCACGTGACGCTCGCACGCTACGAACTCGACTCGGCCGACCTGCCGCCCGAGCTCACCGCGGAACTCGGCGCCATAGCCAGGCGAGCCGTGGAGCGCGCCAGATGAGCCGCGCCGTGGACCCGACGAGACGCGAGGCCGCGCCGTCCGCGCCGGCAGCGCAGGCCGCGCCGCCCGCGCCCCCCGCGCCCGCTGCGCAGCCCGCCCCATCCGCGCCGTCCGCCGACCGATCGGAGCTGCTCGAACGCTACGACGACGCGGCCGCAGCGAGCGCGGCGACGGTGATCAGCCGGTACTCGACCTCGTTCGGCGGCGCGGCCCGGCTGCTCGACGCACCGACGCGACGCGGCATCCGTTCGATCTACGCGCTGGTGCGCGTGGCCGACGAGCTCGTCGACGGCACGGCCGCGGCCGCGGGTCTCGCCGCGACCGAGATCAGGGCAGTGCTCGACGAACTCGAGGCCGAGACCGAGACCGCCATGGCCAGGGGATTCTCGACGAACCTCGTCGTGCACGCGTTCGCGACGACGGCGACGGCGGTCGGCATCGACGCGAGCCTCACCCGCCCGTTCTTCGCGTCGATGCGGCGCGACCTCGACCCGAGTCCGATCCGCGCCGACGAGGTCGGACCCTACATCCACGGCTCGGCCGAGGTCGTCGGGCTCATGTGCCTCGCCGTCTTCCTGGCGGCCGAGGCGCCACGACCGACTCGGGCGAGCGGGAGCGGGCCGGCCGAACCGACGGAGCAGGCCGACCCCGAACGACGGCACCGGCTCGAGGTCGGAGCGACCCACCTCGGCGCCGCGTTCCAGAAGATCAACTTCCTGCGCGACCTCGAGACGGACTGGCGCATGCTCGGCCGCAACTACTTCCCGTGGTGCGATCCCGAGGCGTTCACCGAGGACGACAAGCGCCGGATCCTCGACGACATCGATCGGGACCTCGACATCGCTGGCCGGTCGATCCCCGAGCTGCCGCGCCGGGCACGGGGGGCAGTGCTCGCCGCGCACGGCCTGTTCGCGGCGCTCACCGCACGGTGCCGGGCCACTCCGGCCGAGGTGCTCATGACGACGCGCATCCGAGTTCCCGATGCCGCGAAGCTCGCGATCGTCGCACGCGCGATGATCGCCTCGGCCGGAGGTGCACGATGATCGACGGCTCGGAGCGCATCGCCGTGATCGGAGGCGGCATCGCCGGTCTCGCGACGGCGGCGCTGCTCGCGCGCGACGGGCACCGCGTCACGCTGCTCGAGGCCTCCCCCGTCGTCGGCGGGCGCGCCGGCACGTGGAGTCGCGACGGCTTCCGATTCGACACGGGCCCGTCGTGGTACTTGATGCCCGAGGTGTTCGAGCACTTCTTCCGCCTGTTCGGCTCGAGCGCCGAGCAGCACCTGACGCTCACGAAGCTCGACCCCGGCTATCGCGTGTACGGCGACGGGTACGACGCCCCGATCGACATCCGCTCGACCCGGGCCGAGAACGTCGCGCTCTTCGAATCGGTCGAGCCGGGCGCTGGTGCGGCCCTCGAACGCTACCTCGACTCGGCGGCATCGACATACGACATCGCACGCCGCCGGTTCCTCTACACGAACTTCGACGGCGTGCGCGGGATGCTCGCACCCGAGGTGCTCAAGGGCGGCGCGCGGCTCGCAGGCCTGCTGACGACGCCGCTCGAGCGGTTCGCGGCGCGCGCGGTGCACGATCGGCGCCTGCAGCAGGTGCTCGGGTATCCGGCGGTGTTCCTCGGCTCGTCGCCGTCGATGACGCCCGCGATGTACCACCTGATGAGCCACATGGATCTCGAGCAGGGCGTGTTCTACCCGCAGGGCGGGTTCACGAGGCTCATCGAGGCGATCGCGTCGATCGCCTCCGACGCCGGCGTCGAGATCGTGTGCAATGCCCGCGTCGAGCAGATCGAGATCACGGGCGATGCCGAGCCGTCGGTCACCGGCGTGCGGTTCCGCGAGGCGTCGGGCGCGGTGCGCCGGGTTCCCGCGCATCGCGTCGTCTCGGCCGCCGACCTGCACCACACCGAGACCGAGCTGCTGCCCCCGCATGCGCGCACCTACCCGGAGACGTGGTGGGATCGCCGAACGTCGGGGCCCGGCGCGGTGCTCGCGATGCTCGGCGTGCGCGGCGAGGTCGCCGGCCTCGCGCACCACACGCTCTTCTTCACCGAGGACTGGCACGAGAACTTCGGCCGCATCTTCGGTGCGGACCCGTCGGTGCCCGACCCGGCGTCGTTCTACGTGTGCATGCCGAGTGCGACGGATGCCACGGTCGCACCTCCGGGCGACACCAACCTGTTCGTGCTGATCCCGGTGCCCGCCGACGTGTCGATCGGATGCGGCGGCGAGGACGGCCGCGGCGACCGGCTCGTCGAGGCCGCCGCCGACCGGGCGATCGCCCGCATCGCGGAGGCGACGGGCACGGCCGACCTCGCGTCGCGCATCGCGGTGCGCCGCACCGTCGGCCCCGCCGACTTCGCGGCCGACCTGAACTCGTGGCGCGGCGGCGCGCTCGGGCCGGCGCACACCCTGCGGCAGAGCGCGTTCCTGCGCGGCTCGAACCGCTCGCGTCGCGTGCGCGGCCTCCTCTACGCCGGCGGGTCGAGCGTGCCGGGCGTCGGCTTGCCGATGTGCCTCATCTCGGCCGAGAACGTCGTGAAGCGCGTGCGGGGCGACCGGTCGAGCGGGCCGCTGCCGGAGTCGGGCGAGGCGCTGCCCGCGCGTCCGGGTCCGCCTGCGAGGATGACCGGATGACCGGCTTCGCCTACCTCGCCGCGCTCCTCGTCTCGATCGGCGCGATGGCCCTCGTGGATGCGCGGTGGCGGCTCGCGTTCTGGCGGCATCCGCTCGCCGCCGCGTGCGCGGTCGGCGCTGGCACGGCGCTCCTGCTCGTGTGGGACGTCGTGGGCATCGGGTTCGGCGTGTTCTACCGCGGCGACTCCGTCTGGGCCACCGGGGTGCTGCTGGCGCCGGAGCTGCCGATCGAGGAGCCGGTCTTCCTGGCCTTCCTCTGCTACCTCTCGCTCGTGGTCGTGCTCGGCGTCGAGCGGCTGCTCGCGAGCCGGCATCAGATCGACGACTCGGCTCAGGCCGAGTCGCGCACGGGATCATCCGCCGGGCCCGCCGATCGAGGGGCGGATGCCGCACCGGAGGTCCGCGCATGACGTACCTGCTGATCTGCGTGCCGTTCCTGTTGGCCTCGACCGTCGTCGCCGTGATCTCGCTGCGCCGGATGCCGGCGGGCACCCGCGCACGTCGCGTGCTCGCGCTGGCGATCGGGGCGGCGATCCTCCTCGTGCTCACGGCCGTGTTCGACACGGTGATGATCGCGGCCGGCCTGTTCGGCTACGCGGAGGGCACGAGGCTCGGCGCGACGATCGGCCTGGCCCCGGTGGAGGACTTCGCGTACCCGATCGCCGCGGTGCTGCTGGTACCCGCGGTGTGGACCCTCGTGGCGTCCCGACGGCGCGGGTCGCACGATCCAGGGTCGGCTCGACCCACGGCCCCCGCGCCCGCCGGGTCGTCGTCGTGACCGCGGTGCCGAGCGTGCCGACGCGATCGAGGGTCGGGCAGGTGCTGCTGTCGTCGCGACCCGTCAGCTGGATCAACACGGCGTTCCCGTTCGCGGCCGCCTACCTGCTGACCGCCGGCGTGGTCGACGTCACGTTCGTCGTCGGCACGCTGTTCTTCCTCGTGCCGTACAACCTGCTGATGTACGGCGTGAACGACGTCTTCGACTACGAGTCCGACCTCCGCAACCCGCGCAAGGGCGGTGCCGAGGGCGCACTGCTCGACCCGTCGCTGCACCGCACCGTGGTCTGGGCCGGGGTGGTCACGGCGGCCCCGTGCCTGGTGGTGATGCTCTGGTCGGCGGGCGCGGGGCATCCGTGGTCCTGGGTCGTGCTCGCCGCGAGCCTCTTCGCGGTCGTCGCGTACTCGGTGCCCGGGCTGCGCTTCAAGGAGCGCCCGGTGCTCGACTCGATCACCTCGAGCTTCCACTTCGTGAGCCCGGCGCTCTACGGGCTCGCCGTCGCCGGGGCGACCGCGACGCCCCAGCTGGCGGCGCTGCTCACGGCGTTCTTCTGCTGGGGCATGGCGAGCCACGCGTTCGGCGCGGTCCAGGACGTCGTGCCCGACCGGGAGGCCGGCATCGCGTCGATCGCGACCGCGTTCGGCGCACGCGCGACGGTTCGCCTCGCGCTCGCGCTCTGGGCGCTCGCCGGACTGCTCATGCTCGCGACCGAGTGGCCGGCACCGCTGGCCGCACTGCTCGCCGTGCCCTACCTCGTGGTGGTCTGGCCGTTCCGGTCGGTCGACGACGCCCACTCCGGCGAGGCGAATCGGGGCTGGCGTCACTTCATCGCGCTCAACTACGCGGTCGGGTTCGTCGTGACGATGCTGCTCATCTGGTGGGCGGCGATCCGTGCGTAGGGCTTCGGCCCGCGCGTAGGCTTGCCGCATGCCGACGCCGCTCTCCGACTCCCCAGTGCGCATCGACGCCTGGCTCTGGGCCGTCCGGCAGTACAAGACCCGCTCGGCGGCGACGGCCGCGTGCCGCGCGGGGCACGTGCGGGTCAACGGCGAGCGTGCGAAGGCGGCGCAGTCCGTGCGGCCCGGCGACGAGGTGCGCGTGAGGGTCGACGGATTCGACCGGCAGCTCGTCGTTCGGCAGACGCTCGTGAAGCGGGTGTCGGCGACGATCGCGGCGACGGCCGTCGAGGACCGCACTCCGCCGCCGCCACCACGCGAGAGCGTCGCGATCGTTCCCGTGCGCGACCGCGGCGCCGGGCGACCCACCAAGCGCGAACGACGCGACCTCGAGAAGCTCCGCGGCAGGGAGGCCTGATGCAGAAGGAATTCACCCACGAACCCGACGCCGATCGCTACGTGCTGCGCCTCGGCGGCGAGGTCGCGAGCGTGCTCGACTACCGCGTGCTCGGCGACGCCGTCGCGATGACGCGCGCGTTCACGAATCCGCGCCATCGGGGTTCGGGGTTCGCCGGTGAGCTCGTCGCATTCGCGGTCGACGACGTCGAGGCGACATCCGCCCGGCACATCGTGCCGAGCTGCTGGTACGTGGCCGAGTGGTTCGACCGCCATCCCGAGCGCGCGCACCTGCTCCGCCCGCGCACGACCTGAGGTCGGGCTGCGAGCGGAGCCGTGGTGGCGCGATCGGCGCTGTCGGCGCCCCGATCAGCGCGGTTCGGCGATCAGTACCAGTTGACCGACTGCGAGTGCGACCAGGCGCTGCACGGCGAGCCGTAGGACCCGTTGATGTAGCCGAGTCCCCAGGTGATCTGGGTCGCGGCGTTGGTCGCCCAGTCGGCGCCGGCGGTGGCCATCTTGCTGCCGGGCAGCGACTGCGGGATGCCGGTGGCACCGCTCGACCCGTTGTAGGCCGTGTACGACCAGCCGGACTCCTTCGCCCACAGCTTGTCGAGGCACTGGAACTGGTCGTCGCCCCAGCCGTACATGGAGGCGGCGAGCGATCGCGCGGTGTCGCGGGCACCCGCGGGCGTGTTCGCCGCGGCGAGCGTCTGGGCGGCCTCGGCCGCGGCCTGCGCCGCGGCGCGCTGCTGCTCGAGGTCGAAGGCCTGGGTCGCGGCCGCGGTCTTCGCGGCCTCGGCCTTGGTCTGCTTCGTGAGACCGACGACGTCCTCGGTCGGGATGACCTCGTAGTCGCTCAGCGATGCGACGGAGGCCTGCAGGCCCGACGCGTCGACCTTGCCGTCGGCGGCGGCGAGCGTCGCGTTGGCCAGCGTGATCGTGTCCTTCGCCTGCGACTCGGCCTTCGCCGCGGCGATGCCGCTGTACACGCCGAGGCCGTCCCGGCTGAGGCCGGTGGCCTGGGTGAGCTGCGCGGTCGCGTCGATCCGCTCCTGCGTCTTCACGGCGTCCTGCACGGCGAAGCCGGTACCGACGACGAGGCCGAGGGCGGCGACGGCGCCGACCGCGACGAGGCGCCGGCGGCCGACGCGTCGCGCGCGGGTGCCGCGACGGGTGGGGGTGGGTTCGGGGGTATTCGAGCGTTCTGACGTTGCAATCGAAGTGGTTCGCATGAATCCTGAAGGCTCGGAATCGGGGGAAACGGGGGACGCACCCGCCGAGCTCGGGCACAAGTCACACACTTTGCCGCCCGATGCTGTACAGATCCTCACTTCTTCCTGAGCAGAGCATGACCGCGCCCCGCGCTGCCCCGTGAATACTGGGGGGATGCCGCATTCCTCCGAATCCCCTGAGTTCCCCGCCCCCGGCACCCGGTGTCCGTGCACGAGCGGACTCACGTTCGGCGAGTGCTGCGGCCGGTGGATCGTCGACGGCCTGCCCGCCCCGACCGCCGTACAGCTCATGCGCTCGCGCTTCACGGCGTTCGCGCTCGGCGATGCCGGGTACCTGCTCGCGACCTGGCATCCGTCGACTCGTCCCCGCGAGCTCGACCTCGACCCGACGGTCAGCTGGACGCGTCTGGACATCCTGCGCACCGAGCGGGGCGGACCGCTCGATCGCGCCGGCGTGGTCGAGTTCGCGGCATTCTCCCGGCACGACGGCGAGCGTGGGGTGCAGCAGGAGGCCAGTTCGTTCGTACGCGAGGACGGACGCTGGTCGTACGTGGCCGCGATCGACTGATCGGGCGGCCCGAGGCGGTTCTGGCTGCTCTGGCGGCCCTGACGCTCTGACTGCTCGACCCGGTGGCGCCCCTGGTCAGGCGTCGAGCGTGCCGCCCTCGTCGAGCGGCCCGCCGTCGAGGGCGAGGTAGGCGCGTTCGACGGCGCCGATGAGGCCCTCGGGCGGGACCGGCCATTCCGCGTGTGCGGCGAGCGCGGCGTCGACGGACAGTCCTCGGCTGTACGCCTGGGCGAGCCGTTCGGCGATCAGCCCGAGCATGCCCGCCTGTCGCGCGACGAACGCGCGGTCGACGATGGCGCCATGACCGGGAACGACGAGGTCGCCCTCCCGCATCCGGGCCCCGAGTGCGCCGAGCACCACGGGCCAGGCGAGCGGGTACGAGCCGGACCCGTACATCGGCGGTCCGGACTCCTCGACCAGGTCGCCGAGCACCCAGACCCGCACCTCCGGAACGAACAGCACGAGATCGGTGTCGCTGTGCGCCGGCGGCTGAGGGAGCAGGTGCACCGTACGGCCGCCGAGGTCGAGTTCCACGGGCGCCTCGATCGGATGCGTCGGCGGCACGAGCTCGACGTCGGCCCAGGCGCGGCCAGGCTCGCGCGACGGGTCGAGGCGCCACGCGGCGAGCCTGGGCGCCTCGTAGCGCTCGAAGTGGCGTGCGATCGCGGCATGACCGTGGATCGGGACCTCCGTCGCCGGCGCCCGGAAGACCTGGTTGCCGAACGTGTGATCGAAGTGCGCGTGGGTGTTGACCAGGCCCAGCACCGGCCGGTCGAAGCGCGAGCGGATGTCGGCCAGGATCTCGGCCCCCTCGGCCGGGTCGGCACCGGCATCGACCACGAGGAGCCCGTCGGCGCCCTCGACGACCACGACGGAGAGGTCGAACGGACCGCCCCTGCGCTGGTGCACGCCATCGGCGACGGTGATCCAGGCCGGCATGGGCCGAGCCTAGTCCGGCGGGGCCCGTCCGCTCCCGGACAAAGGCAATGCAGAGGTTCGCGTCGTACGGTGGATCCCGTGACTGCGACCCGACCCACCGCCGACCACGACGCCGGCGGGCGTGGCCTCACCGAACGGGCCCAGCGTGCGATCGAGGCCATCGACGGCACCACGCTCGAAGAGATGCGAACCCTGCGCGACGACACCGAGCGGTTCATGCTCCGGTACAAGTTCGGCATGGACGAGGTGCTCACCAAGCTCTCGATCCTGCGCGAGGAGTTCGCGCAGACGCACGCGTACAACCCGATCGAGCACATCTCGAGCCGCCTGAAGAGCCTCGACAGCGTCATCGAGAAGCTCGAGCGCAAGGGCATCGAGCCGTCCTTCGACTCGATCCGCGAGACGATCACCGACATCGCGGGCGTTCGCGTGACGTGCAGCTTCGTCTCCGACGTGTACCGGGTCGCCGAACTGCTCACCGCGCAGGGCGACATCCGGGTGCTGAAGAAGAAGGACTACATCGCCGAGCCGAAGGCGAACGGCTACCAGAGCCTGCACCTGATCGTCGAGGTACCGGTGTTCCTCTCGACCGGCACGCATCACGTGGCCGTCGAGGTGCAGGTGCGCACGATCGCCATGGACTTCTGGGCGAGCCTCGAGCACAAGATCTACTACAAGTACGACCGGCAGGTTCCCGATGCCCTGCTCGAGGACCTGACCGATGCCGCGCGCACGGCCTCCGAGCTCGACGCGCGCATGGAGCGGTTGCACCGTGAACTGCATGGCGCGCCGGTGCGACCCGCCTCGACGCGGCCGATCGCGGTCTGAGTTCAGGCGAGGTCGGCGAGCACGGCTCGGCCGGCGTCGGTCAGCCGGAGCGAGCGGTCCTGCGACAGCCCGACCGCCCAGCCTCGATCGAGGAAGGCCAGTCGGATGCGTGCGCCGGCGACGCCGGCGAGGTGCGGCCGGCGCTCGGTCCAGTCGAGGCATCCGCGCACCGCAGGGCGCCGGCCCGGTGCGGACGGGGGCTCGTCGTCGAGCCCGAGGCGCCTCGCAAGCGGGCCGCTGCCGGTGATCTCGCCGACGCGCCCCGAGGTGAGCGGCGCGACCGATCCCTCCTGCACGAGCGCGTCGGCGATGACGAGCGCCACGCGGCCGGCGAGGTGGTCGTAGCAGGAACGGAGCTCGGCGAGCCGCACGGCCGTGGTCGACTGGCGGAGCGAGGTCACGGGCCGACGCGGCGCGATCCGCTGCAGTGCCTCCACCGCGTCGGCGACGCTCGCGTCGGCGAGTTCGAAGTACCGATGCCGGCCGATCCGCCGGTCGACGAGCAGCCCGCCTTCGACGAGTCGGGCGAGGTGCGCGCTCGCGGTCGGCGGGCGCACGCCCGCGATCGCCGCGAGCTCGCTCGCCGGGCGCGAGCCGCCGTCGAGGAGCGCGACGAGCATCGCCGCCCTGGCCGGTTCGCCCATGAGCCTGGCGGGGTGCGAGAGGTCTGCATCGCCGTTCACGAGCCCAGCGTACGCCGACGACGATTCGCCGCAGGGCGAACCGTTCCGGGCATAGCGTCGAGGCATGGTCACCATGATCACCGATCCCTCGAACGCGCGGCGCATCCTCGCCGACCTCGACCACCTGGTCCCCGAGGCGGATGCCGGGTCCGCACGCTCGACCGAGCGATTCCGCGCCGCGACCTCGCGCTTCGTCAACGGGACGGTGCACGATGCACGACGCGAGCGCCTCGAGCGGCGGCTCGCGGCGCTCGAGCCCGGGGAACTCGCGCGCACGGCGACCCGGCTCACGCGTCGGGCGCGGGCGCGCGACGAGCCGACGCACCGGATCGCGCGGACGGTGCCGGTCGCGTGCCTCGCCGAGCACCTGGGAATCGGCACCCCTGATGCGCTCCCCCGGCTCATCGCCGGAATCTCCGCGGTGTACGCGGGAGGAACCGCAGCAGGGGCATCGTCGGCCGCCGCCGTCCCTGACGCAGACGCAGCCACCGCAGAGGCACTCCAGACGGCACGCGGCCATGAGGACCCCGCACTCGCCGTGCAGCTGCTCGTCCAGGCGCACCTCGCCACCGCGGCGCTCATCGACGGCGCGCTCCGCACGATCGCCGACGAACCGGCCATCACCACCCGGGCGGCACTCGTGCGGACCCTGCGCCTGGATCCGCCCGTGCCGACGACTCGGCGCGTGGGCCCCAACGGCGGGGTCGTCATCCTGTCGCTCGCCGACGACGGCGCACCCGACGACGCGACGCCCCCCGAGGCGAGCGCCGCGCTCGCCTTCGGCGCCGGACCCCGCGCGTGCCCCGCACCGGCGCACGCGCTCGCGATCGCGGCGGCGATCGTCGACGCGCTCCGCGAAGCCGGGATTCCGGTCGAGCTCGGCCGGACCGCCGGAGGCGCCGGATGATCACGCCGGCGGAGTTCGCCTCACGGCACCGGGCCGGCGACCCGCTCCTGCTGCCGAACGCCTGGGACGGGGCATCCGCCAGATGGCTCGCAGCACGCGGACACGACGCGATCGGCACGACCAGCCTCGGCGTCGCCATCGCGAACGGGCGGCGCGACGGAGCCGGCGAGACCGCCGACGCGACGATGCGACTCGCGGAGCAGCTGACCGCCGGCGGCATCGGCGTCACGGTCGACATCGAATCCGGGTTCGCCGACGATCCCGCTCAGGTCGGCGCCTTCGCGCGCCGGCTCGAGGAGCTCGGCGTACTCGGCGTGAACCTCGAGGACTCCGACGCATCCGGCGCACTCGTCGACCCGGAGCTCGCGGCGGCGAAGGTGGCGGCCGTGCGGGCCGCGGCACCGGCGCTGTTCGTGAACGCCCGCACCGACGCGTTCTGGCTCGACGAGGGCGGACCGGTCGCCGAGCGGGAGGCGACGGCCGTCTCACGAGCTCGGCGGTATCTCGAGGCCGGCGCCTCCGGCGTGTTCGTGCCCGGCGTGCTCCCCCTCGAGACGATCGCGCGCGTCGCGTCGCGCGTGCACGCTCCGCTCAACGTGCTCGTGCAGCCCGGGGTGGCGTTCGCCGACCTCGCCGCGTGCGGTGTGGCGCGGGTGAGCACGGGCTCGCTGCTCTTCCGGGCGGCCCTCGGCGCGATCGACGACGCCGTGGCCGGTGGGCTCGGGCCGACGGCCGGAACCGCTGGCGGGATCCCGACCTACGCGGAGGTCGTGGCGCTGGCGGGATCCCGACCTACGCGGAGGTCGTGGCGCTCGCGGGCGCCGGCGGGTGACCCGAGCGCCGACGCACGTCAGTCAGTCGTCAGTCGTCAGTCGTCGGCGGCGTCGTCGGGGTCGGGCTTGCGGGCGCGGCTCGGTTGCACGCGCATGGGCTCACCCGGCATCTTCGGGAAGTCAGGAGGGAACGGCAGCTCGCCGAGGCCGTCGGCGAGGTCGCGCTGCCACCACTCGAGCAACGTGTCGAGCCGCCCGGGGTGGTCGTGCATGCCGGCCCACGGGTCGCCGACGTCGGCGAGGCGCGCCGGCACGGTACGGATCGTGAGCGAGGTGGGGTCGGCCGTCTCGAGCTCGTCCCACTCGAGCGGGCACGAGACGGGGGCGTGCGGCAGCGGTCGCGGACTGTAGGCGCCGGCCATCGTGCGGTCGCGGTTGGCCTGGTTGTAGTCGATGAAGATGCGGTCGCCGCGCTCCTCCTTCCACCAGTTCGTGGTCACGCGGTCGGGCATGCGCCGTTCGAGTTCGCGCCCGAGCGCGATCACGGCGTGGCGCACGTCGAGGAACTCGTGTTGGGGCTCGACGGGCGCGAACACGTGGATGCCGCGGCTGCCCGAGCTCTTGACGAACCCGGTGAGCCCGACCTCGCCGAGCAGGTCGCGCAGGGCGAGCGCGATGGGAACCGCCTCGGCGAACCCGGTGCCGGGCTGTGGATCGAGGTCGATGCGCAGCTGGTCGGGGTTGTCGGTGTTCGTCGCCCGAGACGCCCACGGATGGAACACGATCGTGTTCATCTGCGCCGCCCACACGGCTGCGGCCGGCTCGTCGAGCACGACCTGCGGATGCCGCCGGCCGCTGGGGTACGTGACCGTCACCGAACGCAGCCACTCCGGAGCGCCCCGCGGCGGGTTCTTCGAGAAGAACTGCTCGCCGTCGATGCCCTCTGGGAACCGCTGCAGGGACACCGGCCTGCCGCCGTTCGCCTCGATGAACGGCTCGCCGACGGCGACGAGGTACTCGGCGAGATCGAGCTTGGTGATGCCGACGTCGGGCCAGAGCACGCGGGATGGCGACGAGACGCGCACCTGGCGTTCGCCGTCTGGTCCGGGAACGATGAGCTGTGCCGCGTCGCCTGCCATGCCAGCGACGCTACTGCACGCCGCCGACGGGCCGCGAGGGCCGACCGCTCACGCGGCCGCGTATCGTCCAGCCGAGCGTTCTCGGGCCTTCTGCGCCTCGACCTCGCGGTTCTTCGGCGGCGCGTTCGTGACGAGGTCGTCGAGGAGGTGCTGCGTGATGTGCGCGATCTCGGCGACGGCGCGTTCGAAGGCCTCGGCGTTCGCCTTCGAGGGCTTCGTCGATCCGCTCACCTTGCGCACGTACTGCAGCGCTGCCGCCTGCACCTCGTCGCTCGTCGCGGCGGGCTCGAAGTTGTGGAGGGTGTGGATGTTCCTGCACATGCCTCGAGCCTACGACGAAGCGTCGAGGATGTCTCGGGTCGGCGAGCTAGGCCTCGGTTCGGCGCGCCTCGCGCTCGAGGTCGCGGGCGGCATCGGCGGCGGCCGCCTCCTCGGCGGTCGGGGCCGTGCCGCCGAGTCGCTTCGGCTGCCACCACTGGCCGGTGCCGTCGACCGGATACTCCCGCTGGACGCGATCGACGAGTTCCTGCAGGCGGACCTTCAGCCGTTCGGTCGCGACGTGCGGCTCTTCATCGGCGCCGACCGAGATGGGCGATCCGAACGCGAAGCTCACCGGAACCCCGAACCGTTCGAAGAAGCCGACCTTGTGACGCTTCGTGAGCAGGCGGTGCCCGCCCCACACGGCGACGGGGATGATCGGCACGCCGGCCTCGGCGGCGAGTCGGGCCGCCCCGGTCTTGAGGTCGCGCACCGTGAACGAGGCACTCACGCCCGCTTCGGGGAACACGCCGAGCAGCTCGCCGTCGCGCAGCGCCTCGACGGCTTTCGCGTACGCCGCGGCGCCCGCCTTCATGTCGACCGAGATGTGCCGCATGCTGCGCATGAGCGCACCGACGACGGGCTTGTCGAACACGCTCTGCTTCGCCATGAAGCGGATGCGGCGGCGGTTGCCGAGCCAGGTGACCCATTCGACCAGGGCGAACTCGAGATAGCCGAAGTGCGTCATGGCGAGCACGGCGCCACCGGTCGTCGGCACGTGCTCGATGCCGGTGACCCTGCGCTTGAGCCGCAGCGCGCCGAAGAGGCCGCGGCCGACGACGATCGCCGTGCTGTAGATGGGATCGCTGCGCCGTCCGGTCATGAGATCAATCGTACGGGGGCGCACTGCGCACCGCCTGTGCGATGTCGCCGCCGGGCGTCACGATCGAGGAGACGGGTCGCCGGGCACCGGCTGCAGGCGGAACAGCCGCACCACGCGTCCGGAGTCGCGCTCGTACGCCCGATACCCCGGCCACTGCGCCTCGATCAGCGCCCACGCGGCGTCGCGCTCGGCCTCCGTGTCGATGCGCGTCGCGCGCACGGCGAGGTCGCGGCCCCGAACCGTGATCGAGGCATCCGGCTGTGCGGCGAGGTTGTAGGTCCAGCCCGGATGCCGCGCCATCGCGAAGGTCGTGCCCGCGACGATCGCCCGCCCTTGCCCGTCAGGCGTGTACATGAGGGGCGTGTCGCGCGCCTCCCCCGTCTTCGCGCCGACGGTATGCAGCACGAGCGAGGGCACGAGCAGGGCGCTGAGCTGCACGCGGCCGCCGGTGATCCAGCCGAGGACGGCCTCGATCGGCGGCAGCAGCACGGGTGCGACCGCACGGAACACCCGCGTCCTCGTGAGCGGCGCGACGAGGCCCCGCACGACGTGCTGCACGGTCGACGGGCGCGGTCGCCCGTCTGGGAGGGCATCGTCCCGAACGGCACGCCGCGGCCCGCGAGCGACGCCGGTCGCGCGGCCGTCGGCTCGCACGCGCTCGAGGACCCGCTCCCGCTCGAGCCCCCATTCGCGTTCGCGCCGGTCCTCGACACCCGTGATGATGTAGGCCGATGCGATCAGGATCACCTGGGAGGAGAGGTTCAGCCAGAGCAGCAGCGCGATGAGTGAGCCGAACGAGGCCAGCAGCGGGTTCGAGGTCGCACCGCCGACGAACAGCCCCGAGAGCTCCTGCAGCACCGTGAGCCCCGCACCGCCGATCAGGGCGCCCACCCACAGCGTGCCCGCGCTCGGGCGCATACCCGAGAGCACCAGGAACATGCCGGCGACCACGACCGTGTCGATGACGAAGATCACCAGCACCGCGACCGCACCGGTGAGGAACACGTAGCTCTCGGCGGACCGCGAGAGGCCGATCCAGCCGAAGAGCAGGTCGAGCGCGGCAGTGCTGAAGAGCGTGATCGCGGCGGCGCCGACGAGCAGGGCCCCGAACCCGATCGCGAGCAGGAGGTCGCGCAGCATCGTCCAGACGAAGAAGCGCTGCGGGTCGGGCTGTCCGCCGATCCGGCGAATCGCGACGCGCATCGAGCCGATGGCCCCGATCATCGCGGTGACGAGACCGATGAGGGCGAGCGCCCCGGCGATGCTCAGCGTCACGGGTTGCACGAGGTCGTCGGGGTCGATGAGCGCGCCCTCGCCGATGAGCCCCGGTATGGCCTGCTCGACGGTCTCGACGAGCGCGTCCATCGCCTGGGGGTTGCCGTCGAGCCAGATGCCGGCGATCGCGAAGCCCAGGAACACGCCCGCGAACACCGAGAAGAGCGTGCGATAGGTGACGCTGTCGGAGAGGGCGGGGCCGTGCACCTTCATGTAGCGCAGGTAGGCGCGAACGGGCTTGAGCGCCATGGCCCAGGCGATCAGCGCGTTCACGCGCGCCATGAACCCCGTCTGCTCCGGCAACCGCTCGGGCTCCTTGATCTCGCCACCAGCCATGCGGTCAGGCTATCGAGCGCGGATGTCGCGCGCAGGCGCTTGACTCCGGGCGCGCCGGATGCGATGCACGGCCTCGCAGCGACCGCCAGCGGCATCCGGAGACGGGCCGACCGACGCCCGCTCGCGGCATCCGGAGACGACGATGGCGTCCGAGCCGGAGCTCGGACGCCATCGGTGCGTCACCGCGTGATCGGAGGGATCAGTACCAGCCCTGCGACTCGGAGGTGTTCCAGGCGCCGCACGCGCTGCCGTAGCGGCCGGCGATGTAGCCGAGGCCCCACGAGATCTGCGTGGCGGGGTTGGTGGCCCAGTCGGCACCGGCCGAGGACATCTTGCTGCCGGGGAGGGCCTGCGGGATGCCGTAGGCGCCGCTCGGGTTGGACGCGTAGACGTTCCAGCCCGACTCGCGGTTCCAGAGCGCGACGAGGCAGCCGAACTGGTCGTCGCCCCAGCCGTAGCGCGACGCCATCATGTCGCGTGCGATGGCCTGCGCCTCGCTCGGGTTCGAGGGGGCGCTCGGCGTGGCGCCACCGCCCGACGACGAGCCGGACGGGGTCTTCGCCGCGGCGGCCTCGCGGGCGGCCGCCTCGGCCGCTGCCTTGGCTGCGGCTTCGGCGGCGGCCTTCTCGGCCGCGACGCGGTCGGCCTCGGCGACGGCCATGGTCACCTCGGCGGTCTGCTTCTGCGTGGTGCCGACGAGCTCGAAGACCTTGCTGGGGCTGAGCCGTTCGTAGGAGTCGAGCGCGGCGACGGTCGTGGCGAGCGCCGAGGCGTCGGCCTTGCCCTGCGCTGCGGCGAGCGCCTGGCCTGCGACGGTCAGGGTGTCCTTCGCCTGCTTGTCGGCGCGCGCGTCGAGCACGGCGCCGTGGTCGACGGCGAGACCCTGTCGCGAGTCGCGCTCGGCGGCGAGGGCGAGCGCTGCGGTCTCGTCGACGCGCTGGGCCTTCGCGGTGGCCTCGCTCTGCACGGCGTAGCCGGTGCCGACGAGGGCTCCGACGGCGATGATGGCGCCCGCGGTGAGCACCGGGGCTCGGAAGCGACGGAAGGCTCCGGTCGCCCGACGACCGCGGCGGGTCACCTCGGTCTCGTTGTTCGTGGGGGTGGTGCCGGGGGAAATCTGGGTCGTGCTGGGGGAAGAAGTCTCGTTCTGCATGTCTTTCACCTGGGCGGCGACGACGCGCCGGGGGGCGCTTCGAGCCTTGCTTGGCGTTCCACGGACGCGGGGGCGCCCGGGCGAAGTCGCCAGTCTGCCGAGGAGTTCTGTACAACCCCTCAGTTCTTCCTGTGAATGTCATCCGAGGTATTGACGAAAGCTCAACGATCACGTTTTGGAAACATCGCCTGATGGAAGGCGCAATTCGAGGCTGATCTGCACCGCATCCAACGCCTGGAGCGCCTCGGTGAGCGCCGTCGAGCTGAATGCGCCCTCGTCGCGGAACGTCGAGAGCGCCGCCCGCTGTTCGCCGATCACGCGCAGTCGCAACCGCAGTCCGCGCTCGGATCGCGCCGTGACGGCCGCGCTGGAACCGTCACCTGACGCGTCCGGCGACGCACCTGCCCGAGCGACGTCCGCGGCGGCCGCGTCGGCCGTCACCCGCCGCGCGATGTCGCGCAGGCGGTCGTCGAGCTGCTCCCGATCGGCGTCGACCGCCGCCCGGTCGAAGCGTGCGGGCTTGACCCAGCGCACCAGCATCGGCAGCGTGCCGCCCTGCACGATGAGGGACGCCGCAGCGACCACGAAGGCGACGAACACGAGCAGCGAGCGCTCCGGCGTATCCGACGGGAGCGTCTGCGCGGCGGCGAGCGTGACGGCTCCGCGCATGCCGGCCCAGACGATCACGCTGCCCTCGCGCCACCCGAGCGGTTCGGCGGTGAAGTAGTCGATGTCGGCGACCTTGCGCCGGATCCTCCGGCGGAACACCGCGAGCCTGGCCTTGGACACCGTCGGCCCCTGCTCGCCCTGCTGCGGTCCACCGCGCCGGTCGAGCCGGAGGGGATGCTCCTCGTCCACCCGGTCGAGCCGCTGCTGCATGTCCGCGAGCGGCCCGCGCATCTCGACGCCGCGTCGCACCCGCCTTCGCTGCAGGCCGAGGGTCGAGAGCACGTAGAGCGCGCGCACCACGATCACCGCCAGCAGTGCGACGGCCGCGAGCACGAGCCCCGCGACGAGTCCGGACCTGCCGCCCTGGACATCGGCCACGATCGCCGACATCTCGAGTCCCATCACCAGGAACACGGCCCCTTCGAGGATCAACTCGACGGTGCGCCACGCCTGCGTGTCCGACGCGCGGTGCTGCGGCGAGAGCCGCGTCAGCGCCCCGCGGCCCGTGACGAGCCCGGCGACCACGGCCGCGACCAGCCCGGAGGCGCCGAGCGCCTCGCTCGGCACCGCGGCGAGGAACGGCACCGTGAACGAGATCACCGTGTTCGCCGTCGGGTCGGCGACGCGCTCCCGCACCCAGAGGTTCGCCTTGCCCACCACGTAGCCGATCACGACGGCCACCACCACGGCGAACACGAAGTCGCCGACGACCTGCCAGAAGGTGACGGATGCCGCGGCCGCGACGATCGCCGAACGCAGCAGCACGAGCGCCGTCGCGTCGTTCAGCAGGCTCTCGCCCTCGAGGACCGTCACGATGCGCGGACTCACCCCGATGCGCTTCACGATCGAGGTCGCGACCGCGTCGGTCGGGCTCACGATCGCACCGAGCGCGATGCCCCCGGCGAGCCCGAGGTCGGGGATCGCCCAGGAGAAGAACAGCCCGAGCAGCACCGAGCTCACGACGACGAGGCCCACCGACAGCCCGCCGATCGCGCTGAACTCGCGGCGGAACTCCATGGCCGGCATCTGGACGGATGCCGAGTAGAGCAGCGGCGGAAGCACGCCCGCGAGGATCCACTCCGGGTCGATCTCGACGTCGGGCACGAACGGCAGCAGGCTCGCCCCGATGCCGACGATCACGAGCAGCAGTGGGGCGGCCACGCCGAGCCGCGGGCCGAAGACCGCCGCTGCGGCGATGCCGAGCAGGCCGAGCACGACCACGACGAGCAGTTCCACCGGCCCTCCCTCCGCACCTCGCACGGATGCGGCATCCGGACCACGGGGCTGGGGAAAGTCTCGCGCACCGCGGACGGCCTGTCACGAGGCGGCGACGGTCGGACGGACCGCGCTCACAGCGAAGTCACAGCGTGGGAGCGCGACATCCGGAACAGCACGCCCCGCTCGATGGTTTTCTCTCATGTCGCGCCTCGCACGGCGACCAGCGACCCAGAGGGTGCCGCAG
Organism: Agromyces sp. PvR057; assembly: GCF_040547485.1. Classification (NCBI taxonomy): domain Bacteria; kingdom Bacillati; phylum Actinomycetota; class Actinomycetes; order Micrococcales; family Microbacteriaceae; genus Agromyces; species Agromyces sp. PvR057. The sequence continues at coordinate 145,448 of NZ_JBEPPT010000004.1, forward strand.
CCAGCGGTGCCCCATGAAGGAGGAACGAATGTCGAACGACTACCGCAGCACTCCCGAGGCGCTCGCCCGCCTCACGCCCCTCCAGCGCAGCGTCACGCAGGGCGACGGCACCGAGCCGGCCTTCCGCAACGAGTACTGGGACAACCACGACGACGGCATCTACGTCGACGTGGTCTCGGGGCAGCCGCTCTTCTCCTCGACCGACAAGTACGACAGCCGGTCGGGGTGGCCCAGCTTCACGAAGCCGCTCGACGCCACCGCCGTGACGGAGCATGTCGACCGCACGCTCTGGATGAAGCGCGTGGAGGTACGCTCGTCGGGTGCCGACAGCCACCTCGGCCACGTGTTCGACGACGGGCCGGCCGACGCCGGCGGGCTCCGCTACTGCATGAACTCGGCGGCACTGCGCTTCGTGCCCGTCGCCGAGCTCGAGGAGCAGGGCTACGGCGACTTCCGCAGCCTGTTCACGACGACGGATGTCGCGGCCGCGACATCCGAGAAGGAGAACGCATCATGACGAACCAGACCGAGACCGCGATCCTCGCCGGCGGCTGCTTCTGGGGCATGCAGGACCTGATCCGCAAGCGCCCGGGCGTCGAGTCGACGCGCGTGGGCTACACGGGCGGCAGCAACGCCGAGCCCACGTACCGCAACCACCCCGGCCACGCCGAGGCCATCGAGATCGTCTTCGACCCCGCGCAGACGAGCTACCGCGAGCTGCTGGAGTTCTTCTTCCAGGTGCACGACCCGTCGACGCTGAACCGTCAGGGCAACGACATCGGCACGAGCTACCGCTCGGCGATCTTCCCGCAGAGCCCCGAGCAGCAGGAGGTCGCGCTCGACACGATCGCCGACGTCGACGCCTCCGGCCTCTGGCCCGCGAAGGTCGTCACCACGATCGAGGAGGCCGCCCCGTTCTGGGAGGCCGAGCCCGAGCACCAGGACTACCTCGAGAAGTACCCGAACGGGTACACGTGCCACTTCGTGCGCCCCGGGTGGAAGCTGCCCAAGCGCGACGCCTCGACCGTCGCGTAGGCCGCGGGGTCGCCTCGCCGACGCGCGTCGTCGATGAACGCGAGCGGATGCCCCGCCGGACCCGGTCCGGCGGGGCATCCGTCGTTCACGGCACCCGCACGACCGGCATGGTGCCGGCATGCAGCTTCGCGAACGTAGGCTTGATCCCATGGCCGCGCCCGATCCGAACCCGCTCGCAGACGCCCTGCCGACGGATGCCGCGCCGCCGACCCTGCTCGACGCGACCGCCGAGGCGTTCAAGGCGGCGTTCCGAGACCACCCGGCCGGTGTCGCCCTGATCACCGCGACGACCCCGACCGGACCGGTCGGCCTCACGGCGTCGAGCGTCGCCTCGGTCTCGGCAGCGCCCGCCGCGCTCTCCTTCTCGGTCACGCGCGCCACCGGCTCGGCCGGCGGACTGCTCGCGGCCGAGTCGGTCGTGGTGCACCTGCTCTCGGCCGACCAGGTCGAGGTCGCGCGGGCGTTCGCCCGGTCCGGTGCGCCGCGCTTCACGCCCGATCAGGGCTGGCACGCGCTGCCGACCGGTGAGCCATGGCTCGTCTCCGCACCCGTCGCGCTGCGAGCGCGCATCACGCACACGCTGCCCGTCGGCGGCTCGTCGCTCGTGGTCGCCGAAGTGCTCGACGTGCACCTGGGCGAGCGTGCGCCGTCGCTCGTGTACCGCGACCGACGGTTCCATGCGATCGACGACGCATCGCCGCAGGTCTGACGATGCACTCGACGACACCGCCACGCCGTCGCCGGCGACGGCGCCGGCGCCGGCTCTCGGTCGCGCTGCTCTCGGTGCAGCTCCGCCGCTACGGCCTCGTCGGCATCATCGTGCTCACCGCCATCGGCACGCTCATCGCGGCGCTCATCGGCTGATCCGGCGCGAGGAGCGGGTCGCCTCCGACGCTCAGGCGGCGACGCCCAGCCGGTCGAGCGCGTCCTGCACGATCGTGAGACCGGCGAGTCCCGGCATCCCGCTGATGCTCTCGTCGACCTTGCGGGCCGCGCGCCGGCCCTCCGGGCCGCTCATGAGGTGCGTCATGACGTGCCGTACGTCGTCCTCCGACGAGATGCTCGAGCCGACCGGAGCCCAGAAGCGACTGAGCGCGAACCGCGTCACCTTCTGCGCCTTCGTGCTCGCGGCGAGCCGTTCGCGGGCCTGCGACGTGTAGAACGCGACGTGCCTGGCCTCCTGCTTGGCGATGCGGCGAAGCAATTCGGCGAGCACCGGATGCTCCTCGAGCTCGGCCATGCGCTGGTACGCGGTGATCGCCGACCACTCGTTCGCGGCCCCCCACGACATGTGGACGGCCACGAAGTCCTGGCCGACGAGGCCGCCGAGCACCGACTGCTTGATCGGGTCGAGCCGGTCCTTCCACCCGAGCTTCATGCGGTTCGCCTTGAGCGCGTCGTAGTCGACCGTGATGTCGTGCACCGCGAGCACGGCGGCGAGCGCCTCGCCGTGCCAGAACTCCTCACGGTTCCACATCGTCATGAACGCGCTCATGTCGGCCTCGCGGTGCGACGGCGTCGTGAGCAGGTCGCGCGTGTAGCAGACCGTGTGATACTCGACGTCGGCCATGTAGCGCAGGGTGCGCAGCGACGACTCGGGCAGCGGCTCGTGGCGGAACACCTCGAGGTCGAGGTCGCTCCACGCGACGCTGACGGAGGTCGCGGTGTACCGGTCGATGTCGAAGGCCATGCTCCCCTGCTCTCTCGGGTTCGTCGCGTTCAGGCGCCGAGGCGTCGCATCACGGCGGACGCGGTGCGGTCGTCGATGCCCGGGATCGAGCAGCGGATGTCGCGGGCCAGTCCCGCACGCGACGCGGCGTCGGGCACGGCGAACCTCGCGAACGCCTCCCGCTCGGTGGTCGCGACCGAACCGCGGCCGAGCGGCCACGCGGATCGCGAGAGCTCCCGTCGTGCGAGTCCGACCGACCGCGGCGACGCCGACAACCGGCGCGCGGCCTCGCCGGCGAAGAACTCCGTGTGCCTGGCCTTGATCGCCCTGATGCGCGCGACCGCGTCGGCGAAGGCCGGATTCGAGGATGCTGCTGCGGCAGCCACCGGTTCGGCGTCGGGTTCGGCCCCGGGTTCGGCCCCGGACTCGAGGCGTGCATAGGCGAGGTCGAGCACGAGATCGTCGACGACGCCGAGCGCGAGATGGGCGCCGACCACGTCTGGCCCCTGTCCGAATCCGGCGAGCGCACGACGGATCGGCCCACGGCCGGCGGGTGCACGGCCCGGAGTCGCGGCCGTGCCGTCTCGTGCGGCGTTCGCCGCGGCATCCGGGCCGCCGTCGCCGCCGGCCGCCACGGCCGCCCCGGCGATCGACCTCAGCGCGTCGGCGATCCAGTACTTCTCGTACGCCCACGACACGAGGAACGCGGTGACGCGTGCATCCTTGTGGGTCGGGGTCACGAGCACGTTGCGGAGGTGCTCCATCGTGGCGCCCTCGAACTCCGCGAGGGTCACGATCGTGCGAACCGCCGCTCGCGACAGTCCGGCATCCCGCATCGCGTCGAGGTCGAGCTCGGCGCGCAGGCTGCCGTGCGCGGTGCGCGCGAAGCCGCGGACGTCGAACGGCGCCGGCCCGGACCCCGCTGCGGGGGTCCGGCCGACGCCGACGGACTGGGTCATGTGCCGAGGCTACCCCGCGGCCGGCGACCCGGCACCGGGTGCCGGGTGGGCGATCGCGAGGCGCGGCATCCGCTCAGAACTTCTCGCCGAGCGCCTTCGCCTTGATGGCGTTGAACTCGCCATCGGTGATGACGCCCTGGTCGCGCAGTGCCGCGGCCTTCGTGATCTCGTCGGCCGGATTCGCGAACGAGACCTTGCGCACCTCCTCGTCGGAGTACTCGACGATCTCGGGGCGCCGTGACGACGAGCGCTCCGCCATGCCCTGCCCGCGAACGATGAGGTACACGAGGCCGGTCACGAACGGAAGGAACACCAGCAGCAGGATCCACAGCGCCTTCATCCACCCGCCGATGTCATGCGAGCGGAAGATGTCGATCGCGATGTAGATCAGCGTGAACAGGTAGGCGATGTAGGCGAAGATCCAGAAGCTGAACCAGATCCAATCCCACACGGTGGCGAACAATCCCATGGCGGGCCCTTTCGATCGGGGCACGAAAGCCGATCGTGCCATCTGGCGCTCAACCTATCGGCGCACGGCCCGCCGCGGAAGAGGCGCGCCCGTCAGCGACGCACCCGACCATGCGGGCCGACAGCGCCTGCCCCGGCTCGTCCAACCGCGTTTTCAGGATGAGATCGGTCATGGGCGCATATCGCCGTCATGATCGATGTGGTCCTGAAAAGGTGAGCCGAAGCCTTCGCGATCGCCGCATGCCGACTCCCCCTTGCGGCGTGCGCCGCCGCGAGACCAGCATCACCCGTGGGCGGACGCCGGCGCAATGCCCGCGGTGACCGTCCGGGTCTCCGTCGGCGTCGAGATGCAGGACGGTAGAGTGGCGATCGGTCGGGCTCGGACGAAGGAGTCTTCATGAGGGCGCTGCTCACCGGGTCGACGGTCGCCATCCTCGTGATCGCGTGGGCGACCACGGGGTGGGCTCTCGCGTTCGGCCACGACCTCGTCGCGCATCCGCCGAACGCCGCCGTCGGCGTGCTCATGTTCCTCGTGATCCTGGCGGCGATCATGGTCGCGGCCTTCGGCGTCGTGCACCAGGCGGAGCACCTCGCCGAGAAGGTCGGCGAACCGTTCGGCACGCTCATCCTGACGCTCACCGTCGTGGTCATCGAGGTCGCCCTGATCGCGTCGGTCATGCTCGGCCCCAGCGGTTCGGCGACGATCGGCCGCGACTCGCTGTTCGCCGTGATGATGATCATCATCAACGGCGTGATGGGCCTGGCCATCTTGCTCGGAGGCCTGCGCCACGGCCCCCAGAACTACAACACGGTCGGCACCTCGGTCTACCTCGCGGTCATCGTCGCGCTGTCGCTCTGCACGCTCGTGCTGCCGAACTTCACGGGTTCGACGCCCGGCGGAACGCTCACCTCCTTCCAGTCGATCGGCATCGCCGTGCTCGCCGCCGCGCTCTACGCGTTCTTCCTGGTCATGCAGGTCGGTCGGGACCGGAGCCTCTTCGTGCAACCGGTGGTGCCGGCCGCGGCGGTTTCCGCGTCCGCGTCGGCGTCGGCGTCGGCGTCGGCGCCGGCGTCGGCACCGGCGTCGGCGCCGGCACCGGCGTCGGCGCCGAGTTCACCGGCGGCGCCCGAGCATCCCGCCGTCGCACGCGGGGAGCTGGTCGCGCGAGCCGCCCTCCTCATCGTGACCGTGCTCCCGATCGTGCTGCTCTCGCATGACCTCGGCGTGCTCGTCGACCTCGGCATCGACGCCACCGGCGCCCCGGTCGCGCTCAGCGGCGTCGTCATCGCGATCATCGTGTTCACGCCCGAGGCGGTGACCGCGATCCGCGCCTCGCTCGCGGACCAGAACCAGCGCGCCTTCAACCTCGGGCTCGGCGCCTTCACCTCGACCGTCGGCCTGACGATCCCCGTCATCCTCGTGATCGGGCTGGTCAGCGGCCAGGAGGTCGTCCTCGGTGAATCGCCCGCGAACATGGTGCTCATCGCCATCACCCTCGCCATGACGTTGATCACGTTCTTCTCGCCCCGTACGACCGCCGTGCACGGCGCGGTGCACCTCATGCTCTTCGGGGTGTACGCGATCCTGCTCTTCGCACCCTGAAGACCCTCCGGCCCGTCGCGTTCGGTCGCGTCGGTCGGCGGTCAGCGCCCGCCGCGCCCGGCGAACAGCGCGTGGAGCAGCGGCAGCACGGACGCGATCATGAGCACGGTGCCGAACCCGGCGTCGTCCACGCGGAGGACCGCCCCGGCGACGAGCAGCGCGGCGAACAGGGTCGCCGACACCACGCGCCGTGCGGTGCGCTCGAGCCGGGCGACCCTCCGCTCGAGCGACGGGTTCGACACCGCGACGGACCCCTCGTCGATGCGGGTCACGAGGGAGTCGAGTCGCTTCGGCAGGCCGATGGCGATGCCCGCGATCTCGACGGCCTGCTTCGCGAGGTCCTGCACGACGTTGCCGCGCTCGTCGCGGATGAGCTTGGTCGCGTACGGCTCGATCGAGTCCCAGAGGTTGAACTCGGCATCCAGCGCACTACACACGCCGGAGGTGAGCGACATCGCGCGGACGATGAGCAGGAAGTTCTCGGGCAGCTGGAACGGCAGCGACCGCACCACGTGGCCGAACTCCTCGGCGAAGTCGCGGAACTCCCGCGGATCCACCTCGCGCAGCTCGGCGAAGCCCATGCCGCCGAACCGGGCGAACAGCTGCGTCATGGCGCGCTCGAGCTCGCCCGTGTCGGCCGACGGGAGCAGCACCCCGATGTCGCGCACGGCGTCGACGAGCCCCTTGCCGTCGCGCGAGGCGGCCGCGATGAGCAGCTTGCGCAGGCCGCTGCGCGTGCCGGCGGGAACCGTGCCCATCATGCCGAAGTCGATGAACGTCAGCTTCCACGGCCGCTCCGTCGAACCGTCGACGACCGCCAGCGGCGTGACGAAGATGTTGCCCGGGTGCGGGTCGGCGTGGAAGAAGCCGTTCGTGAAGAGCTGGTCGAACATGACGGCGGCGAAGGCCGGGGCCACGTCGGCCGGATCGATGCCGGCGGACGCCAGCGCCGCGGCATCCGTGACCTTGATCGCCGTCACGTCCTCGAGGGTGAGCACGCGCCGGGTCGTGCGCTCCCACACGATCGCCGGCACGCTCACCCGGGCGTCATCGGCGAACTCCGCCGCGAAGCGCTCGGCGTTCGCGGCCTCGTGCAGGTAGTCGATCTCCTCGAGGCTGGTCTGCGCGAACTCCTCGACGAGCGCGTGGGTGTTCACGCGGTCGGAGACGAGTCGCACATGGCTGAGCCACCCGGCCACCTTGCGCAGGGCGGCGAGGTCGACGTCGACGATCCGGTCGATGCCCGGCCGTTGCACCTTGACGACGACGGAGTCCAGCCCGGTGTCGGCCGCGTCGGTCGGCGCGAGCCGGGCACGGTGGGCCTGGCCGAGGGATGCCGCGGCGATCGGCTCCTCGTCGATCGAGGCGTAGGCGCGGTCGAGGGGCATGCCGAGCTCCGCCTCGGCGAGGGCGCGGATCGCCGCGAACGGCACCGGCGGCACCTCGTCCTGCAATCCGGCGAGCTCGGCCGTGATCTCGGGCGGCAGCACGTCGAGGCGCGACGACATGAACTGCCCGACCTTGATCATGAGGCCGCCGAGATCGATCGCGAGCACGTGGAACCGCTGGGCGAAGCGCCGCATCCGCTTGGAACGCGTGCGCTCGGCCACCCGGGCGAGCCCGATGCGCGGGAGGAACAGCTCGTACCACCAGGTGACGGCGAGGTTCCAGCCCGCGAACCGCAGGATGCGGCGATAGCGTGCGCGCGTATTGCCGGCACCGGGCACCGAATCGCCTCGATCCCGAGGAGCGGATGCCACCCGCGTCAGTCCTGGGCGAGGATCGCGTAGAGCCGTCGTCGCGTCTCGTCGAGCGCGGCAACGGCCTGCTGCACCTGCTCGGGGGTGCCGGTGCGCCCGACCTGCGCGGCGGCCTGCGCGAGCTCGAAGCCCGCCTTGGGCAGTGCCGTCGGCCCCGTGCCGTCGCCGGCGCCGGCGCCCGTGCTCGGCGGGGCCCACGGAGCGGAGGCGCCGGAATCGGCGACCGACGCGCGGCCCCCTTCGGTGAGCGAGTAGGTCTTGCGGCCGTTCGACTCCTCGGCGCTGATGAGGCCCTCGTCGGCGAGCAACTGCAGGGTCGGGTAGACCGAGCCGGCGCTGGGCTTCCACGTGCCGCCGCTGCGCTCCTCGATCTCGTGGATGATCTGGTAGCCGTGCATGGGCTGCTCGGCGAGCAGTGCGAGCACCGCCGCACGCACGTCGCCGCGGCCCATGCGGCTGCCCGCGCGCTTCTCGAAGGTCGATCGCAACTGCTCGAAGGCCTGCCAGATGCCGTCGGCCGGGATGCCGGCGCCGAATCCGCCGGTGGGGAACGAACCACTCATGACAACCTCTTCCGTCGCGTGTGAACGATACTCAACGATATAACGCGAGCGGCCTGAGCGATAGGGGTGCAGCGCATGCAGGCGATACCGTCGAGTACGGGTGCAGCACCCCACGATGGAGGCAGGACGGCAATGGAGCATTTCGACACGATCGTGGTCGGCGCGGGGGTGGCGGGCCTCACGGCCGCTCGACTGCTGGCGAGGGCCGGCCGTCGGGTCGTCGTGCTCGAAGGCCGCGACCGGGTCGGCGGTCGCGTCTGGACCGACCGTGCCGACGGGCTCGTCACCGACCTCGGCGCGTCCTGGATCCACGGCGTCAGCGACAGCCCGGTGGCCGCTGCGGCCGAGGCGTTCGGCATGCGCACCGCCGAGTTCACGGTCGGCGGGTACCAGCCCGACAGTCGCCCCATCGCGTACTACGGGCCCGATGCCGAGCGTCTGTCGGATGCCGGTGCGCGACGCTTCGCCGCCGACATCCACGCCGTCGACGCGACCCTGCTCGAGGTCGTCGCGGCATCCGCCCCGGATGCCTCGTACCGCGACGTGACCGAGGCGGCGCTCGCCGCGCAGGCGTGGGACGCCGAACGCGCCCAGCGCGTGCGCGAGTACCTCGAGCACCGTTCGGAGGAGCAGTACGGCGCGTGGATCGAGGACCTCGCGGCGCATGGCCTCGACGACGACTCGATCGACGGCGACGAGGTGGTGTTCCCCGACGGCTACGACCGCCTGCCCGAGCATCTCGCCGAGGGGCTCGACCTCCGCCTCGGGCACGTCGTCTCGCAGGTGCGATGGTCGCCGGAGGGCGTCGTCGTCACGACCGATCGCGGGTCGTTCGCCGCGGACACCACGGTCGTGACCGTGCCCGTCGGCGTGCTGAAGTCCGACGACTTCGTCATCGAGCCGCCGCTTCCCGAGCCGATCGCCGCCGCCCTGGGCCGGCTCGAGATGAACGCGTTCGAGAAGGTCTTCCTGCGGTTCCCGACGAGGTTCTGGGACGACGGCGTCTACGCGATCCGGCAGCAGGGACCGCAGAGCCGCTGGTGGCACTCCTGGTACGACCTCACCCCGCTGCACGGCACGCCGACGCTGCTCACCTTCGCCGCCGGTCCGGCCGCTCGCGAGACGCGCGACTGGCAGGACCGCCGGGTCGTCGAGTCGGTGCTCGCCCAGCTGGCACGGCTCTACGGCGATCGCGTCGAGCAGCCGACGCACGTGCACCGCACGGACTGGCAGGGCGACCCGTTCGCTCGCGGCTCGTACGCCTACATGACCGTCGGCTCGACGACGGCCGACCACGACGACCTCGCGACGCCGGTCGGCGGCGTGCTGCACCTCGCGGGCGAGGCGACGTGGACGGATGACCCGGCGACGGTCCCGGCGGCCATGCTGTCCGGGCACCGGGCGGCGGCGAACGTCCTCGGGCGCGACCTCCCGATCGACGAGGTGTGGTCGAGCTGACGCGTCGTCAGCCCTGCATCCGCGGGTCCCGGGTCGGATCCCAGTAGACGGCCGGGCACCCCTCGTCGATGGCCTCGGCGTGCCGTTCGAAGTGCCACGGCTCGTTGTCGTAGGTCGGGCAGAGACCGTAGCGGGCACCGTGCTCCTGCAGCCAGTCGATCGCGTCGTACGACCCGACGTCGACCGCGTTCCCCGCGACATGCTCCGACGTCTCCGCGGTGGCCACCCACCTGGCCGCCTCCGCCTCCGAGCCGTACTCCGCGACCGCCTCCTCGAGGAGCTGCTCCTGGTAGCCGGGCGACCGCCAGCCGCTGCTGACGAACACCTCGATGCCCTCCTCGGCGGCATCGGCCGCCGCCGCGCGGAGGGCGCCCAGCAGCGCCGGGTCGAGGTTGACGACCCCGGGGTACTGCTCGTCGAAGGCGCCCACCCCGTCGGGCAGGACGCCATCGGCCTCGGTTGCGGCACCGTCCGCCGCGAGCTCCGCCGTGCCGCCCTCCCCCGGCGGCCGCTCGCCGAACGCGCCGGCGGCGGGGAACGCGGAGGACCCGAGCGCGGATCCGAGCATCACCGCGCCGCCGCCGACGAGGACGAGCAGGCCGACGACCGCGGTCAGGAGGCCCATGCGGGCTCGGGTTCTGGATGGTGCGTTGCGACTCATGTCGCCAGCCAAGCCGCCGAGATGTTGCAGGGCCGTATCCGGTTTCGGATACGCCGACGATATGCCCCGGCTCCTAGCATGGCCATCATGCGAGTGCTGGTGGTGGAGGACGAACCGTTCATGGCGGAGGCCATCCGCGACGGGCTGCGCCTGGCGGCCATCGCGGCCGACCTCGCCGGCGACGGCGACACCGCCCTCGAGCTGCTGGGCATCAACGCCTACGACATCGCCGTGCTCGACCGCGACATCCCCGGGCCGTCCGGTGACGAGATCGCCGAGCGCATCGTCGCCTCCGGAAGCGGGATGCCGATCCTGATGCTCACCGCGGCCGACCGCCTCGACGACAAGGCGTCCGGCTTCGGCCTCGGCGCCGACGACTACCTGACGAAGCCCTTCGAGCTCCAGGAGCTCGTGCTCCGGCTGCGCGCACTCGACCGGCGGCGCGCGCACAACCGGCCGCCCGTGCGGGAGATCGCCGGGCTGCGACTGGACCCGTTCCGCCGGGAGGTCTTCCGCGACGGACGCTACGTCGCCCTCACGCGCAAGCAGTTCGCGGTGCTCGAGCTGCTCGTCGGCGCCGACGGCGGCGTCATCAGCGCCGAGGAGCTGCTGGAGAAGGCCTGGGACGAGAATGCCGACCCCTTCACGAACGCGGTGCGCATCACGGTCTCCGCGCTGCGCAAGCGGCTCGGCGAGCCCTGGCTCATCACGACGGTGCCGGGCGTCGGCTACCGCATCGACCCCGCGGCATCCGCCGGCGCCGGCATCGGCACCGAAATCGACACCGTTCCGGGTCGCGATGCGTAGGGCGCCCGGCATGAGCGCCCGCCTCAAGCTCACCCTCAGTTACGCGGGGTTCCTCATGTTCGCGAGCTTCCTCCTGCTCGCGGCGGTGTGGCTGTTCCTCCTCCGATACGTGCCCGCGCAGGCGGTCAACACGATCGGCGGGTTCGTTCCCGGTCGCGACGACCTCATCCGCGCGTTCGGCCCGGTCGTCACGGGGGTCCTGCTCTTCCTGCTGGTCTTCGGCCTGCTCGGCGGATGGTTCCTGGCCGGCCGCATGCTCGTGCCCTTGGCCCGGATCACGGAGGCGACGCGCCGGGCGGCCAACGGCTCCCTCTCGTACCGCATCGAGCTCGAGGGGCGGAACGACGAGTTCCGCGAGCTCGCCGACAGCTTCGACGCCATGCTCGCGCGGCTCGAGGCGCACGTCGACGAGCAGCGCAGGTTCGCGGCGAACGCGTCGCACGAGCTGCGCACCCCGCTCGCGATCACGCAGACCCTGCTCGAGGTCGCCCGCGACGATCCCGACCGGGTCGACGCCCAGCTCGTCGAACGCCTGAGCGCCGTCAACGCCCGCGCCATCGACCTCACGGAGGCACTGCTCGTGCTCAGCCGCGCCGACCAGCGCTCGTTCGCGAGGGAGGTCGTCGACCTGTCGCTCCTCGCGGAGGAAGCGGCCGAGACCCTCCTCCCGCTCGCGGAGCGCCGCGGCGTCGCCGTCGAGACGACCGGGGAGATCACGCCGGCGCTCGGCTCGACCGCGCTCCTGCTGCAGCTGATCACGAACCTGCTCCACAACGCCATCGTCCACAACCTGCCAGAGCACGGCACCGCGCGGGTCGGCACGGCCGTGCACGCCGATTCCGTCACGCTGACGGTCGAGAACACCGGCGAGCAGCTTGCGCCGCATTTGGTCGCCACGTTCACCGAACCGTTCCTACGGGGCACCGAGCGCATCCGCGGCGACCACGGCGGGGTCGGCCTGGGCCTCGCGATCGTCAAGCGCATCGCCCAGGCGCACGACGGCACCCTCACGATCGAAGCTCGCCCCGGGGGCGGCCTTCGCGTGACGGTGCGTCTCCCGGCCGTGCCGACGGACGCCGTCCGGTGAGCGTGGACCGATGAGCATCCGCGAGCGGATGCGCCCGTCGACGAGTGACGAAGCCGCACGAGCCCGGCGCGCTCGCCGCCTGCTGGGCGCCTCGTTCGCGGCGTACCTCGCCCTCCTCTTCTGGATCGTGCTCTGGAAGCTCGAGCTCCCGTACGTCGGTTCCGGCGCCCTGCGCCAGGTGAAGCTCGTGCCGTTCGTCTCGGACGCCTGCAACGGCGCCAGCGCGCCGTCGGAAGTCGTCGCGAACGTCCTGCTCTTCGTGCCGTTCGGCGTCCTCCTCGGCCTGCTCGCACCGGCGTGGCCGTGGTGGAGGACCGTCGCCGTGCTCGCCGCGGCGAGCCTCGCACTGGAGGTCGCGCAATACGCGCTCGCGGTCGGCAGCTCCGACGTCACCGACCTCGTCACGAACACGCTCGGCGGCGTGCTCGGGCTGGGCCTGCTCGTGCTCGTGCGCCGCAGGCTCGGCGAGCAGACCGTTCCGGCGATGGCGCGGGTCTGCGCGGTCCTGACCGTGCTCGCCCTGGTCGGCACCGCGCTCATCGTCGCGTCGCCGTTGAACTTCGGCCCGCAGCCCGACGTCCGGTTCCCACTGCACGGAGCCTCTGGCGCCGCATCCGGACCGGCGGCGGCGGCGGCGGGCGAGCCTCGCCTCGACGGGGAGCTGCGCGAGGAGCGGTGCCGCTGAACTCCGCTCAGTCCCGACGCGCGAGACGCGCCAGGCGCGCGGTGCGCCGCGACCTCGCCGCGAGCAGCACACCGCCGCCCAGCAGCAGCGCCGCGAGCGCGAGCACCCGGGTCGGTTCCGTGCCGGTCCTCGCCAGGCCGGCGCTCGGCGAACCGCCGCCGGGTGTCCCGCCGCCGTCTCCAGCGGGCTCGGGCGGCTCCGGCGCGACCGACCCGGTGACCGACCACACGCCCTGCGCGTCGTTGTCGGTCTCGGATGCCGCGGTGTCGGTGTCGAGGGTCGGGACGACGAGCGGATTCAGCCGCTCGACGACGTCGTCGACGAAGCCGTCGGCGTCGAGGTCGACCGGTTCGGCCGGCGCGACGTAGGCCACGTTGCGCATCGTGGTCGTGTCGCTCGGCACCGAGAGGATGCGGACGACCACCGTCAGCACGGGACCGTCGTCGCCCGCGGGGATCGAGTCGCCCGACGTCGCGACGGCGTCGGCCACGGAATACCCGTCGCCCGTCATGGAGACCAGCTCCACCGTGTCCGGGAGCAGCTGCGTGATCGTCCAGCCGACCGGTGCCGCCCGGGGGCCGTCGTTGTGCGGGGTGAGCGTCCAGGTGACGAGGTCGCCGATGCCGAGCACCTCATCGTCGGCGACGTCGAGCGCTTGCTCGAGCGAGAGGTCGATGCAGGTCATCGGATAGAGCACGGGGGCCTCGGTCAGCTCGTACACGGCGGCACCGCCGCCCTCGTAGTAGGAGGCACCGTCGAGGAAGCCGGTCGCCCGGCACTCGGATCCCCAGTCGTTCGGGTCGCCGTGGTCGCGGGCGTCGACGGCGATCGGCCCGTCGACGGGCAGGGCGCGCGCGACCGGTGTCGCCGCGGCATCCTCACCGGTCACGGCATTGGCGTAGGCCTGCACGGCCGTGGATGCCGCCGGGAACACGTTGCCGGTCGCGAGCACCGGGTCGCGCAGGGTGCGCCGTGCCGCATCGGGCGCTGCGGGGTCTGGCGACCCGACCGAGATCCAGGTGCCGCTGCCGCTGAACGCGTTGCCCAGCACCTCGATGCCCGACGACGAGTACGAGCCGGGCTCGGCGCCGTCCTCCCACAGCGGCGCGACGGAGATCGCGATCGCGTCGGCCTCCTGCTCGACGGCGTTGTCGGAGATCAGGAGCCCGTGCGCGCCGCCCGCGGTGACGAAGTCCGGCTGACCGCTCACCGTGTTGCGGAGGATCTCGACGCCGGTGGTGCCCTGCAGCACGTGCACACCGCCGCCATTGCCCGTCATGACGTTGTCGTGGATCGAGATGTCGTGGCTGATGCCGTTCTCGGGCGTGGTCACGACGAGGACGCCGACGGCGGCGTTGCCGGTGAACGACGAGGCGCTCACGTCGAGGTTCGCGACGCTGCGGCCGTACAGGGCGCGCTCGACGACGTTCGCCACCGTCGCGTTCGTCACCGTCGCGCCATCCGTCGCCGAGTAGAAGAAGCCGTACGACCCGCCGTCGATGCTCGCGTCGTCGACGTTCACGTCCTGCGACCCGTACGCGCGCAGGATCGCGGCGCCCGTTACGGGGGTCGGTCCTTCACGACCGTCCACGACGATGTCCGAGGCGTTCACGCCGACGGACTGGTGGATGACGAGGGCCGCGCCGGTCAGTTCGGCGTCGATGCCCGTGATGGTCGCGTTCTCGGCGCCGAGGAGGTAGACGCCGCTCGAGGCGTTCGGTGCGCCGACCACGGTGAGGTCGGTGATCGAGATGTCGACGCGATCGGACTCGGGGTCCATCGACGACTGGGCGCCGACCGCGTAGAGGAAGCCCGTCGCGCTCTCGTTCGTGATCGTCGCCCTGCCCGCGTTCACGAGGTTGATCCCGGTGCCGTTCTCGCCCCAAACGCCGGCGTCGAGCACGGCGTCGGAGACCGACGCGCCCTGCGTCGAGCCCAGGGTGATGGCGCCGAAGGCGGTGATCCGCGGCGCGGTGATGAGCGGGCCCGTCCCGGTGTTCAGCAGGTGGGTGGTGATGCCGTACATCATGCCCGTCACGCTCGGCGCCTCGATGACGGCGTCGGTCGCCTTGAAGACGAGGATGCCGGTCGACTGGTTCGCATCGGCGCCGGTGATGCCGGGCCGGACCACGCTGGGGGCGGTGGTGGCCCCGAGCGAGATGCCCTCGCGGCTCGCACCGTCGATCGTCGGCTCGGTGATGGTCGGCCCGTCGGCCGCGTTGGTCGTGCTCGTGCCGATGCCGCGGGCGAACCCCTGCACGGTGACGCCGTCGACCACCGCACCGCTCGAGTTGGCGAGGTCGATGCCCGTTCCGGTCGCGTCGGGCCCGGTGGCGACGACGTCCGTCACGTGCGGCTCGGATGTCGCGCCGAGCGAGATGCCGGACGTCGACGCCGTGACGCTGCCGCCCGAGACCACGATGCCGCTCGCCGTCGACGCCGCAGTGGCGAGGATGCCGGTCGCGACGCCGGTGATGTCGGCGTCGGTGATCGTCGCCGAGGCTGTCGTCAGGTTGACGCCGTACGACGAGAGCTCTCCGCCGCCGTCCATCGTGTATCCGTCGATCACGATCCCGGTCAGGCCGGCGCCGAGTTGGACCCCCGTCGGCCGCGCGACGGCACTCGGATTGCGCACCGTGACGGCGTCCAGCGTGACGCCGGACCCGGTGACCGACACGGTGGCACCCGTCGACGCGACGCCCAGCGAGACATCCGGAGCCAACGCGAGGCCACCGGCGCTGACCGTGATGCGGGTGAAGAGCACGGAGGGGGAAGCGCTGTCGAGCGTGACCGACCGGGTGACGGCCAACGAGCCGGTGAACGCGTAGTCGTTCGCATCGAACGAGACGGTGCCGCCGTCGGGCGCGGCGTTGATCGCGGCCTGGAGGCTCAGCACCGGACCTCCGCCCGGGCGGAGGTCCGGCGTGCCGACCCAGGCGATGGGGAGGCTGTTCGCGTTCGGCACGAGGCCGGGGCGCGGCGGCGGCGGGGACTCGACGATGGAGTCGTCTGGGACCGGTGCCGGCTCGTCGAGGCCCTCGGGCACCGGGCCGTCGTCGGGCGGCTCCGGGTCGCCGGTCTCGGGGTCGTCCGGATCCGCGAGGGCCGGAACCAGGCCGATCGCCGACGCGGGCTCGGCCGGCACGACCGACATCGCCGCTGCGCCCGCGACGCCGACCAGCGTCGCGAGGCAGAGCGCGGCGCCGAGCGCCACCGCCCGCCGCCGTCGTTCGGACCTCGCGAGCACGCCGATCATGCTTCCCCCCAACGCGCCGATGGGACCCACCCCGAACCGCACCGGCGACTCCCCCCAGCGTAGCGACGCCTCGCCGGATGCGCACCGATCCCGAGTAGTGACCACATAAGGTATTCTGGTCACAACGATCGGAGGCCCCCGTGAACGTCCGTCGCACGACCGTCGCCGTGACCGGTGCGACCGTCTCCGTCCTCGAGTGGACGCCTGGCCGCACCGGCCTCGGCGACGGCCTCGACCTCGGCGACGGCCTCGGCGACGGCGACGGCGACGGCCCCACGGTGCTCCTCCTGCACGGCGGCGGGGCCGACAGCGCCGAGCTCTCGTGGGGCGAAGTCGGCCCGGCGCTCGCGAAGGCCGGCTTCCGCGTGCTCGCACCCGACCACCCGGGCTTCGGACGAAGCCCTCGAGCCGAGTGGCCGCTGACCCAGGAGCACCTCGTGCGGTACGTCGGCGAGCTCGTCGACGCCCTCGATCTCGACGACTACGTGGTCGGCGGACTCTCGCTCGGCGGGGGTCTGACGCTCGGCCACCTGCTCGATCGCCCCGGTCGGGCGCGCGGCGCGATGCTCATGGGATGCTTCGGCATCATGCCCAGGCTCGCCGACGGGCCGCTCGGGCGCCTGAGCCACGCGGCGACGTTCCTGCTGCTTCGATCCGGCCTCCTCGCGGCGATGACCCGGTCGTACGCACGGGATCCGGCCGCGATGGAACGCGGACTCCGTGACATCGTGCGCAACCCGTCGGCCCGCACGCCCGAACTGGTGCGGGCGGTCATCGCGGAGGCTGCGGCATCCGACGGCCTGGAGGTCTTCGGCCAGTGGCAACGCGAGCAGGTGCTCTGGGGCCGGCTGCGGACCGACTACACCGATCGGCTGCATGAGATCGAGGCGCCGACCCTGCTCGTGCACGGCGACCACGACCGCGGGGTGCCGATTGCGCGAGCGAGGTCCGCGGCCCGCCTCCTCCCCCGCTCGGAGCTGCTGGAGGTCCCGGATGCCGGGCACTGGGTGCAGCGCGATCGGCCCGACCTCGTGATCCCGGCCATGGTCGGCTTCCTCCGGCGGGTCGGCTGATGCCCCGCCCGCTCGTGCCCGACCGGCGCGAACGCCTCCTCGATGCCGCCGAGCGCCTGATCCTCGAGCGCGGCTTCGACGCGATGGGCATCGCCGCCGTCGCCGCGGAAGCCGGCATCGGCAAGGGGGCGGTCTACCTCGAGTTCGCGGGCAAGCGCGACCTTCTCGACGCCGTGCTGCGCCGCGCGACCCGACGCCTGCGCGCCCGCGTGCGGCTCGAGGTCGGCGATGCGCCCGGCCTCGGTGCCGCCTACCGCGCAGCGGCGCGGGCCCTGCTCGACGACCCCCTGATGACCGCCGCGTTCCTCGACGATCGCGCGGTGCTCGGTGCGCACGTCGACACCGTCGCCGACGATCGATACCGACGACGCCATGAGCGCGTCGTCGGCTGGGTGCGCGGCCTGCAGGCCCGCGGGGCGCTGATGGCGGATGTCTCGCCCGAGCATGTCGCGCTCGCCCTGTCGAGCGCGACCATCGGCCTCCTGTCGGCGGGCAGGCTGCTCGGGCCGATGACGCCGGCGGAGCTCGAGGGCGCGATCGAGGCGCTCGCCCGCATGGCCGCGACCTTCGAGTCCGAGCCGTCGGAGGACGCGTGAGCGACCAGCCCCCGGGCCCGTGCATTGCGGGTGCGTCGCCGTGTTGCGCGCAGTGACACCCGACCTTGCGCCACGGCGTTCGCCCGCCGCACAGTGAGCGGATGTCCGACCCCGTCATCTCCACGACCGCAGCCCCGCCGAACACGGATGCGGCTCACCCCGACGCGCCGACCGCGGATGCGCCGCACGCCGACGCGACCGTTCTCGACAACGCCGCCTGGTACTCGCTCGCCGGCCCCCACGCCTCGTTCGCGATCGGCAACGATCTCGTCCGGCGCTATCCCGACGACGTCGCGCCGTTCGTCGCGGTGCGCACGTGGGAGGATCCCGGCGTCTGGGACGCCCTGATCGACCTCGTCGGCCACGGCGAGGTCATCGGACTCTCGGGCTTCGACGGCGACCTGCCCCCGGGATGGCAGGTGGTCGGTCGCGGCGCCGGCGTGCAACTGGTGGAGACCGACGCGCTCCGCCCGCGCCCCGACGAGGAGGCGATCGTGCTCGGCGCCGACGACGTGCCCGAGATGCTCGCGATCGTCGAGCGCAACCAGCCCGGCCCGTTCCGCCCCCGCACCCACGAACTCGGGCGCTATGTCGGCATCCGTCGCGACGGACGCCTCGTGGCGATGGCCGGCGAGCGCCTGCATCCCGACGGATGGACCGAGACCAGCGCGGTGTCCACCGACGACGCGTACCGCCGACAGGGTCTCGCGTCGCGCCTCGTGCTCGACGTGGCCTTCCACATCCAGCAGCGCGGCGACCGCGCCCTGATGCACGCCGAGGCGTCGAACGTCGGCGCGATCGCCGCATACCAACGGCTGGGCTTCGCGCTCCGCCGGCGTTCGGTGTTCGCCGCGGTGCGCACTCCGGCGTAACGGGAACGCCGGCTCCGCTGCCGCCGTCAAAGAACGTCAGGCCGCGTCACGAGACGACTTGTGCGGGCCTCGACCCGACCTCCCTCAGCGCAGCGGCAGCGGTGAACGCGACTTCGTGACGCCGAACGCGAACGTGGTGGTGATGCCGGCGATCGCCGGGATGGCCCGCAGCTGACCGCGCATGAGCTCCTCGTACTCGCTGAAGGACGCCACCGCGACCTTCGCGAGGTAGTCGTCGTCGCCCGCGAGCAGGTAGGCCTCGACCACCTCGGGGATGCCGCGGAGCCGCTCCTCGACCGCATCGACCACGTCCGTCGCGTGCGACGAGAGCCGGAGCCGCACGAATGCGGTGATGGCCAGACCGACGGCCCCGGCCGCGATCTCGGCGGCGTACCCGGTGATGACGCCGTCGTCCTGGAGCGCTCGGACCCGGCGCAGGCAGGGCGACGGCGAGAGGCCGACGCGGTCGGCGAGCTCCTGGTTGCTGAGGCGCCCGTCCTGCTGGAGTTCGAGCAGGATATGACGGTCGATGGCATCGAGGGAGCGCATTGGCATATTCTGCCAAACCGCTATTCATTCGTGGCATGATCGGCAATCGGCTGCCGTGACCGATTTCCTATCGTTGCGACGTGCTCACGATTCCGCCCTCGCGAAACCTGGCCATCGGCGTCGTCGCCATGGCGGTCGCGGTGCTGCTCTGGGCGTCGTTCGCCCTCACCCTGCGGGCAGTCGGCAGCTCCTCGTTGACCACGATCGACCTGAGCGTGCTGCGGTTCGCGACGCCCGTGCTGGCGCTCTCGCCGTGGTTGCCTCGGGCGATCCGCGAGGTGCGGGCGGCACGGTGCACGACGGTCCTCCTTCTCCTCGTCGGCGGCCTGCCGCACTTCCTCGTCTCCGCGCTCGGCGCCCACCTCGCCCCCGCGGCGCTCGTGGGGCTCGTCATCCCGGGAACGGTGCCGCTCTTCGTGACGGCGCTCGCCGTGCTCGGCGGGCGCACCCGGGTTCCCGCCCGCCACTTGGCATCCGTCGCCGTGATCGTCGTCGGCGTGGCCGCTGCTGCCGTGCTGGCCTCCGCCTCGGCCGCACCGCTCGGGATCGCCGCGCTGCTCACGGCCGGATTCGTGTGGGCGGTCTACACGGTCGGGCTGAAGCGGAGCGCGTTGAGCCTCACGAGCACGGTGCTCGTCGTCTGCGTGCCGTCGGCGGCGGCAGCCCTCGTGCTCGCCTGCTCGGGCGCGATGCCGTCGAACCTGCTCGCCGGCACCGCGCTGCCGAACGACATCCTCCTGTTCACGGTCCTCCAGGGCCTCGGCACCGGGATCCTCTCGACCATCGCGTACGCCTACGCGGTCAGGGCGCTCGGCAGCGGCATCGCTGCGACGGCCGGCGCGCTCAGCCCCGTCGTGGCGGCGGGCCTCGCCGTGCCGCTCCTCGGCGAGCCGGTCACGGTCGGGATCGTCGTGGCGATGTCGATCGTCGTGGCGGGCGTCGTCCTCTTCAACGCCCCGCGACGCCGACGCCCGCTCGAGCAGGCAGACGGATGCCGCGTGCCCGGCGATCGGAGGGCCGGCCACCGCCTTCGCGCCCGGTCGGGCCGCGGCGGACCCGCGCACGTCCGGCTCTCCTGAACTCCTGAATTCCGCGACTCAGAAACGCCGCGACTCCGCGAACCCGCGACTCCCATACTCCGCGATTCCGCGATGATGGAACTGAACACGAGGAGGCGCCGTGAACGACGAGACGATGACCGACGATGATCTCGGCCGGCTGCATCGCTGCATCCGTCTCGCCGCCGATGCCCGCGATCGCGGCGACCACCCGTTCGGATCACTCGTGGTCACGGCAGCCGGCCGCACCATCGAGGCGATGAACACGGTCGTCACGCAGCACGATCCGACCGGCCACGCAGAGACGAACGTCGTCCGCGCGGCCGCCGCTGCGATGTCGGCCGAGGAACTCGCGAACAGCACGCTCTACACGAGCACCGAGCCGTGCGCGATGTGCTCGGGCGCCATCTACTGGAGCGGCATCCCCCGCGTGGTGTACGCGCTCGGCGAGGACGCCCTGCGCGACCTCGTGGCCGAGCAGGAGGGCGTGCCCACGCTGGCACTGCCGTGTCGCGAGGTGTTCGCGCGCGGTGGCCGCACGGTGCAGGTCGCCGGTCCCGCCGATCTCCCTGAGGCGGTCGCGGTGCACCACGGGTTCTGGGGCTGACATGACCGACGTGGAGCGACTGTTCTCGTACGGCACGCTGCGGCTCCCCCGGGTGCAGCGCGAGACGTTCGGCGCCGAGTTGCCCACCGCACCCGACACGCTCGTCGGGTGGCGGCTCGGCACGCTTCGGATCACGGATGCCACGGTGCTGGCCCTGAGCGGCGCGAGCGAGCACCCGATCCTCGACCGCACGGGCGAGGCGTCCGACCGGGTGGAGGGCTCGGTGCTCGTGCTCACGCCCGAGCAGCTGGACGCCGCGGATCGCTACGAGGTCGACGACTACGTGCGCGTGCCCGTGACCCTCGAATCCGGGCTCGCGGCGTGGGTGTACGTCGCGCGCTGACGGGCGATCGCGAGACGAGGCGACATGCAGATCGATGAGGGCGACGAGCCGAGGTTCCAGAGCCCCGAACCGTGTCCGCAGTGCGGCGACGTGCTCGACGGCGGCGTGCTCGCGCTCGACGACAACGTCCTGACGATCACGCTGCGCTGCCTCGTGTGCGGCTACTCGGCGCTGGTCGATCCGTTCGCCTGAGCGCCGGCCCCGGAGCTCCCGCCCGTATCGGCATCGCCCCGACGGCGTCGTGTCGACGTGTAGACGCGCTCGGCGATCCAGAGCACGACGCCGATCGCCAGGAGCGCGATCGCGATGGCGTACTGGCCGGCGGGCCGACCGGAGGTCCACGGGAACACGAGGTACAGGCACGTGATCGCACCGATCACCGGCAGCGCCGTCGGAGTGCGGAAGTGCTTGTGGTCGACGGGCTGCCGGCGCAGCACGAGCACGGTCACGTTGACGATCGCGAACACGGTGAGCAGCAGGAGCGAGGTCGTGCCGCCGAGCAGTGCGACGATCGAACCCTCGGCGTCGAGCGAGACGTACGCGATCAGGCCCGCGGCGAGCGCGCTCGTGAACAGGATCGCCGCCCATGGCGTCTGCCTCTTCGGCGCGACCTTGCCGAGGAACGGCGGCAGCACCTGCTGCCGGCTCATGCCGTAGAGCAGCCTGCTCGCCATCATCATGTTGATCAGCGCGGTGTTGGCGACCGCGAACATCGAGATGAACGGCAGCAGGTCGTTGATCGGGAACCCGGGTGCCGCAGCCTCGACCGCGGTGACGAGCGGCGTCTCGCTGCCGACGAGGTCGCCGATCGGCACGAGGGCGACCACGGTGATCGACACCAGCACGTAGATCACCGCAGCGATGCCGAGCCCGCTCAGCATCATCTTCGGGAAGATCCGGCTCGGGTCCTTCGTCTCCTCCGCCATGTTGACCGAGTCCTCGAAGCCGACCATGGCGAAGAACGCGAGCGAGGTCGCCGTGCTGACCGCGAGCAGCACGCCCTTGTCCTCGTGCGTCTCGAAGGCCACGACCCTCGACCAGTCGGCGTTGCCGCCGGCGATCGCCCACATGCCGATGAGGATGACGAGCAGCAGGCCCGACAGCTCCACGAGGGTCAGCACGACGTTCAGCCACACACTCTCGCTCACGCCGCGCAGGTTGACCAGCATGATGAGCAGGATGAACGCCAGCGCGATGAGCATCGTCGTCACCGTGGCATCCGGGATCCCGAAGGCGACGAGGAGGTTCGCCGCGAACGCGCGCGAGGCCGTCGATGCCGACGTGATGCCGGAGGTCATCACGATGAAGCACACGATGAACGTGAAGAAGTGGATGCCGAACGCCTTGTGCGTGTACAGCGCCGCACCGGCGGCCTGCGGGTACTTCGTCACGAGCTCGAGGTACGAGAACGCCGTGACGGTCGCCACCGCGAACGCGAGCAGGAACGGCAGCCAGGCGGCGCCGCCGACCTCCGCGGCGACCTGGCCGGTGAGCGCGTAGATGCCGGTGCCCAGGATGTCGCCGACGATGAAGAGCAGCAGCAATCCGGGTCCGAGCACCCGTTTGAGTTGCGGCTGCTCCGGCTCGACGGCCTTCACCACCTGCGTCCAGGACGGATCGTCGCTCATGTCGTGGCCCCCTTCGCCCGAAGCCAGCCGACCACATCTCCCGCGCCGGCTCAACCCTTGATCACGGCGTGTCGGTGCCGACCCTCCGACGCGCGAAGGTGTCGAGACGTTCGCGCTTGGTCCGGATCAGGTGCGCCGCGATGGCCTCCTGCGCGGCGACGGGGTCGCGATTCCGGATCCCCTCGAGCACTGCATCGTGCTCGAGCATCGACTCGTGCGCATCCTGCCGGTGGAAGGCATCCTGGTCGAAGATGCGCAGCCGGACGATCAGGCCCTGGAGCATGGCGATGAGCGTGGTGTTCTCCGAGGCCGCCCAGAGATGCTCGTGCCAGCGGGCGTGGAGTCGCCGAGCGACGGCGGGGTCCTCCTCCTGCCGGGCCTCGCGCTGCAACTGCGTGAGCTCGGCCAGCTGCAGGTCGGTGCGACGCACGGCGGCGGCCTGTGCGGCGGCCTGTTCGAGCGCGATGCGCACGTCGTAGATGTCGATCACGTCTTCGGGGGTGCCCGACTGGATGCGGTAGCCCCGCAACGAGCGCACGATGAGCCCCTCCTGCTCGAGGCGGTTCAGCGCCTCGCGGATCGGGGTGCGGGACACGCCGTAGAGCTCGGTCAGCCGGCCCTCGACGAGCGGTTCGTCCCAGGGGAAGCGCCCGGCGAGCAGGTCGTCCCGCAACTGCACGTGGAGGGGTGCGCGCGACATGGATGCTCCTCGACTGCTCGGATAGGTGTACGGATCGGATGGATCTGTATACAGAAAGTACACGTTCAGCAACACGTGCACACACGGCCCTCGCTCGGCCGCATAGTTGTGGGATCCCACCCGAGTTTCCGAGGAGCCAGACATGACCCAGCAGAGCGCGACCGACACCGCCACCCAGGTCGACGGCGACGACCCTCGAACGTCGCCCTTCCGCTGGCGCGTGATCGACATCGTCGTCGCGAGCGTGCTCGGCGTCGCGTCCGGACTGGTGTTCGTGCTCTGGAACATCCTCTCCAACCCGATCAGCGCGCCCGTCGGCGCCGTGCTGCCCGGGCTGCAGGCGATCGTCGGCGGCGGCTGGCTGTTCGCCGGCATCCTCACGGCGCTCGTCATCCGCAAGCCGGGCGCTGCCCTGTTCGGCGAACTGGTCGCCGCTGCGGTCTCGGCGCTCGTCGGCAACCAGTGGGGGCCGCTGACCCTCGAGTCCGGCCTCGTGCAGGGCCTCGGCGCCGAGCTCGTGTTCGCGGCATTCCTCTACCGCCGCTGGAACCTCCCGGTCGCCCTGCTCGCGGGTGCCGTGAGCGGGCTCGCACTGGCGATCAACGACCTCATCCTCTGGTACCCCGGCTCCGGATCCGCCTTCTCGACCATCTACGTCGTGGCCGCGATCGTGTCCGGTGCCGTGCTGGCCGGCCTCCTCTCCTGGCTCGCGGTGCGCGGTCTCGCCCGCACGGGCGCGCTCAGTCGCTTCGCCTCCGGTCGCGAGGCTCGCACCCGCGAGGCGTGACCATGACGGAATCCGCTCCACAGCTCGGCGGCGCCGCGGTGCGCGCCGAGGGATGGTCCTGGCGCCACGCCGGACGCCGCGACTGGGCGCTCAGCGGCCTCGACCTCGCCATCGAGCCGGGCGAGCGCGTGCTGCTGCTCGGCCCGTCGGGCGCGGGCAAGTCGACCCTGCTGCACGGACTCGGCGGCGTGCTCGGCGGGGCCGACGACGGCGACGAGCGCGGCCGGCTCCTGGTCGACGGCGCCCGGCCCGCCCGGCGTCGCGACCGCATCGGCATGGTCCTGCAGGATCCGGATTCCCAGGTGATCCTGTCGCGAGTGGGCGACGACGTCGCCTTCGGCATGGAGAACCTCCGCGTGCCGCGCGCGGACATCTGGGGCCGCGTGTCCCGGGCGCTCGACCTCGTCGGCCTCCGCACGCCGCTCGGTCACGACACGTCGGCACTCTCGGGGGGCCAGAAGCAGCGCCTCGCGCTCGCCGGCGTCATCGCCATGAACCCGGGCCTCATCCTCCTCGACGAGCCGACCGCGAACCTCGACCCCGTCGGCGTGCGCGAGGTGCGCGACGCGATCGCCGAGGTCGCGGCCCGCACGGGCGCCACGCTCATCGTGATCGAGCATCGCACCGAGGTGTGGCTGCCCGTGGTCGATCGGGTGATCGTCATGGACGCCGCTGGACGGATCATCGGCGACGGCGACCCCGATCGCGTGATCGAACGACAGCGCCCCGAACTGCTCGCCGCGGGCGTCTGGGTGCCCGGCGCGCCGACACCCGTCCTCGAGCGCACCCGGAGCGGCGACCCGTCGCTCCTGCTCACGGCGCGCGACCTGAGCGTCGGGCGGGCCGCGACGCGCCTCACCTCCAGCATCGACGTCGAGATCCGGAGCGGCCGCACCACCGCCGTCGTCGGCCCGAACGGCGCCGGCAAGTCCACGCTCGCCCTCACGCTCGGCGGGCTGTTGGCCCCCGGCAGCGGACGGCTCGAGGCGGCATCCGGATTCGCACCGGCCCGCCGCCCGGTCGAGCCCATCGCCTGGCGATCGAGGGAGCTCCTGTCGCGCATCGGCAGCGTGTTCCAGGATCCGGAGCACCAGTTCCTCGCCGCGACGGTGCGCGACGAACTCGCCGTCGGCCCGCGCGCCTTGAAGCAGGATGCCGCGACGATCGCCCGCACCACCGACGACCTGCTCGCGCGACTCTGCCTCGAGCACCTCGCCGACGCCAACCCGTACACGCTGTCGGGCGGCGAGAAGCGGCGCCTCTCGGTCGCGACGGCACTCGCGGCGAAGCCCGCGCTGATCATCCTCGACGAGCCGACGTTCGGCCAGGACCGACGCACCTGGGAGGAGCTCGTGAAGCTCATCGCCGAGATCGTCGACGCCGGCACGGCCGTCGTCGCGGTGACGCATGACGAGCCCTTCGTCTCGCTGCTCGCCGACGACGTGCTCGAGCTGCCGGCCTGGGACTCGCAGTTGGCCGAGGTGGCATCGTGAGCGCCGCGCGCCTCGACGTGAACCGGGCCAATCCGGTCACCCGCCTGCTCACCGCCCTGCTCATCGCGGTCGCCCTCGTGTTCAGCGTCGACTGGGTCTCGGGCCTCACCGCGCTCACCCTCGAGGTGCTCGTGCTCGCGACCACCGGCATCCCGTTCCGGCGGTTCCTCAAGCGCAGCATGCCGATCGTGATCGCGGCCGTGTTCACGGCGCTGACGATCCTGCTGTACGGCGCCCCGAGCGGGCGGATCCACGCCGAGTTCCTGCTCGTCGTCGTCAGCGACGGGTCGATCGAGCTCGCGATCGCGACGTTCCTCCGGGTGCTCGCGATCGCGCTGCCGTCGATCATGCTCTTCACGGATGTCGACCCGACCGAGCTCGCCGACGGCCTCTCGCAGGTGCTTCGACTGCCGGCGAGGTTCGTGCTCGGCGCCCTCGCCGGGTTCCGCCTCATCGGCCTGCTGCACCAGGACTGGACCTACCTCGGCTACGCGCGACGAGCTCGTGGCGTGGCCGACCACGGCCGCCTTCGCCGGTGGGCCGGCCAGGCGTTCGCGCTCCTCGTCTTCGCCGTGCGCCGGGGCGCCAAGCTCGCCACGGCGATGGAGGCCCGCGGCTTCGGCGCCCACCCCGTGCGCACCTGGGCCCGCGAGTCGACCGTCGGGGCACCGGATGCCGCGCTCCTCGCGATCGGGGTCATCATCAGTGCCGCGGCGATCACCGTGGCCGTCGCGACCGGAAGCTGGAACTTCATTGGAGCTCGCTGACCTCGCCGCGGGCCTGCGCGCGACGGGCGCGCGCTGCCTGCTCATCGACGGCCGGTCGGGCTCCGGCAAGTCCACGATCGCCTCCGCGCTCGCAGCGGTGTGGCCCGAGGCCGCCGTCATCCGCCTGGACTCGATCTATCCCGGCTGGGGCGGACTCGCCTGGGCGTCCGAGCACCTCCGCACGAGCGTGCTCGAGCCCAGGGCGCTCGGCCGCGAGGCGTCCTGGCGCGAATGGGACTGGACGTCGGGGAGCGCCGGCGCGTGGCATCCAGTGGACCCCGACCGCCCGCTCATCGTCGAGGGCGTCGGCAGCCTCACCGTCGCCAACCGCGCGCTGGCCGACGTCGCCCTCTGGGTCGAGCACGCCACCGCCGAGCGCAAGGCCCGCGCCCTCGCCCGCGACGGCGAGACGTACGTGCCGCACTGGGATGCCTGGGCCGCCCAGGAGGACGTCTTCATCGCGCAGAACCACCCCGAAGCCCTCGCCGACCTCATCGCCGTCCCGACCGACGGCGGCTTCGACCTCATGCAGACTGGAAGGACCCCATGACCACCCCCATCACGCTCGTGCTCGAGTACTTCCACCCCTGGCCGAACTCGGCCGGGTTCTACGTCGCCCGCGAGGCCGGGTGGTACGCGGATCAGGGCATCGACCTCGAGATCCGCACCGTCGACCCCGGCATCGGCGACGGCCTCGAGCACGTGAACCGCGGCCTCGCCGACCTCGCGGTCTTCCCCACGAACCGCCTGCTCGTGCGGGCCGAGCGGGGCGAGCAGCTGCACGCGCTCAGCGCGATCAACCAACGCGGACTCGAGACCGTGCGCACGCTCGAGCAGAGCGGCATCCGCACCCTCGCCGACCTCGAGGGCCGGCGCCTCGCCCTGAACCCCACCCCGCGCGGGCTCGCGATCGTTCGCGACCTCGTCGAGCGTGCCGGCGGCGACTTCGACCGCGTCGAGCTCGTGGACGCCGGCGTCCGCGAGCTCAGCGCCGCCGACCTCCTCAACGGCGAAGCGGATGCCACGTTCGGCTCGTACTGGGCGTGGGACATCCTGTTGACCGAGCAGCCCGACCTGCCGGAACGGCACTGGCGCGTCGACGACGAGCTCGGCATCCGGTACCACAGCTACCTGCTCGGCGGCGGACCGGTGGCCGCGCAGCTGCCGGCGCACGTCATCGACGGCTTCCTGGCCGCGACGGCCCGCGGGTTCGCG
Source organism: Agromyces sp. PvR057 (assembly GCF_040547485.1). NCBI lineage: Bacteria > Bacillati > Actinomycetota > Actinomycetes > Micrococcales > Microbacteriaceae > Agromyces > Agromyces sp. PvR057. The sequence goes on from NZ_JBEPPT010000004.1 coordinate 173,147, forward strand.
CACGCGGCCGCGAATCCGGCATCGACCGTCGACCTGTTCTCGACCGTCACGCCCTACTTCACCGAGGATGTCATCGCCCGGTCGCTCGAGGCGATCGCCCCCACGTGGTTCCACGACGGCCGCTGGGGCGGCATCCGCTCGGAGGCCATGGACCGGTATGCGGAGTGGATGGCCGCGAGCGGACTGATCGCGGATGCCGCGGGCTGGCGTCGCACGCTCGCCCCCGGCGCCATCACCGACCTCGAGGCGTCGGCCGCATGAGCGCGCCCGCCTTCCTCGACGCGCTCGACCTGCACGCGCAGCTGCGCTCCGCCGATGCACCGGTCGTCCTCGACGCGACCCTCGTCCTCCACCGCCCGCGGTTCGACGGGGACTTCCGCGCGGAGAGCGGCCGCGACCGCTGGCGCGAGGCGCACCTCCCCGGATCGCGGCATGTCGCCATCGACACGGAGTTCTCGGTGCCGCACGCCACGCACGACCACCACGCGCAACCGCAGGGCATCGCCGATCGGCTGGCGGCCCTCGGCGTCGGCGAGGGCACCCGCGTCGTGGTCTACGACAGCGTCGGGACGATCTGGGCCGCGCGCCTCTGGTACCTGCTCGACTGGATCGGCGTGCCGGTCAGCGTGCTCGACGGCGGTCTCGCCGCCTGGCGATCCGCCGGTCTCCCGATCGAGTCGGGCGACGACGCGACGGACTCGCCCGGTTCGGCGCGCCCGGCCCACGGCTGGGAGGCACACGCCGTCCGAGAGGCCTGGGTCGAACGCGACGAGATCGCGCTCGCCCGGAGCGGCGCGCTCGTCTGCGGGCTTCCCGCGTCGGCGTTCGCGGGTGCCGAGCCGACCCGCTACTCGAGGCGCGGCCACATCCCGGGCAGCATCAACGTGCCCGCACGCGCGCTCTTCGACCGTGACGGCCGCATCCTGCCGGTCGACGACATCCGCACTCGGTATCGGGATGCCGGGGCCGACCTCGACGGCGAACTGCTGCTGTACTGCGGCGGCGGCATCTCGGCCACGGCGAACGCGCTCGCACTGGCCCACGCGGGGCTCCGCAAGGTGCGGGTCTACGACGGTTCGCTCGAGGAGTGGAGCGCCGATCCGAGCCTCCCGCTCGAGACGGAGGAGGCGTTCGCCGCGAGTCGGTGATGCTGCCCGGCGCGGGGCCTCCTCAGCCCTGCTGTCCGAAGAACGCGGCGATCCGCCGCTGCCAGGACACCAGCACCCGAGGAGGTCGCGCCGGAGTGTGGTTCCGCGTGCGACCGGACCCGCGGAGCGCGGTGTTCGCCGTGTGCGCCGTGCGGTTGCGGGCGTCGCCATGGTGCCCTGCCGGGCGGCTCACGTGTGCCGGAACGCCGGGAACGCGGTGGGTCGCTTCGTGCAGGGCGTCGAGGAGCGGGCGCGTGTCGGTCATCGTGGTCTCTTCCGTCTCAGGCTTCTCTCGCAGTGATAGACCGGGACTCTATCACCGATAGAGCGACTCCTCAATCGCTGATAGATTTGCCTCCGGAGGTGGGGCCGGTGGCGCTGGACAGGCGGCAGATCGTCACCGAGGCCGTCGCGCTGCTCGACGCGGACGGCCTCGACGGGGTCACGTTGCGCAAGCTCGCGGCCAGGCTCGGCGTGCAGCAGCCCACGCTCTACTGGCACCTGCCGAACAAGGCGGCCCTGATCACGGCGATCGCCGACGCCATCCTCGAGCAGCAGTTCCCCGAGCTGGTGCCGCCGAATCCAGACGAGCCCTGGCAGGAGTGGCTGGTCGGCCTGGCCGAGCGGCTGCGCCGAGCCCTGCTGGCCCATCCCGACGGCGCTCGGATCATCTCGACCTCGCAGACCTCCCTGCGGATGGCCGGGATCTCCGAACTCGCGATCAGCACCCTCGTGGCCCGCGAGGTTCCCCTTCGCCGGGCCCGGCTCATCGTGCTGACCGTCGAGCACTTCACGGTCGGCCATGTCCTCGAGGAGCAGACGGGGCCTCCCGCCACGGGTTCCGCCCCGGACTTCGACCTGGAGGCGTTCACCACGGCCCACCCGACGGTCGTCGCCGGCATCGCCGAGTACTTCCAGGACGGGCGCACTCCCGACGACCTGTTCCGCGATTGCCTGGGCGTGATCATCCGGGGCGCAGCCGCGACGGCCGGACCGACGCGCTGACGAACCCGCACGCCGACGCCGTCACACGCCGACGCGCGCATCCTTCGCGCCGGCCGCGTCGAGATGTCGGCGGGCGGCACCGATCGCGAGGCGAGCGTGCTCCTTCGCCCCCACCTGCGCGACGAGCATCGCCCGCGGGATCTCGAGCGCGTAGGGAATTCCTGCCGGCAGGGCGGCGAGGATGCCGAGCATGTCGAGCTCGCCCTCGCCAGGGAAGAGGCGCTCGAAGCGGGCCGTGTGGATGAGCCCCGCCGTCGTCGTCGGAATCTCCGCGGGGGCGTCGCAGACGTGGGCGTAGTGGAACCAATCGCGCGGAAGCATCCGCAACTCGTCGACGCTGGATCCCGACCTCGCGAAGTGGAGGAGGTCGATGAGCAGCCCGGCGTTGGGCTGGTCGGCTGCCCGCAGGACGCGGGTCGCCTCCGCCAGGTTCGGCGTCTCCGTCCATGACGGGAACTCGAGGTCGATGGTCAGGCCCAACGGCGCGGCGAGCTGGCACAGCTCGGCGAAGCGATCCGTCTTGCGCGCGAAGTCGGCATCCGGCAGTTGCGTGATGACGTGTCGCGCTCCGAGCTCGGCGCCGGCCTCCAGGAAGCGCAGGTAATCACGCGGACTGTCGCCGGACGTGAAGCGCGCGAGCTCGACATCGAGGACCTCGATGCCGGTGGCCGCGAGGTGCGTCTTGGTGGCCCGCATCAATGCCGGGTCGTACGTCAGCGGGTAGTGGGGCTCCTGCGCGGTGACCTTCGTCATGCGGAGGCCGACGTAGCGGTATCCGGAGGCGGCTGCGGCATCGACGAGTTCGGGCGGCGACAGGCTCAAGGCGGTCAGGTGGGCGAGCGAGTAGTCGTGCCGGTGATCGATCGACGGCTCCGTCGGTGCGGTCGCCAGCATCCGCAACCGCTGGCGGCGATGCGCGGCCATGCGCAACGGGACGCTGTGGGGGTCGCCGAAGCCGTCGTAGCCGTCGATGCGCTGGACCACCTCGAAGAAGACGCGCGACCCCAGCATCTCCGTGAAGAAGTGCAGGAACTCGCCCCGCCCGTCGCGGTCGTAGAGGACGGAGTTCTCGCGCAGGCCGTCGAGCATGCCGTCCGGCAGGGGAATGCGCGCGTCGAGGTCGTCGTAGTAGTTACCGGGAATCTCGAGGATCGGGGCCCCGCGCTCGCGCAGCGCCTTCGCGCACGCGATCGCGTCGTCGGTGGCGAAGGCGAGGAGCTGGGGACTCGACACGCCCGGCGCCCAGTCGCCGCGCCGGAGCGGTGTCGTGCTCAACCCGATGCGCACACGCCCGCCCGGGTCTCGCGCCGACCAGTTCCGGATGACGCCGAACGGGGCCGTGATCTCGGTCGACTCCCCCGGCACGAGGCCGAGGACGGTGCGGAAGAACAACGCCGTCTGATCGAAGTCGTCGATCGACTCCGTGATCGAGACGTGGTCGATCTCCCGGAGGATCGGAGGCTGCACGGCCTGCGACCCGGTCGGCGTGAAGTCCTCGAGCCATCGACTGCGGCCGGCCGAGTCGCAGAAGAAGAGGGCCGTGCCGTCGGGCGCGGCCACCGAGCCCAGGTCGGTCTCGTCCGGGCCGCGACGTCGTGCGAGCTTCGGTGCCAACAGGCGCTCCGCCCGCCGCATCGACCCCGGCGGGTCGGCGCTCTCCACGGCGAGCGCGCTGATCGATGCGGTGGCGGGATCGATGGATCGCTCCGGGGCGAGGTTGAGCAGGACCCGGGCGCTCCCCTGCTCCCACAACTGCACCGGCTTCGATCGGTGCTGCCCGGAATGGGTGAACCCGAGGGCGCCGAGAGCGCGAGAGACGAGCGGGGCCGAGACCTCGTCGACGGCGAGCTCGGCGAACGCGAACCCGCCGAGTCGTGGCGCCGGGGGCAGGACGTCGGTACGTCGTTCGGCGAGGCTCCCCCGCCCGCGGGCCGCCACCGCCTCGGCGAGCGCACGCATCGCGCGCATCGCGTCGGTGGCGGCGTGCCGGGGATCCTCCTGTTGGTAGACGTCGTTGAACACCTCGAGGGCGATGGGACCCGTGTAGCCCTTGGACAGGACCCGGCCGAGGAAGCCGGCGACGTCGAGCGAGCCCTGCCCCGGGAAGAGGCGGGAGTGCAGGCTCCACTCCCGGACGTCCATGTTCAGGCGCGGCGCATCGGCCAGCTGGACGTGGAACACCTTGTCGCCGTCGATGCCGTCGATCGCAGCGGGATCGTTCCGCATCGAGAGCACGTGGAAGCTGTCGAGGCAGAGTCCCAGTGCGGGATGGTCGACGTCTCGGACGAGGCGCCACGCATCCTCGTGGCTGCGGACCCGACCCCAGGGCACGGCCTCGTACGCGAGCCGCACTCCACGCAGCGCGGCACGTTCGGCCAGGTCGTGGAGCTGTTCGGCGGCGAGCCCGTCGTCGTCGACTCCCCTCGCGGTGCGCGCCGAGCAGCACACGAGGATGCGCGCGCCCAACTCGGCCAGCAGGTCGAACTTGCGCTCGGCGTGACGCAGGCTCGCGCCGAACAGCTCGCGTGGGAGCGTCTCGACGTGGAGCGGCTGGTAGACGTCCAGCGACAGGCCGAGGCCCGCCGCCTCCTCGGCCACCCGGCCAGGCGACCAGGACGACATGACGAGGTCGTACTCGAGCAGTTCCACCCCGGCGAAGCCCGCGGCGGCGGCGGCGCGCAGCTTGTCCTCGAGCGTGCCGGCCAGGCAGACGGTCGAGATGGAGACATCCTCCGCGCTCGGCACGACGGTCATGTGCGGACCTCCTGAACGATCGATGGCCTGATCAGTCCGTCGCGACGTGTTCGACCGTCTCGCCGGGCGAGTAGATGTCGAGGATGTTCCAGTGCCCTGTGGTCGGCGTCGGCACGTTGACCATCGCGACGTCGATCACGACGGGACCGCCGGTGCCGATCGCACGCTCGAGGGCCGGCTTGAACCCGGCGGCGGACTCGACGCGGATGCCGACGACGCCATAGGCCTGCGCGATGGCGGCGAAGTCCGTGTACATGGGATCCTCGGCGGTGCCGAAGACGGTCCCGTAGGTCGTGTCGAACGCCGCCTTCTCGAGCCCCGCGATGGTGCCGAACGCGTTGTTGTTCATCACGACCCAGACGACGGACACGTTCTCCTCGCGCGCCGTGGCGAGGACCGCGGGGTTCTGCCCGAAGCCCCCGTCGCCGACGAGCGAGACGACGACGCGATCCGGACGGGCGATCTTGGCCCCCACGGCGGCCGGAGCGCCGAACCCCATGGTCGCGAACCCTCCGGGCGTGAGGAACGTGCCCGGCGTGAGGATGTCGAACTGCTGACCGACGCCGTTCTTGTTCCACCCGACATCCGTGGTGATGATCGCGTCGGGCGGGAGCACCTCCCGGGTCTCGGCGAGGATCCGTTCGGGCCGCATCGGCCACGCGTCCGAGACCTGCGCGTCCGCGTTCCGGAGCTTCACGTCGGCGCGGGTCTCGGCGATCCGCGCGAGGAGGTCGTCGCGCCGGACACCGGTCGGGGCGAGTCGACGCGCGACGCGGACGAGCACGCTCAGCGCGGCCTTGAGGTCTGCGAGCGCACCGATCTCGAGCGGGTAGTTGCGCCCCAGCTCGGCGGGATCGATGTCGATCTGCATGAGATTCGTGGCCGGGATGTCGAAGGTGTAGTCGGGATACCACGAGCTCGAGTCCGCCTCCGCGAACCGGGTGCCGAGCGCCAGGATCCAGTCGGCGGTCCGCGTCGTCTCGTTGGTGAAGGCCGTCCCCCAGAAGCCCGTCATGCCGAGGACCAGGGCGCTGTCGTCCGGCATCGCGCCCTTGCCCATGAGGCTGTGCGCGACCGGCAGCGACAGCAGCCCCGCGAACTCGGCGAGCTCGGATGCCGCGTCCGCCGCGACGATGCCGCCGCCGACGTACAGGACAGGCCGCTCGGCGTCGAGCAGGTTCTGCACGATCAGCTCCGCGGTCGCCTCGTCGAGACTCGGCTTCACGAGCGATCGGGTGTTGCCGACCACCTTGTCGAACAGCGCGACCTCGACCTCCGCCGAGAAGACGTCCATGGGCACGTCGACGAGGACGGGGCCGGGGCGACCGCTCTCCGCGAGGGTGAACGCCCTGTCGAGCACCTCGGCGATGAGGTGGGGCTGGTCGACGCGCCACGCGCGCTTGACGAAGGGTCGATAGATCTCGTACTGAGCGGCGTCGGCGTGGAGGTTGATCTCCTGATGCGGGTGCTTGCCGAAGTAGTGCGTCGGCACGTCGCCGGCGATGACCACCATCGGAATCGAGTCGAGTGCGGCGTTCGCGACCCCGGTCGTGGCGTTCGTCAGGCCCGGCCCGAGGTGGGTCAGCACGACGCCCGCCCGCTTGGTCACCCGTGCATAGCCGTCTGCCGCGTGGGCGGCGATCTGCTCGTGACGCACGTTCACGAACGAGATGCGCTCGCTCTGCTCGAGCGCGGCCAGCAGCGCGATGTTCGTGTGCCCGCAGAGCCCGAAGACGTGCTCGACCTCACGCGCTTCGAGGTATCGGACGATCTGGTTGGACACCAGGTCCTTCATCGGGTTCTCCTTCATTGTTCGCGTTCGAGCGGGACGGGTCGGTGAGCCGGACCCGTGTACGTGTAGCCGATGGACTTCGGCACCGGGCCCTTGATGCGGCCGCCCTGCCTCATCTGCTCGATGGTGTGGGCGAGGATGCCGACCGAGCGCGCGAGGATGAAGACCCCGCGCCCGAGCTCGGGGGTGAACCCGAGCTCGCAGTAGATGACGGCCGTCACGCCGTCGACGTTCATGGGGATGGGCTTGGCCTTCCCCTCGTTGATGGCGTCTTCGACGGCCTGCCCGATCGCGGCGAAGCGGCCGTCGACCACCCCGTTCGCCGCGGCCTCGTCCACGAGCGAGAGCAGGGGTTCCTTGCGCGGATCGAGCGGATGGAATCGATGGCCGAATCCCGGGAAGTATCGGACGCCGGCGTCACGATGGCGCTGCAGCACGGTCCGGGCCGCCTCGTCGAGGTCGCCGCCGCGCGCCAGTTCGGCCTCCACCTCGAGGTACAGCTCCATGCACTGCTGGCCGGGGCCGCCGTGGATGTCGTCGAGCACGTTGATCCCCGACGCCATCGCGCTGTTGACCGGCGACCCGCACGTCGTCGCCATCCGTGCGATCGCGATCGACGGGGCCTGGGGTCCGTGGTCGACGGACGCCACGAGCGCGGCTTCGAACAGCGCCGCCTGGGCGCGCGTCGGCAGTTCGCCCCGCACCATGAGCCAGATCGTGTCGACGAAGCCCACGTTGCCGATGAGCTCCTGGATCGGATAGCCGCGCAGCGCGATCTCACCCGGGCTGATGTCGATGATGTCCGTCTGCCACCATTGCCGGGCCTCGTCGACGAGCGCCTCGGGCGACTCCCCCGGCGCCGTCTCGCGCCCCTCGCGTCGCTCGTTCACCGTGCGGCCACCGGCGGCATGACGGATGTCTCGAGCTCGGCGTCGTAGAAGTCGCCGAACAGGTCCTCATCCGATGGGCGGTCCTCGGCGATCGTGCGGGCGACCCACGTCGTGTTCAGGTAGTGGCGGAGCGAGACGTTCTCGGAGGTGATGTTGCCGCCCCAGGTGCCGCATCCCATGGAGGAGGTCATCGGCATCCCGTTCGTGAACGAGCCCGCGTTGGCCTTCGAGTTCGGCTGCCGAACCATGATCCGCGAGACCGGCATGTGCCTGGCGAAGTAGTCGATGTGCGCGTCGTCCGTCGACGCGATGCCGCAGGAGTGGCCCTTGCCGCCGATGTCGTAGAGCCGCTTGGCGAGTTCGACGCCGTCCTCGAAACCGCCCTCGTAGGCGTGGACCGCCATCAGCGTCGTGAGCTTCTCCTTGCAGAACTGCCGATCCTCGTCGATGCCGTCGCCCTCGACCACGATGAACCTGCTGTCCGCGGGGATGTCGAACCCTGCCGCCGCCGCGAGCACCTGTGGTGAGACGGCGACGGTGTCGGGAAGGCGGTGGCCCTCGTCATCCCACATCACGCCCTGAAGCGCCGCGCGCTCCTCCGCCGTCGCGAGGTATCCGCCCTCGGCCTGGAGCGCGTCGAGCATGTCGCGGTAGCGGGTCGCAGGCACCAGCACGTTCCCGTCGGCCGAGCAGCCCGAGCCGAAGTCCGACGTCTTCGACAGCATGCAGTTGCGCGCCGTCTCGGCCAGGTCGGCCGTCTCGTCGACGAACTCGGTCGCGTTGCCCGCGCCCACCCCGTAGGCGGGCGTCCCCGAACTGTAGGCCGCGCGAACCAGCCCTTGGCCACCCGTGGCGATCACGAGGTCTGCGCGGCGCATGATCTCCTGCGATGCCGCGAGGCTCGGCAGCGTGATGCACTGCAGGATGTCGGCCGGGGCACCCTCCGCCTCGAGGGCCTCGCGCATGAGGCGGACGGTCTCGAGCGTCGTGTCCTTCGAGCGCGGGTGGGGTGAGAACACCACCACGTCGCGCGCCTTGATGGCGTAGATCGCGTTGCCGGCGGGCGTCAGGTCGGGGTTCGTGGTCGGTACGACGCATCCGATGACGCCGACCGGCTTGCCGTACTTGACGAGCCCCTTCTCGACATCCTCCTCGATGATGCCGACGGACGGACTGCGAAGGGCATCGCGGAGCACGCCGCGGATCTTCATCCGCTTGTTCATGCGGCTGTCGAAGTCGCCGAGGCCGGACTCGTCGATGCCCATGCCGACCAGCCGATGGAACGCGGACCGGTTCGCGACGGCCCACGCGACGGCTCGGATCAAGCGGTCGACGCGGGCCTGATCGTACGTCTCGATGATCGCGAGCGCCGCCTGCGCGCGGGCGAACACCTCGTCGAGTTCCTGCTCCTGTTCGGGCGACAGGGATTTGGGTGCTGAAGCAGCCATGACAACTCCGTCCATGGGCATTGATGCCGACTGCCGCATGGTAGGCACACGGTGCGGGCGCCGCCAAAGGCTGTCCCACTGGGCAGAAAAGCCCCTGAGTCGCCCCTGGGTCGCCCCGCCGCAGCCAGCACCGGTTGTACCACTCGATGAGCCGCGCGGTTGCCCGCCGATGCCCTCAGGGTTAGCGTCCGAGCGCTGGCAGGTGCCGCCGGATCCCGGATCACGCGGTCCGGCCGGCGCCTTGGAGCAACGGCGGTCGGGCGCGAGTCCGAACGCCGCCGATCAACGACGATCAAGGAGTCAACGGATGCGAACACGGCTGATCACGAGATTGGGCATCGCGGGAATCGGGGCACTGGTCGTGCTCGCGGGAACCGCCCTCCCCGCCAACGGGCTGGCGGACTCGACCGAGCCCGTCCCACCCGTCGGCCTGACGGGCCTCGAGCCGACCGGTGCCGACATGCCCACCGTGGGCGGCAACCTCGGCAACCAGCACTATTCGGGGCTGACGGAGATCACGAAGCGGAACCTGAAGCACCTCGCCCCGGCCTGGCGCACCCACGTCTCCGCCGCCGCGCCCGCATCCGATGACACCGGCCAGCAGACGACGCCCATCGTCGTCGACGGCGTGATCTACCTCGACACGCCGAGCGGCGGCGTGGTCGCGGTCGACGGCGCCTCGGGCGATCCCGTCTGGAAATGGGAGAACGGCGTCTACGGGCTCTCGGGCACCCGGCGCGGCGTCTCCGCCGGCGACGGCCGGATCTTCACCCTGGCCGGAGACAACCACGTCGTCGCGCTCGACGCGGCGACGGGGGCGGAGGTCTGGGCGGTGCAGCCGACCGGACCCGCCGGCGAGGACCTCGGACGCGTCGGCAAGGTCGCGACCGTGTACGCCGACGGCATCGTCTACGCCCACGCGGCGGACGGCGATCGCGGCGCCGTCGTCGCGCTGGACGCGTCGGACGGCTCGTACCTCTGGCACTTCTTCGGCGGACCGAAGCGGGGCGAGCAGTTCACCGGGATCGACGGGGTGACCTTCGACGCCTCGGAGACATGGGGTCCGGTGCTGCCGGACGGCACGGACTGCGCCGAGGAGGGCGGAGCCACCTCGTGGATGCACGGCGCGGTGGACCCCGAGCTCGGCATGTACATCATGACCTTCGGCAACGCCCGCAGCTGCACGTCATCGCAGGACGGCTCGCTCCGACCCGGCGACAACCTCTTCTCGAGCACGATGGTGGCCGTCGATGCCACCACCGGTGCGTACAAGTGGCATTACCAGTCGATCCGCCACGACGTCTGGGACATGGACAACGTCCACCCGCCGACGCTGGCGGACATCCGGGTGGGCGGCGAGGAACGGAAGGTCGTCTTCTACGGCAGCAAGTCGGGCCACCACTTCGTGCTCGACCGCACGAACGGAGAACCGGTGCTGCCCGTGATCGACAAGCCCATGATCACCGACTCGCGCCAGAACCACGCCGCGACCCAGCCGTTCCCGGCGAGCCGGCTGCTGCCCGAATGCCTCGTCTGGGAGAAGCTCGACCCCGAGAACATCCCCGGCGACCCCTGGCGCGGCGTCCCGAACTACAACGGGTACCAGCCCGACGCCGACGGCAACCTCGTCTTCAACCCCGACAGCTACGTCGCGGCCGACGAGCCCTTCCTCACCTACCCCGACGGCCACCCGTCGGGGCACCGCGAGGGCTGCATGTACGACCCGCAGTGGGACCTGCCGATCCTGTCGACCACCAGCCAGAACGGCGGCGGCGACTGGTCGAACCACGCGTACAGCCACAGCACGAACCTCGTCTACTTCCCGTACGGCACGAACCCGGTGGCGCACTACAACGGGGCGTCCGCGAACGGCCTGCGGGCCATCGGCCAGTACCAGACCGGCGGGATCCTCGCCTACGACGCCTCGACCGGTGAGGTGGCGTGGAAGAACCACCTCGGCACGGACATGTCGCATGGCCAGGGGCCGCTGGCGACGGCATCCGACCTGCTCTTCGTCGGGCAGATCGACGGTGAGCTGCTCGCGATGGATGCCGCGGACGGCGAGGTGCTCTGGAACTTCCAGACGGGCTCGGGCATCGCGTCCGCGCCGGTCACCTACGAGGTCGACGGCGAGCAGTACGTCGCCGTGTTCGCCGCCGGGTCGACCAACCCGTACGGCGGATCGGTCACCCAGGGCGACTCGCTCTGGTCGTTCAAGCTCGGCGGGGAGTACACGACCGAGTCGGGGAGCCCGGAAGGCCCGGACACGGCACCGCTGACGATCCGTCGCCCCGTGGGCGGCGCGGCCGCCGCGGGCGAGGCCGTCGGCAACACGGTGCTCCTCGCCCGAGCCAACCGCACCGACGACACCGCCGCGGCGCGCGACAGCGTGTCGCAGAACGGCATGCAGCCCACGCACCTGCGGGTGCCGGTCGGCACGACGGTCACCTTCCGCAATCCGGGGGCCGAGACGTTCCCGAACTTCCCGAACGTGAAGGCGCATTGCGCGACGCAGTTCTTCGAGGGCGAGTTCGACGTCGAACTGGCGCCGGGCGAGACGTACGAGCACACGTTCGAGCGCGCGGGCGAGTACTTCTTCAACGACTGCACCGACCCTCGTCCGACGGGCAAGATCGAGGTGGTCCTCGAGCCGACGGACCAGCCGGGCGCGCTGAGATTCGTGCCGGGCAAGCTGCAGCTCGGCGACAGTGGCGGGTGGCTCAGCCGGCTGAACCAGAAGGTGACGGCGACGTTCGACCTTCCGGCCGGCTACGAGTACGAGGGCGGAGCACAGCTGCTCACCCCGTTGTCGACGAACCCGGTGGAGGCCTCCGCCGTCCGGAGCACCGGCACATGGTTGACGAAGGCGACGAAGCGCACGTGGCTGATCCTCCAGTTCGACAAGGCGGACCTCGACCACAACGTGCCGGAGGGCGCGACATCGCTCACGTTCGAGGCGAACTTCCTGCATGACGGCGTGCAGGAGCGCCTCACCTCCACGGCGACCGTGACCGTCGTCAAGTAGCCCGATCCCGACGCGACACCGATCCGCCTCCGGCTTCCACGTCGGAGGCGGATCGTTGTGTGCGGGAGGTGTCCCATTCGGCGAGACTCGACTTTGCACGCACCTGATCGCAGACCAGAGTCGCAGGGGCAGCGATGTGCGCGAGCACCCCCGGCCCCGCATCAACAGAGAGGTTGACCATGCATCCCGACACCGTGGCGGTGACGCCATGACCGATGAGGAACGCGACCCGGAGCCCGAGCCGGGTCGGCCCGACGAGTCCGAAGACGCCCCGCGCAAGGGGACGGAGGCCGTGCTCGGAGACTCGATCTATCCGCACACCAGCACCTTCTACGCGGGCCCCGAACTCAACACGGGCGTCCCCGCGGATCCCGTGTTCATCCGCGTGCTCTCGAAGGTCGAGATCACGATCGGCGTCGCGCTCTTCGCGCTCATCGTCTTCGGCACCATGTACCAGGTGCTCGGCCGCTACTTCCCGTCGATCGGCTGGGTCGGCGCAGGCGAGGTCGCGCTCATGTCGATGATCGCCATGACCTTCATCACGACCGGCTACCTCGTCGGCAAGAACGGCCACATCGTGCTCGAGATCTTCGACGAGATGCTCGCCGGCACCCGGCTCTTCATCGCGTTACGGGTCGTCTCCGCGGTCATCATGGTCGCGACGAGCCTCGCGCTCGCGTACGAGGCGTTCGTGAAGATCGAGGCCGAGTGGGGCCGGCTCAGCGCGGCGCTGCACATGCCGGTGGGCGTGCTGTACCTCTTCGCCCTCGTCGGCTTCCTGTCGGCCGCGATCCACTCCGGCTTCAAGATCCCGTACGCGAACCGCCCGGAGCGCAAGCTCGACATCGGCGAGATGGAAGGCTGATCCTTGGACCTCTGGCTCTACATCCTGCTGTTCGTCGTCTTCCTCCTGCTGCGTGTGCCCGTCGCCTTCGCGATGATCGCATCGAGCATGCTGTACTTCTACAGCCACGGTCTCTCGGCCGGCTACGCGATCTCCTCGGTGGTGAACGGGATCAACAGCTTCCCGCTGCTCGCCGTGCCGCTCTTCATCTTCGTCGGCACGGTCGCGAACCAGCTCGGCATCGCCACGCGACTCTACGACCTCGCCCGGGCGGCCCTGCCACGACTCCGGGGAAACCTCGCCTACGTCAATCTCGGCACGGCGATCGGGTTCTCCTGGATCAGCGGCTCAGCCCTCGCGGATGCGGCGTCGACCAGCAAGGTGCAGATCCCCCAGATGCTCAAGGCGGGATACCCGTACGGGTTCTCGGCCGGCCTCACGGCATCCGGATCGCTCATGAGCACCGTCATGCCGCCGAGCATCCCCGCCGTGCTCTTCGCCGCGACCGCCTCGATCTCGACCGGCGCCCTGTTCGCCGGCTCGATCATCCCGGCGATGCTCATGGCGCTGGGGCTCGCCGCCTACGTCTTCTTCTGGGTGCGTCGCCACCCCGACGTCGCGAAGACCCAGCCGTTCGTCGGGTCGATGCTCGCCAAGGCCGCCGTTCGGGTGATCGGGCCGGCGCTGCTGCCGGTGATCATCCTGGGCGGCATCTTCAGCGGACTGTTCACGCCGACCGAGAGCGCGGGCATCGCGGCGGTCTACATGCTCATCCTCGGCGCGATCTACCGCACCCTGACCTGGCGCGTCTTCTGGAATGCGGCCAAGGAGACGGTCATCATCTCCGCCGGGATCCTCCTGATCCTCGGTGCGTCGAACCTCATGGGCCAGGTGCTCGCGCGCGAGCAGGTCTCCCGCGCACTGGGCGAATGGCTCACCGGGTTCACCGACAACCCGATCGTCTTCCTGCTGATGCTGAACCTCCTCCTGATCCTGCTCGGCATTCCCCTCGAGGCCCCACCGGTGATCCTGGTGCTCGTGCCCATCCTCATGCCGATCATCGGGCAGTTCGGCATCGACCCGGTGCAGCTCGGCGTCATCATGATCCTGAACCTCATGATCGGGTCGCTCACGCCACCGGTCGGAGCCGTGCTCTTCGTCGTTGGGTCCATCACGCGAAGGCCGATGGGCGAGCTGTTCCGGGGAATCCTGCCCTTCCTGATCCCGCTCGGCGTCGTCCTGCTGCTCCTGACCCTGTTCCCGGTGATCGTCACGAGCCTGCCGACCTGGCTCGGCTTGATGTAGCGCGAGGGTGCCCCGGGAATCCGCTTCGCGGGCACCTCACGCAGGCCACCGGATGCCGCGGGAGACCGCAGGACGCGAGAAGGGGAACGAACATGGCCAGAGGGCTCTTCGTGCTGAACGGCTCGAACCTCAACATGCTGGGCCGGCGCCAACCCGAGGTGTACGGCCGCGCGACGCTCGACGACGTGCGAGGCGACTGCGAGCGGGTCGCCGACGAGCTCGGGTTCGAGCTCTTCTTCGCCCAGTCGAACGCCGAACACGAGCTCGTCGAGTGGGTGCACGACGCCTTCCGCCAGGAGGCGGCCGTCGTGATCAATCCCGCCGGATTCAGCTTCGGGTCCGTGCCGCTGCTCGATGCGCTCCGGATGCTCGTCACGCCCGTCGTCGAGGTGCACATCACGAACATCCACGCCCGCGAGGCCGTCTACCACCACTCCCTCATCTCACCGGTCGCTCGCGTCGTCATCGCTGGCGCGGGCGTGTACGGCTACGAACTGGCGATCCGTGCCGCCGACCGTTCGGCGCCCGCGGGCTGATCTGCGGCGACTCAGCCGAGCGCGATGGTGTCGGCCGCCCTGAACCCGAACACGAGCGCCTTGGTGAGGGCCGTCCCGGTCATGTAGGACGCGCCGTGGAAGCCCCCGGCCACCTCCCCCGCGGCGAACAGCCCTTCGATCCGCGACCCGTCGACGCGCTGCACCGAGCCGTCCGGTGCGACGCTGAGTCCTCCGTAGGTCGAGGTCATCGCCGTCACCGCGGCGTAGGCGTAGAACGGTCCGGTCGCGACGGGCATCACTGCGCCCACGCCGTTCACGAGCCCCACGCGCCCGAACGGATCCTCCCGTCGGCCGGCCACGCACTCGTTGTAGTCGGCGACCGTGCGCTCGAGCCGATCCCCGGGGATTCCGAGCTCGCGACCGAGCTCTGAGATCGTCGGCGCGCTCACGAGATGCCCGAGCTCCTCGAGGCGCTCCATGTCCGAGAGCGGAACACCTGGTCGGGACCGGGCACGCACGGCCGAATCGAAGACCTGGAAGGCCATGCGCCCCGGCTGGCCGAGCACCGCCGATCCGAGCAGCTTGTACGACGCGGACTCATCGGTGAAACGCTCGCCGCGGGCGTTCACGAGGATCGCGCCGAGGTAGTTGGCGGTCAGCAGCTCGTGTTCGTCGTCCGTCGTCTCGGCGTGCTGGCCGTACGTTCCGGAGACATGCCCGATATCGGCGAGGCCCGCGCCGAGCATCCACGCCATGCGAAGCCCGTCGCCCGTGTTGCCGGCACCGCCGTACGGCATGGCCGCCGCCTGATCGGGCACGAAGAGATCGAGCAGTTCGCGTGAGCGCGAGAATCCGCCGCTCGCGAGGACGACCCCGGACGTCCCGATGAGCGTGCCGCCGTCGGATTCGATGCCGACCACCCTCGGCCCGTCCGTGACGAGTCGGCGTGCGGCGTGTCCCGTGAGGATCATCGCGCCCGCGGCGACGGCCGCATCCTCGAGGTGTGCGAGCAGCCCTCGGATGCGGACCAGATGCGCGCGGGCGACGCTCATCCCGGCACTGACCTTGAGTTCGTCGGTCCAGGCCGCGGCACGCTCGATGGCGGCGACGGCGTCGCCCTGCCCGGCGACGAGCGCTCGCAGCAGCGCCTCGTCCGCGTAGCCTCCGCCGGTCTCCACCATGTCTGCGAGAAAGAGCCCGTCGGAGTCCTCGACGCCGGCTCGTCGCTGGAGCGCGGTTCCGGACAGGGCGAACCATCCGCCGCTCATGGCGGAGCTGCCGCCCAGCCGGTCGCGCTTCTCCACGAGCGCGGCACGCAACCCGTGCTCGCCCAGTCGTTGGGCCGCCGCAAGTCCGGCGAGTCCCACTCCGACGATGACCACGTCGGCCTGCTGCCCGTGCCTGGGACTCATGCGGGCTCCGACGCGTCGATCTCGGCACGGAATCGCTCGACGTCGACCGCCGCGCGTGTGGCGGCCGCCAGCGCTGCCGCTTCGACCAGTGCGAGCGTGCGAGCACCGTCCTCGGCTGAGACGAGCGGCTCCGCCCGCCCGCGCGCGACGTCGACGAAGTGGTCGAACTGCGCCTGGAACGAGCCGCGCGGCGCGACGGACAGGTAGGTGCGCGACAGCGGCGAGCGCCAGTCGGCGGACACCGACGGGTCGTACGCGTACTTCGCCAGGTTCGGCACCGACAGCGCGCCGCGCGTGCCGACGATCCGGTAGGCGACTCCGTCGGGAACGTACGGGAAGGCGAGCGTCTCCTCCGTGGCCTGATCCCAGCCCCACGGCGAGACCCCGGCATCGGAGGCGAGGAGGCTTCCCAAGGCGCCGGCCTCGAACCTCAGGCTCAACGAGACCGTGTCCTCGACCTCGAGCCCGCGCGCGTGCGAGCTGCTCATCGCCTGGATCTCGGCGACCTCACCGCACAGGTGCCTGAGGAGGTCGAGGTCGTGGACGAGGTTGATGAGCATGACGCCGGCGCCCGGGAGTCGGTGCCACGGGGTGTCCGCGAAGTAGGCATCCTCCTTGCGTGCCGACCAGAGTCCGCTGATGGCCACGACCTCTCCGAGCTCACCGGCGAGGATGGCGGCGCGGGCACGTGCGACGGCAGGATGGTGCCTGCGATGGTGGCCGACCAGGAGTCGTCCGTGCACGCGGTCGACGGAAGCGACGAGCCGGCGGGCCTCCGCGTAGTCGATGGCGACGGGCTTCTCGAGGAGCACCGCGACGCCGGCCTCGAGGCATGCGACGGCCGTCTCGACATGCATCCGATTCGGACCGGCGATGACGACCGCATCGAGCCGCTCTGCGGCCAGCATCGCCGTGGCATCCGCGTAGACCGGAAGATCCTGGGCGACATCGTCGGGTGGCACCGGATCGGCGATCGCGATCAGGTCGGCGCCGGACGCGGCGCGGATGACCTCGATGTGCTGTCGCCCCATGAATCCCGCTCCGACGACGCCGATGCGAAGCGGCACGGGTTCGGATGCGGTCACGGCCTCCCCCTCGTCGGAGCGCGGGTGCGAACCGAGCGTATGACAGGATTGGGCGGCGCACGGGAGTCGTTCCACTCAGCGGCGAGCGGCTCCCATCGGCTGCGATCGGCACCCGGCACTGCATGTTCCATTCGACGGGACATCGCTTTGCGATCGGTTCGAAGTCGGTCAGAGTCGGCACTGCCACCGGGCCGCAACTTGACAGCGTGGTCGACGACGATCTCGCCCCCGTGCGAAACGTGTCGACCGGACGTCGCGCTTCGGCCATCGAATCTCACGTCAGAGCTTGCACGAAGACGTGCACAACAAGAGGAGAGTCCCATGGGCACAGCCCGATCGACGCGCCGAGGCCTGTTCGCCGCGTCGGTGCTCGCAGCAACCACCCTCGTCTTCACCGGCTGCGCCGGAGGCGGCGCCAGTCCGGAGGAGTCCGGCGACGCGGCCGGATCGGAGAACGAACCCGTCACGCTCACCGTGGCGACGAGCCAGAACGAGCAGACGCCGAACTACTACTGCGGCGTGGAACTGCTCAAGGAGCGGCTGGAGGAGGCCGACATCGGGCTCACGGTCGACCTGTATCCGGCGAGTCAGCTCGGCCCGGACGCCGACCGGTTCCCGCAGGTGCAGTCCGGCGACATCGACATCGACCTGCAGGGCGCGTCCGCGCTCAGCGCCACGTACGAGCCGATCGGCGTCGTCGACGCCGCCTACGCGTTCAACGACGTCGACCACGCGTTCAAGTGGATCGACGAGAGCTCGGAGGACCTCTTCACGGGCTTCCACGAGGCCACCGGGGTGAACGTCGTCGACGGCTGGTTCTTCGGAAACCGCACCTTCACCACGAAGGACGTCGAGGTGCACGGCCCCGAGGACCTGGCCGGCGTGCCGATCCGGTTCCCGAACTCCCCGATCTTCCTCGCGAACGCTGAGGCCCTGGGAGTGACCAACCCGGTCTCGGTCGCGGTGGAAGAGGTCTACACCGCGCTCCAGCAGGGAATCGCCGTCGGTCAGGAGAACCCCATCGTCGCGACGCGCTCGTCGAGCTACGACGAGGTGCTCAACACGGCGATCCTCAACGACCACAATGTCGGCATCCACTGGATCATCGTCAGCGACAAGACGTACGAGAAGCTGAGCGAGGAGCAGACGGCACTGCTCGAGGAGACCATCCACGAGATCCGGCCCGAGAACCGCGACTGCGTCGAAGAGGAGACCGAGAAGATCCTCGACGAGTACCGTGCGAACGACGCCTTCACCGTGATCGAGCAGGACGACATCGACATGGATGCCTTCATCAGCCAGGCGGAGGAGTACTTCGAGGGCTTCTTCACCGGGGAGAACCTCGCCGCCTACCAGGCGATCCGCGAGACCGCGGACTGACGTCCGCGCGACGGACGACGGGGTGGGTGCGCATGCGCACCCACCCCGTTCCGGTGCGCCCGGTCCGATCGGATGTCGGGGTCAGCGTGCGCGCGCTGCGTCGAACCGACGGCTCAGCGTCGTCGCGGCCGCTCGCACGGCGGGAGCGATGCGTTCGGGAGCCAGGGTCGACACGGAGCCCGTCACGGAGATCGCCGCGATCGGCGCACCGCCCGGGCCGAGGATCGGGCTGGCCACGCAGACACGGTCGTTGGCGCACTCCTCCTTCTCGGTGGCCACGCCGAGGCTGTGGACGTCCATCAGTTCGCGCTGGAGCACCGACGGCTCGGAGATGGTGTGCGCCGTGCGCGCCGCCAAGCCCCCTTCGATGATGCGCTCGACGACGGCATGGGGCGAGAACGCGAGGATCGACTTCCCGAGCGCGGTCGCGTGCGCGGGAAGGCGTCCGCCGACCCGCACCAACGGCTTTCCGGGGTGCTCGCCCCGCACGACCACGATGAAGACGACGTCGACGCCCTCGAGCACCGCGAGGTTCACCGTCTGGCCGGTGACGTCGCGCAACTCGGTCATCACCGGGAGCGCGACATGGCGCAGCCGTCGCGGTTCCTCGACCGTCATGGCCAGTTCGAAGAGCCGAACGCCCAGGTAGAGCTTGTCGCCTTCGCGATCGAGGAATCGCTGGCAGACGAGGTCGGCGGCGATCCTCGAGACGGTGGACTTCGGGAGGTTCGCACGCCGGGCGAGTTCCGAGATCCCGAGCCCCTCGTCGTGTTCGCCGAACGCATCGAAGACCGCGCTCACGCGGTCGAGCACGCTGACCGAATCGGTCCAGCCGGCGGTGCGCAAGGCCTATGCCGCCGTGAGTCGGCGGCCGACGGTCGTGCCGGCCGCACGAACCAGTGGCGCGACGCGATCGGGGTCCATCGCGCCGCTGGGTCCGGCGATGGAGATCGCGCCGAGGACGACGCGTCCGCTGGAGAGAACCGGGCTCGCGACGGCGAGGATGCCGGGGTAGGAGACCTCGATGTCCATCGCGACGACCGAGGCGCGCACATGGGTGAGTTCATCGCGGAAGTGCGCGGCGTCGTCGTCGATCAGCGGCGCGCTCACGCGGTCGACGATGCCCTGATCGGCGCAGAAGGCCAGGTAGGCCTTGCCGCTGGCGGTCGTCAGCGCGGGCGAGCGCATGCCGGCGCGCGTCGGGAGCATCGGGAGTCGACCCGTGACGGCGGCGATCGACACCATGTCCGTGCCCTGCTGGACCCAGAGTCCGACGCGTTCTCCCGTGGCATCACGCAGGTTCCGGATGACGGGCGCCGCGGCGGCGAGGAGCCGTCGTGGCAGGCTCGCGCGGGCACCGAGCTCGAACAGGCGGAGCCCGAGCGCGACGCCGTCGTCGGTGCGCTCGAGGTAGCGCTGGCCGGACAGTTCCGCGACGAGGCGCGACACGGTGGACTTCGGAAGACCGGTGCGCATCGCGAGGTCGGTGATCGAGATCGAGCTGCCGGACTCCTTCACCGCGTCGAGGATCGAGATGATGCGATCGAGCACCGACACCGGCGCGGGCGACGGAGCCGGATTCCTGTTCCATTCGGCGAGACTCGTCATCGAACATCCCCTCCCAGCGGATTGAATCGTCGTCGATCATCCTTAACACGAACGTACTAGTTAGTACACAACCATGCAATGCTGTTTCGAGAATCATGCGGATGCCATCGCCGGTCCCGCAGAAAGGCCCCATGCGCACGTCGATCGCCACGGTCTGCCTGAGCGGCACGCTCGATCAGAAGCTCCTCGCCGCGCGGGAGGCCGGGTTCGATGGCGTCGAGATCTTCGAACCCGACCTGGTGGCGGCTCCGCAGTCGCCCGAGGCCATCCGCGCGCGTGCCGAGCAGCTGGGGCTTTCCCTCGACCTCTACCAGCCGTTCCGCGACTTCGAGGGCGTCGGGCCCGAACTCCTCGAGCAGAACCTTCGTCGCGCGGAGGCGAAGTTCACCCTGATGAATCGCCTCGGCATCCGGACGATGCTGCTGTGCAGCAACGTCGCGACCGCGCGCAGCGGTGATGAGCACCTCGCCGCAGCCCAGTTGCGACAGCTCGGGGATGCCGCGGAGCGCTTCGACGTCCGCATCGCGTACGAGGCGCTCGCCTGGGGCAGATTCGTCGACGGCTACGAGGCGGCCGCCCGCATCGTGCGCCTCAGCGATCATCAGAACGTCGGCCTCTGCCTCGACAGCTTCCACATCCTCTCGAAGGGGCACGATCCCGAGGCGATCGAGACCATCCCGGCCGAGAAGATCTTCTTCGTCCAGATGGCGGACGCCCCGCTGCTCTCGATGGACGTGCTCTCGTGGAGCCGGCACCATCGCCTCTTCCCCGGCGAGGGCGGGTTCGACCTCGGCACGTTCATGGGGCACCTCGCCCGCACCGGGTACGACGGTCCCGTCTCGCTCGAGATCTTCAACGACACGTTCCGCCAGTCGGATCCCTTCGCCACCGCGATCCACGCCCGTCGCTCGCTGCGGTGGCTCGAGCATCGGACCGCCGCGACCCTGGGCTCGGCTGGGGGCGGACGCGCCGCTCGGATGTCCACGCAGCTGCTCCCCGCCGTCGACCCGCCCGCGGACGTGAACTACCTCGAACTGCGCACCCCCGAACTCGCGGAGCTCAGGCGCCTGCTGCGCGAGCTCGGCTTCCGTCCGCACGGCGGACACCGCACCAAGGCGGTCGAGCTGTGGTCGCAGGGCGACGCGCGAATCGTGCTCGGTGCGCCGGACTCCACGCGTCCGCAGCCCACCGTGGCGGGCCTCGGGCTCTCCGTGAGCGATCCCGCCACCGCGCTGCGGCGCGCGACGGAGCTCTTCGCTCCGGACGTTCCGCGAGACGAGGGGGCGGGTGAGGAGCCGCTCGTCGGGGTTCGCGCCCCCGATGGGTCGGAGGTGTTCTTCGGTTCCGCGGGGAGCACCGAACCGAAGTGGGTGGGCGAGTTCGGCACCGCGGCACCCGACGAGACCCCGATGATCGACCGCGTCGACCATGTCAACCTCGCTCAGCCCTGGCAGTACTTCGATGCGGCGGTGCTGTTCTTCCGCTCGGTCCTGGACCTGCGGGCGGAGGCGTCCATCGACGTGGCCGCCCCCGTGGGCCTCGTCCGCAGTCAGGTGCTCCGCAGCGACGACGGAGTGCTCCGGAACGCACTCAACCTCGTGCCCTCCGGCGCAAGCGATGATGCGATCCTCCCCCAGCACGTCGCGTTCGCGACATCCGACGTCCTCTCGTTCGCCCGCGCGTCGCGCGCGCGCGGCTTCGAGCCCCTCGACATCCCCGGGAACTACTACGACGACCTCGAGGCGCGCTTCGGGCTCGAGCCCGCCCTGATGAACGAGCTCAGGGAGCTGAACGTCATGTACGACCGCGACGGGACCGGCGAGTTCCTGCATTTCTACACGCACCCGGTCGGCACCGTGTTCCTCGAGGTGGTCGAGCGACGTGGCGCGTACGCGGGCTACGGCGCGCTCGATGCGCCCGTCAGGCTCGCGTCCCAGTACCGGCATCGTCATTCCGCGATCGAGGGGGAACCCGCGTGATCCGACACGTCGCCGTCTTTCGATTCGCCCCGGAATTCGCGCCAGCGGAGCGGGAGCGATGGATGTCGCTCCTGCGGGCGCTGCCGGAGCGGATCCCCGAGCTTCGGAGCATGAGCGTCGGCACGGACGTGCTCGGGGGCCCGGCCTCGCATGAGCTCGCGATCGTCGCCGACTTCGACGACCTCGCCGGGTTGGAGGCCTACACGCGGCATCCGGCCCACGCGGAGGTGCTGCGGATCTCGGCACCCGTGAAGGTGTCGCTCGCCACGGTCGACTTCGAGATCCAGGACGCATCGTGACCGAGCGGACCCGCGACCTCGGTCCTGCCCCGGACCGGGGCGGTCGGTACCTCGTCGGCCTCATCGGCGAGGGCATCACCGCATCGCTGACACCGGCGATGCACGAGGTGGAGGCCCGCCGGATGGGTCTCGACTACGAGTACCGCATCCTGGACCTGATCGAGCTCGGCAGGCCGGCGACGGATCTCGACGCCATCCTCGCCGAAGCCCGGTCGGAGGGCTTCCGCGCCGTGAACATCACCCACCCGTGCAAGCAGCTCGTCGTCGACCTGGTCGACGACCTGGACGCGGATGCCGCACACCTCGGCGCGGCGAACCTCGTGGTCCTGACCGATGACGGCCTCGTCGGGTACAACACGGACTGGATGGGGTACCTGGACGGCCTGACCACGGGCCTGCCGGAGGCGTCCTTCGATCGCGTCCTGCAGATCGGATGCGGCGGCGCCGGCGCCGCGACCGCCTACGCACTCCTCGCGAAGGGCACCGAGCAGCTCGAGCTGACGGACGTGGACGAGGCGCGCGCGGAGGAGCTCGCCGCTCGGATGCGAACGCACTTCCCGACGCGGACGATCGTGACCCTGCCACATGGCGAGCTCGCCCGAGCCATCCCCCGAGCGAGCGGCGTCGTCCACGCGACGCCGCTCGGAATGCAGCACCACCCGGGAATCGCCTTCGACGTCGAACTGCTGCAGGAGCGAGCATGGGTCTCGGACGTCGTCTACCGTCCGCTCGAGACCGAGCTCATCCGGCGGGCTGCCGGACGAGGGCATCCTGTGCTCGACGGCGGACGCATGGCCGTGGGGCAGGCATGCGCTAGTCTCCGAATCATCACGGGCATGACGCCCGATCGGGACCGGATGGAACGCCACTTCCGTGCGCTCGTCCGCGCAGAGGAGCAGTCCGTCGCTGGAGGGAGCGCGCAATGACCGATCGGCTGAGCGACGTGCACGAGAACGGGATGACCGAGCGAGCCGTCCGCACGCAGGGAGACATCCTCGAAGTCGCCACCGCCGAGTTCGCCGCGAACGGCTATGCGGGGGCGCGGGTCGACGAGATCGCCGCGCGCACGCGCACCACCAAGCGCATGATCTACTACTACTTCGGCTCGAAGGAGGGACTCTACCTCGCGGTCCTGGAGCGCGTGTACGCGCAGATCCGACGGGTCGAGCGCGGCATCCGCATCGACGAGCTGTCGCCCGACGAGGCGCTGCGAACGCTCGCGGAGGCGACGTACGTCCACCACACGACGCATGAGGCGTTCATCCAGCTCGTCAGCATCGAGAACATCCACCGCGCGGAGCACCTGCGTCAGTCCGAGACGATCCTCCGCGAGAACGTCACGGCCATCACGCTGCTCGAGGAGGTCATCGCGCGCGGCGTGCGAGACGGCATCTTCCGCGACGACGTCGACGCGGTGGACGTGCACATGATCATCAGCGCCTACGCCTGCTTCCACGTCGCGAACCGGCACACGTTCGCCGCGATCTTCGACCGGGACATGCTCGCCCCCGCGCTTCAGGACTCGCATCGCCGACTCATCGGCGACATGGTCGTCGCGACGATGACGGATGGACTCGGCGACCGCGTCGGATCGTGATGCCTCACGGCGACGGGCGGAGGCGCCGGGAGAGGGCCAGCGCCGCAGCCCGGATCGCCGGCTCGAACCGGTGCGTGTCGAACGCACCGGAGTCTCCCGACACCGAGACCGCCCCAACGAGCTCCCCCGAGGGCGAGAGCACCGCGATCGCCGCACAGGACAGACCCGCGGCGAACTCCCCGACCTCGGCGGCGAGGCCGCCCCGGCTGACGTCCTCGAGCTGACGCCGCAGCACGGCCGGATCGACGATCGTCCGGTCCGTCCAACGCTCGAGTCCGGCGGCGACGACGTCGTCGACATCCCGGGGCGACGCGTGCGCGAGCACGGCCTTCCCGAGGGCGGTCGCATGGATCGGGAGGCGCCCGCCGGTGCGCACGAACGGCCGCTCCGCGGATCGGCCCCGCATGACGGCGATGCACACCACCTCGCGCCGGTCGCGGATCGCGACGTGCACGTTCTCCCCGGTCGAGTGGCGCAACTCGGCCATCACCGGCAGCGCGGCCGCCCTGAGTTCCCGCGGCAGCTCCGCGAGCTGCCCGAGCTCGAACAGGCGCAGGCCCAGGTGGATCCGCGACCCGTCGCGTTCGAGGTAGCTCTGGCGCACGAGCGTCGCCACCAGGCGTGAGACCGTCGACTTGGGGATCCCCGCGCGCACGGCGAGTTCGGAGATGCCCAGCCCTCGGTCGTCCGCGTCGAACGCCTCGAGGATGCTGGTCATGCGGTCGAGGACGCCGATCGCGTCGTTCGAGGAGGAGCCGGGCATCGTCAGGCCACCTGCAGTGCCAGCCGGCGCGTGAGCGCGAGCGCGGCATGGCGCACGAGCGGCATCATCCGGTTCGCATCCATGTCGGTCGCCGGACCGGCGATGGAGATCGCGGCAACCGGGAACCGGTCCGCCGACAGGACCGGGCTCGCGACCCCGACGACTCCGGGGAACGTGTCGCAGCGATCGATGGCGACCGCATCCAGGCGGATCATCGCGAGCTCGCGTTCGAGCTGTTCGCGTCGGTGCGGATCGAGGCCGGTCATCACGCTGCTGCGCACGGACTCGTCATCGGTGAACGCCAGGACGGCCTTGCCGAGGGCGGTCGTCACGGAGGGCACCCGAAC
Source organism: Agromyces sp. PvR057 (assembly GCF_040547485.1). Taxonomy (NCBI): domain Bacteria; kingdom Bacillati; phylum Actinomycetota; class Actinomycetes; order Micrococcales; family Microbacteriaceae; genus Agromyces; species Agromyces sp. PvR057. The sequence goes on from NZ_JBEPPT010000004.1 coordinate 198,325, forward strand.
CCCCGCCCTGGACGGGGCGGGCCGCAGGCGACCGCGCACCGAGATCACCGAGATCATGTCCTGCCCCTGCCTGACCGCGACGTTCAGGTGCTCTCCGGTCGCGTTGAACAGCTCCGCCAGCACGGGCATGGCTGCGATGCCGAGCCGCCGGGGGGTGCTGGCACGCGCCCCGAGCTCGAAGAGCCTCAGGCCGATCACGACACCATGATCGGCTCGAGCGAGGTAGCGCTGACGGATGAGCTCGCCCACGAGTCGCGAGACCGTGGACTTCGGGATGCCGGTGGCCGAGGCCACCTGGGTGATGGTCGTCGTGCCATGCGACTCGCGCACGGTTTCGAGGATGGCGAGGATCCGGTCGAGCACGCACACCGGCTCACCTTCGAGGGCGGATCGCATGAGTGCAGTATCCGTCCCCCCCGAGTGGGTGGCAAGCACGTCGGGTCTCACGGCGGTGATGATTCCACTCAGTGGGACGGGGGCGGCCGCGACTCGGCGTCGTGACGCCGGTGAGGGCCCGGACCGCGCGCGGTCCGGGCCCTCACGGTGTGCCGGTGTTCGGTGAATGATGCGACGTCAGGTCGTGCAGAACGGCTTGACGCCCATCGCGCTCTCCAGGCCCTCCATCACGTGCTGCTCGAAGAACTCGTCGCCGGCCAGCGGCGCGTCGGTCCAGGCCGCCACGTCATGGCCGAGCGTCGTCAACCACGACCGACCGCCGTCGTAGTACTGGCACCAGCTGACCGGGTGGGATTCGCCGTGGCCCGCGGGGGTCGCCTCGCTCGTCGCCTGGTCGACCTCGAGCAGGACATTGACGTAGCTGGGGTAGGGCGCGAGATTGTACCACTCGTCCTTGAAGGCCCAGGTCTCGGGCATGAACGCGGTGGAGACGTCGTTCGGGTTGATCCGCTCGACCGTGCCGTCGCGGTTCGGGCCGTGGTTGTAGAAGTTCGCTCCTCCCAGGAGTCCCTCGTAGTACGGCCAGTGGTACTCGGCGCCGAACGCGTTGTGGATGCCGACGAAGCCGCCGCCACCGCGGATGTACTGCATCAGCGTGGTCTGCGCGGTGTCGTCGAGCGTGTCGCGGTTCGAGCCGAGGAACACGACCGCCTGGTAGTTGTTCAGGCGGCTGAAGCTCGCGAGGTCCTCGGTGTAGTCGACGGCGATGCCGCGTTCCTCGGCCCACGCCTTGAGGGCGATCTGGGCGACGTTGTCGGGGTTCAGCGGAGGGTTCAGACCGGGTGCCAGCGGGGTCCCGAGGTGGGCGTGTCGCGGGCCCGCGGTCCGACTCCAGACGAAGATGCGCTTCTGCTCGCCCTCGGCCCAGCCGTTGCCCCACTCGTGGTAGCACTCGGGGTCGGTGCCTCGGCACACGCCGTAGTCCTTGATGTCGTCGAGGTAGATCTCCTCGGCCGTGACCTTCTGGCCGCCGTTGCCGTGCCCGTTCCCATTGCCGTTGCCGTTGCCGCGGTCGAGGGCCACTCCGCCGAGCGCCATGCCGGCCCCGAGCGCCGCCGCGGCGACGAGCGCGGCTCCGGAGCGTATGAGGGATTTCATGTGATCTCCTTTGATCGTTCGTGCTGACCCCGGGTGCGCCGAGCAAGATCGGCCCGAAGTTGGTGCGAATCTAGGCTTCTCCGGAGCCGCGCGGCAAAGCTCGTCCCACCCAGTAAGCCGGTTGGACGCCGGGCGTGGACAACGCCGTCGTCGTGCCGTTCACTTGAGCGGGGAGGCGCCATGGACGAGGGACGACTGCTCGTCGTCTGCAAGGCCGACTGCACGCTCCAGGTGCTCGACCTCGAGTCGGGGACCTCAGCCGGGACGGTCCTCGCCTCGGGCATCGCACCGCACGAGGTCGTCGCGACCGACGACGGCCGGCTCGCCTACCTGCCCGTGTACAGCGACGCACCCGTCGGCGCTCCCGGCAGCGACGGGCGGCGCATCGACATCGTCGATCTGATGACCCTCGAGCGCAGCGGCGGCTTTCCCCTGGACTTCCCGAGCCGCCCGCACCAGCCCGGCCTGCTGGGCGACCACCTGATCGTCTCCACCGAGCTTGACGAATCGGTCACGGTGATCGATCGGCGAACGCTCCGGGTCATCGGCCGGTGGCCGACGGGCGGAGCCGAATCGCACACGTTCGCCATCAGTGTCGACCGGTCGCTGGTCGTGACCGCGAACGTCCGCCCGGGCAGCGTCAGCATCATCGACGTCCCTACGGGCAGGCTCCGCGGTGTCGTGCCGATCGCCGAGAAGGTCAATCGCGTCTGCCTCGACCCCAGCGGCCGGCTCGCCTACACCGCCGACCAGGGTTCGCCCCGCATCGCGGTCGTGGACACGGAGGAAGTCGAGCGCATGGCCTGGATCGCACTGCCGGCGATCGGGTTCGGCACGGCGGTGACGGCGGATGGCTCCCACCTCGTCGTCGCCCTCCGGACGACCTCCGAGATCGCGGTCGTCGACCTCGAGTCCGGCGAGGTCGTGCACCGGATCGCGACGCCGGATCACCCGCAGGCGATCGTGCTCCACCCCGACGGCGTTCGCGCGTACTCCGCCTGCGAGGTCGAGGACTGCGTCGTGGAGGTCGACATCCGGTCAGGGCGGCTTCTGCGCCGGATGGAAACGGGCCGTCGACCCGATGGCATCGCCTGGAGCCCCCGTCCCGCCCCGGATGACCGGCCCGCCTGAGCCCTCGTCATCGGAGTCGCTCCGCCACAGGAGAGGGGATGGTTCGTCGAACTCCTCGATGCGCCACTCGTCGTGCCAGTCGATACGTGGCACGCCCGCATCGAAACGGATGGGGAGCCAGACGTAGTCCGCGATCGCGGTGTTCTCGCCACGCCCGGCCGCCGTCACGGCAGCCATGCTCGCGGTCTGCTCGGGCGTCATCTCCGGGCGAGCGGCACCCTGCGCCATGGCCGCGACACTGTCGTAGACGCTCGGCATGTCGTCGGGCAGCTGCGGCAGCCACCGGTCCGCGAGCGCGATGTAGAGGTCGCGCTTGTGCGGGTGCTTGAACACGCTGCTGATCTGCGAGCGGTACGAAGTGCGGCTCGGGTCATCCGGATGCGCGTCGCCCAGCACCGTCCACGGCCCGTGGTAGTCGGGCGCACTCGCGAACTCTGAGAAGTTCGGGAAGTACCCCGTCGAGCCGGAGGTGACCAGGTAGTGGGTGCCGTTCCGCTCGAAGTGGGCGGGCGCCTCGCGCGTGAACGGCGGGCTCGGGTGCGGGAAATGCGTCGAGTACTCCCCCGACACATCGGTGAAGTCGTCGGTGAGCTCGGCGCAGATGAGGTCGGTGTGCACCTTCTCGAAGAAGGAGTAGGCCTTCCTGGTCTCGGGATCGACGACCAGGTCGAAGTCCCCCGCGCTCATCCCCAGCGGTGTCAGGCCGGCACGCACGATCTCGTAAGGGCCGAGGAGCGAGTCCGAGGTGAGCACGGTCGAGGCCTGGGTGTCGTGGGCACCATCCCCCATGACCTTGAGCCAGCACACGTACGTGCCGGTGCGTTCGTTGAAGATGATGTGCGGGCGGTCCATCTTCTGCGCGGGATGCAGGGGCGAGCTCGGGTCATCCAGCACCGGAGGGATGATGAGGCCGACGTCGTCCCAGTTGTACAGGTCGGTGGAGGTGTAGGCGCGAACGCCCCAGTGCCAGTTGCCGCTGCCCGGTGTCGTGCGTTCCTTGTTCTCGCCGTACCAGGTGAAGACGCCGTCCTCGAAGAACAGGGATCCGCCGTGGGCCTGGATCCGCTCGCCGTTCGTGTCGAGCCACGGCTGACCGGGGCGGATCGCGTCGGTGGTCGCGACAGCGTCGGTGGTCATGAGAGGTCGGCTCCATTCGTCGCGGCGACCCCGCCGAGCCATCTCGCACTGTCCTTGGGCGTTCGTTCGAAGGTGGTGCGGTCCACGGCGACGAGACCGAAGGTGATGGCGTAGCCGTGCACCCACTCGAAGTTGTCGATGAAGGTCCAGTGCAGGTATCCGCGCACATCGAGTCCGTCTGCCAGGGTCCGCGCCACGCCGTTGAGGGCGCCGGTGGTGTAGTCGATGCGCCGTTGGTCGTCACTCGTGGCGATGCCGTTCTCCGTCACGATCATCGGTGTGCCTCCGGTGACCTCCCACGCGCGGCGCAGGGCGATCTCGAGGGCGTCAGGCCGGTAGGCCCACGCAGTCTGGGTGAGTTCGGCACCCGCGGGTGCGCCTTCCAGGCCATCCGGTCCGACGAGTTGGCTCGTGTAGGACTGCACGCCCACCCAGTCGTCATCGCGCGACGCCTCGAGGTAGGTGTCCTCCCAGATCCGCTGGTAGTGGTCGAGACGGTCTTCGTACCCCTCGCGCGCCACGAGGCTTTGAATCGCGATGGTCCATCCGACCTTGGCCGACGTTCTCGCCCGCAGGATGTCGCGGGCACGGGCGTGCGCGCGGAGCATGGTCTGCGCGGCTTCGTCCTTCGGTTCGGGCATGGAGAAGGCGTTGAGGCCGGCTTCGCCATCGACCGCCGACCGCGCCGCGCCCATGCGGGCGAGCACTGCCGCGGGGTCCGGGTACTGCAGCGGAATCGACATCTGGTACATGACGGCGAACATGTTCGGCTCGTTGATCGTCACCACCCAGGTGACACCGTCGAGGATCGGGCAGACCGCGTCCACGTAGTCGCCGAAGCGGTCGACCGCCTCAGCCGATCCCCACCCTCCCGCTTGGACGAACCACAACGGGCTCGAGAAATGGTGGAGGGTCACGACGGGCTCGACGCCCTGCTCGAGGCAGTAGTCGATGATCCGCCGGTAGTGGGCGAGCTCGGCAGCCGAGAACTCGCCTCGGACCGGCTCCACACGCGCCCACTCGATCCCGAAGCGGAAGGCGTTCAGGCCGAGTGATTTCAGCAGGTCGATGTCCTCTTTCCACCGGTGGTAGAAGTCGACGGAATCGCCGCTCCGCTCGGCGAACGACGAGCCGGGCAGGTTCTCCAGGGCCCACATGTCGCTGTTGAGGTTGTTGCCCTCGTTCTGGTGCGGGGCGCACGACGCTCCCCAGAGGAAGCCAGTGGGGAAGGGGCTGTCGGTGCTCACGGCCATGGAACGAACCCTTCGGTTGCGACATCCCAGGTGTCCGGGAAGCCGGTGGTTGCCAGCATCGAGACGGCCGCGAGGAGCGAGCCGTTGCCGGGGAGGTAGATCGGGAGGATGGATCCCATCTGGGCGTTGTGCCCGACCACGGTGAACCGGTTCTTGATCTCGTCGCGCAGCAGGGCATCGATCGCGACGTCGGGACGGCCCAGACGCGATGCGCTCATCGCGATGACGGGGAAGTCCCACCCCCACGCCGTTGACCAGTCCCAGTTCGCGAGCACGTCGAGGAGGGTCGTCGTCATGATCGCGGGATCGATGAGCGGCATGGGCGGCACGACGCCGAGCGCCGCGAGGAGGGCGGGGTGGTCGTCGCGTCGCAGGTACGGCTCGGCGGCGATCGCCGTGTAGTGGCCGTCCTCGACATGGGGTCGGGCGAGCCCGTCCTGCACCGTCGACCACTCGGGTCGCCGCAGCAGCCCGGCGCGCTCCCGCCAGAGTTGGGCGATCTCGAGTCCCCACCACCACGAGGCGAGCTCGTAGGTGGGGTCTTCGGTTGTCGTCACGTCGTAGAACTCCTGCGCCGGCATGATCGGCGGCAACAGGTGGAATGCCCCGTCGCGCTCGGCGGCGAAGGCGGCCATGAACGTCGCCGTCTCCTCCACGAGCTCGGCGAACTCGAGAGCCAGGGCGTGGCGCTTCACGGGGGCGGATGCACGCCAGATCAGTTCGAGCAGGTAGAGCACGTGCGGCTGCTGCCAGACGAGGAACGAGCCGATCGGGTCGGGGCTCTCACGGCCGTCCGGACCGACCTGCTTGGGCCATCGCACTCCCGGGTATCCCTGTCCTGCCGCCGTGGCCCGTGCCTGGGGAAGGATCGAGAGATACCAGCCGAGGCTTCGTTCGAGGAGCTCCGGTCGGCCCCAGGTCGCGAAGTGGGCCGCGTGCCAGAAGTGCATCTCGAGGTGGGCCTTGCCCGACCAGGAGTTCGTGGTCAGGCCCGTCTCGGCGGGCGGCATGACGCCGGCCGAGTTGACGGCGGTGAGGTACTGCGAGATGACGACCCGGCGTTCGAGTTCGTGCGCCCGCTCGTCTGCCGTGCCCTGGAAGTCGATCGCCGCGCCGGAGCGCCAGAATCGCTCCCACGATTCGGCTGCTGCCTGTGCGACGACGTCGAATGACGGGAGCGCTCCCCCATCGTTCTGGGCGAAGCGCACGACGACGTCGAGTGATTCGGCATCCGTGAGCAGTTCGAATTCGTGCGGCGCCGTCTGGGTGATCGATCCAGTGCTGGATTCGACGGCCACGAGGTAGGCCGTCGCATCGAGCTGCCGCGAGATCGTGGAACGTGACCCGACGGTCGCGATGGTCGAGGTGTGATGGTCGGGGTGCTGCCAGTCCGACGTCTGGAAGAAGCCCGGATGCGCGTAGGGGAACCGCAGCGTGATGCGCAGCCGGCCGTCGCCGAGGAGTGGGGATTCGATGCGGAATGCGACCGTCGAGTCATCCGGAGCCGCCACGGTCGTGACCGCGACCTTCTCGTCGTCGTAGCGGAATCGGCTGGTGATCGTGCCCGACCAGAGATCGAGGTGCTGCACGGGGTCGGTCAGGGCGTCGGGTCCGACATCGACCCGCGACCCGTTCGCGTCGTGGAACGAGCATCCGATACGGCCGAGGTCGAGACGTTGCGGGTTCGCATTGAGCCAGGCGCCCGGACGGTTCTCGTCGGAGACCTGGCCGCGCATCGCGCCTTCCATGTCGTGCCGGTCGGGGTACCGCACGACGCCACGTGTGGTGCCGTGCTCCGACATCGCGTCCTCGAGCACGTAGCCTTCCGGGTTCGGCATCTCGTGCCAGCCCCAGCTGCTCATGGTCGCCGTGTTGATCGCGGCACGCCCCTGCATGATCGCGGCGGCCTGGTCGTGGAACGCCGTGAACGTCTGCATGCCCGTGATGTCCGCGGTGTAGGCGAAGTCGCCGTTGCCGACGGTGAGCACGGACTCGGGGTCGGGGGCTGTGAGCGTCAGGTCGTGGCGCCGCACGACGGCTCGGCGGTCGATCGGGCGAGCATCGTGGGGCATGGCGGCCTTTCTCAGGGGTGGTCGCGTCTGAGGGGTGAGTGCGGCCGGGCCATGAACGAGCCCGGCCGCAACATGGTCAGCGGACCGCCTTGACCTTCAGGATCACCAGGCCACCGGCAACGGTGAACACCGCGGCCGCTGCGTAGATGAACGCATAGCGGTCGCCGGTCGTGATGAGCGCCAGTGCTGCCGCCGCGACGAAGGGGGCGATCGCCTGGGCGAGCACGTTCGCGAGCTGGATGATGTTGACGAAGCGGCCGGCCTCGGTGTCGCGCTCGGGGAGCACGTCGAGGAAGAGCGCCTGGTCGACGGCGGAGAAGACGCCGATGCTGATGTTGCACAACAGCGATCCGACGAGGAGCAGGGTGAGGTCGGGGGCGACCACCATCACGAGTGCGCCGATGCCGAACAGGATGCCGGAGCCCAGCACGAAGGGCTTGCGGCGACGGAGCTTGTCGGAGAGGAACCCACCGAGGAACACGCCGGCGATGGTGCCGAGGATTCCGATTCCGCCGACCGTTGCCACGGTCCCGCCGATCTCGTCGACCGGGATGCTGAGCCGTTCCGCGAAGAAGAAGGCCGTGTAGCTGGTGTTGAGGGTGAGTCCGAAGAAGAACAGGAAGCGGCCGAGCCAGTTCCACGCGAAGTCGGGGTAGCGCTTCGGGTTGAAGACGTACTTCGAGATGAGCACCTTGGCGGTCAACGGCGAGTCGAATGTGATGCTGCGGCTGTCGGCGTCCTTGTAGTACGCGACGAAGATCAGCACGACGACCAGGCCGATGGCGCCGGGGATGAGGAAGAGGAGGAAGGGCTGGTTGGCGACGGTGCCGCCGAAGACGGCACCGAAGACCGGGGCGACCATGGTGGCGAAGCCGGTGATGGCTCCGACCTTGCCGCGCTGATTCTCGGGCAGCTTGTCGGCCTGGATGGTGCTGAAGGTGTTCACCGTCGAGTTGAGGCCGATCTGGGCGATGACCCAGCCGATGCCGAGGCCGAGCACCGCCGGCGAGGCGGCCATGACGGCGAGGCCGATGAGGCCGGCGAGGATGCCGCCGACGAGCCACGGTCGGCGGCGACCCCAGCGCGAGCGAGTGCGGTCGGAGAGCTGACCGGCCAGCGGGCTGGTCAGCAGCGCGGCCAGGGAACCGAAGCCGAGCACGACACCCAGGTACTCGGCGTTGTCGGGGGCGAGCGCATTGACCCGGATCGCCAACGAGATCGCGATCGGCGTCACGAAGGCGAGGTAGGTGCCGAACAGGCCGAGCGCGAGAAGGGTGATGAAGGCTGCGCTGACCTTGGGGCGGTCTGCGCCGCCGCCGGCGGCGGCATCGAGCTGTTCGAAGTCCTCGGCCGTGGATGCGCTCCCGAGCGGGAAGGCGCTGTTCGTCGGTACGGGCGGCTGGTCGTCTGTGGTGTTCATCGTGGACTCCTTTGTCAGTGTTGCAGGTTGGTGCGTGCGGGTGGGTGCTTGCGGGTCAGTGTGCGTTCAGGGTGGTGACGGCCGGCGGGCAGCCGTCGGCCATCGCGGTGACGGTGATCTCGCCGGCTCCGGTGGGACGGATGATCGCGAGGGCACGTCCGTCGAAGGTGGTGTGCGTGGCGGACCGGAACGACTCGGTCGTCACCGGATTGCCGCTGCCGAGCGCCTGGAGGATGCCGGGTCCGTCGACGGTGACCGTGACGGCACGGTCGACGCCGTTGCGCACGACGCCGTTCCCGTCGGTGAGCGCGATGGCGAGGTATCCGAGGTCGGTTCCGTCTGCGCGGAGGGCCTGCCGGTCGGGCTCCGCCTCCAGCACGAGCGACGTACCGGCCGTGGTGAGCTCGACGCGGCCGGCCTCGGCACCCTCCACGTAGGCCACCGCCGTCAGCGTGCCCGGGCGGTAGGTCGTCTCGATCGCCGCCCGGAAGCCCTCGACCCGCGCCCGACCGATCGTCGCCCCGTCGAGCAGCAGCTCGATCTCGTCGGCATCGCTGTAGACGTCGACGGTGACGGGCAGGCCGTCCGCGCCCGACCAGGTCCAGCTCGCGATCGCGTCGCCCCACGCCCACGGCGTCGCCACGGCGATCTCGCGGCCGTGGTTCTCCGGCGGGTGGACGGCGATGAACGGGTCGGAGCGCAGGCCGAACACGATCTCGCGGAAGTACGACACGGGTCGGCGGTTGCCGACGATGTCGATATCGCCGCACCATGCCGTCAGCTCGGGGAATCCGCCCGAGAACCCGGACTGGCCGGAATCGGAGTAGCGGGTCGCACCGATGCCGGTCTCGCCCAAGTAGTCCCATCCGGTCCAGGTGAAGTCGCCGATGACGTGGCCGTTGTCCTTGACGAGCTCCCAGTTGCCGACGATCGAGGTCGGCCAGGTCTCCGTGCCCACGATGATGCGGTCGGGGAACAGCTCGCGATCGAGTTCGTAGCGGGCCTCGGCGTAGTTCATGCCCGCCACGTCGAGCACGGCGTACGACTCCTCGGTGCGCTGCGTCGCCGGTGCGGACGTCTGGATGTGGCTCATCATCTGGCCGAACCCGGCCATCATGGTGTTCACGCCGCCCTCGGGTGCGGCCGCCGCGGCATCCCGTCTCGCCTGCATCTGGGGCACGATCGTGTCGATCATCGACACGAAGCCGTTGATGCCGTTGGTCACGTATCGGGTGCTGTCGAGTGAGCGCACCTTCTCGGCGAGGCGCCGGCCCCAGGTCGAGCCGATCGGGCTGCCCGTCTCGGGGATCTCGTTGCCGATCGAGTAGAAGATCACGCTGGGGTGGTTGATGTCCCTGGCGACCATCGCCTCGACGTCGCGCTCCCACCACTCCGGGAAGTCGAACGCGTAGTCGAAGTCGCTCTTGCCCTGGGTCCACATGTCGAAGGTCTCGTCCATGACGAGCATTCCGATCCGGTCGCAGGCCTCGAGCAGGGCGGTGCTCATCGGGTTGTGGGCGCTGCGGATGGCGTTGAAGCCGGCCTCCTTGAGGCGGGCGACCTTGCGCTCCTCGGCGGCGCGCATGGAGACCGCGCCCAGGGGGCCGTTGTCCGAGTGGATGCACGCGCCGCGCAGCTTCGTGCTCACGCCGTTGATGCGCAGTCCCCGCTGCGGGTCGAGCTGGAGCGACCGGATGCCGAACGCCACGGAGTGCTCGTCGGCGATGTCTTCGCCCTCCCGGAGTGCGAGGTGGGCCGTGTAGAGGTTCGGCGCGTCGACGCTCCAGAGGGAGGGTGTGGAGACGTACGCACGCAGGCGGGCGGTGCCTCCCGTGCCGGGAAGGAGCGTGATCGGCGAACGCGCGGTCGCGACGGATGCGCCGTCCGGTCCGGCGATGTCAGCGGTCAGCTCGAGGACCGAGGTCAGGGCGCTCGAGTTCTGGACCTCCACCGCGACCTCCACCACGGCACGGTCGGACTCGATGTCGGGAGTCGTCACGACCACGCCGTCGGTGGCGATGTGCACCGGGTTCTTCACGACGAGGTGCACGTCGCGGTAGACGCCGGCGCCGGCGTACCACCGGCTGTCGAGGTGCGTGCGGCACTCGACCCGGATCTCGTTGTCGGCCCCGAACTGGAGGTAGGGGTCGATCTGCACGAAGAACCGCGAGTACCCGAACGCACGCTGGCCGGCGAGGTTGCCGTTGACGAAGACGGCAGCGTCGCGGTAGACGCCGTCGAATTCGAGCAGGATCCGGCTTCCGCGCAGCTCCGCATCGGCATGGAAGGTCTTCCGGTACTCGAATGCGCCGCCCGGGAAGTAGCCGCTGGTCTCGCCGCGAGGGACATCCGCCCGACGTTCCGCTCCGATGAGCGCATCGTGCGGGAGCGTCACCTCCGCCCATGCCGAGGCCGCCGAGCCGCCGAGCTCCATGAAGGCCGTGACCTTGGGGCGGAAACTCCACCCGGTGTTGAAGATCTCACGAGTCATGCGGCGGGCTCCAGTACGTCGTTGTGAGGATGGTCGGCGATTGGGTATCGCGCGTTACCTGAGTACGTAACCACAATTAGTAACGCGCGTCAACTCACGCCGATATGCTGAAGACGTGATTGCAACGAGCGAGGACGTGGCACGGCGCGCCGGAGTGTCGCGCGCGACGGTCAGCCAGATCCTGAACGGGCGCGGCCAGCGATTCGCCACCGAGACGCGCGAGCGCGTCACCCGTGCCGCAACCGAACTCGGCTACCAGCCGTCTGCGGCCGGACGCACGCTCGCCAAGGGATCCAGCGACATCGTGATCGCCGTCATCCCGTACACCACCTTCGGCGGCAACCTGCAGGACATCTTCCAGGCGGCGACCGAAGAGCTGGCCTCGCGCGGACTGACGCTGCTGCTGCATCTCGCAACCGAATCCACGGCACCGCTCGATCGCGTGGTCACCGGCATGAAGCCGCGCGCGGTGATCTCCCTCACCCCGTTCTCCCAAGCGGAACTCGACCTTCTGAAGAGCCGCGGTGTCATGGCGTTCGACCCGGAATCCTCATCGAAGGGCCGCATCGATCCCAACGTCGAGATCGGTGCGCTGCAAGCCCGCTACCTCGCCGACCGCGGCTACACCCGAGTCGCGTTCGCGCATCTCCAGGACGCCCGACTCGACCCCTTCGGCGAGGGCCGAGAAGAAGGTGTGCGACGGGTGTGCGCAGAACGCGGGTTGCCCGATCCGGTGATCGTGCGCCTGGGCATCGATCCCCACGACGCGCTCGAGGCCATCGACTCCCTCGAACTCCCCGGGGCAGGCATCGTCTGCTACAACGACGACGTCGCCACCGCGCTGCTGTCGGCGGCCACCATCCGCGGCTGGGCTGTGCCCGCCGACGTCGGGCTCGTCGGGATGGACCACACTCCCCTCTCGGCGGTCACGATCCCGCCGCTCTCAACGGTCGGCTACGACCAGCGCGCGGCGGCGTACAACCTCATCACCGCCGCCCTCCAGGGGCTGGGCGAATCGATCGACGATCGCGAGCCCATGGACGTGAAGTTCGCGCTGGTGCCGCGCGGATCGGCCTGATCGGCGACCCCGCCCCAGACGCACAGACGCACAGCCGCACAGCCGCTGCGCCGATTCCACGCCATTCCGCGGCGCGGATCGGGCGGATCGGGCGACGCGTCCCCCGTGCGTCTAGTGTTGCGACATGCGCGCAGCCGTCATCTACAACCCGATCAAGATCGACCTCGATGAGGTGAAGGCGGCATTCGCGTCGGCCGAGGCACGCCACGGTTGGGATGCCTCGCTCTGGCTGGAGACGACGGAGGCCGACCCGGGCGAGGGCCCCGCCACGACGGCGACCTCGGAGAAGGTCGACGTGGTGGTCGCCGCCGGGGGCGATGGAACCGTGCGCGCGGTGGCCGAGGGCCTGCGCGGCTCCGGCATCCCGCTCGCCCTGCTCCCCTCGGGCACCGGGAACCTCCTCGCCCGCAATCTCGGACTCGGTCTCGGCGACCTCGAACGGTCCGTGGACGCCGTGTTCACCGGGGTCGACCGGCCGATCGACGTGGGCCTCATCCGCCTGCGCCGACCGAACGGCGACCTCGAGCGACGCTCGTTCCTCGTCATGGCCGGCCTGGGGATCGACGCCCAGATGATCGAGAACACCGACCCCGCGCTCAAGAAGCGCGCCGGCTGGCTCGCCTACGTGCAGTCGATCGCGACATCGCTGCGCGACGGCAACGAACTCCACGTGCGGTACCGCCTCGCATCGGGCAGCACCCGCCGTGCGACCGTGCACACGTTCATCGTCGGCAACTGCGGCACCCTGCCGGCCAACATGATGCTGCTGCCCGACGCCGTCATCGATGACGGGATGCTCGACATCGTGATGCTCCGCCCCGAGGGGGCGCTCGGCTGGCTGCGCATCTGGGTCCGCGTGGCCTGGGAGAACGGCATCCTCCGGCGCACGAGCACCGGTCGCCGACTGCTCGGCGATGCCAAGCCGATCCGACCGCTCCACTACGAGACGAGCGAGACGATCGACGCGACGTTCGGGCGGCCGGAGAAGATCGAACTCGACGGCGACGCCTTCGGCGAGGCGACGGCGATGCGGGCGAGCGTCGACCCGGGGGGCCTGCTGGTGCGGATGCCGCAGGGCTCGGCCGACGCCGTGGATGCTGCCGTCGTCGGCCAGGACGAGCGATCCGGCGTAACGAACACCAAATAGCGGATACCTGTCGCATGACAGACAGCGTGTCGAATCCTCGCCGCAGTTTCGCGCTTCTCTCCCTGTCAAGAGCTGATCGGCGACTGCGAGACGTGGGCCGCGACGATCCGCCACACGCCCTCGTCGCGTTCCCAGAGCTGACTGACGAGTCCGGTTCCGCCCAGGATGCCGACGGATTCGGAGAGCACCCAGGCGTGGCGGTCGCCGACCGGTCGGACATGCATCGCCGTGACGGTCCGCCTCGCGGCACCGCCGCGCGTTCGGCGATACCGGCTGATGGCCTCGTGCCCCACGAGGACGCCCGTACCGTCAGCGCGCAACGTCCGCTCACCGGGAGCGAAGTACCGATCCATCTGCTCGAGGTCGTCGCGCATCAGGGCCGCCTCGTATCCGTTCACCGCCTCGACGAGTCCGTCGGGCAGCTCGGCTCCGCGCACGCCATGCACCTCCGGGTCGGGTCCGACGTCACCGTGGAGGGCACCGGGACTCACCCCGCCCTCCCCGAGCGGTCCACCGACCGGAAGTCGGCCTTGCGGATCCGCGCATGCGAGCCCTTCACGAGGTCCACGACCTGCGAGATCTCGAAATCGGTCGCCGCGCTGAGGTATGCGTATGCGAGCTGCGCCTCCATCCCGTATCGAGCGCCCAGCAGCGCGATCGCCTGACGGACGCATCGCTGCACCGCGACGTCGAGGTCGGGATCCATGCCCGTCGGGATGAGGTGGTCGGCGGTCTCCCCCAATGGCCCGTCCAACGGCCCGAACTCGGCGAGCGCGACGGATGCCGGGACGACGTCGAACCGGATGGTCGCACGGAGCGACCCCTCGAGCGCGGTGAGCGCGACCTCGCCGGCACCCTGCGCGAAATGCGGATCCCCGATGTACGCGAGCGCACCCGGCACCTGCACGGGGAGGTACAGCGCGGATCCCTCGACGAGCAGGTTGACGTCGATGTTGCCGCCATGGGCGCCAGGCGGCACGGAGTGCGGCCGCTCATCCCGATCGACCGCGACGCCCATGACGCCGAGGAACGGGGCGAGCGGGAATCGCACGACGTGCTCCCCGCCTTCGACCACGGGCAGCATGCCGACCCACTCCCCCGACGCGACGTCGAGCTCGATCGGAGTGAACACGCTGACGTTTCGGTCGCCGGCGGGCATCTCGCCCGGCAGCGCCCCCCGGCCGTGCCGATTCGAGATCACGCCGTACGGGACGCGCGGGGCGAGGTCCACGACCGTCAGCTTCAGCAGGTCGCCGGGCATCGCGCCGCGAACGTGGATCGGCCCCGTCACGACATGCGGCCCGTCGTTCGCGGCGTCCCTCGGATGTCGCGACGCGGCGAGCTCGATCGCGTCCCCGAGCACGTCCGACCTCGGCACCCCGTGCGCGCCGAAGTACGAGACGGGGTCGCGGCCCTGGTCCTCGAGGATGCCCTCGTGACTGACCGTGTCGATCGTCACGGTCGCCCCGGCGTCGATCACGAGGACCGGTGCATCTCCGCGTGCGGGCAGGCGCCCCCAGAACTGCGATCCGGGCTCCGCCGGCAGGTAGGCGACCCCGTCGGGCACCCCCTCGCCGCGCTGCAGGATGCCTCGATACTCACCCATGTTCGCTCCCCGTTCCGGCTCGTTCGCCGGCGTCGCGGGAGTCGTCGATCGACGCCGGTCCGGTCGCCGAGCGGCGCCGACCGACCTCGCCCGTGACCGCGACGGCCACCGTGATCGCCGCGGCCAGGGCGATACCGGCCCAGAGCCCGACCTGCAGCAGGAGCGCGCCGGCCGACGCCCCGAGGCAGATGAGGACGATCGCGCCGATGCGCCGCCGCCACGGATGGGCGTCGACGCGACCGCCGAGCAGGGAATCCGCGGCGAGACCCGTGAGCGTGGACGTGACGACGACCGTCGTGACATCCTTCACGGCCAGGTGCCGCGCCGCGCCGGCCTGCATGCCCATCGCGAGACCCAGTGCGGTCGTCACGGCGAGCTGGGTCGCCTCCCCCGGGCGCCCGCCGAGCGCCACGGCGATCGCCGCGGCGAAGAGCACGGCCGCGACGCCGGCGAAGACCACGGTGGTGCGCGGATGCCACCCGGCGACGTGGTCGCGCAGGGCCCGCCCCGCCACGGCGGCCCCGAGCCCGAATCCGCCGAGCGCGAGCACCGGTCCGAGGATCGGCAGTCCGTCGGCGCCGGTCAGGGCCATGCCGAGGATCACGATGTTGCCCGTCATGTTGCCCGTGAAGACACGGTCCAGTCCGAGGTATCCGACCGCGTCGATGACCCCGGTGGAGAAGGTCAGGGCGAGCATCAGGACGAGGTGCGTGTCAGTGGTTGCGCGCGACCTGGCGATGATCCTGCTCCTTCCATCGGGTGAGGTCGACGTCCCCGACGATCGGATCGGGCGGGACCGCCCGGCCGTGGTCGGAGAAGGCCGCGGCGGCGCCGTGCCAGACGCGATCGCGCCGCTCCTGGTAGACCGGCTTCCCGGCGCTGAGCACGAGGTGGCGGGCGGGCTGCGTGATGACCGGCGACTCCTCGCCGACGTCGTCGAGCACCACCAGGTCTGCGCGGGCGCCGACCCGCACGGCGTGCACCTCGTCGGGGAACATCACTGAGGCGGCATCCGTCGTGACGGCGCCGAGGAGCCTCGCGAAGTCGCCATCGCCCACGTGGTGGCCGATGCGGGCCTGCAGGAGGGCGATGTCCAGCGGATCGGCGAGCCCGGTCGGCGTGAAGGCGTTCCTGACGTTGTTCGACGACAGCGCGACCCGGACGTCGGCCTCCCAGAGCGCCTTGAGCGGGGCGACCCCCCGGCGCACCACGCGCGGATCGGACCTGCCGTTGAGGAACAGGTCGGTCGCCGGGAGCGGCACCACCGCGACATCCGCCTCGGCGAGCGCAGCCAGCGTTCGACGGAGCCGCGGCTCCGTGAGCGACGTCAGCGTGGTCGCGTGCCCGATCGCGACGCGTCCATGGAGTCCCCGGTCGGCGGCTCCACGGGCGACGTACTCCGCGAGCCCGAAGCGGGCGTCGCGGTCGTCGTCGGCGAGGTCGAGGTGGAGGTCGGCCTGCAGGCCGCGATCGCGGGCGAGGTCGAGCACCAGGTCGATGTGGCGACGTGCGTCCTCGACGTCGGCCTCGGCGTACGGGCATCCGCCGACGACGGCACCGGATGTCGCATCGAGGGCCTGCTCCATGAGCTCGAGCGTGCCCGGCCTGGACATGAGTCCCTCCTGCGGGAAGACGGCGACCTGCAGCCGCAGCCACGACGCGTGCTCCTCGCCGAGTTCGCGGAGCACGTCGACGGACAGCGTCCCGACTCCGGGATCGACCTCGGTCTGGGCCCGGATCATGGTCGTGCCCGACGCGAGCGCGAGCGCGAGCACGCGTTCGGCACGCCGGCGGACATCGCCCGCGGTGAAGCCCGCCTTCGCCGCGCTCGTGCGTCGGATCGCCTCGGTCAGCCCACCGCCGGCCGAGGATCCGAGCAGCGCCTTGTCGAGGTGCAGGTGAGGCTCGGCGAAGCTCGGCACGACGGCCCGGCCCCCGCTGTCGATGACCGTTCGGGCCTCGCCACGGTCGAGCGCACCCGCCGGCGCGATCGCCGCGATGCGGCCGCGCTCGAGGAAGAGGTCGACCGGCTGCCCGCCGTACGACTCCTCCGCCGCACTGCTCCGCCCGAACGACGCGATTCTCGGAAGGCGGGCGTTCGCGAGCACGGACTCGAACCGCGGTGCGTTCACGTGTCGGCCGACCAGCGGATGTCGACGGCGCGGGCGATCGCGAGGAGCAGCTCATCGTCTCCGGGACGGCCGACGATGCACAGTCCGACCGGGAGTCCGTCGACCTCGGCGAGCGGCAGCGACACGGCGGGCAGGCCGCCGAGGCCGGCGATGCAGGTCATCGCGATGGTGCGCCCGCGGAGCGCGCCCTTCGAGGCCGCGTCCAGGTCGACGCGCGGCGCCGGGCCCGAGGCAGAGGCGAACGCGAGCACCGAACCCGCGGACAGCGCGCGATCCAGCGCTGCGAGCACCTCCGCGCGCGCCTCGTCGGCCGCGGCACCCAGCGCGGGGTTCGCGCCCGAGGCATCCGCCATCCTCGTCGTGACGCCGGGCCCGAACGACGGTCTGGTCGAGGTGACCCACTCACCGTGCGTCGCCCAGATGTCCGGCATCTGCCGAGCCATGAAGGCCGCCCGCCAGTCGGCGAGGCGATCGGGCGCGAGCTCGGTCGTCGAGAAGTCCAGCGAGAGCGCGGAGGCGAGCTGCCGGGCGGCATCGGCCACTGCTGCTGCGACCTCGGGATCCGCGAGCGCCAGGACGTCCTCGGCGAGCACGAGCCCGCGGGGCGCGGGAGCGGGCGCCTGGGCATCCGAGCCGGCGAGCAGCGGAAGCGTGGCGCGTTCGAGCGTCGCGCCGTCGCGCGCCAGCACGCCGACCGCGTCGAACCGCGGTGCGAGCGCCACGGCACCCTCGAGCGGCACACGACCGAGGGTCGTGCGGATGCCGAAGATGCCGCAGTACGACGCCGGCACGCGCGTCGATCCGCCGGTGTCGGTGGCGAGCGCGTAGTCGACGAGGCCGCCCGCGACCGCGGACGCGCTGCCGCTCGACGACCCGCCGGGGATCCGGTCGGCTGCCCGGGGATTCGCCGGCGTCCCGTAGTGCACGTTCGTGCCCGAGAGGCTGAAGGCCAGCTCGTCGCTGTGCGAGACGCCGACGACCGTGGCCCCCGCGTCCACCCAGCGCTGCACCGCCCACGCATGCCGCTCGGGCACCGGATGCGTCGCAAGCCAATCGGGATTGCCGGCCGCGATCGGCACGCCGGCGACGTCGAAGAGGTCCTTGACGACCGTCGCCGTCCCGGCCAGCGGCCCGGTCGCGGCGCCCGTCGCGAGCACCGCCGGTCCGACGCGGAGCGCCCCGAGCTCCGCCGCGAGCGCGGGATCGGGCCGCGCGACCTCGGGCCGAGCGACCTCGGGCCGAGCGCCGGGCGGCGGCGCCGCGAGTTCGGTGGACGTGCCGTTCATGCGTCGACCACCACCAGGCGGTTCGCGATCGTGTTCAGCTCTTCGATGCCGCGGTCCGTGAGCATCACGGTGCCGCCGATGCAGACGCGACGCCCGTCGCGCAGCGCGTTCGGCTCGAACGCGAAGGCGACGCCCTCGGTGATCTCGAAGTCGCCGTCGAGGCCGACGCCGGACGGCAGGGCGGGCAGGTGCGCCAGTGCGGGGTCGACGCCGGGGTTGATCCGGGTCGCGCTGTTGAAGATCACCGGGGCGACGGTCTGCACCATCGGGCCCGTGTTCCAGGTTCCCGATCGCTTGAGCGGCTCGTCCATGATCTCGGCCAGTTCGGAGAAGCGGATGCCGGGCCGCAGCGCGGCCATGCCCGCCTGGTACGACTCGAGGCAGACCTCCTCGAGCTCCCGCAGGAGGCGATCGGGTTCGCCGATGACGACGTCGATCTGCTGCTGCGACTCGAAGCCGCCGTAGTAGGCGAAGAGCTCGGACGCGATGCTGTCGCCGCGCTCGAGCGTGTGGGGCTTGCCGCCCATGCCGAACCACTCGGGCTGGCCCCAGCCGAACCGGTGCTTGCCCGCACGCTCGAGGATGAACGGGGCCCGCATCCACCCGCCGCCCCCGATGATCGCGTTCACGGCGGCCGCCGTGACCTCGCTCTCCAGAGCCCCGATCCGGGTCGCGGCCACGTACGCGGCCGAAGCGGCCTCGCCGAGCGAGGCCGCCTTGCGCACCATCTCCTGCTCCTCCGCGCTCTTGACGAGCGTGAGCGTCTCGAAGGCGTCCGCGACATCCACCCACGTCACCTGCGGGAGCTCGGCCAGCACCCGGTTCCAGGTGCTGAACGGCACGACCCCGGCCCACTGGCCGACCGCGCGGCTCGACAGGCCGACGACGCCGAGGTTCGCGCCGGCGAGACCGCGGCTGCGGATCTCCTCGGCGAGCGACCCGATCGGGTTGCCGTGCTTCCAGTTCTCGACCCAGCGCTCGTACCGCGCGCCGGCGCCGTCGTAGCGGTTGATCGGCACGTCGCCGAGGAACATCATCGGGTCCTCGGCGCCGGTCATCAGGACGATCGCGTGCGACTCCTCGTTCGTGAAGTACGAGTCGTTGGCGTTGCGGCCCCAGCCGAAGACGACGAGGCCGTCGAGACCCTGCTGCGAGGTGAAGTCGCGCACGAGGCGCCAGCGGCGATCGCGCTCCGCGAGGCTCAGGGTCGGGAACACGTCGCTGTCGATCGCGTACGAGTTGGGGATGATGCTCAGCGTGGTCATCGGATGCTCATTTCTGTCGGTTGCGTGGTCGTGTCCGTGGTCGTGGCGGTGGCGAGCTGGTCGAGCACGAGCCGCAGCTCGCGCGCGCTCCGCTCGATGAAGTCGAGGGCGCCGGCGTCGTCGATCGGGGCTCGCAGGGCGGCGAGATCCGGTCGATCGCCGCGACGCGCGCGCTCCTCGTAGCGACGCGTCAGTTCGAGCACACGCTCGAACTCCTCCTCCGCGAGGTCGGCGTGCGAGGCCCGCCACTCGGGTTCGTCGACGAAGAGGGTCATCTCGGCGCTCATGCCGATGACGCCCTCGATCGAGAGGCTGATGTCGCGCCCGGTCGCATCGAGCGTTCCGAGGAGCGCGTGCCAGTCGATGACCCCACTGCCCACCGGGGCGAGGAAGCGCCCGATGCCGTGCTCGGTGGCGTGCATCGCGGCATCCCGCACATGGGTCATGCGGGTGTACGGCGCGACCCGCCGGGCGGCCGCGACCGGATCCTCCGAGCGGACGAGCACGTTCGCGGTGTCGAACGTGATGCCGAACGCGTCGGGCCCGGCCTCCTCGACGAGGCGGACCACCTCGAACGAGGTGATCTCCTCGTGCGTCTCGAGGTTCAGGTGCGCACCGACGTCCCGCAGCAGCGGGGCCAGTCGGTCGAGCACCTTCGAGGTCGCCCGCAGCTGGTCGACCCAGTCCACGTCGGTGCGGAACCGGTCGCAGGCGCGCAGCCCGGGGATGCGGAACTGATAGTTCGCCGTCGCCGTCCAGAGCTCGGTGATCCCGACCGCAGTCACGGCGCGGATGATCCGCTCCATGCCGAGCAGGTAGTCGCCATCGCCGAGGGCCCGGATGCCGGGCGCCTCCGGCGTCGCGAACGGGTTCACCTTCGCGACGCCCACCTCGAGGTACAGCCCAAGGTCGAATGCCGCGGCCGCGACGTCCGCGAGCTCGGCCGGGTCCAGCGTCGGGCTCAGCTCGAAGGCCGTGCGGAAGAAGACCCCCTCGAGGCCGATGTCGGAGGCGGCGCGCAGCATGCCGATCGCGCCGAGGTCGGAGGCCCCGGGGAACTTGCTCGAGTCCGTGCCGATGCGGAGCGTCATTCGGGCACCGCCGCTCCGTCGGTGAGATCCACGAGGCCGCGGGCGAAGACGTTGCGCGGGTCGTAGTCCCGCTTCACGGAGACGAGGCGCTCGTACTTGTCGCCGTAGATCGCGCGGGCGACGTCGTTGCTCCCCTCCTCCGAGGCGAAGTTCACGTACGAGCCGCGCCGGTACGGCTCGAGCGCCCGGTCGAAGCCCTTCGCCCAGGCCACGAGCGACGGCTTCTCGCCCGGGTACTCCCAGTCGGCGCCGATGTTCGCCGCGAAGGCGGCGCCCACGCCCGCCGTCGAGTCCCGGGAGGAATCCCGCGGCGTGCGCGATCCGGCGATGATCTCGAACGGGCACATCAGCTGGTGCGCGATGTGGGCGCTCGAGTTCAGCGCGCGCCCCGGGTAGGCGTCGGACTGCTCGATGATCGTCTCGATCGTGGCATCCGACAGGTCGTTGAGGAACGTGTGCTTCCAGTAGTGCCCGATGCCGTAGCGGAACTCGTCGTCGGTGGCGTGCTGGAGCGTGACGTGCGGCATCGTCCGCAGGCTGTCGTAGATGGGCGTGGCGCGGTCGAACATGCCGGCCGTCGCCTCGGGTTCGTCCGCGGGGTCGCCGTAGTGCACGGTCGCGACCGAGATGATGGGCTGCCCGCGGTGCGCTGCGGGGATCTGCGACCAGTACTCGGGCGCGCGGAGGAGGCGCACGTAGGTGCCCACGTTCTGCGGCGCGTCGAGACCCCACTCGGCGAAGTGGCGCAGGAGGTCCCTGCGGTCCTCGGCCGCGTAGAGCGCCTGCCGAACGGTGGCCACGCCGGGCAGGTCGACGTAGCGGAACACGAACCGCGTGGCGACGCCGAAGTTGTGGCCCGCGCCCTTCAGCGCCCAGAAGAGGTCGGGCTGCTCGTCGGCGCTCGCGGTGAGGATACGACCGTCGGCGACGACGACCTGGATCTCGACGATGTGGTCGACCGTCGCCCCGAACATGCGGGCGAGGTAGCCGAATCCACCGCCGAGCGAGAGACCGGCGACCCCGGTGTGCGAGACGACGCCGGCGGGCACGGCGACGTCGTACTCGGCCGCCGGGCGATCGACGTCGCCCCAGCGGCATCCGGCACCGACGGTCACGGTGCGAGCCTCGAAGTCGAAGCTCACCTCGTTCAGGAGCGCGGTGTCGATGAGCACGGCCCCGTCGGCGACGGACGTGCCGGCGAGGTTGTGTCCCCCGCCCCGCACGGTGACCGGCACATCTCGGTCGACGCACCAGCGCAGGGCGGCCGAGACGTCCTCGGCGGTGCGGCAGCGCACGATCGCGGCGGGGTGCCGGTCGATGTCGGCGTTCCAGACGCGTCGCAGCAGGTCGTAGTCGGCGTGCGCGGGCGTGACCACCTCGCAGTCGAGCGCGGCCGCCAGGTCGATGGCGATCTCCTCGAGTGACGGGAGCAGGGCGGTGGTGGTGGCGGTCATGCGAATTCCTTCGTCGAGGTGGTCGGGTCGAGTTCGATGGGTCGGCGCGCGAGGACTTCGCGCAGATGCCCGGCACAGGCGAGGAGGAACTCGTCGAGGTCCGGATGCAACGGCCGGTGTCGTCGGAGCTCCTCGAGGTCGTCGGCGTGGCCGAGCGCGGCGCGGCGCTCGTAGTCGGCCGCGAGGCCCTCGAGCGTCGAGAGCGCTTCGGGCGTGAGGTCGGGATGGCCGGCCCGCCAGGTCGGGTCCGAGGTGTGCAGCCGCATCTCTGCGCGCACCACGCCGATGGGCTCGACCGTGAGGTGGACGTCGGGATTCGCCGTCAGCAGGACGTCGATCGCGGCATCCCAGTCGATGACGCCCGAACCGCACGGCGCGATGAACCGCGACAGCCCCTCCTCCGTGCGCCACAGCGCCGCGTCGCGCAACTGCGTGGTGCGCACGTACGGCGCGATCCTGGCGATCCCCTCGAGCGGCACCTCGGCACGGACGGCCAGGTTTGCGGGGTCGAGGCACACGCCGAGCACGTCGTCGCCGACGGACTCGATGAGCCGGATCAGCTCGAACGTCGTGATCTCCTCGTGCGTCTCGAGCGCGAGGCGCACCCCGTTCGCACGCAGCGCCGGGGCGAGTCGGTGCAGGAACCGCTCGGTCGCCGCCAGCTGGTCGTCCCAATCGGTGTCCGTGCGGAACCGGTCGGTGAAGTAGATGCCGGGGTATGGCTTGAAGCCGCCGACGGCGGTCCACGCGTTGCTCCAGCCGAACTCCGCGCAGGTCTCGATCAGGCGTTCCATGCCGGCGAGGTAGCTGCCCGCCCCGAGCTCGCGCACCCGGGGCAGCTCCGCGGTCATGTACGGGTTCACCTTGCCGACGCCCATCTCGACGTAGAGCCCCAGCGCCGCCGCGTGAGCGGCGAAGTCCGAGAGCTCGCCGTGGTCCAGGGTCGGCGACAGCTCGTCGAGGGTGCGGACGTTCACGCCCTCGAGGCCCATGCCGGCCAGCGCGTCGAGCGTCTCGTGCGGGTCGCCCCAGGCGGTGCGTCCCGCCTGGATCTTGATGTCTGTTCCGACGCGGTTCATGCGGCAGGTTCCTTTCGAGCGGTGGCGGTTCGTCGGGCCGCGCGTCGTGCGCGCTCGCCCTCGGGGTCGGCTCGCGGCACGGCCTCGAGCAGGGCCCTGGTGTACGGATGCTGCGGATCGCCGTAGAGCTCGTCTCGAGTGCCCGACTCGACGGCGCGCCCGTGCTGCATGATGAGCACGCGATCGGAGAGGTACCGCACGACTGAGAGATCGTGGGCGATGAAGAGCACGGCGAGCGACATCTGCTCCTGAAGGTCGCGCAGGAGGTTCAGCACCTGCGCCTGCACCGAGACGTCGAGCGCGGAGACGGGTTCGTCGCAGACGAGCACCCTGGGCCGGCTGACGAGCGCCCTGGCGATCGCGATCCGCTGGCGCTGGCCCCCCGAGAACGACCGGGGGTATCGGTCGAGGTGCTCGGCCGAGAGGCCGACGAGCTCGAGCATCTCGACGACGCGGTCGTGGCGCTCGCGGCGCGGCATCCGGAGTCCTCGCAGCGGTTCGCCGACGATCGCGCCGACGCGCATGCGGGGGTCGAGGCTCGAATACGGGTCCTGGAAGACCATCTGCACCTCGCTGCGGAAGCGGCGCTCCTGCGCGAAGGTCATGCGGCGGAGGTCGATGCCGTCGTACTCCAGTCGGCCGCTGTCGGGGCGTTCCAGTCCCATGAGGCATCGCACCGTCGTCGATTTGCCCGAACCGGACTCGCCGACGATGCCGAGCACCTCACCGGCGCCGACCGAGAACGAGACCGCGTCGACCGCGGTCGTCGCCCGGTCGCCGATGCCGTACCGCTTCGTGAGTCCCTCCACGCTGAGCAGGGTCTGCGTCATGCTCGAACCTCCGATTCCATTGGTTCCGGTTGCTCCGGTGCCGCCTCGATGAGGTCCTCGACGGTCCGCAGCCGGATCGACGGGTCGGCGTCGATCCGCGGGATGGATCCGAGCAGCGCTGCGGTGTACGGATGCCGCGGCGCGGCGAACAGCTCGTCGACCGGGCGGTCTTCGACGATGACGCCGCGGCGCATCACGGCGACCCGGTCCGCGAGACCCGCGACGATCGCGAGGTCGTGCGTGATGAGCAGGACCGCCAGCCCGAGCTCGCGCGACTGCTCCTCGATGAGGTCGAGCACCTGCTCCTGCACCCGGACGTCGAGCGCGGTCGTGGGCTCGTCGGCGATGAGGAGCGCGGGGCGGCCGATGAGCGCCGCGGCCATCACGACGCGCTGCCGCATGCCGCCCGAGAACTCATGCGGGTACGCCGAGAGACGCTCAGCGGCCCGAGGCACCCCGAGCCGATCGAGCATCTCGGCGGCCCTGGCACGGGCCTGCCGTCGTCGCATGCCTCGGATCACGAGGGGCTCGGCGACCTGGTCGCCGATGGTCAGCACCGGGTTCAGCGCGGTCATCGGGTCCTGGAAGACCATCGACACGGCCGAACCGCGAAGCCGGCGCATCGTGCGGTCGGATGCCCCGACGACTTCGGTCCCGGCGACGCGGATCGAGCCCGACGACTCGACCGTGCGGTCGAGCTGCATGATCGCCTTCGCCGTCATCGACTTGCCCGACCCGGATTCGCCGACGAGGGCGACCCGCTCCCCTGCGGCGATGTCGAGGTCCACCGAGTGCACGAGGCGAAGATCGCCGGCGCCCCCGTCCAGTCGTCGCCGGCCGGGAACGGTCACGTCCAGTCCCCTGATCCGGAGAATCTGTCCAGTCATCAGCGCCCCCTCAGTGACGGGTCGAGGCGCACGCGGATCGCGTCGCCGAGCAGGCCGAACGCGACCGCGGCGAGCGTGATCGCGAGTCCGGGAAACGTGGTGACCCACCATGCGGTGGTGATGTACTCGCGACCCTGCGCGACCATCGAGCCCCAGTCGGCACTGGGCGGCGGCGCGCCGACGCCGAGGTAGGCGAGCCCGGCCATCATCACGATGGTCCCGGAGATCTCCATGCTGGCCTGCACGTAGACGGCATCGAGCGAGTTGGGGAGCACGTGTCGGAACATGGTGCCGAGCGGGCGTCCGCCGGTCACCCTCGCCGACTCGACGTAGGCGCTGGACATCGTCTCCCGGAGCACGCCGCGCACGAGACGGGTCGTGCCGGGCCACATCGCGATCACCATGGCGACCACGACGGACGCGAGCGACGGGCTGAGCGCGGCCGCGATGCCGAGGGCCAGCACCATGGCCGGCAGGGCCATGAAGATGTCGCAGATCCGCATGATGACCTGGTCGACGGCGCGGGGCGCGATCGCCGCGAACGCCGCCACGCCGACGCCGATGACGGTCGTCGCCAGGACCACGAGGATCGCCGCGACGAGGGTCGGGCCCGCGCCGACGAGGAGGCGCGAGAGCACGTCGCGACCGGCGTCATCGGTGCCCATCCAGTGCACCGCGCTCGGCGGGAGCAACGCGTCGGCGGGCACGGCAAGGTACGGATCATAGGGGGCGATGACCGGTCCGATCAGGGCGACGAGGACGAGCAGCCCGGTGGCGCCGATCGCGAATCGGTCGATGAGCACCGACGGGCCGCCGAACAGGCCGCGAATCGTGCTCGCCACGCCGGTGCCGAGGGCGCCGGGGGTCATCCATCCGGTGATGCGGGTCGTGCGGGCCGCGCGGCGAGTGGCGGCGTCCTGCTCCTCCGCGAGGACGTCCACGGCAGGTTCGAGCGAGGTGGTCATGATGCCCCCGTGAGGTGAGATGCACGGACCCTCGGATCGAGGGTCATCTGGATGAGATCGACGACGAGGCCGGCGACCGTGAACACGACGCCGATCACGAGCACGCAGCCGAGCACGGCGAACGTGTCCTGGTTGCCGACGGCGGTGGTCAGGTAGACGCCGAGGCCGGGCAGCGCGAAGACGGACTCGACGAGGAGCGCGGCGCCCATCATCCAGCCGAGCTGCATGCCGATGATCGTGAGCGTCGAGCCGAAGGTCGCGCGCATGGCGTGGTGGGACAGCACCCGGCCCGGCGACGCCCCCTTCGCGACCGCGAACCCGATGTAGTCGGTCTCCATGGCGCCGATGAGGTTCGAGCGCACGTTCCGGGCGACGGTCGACATGAACGGCGCACTCAGCGCGAGCGCGGGGAGGAGGAGGTGCGCGAGCGAGTCGGCGAACGCGGCAGGGTCTCCGGCGATGATCGAGTCGACGAGGTTCGCGCCGGTCACGGTCGGCGGGGCCATCCCGAACGAGTTCGACCCCGAGACGGGGAAGAGCCCGAGGTTCGCGGCGAGCATCCACTGGAGGAGGATCGCGAGCCAGAACACCGGAACGCCCCCGCCGAGCACGAAGATCGTCCGAGCGGCGATGTCCGCCGATCGGCCGCGGTTCGAGGCCGCCACCATGCCGAGCGGCACGGCGATCGCCACGGTGATGAGCATCGTGACGATGACGAGCTGCAGGGTCACCGGCAGCGTGTTCGCGAGGTCGCCCGCGACCGACTGGTGGGTGGAGGCCGAGTCGCCGAGGTCGCCAGTGAGCGCCTTCCCCAGGAAGCGGACGTACTGCTCGGCGACCGGCAGGTCGAGGCCCAGCCGCTCACGTGCCTGTGCGACCTGCTCCGCGGTCGCGGTGCGCCCTGCGGCGATCCGGGCGGCGTCCCCGGGGATCAGCTTCGTCATGAAGAAGACCACGGTCAGGATGCCCCAGATGCTCAGCACTGCGAGCCCCAGGCGCTTCACGATGTACGCGGACATCGGACCTCCTCGATCGAAGTTGGGTGGGTGGGGTGGCCTGCCGAATCGACGGCAGGCCACCTGTGGGTCATTCGCCGACGGTGAGCATCGACGGGTTGAACAGCTGGGCGGTGGGGTCGTAGGTGATGCCGCCGATCCCGTCGCGGAGCACGAGCGTCTGGATCGGGTTCGAGATGTTCACGCTGACCCGGTCGTCGAGGATCAGCTCCTGCGCCTGCGTGAACAGCTCGCACGCGGCATCCGGATCGGGATCGGAGATGCCGGCCTCGAGCAGCGCGTCGACCTCGGGGTTCGAGTACGCGGCGTAGTTCGTCTGGCCGATGAACGCGGAGTCGTAGACGCGGGAGAGCATCGGCCCGATCTCGGGGTAATACGGGAAGTCCCACAGGAGCCCGAGGTCGGGCGTCGTCTCCGGCGAGGCGATCATCGAGACGTATTCGGGGTAGCTGACCGCCTGGAGCTCCAGGTTCAGGCCGATCTCCTTGAGGTTGGACTGCAGGAGGGTCGCGGCCTTCTGATGCTCGGGGATCTGGGCCTGGTACGCGAGCGTGATCGTCTGCCCGTCGGCTCCTGCCTCGGAGATGAGCGCCTTCGCCGCCGCGACGTCCTGCGTGCTCGGACCGCGGTCGACGCGGCATCCGACGATCGGAGCGGCCAGCCCTGTGGCGACCGTTCCCTTGCCCGAGAGGATCGAGGCGACGTGGCCCTCGTAGTCGTAGGCGAGCTGGATGGCCTCGCGGACCTTGGGGTCGGCGGTGAGGCCGCCCTGCATCTTCATCATGACGAAGAGCTGCAGGGCACCGGGGAGCTCCTGCTGCGTGAACTCGTCGCTGCCCGCGACGGCGTCGAGGTCGGTGGCGGTCAAGCCCACGGCCACGTCGACGCCGCCCGAGGTGAGTTCGTTCCGGATGGTGGCGCTCTCGGTGATGTATCGGTAGGCGAGGCTGTCGGGCCGCGCGTCGTCGAAGCGCCAGGAGTCCTCGAACCGCTCGAAGGTCGCATCCTGGTTCGGCGTGTAGTCGACGAGGGCGTAGACACCGGAACCGGCGTCGTTGCTCGCGAGCCACTCCTGTGCGTCGTCGTCGCCCTCGTGCTCCGCGACGAGCACCGAGTCGAGCACGTACACCTTGCTCATCGCTCCGACGAACGTCGTGTTCGTCTTCGCGAGCTGGATCTCGACGGTCGTGTCGTCGACCGCCGTGGCGGACACGTAGTCGCTGATGAACGACGCGACCCCGAGCCCGAGCCCGCTGTAGCGATCGAGCGTGTAGACGACGTCGTCGGCCGTGAGCGGGTTGCCGCTGTGGAACACGACGTCGTCCCGCAGGGTCAGCGTCACGACCGTCGCGTCGTCGTTGTAGCTCCACTCGGTCGCGAGCTGGGGCAGGATCTCACCCTCGGCGTCGTAGGTGATGAGCTTGTCGTACATCGCACCGTCGGTGAAGTCGGTCTGCACATCCGACGCGAGCACGGGGTCGAGGGACTGCGGGGTGGCGCCGGTCCCGATGATGACCGTGTCGTCTCGGGTGGCACCGCCCGACGAAGACGGCTGCGCGGCGCAGGAGGTCAGGACGGCGGTGCCGGCGATGAGGATCGCCGCGATGCGCGCGGCCTTCCATTGGGTTCGTTGCATGTCACTCTCCGATTCGGGGGTGGTGCGGTGGCGTGGGGGGGGTGATGCGGCGGTGCGGCGGGACGGGCGGTGCGGCGGGATCGGGAACGAGCCCCGGGTCGAGGCGGGTCAGGCGCCGACGGGGACCTCCGTCGCGAGGCGGGTCCGCACGAGGTCCGTGACGGACACGAACGCGCCGTCGTGCATGACGGCTCGCTGCGAGGGTGCCGCCGCGATCGCGGCTGCGGCGGATTCACGGTCGAGCACGACGAGGTCGGCGCGGTCCCCGACGTCGAGGCCGTACGCGTCGAGGCCGAGCGCGTCGGCCGCAGCACCGGTGGCGAGGTCGAGTGCGACGGCGAGCTCGTCGTCGGTGCGGAAGTTCGACTGGTAGGCCACCTGGTGCGCGACGGCGAGCATGTCGCCTTCGCCGAACGGCCACCAGGCGTCCCGGATGTTGTCCGAGCCGGCGAAGACGGTGACCCCCGCGTTCCTGAGCGTCAGCACCGGGGGCATCGGGCCCGCGGGCCCGTTGGTCATGACGGCCACGCCGGACGCGGCGAGGTCGTCGGCGACACGACGGAGTTCGTCGCCGTCGAGGGTCCCGAGGCCGTATCCGTGGCTGATCGCGACGCGGCCTCCGAGCCCCGCTCCGCGCGTTCGCTCCGAGATCAGCCGCGCCTGCTCCGAGGCCGGCGCCCCGAGGTCGTGCAGGTGGATGTCGACCCCCGCACCGTGGCGCTCGGCGAGGCCGAACACGATGTCGAGGTGTCCGATCGCATCTCCGTCGTAGCCGATCGGGTCGAGTCCGCCGATCGCATCGGCGCCCAGCCCGAGGGCTGCGTCGAGGAGTCCGGCCACGCCGGGCGAGCGGAGGATCCCGCTCTGGGGAAAGGCGACGATCTGGATGTCGAGCCGGTCACGGGACTCCGACCGGAGTTCGAGGAGCGCCTCGAGCGAGGAGAGGCCCAGTTCGGGGTCGATGTCGACATGGGTGCGGACCGTGCCCGTCCCGAACCGGACGAGCTCGTCGGCGAGGGCCCGCGATCGAACGCCGACGGGCTCGAGGCCCCCCCGGATGCGGCGCTCCGCGGCCACCCTGGCCGGCACTCCGACGCCGACCCGGTGCGGCTGCCAGGGCGCGCCGACGAAGGTCTTGTCGAGATGGGCGTGTCCGTTGACGAGCGCGGGAATGACGAGGCGCCCGCCGAGGTCCAACGTCGTCGACGGCGCCGGGCTCGTGGCGCCTCCGACCAGGAGGTCCCGCAGGCTGGGCCGCTCGCCTGCCGGAGCCGCCGCCGCCGCGCACGACCGGCCGACGATGCGTCCGGCTGCGACCGTGAGGTCGACGAGCGAGCCGTCGGTCAGGCGGGCGTTCTGGAGGGTGATCTTCTGATCCACGGGAATCCTTCATTTGGAGTACTTGGTATACAAGATTCCAAATGGTTGTTTCCGTGGCGTCCGATCTACGTAAACACCATGTTTCTGATGGTTCGGTATTCCATCCTGTGTTTCCGGCGGGTCACTGGGCGAGTCGGGTGCGCATGAGCGCGAGCGAGTCGACCCGGCTGTGCTCGACGTGCGCGTACGCCAGAGACCCCGCGAGTTCCGCGTTGCCGCTCTGGATCGCGCGGCAGAGTTCTCGATGCTCGGCGCACAGGACGCGCTGGTCGCGTTCGGCCTCGAGCCGGAAGAGCCGCCGTACCCGCCCGTTCACCGGGACCATCAGGCTGATGAGCAGGGTGTTGCCCGACAATCGCAGGATCTCCTCGTGGAAGGCCGAGTTGGCCGCGGCGATCTCGCGATCGTCGCCGAGTCCGAGCGACTCCTCGGCGGTGACGAGCCGAGACTCCAGTTCGGCCGCGGATGCACCGGCCGCGCAGGCACGTGCGGCCGACTTGGCGGCCAGCACCTCGAGGCTGGACCGGACCTCGAACAGCTCCGCGACGTCGGTGAGCGTGAGCTCGGTGACGATCGCGCCCCTCCGAGGGATCGTGCGGATGAACCCCTCGCTCTCGAGCCTGGGCAGCGCCTCCCGGATGGGGATCCGCGAGACGTTGAGCTCCTCGGCGAGGTCGCGCTCACGGATGCGGGCACCCGGGGGAAGCACGCCCTCGATGATGCGCTCGCGCAGCTCCTCGTAGATCTTCGTGGCCAGCGAACGGTCCGCGAGCCCGAGCGGCGTTTCGATCGTCGACACCTGGTCCTCCTCACATGGAAGGCCTACTGTATGCCAGACGGTGCGACGGAGGCATCGGCTTCGGCCGATCGTCACATCGTCGTAACGGGCGACGGCCCCACGCACCCGAAGCCCGCGCGATCCCGGTGCAGCACGAACCACCTTCGTCAGGCCCGCGCGAACACCGCCGCGAGGGCCTGCCCTCCGCCGATGCACATCGTCTCGACCGCGAGCTCCCGATCGAGGTCGACGAGTTCGTGCGCAAGGGTCGCGAGCATGCGGATGCCGGTGGCCCCGATGGGGTGCCCGATCGAGATGCCACTGCCGCGCGGGTTCAGGCGCGGGTCCTCGGCGTCGATCCCCCAGTCGGCGAGACAGGCGAGCACCTGCACGGCGAAGGCCTCGTTGAGCTCGATCACGTCGAGGTCGTCGAGGCGGATGCCGGCACGCGCGAGCGCGCGATTCGTCGCCGGCACGGGGGCCACCCCGAAGCGCAGCGGGTCGTTGCCCGCCACGGCCCAGGAGACGAGCCGGAGCATGGGCTCGAGGCCGAGTTCGGCGGCGCGGGCCGGCGTCGTGACGATGCACGCCGCCGCGGCGTCGTTCTGTCCGCTGGAATTGCCGGCCGTGACGGTCGCCTCGGGGTCGCGGCGCAGGATCGGACGGAGCGCACCGAGCGCCGCGAGCGTGCTGTCGGCGCGCGGATGCTCGTCGCGGTCGACGATGACGTCGCCGCGGCGCGAGCGGACCGCGACGGGCACGAGCTCGGCGTCGAACGCTCCAGACTCCTGCGCGGCGACGGCCCGCTCATGCGAACGGAGCGCGAACGCGTCCTGCGCCTCCCGGGAGATGCGGTACTCGGCGCGCAGCAGCTCGGCCGAGCCGACGTTGCCGTCTGGCGTCGGGAACCTGGCACCGCCGACCGTCTCGCGGCCGCGGGCGAGCGCGTCGTGCAGCATCAGGCCGGCGCCGGTCACCCCCCGACGGCCCTCGACCGTGTAGAGCGGCGCGTTCGACATCGACTCGACGCCGAGCGCGATCACGGTGTCGGCAACGCCGGTCTGCACCTCCATCGCGGCGTTGAGCACGGCCTGCAGTCCGGAGCCGCAACGGCGGTCGAGCTGGTAGCCGGTCGTCTCGACGGGGAATCCGGCGTCGAGCGCGGCGACACGTCCGAGCGCCGGCGCCTCCATGGTCGGGTAGCCCTGGGCGCCGATCACGCCGTCGACGTCGGAGGGGTCGAGCCCGGTCCGTTCGACGAGGGCCCTCAGCACGGTGGTCGCGAGCTCGAGGGCGGTGACGGGGGCCAGCGCGCCGCCCATCCGTCCCACCGGGGTGCGGAGCGGCGCGCAGATGACGACGTCGCGCAGCTCGGTCATCGGGCGGCTCCCACGGCGAGGCCCTCGGTGACGGTGAACGGCGCGCCGGTGGCATCCGTTACCTGCTCGATGCTCACGCCGGGGGCGAGTTCGACGAGCACGAACCCGTGATCGGTGACATCGAACACCGCGAGGTCGGTGATGACGCGGTCCACGCAGGCCTTGCCGGTCAACGGGAGCGTGCACTGCTCGACGAGCTTCGCGCTGCCGTCCTTCGCGACGTGCTCCATCACGACGATGACGCGTTCGGCACCGTTCACGAGGTCCATGGCGCCGCCCATGCCCTTGACCATCTTGCCGGGCACCGCCCAGTTCGCGATGTCCCCGCCCTGCGAGACCTGCATGGCGCCGAGCACGGCGGTCGTGATGCGCCCGCCGCGGATCATTCCGAAGCTCGCCGCCGAATCGAAGTACGCCGCACCGGGCAGCACGGTCACGGTCTCCTTGCCGGCGTTGATGAGCTTCGGGTCCTCCTCGCCCTCCCACGGGTAGGGGCCGACGCCGAGGATGCCGTTCTCGGAATGCAGCACGACCTCGACGCCCTCGGGCAGGTGGTTCGGGATGAGGGTCGGCAGGCCGATGCCGAGGTTCACGTACGTGCCGTCCTCGAGCTCGCGGGCGGCGCGGGCCGCCATCTCGTCACGCGTGAGCGGCATCAGCGGACCTCCTCGGTCTCGTCGGCTTCGGTTCCGGATGTCTCGGGCCTGGCCCGAGCGGTCGTCTTCTCGATCGGCAGCTCGGCAGCCTGCTCGCGCGTGAGCACGACGACCCGGTCGACGTAGATCCCGGGCAGGTGGATGTCGTCGGGGCCGAGCACGCCAGGCTCGACGAGCTCGTCGACCTCGGCGATCGTGATGCGCCCGGCCATGCCCGCGAGCGGGTTGAAGTTGCGGGTCGACTTCTCGAACCGCAGGTTGCCGTGCCGGTCGCCGACCGCGGCGCGCACGAGCCCGTAGTCGGTGCTGATCGCCCGCTCGAGCACGTACTCGCGGGTGCGGCCGAACGCCTCGAACGGGCGCAGCTCCTTCGGATCGGACGCCAGCGCGACCGATCCGTCGGCGGCGTACCGCAGCGGCATCCCGCCGTCGGAGACCGCGGTGCCGGCGCCGGTCGCGGTGTAGAACGCGGGGATGCCGGCCCCACCAGCACGGAGCCGCTCGGCCAGCGTGCCCTGCGGCGTCAGCTCGACCTCGACCTCGCCGCCGAGGTACTGGCGGGCGAACTCCCGGTTCTCGCCGATGTAGCTCGCGATGACCTTGCGGATGCGCCCGGCGGCGAGCAACTCCCCCAGGCCCCACCCGTCGACGCCGCAGTTGTTCGAGACGACCTCGAGGTCGCCCACCCCGCGGGCGAGCAGGGCGCGGATCGTCACGATCGGCACGCCCGAGAGGCCGAAGCCCCCGACCGCGAGCGAGGCGCCCGAAGGGATGTCGGCGACCGCATCGGCGGCCGTCGCGAAGGTCTTGTCCATGGTGCTCCGGGTTCAGTCGTTCGGCGAGGAGGTCGAGGGGTCTGCGGCCGCGGCATCCGCTTCGGCGAAGACCGTGCGCGCGATCGCGAGGGCCGAGTTCGCCGCGGGCAGCCCCGCGTAGAGCGCGGTGTGCAGCAGCACCTCGGAGATCTCGTCGCGGGTGAGGCCGTTGGTGAGGGCGGCGCGCACGTGCATGGCGATCTCCTGCTCATGGCCGCCGGTCGTGAGGCTCGCGAGCGTCGCGATCGAGCGATCGCGGCGCGTGAGCCATGGTCGATCCCACACCTCGCCCCACGCGTACCTG
This sequence comes from Agromyces sp. PvR057, assembly GCF_040547485.1. Lineage (NCBI taxonomy): Bacteria > Bacillati > Actinomycetota > Actinomycetes > Micrococcales > Microbacteriaceae > Agromyces > Agromyces sp. PvR057. The sequence continues at coordinate 232,167 of NZ_JBEPPT010000004.1, forward strand.
GTGATGAAGTCCTGGAACGCCGCGGTCTCGGGGGTCGTGGCCGCCACGGCGCGGTCGACATGCGCGTCGCCGAGCACGGCGCGCCGCACCCGCATCCCGCGGTCGTGGGCGACGGATGCCTCGACCGCGCGTTCGATCGCGACGAGGTGCTCGGCGATGAGCTCGGCCGTGGCCTGCGGCTCCTCGAGCACCGCGAGGTGGGAGGCGCCGTCGAGCGCGATGTGGCGGGCGCCGCGGATGTCGTCGGCGAGGTCCTGCATCGAGGCCGGCGTCGTGACGGCGTCGTGCTCGCCGCTGAGTGCGAGGGTCGGCACGTCGAGCGCCGCCAGGTCGCGGGTGCGGTCGAAGTCGCCGAGCGCCTCGGCGCAGCAGGCGTACGATTCGTCGTCGACGTCGACGAGCGCCGTGAGCGCAGCGGCGCCGGGTCCACCCGCATCACGGCCCAGGAACCCGGGGGCGAACCACCTCGAGGCGCTGCCGGTCACGAGCGATGCGGTGCCGCTCGCACGCACGTCGGCCGCTCGGGCCGACCAGCTCTCGCGCGTGCCGATGCGCGCACCGCTGCAGCTCATCACGAGCCCGAGCACCCGGTCGGGATGCGCGACCGCGAGTTCGAGCGCGACCGCGCCGCCGAGCGAGACGCCCGCGACGTGGAACCCGCCGCCGCCCGCCTCGTCGACGACCGCGAGCACGGCCTCGGCGAGGTCGGCGATCGTGAACGGCTCCGCTGATGCCGGGCTCGCCCCGTGGCCCGGCAGGTCGACGCGGAGGATCCGGAGGCCCGCCGTTCGCGGGTCGGCGCGCAGCGCTCCGACGACGCCGTCCCACAGGGCGGTCGTCGTGCCGAGCGAGGCAAGCAGCACGAGGAGCGGGTTCGACGCGGCCGGCGCGGTGCCGGGAGCGAACGAGCCGAGCAGGCGGGGCACGGTCATGGGCGGGACTGCCTTTCGGACAGGGCGGCGAAGCGGGCGACGGCCCGGTCGACGATGCGATCGGATGCCGCGTCGAGCACCCCGCGGTCGGGACGCTCGCCCGCGGGTCCGGCGTGGGCCAGGATCCGCGCCGCACGGTCGCGATCGAACTCGAGGCCCGCGAGCAGGCGGGTGGCGGCGGTCGACGCGGATCGCGCGAGACGCAGGATTCGGCGCGACGACGACCACTCCGCGTGCCAGCGGCCCGCCGAGCGCTCGTCGCCCGCGAGCGCCGCGGAGGCGACGATCTGGAGCAGGCCCGGCGACTCGACGGCTGCCGCGGTGATCGCGACGGCGTCGACCGGGTTGCGCTTGTGCGGCATCGCGGACGAGCCGCCGCCGCCGGCCAGGCGCACCTCGCCGAACTCCTCGCGCGAGAGCAGCGTCACGTCGCCGGCGATGCGGCCGAGCGCCGCCACGACGGCGGCCGCCGCCGAGGCGACTGCGAGCACGGGCGTGCGCTCGGCGTGCCAGGCGCGGCCGGGGTCGGCGAGCCCGAGCTCGGCGGCGAGACCCGCACGCACGGCGTCGGCGGCGCCGGGGCGCCCGGCTGCGGCATCCGCTGCGGTCCCGGTGCCGACCGCACCGCCGAACTGCACGGGGAAGGCGAGGGCGTCGACCGTCTCGAGCGCGGAGGCGACGCCGTCGAGCCAGCCGGCGGCGAGCACGCCGAGGGTGCTCGCCTCCGCGTGGCGGGCGATCGAGCGGGCGATGCGCGGGCTGCGCCGCTCGGCCTCGGCCAGGGCGGCGAGGTGCGAGCCGGCCTCGACGAGCGCGGCGCGCGTGCCGTGCATGGCATCGCGCGCGACGAGCATGAGCGCCGTGTCGACCACGTCCTGGCTGGTCGCGCCGAGGTGCAGGCGATCGGCCAGGAGGCCGGCCGCCACGAGCTGCGCCCGCAGCGCCGGAACGAGCGTCACCACGGGCACGGCGTCGTGCGCCACGCCCTCGATGAGCGCGGCGCGATCGAGCGATGCGGCCTCGAGCGCGTCGGCCTGCGCATCGAGGAACTCGTCGAGCTCACTCCCCCACGCGCGCAGCAGCGCCCGTTCGACCTCGACCATCGCCCCGAGCACGGCATCGTCGTCGGTGCCCGTCGTGTCGGCTGCGCCAGGATCCAGCAGTCCCCAGTCCGTCATCGCCACGACTCCATCACAGTTCGGTGCCGTAGTCGAGGAACACGGTCTCGCCCTCGCCCTGCAGTCGCACGTCGAAGCGGTACGAACCGGGAGCATCCGACTCGGCCACGAGCGTTCCGCGGCGGGCGGGATCGACGCGGGCGAGCAGCGGGTCCGCCGCGTTGGCCGCCGGCTCGTCGCCGAAGTACGCCCTGGTGAAGAGGTGCTGCAGCACGCCGCGGGCGAAGATCGTCACGAGCAGGTACGGCGCCGATCCGTCGCGCATCGCACCGGGCTTGATCGTCGTGAACGAGTAGTGGCCGTCGCGGTCGACCGCGGCACGGCCGAAGCCGGTGAAGCCGTGCTGGTCGCGGGTGAACGACCCGCGTTCGGTCGAAGGCCGGCCAGCGGCATCCGCACCCCAGATCTCGACGATCGCATCGGGGATCGGGTCGCCGGCCCCGTCGAAGACCGCGCCGTGCAGGCGGATCGCGTCGGGCAGCCAGGGTGCGCGCACGTCCGGTCCCCCGTCGTACGGCAGGGCGTATCCGAAGAAGGGTCCGACGGTCTGCGACGGCGTCTGGCCGAGTGGCGTGGTCTGCTCGGTCCGGTCGGTCTGCTCAGGCATGGTCGGCGTCCTCCGGTTCCATCCAGGTCGACTTCGGGCCGGTCAGCACGACGTCCCAGTGGTAGCCGATCGCCCACTCGGGCTCGCTCACGTCGTGGTCGTACGCGGCGACGAGCCGCTCGCGCGCGGCCGGGTCGACGATCGACTGGAAGATCGGGTCGAGCGCGAAGAGCGGGTCGCCCGGGAAGTACATCTGCGTGATCAGGCGCTGGGTGAACGCCGAGCCGAAGAACGAGAAGTGGATGTGCGCGGGCCGCCACGCGTTGCGGTGGTTCTTCCACGGGTAGGCGCCGGGCTTGATCGTGGTCAGGCGGTAGGAGCCGTCGTCGCCCGTGATGATGCGGCCGACACCCGTGAAGTTCGGGTCGAGCGGCGCCGGGTGCTGGTCGCGCTTGTGCACGTAGCGACCCGACGCGTTCGCCTGCCAGATCTCGACGAGCTGGTTGCGCACCGGCCGGCCCTCGCCGTCGAGCACCCGGCCCGTGACGATGATGCGCTCGCCGAGCGGCTCCCCGGTGTGCTGGATCGTGAGGTCGGCCTCCTCGGCCGCGACGTCCGTGTGGCCGAACGCCGGCGAGACCAGCTCGATCTCCTCGGGGTCGGCGCGCACGAGCTCATGCGTCGGATGCCGCAGCAGCGTGGAGCGGTACGGCGCGAAGTCGCGTCGGGGGTGGGCGGCGAGCCCACGACCCTCGGATGCCGCGGCATCCTGCTCGAGCGCATGACGGTCGGCGATCTCGTCGCTGATCGTGCGCTGCGACAGGTCGGGCTGGGATGCGAGGCGTGGCATGGTCACTCCGTGATGAAGGGAAGGCCGGCGTACTGCTCGGCGAGGCTCTGCCGCGCGGCGCGCGACCCGGTGACGTACTCGAGGCGGCCGACCTGGCTGCGGTACGCGAACTCGCGCGCCGAGGCATCCGGCGCATCGTGGACGTGGAGGAGGTCGGTCATCCACTCGGAGAACTGCTGCACCTTCCACTGGCGGGCGAGCGCGGCGTCGCTGTAGCCGCGGAGGCCGGACTCGTCGCCGCCCTGCAGGCCCGCGACGAGCGCGCGCCCGAGCAGCACGACGTCGGCGATCGCCGAGTTGAGGCCCTTCGCACCGGTCGGCGGCACGATGTGCCCCGCGTCGCCGACGAGGAACAGCCGCCCGTGGGACATCGTCGAGGCGACGAACGAGCGCATCGGCGTGATCGACTTCTCGAGCACCTTGCCCTCGTGCAGGGTCCAGCCGTCGACGCCGAGCCGGGTCTGCAGCGCGTCCCAGATGCGGGCGTCCGACCAGTCGTCGATCGACGCGTCGTGGTCGACCTGCAGGTAGAGGCGCGACACCTCGAGCGAGCGCATCGAGTGCATCGCGAACCCGTCGGCGTGCAGCGCGTAGATGAGGTCGTCGGTCGACGGCGGGACGTCGGCGAGGATCCCCAGCCATCCGAACGGGTAGGAGCGCTCCAACGCCCGGATTCCCGGGATCGCCGGTCGGCAGACCCCGTGGAAGCCGTCGGCACCGACGACGACCTCGCCGTCGATCGAGGTCGCCGCACCGGCATCCGTGAAGGACACGCTCGGGCTGGAGCCGCCCAGTCCGGTCGGGGTGACGTCGGCCACCTCGAAGCGGATGTCGCTGCCGAGCCGGTCGTGCTCGGCGAGCAGGTGCCGCACGAGGGCCTGCTGCCCGTAGATGGTCACGGTGCGGCCGACGAGGTCGACGAAGTCGACGTGGTGGCGGGTGCCCTCGAACTGCAGGTGGATGCCGTGGTGGGTGAGCCCGCGCTCGCGCAGGTCGGCGTCCAGGCCGAGCTCGGCGAGCGCGTCGACCGATCCCTGCTCGAGCACGCCGGCCCGGATGCGGCCGAGCACGTACTCGCGCGAGCGGGCCTCGAGGATCGTGAAGGCGATGCCGGCCCGGTGCAGGATGTGCCCGAGCAGGAGGCCGGCGGGTCCGGCTCCGATGATGACCACCTGGGTTCGCAACGCTGCGTCCTCTCGCGTCGATGGAAGGGTGGCACCATCGTGCTGCGAGGGCGGATGTCGCCGCATCCCGGATTCCATCTGATGGAAGCCGTCGGCGTCGTCCCCGGCCCCCGACTCGGGCGTCGTTCGCCTACGGCCGATACCCGAGCGCCGCCGAGATGCCCCGGCCCGCGATGCGCACGCCGAGCGCGAACTGCGGCTCGTCGCGCCGTTCGACGTGCGCGATGATCGAGACCGCCGCGACGACGTCGCCCGTGGCGTCGCGCACCGGGGCGGCGACCGAGAATGCACCCTTGGTCAGCGCCTCGACCGACATCGCGATGCCCGTCGAGCGGATCCCGGCCATGCGCTCGCGGAGCGCTGCCTCCTCGACGATCGTGCCCGGCAGGAACTTGCGCGGACCCGCCGCAATGACGTCCTCGAAGACGCCGGGCGGAGCGAAGGCGAGCAGCGCCTGGCCGACGCCGGTCGCGTAGAGCGGCAGGCGCGAGCCGATGTCGGTGATCGACGGCACGGCGTTCGCACCCGACATCCGCTCGAGGTAGACCGCGCCGAGCCCCTCGCGCACGGCGAGGTGCACGTGCTCCCCGGTCGACTCGAAGAGGTCCTCGAGGTACGGCTTGGCCGCGATGCGCAGCCGGCGTGACGACGGCTGACGAACCGCGAGACGCCACAGCTTGATGCCCACGCGGTACCGCCCGTCGCCGGAGCGGGTGATGCCGCCCCACTCGACCCACTCGCCGAGCAGGCGATGCGCCGTCGACAGCGGCAGCCGGGCGCGTTCGGCGATCTCGCTGAGCGTCAGCTCGTCGCCGCGCTCGAACGCGTCGGCGATGGCGAAGAGCTTCTCGGCGACGCTCCGTGCGTCGTCACCGCGGGGCATTCGACGACCTCCGTCTGATATCGGAGAGGGAACGATCGGACACGGCGCGCGCCTTCGAACGGAACGAATTGTGCGCCCAGCCTACCCAGCCCCCACCCATCGGGCGGGTATCAGCGCGACGGATCTCATTCATCCGCTTTCGCGATGAGCAAAGAACTGTAATGGCCTTACAGTTTCAGGGAGCACTCAAGGAGGAGCGCATGTCCACAACCACCCCGATCGCCGTCCTCGGCGCCGGCCCAGCCGGCATGGCGGCCACACTCGGCCTGCTCAAGGCCGGTCACGACGTTCGCCTCTACGAGCGGTACGCTCACGCCCGCCCCGCGGGCAACATCCTGAACCTCTGGCCTCCGCCCATCAAGGCGCTGGAGGACATGGGAGTCGACATCGAAGACCTCGGCGCACCGTGCCACACCACGTTCCGTTCCGAAGCAGGACACGTCCGTGCGGACGTCCGGATTCCCGATGAGGTCGTGGCCCGGTACGGAGGCGGGTTCATCGGAATGCTCCGCCCGGACCTGTACAGCCGAATGCTCGCCGCGATTCCCGACGGCGTCGTGCAGACCGGCAGGGAACTCGCCTCGATCGACGACCATGGCGACGGCGTGACCCTGCGGTTCTCCGACGGCGAGATCGTGGAGACTCCGGTGCTGATCGGCGCCGACGGCATCGACTCGACGGTTCGCCGTCACCTGTGGGGCGCGACACCGAAGCGGCCGCACCATCTGCACATCATCGGTGGCTTCACCTTCGACATCGATGACGTGCCCGGGCTCGAGCGAGGCGAGGTCGTGCTCACCCACAACCGCACCGTGCAGGGCACGTACTCCTCGATTCGGCGGGATGGTCGAGACGGAGTTCAGTGGTGGGTCCTCGAAGCCTGGCGCGACGACCAGGACGCTCCCGCCGACCTTCGTGCGCATGCGACCGGGCTGGCTGCGGGATTCCGCGGCCCGCTCTCGGACCTCGTTGCTCGGACGGATGTCGCGCACGTCCAACGGTGGCCGATCCGCGACCTCGCACCGCTGCAGAGGTGGTCGAAGGGGCGGATCACGATCGCCGGGGATGCCGCGCACGCGACCTCCCCCTATGCGGCGTACGGCGCGGGCATGTCGATCTGCGACGGCTACTTCCTCGGGCAGGCACTCGTCGGCGTCGATCTCGATGACGATGCCGACGTGGTCGCCGCGCTCGGCGCGTACGAGCAGCTCCGCATCCCGCATACCCGCTCCCAGGTGCAGCAGGCGTACATCCTCGGCAAGGTGTTCCATCACGCCCCGACCGTCCTGCGTCCTGTGCGCGACTTCATCCTCGACCGCACCCCATTGCTGCAGCGACAGGTCGGCGAACGCAGCCCTGGCGAGATCGTCGCCCAGCTCGCCGAGATGGGCGCTGGGATCCTGGCCCCGGCCGAACGATGACCACGACGGGATGCCCGCACCCGAACCGTGCGGGCATCCTGCAGGATGGGACGGTGACCGATGCCGTGCGCCCCCCGCTCCAAGCTCGAAGTCGAGACGCGTGGGAGCGAGTACTCGCGGTGGGGCTCGATCTGCTCCGCACCGAAGGCTACGACGCCTTCACCATGGGCGAGATCTGCCGTCGCGCAGGCGTGTCCGCCCCATCGATCTACGCACGCGTCGACGGGCGCTCCGGTCTGTTCCTCGCCGTCTACGACCGCGGCATGCGGGCCGTCGCAGCGACCGAGGACCGCGCGCTCGAGGCATCCGGTGGCACGATCGAGGGCGTCGCGCGTGCGATGGCGGCGGTGTTCTCCGAGCACCGCGACCTGCTTCGCTCGGTCATCGTACGTGCAGCCGCGGAGCCCGCCCTGCTCGACCGGGGCGCAGAGCTCTCCCGGGGCGTCGTCGAACGCTTTGCGAGCCGGCTCGAGCACGTCGACCCCGAACGAGCCGCGATGCTGGTGCGAACGCTGTACACGGAATGCTCGTTCCGAGCCATGTACGGCTCGGAATTCTGGCGTCCGACGGCAGAGACCGACGATGAGTTCGTCGAACGATTGACGACACTCGCCCGATTGCTTGCCGGACCGGTGCACTGACACCCGGTCCGCCCGACGCTCGACGCCCGACGCTATCCAGCGACGACGACGAACTCTCGTTCGACCGCGACCCACCCTTCGGAGGCGGCTGACCGGAGGACGGCTTCGGTCACGCGAACCATCCGCAGGCCGTCATGGAACGATGGCATCCGTTCAGGAGCAGCGCCCCCGGTTGCCGCATACACGTCTCGGACGAAGGCGTTGAACGCATCCTGGTAGCCCATGGGATGACCCCCCCGGGACGATCGAGAGCTCCCCTGCTGCGCGCGACATCGCCGATGCCCCTCTGGACACGGTCGTGACGGCCCCTCGGCGGCCGATGCGAAGCGAATCGGGCTGCTCCTGCGCGAACCCGATCGAGCTGGAGGTTCCGGCGATCTCGATCCGCAGGTCGTTGTCGTGGCCGGCGGCGGTCTGCGAGACCAGCAGCGTGCCGACGGCGCCACCGCTGAACTTGACGGTCACCGCGGCGACATCCTCGGTGGCGACCGCCGCACCGCCGCGCACCGGATGCACGATCGAGGTCGTCGCGCACAGTGTCTCGACCCGTTCGCCCGTCACGAACTCCAGGAGGTCGACGAGATGCGATCCGATATCGGCGAATGCGCGCGACCTGCCGCCGTCGGCATTGCCGACCCGCCAGTTCTCGTCACTCGGGTCGAGGAGCCAATCCTGCAGGTAGACGCCCTGCACCGTGATCAGGCGTCCGAGCTCGCCGACGGCGACGCGCGCCCGAAGGTCCTGGATCATCGGGTGGTACCGATAGACGAACGGGACGGCGGCGATCAGGCCGGATGCCGCGGCCAGCGCGGCGATCGCCGCTGCATCAGCGGATTCCGTGGCCAGCGGCTTCTCGCAGACGACGTGCTTTCCGGCCCGAAGCGCCCGCGCAGCCAGATCGGCATGCGTCACGTTGGGTGTGCACACATGGATGACGTCGATCTCCGGGTCGGTGAGGAGGTCGTCGACGGAATCCGAAGCGCGCGCGAAGCCGAGGTCTTCCGCGGCTCGGCGAGATCGAGCGGGCGTCGAGGATGCGACGGCGACGAGTTCCGCCCCGGCGGCACGGGCAGCACGGCTGTGCACCGTCGCCATGAAGCCGCCGCCGATGATGCCGACGCGTGGTGCGACTGAGTCACGCGGCACGGAGCTCTCCCTCGATCCGGCGGAGCAACGCATGCTGGCGGCGCACCTGCTCGATGCTCCGGTACGGCAGACGGTCTCCCTCGAACTCGCTCGAGAGATAGCCGGACCACTGGTGCTCGAGCAGCGTCGCGAGGATCTCACGCCACGGGATCTGATGGTCCACGAGGTCATCGCCGATCTCGAAGAACTTCGTCTGGATGAACGCGGTGTACGGCAGCACGTCGACGAGGTCGGCCATGGGCACGGCGAGCGGCTTGCGCCATCCCTCCTCCTGCGCTTCATCGCTCAGACCGTCGTGCTGCACGTTCGTGATGGCGCGCTGGAATACGCCGGTGTCGATCATCAGGCGGAAATGATCGCTCCCGGTGCGCTGGATGAACTCGAGGTACTCCGCGACGACCGGGTGTTTGATCGGCGTGGGAGCGTGGATCTCCGGACAGATCACGATGTCCAGCTCCGAGGCGAGGTCGAGGTTGCGCTCGATCACGCCTTGCCAGATCGGGTGCGGTGTCAGGTCCATCGAGACCACGCCGATCTTCGGCCGGAGCGTGGTGAATCCGAGCGTCGAGGCGAGGCGAAGATCACCCGCCAGCATCTTGGCGCCCTCGTCGACCGTGAGATCGCGGTCGCGCCACATGCGCGAGTCGATCCACGAACCGTAGTTCGTCGGCTCGAGCCCGTACGTGTCGAGCAGCCGTCGCCACTCGTCGACCCAGGCAGTGGTCGGCGCCGGGTAGCCGGGGATGTTGCCCTCGCCGAGGATCTCGATGCCCGTCGCGCCGAGGTCCGCGATCTCGGCCATCGCGTCCTCGAGCGTGAGGACCGTGTTCATGTCGCCCGTGTAGCTGTACAGGGAGACGCCGTACTTCAGGGTGGCGCTCATGGGAGGATCGTGACCTTCCGCTCGGAGTGGAACAGGGACGGCTGGAATTCCGCCGGGATGTACGGCGCGTGGATCGCGATGTCGACCGCGAGATCGTGGACGCCGACGGCGAGCCCGCCGTGGTGCGGGACCGTGATGGTGGCGAGCTCATCGAGCTGCCACCGCACCTCCGTTGCCGTCAGCCGCAACTGTTGGATGCTGAATTCGCGGCCCTGCAGGGTCCATCGCGGAAGCTCGCGGTCGAACCCGACGCCGTCGACGACGACGTCGACGCCATCGATGAGGCTGCCCCACACGCCGCGGTAGTTCGGCATGCGGAGCCGGAACTGGAATCCGGTCACCTGACCGTCGACGACGACGTTCCGAACGCCGTGGTTCTGGATAAGTTCACGCTCGAGCATCGGTGGTCCTCGCTTCCGTGCGGTCGTGTCGGATGTTCCGCAGCCCGAGGGCTGCGGCGAGATCTCGAGCGCCGCCGACCGCGAGGGCGACGCCCGTGAGGGTGGGGTTGCAGGCGGTGGGCGTCGGGATGACGCCGTTCCCCGCCACGTACAGTCCGCGCACACCCCAGACCTCGGAGTTCGGACCGCACACGGAGGTGCCGTCATCGGTCGCCCCCATGCGAACGGTGCCCTGGTAGTGCAGAGAAGCACCGGATGGGAAGGCGAAGGGCGCATCGCCCAGCGGCTCCCCCACCGCGTTCGCGGCTGCCGTGATCGAGACACGTGCTCGATCGAGCGTCTCTCGATCGCGATCGGTCAGGGTGTAGTGGATCCGCATCGCCGGCATTCCGTAGTCGTCGACGTCGGACTCCGAGAATTCCACCCGGTCGCTCGCCTGGATGTCCTTGGCGCAGAACCAGCCGAGTCCGACGATCGAACCGGGCACAGCCTCGCCGTCCATCGGTACGGGCGACGCATCGAGCTGCATGACCTGCCCATGGAACGGCTCCGCGTCGGTGAACGGCACCCAGCTCACGCCGCTCTGGGCGGTGATCGCGGTGCCGCGCACGGTGGCGACCGGAGCTTCGTCGGCGTCGCGGAGCTGGGCCGCGTAGACGATCTGCGGCTGGTCGTTCAGGTATCGGCCGAGCGCGTCCAGACGGATCCCCGACGCGTGCAGCACCTGCGGCGTGCGAAGGCTGTCGGCGGCCACGACGACGAAACGCGCACCGACCGAATGGTGTTCGCCGGTGCGCAGATCGCGTACCTCGACGCCGGCCGCACCGTCGTCGTCGATGACCACGCGGGTGACCAGCGACTGGTCGAACAGCGTGAAGTTGGGATTGGACCGGGTCTCATCGCCGAACACGACGTCGGATCCCGACCAGTGCAGCGTTCCGTCCTCAGCCGTTCGCACCGCGAGGGGCATCGGCTGAACCCGGCGTTCCGGGTGACGGTCGGCATCGAGCGCTGCTCCGAGGTTGGTGCGCACCCGGTCGGCGAGCGGAGCGTCCGCGAGCAGGGCGGAGCTGACGCCGAGCAGTCGCTCGCCCTCGTCGAGAAGTTCGTCGAGGTCGTCGAGGAACGCGATGCGCTCGCCCTCCCCCGGCCGCGGGCAGGCACCCGTCCAGTGCGCAGCCATGCCGCCGACGTTGCTGGACATCGCCGCTGCCGGCAGTCCGTCTTCACCGGGCTGTCGCCAGCCATCGCGCAGCAGGAACGTCCCGGGTCGCACGAGCCGCTCAGCATCGTTCGCGTAGTCGTTCATCGTGTCGGTCGAGCCGGCGTCGACCTGCGGCCGAGGCCCTTCGGAACGGCGCTGCGATTCGGCGCGTTCGGCGAGATCGACGATGTTCTTCACGTGGCTGCCCGGGGGCGAACTCACGGTCGGGCCCACCTCGAACATCGCAACCCGGGCGTGCGGCGCACGCTCGGTCAGGGTGCGAGCGTAGGCCGCCCCGGCCGGACCGCTGCCGACGATCACCACGTCGACCTCGGTCCTTCGGCTGAGAGCGGGGTCGGCCCCGCGTTGGGTTGCAGACATCGAACCTCCAGGTACAAGAGAGGCGGTCGCTCGCGGCGACCGCATCAGTATCTTATGTGCGGGACGCGCAAAAGCAAATACGCCACCTCGACATCGCCCTTCCACCCAACTGGTTCAGGCCACACCTGACAGGTACTGCCAAGTCGCGCCTTGGGACGAGTGCGCCAGTCGTCCCGACTTGTCACGAGGACTTGACTTCTGCGCTCTACGCACGCAAGATCGCTCCCAACCATTCCCTTCGACGTGGAGAATCCTCAACGATGAGTAACCAGACCCCGCCCTTGGCGCAGACTGCCGCCGTTCGCTCCATCACCCCGCTCGACGCGAGCGCGCTCGGATCTCCCGATGACCCTCGCGCGGTCCGCCCCCGGGAGAAGGCGGCGTTCGCCCTCGGTGATATCGCGTCGAACCTGACGTGGACGACCATCTCGAGTTATCTGCTCTTCTTCTACACGGATGTCGCCCTGATCAGCGCCGGCATCGCCGGCACCGTCATGCTCGTCGCCCGGCTCCTCGATGCGTTCTTCGACCCGATGGTCGGCGTCATCCTCGACCGTACGAACACGCGCTGGGGCCGGGCGCGCCCTTACCTGCTCTTCGGCGCCCCCGTACTCGCCGGACTGACCATCTTCACCTTCGTCACACCTGCCGGAGGCGACGACGTGTGGACGATCGGATTCGCCACGGTCACCTTCATCCTCGTCGGATTGGCCTACTCGGCGGTGAACGTGCCGTACGGCGCCCTCATGGCCATGACGACCCGTGACTCCGGTGCCCGGATGAAGCTGGCCGGCTGGCGTTCCTTCGGCGTCGGGATCGGGATCATCATCGTCTCGACGGCCTTCCAGCCCGTGGTCACCGCGATCGGCGGCTCACCCACCTCCTCGTTCGGATTCGGGGTGGCGGCAGCGATCTTCGCCCTCGTCGGGCTCGTGCTGTTCTGGCTCGTGTTCGCCTGGGTGAAGGAACGGGTCCCGCTCACGCCGGCCAAGCTCGAGCGGGGAAGCCTTCGGGCGTCCCTGAAGGCCCTCGCCAAGAACGGTCCGTGGATGGCCGTGTTCGCCTTCTCCATCCTCGCCTTCGCCCGACTCGGCGTGATCACGGGCGGCACCGTCTACTACGCGCTCTATGTGCTGAACAACCCGGCCGCCATCTCGATCGTGCTGCTCGCCTTCTCCCTGTCGGCGGTCATCGGTTCCCTTCTGACCGCCCCGATCCTGCGCGTGCTCGGCCAGCGCCGTGGCATCATCCTCGGCCTCGTCGCCTCGATCGTGCTGACGGCGGCGCTCCCGTTCCTCCAGGACAACCTCTTCGCCTTCATTGCGGTGTTCTTCCTGGCCAACCTCGCCGGCGGCTTCGGGTTTGTCGCCGCTCCCGCGCTCACCGCGGACACGGTCGAATGGCAGGAGTATCGCAGCGGGCGTCGCGACGAGGGGCTGCTCTTCTCGGGCTACAGCATGAGCACGAAGATCGGTGCCGCCCTCGGTTCGGCGATGCTCGCATGGGGCCTCGCGGCCATCGCGTACAACCCGGCGGAGCTCACCCCGGCAACCTCCGAGGGCATCATGTGGCTGTACATCCTGCTCCCCGTCGCCATCGCGGGACTGCAGATCGTCGCGATCGCCTCGTACCGCTTGGAGAAGCGACTGCCCGAGGTTCAGGCTGCGATGGTCGAGCGCCGCGCGATGGCCGACCCCGGTACCGCCGGATCATGAGATCATGGCCGTCCACCGGATGCCGAGCTGGGAAGGGAACCCGATGACCTCGACTGCAACACCGGAAGAGGCGTCGATCTCCGTGCCCGAGCGGCAGTCGGTGGGCGGCCGTCCCATGCTGGACCGGCCATCCGCCGACGGCTTCGTCGCCGCCGCGCTGGACAGCGCGGCGCTGGCGGCCGTGGTCGATCTCATCCGCACAGGTGCGGCAGAGACCCGACCGGAACTGATCGCACGGAGCGGTCTCGGGCGGAAGGTCGTCGCCCAGCGCGTCGAGCAGGCCATCGAACTCGGGCTCGTCGAAGAGGGCGCACTGGCCCCATCCGGGGGCGGCCGCCAGGCGCGCATGCTGCGCTTCCGCGCAGACGCCGGCCACGTCCTCGTGACCCTCATCGGCGCGAGCGAGTTCACGGTGGCGGTCTCCGACCTCTCGGGACGACTTCTCGAGGTGGCGCATGAGGATTGGGATCTGGCGGCCGGCCCCGAGGCCACCATGGAGCGAGTGCACCAGAACTTCGAGACGCTCTCGTCACGATTCCGGGGCCGCCCGTGGGCCGTCGGGGTCGGCCTTCCCGGTCCGGTCGACTACGAGTCGGCACGGCTCGTGGCCCCCCCGATCATGCCCGGATGGGACGGCTTCAGCGCCCGCACCTGGCTTCGTGAGCGCTACGACGCGCCGGTCTGGGTCGACAACGACGTCAACTTGATGGCGCTCGGCGAATGGACCAGGAGCCCGGCGCGCGACGGCCGAGACATGCTCTTCATCAAGGTCGGCACTGGCGTCGGCGCCGGAATCGTCGTGCGCGGCAGACTCGTCCGGGGGGAGAACGGCGCGGCCGGCGACATCGGCCACACGCACATCACCGACGACCCGACGAAGGTCTGCCGATGCGGCAAGGTCGGATGCCTCGAGGCCGTGGCCAGCGGTTGGTCGATGCTCGCCGAAGCCCGGCGACGAGTCGGCGAGAGCCCGACGCTGTCCGGCATCCTCGAGCGCACCGGAACGCTCGCACTGGGAGACCTCGGCGCCGCCGCCCGCCGAGACGATTCCCTCTCGAACGAACTCATCGAGTCGAACGCGCGCACCGTCGCCGAAGTCGCCGCCAATCTGGTGAATTTCACGAACCCCGGGACGCTCGTCATCGGTGGCGGAGTCCTCCGCGCCGGCGACCGGATCGTCGATGACATCGACGAGGTCGTCCGCAGCAGGGTGACCGACCTCGTCGCCCGCGGGCTCGTGATCAGGCCCGCATCGCTCGACTACCTCGAAGGGGTCCAGGGTGCCGCCGTCCTCGCGGTCGAGAACCTCTTCGCACCCTCGACGCTCCCCCGGTGGATCGAAGACGGGAACCCGCTCGGCCGGGCGGTGACCCTGCAACGCTACGGCGCCGCGTTCACCTGAACCTCGTCACCGCGAGGCATGCCCGAGGCCATCCTGGTCATCAGCGGCGGCGAGTGCGGCACCGGCTTCCGCGAACAGCCCCCGCATCCACTCGTGCTCGGGGTCGCGCCGGTGCATCGGATGCCACCACAGCGCGTTGTGGATCGCGGTCGCCTCGAACGGGGGCTCGAGCACGCGGAGCCCATGCATCGCGCGCACGTGGTCGGCGAGGCCGGCCTGCACAAGGCCGAGCCGAGGCGTGCCGGCCACGAAGCCGGGAAGGCTGAGGAAGCTCTCGACGACGACCTCGACGCGCGGCTCGATGCCGAGTTGCTGGATCTGCCGGGTGGCCGAGGTGAACGCCGACCGGGACTGGTAGGTGAAGACCCAGGGCAGGGCGGCGAGGTCGTCCATGCTCAGCGTCTCGCCGACGGCCGGGTTGTCTTCGGCCGCGACGATGACCCAGCCGTCGGTCCAGAGGTCGGTGTAGGGCAGCCCGTCCAGGAACCCGTGCGGCATCAGCATGCCGTCGGCGCTGCGGAGCCGGGTCACCGCGTCGTCGACGATCTGCGGGTTGTGCAGCAGGAAGCGGAAGCGCACCCCGGGCGCCCGCTCCGCGGCGAGCACGGAGACCCGCCGACCGATCGTCGCGAACGCGTAGTCGGACCCGTAGACCGCGAACTCGCGCGTCGACTCGCCCGGATCCCATTCGGCCTGCGATTCGAAGACGCGGCGGGCGGCGTCGAGCGCCGAGCCGGTCTGCTCCGCGAGGCGGGACGCGAGCGGGGTGAGCTCGTAGGAGTTGCCCTGCCGGGCGAGGATCGGGTCGTTGAAGTGGGCGCGGAGTCGCGAGAGCGAGGCGCTCAGCGCCGGCTGGCTGAGCCGAAGCCGCTCGGCGGCGCGCGTGACGCTGCGCTCGGTGAGGAGCGCGTCGAGCGACACCAGGAGGTTCAGGTCGAGGCGCGAGAGGGAGCGATCGGACACGGCATCGTGCTTTCGGATCGGCGGAACGGCGGAACGACGAATCAGGATCCGAGCATATCAATCGCTGCGATGCGCGGTCGGGTGCGAATCGAAGTCATGGATGAGAAGGAACGCCGGCACCCGGCATCCGCACCTGAGCGATGCGGATGCCGGGTGGACGGCGTGCGTCGGCCGCCGGCCCGGGCGTCAGGCCGCGGCCCGGTCCCCCGTCGCAGCGGGGCGCCGCAGCAGCACCCCGAGCACGATCGCGACGATCGCCGCGACGACGCCGACCACGCCGACCGCGACGGACAGGCCGCCGACCGCGGCGGCGAGCCCGCCCATGAGGATCGGCGTGAGGAACTGCCCGAGGTAGAACGCCGTCTGCCACCAGCCGGTCGAACGACCGCGCTGCTCGAACGCGATCTTCGACAGCGCCCAGGTGAGCAGGGTCGGCAGCAGCAGGCCCGAGCCGGCCGACGCGATGATCGCGCCGACGATGACGGCCGGGAGGCCGCCGCCCAGCCAGATCACGAGCATGCCGATCGCCTGCAGTCCGAACGCGATCGGCAGCTGCACCCGCGGCGCGAGCTTCGCGATGCGGGCGAACGTGAACGCACCGGCCGCAGTGGCCAGCGAGGCGAGCGCCGCGGCGAGGCCGATGACGCCCGTGTCGGTCGCCGCCACGCCCGTGCCGACGACGAGGTAGCTCGTCTCGATGATGAGCACGTAGAACGTGAAGCCGCCGAACAGGGTCACGACGAGCGGCGCCGCGAGCAGCTTCCACGGCACGCGCACCTTCTCACCGGTCGAGACGTGCGCATCGGTGCGGTCGTCGCGGCTCGGCTCCCACAGCAGGAAGATCATCGGCACGGCGATGAGGATGCTGATCGCGTAGACCCAGAACGGCGTGTGCCATCCGGCGACGCCGAGGGCGCCGCCGACGGCGATGAACACCGTGGCCGCCAGCGTGGTGACGACGGTCTGCAGGCCGAGGTACCTGGTGCGCCGCTTCTCCTCGTGGAAGTAGTCGACGATCAGGGTCGTGCAGACGGTCATGATCGCCGCCTCGCAGACGCCGACGAGCACGCGGCTGAAGAGGATCAGCTGCAGGTCCTCGAGCCATGCCGGGGCGGTGCCGACGAGCGCATAGGCGAACATCGTGACGATCAGGAGGTTCTTGCGCCCGAGCCGGTCGACGATCTGGCCGGCGAACGGCGCGAAGATCGCGATGATGAGCGCCGGGATCGCAACGATCATCGGCACGAGAACTTCGGAGCCCGGCTGGTCGCCGAACACCTCGGAGAGCTGCGGCAGGATCGGCGTGATGAGCACCGATCCGAGCACGGGCATGCAACTGCCCGCGAGCAGGAGCACCGCTTGCCAGAAGCCGGCGGTGCGGGTGGCGACGGGCTGCGTCGCCGGGCGGGTATTCGTCATTGAATCTCCTCGATCGGGGTGGGGGTGGGGTGGTGCGTTCGTGGGCCCGGCTCAGCCTGTGGTGGCCGGCGCGGGGAATGACGTCACGACCGGCGTGTCCGGCCTGGTGCGCGGGCGCGTGCGCGCCGGTCCGATGTGCGGCGCAGGACGCGGCGGCCCGACGAGGTTGCGGATCTCGCCGACACCCTCGACGCGCATGACGACCTCGTCGCCTTCGACCAGTGGTGCGGGTGAGAGCGACCCGGTGCGGCCCCACAGCTCGCCGAGGCATCCGCCGTTTCCCGCGGTTCCCGAACCGAGCACGTCGCCGGGTGCGACGCGGGAGTTGCGCGAGGCGTACGCGACGAGTTCCGCGAACGGCCAGCCCATGTTCGAGAGCAGGTCGTGGCCGATCCGCACGCCGTTGACGAGCACCTCCATGCCGATGGGCAGGAACCCCTCGTCGTCGTGGCGGTCGGCGAACTCGTCGGCGGTCACGATCCACGGGCCGAGCGTGGTGGCGAAGTCCTTGCCCTTGCACGGGCCGAGCCGCACCTTCATCTCCCGGCCCTGGATGTCGCGGGCCGACCAGTCGTTGAAGACCGTGTAGCCGAAGATGTGCGCACCGGCCTCGTCGGGGTCGAGGTTCGTGCCGTCGCTTCCGGGGACCGCGCCGATGACGGCGGCGACCTCGAGCTCGAAGTCGAGCCGCTCGGTCTGCGGCGGCCGCACCGTGTCACCGGTGGCGATGAGCGAGTGCGGATTCGTGAAGTAGAAGGTCGGGAACTCGTACCATTCGGCGTCGACCCCCTGCCCGCCCGAGACGGAGCGCACGACGCCCTCGACATGCTCCTCGAACGCGACGAAGTCGCGCACGCTCGGCGGCACGACCGGCGGGAGCAGCCGCACCGCCGCGAGCGGGAGGCGCCTCGCCGGTTCGGACTCGGCGGCGCCGGCCGCGGCATCCGCGATCCAGGGAACCTCGGCCAGGCCCATGCGCAGGACGTCGGCGACGGTGAGCCGGTCGGGGAACCGCACGACCTGGTCGCCGACGACGAACCCCTCGCCGATGGTGCCGTCATGCTCCCAGCGCGCGATCCTCATCGGGTCGCCGCCCGATCCAGGGCTGGAATGAGCGACCGGATGCTGCCCGACAGGATCGCCTGCTCGGCCTGCGCGTCGAGTCCGGCGGCCCGCACGAGGGCGACCGGGTCGTCGACGCCCATGTCGAACGGGAAGTCGCTGCCGAGCACGACCCGGTCGGCACCGGCGGCGTCGACGAGGATGCGGAGGCCCGTCGCATCGTGCACGAGCGAGTCGAACCACAGCCGCCGCAGGTAGCTCGACGGCGGCTCGCTGCATCCGTGCGCCTCGGGCCGGACGCGCCACGCGTGGTCGCTGCGACCGAGGTACCCGGGCAGGTAGCCGCCGCCGTGCGCGGCGACGATCCGCAGGCGCGGATGCCGGTCGAGCACGCCCGAGAAGATGAGGTGCGAGAGCGCGACCGCGTTCTCGGTGGGCTGGCCGACGGTGTTGGCGAGGTAGAAGCGGTCGAGCCGCTCGTCGAGCGTGCAGCCGAACGGGTGCAGGAAGACGACGGCGTCGAGCTCCTCCGCCCGCGACCAGAACGGCTCCAGCCGCTCGTCGGACAGTTCGACGTCGCCGGCGCTCGAGGAGATCTCGACGCCGACGAGTCCGAGCTCGAGCACCGCATATTCGAGTGCGCCGACGAGGAGCGACGGATGCTGCAACGGCACGAGGCCGAGCCCGAGGAGGCGGTCGGGGGCCGAGGCCACGAGCTCGGCGGTCGCGAGCGAGGCCGCCCGCGCGACCCGGTCGGCGAGCTCGGCCTCAGCCCACGGGTAGTAGTGGGAGGGCGACGGCGAGACGAGTTGGATGTCGATGCCCGTGGCGTCCATCGCCTCGAGGCGGGTCTCGAGATCGGTCAGCTTCGCGAACCGCTCGCGGATCATCGCACCGGATGCCGCCTGCGACTCGGGTCCGTTGCGTCGCGCCTCGAGGGCTGCGGCGGCCGCGAAGCCCTCCGGATCGGCGGCCTGCACGATGCCCTGCAGCGCCGGCAGCAGGACGTGCGCGTGCACGTCGACGACGGGGTCGTTCGCGCTCATGCCGGCTCGCTCACGAGGGAGCCGACACGGTACATGAGCCCGGGCACGTCGGCGTCGCGATCGTGGTCGAGCATCCACTGCCCCACCTGCACGGATGCCTCGACGACAGCCTGCGCGCGCGGCAGGCGCCGGGCGTGGAACTCCTCCCACAGGGTGTCGTCGACGGCGTCGCGACCGAGCAGCAGCTCCGAGAGGACGAGGGCGTCCTCCGCCGCCTGCGCGGCGCCCTGGGCGATCGTGGGCGGGCAGCTGTGGGCCGCGTCGCCGATGATGACCACCCGGCCGCGGTTCCAGGCGTCCGGCACGAGGTGCGCGGTGAACCACGTGTAGTTCACCCGCGCCGACGCCGTGAGGGAGGAGCGGATCTCGTCCCAGGGTCCGCCGTACCCCTGCGACAGGTCGCGCATGAGGTCGATGCGTCCGTTCTCATCGAGGTCGCCGTGGTCCTGCGCGGCCTCGACGAGATAGGCGTACATCGTGTCCTCGCCGGTCGGGCAGTATCCGGCGATGAACGCCGGGCCGCCGTAGTAGAGGTCGGTGTGCGTGACCGATTCGGGTCGCGGCACGAAGGCGCGCCAGATGCCCATGCCGGTGCGGTTCGGCTGGGTGTCGATGCCGAGCATCGACCGGATGCTGGAGTGCAGGCCGTCGGCGCCGATCAGCAGGTCGTAGCGGCCCGTGCTGCCGTCGGAGCGCGCGACGTCGACGCCGTCGTCGTCCTGTTCGAAGGAGGTGACGGTCACCCCGAGGTGGATACCGGCACCGACCTCGCGCGCACGGTCGGTGAGGATGCGGGCCAGGTCGGGCCGGTACATGCCCGCCGTGGCCGGGAACGCGTCGCCGCCGGTGCGCTGGTCGGGGATCTGCGCGAGCACCGGGGCCTCGGGTCCGGGTGCGCGGATGCCGAGGACGTCGAAGGAGTAGGACTCCTCCTGCACGGCCGGCCAGATGCCGAGGCGGTCGAAGACGCGCAGGGCGTTGCCCTGCAGGGTGATGCCGGAGCCGAGCGCACCGGGGTCGGGCTTCTGCTCGAACACGTCGACGTGCACGCCGCCCTCCGCCAGGAGGATCGCGGCGGCGATGCCGGCGACACCTCCCCCGGCGATGGCGACTCGAGAGACTGCGGTCATCATTGACTCCTTGTGGTTCTGCGGTGGTGCGTGGTCGTGCTGCGGGCGGTCGGGTCGTGCGGCTACTTGAGGGCGATGGGGTTCACGGGTGAGCCGACGGCGCCGGTGATCGGCAGCGGCGGGGCGGTGAGGAGGAACTCGTACCGGCCGTCGGCGGCGCAGTCCGCGGCGAGCGCGTCGAGATCCCACATCTCCCCCACGGTCAGCCCGATGTTCGGGATGACGACCTGGTGCAGCGGCTGGAAGGCCTCGTCGAACTCATTGGGCCGCACCTCGAAGCCCCACGTGTCGGTCGCGACGGCGGCCACCTCGGTGCGGTGGATCCAGCCGGCGGTCGTGAACGAGAGCCCGGCGCTCGGGCCTCCGGCGTAGCCGTTCCAGCCCTCCCGCTTGGCGCGGGCGTAGCGGCCGGTGCGCACGAGCAGGAGGTCGCCGCGGCCGACACGCGACGTCGGCCCCTGCGCGGCGATGCACGCCTCGAGGTCGTCGACGGTGATCGCGTAGCCGTCGGGCAGTTCGCTGCTGCCCGGCTCGCCGAGCCGAGGTCCGAGGAACCGGCCCACGTCGAGCAGCACGCCTCGCCCGACGATGGCGGATGCCGCGTGCTCGATGCCCGTGACGAGGTCGCCCTCGCTCGTGACGACGCGGCCGGCCGGGCGGCCGTTCCAGGCGACGCCGCGATCGAAGATGTGGCCGAGGCCGTCCCATTGCGTCGAGCACTGCAGCGGCATCGCGATCACGTCGTCGGCGCCGCCGAGGCCGTGCGGGAAGCCCTGGCCGACGAACTCGGCGTCGGTGCCCGTGTCGAGCATCGTGTGAACCGGGTTCGTGCGCCGGCGCCATCCCTGCTGCGGGCCGTTCATGTCGAAGGGCTGCGAGAGCGAGAAGGATGCCCCGCGCTGCACGAGAGAGGCGGCCCGGGCCCTGGCATCGTCGTCGATGAAGTTGAGGGTGCCGAGGCGATCGTCATCGCCCCACCGTCCCCAGTTTCGGTATGCCTCGGCGGCCGCGGCGATGTGCGTCAGCGGGTCGCTGCGGTCGAGCTCGGCCGGATCCTCGGTGAGGGCGCGCGGGTTCCCGACGGTCGCACTCATGCCGGCACCCGCGCGGCCGCGGAGCGCACGACCTGCGTTCCGAGGCCCTCGATCGTGCCGATCATGACGTCGCCGTCGCGCAGCATCCGGCCATGGACGAGCCCGTTGCCGGCGGGGCTGCCGGTCAGGAGCAGGTCGCCCGGCAGCAGCGGCATCGTCTCGGATGCCGCGGCGATGAGCGCGGGGATGTCGAACAGCAGGTCCTCGGTCGTGGCATCCTGCATCGTCTCGCCGTTGACGGTGAGCGTCAGGCGCAGGTTGCCGGGATCGGCGATCTGCCGCGCCGGCACGAGGAACGGGCCCGTCGGCAGGAAGCCCGGGGCGTTCTTGGCGCGGTACCAGTCGGTGCCGATGTCCTTCATGTCCTGTCGGAACACGAGGTCGCGCGTCGTGATGTCGTTCACGATCGTGTAGCCGGCGACGTGGGCGAGCGCATCTTCACGGCTCACCCGGAACGCGGGCGCGCCGATGACGACGGCGAGCTCCAGTTCCCAGTCGTGCTGGTCGCTGTAGGCGGGCAGTTCGAGGATCTCGCCGGCTCCGACCACGCACGCGGGCAGGCCGATGAAGAAGTACGGGATGCCCTCACGCGCGCGGCGGTCCATGAGGTCGGCCGCCCACTCGCGCAGCTCCTCGATCGGGCGCGGGTCCTGCTTCGCACGGCCGGCGACGACGAGGTCGATGACGTGCGTGCGGTAGTTCGCACCGGTCTGCAAGACCTGCCGGGGCTCGACGGGGGCGAGCAGGGTGACGGACTCGAGCGGCTGCCACGCGGCACCGGCGGGCTCGTCACCTGCCGCGGCGAGCGCGGCGA
This sequence comes from Agromyces sp. PvR057, assembly GCF_040547485.1. NCBI lineage: Bacteria > Bacillati > Actinomycetota > Actinomycetes > Micrococcales > Microbacteriaceae > Agromyces > Agromyces sp. PvR057. Next base: position 254,463 of record NZ_JBEPPT010000004.1, read on the forward strand.
TGCGATCCCAGGCCGCTTCGCCCTCGGCGAGGAAGTCGTTGAGCGACTCGGCACCGAGCTCCTCGGCGGAGAGGGGGCGGATGCGGTCGCCGACGACGAGTCCGGGCACTGGGCCGGTGTCGGAGGCGAAGCGCGCGAGTGCGAAGGGGACGGTCGGGCTTGACGACGTCGTCACGTGTGGATCTCCGTTCGCCGGATGCCTCGATGCATCCGGTGTGCTTGATTCAAGAGCGTCGGCGTACATCAGGAAAGCGGAGATCGGTGATACCGCGCATCATCACTCCTGATACCCGCGCTCCCGCTCCCGCCAGCCAGCGCCCATCACTGCCATCTATGCGGGGTATCCAAGGATTCACCTTCCCGAATACCCGCCCGCCGCTCAGGGTGGTCCTGTGGCGCCACGTGCGCACAGCCCAACCGGAACGACCGAAGGATCAACGATGATCAAACTCCTCTCCCACCTCGCGCACGTCGAGATCGCGGCACCCGACCCCGCGGCATCCGTCGCCTTCTACGAGCGCCTCGTCGGCATTCGCGCGATCGCGAGCGAAGGCGGAAAGACGTACCTGCGCTCGTGGGGCGACTACTACGACTACAGCCTCGTGATCTCGCACGGCGCCGAGCCGGCCCTCGTCGAGATGGCCTGGCGCACCACGAGCGACGAGGCGCTCGACGAGGCCGCACGCCGCATCGAGGCCGCCGGCGTCACCGGCGTGTGGCACGACTCGGGCTTCGGCCACGGTCGCTCCTACACCTTCACCGGCCCCTACGGCCACACCATGAAGCTGTTCTGGGACGTCGACAAGTACCAGGGCGAGGGCGAGTTCGCCTCGGTCTTCCCCGACCGCCCCGAGCGACGCTCGCGTCACGCGGTCGGACCGCGCTCGCTCGACCACGTCACCGTCGCCGCCCGCGACGTGCGCGGGTTCGCCGAGTGGTACCGCGACGTGCTCGGCTTCCGCATCATGGCCTACACCGTGCTCGACGAGGCCCCGGTCACCGTCTTCGGCGTCATCACGACGAACGAGAAGTCGCACGACCTCGGCGTCGTGCTCGACTCGTCGCAGCGCGCCGGCCGCGTGAACCACTACGCCTACTGGGTCGACACCCGCGAAGACCTCCTCCAGGCCGCCGACGTGCTCATGGAGAACGGCGTCGCCATGGAGTACGGCCCCTCGATCCACGGCATCGGCGAGCAGAACTTCCTCTACTTCCGCGACCCGAGCGGCATGCGCGTCGAGGTCAACACGGGCGGCTACCGCAACTACGTGCCCGACTGGGAGCCCAACGACTGGAAGCCCTCGCAGGGCTCGAACAACCTCTACCGCAACGGCGCCATGCCGATGTCGATGACCGAGTCGTTCCCGCCGGATGCCGCGCCGTCGGCCACCGAGGAGGGCCTGCACCCCGACACGGCCGAGGCGATCATCGCCGACGCTCTGGCGAACCCGTACGCGAAGCAGGGTCGCGGCTGATCGTTCCCAGCGGTGTCGAGGCCGCTCGCCCCGGGTGACCGGGACGGGCGGCCTCGTTCATGCTCCGAGACGGAGCGAGGTCATTCGATCGGGGCCGCGTCGAGCGCCCGCGCGAGCGAGAGTCCGCCGCCGTGCCCGGTCAACCCGCCGTCGACGGCGATCTCGGCGGACGTCACGAACGACGCAGCAGGCGAGATCACCATCGCGACGACCTCGGCCACCTCGGCCGCACTCCCGGCACGGCCCAAGGGCGTCGAAGCGAAGCTCCCCGCCCGGAAGGCGTCCGAAGCCGAGGCGGTCATCGGGGTGTCGATGTACCCCGGACTGACCAGGTTCACGCGGATGCCCCTCGCGGCGAGCTCCATCGCCGCCGATTTCGTGATGCCTCGAATGGCCCATTTGCTGGCCCCATAGGCGATGCCGTAGTGGGCCGTGAAGCCCGCGGCGGAACCGATGTTCACGATCGATCCGCCCTCCTCCATCAGCGGCGAGATCGCCTGGATCCCGAGGGCCGGCCCGATCGCGTTCACCGCGAACGCGGCTTCGAAGTCGTTGCGCGTGACATCCGCCAGTCGGCCTCGACGTGTGATCCCCGCCGCGTTCACGAGACCGTGCACCGTGCGACCGGCCACGCGGAGCCCGTCCGCGAGTTCTCCCCACGCCTGCGGATCGGACACATCGACCTCGAGGCCCTCGATGCCGGGCGGCGGTTCGCCGCCGCCCTCCCATCGCAGGTCGGCCGCGATCACGCGCGCCCCGCGGGCAGCGAGCAGGGCGGCGCACGCCGCACCGATTCCCGACGCCGCACCCGTGACCACGTACGTACGGCCCGCGTGCTCCGTTGCGCCGTGCCCGGCCGGCTCGGCGGCGGCGTCACGGTCGAGGCTCACGCGAGCTCCACCCGCATCGGCATGCGCTTCCACGCACGGAGCGTGTTGTTCAGGTGGCGCTCCGGAGTTCCGATGAGCTGGATCGATTCGACCCGTCGCGCGAGCGCCGTGATGAGGGACACCGCTTCGAGCCGCGCGACGTGCTGGCCGACGCACTGGTGGATGCCCATGCCGAACCCGACGTGGCCGGAGGGGTCGCGGGACAGGTCGAAGCGCTCGGGATCGGTCCACCGTCTCGGGTCGGAGTTGGCCGAGCCGAGGAACATCAGGATCTTGTTGCGGGCGGGGATGTGCGCGCCGCCGAGTTCGATGTCCCGCGTGGTGGTCCGGAAGAACGTCTGCACCGGCGCCTCGAGCCTGATCGCCTCATCGAAGGCCACGCGCGCGAGCGACGGGTCGGCGCGGAGCTCGGCCCAGGCATCCGGATGCGTCGCGACGGCGTGGAGGACGGCACCGATCGCGTGCACCGTGGTGTCGACACCGGCGGACAGCAGCGACCGGACCACGAGCGGGGCCTGGTCGGCGGTCAGGTCGCCGCGGTCGGCGGCGGCCCAGATCGCGGCTCCGAATCCACCGGGGCTGATGCGATCGCGTGCGCACTGCTCGTTGACCCAGGCCGAGTGCTCGCCGATGTGCGGCGCTCCGTGCTGCACGAGGAAGTTCTCGGGCCCGAAGCTGTTGAACAGGTGGTCGCCGTAGGGCAGGAGATGCTCCCGGCCGTCGGCCGGAATCCCGACGGCATCGGGGAACACGCGGAGCGGGAAGGCTTCCGCAAGCGACTCGACCGCATCGAACTCGATGCCCTGCGCGAGCACCTCATCGATGAGGTCATCGGCGTCGGCCTCCCAGCGGGGTGCCAACTCCCGCAGGGCGCGCGGACCGAGGACGCGCTCGAGGACCGACCGCGGCGCATCGTGATGCGGAGGGTCGGCTTCGAGCAGCAGGCTCGGCGGCCGCCAGGGCGTCTCCTTCCGGAAGTCGGTGATCCCGACGCCGGCCGAGGACTCGAACCCCTGCCAGTCGAGCAGTGCGGCGCGGACGGTTTCGTATCGACCCATCGCGAAGACGCCGTAGCGTTCGAGGAGGACGACCTCGCCCGCTTCGCGGAGGCGTCGCTGGAAGGGAAGCGGGTCGGCGAGGACCTCCTGGCTGAATGGGTCCTCGTTCGAGGTCGGGATCGTCGTGTCGAGGACTGGGGTGCTGGTCGTCATCGGTGCTCTCTTCGTCGAGATGGGTTCGCTGATCGGGACAGGTCTGGCAGGGTGGGTGGCGCGGCCGCGCCTCAGAGGGCGATCACGAGTCGATCGCTCTTCGACCTCGAGACGCACGGGAAGAAACAGGCGCCTTCTGCGCGCTCCGCGTCGTCGAGGATCGCGTCGCGGTGGTCGGGCACCCCGGCCACGATGCTGGTCTCGCACGTGCCGCAGACGCCGCGCGAGCACGAGGTGAGCAGGTCGAAGCCGGCGCTCCGCAGGGCATCGGCGACCGTCACCCCGGGCGCGACGCGAACGCGTCGTCCGGAGCCGGCGACCTCGACATCGAACGGCGTCGTGCGCGCGGGCTCCCCCTGCTCGGCCGCCGCGAACCGCTCGACCCTGGTCCAGCCGGGCCTGCGTTCGACGGCGAGTTCGGAGATCGCGTCGGTCAGGCGGGTCGGGCCGCATGCGTAGAGCTTGGCCTGCGTCGTCGCCGCGGCATCCGTCCCGGTCTCGAACCACGAGCGGATGTCGGTGGGTCCGTGCTCGTCGGAGGTTCGGACCGTGACCCGGTCGCCGTATGGTGCGAGTTCATCGAGGAAGGCCATCCGGGACCGCGTGCGTCCGAGGTAGAGCAGTCGCCAGCTGAAGCCGAGCAGGCTCGCCGCCCGCAGCATCGGAAGCATCGGCGTGATCCCGATGCCACCGGCGACGAAGGCGAAGGACGGGGCGGGGGTCAGTCGGAAGGTGTTGCGCGGGCCGCCGAACCCCACCAGGTCACCCTCACGCAGCTCGTCGTGGACGTAGCGCGAACCGCCGCGCCCATCGGCCTCGCGGAGGATCGCGATGCGATACGCGCCGGCCTCGCGCGGGTCGCCGTGCAGGGAGTACTGGCGCGTGGTGCCGTCGGGCAGCACGAGGTCGAGGTGCGCACCGGGCGTCCAGTCGGGAAGTCGCCCGCCATCGGGGCGTCGCAGTTCCAGGGACACGACCTCGTCGGCCGCCTGGGTCTTCGCGGTCACCACGAGCACGTCGGCTCCGGTCTCGATCAGCGTCATCGCTGCCTCCCTGTCTTCGTCGACGATCGGTAGGGACACGCTAGGTCGCGCACGTCCAGCGTTGCGCCGGATTTCGAATCAATCGAAAACGGCTAGGATCGATGCGCAGAGGAGGTCATCATGGCGCGGGCATCCGCAGGCCGATCGACGCTGAGCCGGCAGCTTCAGCTCCTCGACGCGTTCAGCATCGACGCGCCGTTCCTCACCCTGTCCGAGCTCTCGAGGCGCAGCGGACTGCCGGTCGGCACGACGCACGCCCTGCTCGCCGACCTCGAGGAACAGCGGCTCGTCGAGCGCGGCGCCGATCGCACCTACCGTCTCGGCATCCGTCTCTGGGAGCTGGCCTGTCGAACGCCGGGCGCGCTGGGCTTGCGTGAGATCGCCATGCCGCACCTCCAGGAGGTGCACGGCGTCATCCACCAGCACGTCCAGCTCGGCATCCTGAGCGGCGGCGACGTGCTCTTCCTCGAACGGCTCTCCAGCCGTGACGCCGTCGTGAACGCGACGATCATCGGCGGGCGCCTCCCCCTGCATGCCTCCGCAGCGGGCCTCGTGCTGCTCGCCGACGCCGATGCCGGCACCCGCGACGAGGTGCTCGCCCGCCCCCTGCGCTCGCTCACCGACGCCACCATCACGGATGCCGCGGGGCTGCGCCGTGTCCTCCACCGCGTCCGCGCGCAGGGATTCGCCGTCGCCGACGGGTACATCCATCCGAGCGCCCGCGGCATCGCCGTTCCGATCACCGGAGCCGCCGGTGAGACCGTGGCCTCCGTCGGCGCCGTCGTGCCCAATGACGACGCCCCGTGGGTGCCGCTGGTGGACCAGCTTCGCACGGCCGCCGGGCGGATCTCGGCCGCGCTGCGCTCGGCCGCACTGCCGCAGAGTCATCCCGAGGCGAGCCCCGGCGGCCGCTACCGCACGCTGGTCAACTCGTCGGACGAGTCGATGCAGTACCTGGCCGGTCCTGCGAACCGCCGGCAGCCGCACTCACCCGCTGGAGCAGCTCCTCGCTGAGGGCGTTGCCGGCATCCACCGCGAGCCGGTGGATGGGAAGCCCGCCGACCATGAGCACCGCCGTGGGATTCGTCAGCATGCCGATCGTCGCGCCCGTCGGGTCTGCGGCGCGCAGTTCGTCGAGCAGCAGGGCGCCGGCGACGGGGTGTTCGAGCCATTCGACCAGGGTCGAGTGCCTGGTGAGCGGCAGGGCGACCTCCGTTCCGGCGATCTCGACGAGCACGGTCCGGCGGATGTCGCGTGACGACGCCGCGAAGTCGAACCCGTGCGTCCCCCCGTCGACGACCCATCCGCCGCCCGCCTCATCCCATCGCTCGACGGAACGACGGTCGATGCGTACGGAGACCGATCCGGACGCGCCCGGCTCGAGCTCGATCGCTGCGAATCCGGCGAGGGTTCGCACGGGCCGGCGTACCGGAGACGCCGGCGGAGACACGTACATCTGCACCACGGCACGAGCGGCCCGCGCGCCGGTGTTGCGAACGGTCGTGCTCGCCACCCATCCGGAGCCCTCAGGCTCGACGTCCGCATCGTCGAATTCGAAGGTCGTGTAGGTCAGGCCGTGGCCGAAGGGATACGCGACCGGCGAATCGGCGCTGTCGTGACCGCGGTATCCGACGAACACGCCCTCACCATAGACACTGCGGCCGGCCTCACCAGGGAAGCTCAGGTAGCTCGGCGAATCCGAGAGCGCGAGCGGCACGGTCTCGGCGAGCCGGCCGAAGGGCGCGGCCGCACCGACGAGCACGTCTGCGAGCGCGGTGGAGACACCCTGTCCGGCCAGTCCGGCCAGGAGGATCGCATCGACGTGCGGGCGCCAGGGCTCGAGCGAGACCACGCCGCCCGCGATCACGACGACCACCGTGCTGGGAGCGGCCAGGGCGACCCGGCTGATGAGCCGGACCTGCGCCTCCGGCAGGTCGATCGTGGTGCGGTCGTAGCCCTCCGATTCAGCGGTCTCGGGCAGGCCGACGACGACCACGGCGACGTCGGACGACGCGGCGACGCGGACCGCCTCGGCGAGCAGTTCATCGCTCGTCGTCACCGCATCGGGCAGGTACCCGGGCGCGTGATCCACGACGCCGACGAGCGGTCGGAGCGCCTCGACGATCGAGCCGGCCGCCGGCGCGTTGACGCCGGCGCTTCCAGCGCCCTGGATCCGCGGCTCGTCTGCGAGGGCGCCGATGACGCCGACCCGAGCGGCGTCGCCCAGGGGCAGCGTCTCGTGCTCGTTCCTCACGAGCACGGCTGCCTTCCGCGCCGCCTCGACGGCGAGTGCGGCGGCACGTTCGCGGTCGACCGGGCGAGCGTCGGCTCGGGCCGAGACCCGTTCGCCGAGCGCGATGATCCGTTCGGCGGACCGACGCACGACGGACTCGTCGAGCACGCCCGCTCGCACCGCCTCGACGACCTGTGCATCGGATGCCCCTGAGGTCGACGGCATCTCGAGGTCGAGACCGGCGCCGACGGCACGAACGCGGTCCTCGACCGCACCCCAGTCCGAGACCACGACCCCGTCGAAGCCCCACTCCTCGCGCAGGACGCCGGTGAGCAGGCGTCGGTCTTCGCTCACGTAGGTGCCGTTCACCCGGTTGTAGGACGCCATCACGAGCCAGGGCTTCGCCTCGGTGACGACGGCTTCGAAGGCCGCGAGGTAGAGCTCCCGCAAGGCGCGCTCCGAGACCTCGGCGCTCACGCGCATGCGGTCGGTCTCCTGGTTGTTCGCGACGAAGTGCTTGACGCAGGCGCCGACGCCCGCAGCCTGCACGCCGCGGACGAATGCCGATGCGAGGCGAGCCGTGAGCAGGGGGTCTTCGGAGGAGTACTCGAAGTTGCGGCCGCCGAGCGGCGAGCGCTTGAGGTTCATGCCGGGGCTCAGCAGCACGTCGGCGCCGGCAGCGCGCGCCTCGTCGCCGATCGCACGGGCAACACGCTCGACGAGTTCAGGGTCCCACGTCGAGGCCATCGCCGACGAGGTCGGGAAGCAGGTCGCCGGCACCTTTCCCGACCAGTCAGGCAGGTTCATGGCGACGCCGTTGGAGCCGTCGGTCATCATCACGGCGCGGATGCCGCGCTCCGGAATGGCCTTCGTCGACGCGAAGTCGGCACCCGAGAGCAGGCTCGCCGCCTCTTCGAGCGGGAGCTCGGCCGAGAGCGCCACGGCGCTCGCCCCGGTGTCGGAGCTCATCGTGAACCCTCCTGGATCATCTGCGCGCGCTCCTCGGGATTGTGGATGTTCCATCTTCGCGGTCGAACAGGATCCTCATCGGGCGCCCGATGGGTGAACTCGAACCGGTGGGCGCCGGCCCCCACGGTCTCCACGTGGTCGGTCCCATCCGGCAGGACCACCTCGGCGGTCACCCCGACCGGGATCCGAAGCTCGACGATCATCCGACCGCCATCGCGCGTCCATTCGCACGAGATCGTGCCGAAGGGGCTGTCAAGGCGCACCGAAGCGCGACCGAGCCCTCCGCCGGGCTGCGGCGCGATGCGTACACGCCGATAGCCGGGTTCCAGCTCCTCGAGTCCGCCGACGACGCGGTGGAGGAAGTCCGCCACCGCCCCGAGGGCGTAGTGGTTGAACGACGTCATCTCGCCTGGGTTGATGCTGCCGTCGGGCAGCATGCTGTCCCAGCGCTCCCAGACCGTGGTCGCGCCCATCGTCACGGCGTACAGCCACGACGGCGCCTCGGTGCGGAGGAGCAGGTGGTACGCGTCGTCGAGGTGGCCGGTCGAGGTGAGTGCGTCGCACACGATCGGCGTTCCGACGAAGCCCGTGGCGATCAGGTAGTCGCCTTCCGCGACGAGTTCGGCGAGCCGTTCCCCCGCTGCGCGGTACTGGTCGCCCTCGAGCAGTTCGAACGCGATCGCCACCGAGAGGGCGGTGACGGTATCGCTGACCACTCGCCCGGACGGTGCGACGTAGTTGGTCTGGAACGCCGCCGCGGCCAGATCCGCGATCCGCGCGTACCGCGCCACCGCGGCCGCATCGCCGAGTAGTTCGGCGGCATGCAGCACCAACCGCGCGGTCCGGGCGTGGTAGGCCGTCGCGACCAGTGTGGCGTCGGTCCTGGAGTCGCCGGGCCGCTCGGGCGGTGCCGCGGGGTCGAGCCAGTCACCGAGCTGGAAGCCCTCGTTCCAATGGCCCGTGTCGTGCGTGAGCGCGAAGACCTGATCCACCCACGCGCGCATGCTGTCGAAATGGGAGCGCAGGAGGTCGAGATCACCGGTTCGGCGGTAGAGGGTCCACGGCACGATGACCGCGGCGTCACCCCAGGCCGCGGCGGGGTCCACCGGGAAGCCGCACTCGATCCACGGGTGGAAGTTCAGCACCGACCCCGTCGCACGCTGCTCGGCAGCGAGGTCCCTCAGCCAGTTCTCGAGCACGCCGGTGGCATCGAACAGGTACGACGCGGTCGGCGCGAAGACCTGGATGTCGCCGCTCCAGCCGAGCCGTTCGTCGCGCTGCGGGCAGTCGGTCGGCAGGTCGACGAAGTTGTCGCGCATGCTCCAGACCACGTTCTCGTGGAAGCGGTCGAGCAACGGGTGATCGGCCTCGAACCAGCCGGTGCGACGCATGTCGGAGTGCACGACGAGGGCCTCGATGCCGTCGGTGCCGGCATCGGCCGGCCATCCGATGATCTCGGCGTACCGGAAGCCGTGCAGCGTGAACCTCGGCGTCCAGGTCACGAGCTCATCCGTTGCGAACGTGTACGCGTCCTCGGACGTGGCCGATCGAAGCGGGCGGAGCGCGAGCTCGCCGTCCTCGAGCACCTCCGCGTGCCGAAGGGTCACGGTCTCCCCCGGCGTTCCGGCCACGGTGAATCGCAGCTTTCCCGCGATGTTCTGGCCGAAGTCGAGCAGCAGGCGGCCGTCGTCGCGCCGTTCCGCCGTGACGGGACGGATCGACTCGATCACGCGGACCGGAGGACCGGTCGGTGCTTCCAGGTCAGCGGTGAAGCGGAGCCGCGGAAGGATGTCGGTGGCGTTCCATTCGTCGGCTTCGAACCCGGGCGCCGACCAGCCTGGCTGCTCGAGGCGGGCGTCGTGGCGTTCGCCCTCGTAGAGTCCGGTGGCGACGATGGGTGCAGGCGACTGCGTCCAGTGCAGCGGCACGACGCGGGCGCCGAGGTCGTCCTCGATCTCCAACTGCAGCAGCAGCGAGACATCCGTGCCGTAGTTGTCCCACAGCCCGCCGTTGAACCCGAGCCTGCCGCGATACCAGCCGTCGGCGAGCCATGCGCCGATCGCGTTCCGCCCCTCGGCCAGCGTCTCGGCGATGTCGAGCGTGCGATAGCGGAGGCGATGACGGTAGCTGGACCATCCGGGCGCGAGCACCTCGTCGGATGCCGCGGCGCCGTTCACCTCGAGATCGTAGACGCCGTGCGCGGTCGCGTACACCCGTGCCCGGCGCACGCGGCCGACGACCTCGAACTCCGCACGCAGGAGCGTGGCGGCTCGCGGGCCGTCGTGCGGCGCCTGCAGGGACGGCGAGACCCAGTCGACCACCCAGTCCGCGACCTCGAGGAGTCCGGCTTCGACCCGGACCGGTGCGCTCCAGGCAGTGGGCGCCTCGTCGCCGACGAGATGGGAGCGAACGCGCACCTGTGCCGCCTCACGGGACCGGAGCGGACGTGCGGGCCACGGACGGAAGAGCGTGTCGGCGGACTCCACGAAGACCGTCGTCGACTCGTCCGTGCCGACGAAGCCCACCTCGACCTCGTACGCGCGTTGCGCCCGCTCGCCGCTCACGGCCCAGCTCAGGCGCGGGGCGGCGACGCCGATCCCCAGCGTCGTGGCGGCGTGCTCGAGCCGAAGGCCCTCGATGCCGGTCATCCCTTCACCGAGCCCGCGGTCAGGCCCTTCATCACGCGCTGGTTGAGGAAGAGGTAGATCGCAAGGGTGCCGATGACGTTGACGGCGATGGCGGCGAACGTCGGCCCGTACTGGACCTGCCCGAACTGTCCGGTGAAGTTCAACAGGCCGACCTGGATCGTGCGCAGGTCGTCTCGGGTCGTGAACGTGAGCGCGATGAGCAGGTCGTTCCAGATGAAGAAGAACTGCACGAGCGCGACCGTGAAGATCGCATTGCGCACGAGCGGGAACCCGATGGTCCAGAACATCCGGAAGATGTTGGCCCCGTCGAGCGTCGCAGCCTCGAAGATCTCACGAGGGACGCTGCGGAAGTAGGTGGCCATCATGAACACCGTGAGCGGCAGGCCGATGGCGGTGTACGTGATGATGAGCGGCCAGAGAGAGCCCGTGAGGCCGGCCCGGAAGTAGATCGTGAACAGCGGGAGCAGGATCATCTGCCCCGGGATCATGATGCCCGCGAGGAAGGCGAGCAGCACGGGGCCACGCCCCTTCCACACCATGACCTCGAGGGCGAAGCCGGCGGCGACCCCGAACACGATCGTGAAGAAGAGCGCGGGGACGACCGCGAGCACGCTGTTGCGGATGTAGACGGCGAGGTTGCCGGTCGTCCAGGCCTCGACGTAGTTGTCGAAGTTCGTCCAGTCCTCCGGCAGCGCCCAGGTGGGGTTGTTCAGGAACTCCTCCTGGGTCTTCAGCGAGCCGGTGAGCAACCAGAACAGCGGATAGACCACGACGATGAGGAGCAGCCCGACGACGATCCAGACGGGAACGCGACGAACGACTCGGATGAGGCGGGGCGATCGATCGGTGGAGGTGGCGGTCATGGTTCAGCCCTTGGTCAGATCGCGGCGCGAGGAACGGAAGATGAAGATCGTGACGAGCAGGCAGATGATCGTCAGCAGCAGTGCGATCGAGCTTCCGTACCCGTACTCGCCATAGGTGAAGGACGTCTGGTACATGTACAGCGTCAGTGGCGTGGTGGTGTTGCCCGGTCCTCCGTTGGTGAGGGCGAGCACCGAGTCGAAGACCTTCAATGTCCCGTTGACGCTGAAGATGATCGAGGAGAGCAGCACCGGCAGCGACAGTGGGATCACGATGTGGCGAACGAGGCGCCAGCCCGATGCACCATCGAGGCGAGCGGACTCGAACAGGTCGTCGGGGATGTCGACGAGCCCGGCGTACAGCAGCACGGCGTAGAAGCCCATCGATCGCCAGAGGTCCATGAGGATGAGCACGAGGAACGCCGTGTCGGGCGATGCGAACCAGTCGACCGACTGGATGCCGACGAGATTCAGGAGGTCGTTGACGAGGCCGTTCTGCGGCGCGATCTTGAACAGCTCCTGGAAGAGCAGGGCGACGGCGACCGTCGGCAGCACCACCGGGAAGAATGCGAGGGTGCGGATCAGGCTCGACGCCTTGCGGAGCCAGAACACGTAGATGAGGGCGAGCAGGTAGCCGAAGCCGACCTGCGCGATGGTCAGGACGACCGCGTACTTGAGCGTGAAGACCAGCGCATCTGCGATCTTCGGATCGGTGAACAGCGCCGCGAAGTTGTCGAGGCCGACGAATTCGAACCCGGTGATCGGGTTGCCCTCGAACACCGTGTAGCCCAGCGACCAGAAGATCGGGACGAGCATCACGAGGGTGTAGACGAGCAGGGCGGGGCCCAGCAGGACAAGGATGGCGCGCCAGTCGCCGAGTACGCGGTTCACAAGAGTTGCTTTCGATCGAGACGTGGGCCGAGGGTCGCGTGGGAACGCGACCCTCGGCCGGTTGGGGTCGGAGTTACTTCAGGTCCGCCTGGACCATCTCCATGAACTTCTCGGGCGTGATGGCGCCGGTCACGAGCTGCGACGCGTTGGTCTGGCTCGTCGTGGCCGCCTTCGCGTTGAAGAGCGCCTCGAACCAGAGCACGCTCTGCGTCGTCTCGTCGATGCGCTCCTGCACGGCCTGCGTGAGCGGCGGCAGGTCCTCCACGGGTTCGTTCACGGCGAAGCCGGTGATGACGCCCTGCTCGCTGAGCGAGGTCGAACCGAAGTTCTCGGCGAAGCAGCCGAGCCATGCGGAGACATCGTCGGTGTAGCTCGCCTCGGAGAGCGCGAGCGGCACCCCGACGTTCGCGGCGAGCTGGTCACGGCTGCCCGCGCCGCCCTCGACCTCGGGGAACGGCATGAATCCGATGTTCTCGGCGCCGATCTGGTTCTGGGCGGGGTCGTTGAAGTTCGCGAGGATCCAGCTGCCCATGTAGAACATGCCGGCTTCGCCGGTGAGGAACTGGTTGACGGCGGTCATGTAGTCGATCGAGCCGACCGACGGGCCGAAGTACCCTTCCTTGCCGAGGTCGGCGACAGCCGCCGCCGCTTCGACGTATTCGGGGTCGGTGAGCGAGGCCTCGCCGTCGATGACCTTCTGCAGGGCATCCGGGCCGATGGTGCGGAACAGGTAGTTGCCCACGAGGCGAGTGAGCGGCCAGCCGTCCTGGCCGTCGGCGGAGAACGCGGTGACGCCCGCGGCATTCAGCTTCGCCGCGGCATCCGTCAGCTCGTCCCACGTGGTCGGCTCGTCGATGCCGTTCTCGGCGAAGAGCTGCTTGTTGTACCAGATGCCCTCGACGTTGAACTCGGTCGGCAGCACGTAGACGTCGCCGCCGTAGAGGGCCTCGATGGTGGAGCGGGCTGCGGGGATGATCGCGTCGCTCTGGTCGAGCTCTTCGAGGGCCGCATCGACAACGACGAGCTTGCCGCCGTCGTTGAGGTCCTTGGCGACCTGCGGCGAGTTGCCGCTGGCGAAGAGCACGGGGAGCGCGTTCTGGCCGGCGAGCAGCTGGAGCTGCTGGTCGTAGCTGGCCTGCGGCTGGGTGGTGATGTCGAGCGGGAGCGCCTCGTTCTCGGCCGAGCAGCTGCCGGTGCTGAGCGAGGTCAGCGTGTCCTGGATGCTCGTGTTCTCAGCGAACGACAGGTACGTGAAGTCCGTCGGCGCCGCGGTGTCGCCGCCGCTGTCGCCCGAACAGGCGGTCAGCAGGAGCGCGGTCGCTCCCAATCCGGCGATGAGCGGAACGAAGCGTCGCGCTCGGTTGCGTGCTGTGGTCACAGTTCCTCCTTGAATGCGGCCGCGCCATCGAGTTGTAGCGCTGCAAGAGGATGCTAAGCGGACGCACAGCGCTCCGCCTCGGCTCAGCCGTGATTTCGGGCATGCGCATCCTGATACCCGCTATCGAACCCGCGAATACCCGCATCGTTGCGTGGCTTGGAACGCTGCAACGATCGCGTACGCTGTGCTCATGACGATCACCTCGACGACGAGTCCCGGCGGCCAGAGGGCATCCGGTGCGACGAGCACCGGAACCGCGGGCATCGCCGATGTCGCCTCCCTCGCCGGCGTCTCCCAGTCGACCGTGTCGAACGTCCTGAATCACCGCGAGCGGGTGGCCGCCGAGACGATCGACCGCGTCGAACGTGCCATCTCGATGCTGGGGTACGTGCCGAACGGGGCCGCTCGATCCCTCGCTGCCGGGCGCTCCAGATCCGTTGGACTCGTGCTCTCCGACCTCGGCAACTCGCTGTTCGTCGACATCGCTCGCGGCGCCGAGCGCGCCGCGGAGGAGCACGGGCTCTCGCTGCTCGTCGCAAATGCCGATGGTCGCCTCGAACGCGAGGATCGCTACGTCGACCTGTTCACGGAGTCCCGTGTGCTCGGCACACTGCTCACCCTCAACGACGAGTCCCACTACCGGGCGCTCGCCGCGCGGCGCGCGCGCGGCACGGTGCTCACGCTGCTCAATTTCCATGCCGATGCCGCCGCGTTCTGCAGCGCGTACTTCGACAACGAAGCCGGCGGCCGGCTGGCGACCCAGCATCTCCTGGACACCGGCCGCTCGCGGCTCGTCTTCGTCGGCGGCCCGAGCGCGCTGCAACCGGTCGCCGAGCGTCGGGAGGGCTTTCGGCGAACGCTCGCAGCAGCGGGCGTACGACCGGTCGACGAGCTCTCGCCCGAGGGCATCAATCGGGCCGACGGGTGGCAGGTCGGTCACGTCCTCGCTCCGAGGGTCGCCGCCGGTGAGATCGACGGCGTCGTCGCGGCATCCGACCTGCTCGCCGCCGGCATCGTGCAGGCGTTCACGGAGACCGCCGGACTCTCGGTCCCGACATCCGTGGGCGTGATCGGGTACGACAACAACCAAGCGGCGTGGGATGCACCGATCCCGATCTCCACGATCAGCCAACCGGGTGCTGAACTGGGCTACGCCGGGGTCGGGCTCCTCCTCGACGACATCGATTCCAGCGCGCACGAGCATCGTGCCGTTCGACTCGAACCCGCACTCGTGGTACGACGGAGCACAGGGCGATAGGAACCGGCGAAGGGACGACGTCGATGGAGACGGATGGATCGGGCGGATCGGCTGCCGGCGAGGCCGGGGCCGCCGGCGAACGCCATCGTGGTCCGATGCAGCTCGGCTCGATCGATCTCAACCTGCTCGTCCCGCTGCAGGCGCTGCTCGAGGAGAAAGGCGTCAGCCGGGCAGCCGACCGCCTGTTCATGAGTCAGCCCGCCCTCTCGGCGGCGCTCGCCCGGCTCCGTCGGCACTTCAATGACGAGCTCCTCGTCCGCTCGGGCAACACGTACGTCCTCAGCCCACTCGGGACGGAGCTCCTCGCCGAAGTCCAGGGAGCGACCGGCGTGCTCAGCAAGCTCTTCGGGACCCAGGCGGAATTCCGCCCGTCCGAGAGCCACCGGGAGTTCCGCTTGGTCGGCTCCGACTACGTCGCGGCGATCTTCGGCGCGCCGCTCGCCAGGGCGGTCGCGGCGGCCGCACCGCACACGCAGCTTCGGTTCGAGCACGTGCAGGACGCCGTCGTCGACAACGCGCCCGACTCGCTCCGCGACATCGACGGGCTCTTCCTCCCGCATGGCTACTTCGAGAATGCCGAGCACATCGACCTGTTCGTCGACCCATGGGCGTGCATCGTCGCGGCACCCGCAGATGGCGCCGAGCCGGCGGAGCTGACCGTCGACTCGCTCGGCATCCGCCCGTGGGCCGTCACCTACAGCGGCCGCACCGCCGTGACGAGCGCGACCCGCCAGCTGCTCACGCTCGGCGTGTATCCCCGAACGGAGGTCGTCACCCGCAGCTTCCTCACCTTGCCCGACATGGTCGCGGGCACCGACCGGGTGGCTTTCGTGCCGGAATCGCTCGCCCGGCGCTTCGCAGCCCGCTCGGACGTGGTCGTCGTGACGTCCCCGCTCGAGCTGCCCCTGATCCGGCACGCATTCTGGTGGAGCCCGACCCACGAGGAGGACGCGGGGCATCGATGGTTGCGGACGCAGATCGCCGCCGTAGCTGAGAGGATGCACGCCGACGCCTGATGGCTCCCATCGGGTCGGACGCCACCGAGACAGGGAGGCCGACCTCGCGCCGACCTCCCCCTTCGCAGCGCGCCTGCTAGACGATCGCGGCGCGGAGCGTCGCGGCTGCGGCGCCCACATCGGCTGCGCCGTAGATCGCCCCGCCGGCGACGGCGACTCGGGCGCCCGATGCCTGCACGGAGGCGATCGTCGAGGCGTTGATGCCGCCGGCGACCGAGAACGGCACACCCGAGGCCTCGCCATCGCGGAGCAGCGTCGAGAACGTGAAGCCCTCCTCGGCCTGCTCGTCGAGTCCCGCGTGCATCTCGACGAACTCGACCCCGAGGGCCACGACCTCCTTGGCGCGCGTCGGCTTGTCGACGACGCCGATCAGGTCGACGACGATGCCCTTGCCGTGCTTCTTCGCCGCCTTCACGGCGCCGACGATGGTGCTGTCACCCGCGGAGCCGAGCACGGTCACCAGGTCCGCGCCCGCGGCGAAGGCGATGTCGGCCTCGAGTTCGCCGGCATCCATCGTCTTCAAGTCGGCGAACACGACCTTGTCGGGATGTGCCGCCTTCACGGCGGTGATGGCGGAGAGGCCCGCGCTCTTGATCAGCGGGGTGCCGAGCTCGAGGATGTCGACGTGAGGCGCCGCGGCGGCGGCGAGCTCGAGTGCGGCCTCGGTGGTCAGCGTGTCCATGGCGAACTGCAGTTTCATCGTGTTCCTTCGTGTGCGGTTGGGTGGGTGGCGCGTGAGGTTTCTCGGGGTGGTGCGGCTCATTCGAGGTTCGCGTGCCTCGGCCACAGTTCGGCCGCGGTCGCGCCTGAACGCTGCCAGAGCGCATCGAAGACGGCATCGCCGACGATCACGACCGCCTGTTCGAACAGGCTGCCGGCGTATTGGGCGGATGCCGCACCTGACCGGTCGAGCTTGCCCGCAGCGGGCACCACGATCAGGGCGGTCGAGAGCTCGGCCAAGGGTGATTCCGGAGCGGTCGTGATCGCGGCGATGCGAGCGCCCACGGATGTCGCGACCTGCGCCGCACGGACGATGCCGTCCGTGGTGCCGGAGCCGCTCGCCGTGAGCAGCAGGTCGCCCGCCTGGATCGCCGGCGCCGTGACCTCGCCGACCACGTGCACGGGAAGTCCGAGGTGCATCAGGCGCATCGCCGTCATGCGCAACGCGAGGCCGGAGCGGCCCGCGCCCGCCACGAACACGCGCGGCGACGCGGCGATGAGGTCGGAGAATGCCGCCAGCGCGTCCGTCTCGGTGACGACGACTCGCTCAAGCAGCGTGTCGAGCTCCTGCCGAACTCGTCGGAGCGACGTGGCGACGGAGGCATCGATGAGGACCATGTCCCCATGGTCGCGTCGCAGCGAGCGAGATCACCCCACTCGTCCGCACGGTTCTGCCCATCCGAAAGGATGGCTGCTCCGGGATGGGTAGGTTGGTGCGATGGAATCGACCACCGACCTCCCCTCGCCGGCGTCGCGGCGCCTCGCCGCAGAGCATGCGGGCACGGTCGCCGAGC
The DNA here is from genome assembly GCF_040547485.1 of Agromyces sp. PvR057. Taxonomy (NCBI): domain Bacteria; kingdom Bacillati; phylum Actinomycetota; class Actinomycetes; order Micrococcales; family Microbacteriaceae; genus Agromyces; species Agromyces sp. PvR057. The sequence goes on from NZ_JBEPPT010000004.1 coordinate 271,849, forward strand.
AGGCGGATCGGCACGCGATCGCACTCGAATCCATCCTCGCGATCCTGCGCTCCACCCGACTCGACGACCGCGGTGCGCGCACGATGGCCGCCGAAGTCGCGACGACGGCGCTCGTCGGCCTCCGGATGGCGACCGACGAGCAGCGGAGCAACCTGCTCGAGCCGGTGGTCGGCGCCTTCGCCCGGCTCCGCGTCGACCTGCATCCGCTCGTCAAGTATGGAGACCTCGATGTGCAGTTCGTCGAACCTCCGGCCACCGGCCGGGCCCTGCCCGGCGAGGTCGCGCACGCGGCGCGCGCCATCGTCCGCAGCACGGTGCTCGCCTTCGTCGACCAGGGCGAGACGCGCCGCGTGCGCATCCAGTGGGACTGCGACGGCCTCAACCTGCTCATCGGCATCCGCGATGACGGCAAGGGCGAACTCACCGCGCACGATGACTCGTTGCGTCCGATCGCCGAACGGGTCTCGGCGTTGAGCGGCGCCTTGGCAGTCTCCTCGACGCCGGGTTGGGGCTCCTCGCTCGACATCCGACTCCCCCTCGACCCGCCGGCCGAACCGGAGCCGCTCGCCGACGCTGTACCGCTCTCGGGTCGGGAACGCGACGTTCTGCGGCTCATCGTCGCCGGCGAACGCAACCGAGCGATCGCACGCCAGCTCGGCATCAGCGAGAACACGGTGAAGTTCCACGTCTCGAACCTCCTGCGCAAGGCCGGCGCCCGGAGCCGAGCCGAGCTGGCCGCCCTTGCTCGCTGATACGACGCCCGCGGGGTTACGGGCGCGGGATCACCGTCAGCACCCGTTCGACATGGGTCCTGAACTCCTCCATGAAGTTCGTCAGGAACTGCGCGGTGCTCTCGACGAGCACCTCGCCGTCATCGGCGAAGACCTCCGGCGTGAAGTGGATGTACGCCTCTGGCGCCGTCATCTGGCGGGCGTTCACGAAGCTGAGCACGGCACGCAGGCTCTGCTGGGCCACGGCCGTGCCGATCATCCCGATCGAGGCGCCGATCACGGCCGCGGGAATGTGGTCGAAGGAGTTCTGACCCCACGGCCGCGACGCCCAGTCGATCGCGTTCTTGAGCGCGCCCGGAATCGACCGGTTGTACTCGGGCGTGACGAACAGCACCGCATCGGATCGGCCGATCGCCTCCTTGAGCGCGATCGCCTCGGGTGGGTAGGCGTCGTCGTAGTCGGGACTGTAGAGGGGAAGGTCCCGGATGGGGATCTCCGTGAACTCCAGACCTTCCGGCGCGAGCCGGATGAGCGCTTTGGAAAGGGTTCGGTTGATGGATGTCGAAGAGAGACTGCCGACGAAATAGCCGACCTGATACGTGGTCATCGCGACTCCTTGGATTCGTTCCTGCGTCCGGTCGCAGCCTACGCGCGCACCGGACGAGCGGCATCCCCCGCCTCGAAGCCCGCTACTCGACGCTCACGCGGGCGAGGAAGCTGCGGTCCGCACCGACGTTCACGGTCTGGCCGGTGACCTCGACACGCGCCGACTGGCGCAGATCGTCGGATGCCGCGCCGAACGACACCTCGATCGCGCCGGGTTCGAAGACGAACCCGTCGTCCTCGAGGCCGATGTACGCGAGCTGGCTCAGGTCGAACTCGACCGTGACCCGCTTCGACTCCCCCGCAGCGAGCGCGACGCGCGCGAAGGCGACGAGCTGCTGAGCGGGGCGGGTGACGCCGCGGGCCCGGTCGGCGACATACGCCTGCACGACCTCTTCACCGCTCACCGCGCCGGTGTTGGTGATCGAGATCGTCGCCGAGACGGTTCCGGATGTCGTCACCGCGGCATCCGCCAGCGCAACCGAGCCGTACTCGAACGTCGTGTACGACAGGCCGTGCCCGAAGGCGTACAGGGGCGTGGCCGGCTGGTCCTGGTAGCCCTGGTGCATGTCGGTCTCGCTGCGCCGGTAGCCGGAACCGAGGTGCTGACCGCTGTGGATCGGGACCTGGCCCGACGTGCGCGGAATCGTGAAGGGCAGCTTTCCGCCGGGGTTGGCTGCACCGGTGAGGACGGATGCCAGGGCCCGGCCCTGCTCCGGCCCGCCGAAGTAGGCGGTCACGATCGCCGACACCGAGTCTTCGATCGAGCTGAGCGCGTAGGGGCGTCCCATCTGCACGACCGCGACGACGGGCTTGCCCGACCGGGCGGCCTCCTGCGCGAGGCGCACCTGGATGGCGGGCAGGTCGATGTCCGCCGTGTCCACGCCTTCGCCCTCGGTGCCGCCGACCGCCCCGGCCAGCCACGACGATCGCCCGCCGAGCGCGAGCACGATCACGTCCGCGTCCGCGGCGGCGCGGAGCGCGTCGGCCGGGTCCCAGTCCTCATCGCGGAGCGGGGTGACGACGGACGCGATCTCGGCCGCCGGCAGCGCGTCGCGCAGCGCATCCGTCAGCGACCGCGCACCGTATGCGCCGCGCACGACCGCTTCGAGGTCGATCGACATGAACGCCGCCATCGCCTCGGCCGCTTCGGCGGCGACATCGTCCGGCACGTCGGTCGGTGCGTCCACGCCGGCCATGTTCCCCATGCCGCCGGACATCATGACCTTCATGAGCTCGATCCCGGCAGGCTGCGTGTAGGCCGCGAAGGCCGTGTACGCCGATTCGGCGTGGGGTCCGAGCACGGCGATGCGGCGCGACGCTGAGGAGAGCGGCAGCACGTCGCCGTCGTTCTTGAGCAGGGTGACCGACTGGTTCGTGAGGGTGACGGCGAGCTCGCCGCCGCGCCCGGCGACCTCGCTGATCTCGATCGGGTCCTCGCTGGCGTACGGGTGCTCGAAGAGGCCGAGAGCGAACTTGTCCCGCAGCGCGCGATGCACGGCCTCGTCGAGCCTGCTCTCGGCGATACGACCGTCGCGCACTGCACCCGCCAGGACCGGCCCGTAGGCGTACGGGTTGGGGAGCTCGACGTCGAGGCCCGCCGCGAGTGCAAGGGCGGCCGCTTCGACCTTGTCCTCGGCGACCTCGTTGCGCTCGACGAGCATCTGGGTGGTCATGTAGTCCGACACCACGGTGCCGGTGAATCCCAGCTCGTCGCGCAGCAGCCCTCGCAGGATCGCCGGGGATGCCGCGACCGGAACGCCGTCGACAGTGGAGTACGAGTTCATCACCGAGGCGAGGTTCGCGAGCCGGATCGCCGCTTCGAACGGGCGGGCGTAGACCTCGCGGAGTTCGCGTCGCGTCACCGCGGTGCCGGCCATGTTCTGGCCGGCCTCGGTCACCGAGTAGCCGAGGAAGTGCTTGGCCGTCGCGATCACGCCCGAGTCGAGGTCATCGCCCTGCAGCCCGCGGATGAAGGCGACACCGAACGCGGTCGCGAGGTACGGGTCTTCGCCGTAGGTCTCGTGCACGCGACCCCAGCGCGCGTCGCGCGCGACGTCGAGCACCGGCGAGAGCGCCTGGGTGAGTCCGACCGTACGCATCTGGTGGCGGATGAGCTCGGCCATCTCCTCGACGGCGTCGGGGTTCCAGGTCGCCGCGAGGGCGATCGCGGTGGGGAACGAGGTGAAGCCCGGAGCGACGACGCCGTTCAGCGCCTCGTTGTGGAAGATGGCCGGGATGCCGGCGCGGGTGTTCTCGACGAGGTATCGCTGCAGCGCGTTGACCGATGCGGCGACCTGCGGAGCGCTCTGCGAGCCGAACATGCCGATCCCCGAGACGTGGCCGATGCCGCCGCCGAGCGCCTGCTCCACCGCGGCCGGCACGATTCCCTGCGGGCCGACGAGTCCGAACGGCATGATGCCGACGAGCTGCTGCGCCTTCTCCTCGACCGTCAGCTGGGCGGCGAGGCGCGAGGCGCGCTCGTCGGGAGTGCCGGCGGTCGGGATTTCGACGCGCTCCTGGGTCTGGGTGGCTTCCATGGTGAATTCGTCCTTCTCTGGTGAGAACGGCGCGCGCGTGGTGGGCACTCGCCGAATGCCGCGCACCGGTGAGGCGCGGCCGTCTGGTCAGTCGGTGTAGCCCAGGCCGTGGCCGAAGCGGAAGGTGGGCGACTCAGTGTCGAACGGGGTGTCTTCACGGCTGTCGCGCACGGCGTCCATCGACGACGGAAGGTCGAAGGGCAGCCTGCCCTGCGGCGTCGCGCGGCCGGTCAGCACGTCGAGGCGCGCGGCATCCGATGCCCCGTAGTCGGCGATGATCGCGGCGGCGCAGTCGACGAGGTCGCCCAGGACCGCTGCGCGGTCGAGGGTGATGTCGATCACGGTCGGGACCGACTCGCAGATGCCCCGCAGGCGCGCCTGCTCCTCGGGGGTGAACTCGAGGGATCCGGCGTGGAAGAACAGCTCGAATCCGGGCCCGCGGGGCTCGAACGGAGCGGAGAGATGGAGGACGGCGAGATCGGCCTCCTCGACGGAGTCGACCCTGGTCCAGTCTGCTTCACTCGAGATGTCGATGTTCTCGGCGTACACCTTGACCGCGCCGGTGATCGGCAGGGTGGGCACACCGTCGCGCTCGGTGTTGCTGAGCAGCGTCATCGAGGCGCGCTGGGCCGCCGCGCCCTCGGCGACGAAGCTGTCGTTGCCGGCGATCGTGACCGCCTGCTCCTCGTCGGCGAGGGGGTGCTCGAACAGGCCGAGCTCGATCTTCTGCGTGAGGAGGCGCACCACGGACTCGTCGAGTCGCGACTCCGGCACCCGTCCGAGCCGCACCGCGGTGACGAGCTCCTCGGTGCACATCTCTCCGCCGAACTGGTCGACGCCTGCGTCGAGGAGGCGCACGATGCGCTCTTGGCGGGTCTTCGTCTCGAGGCCCCACGCCTTGGCGGGCATCGGGGCGCCGAGGATCTCGATGTCCGTCAGCAGTCCGAAATCCGTGCAGACGACACCGTCGAAGCCGAGCTGCGTGCGCAGCAGGTCGGTGACGATCGCCTTGTTGAAGGCGAACCCGACCTCTTCGTACTCGGTGCCGACCGGCATGCCGTAATAGGGCATCATCGAGGCGACGCCGGCATCGATGGCCGCGATGAACGGCGCGAGGTGGGAGCGGAAGTTGCCTCCCGGGTACACCTGTTCCTTGCCGTAGGTGAAGTGCGGGTCCTCGCCGTCCTTCTGGGGGCCGCCGCCCGGGAAGTGCTTCGCCATCGCCGAGACGGAGGAGGAGCCGAGCTTCTCCCCCTGCAGGCCACGGACGTAAGCCGCCGCCAACTCGGTGGTCAGCCCGGCATCTTCGCCGAACGTCGCACCCGCCCGAGCCCAGCGGGGCTCGGTCGCGACGTCGATCTGAGGATGCAGGGCCGACCGGAGTCCGACCGAGACGTACTCCTGGCGCACGATGTCGGCGAACCGCTCGACCAGTTCCGGGGAGCGCAGGGCCGCCAGGCCGATGCTCTCCGGCCACAGCGAGAACATGCTCGACAGCGCGGATGCCGCGGGGTTGTCGACGAATCCGTGGCGCGGATCGGTCGAGAAGGTGATCGGAATCCCCAGGCCCGAGCGCAGCGCGAGTTCCTGCGCGGAGTTGACCCACTGGGCGAACTCGCGCGAGTCGTTCGCGTCGCCGATCACGTACAGGTGCGTGAGTCGGTGATTGATCGCGAGCGACGCCAGCGACGGCAGCCCGAACATCGTGTTCGGCTCGTCCACGGGGCCGACCGACACGATCGAGAGGAACATCGTTCCGGCCTTGTCCTCGATGGACATCCGGCTGACGAGGTCCCGGGCCCTGGCCGCGGGGGCCAATGTCGGGTCCTGGTACGGGAAGCGCGCGCTTGCGTCGGGCATGGGGATTCCTTTCAGAGGGATGTCAGGTCAGCGAACGCCGCGGATCCGGAAGACGAGGGCGCCTCCGACTCCCGCGACGAGGCCGGCGAAGACGAACCACAGCAGGTAGCCGGCGCCGAACAGGCTCTGCCCGATCGGGATGATCAAGACGCCGGCGATGAGGGGGACGACCATCGCGGGCAGGGTGTTCGCGATGTTGAGCACGCCGAGGTCCTTCGCGGTGTTCTCGGGGTCGGGGAGCACGTCGATGCACAGCGCCTGGTCGACCGCGAAGAAGAGGCCGCCGCCGATGCCGATGAATGCCTCGGCGACGAGGATGGCCACGAGGCCGGCGCTGTCGCCGAACGCGTGCGAGAACCCGAGCAGGATGATGCCCACCGCGAGCAGGATTCCGCCGAGCGCGACGAAGATGCGGCGGCGGCCCATCTTGTCGGAGAGCTTGCCGCCGATGATGCTGACGACGATGAGGAAGACGGTCGACACCATCGTGGCCGTCAGGTTGAACGACAGCTGTTCGGTGATCGACATGCCGTATGAAGTGGCGAGGAACAGCGTGAGGTAGGCCGCGACACTGCCGTAGCCGAACATGATCATGGCCTTGGTGAGCCAGGCCCAGCCGAGGTCGGGGTGCTTCTTCGGGTTGAACCAGAACGTCTTGAGCAGGTTCAAGACCGACATCCGCTCCTCGCGACGCTCGGTGCGGACCTTGTCCTTCAGCACGAAGGCGAAGACGAGGCCGAGCACGAGGCCGACCGTCGCGGGGATGACCGCGCGGAGGAAGTCGTTGGGGAACGCGTTCAGCGAGATGGCGCCGGCGAGGATCGCGACGGGGGTGGCCGCGCCGACGAGGCCGGACACGAAGCCGCGGCGGTGCTCGGGCACCTGATCCGCCAGGGTGGCCGACTCCGCGGCCTGCGCGAAGTTGCTGAACAGCTGCGCGCCGCACCAGCCGATGAGCAGCACCCACATGTTCGGGGCGATGCCGACGACCAGGAAGGAGAGGAAGGTCCCGACGACGCCGGTGATGATCCACGGGCGGCGCATGCCGAACCGTGACATCGTCGCGTCCGACAGGCGGCCGGCGATCGGCTGGGACACGAGCGCGAACAGCGAACCGACGGCGGTCACGATGCCGAGCTGCACCGGGACCTGGTCGAGGCTGACGAGTCCCTGCAGCTTGACCGACAGTCCGCCGAGGATCGGGGTGAGGATCGCGAAGTACAGGCCGAAGGCCGCGAGCGCGAAGGTGGGCGTATAGCCGCGAGGTTCCTTGCCGGGCCGATCGACGGCGAACGGCGCGGGGGCCGCCGTGGTTTGTGACATTGCGTGACTCCTTCGTCATGATGACTCGTCATCCTATTTGTAGGAGACGACGACAAAAGGCAATGTAGCATGAAAAACCTACATCGATGTCGGTATTGGAGGACGTTTGTCGACAGGCAACTACGCGAAGGGGCTGCGGCGGCGGGACGCGATCGTCGAGGCGGCGACCGAGGTGTTCGCACGAGCCGGTTTCGATGGAGCGTCGATCGTCGAGATCGCGGCGGATGTCGGCATCTCGCGCGCCGGTCTGCTCCATCACTTCGAGTCGAAGGAAGAGTTGCTGATGGCGGTGCTCGATCAGCGCGAGGCATCGGACCGCCAGGTCTTCCTCGCCAGCGGCTCGCGCCGTGAGGGCGGAATCGGCGTCCTTCGAGGGATGGTGCGCCTCGCGCAGCGCAACGAGGAGCGCCCCGGCCTCGTGCGTCTCTACGTCGCGCTCAGTGCGGAAGCGACAGCCCACGACCATCCCGCCCACAGGTACTTCGTGGAGCACTACACCCGGATCCTCGAGGGAACGACCCACGCTTTGCGGAGCGCCAGGGAGTTGGGCGCCCTCCGGCCGGAGATCGACCCGGATCGATTCGCCACCGACCTCGTCGCCCTGCAGGACGGCCTGCAACTCCAGTGGCTGTTGAGGCCGGAGCGCGCACGAATCGCAGCACCGCTCGAGGCGTTCATCCAATCCGCGCTCACCCGCGACCTCTGGGCGATCGTCCCCGACGTGGATTCAGGGGTCGATCGGCCTCGGGGCGTGACCACCTCCGACTCGAACCCACCGCTCGAGGGCTGATCGCAACGACGGCTCCGCCGTCGTGAACGCGCCTCGGAGATCGGCGCGCTTCTGCGCGGCGGTGGCCAGCGAGACGAGCATCAGAACGGGTATCCGCCGTGCTCGCTGCTCGTCGTCGTCGGCGCCTCGCAGCCACTCCGTGACTCGTCACGCTCGCCGGCTGAACACCGCACGCGGCTCCTGCAGGACAGAAAGCCCCGGCGAGAATCACTTCTCACCGGGGCTTTCATGCTGGTCGGGCTGACAGGATTTGAACCTGCGACCCCTTGGAAGATCTAGCCCGTCTCGGGATGCCTCCGGATGCCTCGGGAACTCGCGGATTCCCTCGTGATGACAGGGGAACCGGGCGGTTCGACAGTTCCGAGTGTACGCGGACGATGCCGGAGGTTCACGGCTGATTTCGATGGGAAAGAGGTGAGCAAGCGCGATTCAGTCGAATCCAGGGTCATCAATATCGTCTTGGACAGCGAGTCATCAATACCTTCCGCAGACCCCCTGGTCAGCTGCCCGAACGCGTCTTACCCGGTCAGCCATCAGCACGTTGTCGACGGTCACCGTCTCGACCTGCCCGTCGACGTTGTACGTCAACACCGTCACGATCCCGACACCACCGGGCGGCGTCACCGTGGACGTCGTCGCCTGACCGAGGAGGTTGTACCCTGTCGTCGTGACCGTGCCCCACACATCCGGGTAGTTGGCCATGCGCCCCGGCCTCGATCGTGCGGACGCGCTACGTGTCCGCACGAGCTGCGCGGAGTATCGCCTGGCGCGTGTCCCTTCCGACCGACGCAACACCAGGACCGCGGATTACGACGCCGGTGCCCGGGTCAATCTCAGGAACAGAGTGAATCCCAATGCGCGACGTCGTGTAGCCCGCCGCAGTCTCTCTCCTGGAGGCTCTCGTTGTTAGTAGGGCGATCGGCCACATCGCGACGAACGCCATCAGAAAGACGATGCAGACTGCCACGACCAAGGGGTTCTGAAGGACCTGTCCACTCACGGTCATGGCAATAATGAGCACGATTGGCAGCATTATCAACAGAACAACGTCGATCAGAATTATGCCAAGGCAGGCCCATACCGAAAGTCCGGGTACTGTTCCGCCGGAACTCGGACTATCCATCAGCGCGTCCAATCTTCAAACTGCTGACCGTAACCGACTACGTTACCCAATGTTCCTGACATCGTCGCCAGTCCGTTGGTTGCTGCATCAGCGGACCTTCGTGCAATACGAGTGGTGCCGGCCACCCGCATGCCAAGGCCGATCATCTTCCCAGCACCCCCGATCCCAAGCGTTGCAACACCGATCCCGCAGCCGACAGCATCGCCTGAAATGCAGTCAACCGCCGTCGCGGCGACTCCAGTAACCGCTGCCGCCGCCAATAAAGCGGGAGCCGCCGGTCCCGCGAAGATTGCCGCCGCAAAAAGCACGAGGCTCGCTGTCGACAGGATCGTGCTTGTCAATTGCCAATCGACTCGACCGAGACCACTGCCACCACGATTGCCGCCACTGTCGCATCCGCAACCTGCACCCCGTGCCGACACGGATCGGCTGATAGGAACAGCAAGCTGACGACCAATCTGTTGAGACGATTGGGCCTTGTAGTAGTTCGCGTTGCAGCTCTTCGACCCGCAGTCTTGGCGCTCTCCGCTGAGGTCGGTCTTGTTGATGGGGTCGGCTGGGTAGTCGTAGTTGTTCGTCACGCCGCCTTCGACGGGATCGACTTCGAGGAACCTGCCCAACGCGGGCACGTACTGGCGGGCGCCCATCTCGATCGTCATGATCGACCCGGCATGCTCGGTGAGTTTGCGATGCGTGCCGAGCCATCCCCAGTCCGCATCCCCCTCGAGAGTGTTCGGGCCCGCATCATCCGCCGCGAGCGTCCCGATCCGACCCGTCACCGGGTCGACCGGTTGCCCGAACGGGTCGTAGCGGAACACCCCGACACTCCGGGTGCCGGCAGCATCCGCCGTCACCGTGACATCCCCATGCATGTTCGGATACGACCACGACTGCGACGCCCCCGTCCTGGACACCGTGACCCCGCCAGGCAGGCCGACGAAGGACTGCACGACGCCATTCGCCCCATCCAGGAGCAGGGCAGGGCTGTCACCTCCGCCGGTGAACCCGTACCGGGTCACGAGGGTCTCCGGGTTCTGCCCGGCCGGGGTCTCGGTGCGCTGCACGATCCGGCCCGTGACATCCCGCAGATACTCGATCGTGGGACCGCCAGCGACCGTGGTCTTCACATGCTGGTCGGACACGTCGTACCCGAGGGCCTGGTCCGCGAGGGTGGTCGTGTTCCCATGCGCGTCGTACGCCAGCTGTACCGCCGTGATGCCCGCCGCGACCGGTGACACACCAGGACCGGCAGGGATGCCGGTCACCGCGGTTGACGTCAACCGGTCGGGCTGGTCGTAGCAGTAGGCCGTCGACACCGGACTGCCCCCATCGGGCAGATCAGTGGAAGAGGTCCGGTTGCCGTTCAACCCGGCACCGGTGTTCACCCCGCACCCGCCGGTCGAAGCGAAGCCGTACGACAGGGTGTGGCCCGGGATGATCGCGGACACCAGACGCCCCGCACCATCGAACCCATACCGCGAGTTCAACGGTGCCGACGAGCCGTCGGTGAGGGTGTTCGCCACGATCCGGCCGGACTGGGAACGGAATACCGAATCAGACACGGTTGCCTGCCCGTTAGGGAACTGCCAGGACATGCCCGTCAACGCGCCCGCCGGGTTTCGTTGCAGACCGGCCAGGGCCGAATCGTTCGCGACATAAGTCACGCCGGCGAGCTGCCCGAACGCGTCGTACGTCGGATCGGCCATCAGTACCTCGTCCACGGTGACGGTCTCGACCTGCCCGTCGGTGTTGTACTTCAGCTTGGTCTTGATGCCGGTACCGCCGGGAGGTGTCGCCGTGGACGTGGTCGCTTGACGGAGGAGGTTGTACTCGGAGATTGTGACCGTGCCCCACAAGAAGGGCCACTCTTCCGCGGCCGCTGCATCCCGACCCCTTGAGTTTCGGCGACCCTCCGGCGTTCGGGACGGATTTGAACCTGCGACCCGCCGACTTGCAGGTCAAATCCCGCCCACGGGCGACGACCTGAACGCCCAACTTAGCGAGCTCGTAGACCGCCCACTCCCCCGGAATCACGCGGATCCGCCGACGCCAGCCCGCTCGGTGGCGTCGATTCCGGTCGTCGACGATTGTTCGTCGAGGCGATTTGGACGAGGCCATCAGAAACAGAAGAAGTCCCGGCGAGAAATAGCTTCTCACCGGGACTTTTTCACATGGTCGGGCTGACAGGATTTGAACCTGCGACCCCTTGGAGATTCCAACTCCTTTCGGGGTTGCCTCCGGATGTCTCGGAAACTCGCGGATTCCCTCGTGTTGATTGGGGAACCGGGCGGTTCGACAATTCCGAGTGTACGCGGACGATGCCGGACGTTCACGGGTGATTTCGATGCGAAAGCGGTGGGCGAGTGCGATTCAGTCGAATCCGTTGTCGCCCTCCCAGCGAGAACCCATACCTTCAGCGTTCGCCCGAAGAGCATCCTCGATTGCCGGAAGGCTCCGGCGTGCTGTCGATTTTCGCATCGCAGTGGCCGGGAACAAGCGATCTTCGCGACCGATTGCTAACCCGAGCACGCTGACGTGGCGGCTCATGAGATCACCGTCCGCCCATCGGTTGAAGTAGCCGGAGTATTCGCCAATGAGGATTTCGGCAATGTCACCATGCTCGATGCGATACATCCGCAGCCAGGACACGATTCGAATCCCTGTGCCCTCGATCCAGACTCCGAGCATCAATGAACGAACGGCGAGCAAAAGCACCGGGAGTGCGGCAGCAATTGCGCCAGCCGAGACGCCCCCTGTCGCCGCAACGCCGAACGCGATTGCTATGCCGAAACAGGACGCCAACATGAGGCCGACGGCCCGCGCCACTTCCCCTGCGCCGCGAACACGGCGCTTCCCGGCCGTCCCTCTCGCTACCATGCGATGCTCCGCCCTCCGCGTCCTTGAACGTATGCGCGTGATATTGCTGCGCTCTTGCGAGTGAAGATGCTCGACACCGCTGAAGTGATGCCGAACCCAATCATGTTCTCTGCCGCGGTTCTTACGATGTTCGTCCGGCGGAGATACTGCGTTGTCAATTCCCGCCGCGCAAGCGTCTCTATCCGGCGTCCAGCGGACGAGGCAATCGAAATTGCGGCTTCGCGCGCTACCGCCTTTACGGCGACCTTCAGGACTTGTCCAGCCGCACCTGCTCCGAGCATGCCGATCGCAGCTGCGCCAGCCTCGACGTATCTACCCTGCGCCAGGTAGAGTCCCGTTTCCAGTGCCGCGCACGCAGCACCAATGGGCCCGACAATGAAACCACATGCCAAGAATGCCGTTTGGCCAAGCGCAGAGTGAATCGGCCTGACTTTCGTTCCGTTCTTCAAGCAAGGATGGAACACGATGAACAGGAAGTACTCGCCGAAGATGCGTGAGCGGGCGCTCAGGATGCTCGCGGAGGCACGCCCGGAGCACGCGAACATGATGAGCGCGGTGCGTCACGTCGCGGGGCTGTTGGGAATGAGTGCGGAAACGCTGCGGCTCTGGCAGCGCCGATACGAAGTCGACGCGGGCGTGAAGCCCGGATTGACGACGGACGCGGCCGCCGAGATCAAGCGACTGCAGAAAGAAGTCGCCGAACTGCGGAAGGCGAACGAGATCCTCAAAGCTGCGAGCGTGTTTTTCGCGAAGGAGCTCGACCGCCCCTGACCGAGATGATCCGGTTCATCGACGTGCACCGGGATCGTTTCGGGGTCGAGCTCATCTGCCGTGTCCTTCGGCCGGCAGTCCAGGGCTTCATCACATCGCGCGGGTACCGGGCCGCGGCCGGTCGTCCACCCTCGTCCCGGCAACTGCGCGACGACCTGCTGGTGCCGGAAGTCGCCCGACTGCACGCGGAGAACTACGGCGTGTACGGCCGTCGGAAGATGCACGCACTGATGCGCCGCCAGGGCTGGAGCATCGGCCGTGACCAGACCGAACGACTCATGCGCCTGGCGGGCGTACGCGGCGTGAAGAAGTCCAAGCGCGTGTTCACGACTCGCAACGACAAGACCGCAGTGCTTCCCAGGGATCTCGTGAATCGTCGCTTCACGGCCGACGCGCCACGACGATTGTGGGTCTGCGACATCACGTACGTCGCGACGTGGTCCGGGTTCGCGTACGTCGCGTTCGTCGCGTTCGTCACCGACGTGTACTCGCGCCGGATCGTCGGATGGAACGTCGCCGCGACCCTGAAAACCGAGGTCCTGCCGCTGCAGGCGTTGGACATGGCCGCATGGGACGCCGGCGGCGACCTGACCGGGCTGACGCATCACTCGGACCACGGGTCGAACTACATGGCGATGGTCTACACCGACCGGATCGTCGAACTCGGCGCCGTCCCGTCGACCGGAACGGTCGGCGACAGTTACGACAACGCCCTGGCCGAGGCGATCAACAACCTCTACAAGACCGAACTGATCCGTCAGCGCGGCCCGTGGAGAACCGTCGAGCAGGTCGAGCTCGCGACCCTCGAGTACGTGTGGTGGTGGAACAACCAGCGACTCCACGGCGAGCTCGACATGCGCACCCCGATCGAGGTCGAGCAGGCGTACTACGCTGACCTGGAATCAGCCCACCCGGCACCTGCCAGACAAGGCTCCCGATAGGAACGAAAGTCAGGCCGATTCAGTCCCGGCCTGTCATGGTGGTCCTGAATGAAGTTGACAAAGCCAAACAACACCGGGTCGGCAGTCGACCTTGGCTCCTCGACGTGGAAGGTCCGTGTCGTCGGCCGCTGAACAACGACGGATGCCCCCTCTTCACCTTCGGGTGGGGAGGGGGTCATTCGTCGTGCCAGGCCGCTCGTCCGACCATGTCCTGCCTGACTCGGGAGTTCACAGGCCGTTCAGGCGATGCCGCCGTACCAACAGTTCCGCAGGTTGAGTGCACTCATCGATACGAATCTCGCCTGCCACCGAGGTGGAGGCCGGATCAGCTGCTGACCGCCGACCCAGTACACCGTTCCTCGGACAGACCACTCAAGTCCCGAGTATTGATGCTCCCAGCCGAAGGTGCCGACGACGAGAGGCTTCGGCTGTACCCCACGTCGATCTCGTACCGAGCGTAAAGGTGTACTCTCCCTCCGCGCCCGAAGCTTCCAATGCGTAGTAGTGATAGCCCCATATCTTCTGCGCGGCCAGTGCAACGCGCGACACTCGAGTCAGTTGCTGAGAAGTAGGGCCCGCACCGTAATCCACCCATGCGGTGATCGCTCGATCTGATACCACGAGAGCAACAATGCCATTCTCTGGCGCAAGACGAGCGTACTCGACGCGAGCTTTTGGATCCTCGGCTCTGATTTGCCGCGCCGCTCGACGTGCATCTCGGCTTGCAACATAACCGATAAGGCTCGCCGTACCCGAACCTCCGATCAACACCACGGCGCTGATTGCGAGAAACGTGAACAGTGGTCTGACGTCTCCGGTTGTGACTGCATCGAGGACTGTCCTAGTCGCGGCCAGAGCAAAGAAGCTACCGCCGACCACGTAGATGCCCAGCATACGAGCTCGCGCGCGGGCTGCGCTCGATCTGATTTCAACCTTCATTCGAACACCGGCTCTCCCCACCAATTGTCGACCTCTGGGGCCCATGTCCCAGCTGCCGTAGCTAGATCGTCGGTGAACCCAATCCATCCAAACGCAACGCCGGAAACGGAGACTGCTGATGTGGCGACATGCTTGCCGGAGTACGCCAGGCTGTTTCCAAATCCGAGCGTAGTAACCGCCACCGCACCGCCGATAAGGCACGACCGCGTATTCCAGTCTGCCATGCACGACAACGCAGCGGAGGTGATTCCTCCAGCCGCACTCGCAAACGCAACTGCAGGTCCGAGGATCGGGACCCTACCGAGCACAATGCTCCCGAGACCCGCCCAACCGCTGATGTTGCCGATGCCATTTGCCGCCGATTGTGCTCGTGCCTTCGTCTGTTTCGCGAGGGCATTCTTGTACCCGACGTTCTCGTTCAACGCACCACATACGCCCGGATTCACGTAGGGTCCGCAGAAGCCCTTTCCCACCTTCTGGCGATGATTTCCGCGCGAGCACGCACCACAATCCTGCATTTGCCCTGAAAGGTCGAGTTTGTTGATCGGGTCTGCTGGGTAGTCGTAGTTGTTCGTCACGCCGCCTTCAACGGGATCGACTTCGAGGAACCGGCCCAGCGCGGGCACGTACTGGCGGGCGCCCATCTCGATCGTGTGGATCGATCCGGCGTGTTCGGTGAGTTTGCGGTGCGTGCCGAGCCACCCCCAGTCCGCATCCCCCTCGAGGGTGTTCGGGCCTGAGTCATCGGCAACCGGGGTGCCGATCTGCCCGGTGGCCGGGTCGACGGGTTGGCCGAACGGGTCGTACCGGAAGACCCCGACGCTGCGGATGCCGGCAGCATCCGCCGTGACCGTGACATCCCCGTGGATGTTCGGATACGACCACGACTGCGACGCCCCCGTCCTGGACACCGTGACCCCGCCAGGCAGGCCGACGAAGGACTGCACGACGCCATTCGCCCCATCCATGAGCAGGGCAGAGCCATCGCCATCACCGGTGAACCCGTACCGGGTCACGAGGGTCTCCGGGTTCTGCCCGGCCGGGGTCTCGGTGCGCTGCACGATCCGGCCCGTGACATCCCGCAGATACTCGATCGTGGGACCGCCCGCGACCGTGGTCTTCACGTGCTGGTCGGACACGTCGTAGCCGAGGGTCTGGTCCGCGAGGGTGGTCGTGTTCCCGTGCGCGTCGTACGCCAGCTGTGTCGCCGTGATGCCGGCCGCGACCGGTGACAGACCAGGGCCGGCAGGGATGCCGGTCACCGTGGTTGACGTCAACCGGTCGGTCTGGTCGTAGCAGTAGGCCGTCGACACCGGGCTGCCCCCATCGGGCAGGTCCGTGAACGAGGTCCGGTTGCCGTTCAACCCGGCACCGGTGTTCACCCCGCACCCGCCGGTCGAATCGAAGCCGTACGTCAGTGTGTGGCCCGGGATGATCGCGGACACCAGACGTCCCGCACCATCGAACCCGTACCGCGAGTTCAACGGTGCCGACGAGCCGTCAGTGAGGGTGTTCGCCACGATCCGGCCGGACTGGGAACGGAACACCGTATCCGACACGCCCGCCTGGCTATTCGGGAACAGCCACGACATTCCGGTCAGCGCCCCGGCTGGGTTTCGTTGCAGATCCGCCAGGCTCGAGCCGTTCGCGTACGTCACACCCGTCAACTGCCCGAAGGAGTCGTACGCCGGATCCGCCAACTGCGTGTCGTCGATGCTGACGGTCTCGACTTGGCCGTCTGGGTTGTAGGTCAGCTCGGTCACCGTGGCGGCACCGCCGGGCGGGGTCACGATGGATGTGGAGGCCTGGCCGAGGAGGTTGTACCCGGTGGTCGTGACCGTACCCCAGACGTCGGTGTACGAGACGATCCGGCCGAGGAGGTCGGTCACGGTCGTGATCGCACCGGCCGGATCCTCGGCACGACCGGTCAACGGGTCACCGCCGACGGCGGCCTCGAGTTATTGAACCTGCGACCCGCCGCAATGCAGATCAAATCACGCCGACTCGCGATGGCCTGAGCGCCCTGCTCAGCGAGCTCGTAGAGCGCCCACTCCCCGGAATCACGCGGATCCACGGGGCCAGCCGCCCGCGCGCGCGTCGAGTCCGGTCATATCCGGTTCTTCGTCGAACCGACCACGACAACGCCGTCGGAAAAGAGAAAAGCCCCGGCGAGAAATAGCTTCTCACCGGGACTTTTCATGCTGGTCGGGCTGACAGGATTTGAACCTGCGACCCCTTGACCCCCAGTCAAGTGCGCTACCAAGCTGCGCCACAGCCCGCCGCTCCCGAACTCGTCGGAGGCAACTTGACCATCATAGCGGCATCCGAAGGGGTGCTCGAACACACGAGGGCACCACAGGCCCACCACGAGGGCACCACGGGCACACCACGCGGCCTCCGCCGGCGCGACAGGACCAGATCGGCGCGCATATCCGATTCATAGCTGTTTCCCCTAGGCTCGTCGAAGTCGCCTTCGACGGCGTCGTGCCCGTTTGTCGGGAACCGTCCCTGCCCCCTCTCCGAAGGAATCTCGTGTCGAACAACGCCACCGCCCCCAAGCCGTCCACGCTGAACCTGCCCATCATCCTGCTGTGGGTCGTCGCGGTCGCGGTGACCGTCGCCGGCGCACTGCTCCTGATCACCGGCAACGCGGCGCAGGTCGAGTTCTACACGACGCAGGGCTCCGACTACGCGACGTACCTCAACAACATCTCCATGTCGACGATCGGCGGGCTGCTGCTGGCCGCCGGCGTCGTCGGCCTGCTGATCGCCCTCGCGACCCACGCACGCAACCGGGCCGCCGTGATCCAGGCCCAGGCCGCCGCCGCCGAGTTCGAGGCCGTGTTCGGCGACCTCGACGACGAGGACTTCGAAGAGCTCGACCTCGTGGTCGACGAGTCCGACGTCGAGGTTCCCGTCGATGCGCCCGCACCGGCCGCTGCGGCCCCGGCTGCCGAGCCGGTCGCCCCCGCCGAGCCCGTCGCCCCCGCCGCGCAGCCCGAGGCGCCGAGCACGCCCGAGGCGCCCAAGGCCTGACGAGCGCAACGCACCTGGTCGCACGACCCGGGGCACTCAGAGGTGCCGACGCACCTCGTCGAGGAACCCCTTCGGGTCGTCGACCCACAGCCGAAGGGCGGTGATCTCCTGATCGCCGCCCTTCGGCGCATGTCCGGGTAGCCGCACGACGGTCGGCCGCTCGAGCTCGATCCGGAGGTTCGTCTCGTCCTGCATGCGCAGCACGAGGGTGCGCGCGGCATCCGTCGTCTCGATGCGCGGCGACTTCGGCTCGTCGACGACCTTGACCCGTGCGACCGAGGCGATGTCGTCCCACGCGAGCGCGACGTCGAGTTCGAGCCCCTGGCGCACGCGGATGCCGGCGGGCCCGACGGTCATGGGCCGCATGAGGTAGCCGCAGAGCAGCCCGAACATCCACGTGACGCCCCAGATGCCGAGCACCAGCATCGCGATGCGCACCGCTGGCCACCGATGCACGATCAGGTCGATGACCGGGATCTCGACGGCTGAGAGCACGATGAAGACGACGAGCACGGTCATCACCGGTTGGTGATAGCCGAACCCGACGGCGCCCGGAGCCACGGCGGGCCGGCGCGCGACGAAGCGCACGATGTTCGCGTAGATGCGCAGCTCGACGAGCAGGGCTCGCTTCGCCAGGCTCGCGACACGCTGCCAGGCGGATGCCGCGGCGCGGCGCTCGCTCGTGACGCTCATGCCCGGCGCTCCCGATCAGCCACGATGAGCGCCCGCAACCGTTCGGCGATGGCGTCGACGCCGCGCTCGAGGGCGGGCCGGTCGGCGGGCGCGACGGCGTCGAGCAGCTCGGCGGTGAGCTCGGCATGTTCGCGCTGCATCTCCCGCATGCGAAGCTCGGCCGCGTCGGTGAGCGAGACGATGGTCGCGCGACGGTCGGTCGGATGCGGCGCCCGCCGCACGTGCCCGCCCGCTTCGAGCGCGTCGACGAGCGCGGTGACGTTGCGAGGGCTGACCTCGAGGCTGCTCGCGAGCGCCTGCTGGGTCATCGGTCCGCCGTGCTGGATCACCCAGAGCACGCGCACGCGCGCGGGCGTGAGCGAGGTGCCCGCGAACGCCGCTGCCATGTCCTGTTGGAACAGCTCGCCGATCTCGAGCAGGCGATCGAGCACGGTCGGCTGGGGAGGCTGCGATGACGGCTCGGTGCCCACCATGCGCTCGGTCTCGGTCATACCATGATGGTACTACATCATTACCTATGTTCATGATTGTGCCGGATGTCGCACCCGCGCACTATCGTGACGACATGCCATCCAGAGTCACCGCCGACACCCAGCCCCCCGCGCTCCGCGTCGTGCCCGCGCAGCAGGTCCCCTTCGCCGATGTCGAGGCCGTATTCGGCACGAAGGGCGATCCGGCGACCTGCTGGTGCCAGTGGTTCAAGGTCCCGCGCAGCGCGTGGAGCATGAGCGACGCCGAGCTCGAGCAGCTTCTCGAGCAGCAGATCGCCGAGGGCGAGCACGGGCCGGGGCTCATCGCCTACGACGGCGACACGCCCGTCGGCTGGTGCGCCGTCGAACCCCGGCCGGCTCTGCCGGGGCTCCCCCGCAAGCGCATCGTGGCCACCGGCTCCCCCGACCAGGACTTCGACGACGCGAGCATCTGGGCGGTCACGTGCTTCGTCGTGCCGCGCGCGCACCGCAGGCGCGGCGTCGGCGGAGTTCTCGCCGAGGCCGCTGTCGCCTACGCACGCGAGCACGGGGCGCGGGTCGTCGAGGCCTACGGCGTCGATCCCGCTGCGCGGGCGAAGGTCCCGGCAGCCGACCTGTTCCCGGGCACCGTGAGCATGTTCGAGCGGGCCGGATTCCGCGAGGTCGCCAGGCCGACCCCCGCGCGCGCGGTCATGCAGATCCGCTTCGACGAGGGCTGACGGCCGCGCCGGCAGTGCGCTTCACTCCGCTCGTACGGCCGACCGTGGTGAGCTCGAGCACCGGCATGCCGCCGATGCGCTTCGCGACGCGCCATCCGCTCGCCCTGAACACCGCGTGATGCACTCCGGACATGGTCCGGAAGCGGTGGTCGGCGAGCGAACGGCGGCGCGCCACGATCGATCGGCACGCGAGCGCTAACGCTGGCGCTTCTCGCGCACCCGCATGTTGATGACGATCGGCGATCCCTCGAAGCCGTAGATCTCGCGCAGGCGCCGCTGGATGAACCGGCGGTAGCCCGGGTCGAGGAACCCGGTCGTGAAGAGCACGAATGTCGGCGGTCGGCTCGCGGCCTGCGTGCCGAACAGGATGCGGGGCTGCTTTCCGCCGCGCACGGGGTGCGGCGTCTGCTGCGTGAGCTCGGTGAGGAACGCGTTGAACTTGCCCGTCGCGATGCGGGTGTCCCACGACTCGAGGGCGGTCTCGAGGGCGGGCACGAGCTTCTCGAGGTGACGGCCGGTGCGCGCCGAGATGTTCACGCGGGGCGCCCACGCCACGTGGTGCAGGTCCTTCTCGATCTCGCGCTCGAGGTAGCGGCGACGGTCGTCGTCGAGCAGGTCCCACTTGTTGTAGGCGAGCACGAGCGCGCGGCCCGATTCGAGCACGAGGTCGATGATGCGCACGTCCTGCTCGGAGATCGGCTGCGAGACGTCGAGGAGCACGACGGCGACCTCGGCCTTCTCGAGCGCCGCCTGGGTGCGCAGCGAGGCGTAGAAGTCGGCGCCCTGCTGCAGGTGCACGCGACGACGGATGCCGGCGGTGTCGACGAAGCGCCAGATCTTGCCGCCGAGCTCGATCTGCTCGTCGACGGGGTCGCGGGTGGTGCCCGCGAGCTCGTTGACGACGACGCGCTCCTCACCGGCGGCCTTGTTCAGGAGCGAGCTCTTGCCGACGTTCGGGCGGCCGAGGATCGCGACGCGACGGGGTCCGCCGAACTCGTCCTTCGCGACGGCGGACACCTGCGGGAGCACCTTGAACACGGCCTCGAGCATGTCGGCGACGCCGCGCCCGTGCAGTGCGGAGACGGGGTGCGGCTCGCCGAGGCCGAGGTTCCAGAGCGCGGCGGCCTCGGACTCCTGGCGGGCGTCGTCGACCTTGTTGGCGACGAGGAAGACGGGCTTGTTCGTCTTGCGGAGCAGCCGCACGACGTGCTCGTCGGTCGCGGTCGCGCCGACCGTGGCGTCGACCACGAAGAGCACGACGTCGCAGAGGTCGATCGCGACCTCGGCCTGGGCGGCGACGGACGCGTCGATGCCCTTCGCGTCGGGCTCCCAGCCACCGGTGTCGACGAGGGTGAAGCGGCGGTCGAGCCACTCGCCCTTGTACGAGACGCGGTCGCGCGTCACGCCGGGGGTGTCCTCGACGACGGCCTCACGGCGTCCGAGGATGCGGTTCACGAGCGCCGACTTGCCCACGTTGGGGCGGCCGACGATCGCGACCACCGGCAGGGCCGGCAGGTAGCGGATGCCGTCTTCGCCCTCTTCGGAGTGCTCGAGCACATCGAGGTCATCGTCGTCGAGGTTGTAGTCGGACAGCCCCGAGCGCAGCGCTGCCGCGCGCTGCTCGGCCAGCTCGTCGTCGACGTCGGCGAGGCGGTCGGCGAGCCGGTCGTCGACGACGGACTCGTCGTCGTACTCGTCGCGCTGGTCGGTCATGGGTGTCTCCTCAAGTCTTCGGGCGCGTCTGATCGAGATGCGCCCCGCTCTATTCAATCAGTGACAGGCTGTGTGAACCTGATGACGTCGATCACGGCGTCGACGGTCTGCTCGAAATCGAGCTCCGTCGAGTCCACCGTGGTGACGCCTTCGGCCGCCGACATGAAGTCGACGACCTTCGAATCGGCCTCGTCGCGGCGCCGCAGCTCGTCGCCGACGGTGCTCGAGGTGGACCCGACGAGCTCGGCCGAACGGCGCGACGCGCGCACCTCGGCCGACGCGGTCAGCAGGATCCGCACCGGCGCATCGGGTGCGACGACGGTCGTGATGTCCCGACCCTCGACGACGACGCCGGGGCGAGGTTCGTCGGCCATGAGGCTGCGGAACAGCTCGATGAGGTGCGTGCGCACCTCGGGCACGCGGGCGACGCGGCTGACGACGGCGGAGATCGCGGGGTCGCGGATGGCGGCCGTCACGTCGACGTCGCCGACGTGCACGGCGTAGCCCGCCGGGTCGGTGCCGATCCGATAGTCGAAGCTCGCGAGCGAGGAGACGACGGATGCCGCGTCATCCGTGTCGATCCCCGATGCCTGCACGTGCCAGGCGAGCGCCCGATAGGCGGCACCCGTGTCGAGGAAGCCGTAGCCGAGGCGCTTGGCGACCTCCTTCGACACGCTGGACTTGCCGCTGCCGGCGGGGCCGTCGATCGCGACGACGACGGGAATGAGCGGGGACGACACGTTCAGCCTGCAATCCGCCAGCCGCGTGCGGCCAGCTCGTCGGTGAGGCGCTCCTGCACCTCGGGGAGCACGAAGATCTCGGCGAGACCCACCTGGGCGCCCGGCGAGTGCTCGAGGCGCAGATCCTCGAGGTTGACGCCGGCGTCGCCGACGTCGTTGAAGAGTCGGGCGAGCTGCCCCGGGCGGTCGTCGACCATGACGATGAGGCTCGCGTAGCGACGATCGACGCCGTGCTTGCCCGGCAGCCGTTCGACGCCGGTGTTTCCGCCGAAGAGCTCCTCGGCGATGCGCCGGCGCGCACCGGGCGCCTCGAGGTCGCCGAGGGCGTCGATGAACCGGTCGAGGTCCTCGCGGTAGCCGCGGAGGATCTCGATGACGGGAGCCGAGTTCTGTCCGAGGATCTGCACCCACAGCTCGGGGTCGCTCGCGGCGACGCGCGTGACGTCGCGGATGCCCTGTCCGGCGAGGTTCACCGACGCGTGGGGCGCGTCGATGAGGCGTCGCGCCATGAGCGAGGAGACCACCTGCGGCACGTGCGAGACCAGCGCGACGGCCCGGTCGTGCTGTTCGGGCGTGAGCTCGACGAGCGTCGCGCCGAGGTCGAGGATCAGGTCGTCGATCACCGAGGCGTCGCGGTACGAGATGCCCTCGTGCGCCGCGACGACCCATGGGCGGCCGACGAAGAGGTCGGCACGGCCCGACATGGGTCCGCCGAGTTCGCGGCCGGCCATGGGGTGCGTGCCGAGGTAGCGCGAGAGGTCGGCGCCGCGCGCCACGAGCTCGTCGTGGATGGCGAGCTTGACGCTCGCGACATCCGTCACGATCGCGGTCGGGTTCGCCGCCAGTTCGGCGGCGACGACGTCGGCCGTGACGTCGGGCGGCACGCACACGACGACGAGCTGCGGCACGTCGCCGGCGGCGGCCGGGCGCCCGGCGCCGTAGTCGGCGGCGATCGCCAGATGCGTCGGCGAGGCATCGGCGAGGATCACCTCGACGCCCTTCGCGCGCAGCCCGAGCCCGATGCTCGCGCCGAGCAGTCCGACGCCGACGATCCGCACCGGCCCGGTCAGGCGGGCTTCGCTCACGACTCCCCCTCGTCGGCCGCGTCGTCGACCTGCGCCCCGCCGGCATCGGCAGTCGCATCATCGGACCCGGATGCCGCGTCGCCACGCCCGCGCGCGGCATCCGCCTCGCGCGAGATCGTCAGCAGCAGGCCGCGCTCGGTGCTCGTGAGCTCGCGCATGACGCCGACGCGGAGCGTGCCGAGGTGCAGCGGCCCGAAGCTGCGGCGCACGAGGTCGACCACGGGATGGCCGACCTCGGCCATCATGCGCCGCACGATGCGGTTGCGGCCCGAGTGCAGCGTGAGCTCGACGATCGAGTGCCCGTCGTCGGCCTGGTGCTGCCTGACCTTCGCCCGGTCGACCTTGATCGGGCCATCCTCGAGCTCGATGCCGTTCTTGAGCCTCTGCAGGGTCTGCGGCGTGACCCGCCCCTTGACCTTCGCGATGTACGTCTTCTCGACGCCGAACGACGGGTGCGCGAGCACGTGCGCGAGGTCGCCGTCGTTCGTGAGCAGCAGCAGGCCGCTCGTCTCGCCGTCGAGGCGGCCCACGTTGTAGACGCGCTCCTCGAGCTCGTCGGTGAACTGCCGCAGGTCGGGGCGGTCCTTCTCGTCGCGCATCGACGAGACGACGCCGCGCGGCTTGTTGAGCATGTAGTAGCGCTTGTCGGGGTCGAGCTGGATCGCGACGCCGTCGACCGCGACGAGGTCGGTCGCGGGATCGACGCGCCGGCCGAGCTCGGTCACGACGACGCCGTTGACCTCGATGCGGCCCTCGACGATGTACTGCTCGACCACGCGGCGGCTCGCGACGCCCGCGGCGGCGAGCACCTTCTGCAGGCGCACGCCCTCCGGTTCGGTGAACCAGCCGGCGCCCTGGTCGCCGTTCTTGTCAGTCACGTTCGAATCCTTCCTGACCGTCGTCGAGCAACGGTGAGATGTGGGGCAGCTCGTCGATGGAGTTGATGCCGAGGTTGGTGAGCAGCAGCTCGGTCGTGCCGTAGAGCAGCGCGCCCGTCTCGGCATCCGTGTCGACCTCGGTGATGAGCCCCCGGCCGAGCAGCGTGCGCACGACCGAGTCGACGTTCACCGCACGGATCGACGCGATCTGCGAACGCGAGATCGGCTGCTTGTAGGCGATCACCGAGAGCGTCTCCAACGCCGCCTGCGAAAGTCTCGTCGACGTCTGCGCGATCACGAAATCCGACACGAGCGCGTCGTACTCGGTGCGCACGTAGAACCGCAAGCCGCCGCCCACCTCGCGCAGCTCGAATCCACGACGGATGCCGCGTGCCGCATCGTTCGCGTCGGCGACATCGGTGCGCGGCTCCCCCGAAACGCCCGTGCCGTCGTAGTCGGCACGCAGGCGCGCGATCGCGGCGCGCACCTCGGCCACCGGACGCTGCACGGCGGCCGCGAGGTGCACGACGCTCTGCGGTTCGTCGGCGATGAACAGGATCGCCTCGAGCGCACGATCGAGGTCGAGGCGCGGCTGCCCCGGCACGTCGAGCGGCGTGACGATCGAGAGCTCGGGGCCCTCGTCTGCCGCCGCCGGTCGAGGAGGGCGCTCAGCGCCCGTATCGAGACCATCGCCCTCGTCGACCGCGGTCATCGCGACATCCGCCTCATCGATCTCATTCGTCATAGTCGGCCCCCAGAGCCTCGAGGTTGTCGTCGGACCACGTCGCCGCGGCCCAGTGCAGGGTGAGTTCGCCGAGCGGCTCGACCTGGTCGAAGCCGATCGCGGCGTGCCGGTACAGCTCGAGCACCGCGAGGAAGCGCGCCACGACCACGCCGGGGCGGGTGACCCCCGCGATGAGCTGGCGGAAGCTCACGGGCTCGCCACGGCGGAGCACCGCGACGACGTGCGCCGCCTGCTCGCGGATCGACACGAGCGGCGCGTGCAGGTGCGTGAGCCCGACCACGGGGATCTCGCGCGGGGCCATCGCGAGGGCCGCGAGCGCCGCGAAGTCCTCGGCGCTGAGCGTCCACCGCAGTTCGGGTGCGCGCTGGCGGAACCTGTCCTCGAGTCGCACGGTGCGCGCGTGGCGCAGCCCTTCGGCGTCGAGGTTCGACTGGAACCACCGCGCGGCCTCCTTGAAGGCGCGGTACTGCAGCAGCCGGGCGAAGAGCAGGTCGCGGGCCTCGAGCAGGGCGACGTCCTCGGCGTCGACGAGTTCGCCCTGCGGGAGCAGGCCGACGACCTTGAGGTCGAGCAGCGTCGCCGCGACCACGAGGAACTCCGACGCGCGGTCGAGTTCCTCGGCGGAGTCGAGGCCGCGCAGGTACGAGATGAACTCATCGGTCACCGCCGAGAGCGAGACCTCGGTGATGTCGAGCTCGTGTTTGGCGATCAGCGAGAGCAGCAGGTCGAACGGGCCCTCGAAGTTCGTCAGCGCGACGCGGAAGCCCGTCTCGACGTGCTCGTCGGGTGCGAATTCCCCGACCGCGGCTGCGGCCGAGGACTCGGCACCGGTGCCGGCCTCGCCGCCGGTCGTGTGCTCCCCCGAGACCGGAACGGCCTCAGGCGACCGCGCCACGGAAGACCAGCTCCCTCGCGAGCTGCCGGTACGACTTCGACGCCTGGTGCTCTGGCGCGAACTCGGTGATCGGCGTCGCCGCGACCGTCGCGTCGGGGAACTTCACCGTGCGCGTGATGACGGTCTCGAGCACGTCGTCGCCGAACGCGTCGACCACGCGCTCGAGCACCTCGCGCGAGTGCAGCGTGCGCGAGTCGTACATCGTCGCGAGGATGCCGTCGAGCGTGATCGCCGGGTTCAGGCGGTCGCGCACCTTGTCGATCGTCTCGATGAGCAGCGCGACGCCGCGCAGCGCGAAGAACTCGCACTCGAGCGGGATCACGACGCCGTGCGCCGCGGTGAGCGCGTTGACGGTGAGCAGGCCGAGCGAGGGCTGGCAGTCGATCAGGATCACGTCGTAGTCGGCGGAGACCTTGCGCAGCACGCCGGCGAGGATCTGCTCGCGCGCGACCTCGTTGACGAGGTTGATCTCGGCGGCCGAGAGGTCGATGTTGCCGGGGATCACGTCGAGGCCCTCGACGCTCGTGTGCTGGATCGCATCGGCCGGATCGATGGCCCGCGAGAGCAGCAGGTCGTAGATCGTCGGCACGTCGTGGGTCTGCACCCCGAGCCCCGCCGAGAGCGCGCCCTGCGGGTC
This sequence comes from Agromyces sp. PvR057, assembly GCF_040547485.1. NCBI lineage: Bacteria > Bacillati > Actinomycetota > Actinomycetes > Micrococcales > Microbacteriaceae > Agromyces > Agromyces sp. PvR057. The sequence goes on from NZ_JBEPPT010000004.1 coordinate 297,958, forward strand.
GAAGTCGATGGCGAGCACGCGGCGTCCGTACTCGGCGAGCGTCGCACCGAGGTTGATCGTGGTGGTCGTCTTGCCGACGCCGCCCTTCTGGTTGCAGAGGGCGATGATGCGGGCGGGCCCGTGCGAGCGCAGCGGCTTCGGCGCGGGGAACTCGCGGTGGGGACGCCCGGTCGGACCCATCTCCGGCGGAAGCGTTCCGATGCCGTCAGCCGGATCGTGCGTCTGCTGGGTCACGTGTGGTCTCTCCTCCGGCCTGCCGGCCCCTCGTCGTGCGAGTTGCTTGGTCGATTCTAGCGAGCGCGTGGGTGGGCCGACGTGTACATCTCCCGGAGTGTGTCAGCCGTGACGAGCGTGTAGATCTGGGTCGTCGCGACCGACGAGTGCCCGAGCAGTTCCTGCACGACCCGCACGTCGGCGCCGCCCTCGAGCAGGTGGGTCGCGAACGAGTGCCGCAGCGTGTGCGGGGAGACGGATGCCGCGAGCCCCGCCCGCTCGGCAGCGCCGTGGATCGCCTCCCACGCGGCCTGCCGCGACATCCGCCGTCCGCGCATGCCGAGGAACAGCGCCGGGGTGGACTGGCCCCTGGCCGACAGCAGCGGACGCGCACGCACGAGGTACGCGTCGACCGCCCGCCTGGCGTATGAACCGAGCGGCACGATGCGCTGCTTGCCGCCCTTGCCGAAGAGGCGCACGACGTCCTCGTCGACGAGGTCGTCGACGTTCAGCCCGATCGCCTCCGAGACGCGAGCCCCGGTGCCGTAGAGCACCTCGAGCAGCGCGGCGTCCCGCAGCCGGTCGGCCTCCTCGCCGGCGGTCGCCGCGATGAGCGACTCGACGTCGGCGACAGAGATCGCCTTCGGCAGGCGCATCGGCAGCTTCGGCGGCCGCAGCTCCCGCGAGACGTCCGCGGGCAACGTGCCCTCGTCGGCGAGGAAGCGGTGCAGCCCGCGCACCGCCGACAGCACCCGCGCGATGGAGGATGCCGCGAGCATCGGCTCGCGTTCGGCGCCGAGGTACCGGATGAAGTCGGCGAGATCCTGCTCGCCCACCGCGCCCGGTCCGTCGAAGCCGCGCCGCTCGAGCCAGTCGGCGTAGATCGACAGGTCGCGGCGGTACGACGTGATGGTGTTGCGGGCGAGACCGCGCTCGACGGTGAGATGCCTGAGGTAGGCGTCGACCTCCGCCTGTGCGGTCACCGCTCTGCGCTCATTCGCGGGCAGTACCCTCCGATGAGCCGGGCGCCTCCGTGCCGCGCGCCGGCGACCGCGTCGGCCACGCGGCATCCGCCTCGCCGAGGCTCTGCCACCCGCGGGAACGTGACGCCGCTGCGGCGAGCACCGCGATCACGAGCGACGGGTTCTGCACCCGTCGCTCGAGCACGGCGTCGACGCAGTCGTCCAGCGGCACCCACCGGGTCTCGATGTGCGCCTCCTCGTCTTCGCGCACGTACGCCTCGGCGGTCTGGCGCACGTCGCGCGCGAGGTAGATGCGGAGTGCTTCGTCGCTGCCGCCCGGCGTCGTGAGGAAGTCGGCGAGCACCGACCACTCGGATGCCTCGAGGTCGCCCTCTTCGGCCAGCTCCCGCTTGGCCGCCTCGAGCGGATCCTCGCCGGGGATGTCGAGCAGGCCGGCCGGGATCTCCCAGTCGCGCATGCGTACGGGATGCCGGTACTGGCGGATCAGGAACGCCCGGTCGTGGTCGTCGAGCGCGAGCACCGCAACGGCGCCCGGGTGGTCGACGAAGTCGCGCACGATCGGCCCGTCGCCGAGGTCGAACGTCTCGCGCCGGATGTCCCACACGCGCCCCTCGAACACGAGCTCGCTCGCCGAGACGGGCACGGCGACCCGTTCATCGGCGAGCGGCTCGACCTCGGGGTCGGCGCCGGAGTGCCGATCAGGCATTCGCGTCGTCGAAGAGCAGGCTCGCCTTCTGGCGGTCGAGGGATGCCGCGACCAGGCCGCGGAACAGCGGGTGCGCGTCGTTCGGGCGGCTGCGCAGCTCGGGGTGGGCCTGTGTGGCGATGTAGTACGGGTGCACGTCGCGCGGCAGTTCCACGAACTCGACGAGGTGCCGATCGGGCGAGGTGCCCGAGAACACGAGGCCGGCCTCGGAGATGACGTCGCGGTAGGCGTTGTTCACCTCGTAGCGGTGACGGTGACGCTCGGAGACGAGCGTGGAGCCGTACACCTCCGCGGCGATCGAGCCCTCGGAGAGGGCCGCCGGGTAGAGGCCGAGGCGCATGGTGCCGCCGAGGTCGCCGCCCGCGATGATCTCGACCTGCTCCTCCATGGTCGCGATGACCGGGAACTCGGTGTCGGGGTCGAACTCGCTCGACGACGCGCCCTTGAGGCCGACGACGTTGCGCGAGTACTCGATGACCATGCACTGCAGGCCGAGGCAGAGTCCCAGCGTCGGGATGCCGTTCTCGCGGGCGTAGCGCAGCGCGCCGAGCTTGCCCTCGATGCCGCGCACGCCGAAGCCGCCGGGAACGCAGATGCCGTCGAGACCGGACAGGTGCTTGCTCGCGCCCTCTGGCGTGCGGCACTCGTCGGACGGGATCCACTCGATCTTCACCTTGGCGTCGTTCGCGAATCCGCCGGCGCGCAGCGCCTCGGTGACCGAGAGGTAGGCGTCGGGCAGGTCGATGTACTTGCCGACGAGCCCGATGGTGACCTCGTGCTTCGGGTCGTGCACGACGTCGAGCAGTCCGCTCCATCCTGACCAGTCGACGTCGCCGGCCTTCGCGTCGAGGCCGAGCGTCTCGATGATGTAGGCATCGAGGCCCTGGTCGTTCAGCATCGTCGGGATGTCGTAGATCGACGGCACGTCGACGGCGTTCACGACGGCGCCCTCGTCGACGTCGCACATGAGCGCGATCTTGCGCTTGTTCGCCTCGGTGACCGGGCGGTCGCTGCGCAGCACGAGCGCGTCGGGCTGGATGCCGATCGACCGCAGGGTGGCGACGGAGTGCTGCGTCGGCTTGGTCTTCTGCTCGCCCGAGGCGCCCATGAACGGCACCAGCGAGACATGCACGAAGAAGACGTTCTTGCGGCCGAGTTCGTGGCGCACCTGACGGGCGGACTCGATGAAGGGCTGCGACTCGATGTCGCCGACCGTGCCGCCGATCTCGGTGATGATGACGTCGGGCTTGGGCGATTCAGTGGCCTGCAGTCGCATGCGGCGCTTGATCTCGTCGGTGATGTGGGGAATCACCTGCACGGTGTCTCCGAGGTACTCGCCGCGGCGTTCCTTGGCGATCACCGTCGAGTAGATCTGGCCCGTCGTGACGTTGGCTGCCTGGCTGAGGTCGATGTCGAGGAACCGCTCGTAGTGCCCGATGTCGAGGTCGGTCTCGGCGCCGTCGTCGGTGACGAACACCTCGCCGTGCTGGAACGGGTTCATCGTTCCGGGATCCACGTTGAGGTACGGGTCGAGCTTCTGCATGACCACGCGCAGGCCGCGTGCCGTCAGCAGGTTGCCGAGACTGGCTGCCGTGAGCCCCTTGCCCAACGAGGAAACGACACCACCAGTCACGAAGATGTGCTTGGTCGTGTCGTCTGTATTGTCTGCGCTCTTCGGCGCCTGTCCGCGTTCTTCCACCACGGGCTTATAGTCTAAGCCACGTTTCTGCGAAGTCGCCCCGTCGTCGTGCACTGGTTCCCCCTTCGTCGCCCGCCGGGCGCCTCCCGCCCGACGTCTCCCCCATCAGTACCCGGTCGCGCCTCAGCCGGTGGTCGCCCGTTCCGCCGCCAGCCCGAGCAGTTCACGGGCGTGCGCCAGTCCGCTCTCGGATTCGGCGAGTCCCGAGAGAAGACGCGCCATCTCGGCCTCGCGGTCGGCACCCTCGAGCCGTCGCACGCTGGATTCGGTCACGCGCCCGTCGGTGCCCTTCACCACGCTCAGGTGGTTCGTGGCGAAGGCCGCGACCTGCGCGAGGTGCGTCACGACGATCACCTGGGATCGCTCGGCGAGCCGGGCGAGTCGTCGGCCGATCTCGATGGCCGCGGCGCCCCCGACGCCGGCGTCGACCTCGTCGAAGACGAACGTCGGCACCGGATCCGTGCCGGCGATGACGACCTCGATCGCGAGCATGACGCGCGAGAGCTCGCCACCGGACGCGCCCTTCGAGACCGAACGGGGCTCGGCCCCCGGATGCGGCTGCAGCAGGATCGCGACCTGGTCGCGTCCGTGGAGCGCCGGCTCGTGTTCGGAGTCGACGAGCACGGTCAGCCGCGCGTCGGGCATCGCGAGGGCGGCGAGCTCGACCGTGACCGCCGCGGCGAGCCGGCCCGCGGCGTCGGTGCGGAGTTCGCTGACGCGGCCTGCCAGACGGTCGACCACGATCGCGCCCTCGTCGACGGATGCCGCGAGCTGCTCGATGCGCTCGTCGTCGCCGTCGAGCTCGACGAGTCGCAGCCCGCCGGTGCGGCCGAAGTCGAGCACGTCGTCGAGGCTCGATCCGTGCCGACGGATCAGGGAGGTGAGCAGGGCGCGACGTTCCTGCACGACTTCGAGTTCCCGTGCGCCGTCGGCGTCGAGCCCCGCCAGGTAGGCGCCGAGTTCGGCGGCCGCGTCTGCGAGCAGGAATCCGGCGTTCTGGAGCGCCTCGCGGATGGGCGCGAGCGCGGCGTCGTGCTCGACGACCCGCTCGAGGTGGCGCTTCGCCCCGTCGACGAGCGTGACCGCATCTGGAGCGTCGTCGACGATCTCGTCGGCTGAGACGAGCGTGTGCGCCTGGGCAGCGGCGAGGCGCAGGTCTTCGAGGTTCGAGAGCCGGTCGGCTCGTTCGGAGAGCTCGAGGTCTTCTCCGGCGCGCGGATCGGCGACCTCGATCTCGTCGAGCGCCTCTCGCAGCGTCGCGGCCTCTCGGAGGCGCTCGTCGCGGGCGAGCGTGAGGCGTTCGAGCTCGGCGGCATCGGCGTGCCAGGCGGTGAACGCGGCACGGTACTCGGTCAGCGCGGCCTGCAGCTCGGCGCCGGCGAACCGGTCGAGCGCGTCGCGCTGCGCAACCGCGGACCGGAGACGCTGCTGGTCGGCCTGGCCGTGCACGACGACGAGCTCCTCGCCGAGCTCGGTGAGCACGCCGATGGGTGCACTCCGACCGCCGACGACGGCCCGGCTGCGACCCTCGGACGAGACCGATCGTCCGAGCAGCAGCTCGCCGGTCTCGATCTCGCCGCCCGTCTCGGCGACGCGCTCGGCGACCGGGCCGTCTTCGGGCACGAGCCAGCGACCCTCGACCCAGGCCTGCTTCGCGCCGGAGCGCACCGCGCCGGCGTCGGCGCGCGCACCCAGCAGCAGCCCGAGGGCCGTGACCACCATGGTCTTGCCCGCTCCGGTCTCGCCGGTCACGGCGGTGAACCCCGGGCCCAGTGGAAGCGTCGCCTCGGCGATGACCCCGAGGTCGCGGATGCCGAGTTCGTCAATCATGGCCCACCGGTCCTCGCCAGCCCGTCACCGGGAGTTGGAACTTGTTCACGAGGCGATCGGTGAACGGCGCCTCGTGCAGTCGCGCCAGGCGCACCGGCACGGGCGAACGCCGAACCACGACCCGCGCGCCCGCCGGGAGGTCGAAGGTGCGACGTCCGTCGCACCAGATGACCGCCGACGCCTCGGTGCGGCGCAGCACCTCGACGGCGAGCGACGAGTCGGCAGCCACCACCAGCGGACGGGCGAACAGGGCGTGCGCGCTGAGCGGCACCAGCAACAGGGCCTCGAGGCCCGGCCAGACGACGGGGCCGCCGGCGGAGAACGCGTACGCGGTCGATCCGGTCGGGGTGGACATGACGACGCCGTCGCAGCCGAACGACGAGAGCGGCCGTCGGTCGACCTCGATCACGACCTCGATGAGGCGCTCGCGCTCCGCCTTCTCGACGGAAACCTCGTTGAGCGCCCAGCTCTCGAAGACGGTCTCGTCGTCGACCTTGGCGCGCACGGAGAGCGTCATACGCTCCTCGACCGTGTAGTCGCGGGCGAGCGCCCGCTGCACCGTGTAGCCGAGGTCGTCGCGCTCGCTCTCGGCGAGGAAGCCGACGTGGCCCAGGTTGACGCCGAGCAGCGCGACCGGCAACTCCCGGATCAGCTCGGCCGCGCGCAGGATCGTGCCGTCGCCGCCGAGGACGATGACGAGCTCGATCAGCGCGGGATCGGTCTCCTCGAGCCGGGCGACACGGCCGTTGAGCTCGGGGATGAACTCGTGCACGTCGCCCCACTGCTCGTCGGCGATGACCGGAACCGCGCCGGCCGCGATGAGCTGGGCGCAGACCTCTCCGGTGGCTTCGAGTGCGTTGCGGCGGCCGGTGTGCGAGACCACGAGGAAATGCCGTACGTCGTTCACTGGACCTCGCCTCCCGTCATGAGCTCAACCTGCCGCATCCATTCTGTCGGATTCGATCCGCGCGCGGCGGTGAGGTGCACGAGGTACTCGTGGTTTCCGCGCGTGCCGGCGATTGGGGAGGACATGACCCCCGCCGTGCCGACGCCGAGATCATGTGCGGCCCACAGCACACCGGCGACCGCCTCGGATCGCAGCGCCGCGTCATGCACGATGCCCTCGCGTATGCCCGACCGCCCCACCTCGAACTGCGGCTTCACGAGCAGCACGAAGTCGGCGGCGTCGGCGGCCGTCGCGACGAGCGCCGGAAGCACCGTCGTCAACGAGATGAACGAGAGGTCGGCCGTGACCAGCGTCGCGGGCTCTTCGACGCCCGACAGGCTCGCCAACGCCGCTCGGTCGAGCGAACGCACGTTGCACCCCTCGACCAGCACGAGCCCTTGCGCCCCGAACAGTTCGGCCGCGAGCTGTCCGTGCCCGACGTCGACCGCGAGGACGGTGCGGGCGCCGCGTTCGAGCAGCACCTGGCTGAATCCGCCCGTCGATGCGCCGGCGTCGAGCACGACGCGATCGGCGGGGTCGACCTCGAACCGGTCGAGCGCCGCGATGAGCTTGTGTGCCGCGCGCGAGACGTAGTGATCGGATGCCGCGACCTCGATCGTCTGATCGTCGTCGACCTTGGTCGACGGCTTCACGACGGGCCGACCGTCGACCGTCACCACGCCGGCGGCGATGAGGGTTGCCGCGTGTGTGCGTGAGCGCGCGAGTCCGCGTTCGGAGAGGGCGGCGTCGAGACGTCGAGAGGTCATGCGTCAGTCGAGCTGCCGCGACGGGTCGGAGTGCTCGAGCTCTGCACGCAGGCGTTCGGCGAGTGCGAGGTAGCCCGCGGCGCGCTCGTCGAGCGGCAACGCCTCGATCGCGTCGAGCGCCGAACGCGTCTCGTCGGCCGCAGCGGCCTGCTCGTCTTCAGTGCTCACGCGTCCACGCTACCCGAGGCCGCCGACGGCGACGCGATCGACGCGTCAGGCGTAGAGCGACGGCGGCACGTCGAGCACGTGGATCGCCGTGCCGGAACGCCAGATCGCCGCGCACGCGGCACGCAGGAGGTCGAGGGGGCGCTCGCCCTCGGCTTCGATCACCACGCGCCGGCCGTCGACGCGCACACGCGCACCGCCGACGCGGATCGCGCCGCGCACCTCCTCGGTCGCCGGGTACGGCTCGTGGAGCTCGCGCAGGTCGCCGACGATGAAGTCGGGGCGACTGGCGGCGTCCGCGGCGAGCACCTGCTTCGCACGGTCGATGCCCGTGAGCACGAGTACGCTCGTCATCCCGGACCGGTTCGCGCCGAGGATGTCGGTGTCGAGCCGGTCGCCGACCACGAGTGGCCGTTCGGCGCCGAAGCGCCGCTTGGCCTCGTCGAAGATCGGCGTCTCGGGCTTGCCCGCGACCAGCGGCAGCCGGCCGACGGCCGTGTGCACCGCGGAGACGAGCGTGCCGTTGCCCGGCGCGATGCCCCGCGCCACGGGGATCGTCCAGTCGGTGTTCGTCGCGATCCACGGGATCCCGGGTGTCTCGGATCCGGGGCCGCCGTTGGCGTTCAACGCGAACGAGGCTTCGGCGAGTTCCTTCCAGCCGACCTCGGGCGTGAACCCCTGCACAACGGCCTCGGGGGCGTCATCCGCCGACCGGGTGACGCGGTATCCGCGCTTCTCGAGCTCCACCACGATGCCCTCGCCGCCGACGACGAAGACCAGCGCCCCCGGCGCGACCTGCTCGTCGAGCAGGCGCATCGCCGCTTGCGGCGAGGTCACGACATCCGCGGGCTGCACCGCGAGGCCGAGCTCCGAGAGGTGCGCGGCGACGGATGCATCGCTCCGCGAGGCGTTGTTCGTGATGTAGCCGACCGGCATGCGCTGCTTGGCCAGGTTCAGGCTCTCGACGGCGTGCGGAATCGCGCCGGCACCCGCGTAGACGACCCCGTCGAGATCGGCGAACACGGCATCGGCACCGTCCAGCGGAGAGGCCGCAGCGGGCTTCTGTCGAAACAGGCCCACCCGTCAGTCCTTGCCCTCGTCGCCTTCGGCGAGCACGGCCCGCACGTCGTCCTCGAGCACGTCGCCCGGGTCGCCGAGGTCCTCGGGCTCGGCCGAAGCAGTGGGCTCGTCCGCCGCCGCGAGGATCTCGTCGTCGTCAGCTTCGACGTCAGTCTCAGCCTCAGCCTCGACCGAATCGGATGCCTCGTCGACGACGGTCTCGTCGTCGACGGCATCGGCCGCGGGCTCGGCATCGAGCTCGGGCTCGAGCTCCACCTCGTAGATCTCGACGAGGTCGAGTTCCGGTCCGCCGAGCGCGTCCTCCGCGCGAGCGGCACGGGCGCGCCAGGCCGCGGCATCCGTCGAGCGCCCGAGCTCCTCGAGCACCTCCGCGTATGCGGAGAACAGCGCCGGGCTGTACGAGAACGCACGGTCGGGGTCGAGCTGCGGGATCTCGAGCTCGGCGAGAGCCAGCTCGGGCTGCTCGAGGTCGAGGCGCGCGCCCGACATCGCGATCGCGAGGCCGACCTGCACCGCGGCGGGGAGTTCGGCGCGGTCGACGGCGCGACCGACCTCGAGCGCGCGGTCGGGGCGTCCGACGCCGCGCTCGCTGTCGACCATGAGCGGCAGCTGGTCGTTGCTGCCCGAGATGCGGCGGTACGTGCGCAGCTCGCGCAGCGCCAGGGCGAAGTCGCCGGTCGCGTACGCCGTGATCGCGAGCGTCTCGCGCACGACGGCGACACGTCCGGCACGGCGACCGGCCGACAGTGCATGCTCGTGCGCCAGCTCGGGGTCGTCATCGAGGTAGAGGGATGCCGCGACGAGGTGTCGGGCCACCCAGTCCGCGTTCTCCTTGCTCAGCGTCTTGAGCTCGGCGCGCGCACCCTTGTCGAGGTCGCGCGGCTCGATCGTGTCGGGGATGAACGGATCGTCGTGGCGCGGACGCACGGGGAGGTTCGCGGCGCCGGGCGAGTCGCGACGGTACTCCTCGCGCGGCTCGCGGGAGTCGCGTCGATCGGCGCGATCGCCGTACGGACGGGACTGGTCGCGCTTCTCGTACGGACGCGACTGCCCGTCACGGCTCTCGTACGGACGCTTGTTGTCACGGTCACCGTATGAACGCGGAGCACCGCCGTCACGCTTCTCGTACGGACGAGACTGCCCGTCACGCTTCTCGTACGGACGAGACTGGCCATCGCGCTTCTCGTACGGACGAGACTGCCCGTCACGCTTCTCGTACGGACGAGACTGGCCATCGCGCTTCTCGTACGGACGCTTGTTGTCACGGTCACCGTATGAACGCGGAGCACCGCCATCGCGCTTCTCGTACGGACGCGACTGCCCGTCACGCTTCTCGTACGGACGCGACTGCCCGTCACGGCTCTCGTACGGACGCTTGTTGTCACGATCACCGTATGAACGCGGAGCACCGCCATCGCGCTTCTCGTACGGACGCTTGCTCGCATCGCGGTCACCGGAATGGCGCCGCTCGCCGGACCCGCTGGGACGCCCATCACGGGAGCCACCGCCGTTGGCCCTCGGAGGCTGGGAACCGTACGCGCCACGTCCGCTGCTCTGCGGTCGCCCTTCGCCACGGGGGGCGCTGTTGCGCGCCTCTCCCCTGTTGGTGTCGTCGTTCGTGTCGCTCACGATTGTCCCGTCATCTGTGAAGTTCGTTTTCACTCAACCGTACTGTCCCGCATCTGGGTGGTTGGTGTGTTAAATGCGAAGAGCCGCCCACGTGGTGGGCGGCTCTTCGGGAATGGTTGTCCGGCGGTGTCCTACTCTCCCACAGGGTCCCCCCTGCA
>NZ_JBEPPT010000005.1:0-302608 GCF_040547485.1 Agromyces sp. PvR057
GCGCGCGGGCGCGGGGCCCCCCCGGGGGCGCCCCCGCCGCGGGGGGGGGGGGGGGGGCGGGGGGGGCCCCGGGGGGGGGGGGGGCCCCCCGGGGGGGGGGGGGGGGGGGGGGGGGCCCCCCCCCCCCACGCCGCCGATCTCGTCGGTTCGATCGGTTCGATCGGGTCGGTCTCGGCGTCAGCCGAGCAGCGGAGCCGCGTCGCCGCCGAGCCAGGTGGTGGCGAGCTCGTCGAGCGTGCCGTCCTCGCGCAGGGCGTCGACCGCCGCGGTGACGTCGGCGGTGAGCGGCGAGTCCTTGGCGAGCACGAGACCGAACTCGTCGCCGCCGGAGGTCGCCGGCAGCTGGCCGACGATCTTGCCGCCGTCGAGCTCCACCCCCGTCAGGTAGAAGGCCGTCGGCAGGTCGACGACGATCGCGTCGACCGTGCCGTTCTGCAGCGCGAGCTTCGCGTCGTCGTTCGTGTTGAACACCTGCGCGCCGGCCGTCGGGGCGATCTGCTCCTCGATCGCGTCGAAGCTCGTGGTGCCGGTCTGCGCGCCGATCAGGAGGTCCTTCAGGTCGGCGATCGACGTGGCGGATGCCGCGGGGGAGCCCTCGACGGTGATGACGACCTGCGTGGTCTCGTAGTACGGCGACGAGAAGTCGACGTTCTCGGCGCGCTCGGGCGTGATCGAGAACTGCTGCAGGTTGACGTCGAAGTCCTTGGGGCCCGGCGCGATGGCCTGGTCGAAGGTGCTGCGAACCCAGACGACGTCGTCGGCGGCGAAGCCGAGCTGCTCGGCGACCGCGTACGCGACGGCGGACTCGAAGCCCTCGCCGGACTCGGGGGCGTCGTCGATGACCCACGGGTAGTAGGCGGGCTCGCCGGTGCCGACCGTGAACTTGCCCTCGGTGACGTAGCCGTCGGCCGAACCGGAGTCGCTCGAACCGGTGTCGCCGGAGCCGGACGCGCAGGCGGCGAGGGCGAGGGTTGCGGTCGCCGCGATGAGGATCGCGGCGAGTGGGCGTCGGGTCATGGGTGCCTCCGTGGGGGTCGTGCTCCCAGCTTCGCCGATTCCGGCGCGTGCACGACGGCGCGTGGCGGAATGTGACACTCGGATAGGCTCGCCGTCATGACGGAAGCAGGCGAGCGTGCGGCGCCCGCGGCATCCGTCGTCCGCCTCGTCGGCGGTCGCGTGGCCCCGTGGATCGCGTTCGCACTCGTGCACGCCTGGCTCGCCTGGCTGAACCTCGCGGCGCCGGGGCAGCCCATGGGCGACGTCACCGGCGTCTACCGGGTCTGGGCCGAGAACGCGGCGAGCGGCTGGCTGCGCATGGGCATCGATGCCGCGTGGGTGTACCCGATCCTCGCGTTCGTGCCGATGGCGGCCTCGCTCGCGTTCGGCTCGGCGTGGTACGCCCAGACGTGGCTCGTGCTCGTGACCCTGCTGGACGCGGTCGCGTTCGCGGTGCTGCTCGGCTCGGCGACGCTCTCGCGCACGCGCCGTGCGGCGGCCTGGTGGTGGCTCGGATTCCTCGTCCTGCTCGGGCCGATCGCGCTCGGGCGCATCGACGCCGTCACCGTGCCGATCGCGATGGTCGGCCTGCTGATGGCCGCCGGACGTCCCCGCGTGGCCGCGGTGCTGCTCACGGTCGGCGCCTGGGTGAAGGTCTGGCCGGCCGCGCTCGTCGCGGCGCTCGTGATCGCGTCGCGGCGGCGCGCCGAGGTCGCGGGCATCGCCGTGGCGCTCAGCATCGGCATCCTCGGCGTGAGCCTGCTCGCCGGATCCGGCCTGAACGCGCTCGGCTTCGTCGAGGAGCAGGCGGGGCGCGGCCTGCAGGTCGAGGCCCCGCTCGCGGTCGCCTGGCTCTGGCAGATCGTCGCGGGCTCGCATGGCGTCGGCGTCGTGTACTCGAGGGACATCCTCACGTTCCAGATCGACGGACCCGGGGCGGATGCCGCGGCGGCACTCACGACGCCGGCCATGGCGGTCGGCGTGCTCGCCGTCGTGCTGCTGGGCGTGCGGGCCGTGCGCCGCGGCGGCACCTTCGCGCGCGTGATGCCGCCGCTCGCGATGTCGCTCGTCGTCGTGCTGATGCTCGCGAACAAGGTCGGCTCGCCGCAGTTCGTCGCCTGGCTCGCGGCGCCCGTCGTGCTCGGCCTCGTCTACCGCACGAGGCGGTTCGCCGTGCCCGCCGTGCTCGCGGCCTCGGTCGCGCTCTGCACGCAGCTCATCTATCCCTACTGGTACGGGTGGCTGCTCGCCGCGAACCCCGCGTTCGTGCTGCTGCTGACGACGAAGGTCGCGCTCCTCGTCGCGCTGCTCGGGTGGGGCGTCGCGGCAGTGTGGCAGGCTGGCACCAGGCGGGAACCCGCGCTCCGCACGGGGTGATGCGGCAGCCTGCGAGGAGGACTCATGCTGGTGGCATTCTCGGTCGCGCCGAGCGGAACCGGTCGGAGCGACGGCAGCGTGCACGACGCGGTCGCGGCGGCCGTCAGGATCGTGCGCGAGTCGGGGCTCCCGAACCGCACGACGTCGATGTTCACCGAGCTCGAGGGCGAGTGGGACGAGGTGTTCGACGTCGTGCGCCGCGCGACCGAGGCGGTCGGCGAGTACGGGTCCCGCGTGTCGCTCGTGCTGAAGGCCGACATCCGCCCCGGCTACTCGGGCGAGCTCGACGCGAAGATCGAGCGGCTCGAGTCCGCGATCGACGACGCCGACGCGTAGCACCGGTCGCATCGTCGCCATCCGGGCGCGCCGCCCTCCGGTCGCAGCGTCGCCCTGCGGTGAACCCGGGCCCCGGCATCGCGTTCCGACCGCCGGGTCGAATCGATTCGACACTTGTGCGACAATCGTCGGATGACCACGCGCACCGACCAGACGTCGACCCTGTCGCCGACCCGCGTGCGCCTCGCGCTGCTCGCCCTCGCGCTCGGCGGGTTCGGCATCGGCTCGACCGAGTTCGTCGCCATGGGCCTGCTGCCCGAGATCGGTCGCGACCTCCTGCCGGCGCTCGCCGCGAGCTCGCCCGACGACGCGAACGCGCAGGCCGGATGGATCATCTCCGCCTATGCGCTCGGCGTCGTCGTCGGTGCGCCCACCATCGCCGCCGTCGCCGCCCGCTGGCCGCGCAAGCGCCTGCTCCTCGCGCTGCTGACCGCCTTCACGCTGGGCACGATCGCATCGGCCGTGCTGCCCACGTTCGAGCTCGTGCTCGCCGCCCGGTTCCTCTCGGCGCTGCCGCACGGCGCGTACTTCGGCATCGCCTCGCTCGTCGCCGCGAGCCTCATGGGGCCCGGCAAGCGCGCCCGCGGCGTCGCACTCGTGCTCTCCGGACTCACGATCGCCAACGTCATCGGCGTGCCGCTCATCACCTGGCTCGGCCAGGCGCAGGGCTGGCGCACCGCCTACCTCGCCGTGGCCGGCATCTTCGCGCTCACCTTCGTCGCCGTCGCGATCGCCGTGCCGTGGCAGGCGGGGGACCCCGGTGCGACGCTCAAGCGCGAGCTCGGCGCATTCTCGCGCGCACAGGTCTGGTTCGCACTCGCGATCGGCGCCATCGGGTTCGGCGGGCTCTTCGCGGTCTACAGCTACGTCGCCCCGCTCGCGACCGAGGTGACCGGGCTGCCCGCCTCGCTCGTGCCCCTCGTGCTCGTCGCCTTCGGCCTCGGCATGACGATCGGCAACTTCGTCGGCGGGCGACTCGCCGACTGGAGCGTGCGCCGGAGCATGTACATCTTCTTCGCGGTGCTCGCGATCGCGCTCTTCGTGCTCGGCCTCACTGCGGCGCACCCGGTCGGCCTGTTCGTCGGCGTCTTCCTCATCGGCGGATCCTCGGCCGCGCTCTCGCCCACGATCCAGGCACGGCTCATGGATGTCGCGCGCGACAGCCAGTCGATCGCCGCCGCGCTGAACCACTCGGCGCTGAACATCGGCAACAGCCTCGGCGCGCTGCTCGGCGGCCTGGCCATCGCCGGCGGACTCGGCTACGTCGCGCCGATCTGGATCGGCCTCGCGCTCACGTTCGCCGGCATCGCCCTGGCGATCACCTCGTTCGCGATCGACCGGTCGCGCGGTCGCCGCGGGGTCGTCGTGCCCTACGCGACGGGCGCCATGGAGGCCGTCGAGGTCTGACCCGCGACGCAGGGCCGCGGCATCCGCTCAGTCGGACTGGAGGAGGATGCCGTCGAGGATCGCACGCTTGCGCAGCGCGACCTTCGTGCCCACGTCGAACCCCGACAGGCGGTACTTCTCGCGGATGCGCTTGAGGTAGCTCTTCGCGGTCTCCTCGGAGATGCCGAGCTGGAAGGCGACCGCCTTGACCGGTTGGCCGGCGCCGTAGAGCGCCATGACCCGACGTTCCTGCGCCGAGAGCTTGGGCACCGTGCCCTCGGCCGCGAGGGCGACCTCGAGCTCGTGCGTGAGGTACGTCTCGCCGTTGCGTGCGGCACGGATCGCCTCGATGATGTTCTCGACCGGCTCGGACTTGACGAGGTAGCCGAGCGCGCCGGAGCCGAGCGCCTCGCGCACGACGGCCGGCTCGGAGTACGTGCTCATGAGCATGGTCTGCACGCCGGCGGACTTCAGCATCGACAGCTTCAGCGAGATGGGGATGTTGTCGCGCAGGTCGAGGTCGAGCAGCACCACGTCGACGGGGAACTCGGGGTGGGCCAGCAGCTCGGACCACGAGGGCACCGCCGCGACCAGGTCGATGTCGGACGCCGTGCCGCGCAGCCACTCGGAGAGTGCACCGAGCAGCATGCGGTGATCGTCGACGATCGCCAGACGGATCGGTTCATCGGTGTCAGCCATGAGACTTCTCCTCTATCGGTCGGCCAGCCGGGTGTCGCTGGCCTGGCGCGAGCGCCTCGGGTTCGATGCGACAGGTGATCTCGATTCGGAACCCCGATGCAGCGGAAACCACTTGGTGCACTCCGACATTAGCGACTGCGTCCCATGTCGCGGGGTCGACGCGACGGTGAATGACGCCGTCCACCTCGATCGTGATCCCGACGGATGTCGCGACGTGCAGGTCGTCGGCGTCGACCTCGACGTCGTCGAGGCCGGCCTCGTCGAGCTCGCGGCAGCCGACGATGACCGAGGCCGGCACCGCGGAGGGCTTGGCCGGGTCGGCGACGAGCAGCCAGAGCGCGAGCAGCAGGCCCTCGCGCTGCGCGGCCGACAACGGGCCGGCGAGGCCGGTCGGGTCGTCGACCTGCACCCGGCCGCTGAGGTACTGCGACTCCGCGACCGCATGCTTGAGCCAGGTGTCGTTGCGGCCCTCGATGAGCCGGACCCGAAGGCCGGCGGCGAGCTCGCCCGCACGGGCGGCGTCGTCGTCGGAGAGCGGCAGGCCGATGCGTCCCGCCGCGACGTCCTCGAGCAGGGTCTCGGCGTCGAAATCGAGCTTCGCGAGCTCCTCGGAGGCGCGCATGCCGACGGCCGAGCGCGCCGTGCCGACCGTGCTCTGCACGAGCGACAGGTCGGCCTCGTGGCGCACGAGGCGGCTGAACCCGCTCAGCATCGCGACCGTGAGCACGACGGGCAGCACCGCGCCGCCGGCGAGCGCGAGCAGCGGAACGACCGCGGACCCGGCGGTGCCGACCTGCATGACGGCATCGGCGAGGAGCGCGACCGCGACGCCGCAGGCCACGGCGATCGGCAGCGTGCGCGAGCGGATCGTGGAGACGGGCATGAGCACCGCGCCGATCGCGGGCGCCGCCGTCGGCGTGACGCCGATCGCCGCCAGGCCGGAGGTGGCCTGCAGGTCGAGCCAGACGGGGGCGATGAGGCCGGCCAGCAGGAGCACGTAGAACCAGTCGGGCATGCCGCGGAACACCTGCCATCCGATGCACCCGACGGCCACGACGGCGAGGAGGGCGAGCCAGCCGGGCCACGGCCCGAGCCCCGGTGGGAAGTAGGGGGCCATGAGGACGGCGCGTGCGAGGTGCCCGAGGACGAGCAGGCCCGCAGCGATCGTCGCGCCGATGGCGAGCCTGCGCCCGCCGTGGCTCGAGCGGATGTTGCTCGCCGCCGTCGCCGAGCGCGCGGGTCGGAGGAACGAGTGCTCGCCGATGGTGGTGGCGATCTTCGGGGATCTCGTGCTCACGGCTTCGGCACCTCCAGCATGACGGTGGTGCCGGAGCCGGGTGACGAGAAGACCCGCGCCCGCCCGCCGACCGCGTTCAGCCGGCCGACGACGGATTCGGCGTAGCCCAGGCGGGCGGGGTCGACGGCGTCGGGCTCGAAGCCGTCGCCCGCATCGGTGACCATCGCGCGCACCGTGTGCTCGTCGTCGGTGATCGTGACGTCGGCCTCGGTGACGCCCGAGTGGCGACGCACGTTCTCGAGGCATTCGCCGAGCGCGCCGACGAGCGCGTCGAGCGTCTCCCTCGGCAGCACCAGCTGCCCGGCGCCGTGCCAGCTCACGTCGAGGCCCATGCGCACGAACCGCTGGCGCACCGACTCGAACGTGGTGCTCAGCAGGTCGTCGTCGGAGCCCGGCGAGAAGATCGCGTTCGACCCGTTGTCGAGCGGCACCCCGAGGCGGAGCTGCCGGAGGAGGCGGGCGTCGTCGCCGGCCTGGTCCCTGAGGGCGTTCGCGCTGACGCCGACGCCCGAGTGCGCGAGCAGCGAGAGCGTGGCGAGCACGGTGTCGTGCAGCACGCGCGCGTCCTGGCGCTGCTGCGCCTCGAGCTCGCTCGCGATGCGTTCGGCCTCGTGCGCGCGGCCGACCTCGCCGATGCGCGCCTCCGCGATGAGGACGCCGTTGTCGAGCCAGGCGCCGAGCACCCCGAGCACCGTCCAGCCGACCACGGTGGTCAGGAGGACCTCGGTCATCGAATGGTGCGACATGACGGCCGCCGCGGCGATTGAGGCGACGAGGATCGCCGCCAGGACGATCACGAGCAGCACCCCACGACGGCGGACGACGAGCGGCGCGGCGACGGATGCCGAGGTGACGCCGCCCGTCACGGCGAGGGCCGTGGCCGTCGCCGGGTCGAGCACGGGTGCGGCGCCGAGCGTCAGCACGAGGGCGACGGATGCCGCGACGACGCCGAGTGCGGCCGCGACCGACCCGCGGGTGGTGTGCACGAAGAGCAGCCCGGCGACGACGACCGAGAGGGCCATCGCGATCGCGAACTCCGGTGCGGTCGCCGCGCCCGGGACGAGGAGGCAGAGGAATGCGCCCGTGGCTCCTGCGAGGCCCGTGATGCGCGTGAGGCGTCGCAGCAGGCGATCGCGTTCCTTGTGGATGCGCTTCACGGCACCCCCTCGTCGGTGTGCGTCACGGTCGGAACCGGCAGGAGCCGGTGGGCGCGCCGCGCGGGGCTCGCGCCCCGGAGTCGCGCCGTCTCCTCGAACTGTACCGGAGTGTCGAGTCCGAGGTCAGGTGGCGAGGAGCTCGGCGAGCGCGGCACCGACGACCTCGTGCTCGATGAGGAACGCGTCATGACCGTATTCGGAGTGCACGACCACTGGCTCCCGGCCGTGGATGCTGCGCGGCAGCCCCGCGGCGAGTTCGACCTGGCCGGCGAGCGGGAAGTACCGGTCGCTGTCGATGCCGAGCACGAGGCTCCTCGCCTCGACGCGGGCGAGTGCCGCGGCGACGCTGCCCCGCCCGCGCGCGAGGTCGTGGGAGTTCATCGCCTCGGTGAGCACGAGGTAGCTGTTCGCGTCGAACCGGCGGGTGAACTTGTTGCCGTGGAAGTCGAGGTAGGACTCCACCGCGAACCGGCCGCCGCCGCCGAGCGGGTCGAGGTCGCTCTGCCAGCTGCGCTCGAATCGATCGTTGAGCTCGGCCGCGGTGCGGTAGTTGAGCATCGCCATGCGCCGGGCGAGCGCGAGCCCGCGGGTCGGGCCGACGCCGTCTGCGGCGTCGTAGTAGTCGCCGTCGCGGAACGCGGGATCGGAGCGCACGGCCTCGAGCTGCACCGAGTTCAGCGCGATCTGGTCCGCGGTCGTCGCGGCGGGGGCGGCGAGCACGGCGATGCGCTCGACGGCGGCCGGTGCCTCGATGGCCCACTCGAGCACGTGCATGGCGCCCATCGAGCCGCCGACGACGGCGGCGAAGCGCTCGAGGCCGAGTTCGCGCGCGAACGCGATCTGGGCGCGCACCTGGTCGCGGATCGTGACGAGCGGGAATCGCGAGCCCCACTCGGTGCCGTCGGGCGCGAGCGAGGCCGGACCCGTGGAGCCCTGGCACCCGCCGAGCACGTTCGGGGCGACCACGAACCACCGGTCGGTGTCGATCGCGAGGCCGGGGCCGACGACCCCGGGCCACCACCCGGCGCTCGCGTGCGCGGCGCCCGCCGGACCGACCACGTGGCTGTCGCCCGTGAGCGCGTGCAGCACGAGCACGGCATTGTCGCGCGCGGGGGAGAGCTCGCCCCATGACTCGTACGCGATGCGGATGTCGGGCAGCGCGCGACCGGACTCGAGCGCCAGGTCTCCGATCTGCACGAAGCGGCGGTCGCCGACCGGGTCTCCGGCGCGCCATGCGCCGGTCACGGGCGCGCGACCGGTCACCGCCGGCGTGTGCGCCTCGGGGATGATCGGCGCCGGTGCTGCGGGTGCCGTGGTCTGCCAGTCCATGGTCTCGATTCTCCCGAATGCCGAGGCGCCTCGGGGTTTTGTTACACGAACGGCTCGTCGGGACCCGTCGGTCGGCCCGTCGAGCCGCCCGACGTCGTGCGGAACGGGCGACTCGACGCGCAGGCGCGTGCGAGCGCGGAACGGCGGATGCCGCCCGGCGGCGGGGCAGCAGAACGGCGGATGCCGCAGGCGAACGTGGTCCGCGGCATCCGCCGTGCTCGTGCTGGTGCCCGAGACCCGGTGGGTCAGAGGCGGGCGGCCGCCGTCGCGGCGCGTGCCGCCGCGAAGCCGGCCTCGAGGTCGCCCTTGAGGTCCTCGACGTTCTCGATGCCCACCGAGAGGCGCACGAGGCCGGGCGTGACGCCGGTCGTGAGCTGCTGCTCGGGCGTGAGCTGCGAGTGCGTCGTCGACGCCGGGTGGATCACGAGCGAGCGGACGTCGCCGATGTTGGCCAGGTGGCTGAACAGGTCGAGGTTGTCGACGAGTGCGCGACCGGCGTCGACCCCGCCCTTGAGCTCGAACGACAGCACCGCGCCGACGCCCTTGGGGGCGTACTTGTTGGCGGCGGCGTACCACGGGCTCGAGGGCAGGCCCGAGTAGTTCACGCTCGCGACGTCGGGGTGGTTGTCGAGCCACTCCGCGATCTCCTGCGTGTTCTGCACGTGACGCTCGATGCGGAGCGAGAGCGTCTCGATGCCCTGGATCAGCTGCCATGCGCTCGCGGGGGCGATCGAGGCGCCGAGGTCGCGGAGCAGCTGCACGCGCGCCTTGATGATGTACGCGAGCGGGTCGCCGACCGCGGCCGTGTAGCTCGCGCCGTGGTACGACGGGTCGGGCTCGGTCAGGCCGGGGAACTTCTCGACGTTCTTCGACCACTCGAAGGTGCCGCCGTCGACGATGATGCCGCCGATGACCGTGCCGTGGCCGCCGAGGAACTTCGTCGCCGAGTGCACGACGATGTCGGCGCCGTGCTCGAACGGGCGGATCAGGTACGGCGTCGCGATGGTGTTGTCGACGATGAGCGGGATGCCCGCCTCGTGCGCGATGTCCGCGACGAGCTCGATGTCGAGCACGTTGATCTTCGGGTTGCCGATGGTCTCGGCGAAGAAGAGCTTCGTGTTCGGGCGCACGGCGCGGCGCCATTCCTCGGCGTCGTCCTGGTTCTCGACGAACGTGGTCTCGATGCCGAGCTTGCCGAGCGTGTACTTGAAGAGGTTGTAGGTGCCGCCGTAGATCGAGCTCGACGAGACGATGTGGTCGCCCGCCTGCGCGATGTTCAGCACCGCGAACGTCTCGGCCGCCTGGCCCGAGGCGACGAGGAGGGCGCCGGTGCCCCCTTCGAGCGCGGCGAGGCGCTCCTCGACGACGGCCTGCGTCGGGTTCATGATGCGCGTGTAGATGTTGCCGAACTCGGCGAGGGCGAACAGGTTCTGCGCGTGCTGGGCGTTGTCGAACACGTACGACGTGGTCTGGTAGATCGGGGTCGCCCTGGCGTGGGTCACCGGGTCGGGCGCGGCGCCGGAGTGCACCTGCTTGGTCTCGAAACGCCAGTCGGCTGCGCGTTCGCTCATCGTGGTCTCTCCTTCTGGATCGTGGCGCGGGCTCGCCGCGATGCAGCCACGCTACGTTCGCGCCGGACGGGCGGCAACGGGCGCCGAAACACGGCGTCACGGCCGGTCGAGCGCCGTGGCCGGTCAGCGTTCGTCGGGCAGCGGGGGCAGCACGATCGTGCCCGTCGCGGTCGACGGCTCCGGCCGGAACAGCCAGCGCGCGCGCGGCTGCACGAGCGGGCGGAACACCCGACGCACCGGTTTCAGCGCGAGCACGATCGAGAGTCCGATGCAGAACAGCATCATCGCCGGCAGCACCCAGAACGGCTGGTCGCCCGCGAGCACCGGCGTCTCGCGGAACGGGTAGAGCACGAACGTGTGCAGGAGGTAGATGTACATCGTCGCCCCGCCGAAGGCCGTGAACCAGTGCTTGCCGCGCGGCATCAGCACCAGGAACGCGACCGTGAGCAGCATCGCCGTCAGCAGCAGCACGAGCCGGATGGCACCGGACCACGGCTCGTCGTAGCCGATCGCCTGGTACGACTCGTCGTACAGCATGAACCGGCGCAGCTTCAGGTCGCGGAGGGTCTCGATCGTGACGGGCATGATCGCGAGCACGGTGCCGAGCAGCGCGATCGCGCCCGCCCGCCACCGCCAGGCGACCGCCGGGCGGAGGTCGAGCCAGCGATCGGTCACCTGCCACTGCCGCAGCTTCCAGCCGAACACGAAGAACGGCAGCATGCCGAGCGTGCGCGAGAGCGCGAGCGTCGAGTCGATGGTCTCGGTGTACCCCGCGCCGATCGAGATGAGGATCGCGATGACCAGCGGATACCGCAGCAGCACGAGGTAGGGCAGCACGATGCGCCACACGGCGAGCGCGATGAGGAACCAGAGGGTCCACGACGCGGTCGTGAAGTCGAGCGCGAACCCGCCGCCGAGGAGCCACTTGATGAGGCTCCAGATCGTCTCGAAGATGAAGAAGGGGAAGACGATGTCGGTCAGGATCTGCCGCAGCGCCTTCGCGTTCGGCGGCCCGGACTTCGCGAAGTACCCGCTCACCGTGATGAACACGGCGACGTGGAACGAGTAGATGAACAGGTACACGCTGTACGCGCTGTCGGACTCGGCGATCAGCGGCAGGATGCCGTGTCCGATCACGACGAGCGTGATGGCGATCCAGCGGGCGTTGTCCCAGAGCGGAACGCGTCGCCTGGTCGTCGGTCGAGGCGTGCCGGTGCGGTGCATCGCTCCATTCAAGCGCAGAGCATCGGATGTCGCAGGTCGGCGTGCGCCCCGACGCGAGCGCGGCGCCCGGGGAGACGCTCCGGCACGCACGGCGCATGCGCGCGGCATCCGCCCCTCGCACGGCAGAATGGGCGCATGAGCGAACTGCGTGTGGTCGTGACGGGTGCGAGTTCCGGCATCGGAGCGGCCACCGTGCGCGCGTTCCGGGCCGCGGGCTGGGACGTCGTCGGCGTCGCGCGCCGCGAGGACCGCCTGCGGGCGCTCGCCGCCGAGACCGGGGCGTCCGTGTTCGTCGCCGACCTGACCGTGCAGGCCGACGTCGACGCGCTGCGCGACCACCTCGAGGCGACGGGCGGCGTGCACGCCCTCGTGAACAACGCGGGCGGCGCGAAGGGCCTCGACAGCGTCGAGGGCTCCTCGACCGACGACTGGGCGTGGATGTTCGAGGTCAACGTGCTCGCCGTCAAGCGGGTGGTCTCGGCCCTGCTGCCGCTGCTGCGGCGGGGCGCGGTCGAACGCGGCGTCGCC
Organism: Agromyces sp. PvR057; assembly: GCF_040547485.1. Lineage (NCBI taxonomy): Bacteria > Bacillati > Actinomycetota > Actinomycetes > Micrococcales > Microbacteriaceae > Agromyces > Agromyces sp. PvR057. The sequence continues at coordinate 11,901 of NZ_JBEPPT010000005.1, forward strand.
GACATCCTGAACGTGACCTCCATCGCCGGTCACACGGCGTACGTCGGCGGCGGCGGGTACAACGCGGCGAAGTTCGCCGCCCATGCGCTCACCGAGGTGCTCCGGCTCGAGCTGAACGGCGAACCGCTCCGCGTGATCGAGGTCGCGCCGGGCATGGTGAAGACCGACGAGTTCGCGCTCGTGCGCTTCGGCGGCGACCGGGCGAGGGCCGACGCCGTCTACAGCAGCGTGCCCGAGCCGCTCGTGGCCGAGGACATCGCCGAGGTCATCGTCGACGCGATCACGAAGCCCGGGCACGTCGACCTCGACCTCATCGTCGTGAAGCCGGTGGCGCAGTCGGCGCCGCACCTCGTCGCCAAGGGGCCGCTGGTCGTGCGGGCGGAGGACTGATGGCCGCAGCGCGAGCGGTGCCGGCTCCCCGCCGCGAGGCATGGGAGCGGGTCACGACGGTGCCGCTCGTGGTGCTCGGCGTCGGCTACATCTTCGCGTACACGATCTACGTGCTCGCGCCGTGGATCCCGCGCGGGCCCGGCTCCCCGCTGTTCATCACCCTGATCGCGGCCTGGCTGGTCTTCGTCGTCGACGTCGTCGTGCGCATCTCGCTCACGCCGCGCGGCGGCCGGTGGGCGTTCGCGCGCACGCACCCGATCGACGTGCTCTCGGCGCTCATCCCGTTGTTCCGGGCGTTCCGGGTATTGGCGCTGCTGCGCGAGATCCCGTACCTGCAGCGGCGCAGCGGCGACGCGGTCCGCGCGAACATCATCATCTACGCGGCGACGTACGCGGCCGTCTTCGTCTACTTCATCGCGCTCGCGACGCTGCAGGCCGAGCGCGATGCCGCCGGCGCCACCATCACGACGTTCGGCGATGCCGTGTGGTGGGCCATCGTGACGATCGCGACGGTCGGCTACGGCGACATGTACCCGGTCACGACCGAGGGGCGCTTCTACGCCGTGTTCCTCATGGCCGGCGGCGTGGTCATCGTGGGCACCGCCTCGGCGACGGTCATCTCGTACATCGGCGACAAGGTGCGCACGGTGCGCGGGACCGGCCAGGGCGGCGACACGGCCGCGATCATCGAGGGGCTGTCGGCACCGGACGCCGCGGACGAGCCGTCGGCGAACGGGGCCGGCACCGACGGGCGTCGCACTGGCGCGGACGGCGCCGACGGGCGGAGCGCCGACGACGGCTAGCCTTGGGGCATGACCTTCGATGCGAATGACGCCGGCACGGCCGACGACGGGATCCGCCGCGAGATCCTGACCTGGGACGACTTCGCCGACGCCTCGCGCCGGGTCGCGGCCGACGTGCTCGGCTCGGGCTTCCGCCCCGACGTGGTGATCGCGATCGCCCGCGGCGGCCTGCTGTTCGCGGGCGCGATCGCGTACGCGCTCGGCACCAAGGCCTGCGGCTCGATCAACGTGGAGTTCTACTCCGGCGTCGACGAGCGCCTGCCGGAGCCCGTGCTGCACCCGCCGATGCTCGATGCGCCGGCCCTGAACGGCAAGCGCGTGCTCCTCGTCGACGACGTCTCCGATTCGGGCCGCACGCTGGCCAAGGTCGTCGGCATCCTGGGCGATGCCGGTGCCGAGGTGCGCAGCGCGACGCTCTACACGAAGTCCCACACCGTGCTCGCGCCCGACTTCGACTACAAGCGCACCGACGACTGGATCGTGTTCCCGTGGTCGGCGCTGCCGCCGGTGCAGGTCGCGGATGCCGCGGCTGCGGGGTCGGTCGCATGAGCGTGCATCTCGTGGGCGGCGGCGCATTGACCGCCGAGGACGCCCCGCTGTACGCCCCGTTCCTCGCCGAGGCGGCCGCCCACGGACGCTCGGCCGGTCGGACCCGGCCTCGGATCGCCGTGCTCTCCGTGCATCCGGCCGGGGCCAGGGCCGCGGAGACCCTGATCGCCGTGCTCTCGGCCGCCGACGACTTCGAGGCGCACGTGACCGTGGTCGAGAGCGGCGGATCCGTCGAGCCGACGGCGATCGTCGATGTCGACGGCATCGTCGTCGGCGGGGGCATCGTCGAGCAGGTCCGGGCGGGCGTCGAGCCGGTCTTCGGCGAGGTCAGGCGTCAGGTCGCGTCCGGCGTGCCGTACCTGGGCGTCTCGGCCGGGGCGATGATCGCCGCGGAGGCCTCGCTCGGCGGAGGCGCGCGCATCGACGGCGTCCTCGTGTCGCCGGAAGACCCCTCGGAGCCGGGCGTCGAGTTCGAGGTCGAGGCGGGCCTCGGGCTCGTCGACGTCGCGGTCGATGCCCACGTCGCCCAGCGCGGCAACCTCTCGCGGCTCGTCGCGGCCGTCGAATCCGGGCTCATCGAGAGCGCGCTCGGCATCGACGAGCGCACGGCCCTGATCGTCGGCGAGGGCGGACTGCGGGTCCTGGGCTCGGGAAGCGTCTGGCGCGTGCTCCCGGCCGACGGAGGCGTGCTCGTCTCGACCCTCGGCGCCTGACGTGGTGCAGACCCTCGACGAGCTCGTCGAGGCGGGGCTCGTCGACCCGGCATGGGCGCAGGCGCTCGCCCCGGTCGCCCCGGACCTCGCGCAGCTGGGCGCGTTCCTCCGCGGGGAGGCGGCCGCCGGGCGCGGCTTCCTGCCAGACGGCGACCGCGTGCTGCGGGCGTTCGCGACGCCGCTCGACGAGGTCCGCGTGCTCATCGTCGGCCAGGACCCGTACCCGACGCCGGGGCATCCGATCGGCCTCTCCTTCGCGGTCGACCGGGACGTGCGCCCCCTGCCGCGGAGCCTCGGCAACGTCTACGCCGAGCTCGCCGCCGACCTCGGCGTCGTGCCGCCCGCGCACGGCGACCTGACGCCATGGGCCCGCAACGGCGTCATGCTGCTGAATCGCGTGCTCACGGTGCGCCCCGGCGAGGCGGGCTCGCATCGGGGCAGGGGGTGGGAGCTGGTCACCGACCACGCCATCCGCACGCTCGCGGCCCGTGGAACCCCGCTCGTCGCGATCCTGTGGGGGCGCGATGCGCAGCAGCTGAGGCCGCTGCTCGGGGACACACCGGTCATCGAGTCCGCGCATCCCAGTCCGCTGTCGGCCAGGCGCGGGTTCTTCGGCTCGAAGCCCTTCAGCCGCGCGAACGACCTGCTCGCGGCGCAGGGCGCGGCGCCGGTCGACTGGTCGCTCGCCTGACCGCACGGGCGGATGCCGCGGCATCCGCCCGTGCGCGCCCCGCAGCGTGACATCCGCACGTGATCTCCGCGGCGTAGGGTGGTCGGCATGCTCGAGGAGGAATACCAGCCGCGCCGCGAACTGCCGAAGCACCTGCGGAGGGCCCCGCAACCCGAGGCGCCGTTCACGTACGAACTCCGAGACGCCGTGGCCGCCGACCTGCCCGCGGTGCGCGAGATCTACAACTACTACGTCGCCAACTCCACGGTCACCTTCGATGAGGACGCGATGACGCTCAAGGAGTGGAAGGCGAAGTTCGCCCACCTGACGAAGCTCGGCATGCCGTTCATCGTCGCCGAGGCGCCGTCGGGCCAGTTGCTCGGCTACGCGCTCGTCGCGCCGTGGAAGCCCAAGCGCGCCTACCGGTTCACGGTCGAGAACTCGATCTACCTCGGCCCGGCCGCGGCGGGAAAGGGGCTCGGCCGGGCGCTGCTCGGGGAACTCATCGAGCGGTCGAAGGCCGCCGGGCTGAAGGAGATGCTCGCGGTCATCGCCGACCAGGGCGCCGACGCCTCGATCGCGCTGCACGAGAAGTTCGGCTTCACCGAGATCGGCCGCATGGGCCGCGTCGGGTTCAAGTTCGACCGCTGGCTCGGCACGGTGCTGCTGCAGCGCTCGTTGAAGTAGGTCCGCGCCGAACACCCGCCGCCGCGGCCGGCTGCAGGCGCGCGCCGGACCGATGCTCAGAAGGTGATCTCGAGGGTGCCGACCGATGACGGACCCGCGATCGCCACGACGAGGCCGGTCGCCGCGAAGAGCGCGGGATGCGCGAGCCCGACCACGACCCGGCGCAGTGCCGGATTCGCCTCGAACAGGTGCGACGGCACCCGGTCGGCACCGGGAACCTCGGCCCAGCCGCGCACCCGCACGAGGAACCAGGCGCAGCGCAGCACGAACGCCGCCCAGAGCAGGGCGGCCACGACGGGCACCACGACGAGCATGACGTCGATCCCGATGCCGAGGATCTCGTCCTCCCGCTGCTCGGCGGCGAGCTGGATCGACTGCGAGATCGCCGCACCGACCACGACCGACAGGCCCCACGCGGCGAGGCCGAAGACGAGGGCCAGGTAGCGCACGAAGAAGTGCGAGAACACCGAGCTCATCGACTCGAAGCTGGCTCGTGGGGTCGACGCGAGCACGAGCACGGTGGCGATCGTCGACGGCAGCACGAGCAGCCCGATCAGGAGCCAGTCGACCAGCCCGTGCCAATCGAGCGAGACGGCGATGAGGAGCACGGCCCCGAACACGACGCTCCAGCCCACGCCCCAGACCAGCGGATGCCGCGTGATCGAGGTCGTGATCCTGGCCGTGCCCGGAGTGCTGCCCACGGGCGCCATGCTAGCGGCAGGCCCAGCTCCGGCGGCGTCTTCGCCTGCGGGCGTCCGGCGTGGCGGTGCGGTCGCACTCGCGTCGTAGGCTCGAGGCGTGGACCTGCACGAGCTCACCGCCCTCGAACTGCACCAGTCGCTGCAACGCGGGGAGGTGTCGCCGGTCGAGGTCACCCGCCACTACCTCTCGCGTGCCGAGCGCCTCGACCCCGAACTCGCGGCCTTCGCGACGCTGACGCCCGAACGGGCGCTCGAGCGCGCCGAGTCCGTCATGCGGAACGTGCCGAAGACCGCGCCGCTCTGGGGGCTGCCCCTCGCCGACAAGGACCTGCATCCCCGCGCCGGCGTGCCGGCGTCGTTCGGATCGCGCGCGTTCGAGGGCTTCGTCCCGGATGCCTCGGACGACCTCGTGCAGGCGGTCGACGCCGCCGGGGCGATCAGCCTCGGCAAGACCGCGACGCCCGAGTTCGGGCTGCCGTCCTACACCGAGGCGCTCATCGGACGCCCGACCCGCAACCCGTGGGACCCGAGGCTCGGCGCCGGCGGGTCGAGCGGGGGAGCGGCGGCGGCCGTCGCCTCCGGCATGCTGCCGTTCGCACCCGGCTCCGACGGCGGTGGATCGATCCGGATCCCCGCCGCGGTGTGCGGCCTCGTCGGCATCAAGCCCTCCCGCGGTCGCGTGCCCTCCGGATCCGGGCTCGGCGGCCTCGCCGGCCTCGGCGTCGTCGGGGCGATCGCCCGCACCGTCGCCGACGCCGCGTTGCTGCTCGACGGCCTGATCGCTCCGACGGGGTATCCGGCGGCGCACGCCTTCGCGGTGCGGGCGCCGGGCGATGACGGGCCGTACCTGGGCGAGGCGATCCGCGGCGAGGGGAGGTTCCAGATCGGCGTGATGACCGAGACCCCCTGGGACGACGCGTACGAGATCTCGGTCGCGCCAGAGGCCCGTTCCGCGCTCGACCGGGCGATCGCGGTGCTCGACGGCGGTCGGCACGGCATCGAGCGGGTCCCCGACGCACCCGAACCGGGGTATCCCGCCGCGTTCCGCACGATCTGGCAGGCCGGAGCCGCGACGGTCCCCGTCGACGGCGAGCGCCTCGCGCTGCTCGAGCCGCTCACGCAGTGGCTCGTCGAGCGCGGGCGCGCGCTGCCGGCCAGGCAGCTCGCCGAGGCGCTCTCGTGGCTGTCCGACTTCGAACGGCGCGTGATCGCGCGCTTCGCCTCCTACGACGCCGTGCTCACGCCCGCGCTCGCGCTCACGCCGCCGCCCGTCGGCTGGTACGACGCCGACGACGGCGAGCACAACTTCGCGCAGCAGGTGCAGGTGACGCCGTTCACCTCCTTCGTGAACGTCGCGGGGCTGCCGGCGATCACGGTGCCGGTCGAGTTCACGGAGTCCGGCGTGCCGATGGGCGTGCAGCTCATCGGTCGGCCAGGCGGCGAGGCGACGCTCTTCGCGCTCGCCGCCCAGCTCGAGCGCCGGCTGCGGCGTGCGCCGCGGCATCCGCCCGTCTGGTGAACGGCCGCCGGTTCGGAGGCCGCGGGGCCGTGTGTCAGACTTAGGTAATGCTTACCTCAGTGGTCGAACCCCCTCGGCGCGAGCGACCCGCATACCGCAACTTCCGCGTCGCGGTGGCGCGCGTCGAGCGGCTCTCGCCGACCTTCGTGAACGTGACATTCACCGGAGACGACCTGGCCGACTTCGGCACCGCGGGGCTCGACCAGCGTGTGAAGGTCGTGCTGCCGCTCGCGGCGAACGGCTTCGCGTCGTTCCCCGACGGCCTGGACTGGTACACGCAGTGGCGTGAGCTGCCCGGCGACCTGCGCAACCCGTTCCGCACGTACACGGTGCGCGCCGTGCGCCCCGAACAGCGTGAGGTCGACATCGTGTTCGCCTCCCATGGCGACGCCGGACCCGCGTCGGCCTGGGCCGCGCGCGCGACGCCGGGCGACGAGATCGTGCTCATCGGTCCCGACGAGTTCGGCGCGGGCCGCACGGTCGGCATCGACTGGCGCCCCGGCGACGTCGACACCCTGCTCCTCGTCGGCGACGAGACCGCGACTCCGGCGATCTGCGCGATCCTCGAGTCGCTGCCCGCCGACGCCACCGGTGCCGCGTTCCTCGAGGTGCCCGAGGAGGGCGACCGCCTCGACGTGCGCGCGCCCGACGGCGTCGAGGTGCGATGGCTCGCGCGCGGGGCCGGCCAGGCCGAGGGCGACCACCCTGCGGCCGAGCACGGCTCCCTCCTCGCACCCGCCGTGCGCGACTGGGTCGTGCGACACCTCGCCGACCTCGGCGTCACCCGCGCCGGCACCGACGAGTCCGCCGCCGCGCTCGCCGCGGCCGAGCGGGCCGACCTGCCCGACACGCCGCTCTGGGACGTGCCGGCAGGCCACAGCCTCGACGGCGCCTGCTACGCCTGGCTCGCGGGCGAGGCATCCGTCATCACGGGCCTGCGCCGATTCCTCGTGCGCGAAGCCGGGCTCGACCGCCGCCAGGTCGCGTTCATGGGCTACTGGCGCCGCGGGCGCGCCGAACTCGAGTGAGCGGGCCGTCCGCCGTGGTCGGCCTCGCGGCGCAGACCGTCGGCACGTCCTCCGCCGCCCGCGTCGGCCCGGATCGGCGACGCGCGCGTCGGGTCGGCTCGGGGCGGGCCGTCGTCGTGCTCGCCGCCTGCACGCTCGCGCTCCTGGCGATCGTCGCGGCGAGCCTCGTGTTCGGCGTGCGCTCGATCGACCCCGGCGTCGTGTGGCAGGCCATCGTCGGGCCCGACCCCGCGAACGCCGATCACAACGTGGTCTGGCAGCTCCGCGTTCCCCGAACCGTCATCGGCCTGCTGGCGGGGGTCGCCCTCGGCCTCGCCGGCACGCTCATCCAGGGCGTCACGCGCAACCCGATCGCCGACCCCGGCCTGCTCGGCCTGAACGCGGGCGCCTCGCTCGCCGTCGTGCTCTGCATCGCCTTGCTCGGCGTGAGCTCGCCGCTCGGGTACATCTGGTTCGCGTTCGCCGGCGCGGCCGCCGCGGCCGCGATCGTCTTCTCGATCGGCCGAGGCCAGCCGGTGCGCCTCGCGCTCGTCGGTGCCGCCGTCACCGCGTTCATCACCCCGCTCATCGCGCTCGTGCTCCTGCGTGACACCGAGACCTTCAACCAGTACCGGTTCTGGGCCGTCGGCTCGCTCACGGGCCGCGGCCTCGACGTCGCCGCCCTGCTCTGGCCGTTCATCCTCGTCGGCGCGATCATCGCCTTCGTGCTCGCCAACCGGCTCAACCTCATCGCGCTCGGCGACGACGTGGCCAACTCGCTCGGGCAACGGGTCGGCACCACGCGGCTCGCGGCCGGTATCGGCCTCGTCCTGCTCTGCGGAACGGCCACCTCGCTCGCCGGGCCGATCGCGCTCGTCGGCCTCGTGGTGCCGCACGCGGCACGCCGCCTCGTCGGCACCGACTACCGGTGGATCATGCCGACCGCGCTCCTGCTCGGCCCCGTGATGCTGCTCGCCGCCGATGTCATCGGCCGCCTCATCGTGCCGAACGCCGAGCTCGAGGCGGGTGTCGTGGCCGCCTTCCTGGGGGCGCCCGTGCTCATCGCCATCGCGCGCAGCCGGAACGTGGCGGGACTCTGATGGCGATCGTGACGGATGCCGCGACGCGGCCGGGCGCGTCGGTCGACGACGTGCGGCTCGCCGTCGGCGCGGTGCGTCGACGCAGCCGCCGGCGACTGCTCGTGACGCTCGCGGTCGGTGCCGCCCTCGCGCTCGTGTTCGCGATGATCGCGATCTCCTCGGGCGCCGCGAGCGTCGCTCCCGACCGCGTGCTCGCCACGCTCTTCGGGCAGGGCGACCGCACCGAGCAGCTCGTGGTCTTCACGCTGCGGCTTCCGCGCATCCTCGCCGCCGTGTTCGTCGGCGCCGCGTTCGGCCTCGCCGGAGCGATCTTCCAGGCCGTGCTGCGCAACCCGCTCGCGAGCCCCGACATCCTCGGCGTCTCGACGGGCGCGAGCCTCGGCGCGGTGTGGGCGATCCTCGGGCTCGGCCTCGGCGGCGCGGTCGTGTCGGGCTTCGCGCTCGCCGGCGGCCTCGCGGTCGCCGCGATCATCTGGGCGACCGCGTGGCGGCAGGGCCTGCACGGCATCCGCTTCGTCCTCGTCGGCGTCGGGCTCGCGTACGTGGGCGCCTCGCTCATCGCGTGGCTCCTGGCCCGCGCCGAGATCCGGCAGGCGCAGGCGGCCCTGCTCTGGACCGTCGGCAGCGTCTCCGACGTGCGTGGCGAGGCGCTCGTGCTCCTCATGCTCGGGGTCGTGATCGGATGCGTCCTCGTCGCCGTCTTCGCCAGAGGCCTCTCGGTGCTCGCGCTCGGCGACGACCACGCGATCTCCCTCGGCATGCGCACGCACGTTCGCCGCGGCATCCTGCTGCTCATCGCGGTGCTGCTCATCGCGGTCGGGACCTCGGTCGCCGGTCCCATCGCGTTCGTCGCCCTCATCGCCCCGGCGATCGCGCGCCGGCTCGTCGACGACGGGAGCGCCGCGCTCACCGCGTCGGTCGTGACGGGGGCCGTGCTCACGCTCGGCGCCGACGTGCTCGGCCAGTTCGCCCTGCCCCAATTCACTGCGCCCGTCGGCATCGTGACGGGCCTCATCGGCGCCCCGTACCTGTTGTGGCTGCTGGCCCGCACCGAGAGGAAGTCCCGCGCATGACCGCACCGGCACCCGTCGCCCAGACGCCGTCCGTCGGCCTCGCCGCCGAGGGCGTCAGCCTCGGCTACGACGGCCGACGCGTGATCGACGGCCTCGACCTCGTGATCCCGAGCGGCCGCATCACGGCCATCGTCGGCCCGAACGCCTGCGGCAAGTCGACCCTGCTTCGCGGGTTCGCCAGGCTCCACCAGCTCGACGGCGGCCGGGTCACGCTCGACGGCCGCGACGTCGCCGACATGCCGCGTCGAGACCTCGCGCGCCGGGTCGGCGTGCTGCCGCAGTCCTCGATCGCCCCCGACGGCGTGCGGGTCGCCGAGCTCGTCGGCCGTGGCCGCTATCCCCACCAGGGCTGGTTCGGACGCCACTCGAGCGACGACGACCGGTTCGTCGCCGAGGCACTCGCCGCCACCGGCATCTCCGACCTTGCGACCCGGCGCCTCGAGGAGCTCTCCGGCGGCCAGCGCCAGCGCGTGTGGATCGCCATGGTGCTCGCCCAGCAGACCGACATCGTGCTGCTCGACGAGCCGACGACCTACCTCGACGTGACGCACCAGCTCGAGCTGCTCGACCTGCTCACCGAGCTCAACCGGGAGCGCGGCACGACCGTCGTCATGGTGCTGCACGAGCTGAACCTCGCCGCGCGCTACGCCGACCACCTCGTCGTCATGTCGGCGGGCTCGATCATCGCCGAGGGGACGCCGTCGGCGATCCTCACGCCCGAGACGGTGCTGAGCGCGTTCGCGCTCGAGGCGTCCGTGATCCCCGACCCGGTCGCCGGAACGCCGATGATCGTGCCGGTCGGTCGCTACCACACGGGCGCGATGGCCGACCGGGCGCCGACCACGTCACCGGTGTCCGAGGAATCGTGACCGGGCCGTGACCTGGCGGTTTCGCCCTCGGTTGCCCTTAGGTTAGCCTTGCCTTATCCCCACCCACGAACCGAGGAGTTCTCCGTGCGTCTTCGACGTCCGCTCATCGCCCTGGCCGGCCTCGCCGCCACGGCACTGACCTTGACCGCCTGCGCATCCGGCACCACCGAGGAGCCCACGTCGGCACCCGAGGCGGCCGTGGGCACGGGCTTCCCGATCACGATCGAGCACGCGTTCGGCGAGACCGTCATCGAGGAGGCGCCCGAGCGCGTCGCGACCTGGGGCTGGGGCTCCACCGAGGCCGCGATCTCCGTCGGCGTCTACCCGGTCGCCGTCGCCGAGCAGAGCTGGACCGTCGGCGAGGGCAACCTCCTGCCCTGGGTCGAGGACGCCTACGACGAGGCGGGCGTGGAGCACCCCGTCGTGCTGAACGACGACGAGGGCGGCGCGAGCGTGCCCTACGAGGAGTTCATCGCGGCTGCGCCCGACCTCATCATCGCGCCGTACTCCGGCCTCACCGAGGAGCAGTACGACACGCTGAGCGACATCGCGCCGGTCGTCGCCTACCCCGAGGCCCCGTGGACCACCGACTGGGACGAGACCATCGAGATCACGACCCGCGCACTCGGCCTCGAGGCCGAGGGCGAGGCCGTGCTCGACGACATCGACGCGTACCTCGCAGACGAGGCGGCCGCGCACCCCGAGTTCGCAGGCAAGACCTTCGCCGGCATCTGGGACGGCGATGGCGTCGTCTCCGTCTACACCGAGGCCGACCCGCGCATCGCGGTGCTGACCGAGCTCGGCCTCGAGGTCGCCCCGAGCGTCGCCGAACTCGACACGAGCGACGGCGGGTTCTACTACGACCTGAGCTACGAGCAGCTCGACAAGCTCGACGCCGACTTCATCGTGAACTACTCCAACTCGAAGGAGGACGCCGAGGCGCTCCTCACGAAGCCCGAGACCCAGGCGATCCCCGCGGTCGCGGCCGGCAAGGTCGCCCAGGTCTACGACCCGGTCACGGTCTCGTCGGTCTCCCCGCCCACCGCCCTCAGCTTCAAGTGGGAGGGCGGCATGCCGGCCCTCATCGAGGCGATCGCGGGCGTCCTCGCCGAGTAGGACGCACCACGGCCGACGGCCGGTGCCCCGTGAGAACGGGGCGCCGGCCGTCGGCATCTCACCGAGCGGTGCGACGCCTCGGCAGGTAGCCGCCCGCCTCGAGCCCGGCTTCGATCTCGAAGCGGTTCTTCAACGGGTTCCGCCCGGCGAGCAGGTACAGGAACGGCAGCAGCATGCCGTACTTCAGCCACTGCTGCTTGTGCACGGCCTCGTGGCCGAGCACCGTGTCGGAGTCGTTGCGGTTCGTGAGGTAGCACATGCCGACGCACGAGCCGCCACGACCGAAGGTCCAGCTCGGCATGCCGGTGAACACGAACAGGCCGTTCCGCCGCTCGACCCGGCCCGTGCTCCAGAGCGAGCCCCACACGAATCCGACGCACGTCGCCCACCAGAACCCCGCGCGGCTGATGGGCGAATCGGTGGACCGGATCGTCAGCCGGCTCACGCCTGCGTCTCCGGCCGGCCGAGCGCCTCGAGCAGCCGCAGCCATACCTCGCTCATCGTCGGGAACGCCGGGACGGCGTGCCAGAGCCGGTCGACGGGCACCTCGCCGACGATCGCGATGGTCGCCGAGTGCAGCAGCTCGGCGACATCCTGGCCCGTGAAGGTCGCACCGATCACGGTGCCGAGCTCCTCGTCGACGACGAGCTTCGCTCGCCCTTCGTAGCCGTCGGCGAGGATGCCGGCGCCGCTCGCCGAGGTCATCGACACCTCGACCGCGCGAACGGTGCGCCCCGCCTTCTTCGCCTCGGCCTCCGTGAGCCCGACCGCGACGGCCTCCGGCTCGGCGAAGACCACCTGCGGAACGGCCGAGTGGTCGGCTGTGGCCGCGTGCACTCCCCATGCGCTCAGGTCGCTCGGATGTCCCGTGGCGCGGGCCGCGACCAGGTCGCCCACGGCGCGGCCCTGGTACTTGCCCTGGTGGGTGAGCAGCGCGCGATGGTTCACGTCGCCCGCGGCGTAGAGCCACGGACCGTCGTCGCCCGCTGCGGGGGCATCGAGGCCCTCGACCTGCAGGCCGTCGTCGACGTGCAGCCAGTCGCCCGCCTCGAGGCCGACGGTCTCGAGGCCGATCGCGTCGGTGCGCGGCTTGCGTCCGGTCGCGACGAGCACCTCGTCGGCGACCACGGTCGATCCGTCGTCGAGCGTGAGCACGACCTCGCCGGCGTCGGTGCGCTCGACCTTCGTGGTCTGCACGCCCGTTCGCACCGTCGCACCGAGCCCGCGGAGCCCGGCCGCCACGGCGTCGCCGACGAACGGCTCCATGCCGCCCAGCAGCCCGCTGCGGGCGAGCACGACGACCTCGGTGCCGAACCCGGCGAACACGGTCGCCATCTCGCAGGCGACCACGCCGCCGCCGATGATCGCGAGCCGGGCAGGTGGGCGTTCGACGCTCGTGGCCTCGCGGCTCGTCCAGGGCGATGCCTCGGCGAGCCCGGGGATCGGCGGCACCACGGGGTCCGAGCCGGTCGCCACGACGACCGCGTGCCTCGCGACGAGCGTCATGGTGTCGGCGGCGTCGGAATCGGTGCCGTCCCGCGACACGATCACGCGGCGGGGCCCGTCGAGCCGCCCGTGCCCGCGTTCGAGGCCGATGCCGGCGCCTTCAAGCCAGGACACGGCGCCCGCGTCGCTCCAGCCGGAGACCCACTCGTCGCGTCGGCGCAGCACGGCCTCGACGTCGAGCCCGCCCGTGACGGCCTCGGCCGCGCCGGGAACGCGCTTCGCGGCGCGCAGCGCGGCGGCGCTGCGCAGCAGGACCTTCGAGGGCACGCACGCCCAGTACGAGCACTCGCCGCCGACGAGTTCGTGTTCGACGACCACCACCTCGAGTCCGGCGGCGCGCACGCGGTCGGCGATGTTCTCGCCGACCGGTCCTGCGCCGAGGACGACGACGTCGACTTCGCGTTGCATCGGTCTCCTCTCGCACCCGCCTGTGCCGGCGGATGGCCCAAGCCTAGGCACGGCGAACGGGGGACGGCACCCCCTTGCGCGGCCGGGTCAGCGTGCGGGCGTCGCGGATGCCGCGGGGTCGGCGGTCGCGCCGCTCGCGAGTGCGCCGACGAGCCGGAGGATGGTGGGCAGGTCGTCGTCTGCGGCGCCGGGGGAGTTCGGCGCGAACCCGGTGATCGCCGCGCCGGCGAGCGGGAACCGTGCGACGACCGCCTTCACGAGTGCGACGAGCGTCGACGCGTCGACGCCGAACGGCATCGGGTACGAGAGCCCCGCGAGGGCCGAGGGGTCGAGGACGTCGAGGTCGACGTGCACGAAGACGTGGGAGGCGCCGGTGGCCTCCAGCGAGGCGATGACGATGGACGGGTCGGAGAGGTCCTCGACCGTGAGCACGTCGATGCCGTGCTCGTCGATGAAGCGGTGCTCCTCGGCGTCGATGGCGCGGATGCCGCCGAGCACGATCCGCTGCGGGTCGACCCGGCTCTCGCCTTCGAGGGCGAGCCCGTCGGCGCCGTCGCCCGCGATGTGCCGCAGGGTCATGCCCCCGAACCCGCCGGAGGGGGAGGAGTCGGGCGTGTTCAGATCGGGGTGGGCGTCGAGCCAGAGCACCGCGAGTCCACCGTCGGAGCTCCTCGCGGCATGGGCCACGCCCGGCAGCGCCGCACCGCAGTCGCCGCCGATGGTGATCGCCGTGCCGGTGACGGCGGCCAGCGCCTCTTCGGTGCGCTCGCGCGTTCGGCGCACGGCGCTGTATCGGCGGATGCCGGTGCCCAGTGACTCGCCGGCCTCGATCGGCACGTCGATGCTCACGGTGGCGGCGGCCGGCAGGTCTCCGAGGATGGCCGCGGCGCCGTCGGCGAGGCTCATCGCGCGTGAGGAGACCGAACCCTGCCAGAGGGGGACGACGACGAACGTTGCGGGCATGTGCCAAGTATCGCGCGATCGGAACGGCTGGTGCCAGCCGTTCCGATCGCGCGAGGTCGTTCCGAGCAGCGGAACTGCCCGCTGATCAGCCGGGACTCAGCCCGAGATCGCGTTCGGGGCGCCGCCGGCCTTCAGCGCTGCGAGTCGGGCGTCGACCTCGGTGAGCTCGCCGAGGTCGTCGAGCTCGTTGAACTGGGCGTCGAGGCTCGACGCGGAGAGCTCGGCCTGACCGCGCACGACCGCCTCCTCGCGGCGGATCTTGTCCTCGAAGCGACCGAGTTCGCTCGTGGGGTCGAGGATGTCGATCGACTTCACCGCGTCGTGCACCTGGCGCTGGGCCTCGGCGGTCTTGGCGCGGGCGACGAGCTCGGACCGCTTGTTCTTCAGCTGGACCAGCTTCTCCTTCATGCCGTTCAGGCCCGACTTCAGCTTCTCGACGACGTCGGTCTGCGCGGCGATCTGCGGCTCGGCGGCCTTCGCCTCGTTCTCGGCCGAGATCTGGCGGCTGAGGGCGACCTTGGCGAGGTTGTCGAACTTGTCGGCCCCGGCCGTGTCGCCGGCCGTGCGCAGCTCGTCGCCCTTGCGGCTCGCGGCGATGGCCTTCTCGCCCCACGTGCGGGCGGCCTCGACGTCTTCGCGGTGGTCGTCCTCGAGCAGGCGCAGGTTGCCGATGGTCTCGGCGATCGCGGCCTCGGCGTCGGCGATGCTGTTCGTGAAGTCGCGGACCATCTGGTCGAGCATCTTCTGGGGGTCCTCGGCCTGGTCGATGAGCGCGTTCACGTTCGCGCGGAGGAGGGTGGAGATCCTCCCGAAGATGGACTGCTTGGTCATGGTGTTTCCTTTCGTCAGGTGCTCGTCGCGGACAGGTCTGCGGATGCGGGTCTGCCGGTCTGCGTCAGTGCGGTCGTCGTGCGGGAGGCCGTGCGACCCGCGGTCGGTCGGGGCGGGTGCGATGAGAAGGGTCCGGGCCGGTCAGAATCGGCCTCCGCTTCCGCGACGACCGCGCGTCGCGCTTCCGCCGAAGCTTCCGGCCGAGCGGCCCCCGCCGGAGCGGCCTCCGCCCCCGAACCCGCCCGATGACCCGCCGCCGAACCCGCCGAACCCGCCGGAACCCCCGGACGAGCGCCGGCCGCTGCCGAGCATCGAGTCGATGAGGATGCCGCCGAGCACGGCGCCCATGATGTCGCCGCCGCTCGATCCGCCGCGGCCGGCCGCGCCGCCGTACCCGGCGTTGCCGAAGCCGCCGCCGAACCCCTCGACGTCGTTGCGGGCGAGCGAGAGCGCCTCGGCCGCCAGTCGCTCGGCGCGCTGCGCCGACTCGACCGCGACCGCGGAGTCCGTGCTGGTCTGGGCCTGCTGCAGCAGCTGGGCCGCCGAGGCGAGGCGGGTGCGCGCGTCGGTTCCGACCGCGCCGCGGCGCGCGACGAGGTAGTCCTCTGCGGTCTGCACCTGCACGCGCGCGTTGGCGACGGCGCGTTCGCGAAGCGCCTGGGTCCTCGCGGCCTGCTCCGCGGCGTCTCGCGCCGCGGCGATGACGGAGTCGATCTCGTGGTTCGCCTGCGTGAGGCGTGCGCTCGCGGCGAGCGGATCGCGGCCGGCGATGCCGACGCCCGCGCGGAGTTCCGCGGCGACGGCCGCCGTACGCTCGGCCGTCTGCGCGGCCTCGCCGCCGAGGGGGCGTGCGGTGAGCACATCGGCCTCGAGGTCGGCGACGCCCGCCGCGATCGCACGATCGGCCTGCGCGAGGTCGGCCGCCAGCCGGTCGACGGCACCGGTGAGCAGCACCGCCTGGTCGACCGCCTCCTCGGCCGCCCGGATCGCGACGGCCGCATCGGCGCTCTGCGCGGGCGTGGCGGCGACGGCCTGCCTCGCCCGGCCGAGCTCCTCGCTCGCGAACGAGAGGCGCGACGCGGCCTGGGCGGGGTTGTCGGCGACGGCGGTGAGTGCGGATGCCGCGTACTGCTGGCCGAGCGCCCGCAGGCGTTCGGCCGCCGGCGCGATCGAGGCCTCGGCGGCGGCGGCCTCGGCGGCGACGCGCTCGAGTTCGGCCGGCGCGTTGCGCTCGAGGTCGCGGAGCGCGTCGAAGGCCTCGGCCTGCTCGTCGAGCAGCGCGTCGGCCTCGCCCGTGAGCCGGATGATGCCCTCGTAGGCGGCGCGCCGGTCGGCGTCGGTGTCGGGGGTGTCGTCGTCGAGCCGCTGCTGCAGCGAGAACGCCTCGGCGACCTTCGCCTTGGCCTCGGCCAGTGCGCCGCGGAAGGCCGCGGTCGCCTCGTCGCCGTACGAGGCGGTCGCGAAGCCGAGCTCCTCCTCGCTCGTCTTCATGGCGTCGTCGGCCTGCACGAGGGCGGATCCGGCGCTGCGTCGGAGGTCGTCGAGCGGCACGGGGGGTGCCGCACCGGGGCCGGCCGCGGCATCCGTCGCTCCGCCCTTCTTCGCGCGCCGCGCCAGCAGGATCGCGATGACCGCGACCACGGCCGCGCCGATGACGAGGAACCACACCCAGCCCCAGCCGGAGCCGGAGCCCGAGCCCGAGCCGCCCGTGTCGAGCGCCTCCGCAGCGGCGATGGCGGCCCCCGCCCAGTCCTCGTCGACGAGCTCGGGCTCGATGACCTCGAGGCTGATGCGCTGGATCTCGTCGGCCGGGACCTGCGCGTCGTCGGCGGCGGAGAGGTAGTAGGCGCGACCGTCGACGGCGACCGCGAGCAGGTAGTCCTCGTCGCCCATGTTGTTCGCGACCGCGGTGTCGTTGGCCCAGGTGTCGGCCGTCTCGGGGTTCGTGAACTCGCCCACGTAGGCGACGAAGAGCTGGCGACCGGTGTCGTCGGCGGTCTTCGAGATCGCCGCGAGCACGTCGTCGGTTCGGCCGTCGAGGGCGCCGACCGTGTCCACGATCGGACTCTGCCCGAACTCGACGGGGTCTTCGGCCCAGGCCGGAGCGGCCCCGGCGAGGGCGAGGGCGAGGCCGAGAAGGCTCGCGATGATCGTCGCACTACGACGGTTCGACGCCATGCACCAATGCCTTCCAGACCCCGGAAACGGACCGAGTTCGAGTCTATGGCGCGCCGCCGTCGCCGTCCACGATCGGCACCCGGCGCGCCGACGTCCCCGGCCGCGGTCAGCCGATCGTCACCGGCACGGTCGGCGACACGATGAGCACGGGGCTCGAGCCCGTCGCCCCGACGAACCCGATCGCGGCCGAGAGCTCGTAGGCGCCCGGCGAGAGGGCGGGCAGGTCGGCCGCGAGCGCACCGTCCTGCTCGTCGGCCGCCGTGCAGGCCTCGGCGGTGAACGCCCCCTCGAGCTCGAGCTGCCCGCCCGGCGCGAGCCGCACCGGAACGAGCCCGGCGTCGAGGGCGGCCGGGTGCCAGACGGTCGTGCCGTCATCCGACACGGTGACCGACGGGGCCGACCGCAGCGACCCCTCGACGACCGTCGGGCCCTCGTTCACGATGCGCACGCGCACGACCGCGTCTGAGCCGGAGGCGACCGGCCCGGTGGGCGCGACGATCGCGGCCGTGAGGGGGCCGTCCGCGGCATCCGTCGCCGAGGCGATCCGCTCGCCGCAGCGGTTCACGGCGTCGGGGCCGACGACGAGGGCATCGTCGCCGAACTGGGCCCCGTCCTGCGGGGCGACGGCCTCCTGCTGCCCGGATGCCGCGTCGTCGCCGAGCTCGGCCTCCGACTCGGCCGGGCCGTCGGCCGCGGTCGAGCCCGCGGTGGTCGCCGTGCGCTCGCCCAGCGATCCGACGCCGAGCGCGAGCGCGCCCACGACGAGCAGGCCCGCGACCGACGCCGTGACGCCGACCACGGCCCGGCGCCGACGTCGCCGGAGCGCACGGCTGCCGCGCAGCACCGCCTCGAGGTCGACCGGGCGGCGGCCGGCGGCGTCCGCGGCGTCCGCCTCGTCGGCGAGCGCCTCGGCGAGGCTGCGCGCGTCGGACGGCACGGCGGCGTCCGGCGGCACTCGGGGGTCGATCGGCTCGGCGGGGTCGGGCGAGTCGGTGGGGTCAGGCGACATGGTCACCCTCCGTCCGGGTGGGGGCCTGGCGCAGCAGGGCGGCGTCGGAGGCCCGGATCGAGGAGGAGAGCGCCCGCAGCGCGTCGCTCAGGTACCGCTTCACGGCGCCGGAGCTGAGCCCGAGCGTCGCCGCGACCTGGTCGACCGTGAGGTCCTCGTAGTACCGCAGCACGATGCACGCGGCCTGGCGCGGCGCGAGCGCGCGGATGCGGCGCATGAGGTCGAGGCGTTCGTCGGTTCCCGTCGACTCGGCCTCGGTGCTCGCAGGGGCGACCGCCAGGTGGCGGACTCGCCGCCAGGTGCCGTCGCGGCGCGAGCGGTCGATCACCGCGTTCAGGATCGCCCGTCGCACGTAGGCCTCGGCGCGCGGCAGCTCGAGGTGGAACCTCGGCGTGCCGAAGGTGCGCACGAGGGCGTCCTGCACGAGGTCGGCGGCGTCGTCGACGTTGCCGGTCAGCAGGTACGCGTAGCGCGTGAGCGCGTCACCGCGCTCGGCGACCAGCCGAGTCGCGACGTCGTCCCAGGTGCGGGCCAAGACCGGCTCCTCCCGACGGCGGAGGGTCCGCCGTCACTTGAAGAGACGAACGGATGACGCGTTTCGTTGGGTGACCGTCGAAGACGACGGGATTTTGTGCCCCCGGAGGGATTCGAACCCCCGACCTACGGTACCGGAAACCGGCGCTCTATCCCCTGAGCTACGGAGGCGCACAGCCGTCAACACTAGCACCGTTTGCGAGGGCGTTCAGCCGCCCGTCAGCCGCCCGTGCGCCGCCCGTGCGGCGCTCGTTCCGCCGTCCGTCGGGCGCCGGTGCGCTGCCGGGGCGCGCCCGCTCGAGGTGCCGGCGCGCCCGCAGCGGTCACCGCCGGGCGGCCGCTGCGGTCAGGCTCGACCGAGCGCGGCGACCGAGTCGAGCAGCTCCTCGCGCACGCGGCTGCCGAGCAGGCTCCTCGCGCCGCGCAGCACCGAATCGCCCTCGACGGTCGTCGCGCGCACCTCGGGGTACCACCGGCTGATGCGACGGATGCCGGCCGCCACCGCCTGTGCGAACGCCTCGCCGCCGAGGTTGGCCGTCGGGCCCGCGAGCACGATCAGGCCGGGGTCGAGCGTCGCGATCACGGGGAGCGCGACGTGCGCGACGCGTTCGGCGAGGTCGTCGAAGACGGCGCGCCTCGCGTCGTCGGCACCGGGCTCGGCGAGCGCCTCGCGCGCGGCGTGGAAGCCGTCGGCGTCGATGCCGTGGCGCTTCGCGAGCAGCGCGACGGCGCGCCCGCCGACGAGGTCCTGCACGGTGCGCGCGGCCGGGTCGATGACGGCCGCCTCGGCCGACACGGGGAGGAAGCCGATCTCGCCCGCACCGCCGAACGACCCGCGGTGCAGGTCGCCGGCGACGTCGAACGAGGCGCCGACGCCGTTGCCGAGCCAGAGCAGCGCGAACACGTCGCGTCCGGCGGCGGCGCCGACCTCGCGCTCGGCGAGGGCCGCCAGGTTCACGTCGTTCTCGATGAGCACGGTGCGGCCGAGGTCGTCCTCGAGGATCTGGCGAAGGGCCCGCACGGGCCAGCCGGGCAGGGTCTCGCTGAACAGCTCGCCGCCGGACCCGGGGTCGACGTATCCGGGGATGCCGATGCAGATCGTGTGCACGGCATCCGGCGAGGTGCCGGCGGCCTCGCTCGCGGCGTCGATCGCCCGGCGCACCTCGTCGACCGCGGATCGGGCGGTCGGGTCGCGGGGGAGCGGCATCCGCACCATGGGGCGGTCGGTGCCGGCCGCGTCGACGACGGTCGCGCGCAACTCGAACGCGTCGAGGTCGAGCGCGACGCCGACGCGACGATCGGTGCGCGCCGCGTAGACGACGGCCGCGCGGCCGGCGCTGCCCGCGAGCAGGCCCTGCTCCTCGATGGCGCCCAGCTGCAGCAGGCGGCTCATCATCTGCGAGGCGGTCGGCTTCGAGACGCCGACGAGCTCGCAGATGCGGTTGCGCGTGAGCGGGCCGTGGTCGAGCAGCACGGCGAGGCCGGCCCGGTCGTTGACGGCACCGAGCCAGGACGGGGTTCCAGGTGTGTTCGGCGCCACCGCGTCGCTCCTCTGGTCGGTCGGTCGGGCCGGGCGGGTCAGCTCGCCGGCAGGTTGGAGAGCACGGAATCGACGAGCCGCTGCGCGTCGCCGGGCTCGAAGAACTCGGTCGAGTCGACCACGACCCAGTAGGGGCCGGTGAAGACCTGCACCTGCCCGTGCGAGCCGCTGTGGTCGAAGAAGCCGGTCACCTCTGGCGGCGTGCCGTAGGTGGGCACGGCCGTGCTCGAGGCGGCGGCGTCGTTCGCCGCGGTCTCGAGCGCCGTGGCGGACGGCGTCGCCACCGCGACCTCGATGAGGGCCCCGCTCGTCTGGTTGAGGTATCCGCACGCGGTGCCCGCGGCATCCGTCGCGACCGCGACGACGGTGTCCGCCTGCGGCTCGTAGTCGGGCGCCGCCCCGACGTTCGGGTTGAACGCGTAGAGCTGGTCGGGCGTGACGAGCGCATCGCAGGCGATCGCGAACGGCGTGGGCGGCTCGACGGTCTCGGTGGGCTCTGGCGACGCCGCGGGGTCGGATGCCGCGGGCGATCCGGACTGGGCCGGGTCGGAGGCCGACGGGGTGGGGTCGGCGCCCGCCGGGCCGCACCCGCTCAACAGCACCGCCGATGCCACGACGAGCAGGGTCGAGCCGACGGCGGAGCGGAGGCTTCGGGCAGGACGGCGCAGGGCGGGGCGGGGCATGGACAGACTGTACAACGTCGAACGGTAGGATTTGCGGGTGACTCCCGACGACCTCTCGCGTGCCCTGTTCGACCTCGTGACCGCCATGGTCGAACGACGTCGGCAAGCCGGCACCGAGGTCGAGCTCGCCATCTCGGCCGAGCAGATCGTGCTCGAGCGCCCCAAGAACCGCGATCACGGCGACTGGGCCTCGAACATCGCGATGCGCCTCGCGAAGCCGCTCGGCTCGAACCCGCGCGAGATCGCGACCGAGCTCGCCGCCGGACTCGCCGGCGTCGACGGCGTGACGAGCGCCGAGGTCGCCGGCCCCGGCTTCATCAACGTGCGCCTCGACGCGGCGGCCGCCGGCGCGTTGGCGAAGGCCATCGTCGACGCCGGCGCCGACTACGGTCGCAGCGACAAGCTCGCGGGCCAGCGCATCAACCTCGAGTTCGTCTCGGCGAACCCCACGGGCCCGCTGCACATCGGGCACACCCGGTGGGCGGCGCTCGGCGACGCGATCTCCCGCGTGCTCCGCGCCGCGGGCGCCGACGTTGCCAACGAGTACTACATCAACGACGCCGGCAACCAGATGGACACCTTCGGCCGCTCCGTGCTCGCCGCGGCCAAGGGCGAGCCCACGCCCGAGGGCGGGTACCCCGGCAGCTACATCGCCGACCTCGCGACGCGCGTGCTCGAGCGCGAGCCGAACCTGCTCGCGCTCGCCGACGACGTCGCGCTGCACACGGCGAAGGAGATCGCCTACGAGCTCCAGCTCGGCGAGATCCGCGCCTCGCTCGAGCGCTTCAACGTGCACTTCGACGTCTGGAGCAGCGAGCGCCGCTTGCATGCGAAGAACGACGACGGGCTCTCCGACGTCGACACGGCCGTCGAGCGCCTCCGCGCGCAGGGCCACGTCTACGACGAGGACGACGCGGTCTGGGTTCGCACGACCGACTTCGGCGACGACAAGGACCGCGTGATCCGCCGCGGCAACGGCGTCTACACGTACTTCGCGGCCGACGCCGCCTACTACCTCGACAAGGGCGACCGCGGCTTCGGCCACAAGATCTACCTGCTCGGCGCCGACCACCACGGCTACGTGCACCGCCTCAAGGCGCTCGCCGGCGCCGCGGGCGACGACCCCGAGCGCGACATCGAGGTGCTCATCGGCCAGCTCGTGTCGATCAACGGCGCGAAGCTCTCCAAGCGCGCCGGCAACATCATCGAGCTCGACGACCTGCAGGCGTGGCTCGGCACCGACGCGCTGCGCTACACGCTCGCGCGCTATCCCGCCGACTCGCCGCTCACGATCGATCCCGAGATCCTCACGCGTCGCACGAACGACAACCCCGTCTTCTACGTGCAGTACGCGCATGCCCGCACCTCCGCGGTCGACCGCAACGCGGCATCCGTGGGCGTCGACCGCTCGAGCTTCGCGCCCGAGCTGCTCGAGCACGAGACCGAGTCGGCGCTGCTCGGCGCCCTGCAGGAGTTCCCGCGCATCGTGGCGCAGGCCGCCGAACTGCGCGAACCGCACCGCGTCGCGCGCTACATCGAGGAGCTGGCGGGCCTGTACCACCGCTGGTACGACAACTGCCGCGTGCTGCCCCTCGGCGAGGAGCCCATCGGCGACCTGCACCGCACGCGCCTGTGGCTGAACGACGCGACCGGCCAGGTCATCCGCAACGGCCTCGCACTGCTGGGAGTGTCCGCGCCCGAGCGCATGTGACTTCGGTACGCTGCTTCGGCACGGCACGCAATGACGAGCACGGAGGCCCCCGATGAGCACACCCCGCGATGGGTTCGACGAGACGGATGCCGCAGGCGGCCGTGAGCCCGATGAGGCCGTCGTGCCCGGTGCGGCGCCCGATGGTGCGGCGCCGGCCGAGGCTGTCGCGCCCGACGCGGTTGCGCCCGACGAGGCCGTCGTGCCCGACGACGAGCTGGCGCCCACCGCGGTGCTCGACCCGCTGCCCGCCGACCACCAGCCGACCGAGGTGATCCACGACGGCGTCGCTCCGGCCGTCGCGCCCGTCGCCGCCGGGACGCCGCCCGCCGAGGCCCCGGCCGCCACGCCGCCGGTCGATCAGGCTCCGGCCGATCCTGACCGCCGTCGCACACGCCGCCGCTGGCTCATCGCCGGGGCGATCGTGCTCGTCGTCGCGGCACTGCTCGTCGTCGCCGACCTGCTGACGCGCTCGGCGATCGAGCAGGGCATCGCCGCAGAGGCCGAGTCGTCCCTCCCCGAGAACGTCGACGGGGACGTCGACGTCCAGGTCGGCGGATTCTCGGTGCTCGCACAGCTGCTCACCGGGTCCCTCGCCCAGATCACGGCCGACGCGCCGCAGCTGACGGTCGACGGCAACCCGATCGCCGTGCACCTGGTCGCGCACGGCGTGCCGGTCAGCCAGGGCGGCACGATCGACTTCGTCGAGGGCGAGGTGACGGCCGACGCGGCATCCCTCAACGCGCTCGTCGACGTGCCCGGCGTCGACGGCGAGATCGTGTTCGGCGACGGGACCGTGGGCTACAAGGGGCAGTTCGAGGTGCTCGGGCTCCCGATCCACTACTCGGTCACCGCCGAGGCCGAGGCTGCGGGGACCTCGGTCGTGCTCACCCCGGTCGGCGTCGAACTCGGCACGGGCGAACGCAAGCTCGCGCTCGACAACATGCCGAACCTGCTGCGCACCCCGCTCGACGTGTGCGTCGCCAAGTACCTCCCCGAAGGCGCCCAGGTCGACGGCATCGAGCTCACGCCCGGCGAGGCCACGGTGTCGTTCCAGGCGAGCGACCTCGCGTTCAGCGAGGAGGCACTGCAGGTGCTCGGCACCTGCGAGTGACCTCCGACGCGCCCTCGCGGCGTGGACGCGACGCCGCATCGCGCGGGACGTCACCGATTCGGTCGCTGCCTGAGCACTCGGTAGACTCCCGGGAGGTCGCCCCACAAGGGCGGTTCGCAGCAGGCTTCGCCGAATCGATCCGGGTTCGCTCGCCTCGAGCGAGGTTCTCGATCCATCACGTCCCCGAAGGTTTCCCCGTGGCAACGACCACCGCAGCCCCCGGATGGCTGCATGCGCCCGCCGATGCGAACGCCCTCGCCGAGCAGGTCTGGCCGATCGGCGCGCACCGCGACGACGCGGGCCGCCTCGTGGTCGGCGGCGTCGACGCCGAGGCGCTCGTCGCGACCTACGGCACCCCGCTCTACGTGGTCGACGAGGCCGACGCCCGAGCACGGGCCAGGCGCCTGCGCGCCGCATTCGAGTCCGCCGCGGCATCCGTCGGCACCGAGGTGTCGGTCTACTACGCGGGCAAGGCGTTCCTCTCGAGCGAGATCGTGCGCTGGGTCGTCGACGAGGGCCTCTCGGTCGACGTGTGCAGCGGCGGCGAGCTCGCCGTCGCGCTCGCCGCGGGTGCGGACCCCGCGCGCATCGGGTTCCACGGCAACAACAAGTCGACCGCCGAGATCGAGCGGGCGGTCGGCGTCGGCGTCGGCGCGATCATCCTCGACTCCGAGATCGAGATCGAGCGGGTGGCGGATGCCGCAGCGCGGGCCGGTCGCGTCCAGCGCGTGCGCCTTCGCGTGAACAGCGGCGTGCACGCCTCAACCCACGAGTTCCTCGCCACGGCCCACGAAGACCAGAAGTTCGGCGTCTCGCTCGACCGCGCGGTCGAGCTCGGCACGCGCATCCGCTCGCACGCCTCGCTCGACTTCCTCGGGCTGCACTGCCACATCGGGTCGCAGATCTTCGACTCGGCGGGCTTCGCCGAGTCGGCGGAGCGCCTGCTGGCCGCGCACGCCGAACTGGCGCGCATCGCCCCGCTGCCCGAACTCAACCTCGGCGGCGGCTTCGGCATCGCGTACACCTCGGCCGACGATCCGACCCCCATCGAGCAGATCTCCCAGGGCATCGCCGACGCCGTCGCGCGCGCCTGCGCCGATCACGGGGTGCCCGTGCCGAAGCTGGCCTTCGAGCCCGGCCGCTCGATCATCGGCCCCGCCGGCATCACGCTGTACACCGTCGGCACGGTCAAGCCCGTGCCGATCGAGGGCGGCTGGCGCCACTACGTGTCGGTCGACGGCGGCATGAGCGACAACGCCCGCACCGCCCTCTACGGCGCCGACTACACGGTGCGCCTCGCCGGCCGCGTGTCCGACGAACCGCCGGCCCTCGTGCGCGTCGCCGGCAAGCACTGCGAATCGGGCGACATCGTCGTCGACGCCGACTACCTGCCCCACGACGTCGCGCCCGGCGACCTCGTCGCGGTCGCGGCCACCGGCGCCTACTGCTGGTCGCTGGCGAACAACTACAACCACGTGCCGCGTCCGCCGGTCGTCGCCGTGCGCGACGGCATCGCGCGCGTGATCGTGCACGGCGAGACGGTCGACGACCTGCTCGCCCGTGACGCGGGGCTCGCACCATCGCATCCCGCACCGAACTCCACCGGAGGAACCACCGCATGATCGAGTACCGCTCCATCCGGGTCGGCCTGCTCGGAGCCGGCTCCGTCGGCTCCCAGGTCGCCCGGCTCCTGCTCGAGCACGGCGACGAGCTCGCCCAGCGCATCGGCGCGCGCATCGAGCTCGTCGGCATCGCGGTGCGCGACCTCGACGCCAGGCGCGACGTCGACCTGCCCCGCGAACTCCTCACCACCGACGCCGACGCGCTGATCCTCGGCTCCGACATCGTCATCGAGCTCATGGGCGGCCTCGAGCCCGCACGCACGCTCGTGCTGCAGGCGATCGCCTCGGGCGCCGACGTCGTCACCGGCAACAAGGCGCTGCTCGCGACGCACGGGCCCGAGCTGTTCGCCGCGGCGGAGCAGGTCGGCGCGCAGCTGTCCTACGAAGCGGCCGTCGGCGGCGCGATCCCCATCCTGCGTCCGCTCCGCGAGAGCCTCGCCGGAGACCGGATCGAGCGCATCCTCGGCATCGTGAACGGCACCACGAACTTCATCCTCGACCGCATGGACACCACCGGCGCGTCCCTCGAGGACGCCCTCGCGACCGCGACCGAGCTCGGCTACGCCGAAGCCGACCCCACCGCCGACATCGGCGGCTACGACGCCGCGCAGAAGGCCGCCATCCTCGCGAGCATCGCCTTCCACACCAACGTGCCCGTCGAGGCGGTGCACCGCGAGGGCATCACCGA
Organism: Agromyces sp. PvR057; assembly: GCF_040547485.1. NCBI lineage: Bacteria > Bacillati > Actinomycetota > Actinomycetes > Micrococcales > Microbacteriaceae > Agromyces > Agromyces sp. PvR057. The sequence goes on from NZ_JBEPPT010000005.1 coordinate 37,882, forward strand.
GGTGAGCGCCGCGCAGGTCGACTCGGCACGTCGCGCCGGATTCGTCGTGAAGCTCCTGGCGATCTGCGAGCGCCTCGTCGACGCCGAGACCGGCGAAGAGGGCGTCTCCGCACGCGTCTACCCGGCGCTCGTGCCCCGCGAGCACCCGCTCGCCTCGGTGCGCGGCGCGAACAACGCCGTCTTCGTCGAGGCCTCCGCCGCCGGTCCGCTCATGTTCTACGGCGCCGGCGCCGGGGGAGTGCAGACCGCGTCCGCGGTGCTCGGCGACCTCGTGGCCATCGCCCGCCGCCACGTCATCGGCGGCCCGGGCATGGCCGAATCCACGCACGCCGAACTGCCGATGTTCGACATCGGCCGCATCACCACGCGCTACGCGATCACGCTCGAGGTCGTCGACGAGCCCGGCGTGCTCGAACGCATCGCGCACGTCTTCAGCGAGCACGGCGTGTCGGTCGAGCAGCTCCAGCAGACGGTGAGCAGTGGCTCCGAGCGGGCTACGCTGGTGATCGGGACGCACGAGGCGACGGAGTCCGCGCTCGCCGAGACCGTCACCTCCCTCGCCGAGAATCCCGTCGTCGCATCCGTCGCGTCCGTCCTCCGAGTCGAAGGAACACTGTGAACCAGCCCAGCCCCAAGGCCACGTCCCGCCAGTGGCGAGGCGTCATCCGCGAGTACGCCGATCGCCTCGACGTCACGGATGCCACGCCGGTCGTCACCCTCGGCGAGGGCGGCACGCCGCTCCTGCCCGCTCCGGCGCTCTCACGCCGCACGGGCGCTGACGTGTGGGTCAAGTACGAGGGCATGAACCCGACCGGGTCCTTCAAGGACCGCGGCATGACCATGGCCGTCACGAAGGCCGTCGAGCGCGGTGCGAAGGTCGTCATCTGCGCCTCCACCGGCAACACGTCCGCATCCGCCGCGGCCTACGCGACGCACGCCGGCATCAAGGCCGCCGTGCTCGTGCCGGAGGGCAAGATCGCCATGGGCAAGCTCAGCCAGGCGATCGCGCACAACGGCGAGCTCCTCCAGGTGCAGGGCAACTTCGACGACTGCCTCGACATCGCCCGCGACCTCGCGGCGAACTACCCGGTGCACCTCGTGAACTCGGTCAACAACGACCGCATCGAGGGCCAGAAGACCGCCGCGTTCGAGATCGTCGAGGCGCACGGCGACGCCCCCGACTTCCACTTCATCCCCGTCGGCAACGCGGGCAACTACACCGCATACACGCGCGGCTACCGCGAGGACATCGCCGCGGGCAACGCCACGCGCATGCCCCGCATGTTCGGCTTCCAGGCCTCCGGCTCGGCTCCGATCGTGCGCGGCGAGCCGGTGAAGAACCCCGAGACCATCGCGAGCGCGATCCGCATCGGCAACCCCGCATCGTGGGAACTCGCACTCGCCGCGCGCGACGAGACCGACGGCTACTTCGGCGCCATCGACGACGACAAGATCCTCGAGGCCCAGCGCATCCTCTCGGCCGAGGTCGGCATCTTCGTCGAGCCCGCGTCGGCGATCTCGGTCGCCGGCCTGCTCGAGCGCTCGGCGGCCGGCGTCATCCCCGCCGGCGCCCGCGTCGTGCTCACGGTCACCGGCCACGGCCTGAAGGACCCCCAGTGGGCGCTTCGCACGGCCGACGGCTCCGACGTGCAGCCCACGATCGTGCCCGTCGACACGGCCCAGATCGCCGCGGTGCTCGGACTCACCTCATGAGCACGTCCGCACCCGAGGCGACGGTCGGCGCCGTCGACCTCGTCGGCCGCCGCGTGCACGTCAAGGTGCCCGCGACGAGCGCGAACCTCGGCCCCGGCTTCGACACGCTCGGCCTCGCGCTCGCGCGGTACGACGAGCTCGAGGTCGAGGCGACGAACGGCCCGACCCACGAGATCGAGGTGCACGGCGTCGGCGAGGGCGAGGTGCCGCTCGACGAGACGCACCTCGTGGTGCGCGCCATCGCGCACACGTTCGCGCATGCGGGCGTCGAACTGCCGTCGATCCGGCTCGTCGCGCACAACAGCATCCCGCACGGCCGTGGCCTCGGCTCGTCCGGGGCGGCGATCGTCGCCGGCGTCGTCGCGGCGTCCGGACTGCTGGCCGGTGTCGTCGACCTCAGCGCCGACGACCTGCTCGAGATCGCGACCGAGCTCGAAGGCCACCCCGACAACGTGGCGCCCGCGCTCTTCGGCGGCTTGACCATCGCCTGGGTGACGCCAGAGGGCCCTCGCCACAAGAAGCTCATCGTGCACCGGGGCGTCTCGCCGCTCGTGCTCGTTCCCGAGCACGAGATGTCGACCGCGCTCGCGCGCTCGCTGCAGCCCGACTCGGTGCCGCACGAGGACGCCGTGTTCAACGTGTCGCGCTCGGCCCTGCTCATCGCGGCGCTCATCCAGAGTCCCGAGCTCCTCCTGCAGGCCACCGAAGACAAGCTGCACCAGAACTACCGGGCGCAGGCCATGCCCGAGACCGATCGCCTGATCCGCGTGCTCCGCGCCGCCGGCCACCCGGCCGTGGTGTCTGGGGCCGGGCCGTCGATCCTGGTGCTCGCGAGCGACCCGAGTGCACGTGCCGAGGCGGTGCGCCTCGTCGAGGAGTCCGCCGAGACCGCGTGGCAGCCGCTGCCGCTCGCCGTCGACTTCCTCGGAGCGACCGTCACGCCGTTGGCCGACTGACCCGGCGGGGAGCCCGTTCTCCGTTTCGTTCTCCACAGGGCGCGTTGCGAGTCGGAGCACGCCTCGTCTGGTGATATCATGAGAGTGCACCCGATGAGCGACGCACCGTTCGCGTTCAACATCGCATCGTGCGATTCCCGGCAATCATTGCTTTTCTCGCTCGCGCACGTCTGCGCCTCCGCGCATGACCTCTGACGTGTCAGCGACCAGCTCTTCTGGGTCTGCAGCTCTTGCGACCAGGGGAAAGGAACATACCCAGTGACCAACGCAACCGACCACGCTGAACTGAGCGCGGCGAACCGCACCCGACTCTCCACGCTGAAGGTCGCAGAGCTCCAGGAGCTCGCGTCCTCGCTCGGCATCGCCGGCGCCTCCAAGCGCCGCAAGGGCGAGCTCGTGGACCTCATCTCCGCCCACCAGGTGGGCGAGGCCCCCGAGGCCGAGGCCGCCGTCACGGCCGACGCCGCACCGGCGGCCCCGGCCGAGGCGCCCGCCGCCGACCCAGCCCCCGCCGTCGACGTCGCACCCGTCGCCGAGGCCCCCGAGGCTCCGGCCGCACCGGTCGCCGAGGCGCCCGCCGCCGAGGCCCCCGCGGCCGAAGCGCCCGCAGTCGAAGCGCCCGCAGTCGATGCCCCCGCGGCCGAGGCACCCGCCGCCCCGGCCCGCACCCGCCAGGGCCGTCAGCCCCGCCGCGCGACGAGCGCGACGACCGCGGCAGCCCAGCACACGAACGCCGGCGCCTCCGGCGTCGACCTCGTGCCCGCGGCATCCGCCGACACCGAAGAGGCCCGCGAGGCCGCTCGTGCCGCCGTGCGCGAGGAGCTCGCCGCGGCGACCGGCGAGGCCGGCCGCGCGCCCCAGGCCGACGCCGAGGGCGAGCAGCCCGCCGAGCAGCCCCGCCAGGGCCGCAGCCGCAACCGCGGCCGCCGTGGCGGCGAGCGCGAGCGCGCCGAGCGCACCGGCGACGACGCCCAGAAGGGTGCAGAGGCCCAGGGCCGCCAGAACGGGCAGAACGCCCAGAACGGGCAGAACGCCCAGAACGGCAACGCCCAGGGCGGCACCGCCGACGCGCGCAAGGGCGACGAGCAGGGCGGCCGTCAGGCGCGCGAGCGCCAGGGCGGCGAGGCCGAGGCCAAGCAGGGCGAGAACCGCCAGCAGGGCCAGCAGAACCGCGGCGGCGACCAGCTCCCGCTCGACGCCGACGGCGGCCGTCGCAACCGCTACCGCGACCGCAAGCGTCGTGGCCAGGCCGGCGGCGACGAGCTCGAGCCCGAGATCCTCGACGACGACGTGCTCGTGCCGATCGCGGGCATCCTCGACGTGCTCGACAACTACGCGTTCGTCCGCACCACGGGCTACCTGCCCGGCCCGAGCGACGTCTACGTCTCGCTCGGCCAGGTGAAGAAGTACAACCTGCGCAAGGGCGACGCGGTCGTCGGCTCCATCAAGCAGCCGCGCGACGGCGAGTCGAACAGCCGCCAGAAGTACAACGCACTGGTCAAGGCCGACTCGGTCAACGGCCAGACGATCGAGGAGTCGGGCGCCCGCGTCGAGTTCCAGAAGCTCACGCCGCTCTACCCGCAGGAGCGCCTGCGCCTCGAGACCGAGCCCACCAAGCTCACCCAGCGCATCATCGACCTCGTCGCTCCCATCGGCAAGGGCCAGCGCGGCCTCATCGTCGCGCCCCCGAAGGCGGGCAAGACGATCGTGCTGCAGCAGATCGCGAACGCCATCTCGATCAACAACCCCGAGGTCCACCTCATGGTCGTGCTCGTCGACGAGCGCCCCGAAGAGGTCACCGACATGCAGCGCACGGTCAAGGGCGAGGTCATCGCCTCGACCTTCGACCGTCCGGCCGAAGACCACACGACGGTCGCCGAGCTCGCCATCGAGCGTGCGAAGCGCCTCGTCGAGCTCGGTCACGACGTCGTCGTGCTGCTCGACTCGATCACCCGCCTGGGCCGCGCCTACAACCTGGCCGCGCCCACCTCCGGCCGCATCCTCTCGGGCGGTGTCGACGCCTCGGCGCTCTACCCGCCGAAGCGCTTCTTCGGTGCTGCGCGCAACATCGAGAACGGCGGTTCGCTCACGATCCTCGCGACCGCGCTCGTCGAGACCGGCTCGAAGATGGACGAGGTGATCTTCGAGGAGTTCAAGGGCACCGGCAACTCGGAGCTGCGCCTCTCGCGCCAGCTCGCCGACAAGCGCATCTTCCCGGCCGTCGACGTCAACGCGTCGTCGACGCGTCGTGAAGAGATGCTGCTCTCGCCCGACGAGGTCAAGATCACCTGGAAGCTGCGTCGCGCCCTCGCGGGCCTCGACCAGCAGCCGGCGCTCGAGGCCGTGCTCGGTCGCCTGAAGGAGACGCAGTCGAACGTCGAGTTCCTGATGCTCATGCAGAAGTCGATGCCCGTCGGTGCCAACGGCCACGGCGCATCGCACGCGAACGAGCACGACCACCGCTGAGTCGTCCGTGTTCGAATCCGTCAAGAGTCTGCTCGTCGAGCACGGCGAGCTCCAGGAGGCGCTCGCCGACCCGGCGCTGCATGCCGACGCCGCGCGCGCGAAGAAGGTGAACCGGCGCTACGCCGAGCTCAGCCGCATCGTCGCCGCGAACACGGCATGGCACCAGGCGCAGGACGACCTCGCCGCCGCGCGTGAACTCGCGAAGGACGACGAGGCGTTCGCCGAAGAGGTGCCGTCGCTCGAAGAGGGTCTCGCGCATGCTCAGGAGAAGCTCCGGCGACTCCTGATCCCGCGCGACCCCGACGACGGCCGCGACGTCATCATGGAGATCAAGGGCGGTGAAGGCGGCGCCGAGAGCGCCCTCTTCGCCGGCGACCTCCTTCGCATGTACATGCAGTACGCGCAGTCGAAGGGCTGGAAGGTCGAGCTCCTCGACCAGAACGAGTCCGACCTCGGCGGCTACAAGGACGTGCAGGTCGCGATCAAGTCGAACGCGACCGACCCGTCGCAGGGCGTCTGGGCGCACCTGAAGTACGAGGGCGGCGTGCACCGCGTGCAACGCGTGCCCGTCACCGAGACGCAGGGCCGCATCCACACGTCGACCACCGGCGTGCTCGTCTTCCCCGAGGTCGACGAGCCCGAAGAGGTCGAGATCAACCAGAACGACCTCAAGATCGACGTCTACCGTTCGTCGGGTCCCGGCGGCCAGTCGGTGAACACGACCGACTCGGCCGTGCGCATCACCCACCTGCCCACGGGCATCGTGGTGTCGATGCAGAACGAGAAGTCGCAGCTGCAGAACCGCGAGGCCGCCATGCGCGTGCTCCGCGCCCGCATCCTCGCGCGCCAGCAGGAGGAGCTCGACGCCGCGGCATCCGATGCCCGCAAGTCGCAGATCCGCTCGATGGACCGTTCGGAGCGCATCCGCACGTACAACTTCCCCGAGAACCGCATCGCCGATCACCGCACCGGCTACAAGGCCTACAACCTCGACCAGGTGATGAACGGCGCGCTCGAGCCGATCATCGAGTCGGCCATCCAGGCCGATGAAGAGGCGCAGCTCGCGGGCCTCGCCGAGGACTGAGCGGGCCGAACGGTCTCCGCCGCACCAGCGGCGAACGAACGAAGGGGCGGATGCCGCGGCATCCGCCCCTTCGTCGTACCCGGTGTGGTCAGATGTGCCAGTCGTGCACGCCGCGCGAGGAGTCGGCGGCCGCGGCGGTCAGCGGACGCGCGGTCGCGGGCACGCCGACGAGCAGCGAGTGCGGGGGAGCGCTGCGCGTGACGACGGCGTTGGCGCCCACCGCGCTCCACTCGCCGATCGTGATGTCGCCGAGCACCTTCGCGCCGGCGCCGATGGTCACTCCGTCGCCGAGGGTCGGATGCCGCTTCGTGCCGGGCGGCGTGTGCCGCGGTGCCTTTCCGCCGAGCGTGACCCCGTGGTAGAGCATGCAGTCGTCGCCGATGACCGCGGTCTCGCCGATGACGACGCCCATGCCGTGGTCGATGAAGAAGCGCCGGCCGATGGTCGCACCGGGGTGGATCTCGATGCCGGTGAGGAACCGGGCGAGCTGGGAGACCACGCGGGCCGGGAACCGGAATCCGGCGACCCACAGCCGATGCGTCAGGCGTGAGGCCCACACCGCGTGCAGGCCGGAGTACACGAGGAAGACCTCGAGATCGCTGCGTGCGGCGGGGTCGTGCACACGAGCGGTCGCGAGGTCTTCCTTCAGTCGGGAGAAGAAGCTCACCCGGTCAGTCAAGCAGACCTTCGTACAGCACCGTGGACAGGTAGCGCTCACCGTAGCTCGCGAGGATCACGACGATGGTCTTGCCGGCGTTCTCGGGGCGCTTCGCGACCTCGATCGCGGCGTACACCGTCGCGCCGGACGAGATGCCGCCGAGGATGCCCTCCTCGGTGCCGAGGCGGCGCGCGGTGGCGACCGCCTGGTCGATGTTGACGTCGAAGATCTCGTCGTAGACCTCGCGGTCGAGGATCTCGGGCACGAAGTTCGCGCCGATGCCCTGGATCTTGTGCGGGCCGGGCGCGCCGCCGTTGAGGATGGGGGATTCCTCGGGCTCGACGCCGATGATCTGCACCTCGGGCTTGCGCTCCTTGAGGATCTGGCCGACGCCCGAGATGGTGCCGCCGGTGCCGATGCCGGAGATGAAGATGTCGACACCGCCGTCGGTGTCGGCCCAGATCTCCTCGGCCGTCGTGCGGCGGTGGATCTCGACGTTGGCCTGGTTCGCGAACTGCTTCGCGAGCACCGCGCCGGGGGTCTCGGCGACGATCTGCTCGGCGCGGGCGACCGCGCCCTTCATGCCCTCGGAGCCGGGCGTGAGCACGAGCTCGGCGCCATAGGCCTTCAGCAGCGACTTGCGCTCCTTCGACATGGTCTCGGGCATCGCGAGGATGACCTTGTAGCCGCGCGCCGCGCCGACCATCGCGAGCGCGATGCCGGTGTTGCCGCTGGTGCCCTCGACGATGGTGCCGCCGGGCGTGAGCTCGCCCGAGGCCTCTGCGGCGTCGACGATGGCGATGCCGAGGCGGTCCTTGACGCTCGCGGAGGGGTTGTAGAACTCGAGCTTGCCGAGCACGGTGGCGCCCGCACCCTCGGTGACGCGGTTCAGGCGCACGAGCGGCGTCCGACCGAAGGCCTCGGTGATGTTGTCGAAGATCTGGGCCATGGGGCTTCCTCTCGGGTGTGGGTGCGGCAGCGAACGCCGTCGCCAAGCCTAGGGCGGGGCTCTCTCACGGTCACGTGCATTACATTCCATTTCATGGATGCACGGATGCCGCGGCCCGCCGACGATCGCTCGATCAGGGCCGCGCGCGAGGCGATCGCCGCACGGCTGACGTCTGCGGGCGTCCCCGACGCCGAGGTCGACGCCGAACTGCTCATGGGCCATGTGCTCGGGCTGTCGCGCGGCGGGGTGCAGGCCTGGCTCATCCTGGGCGGCGACCTCGGCGAGTCGGATGCCGCGGAGCTCGAGGCGCTCGTCGAGCGCCGCGCCGCGCGCGAGCCGTTGCAGCACATCACGGGCCGTGCGCCGTTCCGCAGCCTCGACCTCCTCGTCGGCCCCGGCGTGCTGGTGCCGAGGCCCGAGACCGAGACCGTCGCCCAGCTCGCGATCGACGCGTTGCGGGCGGTGCCGGCCGCATCGCCGGTCGCCGTCGACCTCGGCACTGGCAGCGGTGCGCTCGCGCTCGCGCTCGCGACCGAGGTGTCGCATGCCAGGGTCCATGCCGTCGAGCTCTCGCCGGAGGCCGCCGTCTGGGCCCGGCGCAACATCGACGAGGTGGGCGTCGAGGTCGACCTCGTCGTCGGCGACCTCGCCGACGCGCTGCCCGAGCTCGACGGCACGGTCTCGGTCGTCGTGTCGAACCCGCCGTACGTCCCCGCTGCCGAGCTGCCGCGCGACGTCGAGGTGCTCGTGCACGATCCGGATGTCGCGCTCTACGGCGGCGCAGACGGGCTCGACGTGATCCGGGCGCTGTCGGTGCGCGCGTCCGCGCTGCTGCACCCGGGCGGCACGCTCGTGTTCGAGCACTTCGAGACGCAGTCGGCGGCGATCGCGGACCTGCTGCGGGCCGACGGCTGGCGGGCGATCTCGCACCACCGCGACCTCACCGGACGCGACCGGGCGACCACCGCGACGCGCTGACGCAGGCCGCGACGGCCGCGCAAGCCGGCCGGCCCGCGGACGTGCTGTCGCCGGCCCGCGGCATCCGCTCGGCTCAGCCCCGCTGCAGGCGCTCCTGCTCGCGCTGCTCGCGTTCGCGCTCGCGCGACTCGCGGTCCTGCTCGCGTTCGCTGCGTTCGCGGGCGCGCTTGACCGCGTCGCGTTCGCGCTTCTGCGCCTCGCGGAGCGCCTTCTCGGCTTCGCGCACGGCCTTCTCGGCTTCGCGGCGGGCCTTGGCCGCCTCGCGCACGTCCTTGTCGCGAGGGGGCTCGAGGGCGAGGATCGACGCGACGTCGTCGCCCGCGAGGTCGGCAGCGCGCTCGGCCGAGCCGCCGGCACCCGGTGCGCCCGTCGCGTGCCGGGCCACGTAGGTCTCGATGCCGTCGAGGATCCGCTCGAGCCCGAAGACGAAGTCGGTCGCGGTGTCGGGCGCGACGGCGTCGACACCGCTCGGCTCCGCGTACGAGCCCGCGCGGAACAGCGGGCTGAGGTCGGGGAAGCGCTCGGGCGTCACGAGCTCCATGAGCGCGCTGAGCGACTGCTCGGCGGTGGCCGCGGCGATCGCACCGGCCTCGACCGCGCGGGCGATGTCGCGATCCTGGGCGCTGGTGGCGCGCGCATAGCTCGTGCAGAGCAGCAGGGTCGCCATCTTCTCGCCGTCGTCGAGAGGGAGTGTGCGCACCTCGCGCAGGAACCAGTCGACGATCATGAGCGAGTTCGGCGTGAGCGGGGCGCCCGAGATGGGGATGTCGACGAGCCACGGGTGCGCCTGGTACCCCGCGCGGATGCCGAGCACCCACGAGGTCACGCCCTCGCGCCATCCATGCTCGATCGCCGCGTCGGGCACGGGCAGCTCGCTCGCGGCCTCCTGCATGAGCAGGATCAGGTCGTCCTTGCTCGTGACGTAGCGGTAGAGCGACATCGTCGTGAACCCCAGCGTCGAGGCGACGCGGCTCATCGAGACGGCGCCGAGGCCCTCGGCATCCGCGATCTCGATGGCGACCTCGACGATGCGCTCGATCGAGAGCTCGCGCTTCGGCCCGCGTTGCGGGTGCGCGGCGACGCCCCAGGCGAGTGCGACGCCGCGGGGGAGTTCCGGGTCGGGTTTCGGCTCGGTCATGGACATCCGTTCGATCGGTGTTGACGACAGTCTAGAACTGTGTATAGGTTAAACAACTGTGGATCACATAAACAGTTTGCGCCATACACAGACAGAACGGATCGGAGAAGCCATGCCACTCGCCATCGAAGCCCACGGGCTCCGCAAGCGCTTCGGCCGCACCGACGTGCTCGCGGGCCTCGACCTCGCCGTGCCCGCCGGCACGATCTTCGCGCTGCTCGGGCCGAACGGCGCGGGCAAGACGACGACCATCAACATCCTCACGACCCTCGTGCGGCCCGACGAGGGCGCGGTGTCCGTCGCCGGCCACGACGTGCTCACCAGGCCGGACGAGGTGCGCCGCCGCATCAGCCTCACAGGGCAGTCCGCCGCGGTCGACGAGGTGCTCACCGGCACCGAGAACCTCGTCATGCTCGGCCGCCTCTCCGGCCTGAGCGCGCGCGACGCCGGAGCGCGCGCCGCCGAACTCCTCGAGCGGTTCGACCTGACGGATGCCGCGGGCCGCCGCGTCGGCACGTACTCGGGCGGCATGCGGCGACGACTCGACCTCGCGCTCAGCCTCGTCGTCGCCGTGCCCGTGATCTTCCTCGACGAGCCGACGACCGGACTGGACACCCGCAGCAGGCAGGAGCTCTGGGCCGTCATCCGCTCGCTCGCCGACGACGGGGCGACCGTGTTCCTGACGACCCAGTACCTCGAGGAGGCCGACCGCCTGGCCGACCGCATCGCCGTGCTCGACCGCGGTCGCATCGCCGCGGAGGGCACGGCCGACGAGCTCAAGGCGCGCATCGGGGGAGAGGTCGTCGAGCTCCGCGACGAGTCGGGGGCGGTCCTCGCCGAATTGCCGACCGACGGCACCGTGCACGGACTCCGCGCCGCCGTCGACCAGCTCGACCGGCTCCCCGCTGCGGCCGCCGCCGGGGCGACGGTCGCGATCCGCCGGCCGAGCCTCGACGACGTGTTCCTCGCGATCACCGGCCGCGACGCGGCATCCGGCACCGGCACCGATATCGGCACCGGCACCGAACCCGAGACCACTCCCGAACTGCAGGAAGCGAAGTGAGCAGCATGAGCACCGTCACCGTCACCGTCACCCCGAGCGCCGCGGGGAGCGCGCGCACCGTCGGCACCGTGGGCGCCCGCCCCCGCGTCGGCGCCCTCACGGCCGAGTCCGTGTTCATCGGGCGCAGCTTCCGGCATTCCGTGCGCGACGTCGAATCCATGCTCATGTCCGTGATGCTCCCGGTCATGCTCATGCTGATGTTCACGTGGATCTTCGGCAACGCGATCGACCCGTCCGGTGGTTACGTCGACTACGTCGTGCCCGGCATCATCCTGCTCTGCGCGGGGTTCGGGGCGTCGTCGACCGCCGTCTCGGTCTCGCGCGACATGACCACCGGCGTCATCGACCGGTTCCGCACCATGCCGATCCGAAGTGGGGCCGTGCTCACGGGCCACGTCGTCGCGAGCCTCGTGCGCAACCTCTTCGCGACCGCGGTCGTGATCGGCGTCGGCCTCCTCGTCGGCTTCCGCCCGTCGGCGACCCCGCTCGAGTGGCTCGCCGTGTTCGGCATCGTGGCGCTCTACATCCTCGCGATCACGTACCTGTTCGCGGCGATCGGGCTCGCGGCCGGCACACCGGAGGCCGCGAGCGGCTACGGCTTCATCCTGCTGTTCCTGCCGTACATCTCGAGCGCGTTCGTGCCCGTCTCGACGATGCCCGACTGGCTGCAGCCCATCGCAGAGAACCAGCCGATCACGCCCGTCATCGAGACCATCCGGGCCCTGCTCACCGACGCGCCGCTCGGCGACGAGGGATGGTGGGCGCTCGGCTGGTGCGTCGCGATCATCGCCGTCGCGGCGATCTGGGGCGCGTGGCTGTTCTCGCGCAAGGCGGGTCGTCGCTGACCGCGAGGCGCGCGACGACGCGAACGGCGGATGCCGCGTGCCCGGCGTGGCGCGCGGCATCCGCCGTCCTCGCGCCCGCCGTGCCCCGGATGCCATGCCGCCGCTGGTCTAGAATCGGCAGGTCATGACTGCCATCTACGACTGTTCGGTCGAATCCCAGCTGCTCACGGGCATGCGCCTCGCACGCGGAGCGATCGGCCGCGGCCAGCTCGTCGTGATCCCCACCGACACCGTCTACGGCCTCGCCGCCGATGCGTTCGACCCGGCCGCCGTCACGCGGCTGCTCGAGGCCAAGGGGCGCGAGCGCACGTCGCCTCCGCCCGTGCTGATCCCGGGCATCCCCACGCTCGACGCGCTCGCGCGCGAAGTGCCCGAACCCGTGCGGGCGCTCGTCGCGGAGTTCTGGCCGGGCGGCCTCACGGTCATCCTGCACGCGCAGCCGTCGCTCACCTGGGACCTCGGCGAGACCCGCGGCACGGTCGCCCTGCGCATGCCGGACAACCGGTTCGCGCTCGAGTTGCTCGCCGAGACCGGACCGCTCGCGGTCTCGTCGGCGAACCTGAGCGGCGAGCCGGCCGCGACGACCGCGGCCGAGGCCTCCGACATGCTCGGCGACTCGGTCGCCGTCTACCTCGACGGCGGGTCGGCGGGCACCGGCTACGACGCGATCGGCGAGCGGGCGGGCGACACGTCCTCGACCATCATCGACGCGACCGGCCTCTCCGCCGATGGCGGCGTCATCCGCATCGTGCGGGCCGGGGTCATCTCGCGCGAGCGCATCGCCGCCGTGGTGGGCGAGGATCTGCTCGCGCCCGCGGTCGATGCTCCGGCCCAGCCCGCTGCTGCGGAGTCCGCTGCTGCGGAGCTCGCTGCTGCGGAGCTCGCCGAGCCCACAGCGGACGGTGCGCCCGCGGCATCCGACCAGTCCGGTGCCGCCGCCTCATGACCCTGTTCATCGCGCTCGCGATCATCGCCGCGCTCGTGACCCTCGTCGGGTCCTACGTCGTCTGGAAGCTCAGCCTGAAGTACCGGCTGTACCCGAAGATCCGCGAGCGCGACGTGCACACCCGTCCGACGCCCCGACTCGGCGGCATCGCGATGTTCGTCGGCATCCTCGTCGCCTTCGGCGCCGCCTGGTTCGTCTCAAGTCTCGGCCCCACGCGATTCGCCAACGTCGCGATCATCTTCCAGGACCCGACGCAGGTGCTCGCGATCCTGGGGGCAGCGCTGCTCATCGTGCTCATCGGCGTCGCCGACGACATCTGGGACCTCGACTGGACCACGAAGCTCGCGGGGCAGTTCATCGCCGCCGGCCTCATCGCCTGGCAGGGCGTCTCGATCGTCTCGCTGCCCATCGGCGGCATCCTGGTGGGCTCGTCGTGGATGTTCGCGACGCTCACGGTCTTCGTCATCGTGCTCGTCATGAACGCGGTCAACTTCATCGACGGGCTCGACGGCCTGGTCGCGGGCGTCTCGCTCATCTCCAACGGCGTGTTCTTCGTCTACACCTACCTGCTCGTGCAGCAGACCTCGCCGACGAACTACTTCAACCTCGCGTCGATGATCGCCATCATCCTCGTGGGTGCCTGCGCGGGCTTCCTGCCCCTGAACTGGCGTCCGGCCAAGCTGTTCATGGGCGACGCCGGTGCCCTGCTCGTCGGCCTGCTGATGGCGACCTCGGCGATCGCCGTCACCGGCCAGCTGAACCCCGCCGGCGTCGGCTTCAATCAGCTCTTCGCCGCGTTCATCCCGATCATCCTGCCGGTCATCGTGCTGCTCATCCCGCTGCTCGACTTCGGCCTCGCCGTGGTGCGCCGCCTGCGCGCCGGCAAGTCGCCGTTCGCGGCCGACCGCAAGCACCTGCACCACCGCCTGCTCGACATGGGGCACTCGCACCTCAACGCCGTGCTGATCTTCTACAGCTGGACCGCGGTCGCCTCCATCGGATGCCTCCTGACGTATGTCTTCCCGGTGTACCTCGGCATCAGCGCGCGATGGGCGTTCCTGCTGCTCGGCCTCGGATTCGTGGCCTGCGCCATCGTCACGCTCGCGCCGCTCGGCCGTCGCAAGCGCCTCACCGTCGCCGCAGAGGCGACGACCGCCGCGCCCGTCGCCCCCCACCTCGACGAGCTCGAGAGCGTCGCGACCGCACCGCGGCCCGAGACGGATGCCGCGGCGAACGCCGTCGCATCGCAGCCGACGGATGCCGCGGCACCCGTGGGCCCGGCACCGGCAGGCTCAGCGCAGGCGGGCTCGGCGCAGTCAGGCCCGGCACAGGCCGCCTCGGTAGAATCGGGCGACCCACGACTGGAGCCTGATGAACGACGCACGACCTGACAACACGCCCACCTCGAACCCCGTCCTGCGCCAGGCGCTCGTCTGGGGCGGCATCGTCGCCGCGGCGCTGCTCGTGGTCAGCGCGGTGCTCGGCTTCGTCTTCGCCGGGGGAGCGGGGCTCGTCGGAGCGCTGGTCGGCACCGCCATGGCCGTCGTGTTCATGGGCATCACGGCCGCGACGATCCTCATCGCGAACCGCTTCGCCTCGAGCGACCTGTTCGTCGGCGCCTTCTTCGGCATCGTCCTCGGCGGATGGCTGCTGAAGTTCATCGTCTTCATCGTGCTCGTCGTGCTGCTGCGCGATGCCGCGTGGCTCGACACGACCGTGCTGTTCCTCAGCCTGGTGGCGGGCGTGCTCGCGTCGCTCGTGGTCGACGTGATCGTCATCACGAAGTCCCGGATGCCGCATGTCAGCGACGTCGAGCTGCCCGCGGCGCCTCACGACGACTGATTTTCGACGCGTTGTCGAATTCGTCGCACGAGAGTTCGTCGGCGATTCGTCCGATGCCCGAAGTCTTGCTAGAGTATTGGAGATCCCCCCGGTAAACGCCTGCTTCGGCATGTGCGTGAAACCGTTCCGATGTTCGTCGTCGCGAGAGCAGAGCTCCACGCCCCGAAACAGGAGATAGCGCTGCTAGCTAACGCTCTGAACCTTCTGGTTCCGATGTCAACCAACGATGGTGAATTCCACGGGCCGTCGATCGACGAGTTCTTCCCGGGGGCACTCCTCTTCGAAGGCACCAACTTCGAGATCAACCGCATCATGCTCGTCCGCTTCGTCGCGGTCGTGGCACTGCTCCTGGTCTTCTGGCTCGGCACGCGCCACATGCGCCTCGTGCCAGGCAGGTTCCAGAGCCTGCTCGAGATGGGTCTCGACCTGGTGCGCGTCAACGTCGCCGAAGACCTGCTCGGCAAGAAGGACGCCAAGCGGTTCCTGCCGATCCTCACGACGATGTTCTTCATGATCCTGTTCATGAACATCACGGGCATCATCCCGTTCCTGAACATCGCCGGCACCTCCGTCATCGGCGTGCCGCTGGTCCTCGCGATCGTCTCCTACATCACCTTCATCTACGCGGGTGTCAAGAAGAGCCCGAAGAACTTCTTCAAGAACTCGCTCTTCCCCTCGGGTGTCCCGTGGCCGGTCTACATCATCGTCACGCCGATCGAGCTCCTCTCGACCTTCGTGATCCGGCCCATCACGCTGACCCTTCGACTCATGATGAACATGATCGTCGGTCACCTCCTGCTCGTGCTCTTCTTCGCAGCCACGCAGTTCTTCGTCTTCACCCTCGGCGGATGGTGGACCCTCCTCGGTGCCGGAACGCTGGCCTTCGGGTTCGCGTTCACGCTGTTCGAGATCCTCGTCGCCTTCCTGCAGGCATACGTCTTCACCCTTCTCACCGCGGTCTACATCCAGCTCGCGGTCGCCGAAGAGCACTGAGCCCGGGCACCCGCCCAGAAACATCCCTAGGAAAGGAAACCCAACGTGGACGCAACCACCGTTCTCGCTGAGATCAACGGCAACATCGCGACGGTCGGCTACGGCCTCGCAGCCATCGGCCCGGCCATCGGCGTGGGCATCGTCGTCGGCAAGACCATCGAGGGCGTCGCTCGTCAGCCCGAGCTGGCCGGCCGCCTCCAGGTCCTGATGTGGATCGGTATCGCGTTCACCGAGGCGCTCGCCTTCATCGGTATCGCGACCTACTTCATCTTCGTCTGATCCACCCGCCGCAACTGAGGAGGCCAACGTGCTTCATGCAGTACTGAGCGCTGCAACCGAGGGTGGCGAGACCCACAGCCCGGTCCTTCCCGAGGGTTACGACATCCTCTGGTCGTCGGTCTGCTTCATCATCATCCTCATCTTCTTCTGGAAGTACGTGCTGCCGCGCGTCCAGACGATGCTCGATGAGCGTGCCGAGGCGATCGAAGGCAACATCGCGAAGGCCGACGAGGCCCAGCGAAAGGCCGAGGCCGCCCTCGAGGAGTACACCGCCCAGCTCGCCGAAGCGCGCGCAGAGGCCGGCCAGATCCGCGAGACCGCCCGTGAAGACGGCAAGAAGATCGTCGCCGAGGCCAAGGACACCGCGGTGTCCGAGGCCGCTCGCGTCACCGCGAGCGCGCAGGCGCAGATCGAGGCCGAGCGCCAGTCCGCGCTCGTCTCGCTCCGCTCCGAGGTCGGCACCATCGCGATCGACCTGGCTTCGGGCGTCATCGGCGAGTCGCTGACCGACGACCAGAAGGCCCAGGCCGTGGTCGACCGGTTCCTCGCCGACCTCGAGGCGTCCGAGAAGGCCGCCGCAGGGGAGACGAAGTAATCCATGGGTAGCGCAACGAGAGAGGCCCTGGCGGCGTCACGGGCAGTGCTCGCGTCGTCGGGCCGGGCCGACCTGTCGGTCGCCGAGGACCTCCTCGCCGCGGTGCGACTCATCGCCGGTTCCGGTCAGCTGCGCACCGCGCTCACCGACAACGAAGCCGATGGCGCACAGAAGAGCGCGCTGGTCTCCAGCGTGTTCAACGGACGCATCGCTCCCGGAGCGGTGTCGCTGCTCACGGCGGCGGCTTCGCAGCGGTGGTCGAGCCAGGCCGACTTCCTCGACGGCGTCGAGGAGCTCGGCCTCCGGGTCGCGGCCGACACGGCGGGCGATGGCGTCGACCTCGACGCCGAGCTGTTCGCGTTCGAGCGCGCCGTGGCATCCGACTCGGAGCTCGAGCTCGTGCTCGGCTCCAAGCTCGGGGCGAACGAGCCCAAGGCGCGCCTCGTCGAGCGTTTGCTCGGCGCGGGCAAGTCCGACCCCGCGACCCTCGTGGTCGTGCGGCACCTGGTGCTCTCGCCGCGCGGTCGTCGCATCGGCGGCATGCTCCGCGCCGCGGCATCCGTCATCGCCGACCAGCGCGGATTCGACGTCGCGACGGTCACGACCGCCGTGCCGCTGAGCGACGCGCAGCTGGCACGACTCGAGCAGGGACTCGCCATCCAGGCGGGTCGCCGCATCCGTTTCGACACCATCGTCGATCCCGCCGTGCTCGGCGGGGTCCGCGTGCAGATCGGCGACGACGTCATCGACGGCAGCGTCGCCTCGCGCCTCAGCTCGCTGAGGCAGAAGCTTGCCGGCTGACGCCGGACGACAACGACCGGCGTCCTGCGCCGTGACACACCAGTAGCTGTACAACCGGTACAGAAAAGGGAAAGACAATGGCAGAACTCTCCATCAGCCCCGATGAGATCCGCACGGCTCTCACGGAGTTCGCCTCGGCCTACGAGCCGGGCACGGCGCAGAAGACCGAGGTCGGATACGTCACCGATGCCGCCGACGGCATCGCGCACGTCGAGGGACTGCCCTCGGTCATGGCCAACGAGCTCATCCGCTTCGCGGACGGCACGCTCGGTCTCGCGCTGAACCTCGAGGAAGACGTGATCGGCGTCGTCGTCCTCGGCGAGTTCACCGGCATCGAGGCAGGCATGGAGGTGACCCGCACGGGCGAGGTCCTCTCCGTTCCCGTCGGTGAGGGCTACCTCGGCCGTGTCGTCGACCCGCTCGGCAACCCGATCGACGGCCTCGGCGAGATCACGGGCCTCGAGGGCCGCCGTGCGCTCGAGCTCCAGGCTCCCGGTGTCATGCAGCGCAAGTCGGTCCACGAGCCGCTCCAGACCGGCATCAAGGCCATCGACGCCATGATCCCCGTCGGGCGCGGCCAGCGTCAGCTGATCATCGGCGACCGCCAGACCGGCAAGACCGCCATCGCGATCGACACGATCATCAACCAGAAGGCCAACTGGGAGTCCGGCGACGTCAACAAGCAGGTCCGCTGCATTTACGTCGCGATCGGCCAGAAGGGCTCGACCATCGCCTCGGTGAAGGGCGCGCTCGAAGACGCCGGTGCGATGGAGTACACGACGATCGTCGCGGCTCCGGCCTCCGACCCCGCCGGCTTCAAGTACCTGGCTCCGTACACCGGCTCGGCCATCGGCCAGCACTGGATGTACGACTCCAAGCACGTCCTCATCATCTTCGACGACCTGTCGAAGCAGGCCGAGGCCTACCGTGCCGTGTCGCTCCTGCTGCGTCGTCCGCCGGGACGCGAGGCGTACCCCGGTGACGTCTTCTACCTGCACTCGCGTCTGCTCGAGCGTTGCGCGAAGCTCTCCGACGAGCTCGGCGCGGGCTCGATGACCGGCCTGCCGATCATCGAGACCAAGGCCAACGACGTGTCGGCGTACATCCCGACCAACGTGATCTCGATCACCGACGGCCAGATCTTCCTCCAGTCCGACCTCTTCAACGCCAACCAGCGTCCCGCCGTCGACGTGGGCATCTCGGTCTCGCGTGTCGGTGGCGACGCCCAGGTGAAGTCGATCAAGAAGGTCTCGGGCACGCTGAAGCTCGAGCTCGCGCAGTACCGCTCGCTCGAGGCGTTCGCGATGTTCGCGTCCGACCTCGACGCGGCGAGCCGTCGCCAGCTCGCTCGTGGCGCACGCCTCACCGAGCTCCTGAAGCAGCCGCAGTACTCGCCGTACCCGGTCGAGGAGCAGGTCGTCTCGATCTGGGCCGGAACGAACGGCAAGCTCGACGAGGTTCCGGTCGAGGACATCCTGCGCTTCGAGCGCGAGCTGCTCGACTTCCTGGGTCGCAACACCTCGGTGCTGTCCGACCTGCGCGAGACGAACGTGCTCTCCGACGAGACCGTCGCGACGCTCGAGTCCTCGGTCGACAAGTTCAAGCTCGAGTTCCAGACGGGCGAGGGCAAGCCGCTCGCGTCCGTCGGTTCGGAGCAGTTCGAGCCGATCGACGCCGAATCCGTCAACCAGGAGCAGGTCGTCAAGTCGAAGCGCTGAGCGCCTCGACACGACTGATCGATCGACTCTAGGACTACAGGAGAGACATGGGAGCGCAACTTCGGGTCTACCGGCAGAAGATCAAGTCTGCCCAGACGACGAAGAAGATCACGAAGGCGATGGAGCTCATCGCCGCCTCGCGCATCCAGAAGGCGCAGGCTCGTGTGGCCGCATCGTCGCCCTACTCGCGAGCCATCACGCGTGCCGTCTCGGCGGTCGCGACGCACTCGAACGTCGAGCACGTGCTGACCACCGAACCCGAGCGCATCGAGCGCGCGGCGGTCGTGATCCTCACGTCCGACCGCGGTCTCGCCGGCGCGTTCAACTCGCAGGTGCTCCGTGAAGCGGAGCAGCTCAGCGAGCTGCTCCGTTCGGAGGGCAAGGAAGTCAGCTACTTCCTCGTCGGCCGCAAGGCCGTCGGGTACTTCGCGTTCCGGCGTCGCGAGTCCGAGCAGCAGTGGACGGGCAGCTCGGAGAACCCCGACTTCGAGCTCGCGAAGGAGATCTCCGACGCCGTGCTCGAGGCCTTCCTCCGCGATGCAGCCGACGGCGGCGTCGACGAGATCTTCGTGGTGTACAACCGGTTCGTCAGCATGATGACGCAGACCCCCTCGGTCGTGCGGCTCCTGCCGCTCGAGGTCGTCGAAGGCGTCGAGGAGCCCGCGTCGATCGAGCCGCTCTACGAGTTCGAGCCCGACGCCGAGACCGTCCTCGACGCGCTGCTGCCGGTCTACATCGAGAGCCGCATCTTCAACGCGCTGCTGCAGTCGTCCGCGGCCAAGCATGCGGCGACCCAGAAGGCGATGAAGTCGGCGAGCGACAATGCCGACAACCTCATCACCGACTACACCCGCCTTGCGAACAACGCACGCCAGGCCGAGATCACGCAGCAGATCTCCGAGATCGTGGGCGGCGCCGATGCGCTCGTCGCCGCCAAGTAGCAACTCAGAAAAGAGAGAGCAGAATGACTGACACCGCAACCGCGCCGGTCGCCGAGCGTGCCGCCGGCACCGTCGGGCGCATCGCACGCGTCACCGGCCCCGTCGTCGACATCGAGTTCCCGCACGACTCGATTCCCGAGATCTACAACGCGCTGAAGACCACCGTCACCATCGGTGACTCGACCACGGTCCTGACCCTCGAGGTCGCGCAGCACCTCGGCGACGACCTCGTCCGCGCCATCGCACTGAACCCCACCGACGGCCTCGTGCGCGGCCAGGAGGTCACCGACACCGGCGAAGCCATCTCGGTGCCCGTCGGCGACGTCACCAAGGGCAAGGTCTTCAACGTCATCGGCGATGTGCTGAACGGCGAGCCCGGCGAGCAGCTCGAGATCACCGAGCGCTGGCCGATCCACCGCAAGCCGCCGGCATTCGACCAGCTCGAGTCGAAGACGCAGCTCTTCGAGACCGGCATCAAGTCGATCGACCTCCTCACGCCGTACGTGCAGGGTGGAAAGATCGGCCTCTTCGGTGGTGCCGGTGTCGGCAAGACCGTCCTCATCCAGGAGATGATCCAGCGCGTCGCGCAGGATCACGGTGGTGTGTCGGTCTTCGCCGGTGTCGGCGAGCGCACCCGTGAGGGCAACGACCTCATCCACGAGATGGAGGAGGCGGGCGTCTTCGACAAGACGGCCCTCGTCTTCGGCCAGATGGACGAGCCGCCGGGAACGCGTCTTCGCGTCGCCCTCTCCGCGCTCACGATGGCGGAGTACTTCCGCGACGTGCAGAAGCAGGACGTGCTGCTCTTCATCGACAACATCTTCCGCTTCACGCAGGCCGGTTCCGAGGTCTCCACGCTGCTCGGCCGCATGCCGTCCGCCGTGGGCTACCAGCCGAACCTCGCCGACGAGATGGGCGTCCTCCAGGAGCGCATCACGTCGACGCGTGGTCACTCGATCACCTCGCTGCAGGCGATCTACGTGCCGGCCGATGACTACACCGACCCGGCGCCCGCGACCACGTTCGCGCACCTCGACGCAACCACCGAGCTCTCGCGTGAGATCGCGTCGAAGGGTCTGTACCCGGCCATCGACCCGCTGACCTCGACGTCGCGCATCATGGACCCCCGCTACCTGGGCGCCGACCACTACCGCGTCGCGACCACGGTCAAGCAGATCCTGCAGAAGAACAAGGAACTCCAGGAGATCATCGCCATCCTCGGTGTCGACGAGCTCTCCGAAGAGGACAAGATCACGGTGTCGCGTGCGCGCCGGATCCAGCAGTTCCTCTCGCAGAACACCTACATGGCGAAGAAGTTCACGGGTGTCGAGGGATCGACGGTTCCGCTCAAGGACACGATCGAGTCGTTCGACGCGATCGCCCGCGGTGACTTCGACCACGTCGCTGAGCAGGCCTTCTTCAACGTCGGCCCGATCACCGACGTCGAGGAGAACTGGGCTCGCATCCAGAAGGAGAACGGCTGAGCATGGCCGCACTCAAGGTGAGCGTCGTCTCGGCCGACCGGGAGATCTGGTCGGGCGAGGCGTCCATGGTGGTCGCTCGCACGGTCGAGGGGCAGATCGGCATCCTGCCGGGCCACGAGCCGATGCTCGCGGTCCTGGCCGCCGGTGAGGTTCGGGTGTCCCTGCCCGACGGTGAGAAGATCGCCGCGAATGCCGAAGACGGCTTCCTCTCGGTCCAGTCGAACACGGTCCAGATCGTCGCGTCCCGCGCCGAATTGGCCTGAGGTTCAGCGGATGCCGGGGGAGCAGCCGCTTGATCGGCAGTTCGGAGAACTGTCGATCACACAACTCGTCGTCATGGCGGGTCTGCCCGGAGCCGGGAAGTCGACGATCGCTGAGATCGTCGGCGCCCGGCTCGGGGCGACCGTCGTGTCGGTCGATCCGATCGAGTCCGCCATTCTGCGTGCCGGAATCGATGCCGACGAGCCCACCGGTCTCGCGGCCTATCTCGTGGCCGAAGAGATCGCCGAGAAGGAACTCTCGTCCGGTCGCACGGTCATCGTCGACGCCGTGAACGCCGCCGAGGCGGCCCGGCTGCAGTGGCGCGACCTCGCCGTCCGCACCGAGGTGCGGCTCCGTGTCGTCGAGGTCGTCTGCTCCGACGAGGCGCTGCACCGTTCGAGGCTCGCCAAGCGCGAGCGCAACCTGCCGCATCTCGAAGAGACGACGTGGCGCGCCGTTGAGCAGAGCCTCGAGGGCTACGCGCCCTGGACCGGCCCGTCGTCGGCGCTGCCGCGCGTGACGATCGACAGCATCGAGTCCCTCGGCGCGAACGTCGACGCCACGCTCGCGTTCCTCGCGTCGTAGATGCTGTTCCTCCTGCCGCCTTCGGAGACGAAGCGCGCGGGCGGCGATGGCGCCCCGCTCGACCTGTCCCGGCTCTCCTTCGCCGATCTCGCGCCGCTCCGACGCGATCTCGCCGATCGCCTCGTGGCGCTGAGCGCCGACGAGGCCGCCGCGATGCGCGCGCTGAAGCTCGGTCCGCGTTTGGCGGGCGAGGTCCAGCACAATCGCGAGCTCCAGACGTCGGCCACGATGCCGGCATTGGACCGCTTCACGGGAGTGCTCTTCGACGCCCTCGACGCCGGAACCCTCGATGCGCACGCGCGATCGTTCGGCGCAGACAGGGTCGTCGTGCACTCGGCGTTGTTCGGCCTCGTCGGTGCGATGGACCCGATCCCGGCGTATCGCCTGTCGCACGACTCCAGGATTCCGGGCGTCGCGCTGAAGCGGTTCTGGCGGGAGGCGATCGCGCAGCGCATCGCCTCGCATGACGGCCTCGTCGTGGATCTCCGTTCGGAGGCGTACGCGGACCTCGGCCAGGCGCCCGTGCGCGACGACAGCGTGTTCGTACGTGTCGTGGCCGTCGACGACGGCGGACGCCGGCGCGCCCTCAACCACTTCAACAAGCAGGCCAAGGGCCGCTTCACCCGCCGTCTGCTCGAGACCCGGCCCCAGCTCGACTCGGTCGACGAGCTCGTGCGCTGGGCTGCCGATGAGGGATTCCGCATGGCGCTCGGCGCCTCGAAGGCGGGCTCCGTGGTCGAGCTCGATCTCGTCGCCTGAGCAGAGGTCCGTGCGCTGCCCCTCCTGAGCTCGACGCTTCTTGAGCGCAGTGCCTCGGCCCGCAGGGTCGCCCGGCACAGGGTCACCCGGCACAGGGTCACTCGGCACCGCCTCGCCTCAGGGCGGGCGACAGCGGCTACTCGACCGGCTGGAAGGGGACGTCGAGTGCGTTCCCAGGCGACCGGAAGCACCCACCGAGATGATCGTCGACGAGCCCCGCGGCCTGCATCAGCGCGTACATCGTGGTCGGGCCCACGAACCGGAATCCACGGGCCCGCAGCTCCTTGCTGAGAGCGGTCGATTCGGTCGTCAGAGCAGGCACCTCGGCGAACGTGGCCGGCGGCGTTTCGCGTCGCGCGGGAGCGAACGACCAGATCAGCCGTTCGATCGGCTCGTCGAGTTCGAGGGTGGCTCGAGCGTTCTGGATGGTCGCCTCGATCTTGCCCCGGTGCCGGATGATGCGCTCGTCGCCGAGCAGGCGCAGGACGTCTGGCTCGCCCATGGCGGCGACTCGCTCGACATCGAACTCGTGGAACACCTCGCGGAACGCGGGGCGGCGGCGCAGGATCGTGATCCAGGAGAGTCCCGCCTGGAACCCCTCGAGGCAGACCTTCTCGAACAGCCGCACGGAATCGTGCTGGGGTGTACCCCACTCCTCATCGTGATACCGCCGGTATTCGGGATCGGCGCCGCTCCACCCGCAGCGCACCGCACCGTCGTCGCCGCGGATGAGCTCGGGTCGGGGAATCACGCTCACGCGGCGAATCCGATGCGCTCGTGGCCGAGGAGCCAGAGCTTGGTCGGCACGCCCTCGCCCGCCGAGTACCCGGTGATGCGGCCGTCGGACGCCAGGACGCGGTGGCACCCGACGAGGATCGGCACGGGGTTGGCGCCGACGGCAGCACCGATCGCCCGAGCGGAGCCGGGCTTGCCCACTGCCGCGGCCAGCGCGCCGTAGGAGGTCGCATCGCCCCAGCGGAGCTGCTGCAGCCTGCCCCAGACGGCGAGTTGGAACTCCGTGCCGTGCAGGCGAACGGGGACGTCGAAGTCGGTGCGTTCGCCGGCGAAGTATTCGCGGAGTTGGGCGAGCGCCAACTCGAGCACGGCATTGCGGCGCTCGGCGTCGTCATCGTGGGGGAGCGCGCCGTCGCGCTCGATGGTGAGGGAGGTCACGGCGTCGTCGTCTGCGAGCAGTTCGAGCCGCCCGATGGGGGTCTCGAGTCGTGCGAGGAACAGGTCGGTCATGATTCGAGCGTAGCCTCGACATCCGACATCGACTCGCGGAAATCGGACATGGGTGGAACCGCCGTCGAGGGCGAGGTGTCGAGGACGGGTGGTCGGCGTTCGGGCGACTCGTCCTCGACAAGCGCGGTCGTCGGCGGATCCACCCGAGCGTGGATCCGCGACGTCGGCGACCCGGTCGCCGTGCCCGACGCTGGCCTCATGACCGCCATCATCCGCGCCGCATCGGCGCACGACTTCCTCGCCCTCGTACCCGCCCTGGCGGGGTTCGAGCCGGAGCGTTCGCTCCTCTGCGTCGTCTTCGTCGGCAACCGCACCGTCGGGGTGCTCCGCCACGACCTGCCCACCGGCGCGGACGACCACGAGCGACTCGTCACCGCCGTCATCGGCACGATCTGCCGCATCCCCGACGTCGACGCGATCGTGCCGATCGTCTACACCGATGAACGGTACGCCGATGCCGGGCGGATGCCGCGGCGCGAGTTGCTCGAACTCGTCGCTGACCGTGCGGGGCACGCCGGCTTCGTCGTGCGCGACGTGCTCTGCCACGCGGCCGACGGATGGAGTTCGGCGCTCGACCCCACCGCGCCCGCCATCGGGCATCCGCTCTCGCGGGTCGCATCGAGTCGCGCGCTGCGCGAGCTGCCCGACGAGGAACGGCACGCGGACGTCTCGGATGCCGCGGCGCTCCCACCGGCGGATGCGGCGCGCGCGGCGGCCGTCTCCACCGCCATCGCGGAGTTCCGCGAGTTGCCGACCCTCGAGTCGGCGATGGCGGGCCTCGCGCGCGACGCGGATCCCGTCGAACTCGTCGAGGCGCTGGTCTCCGGGCCGAGGCGCCGCCCGGTGGACGCACGACGGCTCGCGTGGCTCCTGCACCTCGCATCGCGGCCGGCGCTCAGGGACGCGATGATGCTGCAGATCGCGTTCGGCCGCATGGTGGGCGAGCTGGCGCACGACGTCTCGAGCGGAGGCGCATGCGGGAATGCGGGCGGCGTCGCGACGGAGGACCACACCGCGCGCGCCGACGGAGAGCCCGACGACGGAGCGCTCGACGACGTCCTCGCCCGGCTCATCGTCGGCAGGTCGATGCTCCGACCGGATCCGGGGCGGGTCGAGCGGGGATTGTCCGTGCTGCGCGAGGCGATCGCGCACGCTCCGGAGGCGCTTCGACCCGGGCCGCTCTGCATCGCGGCGTGGCTCGCCTGGTCGTTGGGTCGCGGGTCGGTCGCGGGCGCCTTCCTCGATGCGGCGCTCTCGATCGATCCAGGCCACACGATGGCGCAGCTGCTCGAGGGTCACATCGGGTCGGGGGCCCTGCCCGAATGGGTGTTCGTCCGCCCGCCGCATGCCGACGAACACCACGGGGCGGTCAGCGGCCCGTGAAGCGTGCGGCCGCCCAGGCGTCGGGCGACGGTCGCCCGGCCATGCGGTCCTCGAGGTCGCCGATCTGCACGCCGATCCCCTCGACCGGTGTGCCGCCATGGATCCATCCGTGGCGGCACACCGTGGTCGAGGTGTCAGATCTTCGTCGCCGCCTCGGTCAGCACTCCCCGGAGGATCTGCTCGATCTCCTGGAACTCCGCGGGACCGATGGTGAGCGGCGGCGCGAGTTGGATCACGGGGTCTCCGCGGTCGTCGGCGCGGCAGTAGAGGCCCGCGTCGAAGAGCGCCTTCGAGAGGAACCCGCGGAGCAGGCGCTCGGCCTCGTCGTCGTTGAAGGTCTCCTTCGTGCCCTTGTCCTTCACGAGTTCGATGCCGAAGAAGTACCCGTCGCCGCGGACGTCGCCGACGATCGGCAGGTCGAGCAGCTTCTCGAGTTCGGCGCGGAACAGCGGCGAGTTCTCGCGCACGCGCTCGTTCAGGCCCTCCTCCTCGAAGATGTCGAGGTTCTCGAGCGCGACCGCGGCCGAGACGGGGTGCCCGCCGAAGGTGTACCCGTGGTAGAACGAGGTCTCGCCGGTCGCGAACGGCTCGTAGAGCTTCTCGGAGATGATGGTCGCGCCGATGGGGGCGTAGCCCGAGGTCATCGCCTTCGCGCAGGTGATCATGTCGGGCACGTAGCCGTAGGCGTCGCACGCGAACATGTGGCCGATGCGGCCGAACGCGCAGATGACCTCGTCGGAGACGAGCAGCACGTCGTACTGGTCGCAGATCTCGCGCACGCGCGTGAAGTAGCCGGGGGGAGGCGGGAAGCAGCCGCCGGAGTTCTGCACGGGCTCGAGGAAGACCGCGGCGACCGTCTCGGGGCCCTCGAAGAGGATCTGCTCCTCGATGCGGTTCGCCGCCCAGAGGCCGAACGCCTCGATGTCCTCGGACGGGGCGCCCATCTCGGCCGCGCGGTAGAAGTTCGTGTTCGGCACGCGGAAGCCGCCGGGAGTGACCGGCTCGAACATCTCCTTGATGGCCGGGATGCCCGTGATGGCCAGGGCGCCCTGTGGGGTGCCGTGGTAGGCGACCGAGCGCGAGATCACCTTGTGCTTGGTCGGGCGACCCTGCAGCTTCCAGTAGTACTTGGCGAGCTTGAACGCGGTCTCGACCGCCTCGCCGCCGCCGGTCGAGAAGAATACGCGGTTCAGGTCGCCGGGCGCGTGCGTCGCCAGCCGGTCGGCCAGTTCGATGGCCGCAGGGTGCGCATACGACCAGATCGGGAAGAACGCGAGTTCCTCGGCCTGACGCGCGGCGACCTCGGCGAGGCGCTTACGCCCGTGACCGGCGTTCACCGTGAACAGGCCGGCGAGGCCGTCGAAGTACTTGCGGCCCTCGATGTCGAAGACGTGGTGGCCCTCGCCCCTCGTGATGATCGGCACCCCGGAGGAGTGCAGCGTCGACTGCCTGGCGAAGTGCATCCACAGGTGGTCGTTGGCCATCTGCTGCAGCGTGGCATTGTCCCGTACACGATCGGTCATGATCGATCCCTTCTAGCGAGTGCCCCAGTTGTAGAACTGCTTCTGGAGTTTGAGATAGACGAACGTCTCGGTCGAGCGCACCCCCGGGAGGTTGCGGATGCGCGAGTTCAGCAGCGTGATGAGTTCGTCGTCGTTCTCGCACACCACCTCGGCCAGCACGTCGAAGCTGCCGGCGGTGAGCACGACGTAGTCGATCTCGGCCAGCTCGGCGAGGCTCGCCGCCAGCTCCCGCGTGTCGCCGGAGGCGCGGATGCCGATCATCGCCTGGCGCGTGAAACCGAGCTGCATCGGATCGGTCACCGCCACGATCTGCATCACGCCGGACTCGGTCAGGCGCTGCACGCGCTGTCGCACCGCGGCCTCGGAGAGTCCGACCGCCTTGCCGATGTCGGCGTACGAGCGGCGTCCGTCGGCCTGCAACTGCTCGATGATCGCCTTCGAGACCTCGTCGAGGTGCACGGGCCGCGCCGAAGCCGTTCGTGCCGTGTTCGTCATGCGACCGATTGTGTCAGCGAGTACGCCCTTCGGCAAGGGATTCCGTCGAAATTCATGCCATACGCAACGGATTCCCACTCAATCGCTCGCGAAACACCACGGGATCCGATTAGCATGGCGGGCAGTGTCGCGCGGTCCGCCGCGCCCGGATCCCGGCGCCCGCCGGAGACGGCACGCAGACGTTCGCGCATCGCGACGAGGAGAGCATCATGACGACAGCACCCGTTCGGAACTTCATCGACGGCGCGTACGCCGAGGCGCACGGGGACGCCACGCTGGATCTCATCGATCCGGCCACCGAGGAGGTCTACGCGACCTCGCCGATCTCGAACGACGAGGACGTCCGCGACGCCTACCGTGCGGCATCCGACGCGTTCGAGGTCTGGGGCGAGACGACGCCGGCGGAACGCCAGCTCGCCCTGTTCCGCATCGCCGACGCCATGGCCGATCGCGCCGAGGAGTTCGCCGACCTCGAGTCGCAGGACACGGGCAAGCCCCGCGCCACCCTCGTCGCGGACGAGATCCTGCAGTCCGTCGACCAGCTGCGATTCTTCGCCGGCGCGGCACGCAACCTCGAAGGACGTGCGTCCGCCGAGTACCTCGCCGGGCACACCTCGTTCATCCGCCGCGAGCCGATCGGCGTCATCGGCCAGGTCACGCCGTGGAACTACCCGCTCAACATGGCGGTCTGGAAGGTCGCGCCGGCGATCGCCGCGGGCAACACCGTCGTGCTGAAGCCTTCGGACACGACGCCCCTCGCCACGCTCCTGCTCGCCGAGGTCGCCGCGGAGTTCCTCCCGAAGGGCGTGCTGAACGTCGTCACGGGCGACCGCACCACCGGCGCCGCCGTGCTCGGCCACGAACGCGCCCAGATGGTGGCGATCACCGGATCGGTGCGCGCCGGCATGGAGGTCGCCCGCGCCGCGGCATCCGACCTCAAGCGCGTCCACCTCGAGCTCGGCGGCAAGGCCCCGGCGATCGTCTTCGCCGACGCCGACCTCGAGCAGGCGGCCGCGGGAATCGTCACGGCCGCGTACTTCAACGGCGGCCAGGACTGCACCGCCGCCACGCGCGTGCTCGTGCACGAGTCGGTGCACGACCGGTTCGTGGAGCTCCTCGTCGCGCACGCCGCATCCGGGGCCCGCACCGGCGGTCCGCACGAGGAGGGCGTGCTCTACGGGCCGCTCAACAACGCGAACCAGCTCGCGCAGGTCGCCGGGTTCATCGACCGGCTGCCCGCCCATGCCGAGATCGTCGCGGGCGGGCGTCGTCAGGGTGATCGGGGCTACTTCTGGGAGGCCACGATCGTCGCCGGCCTCGAGCAGCACGACGAGGCCGTGCAACGCGAGATCTTCGGACCCGTGCTGACCGTGCAGCCGTTCACCGACGATGCCGACGCGCTGGCGAAGGCGAACGGCGTCGACTACGCGCTCGCCGCGTCGGTCTGGACGACCGAGCACACGCGGGCCATGCGGTTCGCCAAGCACCTGGACTTCGGCTGCGTGTGGATCAACACCCACATCCCGTTCGTGTCGGACATGCCGCACGGCGGCTTCAAGCACTCCGGGTACGGCAAGGACCTCTCGAACTACGGATTCGAGGACTACACGCGCATCAAGCACGTGATGAGCGCGATCGGCTGACCGGGTCTGGTGCAGACTGGGCACATGGTCGCCGGAACCGTGACGAGCGCGTCTCGTGTCGGGGCGATGGACTGGGACGTCGTGATCGGCGACCGGTTCATCGCCGCCATCGCCGCCCCCGCAGATGTCCGAGCGCTCACCGCGCTCGCCGCGGTCATGGACGACGCCGAGGTGAGGATCGAGCAACTCGTGCAGGCGATGCCGGCGGCGAGCGCCTCCGACCCCGACGATCAGGGCTTCGCCGTGGTGCTCTGGCCGCTGCGAGGCGCGCCGGACGTCACGGCCGTCGTCCGCGGCGACGCCGTCGTCGACCTCGACTCGCCAGGAGGGTCGCGGCGGTTCGACGCCCGCGGCATCCGCCCGTGGCATCTCGCCGAGTTCCGCGACGTGACGGGGGTGCGGCTCACGGGCGCGGACGCCCCGGTGCAGGCGAGCGGCACCGCGATCGGCGTCGCGGTCGGCGCCGTCGCGCCGGCCCGGGTCGGCCTCAGGGCCTCCGACGTCGTCTGGTCGCCCGTCGAGCGGGTCCTCGAGCGCCGGCCGGATGCCGCCGGCCGGCCGACGGACGACGCCGACACGGTGCTCCGCGACAACGTGCTCGACGCCACGGTGGCCGTCGCGTCAGATCCCGAGGCCGTGCACGATCCCGACGACGATCGGCGGCCCGACGTGCTGACGCCGCATGCCACGAGCACGTTCGCCCCGAGCACCTTCGCGCCGGGCGCGCCGCCGCGGGTGCGGATCGGTGCCGGAGCCGCCAGATCCGTCACCGTGCCGATCCTCGTCGGGCGGCGCCCGCTCGCGCCGCGGGCACCCTCCGCGGCCGCCGCCGCGCCCGAGCTCGTTCCCGTGCGCTCGCCCACCGGCGTGATCTCCGGCACCCACCTCGAGCTCCGCATCGAGGGGGAGCGACTCGTCGCGACCGACCTCCGGTCGACGAACGGCACCGTGATCCGCACGACGACCGGCATGCGCCGCATGCGCGCCGGCGAGTCGATCGTGGTGATGCCGGGAAGTTCCCTCGACCTCGGAGACGGTACGATCATCGAGGTCCTCCCAGCCAGCGACGACGCTCCCCATCCGACCCGAACCGACAGGCCCCCCTCGTGACACAGATCGGAAACGGCAACACCCGTCATCCGGTCGTGCTGCCCGACGGCACGAGGATCACGATCTCGTGGGCCGCCGCGACCGACACGGGCCATCGTCGGCAGGTCAATGAAGACAGCTTCGTCGCGCAGGCACCGGTCTTCGCGGTCGCCGACGGCATGGGCGGCCACGCCGCCGGCGACTTCGCGAGCGCAGCCGTGGTGACCCGCCTCGCAGAGCACGGCGGTAAGACCGTCATCGGCACGGCCGAGATCGACCAGTCGCTGCGGCTCGCCGTGCAGGACATGGAACGCGGCACGGGGGTCACCGACGAGGGCAGCGGCACGACCGTCACGGGGGTCGCGCTCGGCCTCATCTCCGACGAGCCCGCCTGGATCGTGTTCAACATCGGCGATTCGAGGGTCTACCGACTCGTCGGCGGCATCCTCGAACAGCTGACGGTCGACCACTCGATCGTGCAGGAGCTCGTGGACGCCGGGCAGATCACCCGCGACGAGGCCGACACCCACCCGCATTCGAACGTGATCACGCGAGCCGTCGGCTTCCACGAGTCGCCGATCCCCGACTACCGGGCGATCGCCGTCGAACCGGGCATGCGCCTGCTGATCTGCTCAGACGGGCTCACGAAGGAGCTCACGTCGTACGGCATCCGGCACTTCCTGATGGCCGACCGGTCGGCCGAACGCGTCACCGAGCACCTCCTCGACGCCGCGCTCGGCAACGGCGGCCGCGACAACGTCACCGTGCTCGTGGTCGACGTGCACGAGGTGAGCAGGCCGGAACCGCGACCCGAGCAAGTGGGCGCCGACGGCGCGATCGACTCGCCCGCGGCATCCTGAGCGCGTCGAAGAGAGCTTCGAGCGTGGGTCGCGTCGACCTACAATGAGCAGACCGGATGCCGCCGGCATCGACCAGCGACGGCACCCTCGCCCCACTCGAGGTCAAGGAGGATCGTGTCGAGACGACTGCCGTCAACCGCACCGAACCTTCCGGGCTTCTCGTTCGTCAGGGTGCTCGGGTCGGGCGGATTCGCCGACGTGTTCCTCTACGAGCAGAACATGCCGCGCCGACTCGTGGCGGTCAAGGTGCTGCTCGCCGAGGTCGTCGACGACGCGGCGAGGCAGATGTTCCAGGCCGAGGCCGACGTCATGGCGCAACTCTCGTCGCACCCGTCGATCCTCACGGTGTACCAGGCGAGCGTCGCCGCCGACGGGCGTCCCTACCTCGTCATGGAGTTCTGCCCGTCCACGCTCGGCCAGCGCTACCGCAGCACGTCGCTGCCGCTCGCCGAGGTGCTCGCGGTCGGCGTGCGCATCGCGAGCGCCGTCGAGACCGCGCACCGCAACGGCGTGCTGCACCGCGACATCAAGCCGTCGAACATCCTCACGACCGCGTACGGGCATCCGGTGCTGTCCGACTTCGGCATCGCGGCGAGGCTGGGCGCGATGCACCCCACCGATACGGTCGGCCTCTCGGTGCCGTGGTCGGCCCCCGAGGTGCTCGTCGACGATGCCGGCACCGTCGCGAGCGAGGTCTGGTCGCTGGGCGCGACGGTCTACTCGCTGCTCGCCGGTCGCAGCCCCTTCGAGCAGTCGGGCGGCGACAACACCGTCGGCCGTGTCTCAGCTCGCATCCGCACGGCGAAGCTGCCGCCCACGGGCCGCAACGACGTGCCGGACTCGCTCGAGCGCGTGCTCGCCCGCGCGATGTCGAAGCGACCCGCCGACCGTCAGTCGAGCGCCCTCGAGTTCGTGCGCGACCTGCAGGCGATCGAGGAGGAGCTCGCCCTGCCGCAGACGCCGCTCGAGGTCGTCACGGAGGACTGGGCGCTCGCCGTCGCCGTCGACCTCGACGAGCGCACGCGCATCATCTCCGTCCCGGCGGCCGCGAGCGCGCCGGACCGCCGTGCCCGCCGTACCAGGCGGCCCAACGACCGCATGGCGGCGACCACGCTGCGTTCGGACACGTCCTCGGGCGCGACCGGCTCCCGACCGGCGCCGCCCCGCGCCCCGCGCCGCGCACTCTTGGCGCTCTCCGCGATCGCCGTGCTGCTCGTCGGGGTCGCGCTCGCCGGCTCGTACCTCGTCGCCTCGACGACCGCCCCGATCCCGGTCGTGACCGACGTGCGAGCCGACGTCGACGGCGTCTCCGTGACCTTCACCTGGGACGACCCCGGACTGCAGGGCGGCGACGCGTACCTCGTGACCGTCGACGGAGCCGCTCGCCCCGTGCAGCGCGATGAGCGCGCGGACGTCGTCGCCGACGACGGCGACCACGTCTGCGCGAGTGTCACGGTCACTCGCAACGGCAAGACGGGGCGTCCGAGCGAGGAACGCTGCGTGGACATCGACGCGGGGGACTGATGAGGCTCCGCTCGGTCGTGTCCCGACATCGATCCGCCGTCGTGACGGCGGCCGTCTGCATGGGCGTCGTGTCGACGATCGTGGCGGTGGCCGTGGCATCCGGCGGCTACTCGGCGGAGCGGGTCGACCTCGGCGATGCGGCCGTCTGGGTCGCGAACGACGACCTCGAATCGGTGGGCCGGGCGAACACCGCCGTGCACGAGTTGAACACGATCGTCGAGACGGGCGGATCGGCAGGGCAGATCGCGCAGCGCGGTCAGACGGTGCTCGCGCTCGACGAGGAACGCGCGACGGTCTCCGTGATCGATCCCATGAACTCGACCGTCGCGGAGACGGTCGCGGTGCCGCCCTCGAGCAGCATCGCGATCACCGAGTCGAAGGTGGTCGTCGCCTCCGACGGCGATGTCTGGACGATGCCGTCCGACCAGATCGTCGACCTGCAGGTCGACTCCGACCCCACCTTCCGGTTCGGACCCGGCGCCGTGGTGTCGGTCGCGCCCGACGGGCGCCTCTTCTCCTATGCGCCGTTGGCGGGCATCGTGCAGCGAGTCGACGTCGACGATTCCGAGTCGGTCGTCGAGCAGTGGCAGACCGAGCCCTCCGACCCGGCGGCCGAGGTGCAGATCACGTCGGTCGACGGCCGATGGGCGGTGCTCGACGAGCGGAGCATGACGCTGCTCCTCGCCGACCGGGCGGTCGACCTCGGCGACGTCATGGATATCGCGGACGATCCGAGGCTCCAGGAGCCCGCCGTCGACGGCGATGCGATCGCCATCGCGTCGCGCGCGGGCCTCGTCATGGTCGACCTGACCGACGGCGGCATTCGCGAGATGGAGGTCCGGCAAGCCGGCGGGATCGCGACGGCGCCCGTTCGGCACGGCGACTGCCTGCATGCGGCGTGGTCGAACGGCACCGCCTGGCGGGCGTGCGCCGGCGAGGCGCCGAGGTCGTTCCCGCTCGATGAGATGGCGACCAGCGCCGACCTCGCGTACCTCGCGAACGGCCGCTCCCTGGTGCTCAGCGACCGCGCGTCGGGTCGAAGCTGGGCGGCCTCGACCGACTACGGCGTGATCGACAACTGGGATGAGCTGCTCGCGACCGAGACCGACGACGAGATCGTCGAACGGCAGGATGCCGACGCCCCCGCGCCGATCGAACGCAGCCAGGCCGATCCGATCGCCGTCGCCGACGCGTTCGGTGCGCGACCTGGCCGCGCTTCGATGCTGCCGGTGCTGATGAACGACTACGACCCGAACGGCGACGTGCTCGTGATCGAGGAGCTCGTCGCCGTGCCTCCGCCCGGAGTCAGACTCGATCTCGTGTCCGACCGCCAGCAGGTGCAGGTGACCGTCGACGACACGGTGACCGAGGGCTTCTCATTCGGATACACGGTCGACGACGGACGCGGCGGCAGTGCGACGGCATCCGTCACCGTGCAGGTGCGCACCGACGATGAGAACGGCCCGCCGGAGCAGGTGCGGGACCGCACGGCGACGGTCGCGCTCGGCGGGCGCTCGACGACGGCCGTCCTCGGCGACTGGGTCGACCCCGACGGCGACCCGTTCTTCCTGTACTCCGCCACGCCCCCGGAAGGCGACACGGCGTCGTTCACGCCCGAAGGATCCGTCGTGTTCGACGAGCGGCAGGGCCAGCAGGCGACGCGCCGGGTCGCGCTGGTCGCGCACGACGGGCGCGACGAGGGCGCGGGGTCCCTCGAGATCGACGTGCGGGCCCCCGGGACCGTGCCCCTGATCGCCGAATCGTTCGTGGTGCTCGCCACCGCGGGCGAGGAGGTGCGCATCGACCCGCTCCGGCACGTGCACGGGGGAACGGGCAACGTCGTGCTCACGAGCGTCCCCGCGAAGCAGGACGTGCTCATCACGCCCGACTACGACGGCGGGACCTTCCGCTTCAAGAGCTCGGCCGAGCGCACCCACTACCTCGAGTACGTCGTCACCGACGAGAGCTCGCCGCCGGTCACGGGCCTGATCCGCGTCGAGGTCGAGGCGGGATCCGACCGTGACACGATGCCGATCACGGTGCCGCACACCGCCTTCCTCCGTGCCCAGCAGCCGATGGACGTCGACGTGCTCGCGACCGACATCGACCCGACCGGCGGCGTGCTCGTGCTCACCGACCTCATCGACGCCGAGTCGAACGACCTGCGCGTCGAGGTCATCGACCATCGCATCCTCAGGGTCCAGCTGCTCGGGCCGTTGCCGCTCGGATCGCTGACGTTCGGCTATCGCGTCAGCAACGGCCTCGGAGATGCCGAGGGCGCCGTCACCGTCGTGGAGGTGCCGTCGCCGCCCGTCGCACAGCCGCCGGTCGCGAACCCCGACACGGCATCGGTGCGCACCGGGGACGTCATCGACGTGCCCGTGCTCGCCAATGACGAGCACCCCGACGGACTGCCGCTCACCCTCGACCCCGTGCCGGTCGAGGATCCCCTCGACGGCCTGCTCTTCGTCAGCGGCGACCGCCTGCGGTACTTCGCGCCCGAGAAGCCAGGGGAGTACGACGCGCAGTACCGGATCCGCGCCGCAGGGCAGTCGGCCACGGCGACGGTGCACTTCTCCGTGCGGCCGACCGACCCGGAGACCAACTCGCCGCCGGTGCCGCCCGAAGTCACCGCGCGCGCCCTCGCCGGCGACACGGTGCGCATCTCCGTCGCACTCGGCGGAACCGACCCCGACGGGGACTCCGTGCTGCTCGTCGGCCAGGAGTCCAACCCCGAGCTCGGCAGCGTCAGCGAGACGGGACCGGACTGGCTCGACTACCGGGCCGGCGAGTACTCGGCCGGAACCGACACGTTCACGTACGCGGTCGTGGATGCGCTCGGTGCGAAGGCGATGGGCACGATCCGGGTCGGCATCGCCGCGCGTCCGGACGGGGCGAGGAATCCCGTCGCCGTCGAGGACAGCGTGCTCGTGCGACCGGGCCGCACGCTCTCGGCCCGGGTGCTCGAGAACGACTCCGACCCCGACGGCGGCAGCCTGACGCTGACCGACGTGACACCGCAGAACG
Organism: Agromyces sp. PvR057; assembly: GCF_040547485.1. Classification (NCBI taxonomy): domain Bacteria; kingdom Bacillati; phylum Actinomycetota; class Actinomycetes; order Micrococcales; family Microbacteriaceae; genus Agromyces; species Agromyces sp. PvR057. The sequence continues at coordinate 73,725 of NZ_JBEPPT010000005.1, forward strand.
GCGGTGCCTCGGCCGAGGTCGTCGGCGATCGGATCGATGTCGTGGTTCCCGAGGGCGATGGGGAGTACGGCTTCCAGTACGCCATCGAGAACGAGCGGCTCGGCTCGGACTCGAGCTTCCTCACGGTCGTCGCGCGCGAGGACGCGCCGCTCGCACGGCCAGAGGTCGACGACGTCGTCCTGAACCTGACCGACATCCTCGACCGCGACCGTGTCGACGTGGACGTCCTGGCCGACGCGTTCCTCGCCGATGCCGACGTGGCCGACCTCGAGGTCGGACTCGTTCCCGGCTTCGACGAGGGTGCCGAGGTGCTCCGCGACGGGAGCATCCGGGTCGCGGTCGAGGATCGTCGCCGGATCATCCCGTTCTCGCTGACGCGCCCCGACGATGCGGACGTGGTCTCGTACGCGTTCATCCGCGTGCCGGGCCGCGACGACGCGATCCCGCAGCTTCGGCGCGACGCGCCCGACGTCGAGGTGCGGAGCGGCGAGAGCGTCGAGCTCCACATCGAGGATTACGTGATCGCGGCATCCGGGCGCCCGGTCAGCATCCTCGACGCCGCGAGCGTGCGGGCCGCCCACAGCGACGGCACCGATCCGTGGGTCGATGAGCGGACCCTGCGGTTCCGGAGCGAGGCGGGATACTTCGGGCCGGCGTCGATCTCGTTCACGGCGACCGACGGCGAGTCGGCGTCCGACCCGACCGGACGCACCGCCACCATCGTCATCCCCATCGACGTGCGGCCGACGCGCAACCAGGCTCCGGCGTTCGCCGGCGGTTCGATCGACTTCGAGCAGGGCGTGGCGAAGACGATCGACCTCGTGAAGCTCACGACCTACCCCGACAAGGAGCAGGCCGACGAATTGGAGTACCGGCTGCTCGAGCCGCTTCCGGACGGCTTCGGATTCGAGCTCGACGAGCACCGGCTCACGATCACCCCGTCGGCGGCGACGCCCTCCGGCACGCGCGGCTCGGTCGCCGTCTCGGTCATCGACGGATCGGGCGATGGCGAACCCGGCCGCATCGACCTGCAGGTCGTGGCCTCGACGAGGCCGCTCGCCCGCCCGATCTCGGATCGGGCCGTCGCCCAGCGTGGAACGACGACGAGCGTCGACGTGCTCGCCAACGATGACACCACGAACCCGTTCCCCGACACGCCGCTGCGCGTCGTGGCGCTCAGGGGCCTCGACACGCTGCCCGCCGGCGTCTCGGTCACGCCCGACGCCGACCGCTCGACCCTCCTCGTGAAGGTCTCGGAGGATGCCGAGCCCGTGAACGCCACGCTGCAGTACCAGGTCGCCGACGCGACCGACGACCCCGACCGGTACGCGTGGGGAACGGTGACCGTCTCGGTGCAGGACCGCCCCGATCCGGTGACCGCCCCGCGGGTGACCGGATTCGGCGATCGCAGGCTCGACCTCGTCTTCGGGGCCGGTGCGTTCAACAACTCCCCGATCACCGCCTACGAGATCAGCCTCGTCGAGCCGGGCTCGTCAGAGGTGCTCGCGAAGACCGAGTGCACCGCGACGACCTGCCTCGTGCCGACCCTCGGCAACGGCCGGGCGAACGGCGTCGTGCTCCGCGTCCAGGCGCGCAACGCCATCGGCCTCTCCGACCCGGTCGATGCGCCGGGTCCGATCTGGTCGGACGTCGTGCCGCCGGCACCGCGCGACCTCGCCGCGGGTCCGCTGGACGGCCGCCTCCGCCTGGGGTGGTCGCCGGTCTCGGCAGGTGCCGGAAGCCCGGTCCACTCGTACGTCCTGGTGGTCGGCGGCGTCCCGGTCGAGGTCGATGCGGCAGCGGTGTGCACGGCGTCGCGGTGCGAGGTGGACTCGAGGGCGCTCGAGAACGGCAGCCTCGTCGAGTTCTCGGTGAGCGCGCGCAACGAGGCGTATCCGGCCATGGCGGTGTGGGCCGATGCCCGGGGCTCCGGCACGCCGTTCGGTCCGCCGGTCGCGGGCGGCATCAGCGTCGTCGGCGATGCCATCGCCGGAACCGTGACGGTGTCCTGGACCCCGTTCGGCGGCAATGGAGACCCCATCGGTGGATACTTCGTGCAGCGGCTCGCCGACGGCTCGACCGCACCGCCCTCCGGCCCGCAGAGCTGCATGGTGACCTCTCCCGCCCCTGGCACCGTCGTCGCTCCGTCGCGCGGCGGCACCGTCTCCGACATGGTCCAGGTGGGGCCGGATGCCTCGAGCGTCCAGTTCACGGGCACGACGGCCGAGGCCGCCAGGTACTCCTTCGTGGTCTGGGGCTACAACCGTTCGGCGTGCGTGAGCACCGGGGTGGGCACCGTCGTGGTGCGAGAGCCTCCCGGACCGATCACCTCGGTGGAGAGCGGCATGGACTGGATGACGCAGGATGCATGGGACCGGTACATCTCCAGAGTCGATCCGAACCAGCGCCTGCAGATCGTCGCGGTCGACGCGAACGGCGCGCAACTCGGCGCCCCCAGGGACTTCGCCGGTTCGGGATGGCTCCGGGCCGTCCTCGGCAGGCCCTTCGGCGAGACGGCCCGCTTCCAACTGCGCACGTGCTCGCCATGGGGCAGTTGCGGGCCGTGGTCGGAGATCCTGCCGGCCGACGCGGAGCCGTCGCTCACGTTCGCCCTGCCCTCGCGGGTGTGGGATCCCGAACTGGGAAGCTGGTCGTGGGACTCCGAGCCCGACAACTCGGGCATCCCCGCGGAGTTCCGGTGCGGCGTCGTGGGCGACGACGTGGGCGTGCGAGCCCAGCGGCGCACGAGCTGCCAGGTCCCCGGCGCCCAGCCCGGCGACCGTGTCTGGTTGGATGTTGAGGTCGCCGGCGTGAAAGTGAGGTATCAGAACCCGTGATCACCGATGGAGCCCGTATGACGATGACCCCAGAAGAGGCATCGAGATTCGCATCGAACCTCGACCGGCTGGTCGGTGCGGTCGAGACCGTGCTGCTCGGCAAGAACCGGGTCGTGCGGCTCGCCTTCACGGCCTTCCTCAGCGAGGGCCACCTGCTGCTCGACGACGTGCCCGGAACCGGCAAGACGTCGCTCGCCCGGGCGATGGCGCAGTCGGTGCACGGCACGAGCAACCGCGTGCAGTTCACGCCCGACCTGCTGCCCGGCGACATCACGGGCGTGACCGTCTACGACCAGCGGTCGGGTGCCTTCGAGTTCCACCCCGGTCCGGTCTTCGCGAACATCGTGCTCGCCGACGAGATCAACCGGGCGAGCCCGAAGACCCAGTCCGCGCTGCTCGAGGTCATGGAGGAGGGGCAGGTCACGGTCGACGGCCAGACCCACCCCGTCGGGCATCCGTTCATGGTGATCGCGACCCAGAACCCGGTCGAGCAGGCGGGCACGTACCGCCTGCCCGAGGCGCAGCTCGACCGCTTCCTCATGCGCACCTCGATCGGGTATCCCGATCACGCGTCGACGATCCGGATCCTCGAGGGCGCCGATCATCGGGCGCACGGCGTGCAGGTCGAGCCGCAGCTCGCGGCCGCCGAGATCGTGGAGATGGCGGCCGCGGCGCGCACCGTGCACGTCGACCCGACGATCCACGACTACGTCTCGCGCCTCGTCGACGCCACCAGGACGACGCGGGAGGTGCGGCTCGGCGTGAGCGTGCGCGGGGCCCTCGCGCTCATCCGGGCGGCCAAGACGCACGCCGCCGGGCGGGGGCGGCACTACGTCGTGCCCGACGACGTCAAGGCCCTCGCCGAGCCCGTGCTCGCGCACCGCCTGATCCTCGATGCCGAGGCCGAGTTCGACGGCGTGACCGCATCGAACCTCATCGCGCAGGTGCTCATCGAGACCCCGCCGCCGTCCTCGAGGCAAGCAGTGTGAGCCTCGCCGAGACGCGCACCACGATGCCGGAGGACGCCCGCCGGGAGGGGATCCTCGCGGCCCTGATCGCGCATCTCGTGCGGCTGGTCGGCCGGGTCCTCGGCACGCTCCAGGAATGGAGCCGGGTGGTCGGGTCCGTCGTGACGTGGCGCGGATGGGCGGTGATCGTCGCGGCCGTGGCCGCGTTCGCGGTGGGGTCGACGTTCGGGTGGATCGAGTTCATCGCCCTCGCGTGGGGCCTCGCGGTCGTCGCGGTCGCGGCATCCGTCTGGCTGCTCGGCCGCGGCGCGTCGACGATCGGGCTCTCGGTGCCGATCTCGCGCGTCGTCGTCGGCGAACCGGCGCAGGCGCGGCTCGTCGCCGAGAATCCCGGTCGCCGCAGGTGGGGCGGCGTCAAGCTCGAGGTGCCCGTCGGCCGGCAGGTCCTGGAATGGGTGCTGCCCGGCCTCGCGCGGGGCGGCTCGTTCGACCGATCGTTCCGGGTGCCGACCGATCATCGCGGCGTCGTGCAGGTCGGCCCCGCGAGGACGGTGCGCGCCGACCCGCTCGGCCTCGTCCGTCGCGAGATCGTGTGGTCGGAGGTCGCCGAACTCCACGTGCATCCGCGCACCGCGGCGATCGCCGCACTCAGTTCGGGGTTCGTCCGCGATCTCGAGGGGTCGCCCACCCGCGACCTCACGTCGAGCGACATCTCGTTCCACGCGCTCAGGGAGTACCTGCCCGGCGACGACCGGCGGTTCATCCACTGGAAGAGCACGGCGAAGACGGGCACCTTCATGGTGCGCCAGTTCGAGGAGACGCGGCGCAGCCGCCTCATGGTCGTGCTCGACCTCGACCCCGAGGCGTACCGAGACGACGCCGAGTTCGAGCTCGCGGTGAGCGCGGCGGCATCCGTCGGCGCGAGGGCGATCCGCGACGCTCGCACGGTGTCGTTCGTCGTGTCGGGCGCGAGCGCAGCACGCGGTCCGGCGCCGCAGCCCGGCGCGCTCGCCCGGCAGGCGGGCGCCCCGGCCAGGCAGCCCGGGATCCTGGTGCGTCCGTCCGGCGCGTCGGCGCGGATCGCGGGCACCACCAGGCGCGCGACGGTCCACGGTCCGGCCGGCATCGTCCGCGAACTGCCGACGGTGACGCGCGACCGATTGCTCGACGCGCTGTGCCTGATCGAGCGCGACGAGCACGCGGCCATGATCGCGGATGTCGCGGCCGCCGCAGCCGAGTCCCTGCCCGGCGTCTCGCTCGCCTTCCTCGTGACCGGGACGGCCCGTGGACCGGCGCCGCTGCGGGCCGCAGCGTCGCGCCTGCCGATGGGCGTCGACGCGATCGCCGTGCAGTGCGCGCCGGAAGGCGATGCGTCGGTGCGCACGATCGCCGGACTCACCGTCTTCGGCATCGGCTACCTCGAGGACCTGCGGGCGATGCTCGCGCGAACGGCGTCGGTCGGATGAGCAGGCCCGTCGACGGTGGCGAGGGCGGAGGATCCGGCCGCTCGCGGTGGTCGATCATCGTGTCGGTCGCCCTGCTCGTGCTCCTCCTCGCGGCAGCGCTGATCCCGTGGTGGCCGGTGTACGAGAGCCCGGAGTTCCTCGTCGCGGTGGCCGTCGCCGTCGTGGCGGGCCTGGGAATCGGCCTGATCGGCGCGTGGCGGAGATGGCCGGCGTGGGCGGTCCTCGTCGCACTGGCGTCGGCCTTCCTCGTGCTCGGCGTCCCGGCGGCGGTGCCGTCGCGCGCCTACGTCGGGGTGCTGCCGACGGCGCAGGGCATCCTCGACCTCGTGACCGCGACGGCCCTGTCGTGGAAGCAGCTCGTCACGATCGCCGTGCCGGTCGGCTCGTACCAGGCGCTCCTCGTGCCGCCGTTCCTGCTCGCCCTGCTCGCCTCGGCGGCGACCGTCACCATCGCGTTCCGCACGCGGCATCCGGTCGCCGCGATCGTGCCGCCGGCGTTGCTCCTGACGGCGGGCATCCTGCTCGGCGTCGTGCACGGCGCGCTCGCCCTGCCGGCCGGGCTCGCGTTCCTCGTCGCGGTCGTCGCCTGGCTCGTGAGCGTCGCGATCCGCGATCGGCAGGCGCTCGGCGGACGCGCCGGGGTCGAACGCGCGCTCGCCGATGCGCGACGCGTGCTCGGAGCATCCGCGATCCTCGCCGTCGCCCTGGCCGGCGCCACCGCGGCAGCACTGATCACGCCCGTGCCGGCGCGCACGGTCGTGCGTTCGGAGGTGCAGCAGCCGTTCGAGCCGCGCGCCCACGAGAGCCCGCTCGCATCGTTCCGTGCCGCGTTCGACCCGCTCATCGCCGACGACGTCATGCTCGAGGTCCGCGGCCTCCCGCCCGGGGCCGGGCTCGCGCTGGCCACGCTCGACACCTACGACGGCATCGTCTACTCGGTGGGCGGGGCCGACGGCACCTCGCTCTCCGGCAGCTTCACCCGACTGCCGTACCGCCTCGACCAGACGGACGTGCGCGGCGACGACGTGCGCATCTCGGTGCAGGTCGCCGCGTACGACGACGTCTGGGTGCCCGGCGTCGGCCAGCTCGAGCGCATCGACTTCAGCGGACCGCGGGCGGAGACCCTGGCCGACGGCTTCGTCTACAACGACACGACCGGCACGGGGGCGGTCACGACCGGGCTCCAGCGCAACGACGCGTACGTGGCGTGGTCGGTCGCGATGCTCGACCCGTCCGAGCTCGACACCATGCAGCCGGGCACGAGCGTGGTCCCGACCGCGCCCGAGCTGCCGCCCGAGCTCGCCGAACTGCTCGAGCGGTGGGCACCCGTGACCGAGGCGCCCGGCCGCCGCCTCGCGGCGATCATCGACGGCTTCCACCGCACCGGGTACGTCAGCCACGGCACGGCCGCCGACGCGGTGCCGAGCCGCTCCGGCCACGCGCTCGACCGCCTCGCGCAACTCGCGGCCGACCAGCCGATGGTCGGCGACGGCGAGCAGTACGCCGTGGCCGCCGCCCTCATGGCGCGCAGGATCGGCTTCCCCGCGCGCGTCGTCGTCGGGTACACGGCGGCGGATCTCGCAGCGGGCGAGGCGGGCGGCGCGGCCGCCGTCCCGGAGCTGACGGTGCTCCGCCGCAGCGACCTGCAGGCGTGGATCGAGGTGCAGCGCGACGACGGCGCCTGGATCGCACTCGACCCCAATCCCGTGCCGCGCGAGATCCCCGATCGCGAGCCGGAGCAGCCGGAGGTGGTCTCGCGCCCGGAGTCGGCACTGCCCCCGCCGCCCGAGCGCACGCAGGTCGACGAGAACGACTCGCCGGCCGACCATTCCGACGAACGACCGCAGGACGACCTCGGCCGCTGGCTGGGGGTGCTCACGACCGTCGCCACGATCGCCGGTCTCACCGTGCTCGTGCTCGCGCTGCTCGCGAGCCCGTTCCTCGCGGTGATCGTGGCGAAGATCCGGCGGCGTCGCGTGCGCCGCAACGCCGATTCACCGGTCGATCGCATCGAGGGCGGGTGGCGGGAGTTCGCTGACACCGCCGCGGACTACGGGTACCCGATCAAGCCGAATTCGACGCGAGCCGAGCAGGCGGTCATGGTCGGCGGCCTCGCGCCGCTCGTGCTCGCCTCGGTGGTCGATCGCGCCGTGTACGCTCCCGGCGGTCCCGAACAGGGCGATGACGAGCGGGTGTGGCGGTCGGTCGACGAGTTGCAGCGACGCCTCGCAGCTCCGCGCACGCGGTTCGAACGGTGGCGGGCGGCGATCTCGCTCACCTCCCTCGGCGGGTACGCTGTCAGCCGGAGAGGGGGTCGACGATGAGATGTCGCATCTGCGGTGCCGCGCTGCCCGACGGCGCGATGTTCTGCGGGCACTGCGGCAGTTCGACGAGCGCGACCCCCGAGTCTCGACGCCGACCCGATCCGAGGCCGGGCGACACGACCTCGCTCGGTCCCGGATTCCGGCGCAGCGGTGTCGTGAGCGTTGCGGTCGGGCTCCAGGGCGAGGTCGCGGATGCCGAGTCCGCAGCTCCTGCCGGAACGGGCGTCGGCGAGGCGAACGGCGGCGCCGATGACGTCGGCGCCCTCGACGGCGCCGGGAGCTCCGGCGGTCCCGAGACGGGCGACGCAGGATCGGGTGCCTCGGCGCGGGCCGACGCGACGCCCCCGCGGTTCGTGCTGCGATTCGGCACGGGCGAGGTGCGCGTGGTGTTCGGCACCGGGCTGATCGGCCGCCGGCCGCTGCCGCAGCCGGGCGAGCATTTCGACCATCTCGTGCACGTCGACGACCCGAGCCGCTCGGTGTCCAAGACCCACCTCGAGTTCGGCACGCACGACGGCACGCTCTGGATCGCCGACCGATTCTCGGCCAACGGCACGATCGTGCGCCGCTCCGACGACGTGATCCGCTGCGAGCCGGGGCGGCGGTACCTGGTCGCCTCCGGCACCGTCGTCGAGCTCGCGGACCAGTCCTTCACCGTCGCCTGACGCCGACGCACCGCTCCTCCACAGCACGGCGGATGCCGCGGGCGGGCGGGTGCTCCCGGCTCGGCGCGGCTGCGGGCCACGCGGGGTGATCGGATGTCGGGATGCCGACCCGCCTGTTCGCGCCGCCCGACGACCTGCGGCTGCCGCTCTCGTTGCCCGCGGCGGTGTCCGAGCCTGCTCCGCCCGGGTTCCCGTTCATCGCGGCGATCGCCCCGGTCATCGGCGCGGTGGTGCTGTGGCTGGTCACCGGGTCCGTGGTCTCGCTCGCGTTCGCCGTGCTCGGGCCGGTCCTCGCGATCGCGACGGTGCTCGACGGTCGCCGTCAGGCCCGACGCAGGGCCAAGCGGGAACGTGCCGAGCGCGAGGCCGCGTTCGCGCGGCTGCGAGCGGAGGTCGAGGCGCGGCATGGGCTCGAGGTCGAGGCCGCGTGGCAGCGGCATCCGTCCGCGGCCCGGATCGCGACCGGCGGTGATGCGCCCGACTGGCGATCGGCGGGCGTCGGCCCGATCGTCCTCGGCGCGGCGACGGTCGAGAGCACGCTCCGCGTCGAGGGTTCGCCGGCCGACGAGCAGGATCGCGACGCGCTCGATCACTCGCGTCGACTCGAACGGGCTCCCGTCGTGGTCGATCTCGCCGGAGGTGTCGGCTTCGCCGGCCCGGCTCCGCTCGTCCGTGCCGCCTCTCGGTCCGCCCTGTTGCACTGCGCACAGCTCACGCGGCCGGACGCGGTCGCCTTCGAGGTGCCCGACACTGCTCCGTGGCGGTGGGTGCGCGAGCTTCCGCACGCGGGCGCAGGGGTGGGCGAGGGGGCGACGGTCGTCCTCCGCGACCTGACGTCGCCGTCGGGCCGGATGCTCCCGCCCTCGCCCTCGGGCGGGTCCTCGCGATCGTGGGCCGCCCCGCAGCCGGGGGCCGTGCCGGACCTGGGCGACCCCGGTGACCGGAGTGTCGAGCACGGGGCCGAGCTCGCGATCGTCCTGGCGGACGAGCCCGAGCACCTCCCGCCCGGACTCGCGATCGTGGTGCACATCGTCGGACCGCGCACGGCGATGCTCCGACAGCGCGGCGCCGTGGTCGGCACGGCCCTCGTGCCCGACCTCCTGGGCATCGAGGAGGCGAGTGCATGGGCCGCCCTCGCGGTCTCGTTCGCCGAGCGCGCGGGACTCGGCATCCGCCAATCTGCGCTGCCCGAGGTCGTCGCCGTGCGCGACCTGCCCCCGACGAGCGGGCCCGAGCTGCGGCGGTCGACCCTGAGGGCGTCCGTCGGTGCAGTCGCCGGGGGAGTGCTCGACCTCGATCTCGTCGCCGACGGACCGCACGCGATCGTCGCGGGCACGACCGGCAGCGGCAAGAGCGAGTTCCTCCTCGCCTGGATCCTGCAGATGGCCGCCGCCCACCCGCCGGAGCGGGTCGCGTTCCTCCTCGTCGACTTCAAGGGCGGGTCGGCGTTCGAGCCGATCGCTGGTCTGCCGCACGTCGCGGGCATCGTCACCGACCTCGACGAGTCCGAGGCCGAGCGAGCGGTGCAGAGCCTCGCCGCCGAGCTCCGGCATCGCGAGCGGGTCCTCAGGCACGCGGGCGTTCGCGACGTCGCGCACCTGCCAGACGATGCGCCACTCGGTCGACTGGTCGTCGTGATCGACGAGTTCCAGGCGATGGTCCAGCGGTTCCGCGAGCTCGGCGCGGTGATCGCCGACATCGCCGCGCGCGGGCGTTCGCTGGGCGTGCACCTCGTGCTCGCGTCGCAGCGACCGAACGGCGTGCTCGGCGAGCAGGTCACCGCGAACGCCCCCATCCGCGTCTCGCTGCGCGTGATGCACCGTGCCGACAGCCTCGCCGTCGTCGGCACCGAGGCGGCCGCACGCATCGCCGCCGACCGGCCGGGGCGCGGGGTCATCGATCGGGGCGACGGCGTCGCGGTGCCGTTCCAGTCCGCCATGGTCGATGCGCAGGCCATCGACGAGGTGCGACACCGGTTCGCGGCATCGCCCGCCGTGCGGCGGCCCTGGCTCGACGCGCTGCCGGCACGGCTCACGCTCGCGGACCTCGATGCCGCCCGGCGTGCGGCGCCGGTCGCCGAGGTGGATCCCGTCGCAGCTCTGGGCGGCCCGACCGGCGCCGGGCCCTCCGTCGTGTTCGGGCTGCTCGACGAGCCCGACCTGCAGCGCCGGAGCCTCGCCACGTGGTCGCCGGCGACCGACGGGCACCTCCTGGTGCTCGGCGCTCCCGGCAGCGGCAGGTCGACGGCGCTGGCCGCGATCGAAGCCGAGGCGCTGGCCGGTTCCGGGCCGACCGCCGTGCTCCGCCTCGGACGCGGGCAGCCCGCGGACTGGCAGGTGCTGGTCGACCTGGTCGTCGCGGCCCGGGCCGGATCACTCGAACAGCGGCTGCTCGTGGTCGACGACCTCGATACGCGGTTCGCCTCGTGGCCCGAGGAGTACCGGCACGCCGCGACGGCCATGCTCGGCGAGCTCCTGCACGAGGGGCGCCGCCTCGGCCTCGCGGTCGCCGCCTCGGCGACGCTCGCCCATCGGCTCGGCGGCGGCTTGCGCGACCTCTTCGGCGCGGTGGTCCACCTGCGGCATCCGAGTCGGGCCGAGCTCGCGCACGCCGGGGGGCTCGGCGACCTCTGGCAGCGCGAGGCTCCGCCCGGGGCGGGCCAGTGGCGGGCGCGTCGGCTGCAAGTGGTCGATGCGCCGCTGCCGCCGACGCCGATCACCGTCGCCGCGCCGCCGGCCCCGCTCGATGCGGAGTTCACGGCCGTGGTCTCGGCGACGGCGCACCTCGACGCCGAGCGGCTTCGCGCGACCGGGCGCACGCCGGTCCGGCTCGTGCCGGGAGGCGAGCGTGAGGTGCTCGCCGAGCTCGGGCGCTCACCCGTGCTCGCCGTCGGCGATGCGGAGGCCTGGTCGGCGTCGTACGCGCTGGTCGCCCGTGCACGGGACGCCGCGACGATCGTCGTCCGCGGCGGCCTGCGCGAGTTCCGAGCGCTGGCGCCGGCCGCCGCCGGTCGTTCCGGGGCGGCCGCGCTGCCGCCGCTGCTCGATGACGGGGGCGGCGAGTGCTGGGTCGTCCACCCGGGAGAGACGGTCGTTCGTCGAGCATGGCCGACGACGGAAAACATCGCCTATCACGTCGTCGAGCACTGAATCCGCACGTTCTGTTCGCAGAAATTAACGATTCGGACATCGTTCCGTGAAATTCACCCCGCAGTGTGGCACTATCGACGCACCCATGGCAACGTCGCTGAACCCGAATGGAGCACCCGTGAACTCTCGGCCCCTTCCCCAGGATCCGATGATCCGTTCGCTGATCGCCCGCGCCCGCGCCTCGCAGATGAGCCGTCGCACGATGCTCGCCGGCGCCGGCGCCGGGGCATCCGCCCTCGCGCTCGCGGCGTGCTCGACCGGCGGCGCAGCCGCGAAGCCCACCCCGGCGGCGGACAAATCGGCGAACGACAAGACGCTCAACTGGGCGAACTGGGCCGCCTACATCGACGAAGACGACTCGGGCAACTACCCGACGCTCCAGGCGTTCGAGGAGCAGACCGGCATCAAGGTCAACTACGAGGTCGCCGTCGACGACAACAACACGTACTACGGCAAGGTGAAGGACCAGCTCGCGCTCGGCCAGGACATCGGCGCCGACACCGTGTGCCTCACCGACTGGATGGTCGCCCGGTGGATCCGGTTCGGCTACACCCAGGAGTTGAACCACGACAACATCCCGAACCTCGCCAACCTCAACCCCGCGCTCCAGGACCCCGACTTCGACAAGGGCCGCAAGTTCTCGCTGCCCTGGCAGGGCGGTTTCGCCGGCATCTGCTGGAACAAGGAGGCCTTCCCCGACGGCCTCGCCTCGGTCGACGACCTCTGGTCGTCCGAGCTCAAGGGCCGGGTCGGCGTGCTCTCCGAGATGCGCGACACGATGGGCCTGATCATGCTGCAGAACGGTGTCGACATCGCCGGCGACTGGGGCGACGAGGAGTACGACGCGGCCATCGACGTGCTCACCGAGCAGGTCGAGAGCGGCCAGGTCCGAAACATCAAGGGCAACGCCTACCTCGAAGACCTCAAGAGCGGCGACACCCTCGCGGCGATCTGCTGGTCGGGCGACATCACGGTCATCAACGCCGAGGCCGGCGACAAGTGGGAGTTCGCGATCCCCGACGCCGGCGGCACGCTCTGGAACGACAACTTCCTCGTGCCGATCGGCTCGACGCGCAAGACCAACGCCGAGACCCTCATGAACTACTACTACGAGCCCGAGGTCGCGGCCGAGGTGGCCGCCTGGGTGAACTACATCACGCCCGTCGTGGGCGCGAAGGAGGCGGCCGCGGCGATCGACCCCGAGCTCGCCGAGAACCAGCTCATCTTCCCCAACGAGGAGACGCTGTCCAAGGCCCACATCTTCCGGTCGCTCTCGGGCGCCGAGGAGCAGAAGTACCAGGCCCAGTTCCAGAGCATCCTGCTCGGCGCCTGAGGGAGATCCAGACCATGGCTGTGCGCGAATTCGCCGAGCGGGGCGCCGACCTCGAACTGGTCGGCATCCAGAAGCGGTTCCCCGGGTTCACCGCGATCCAGGACCTCGACCTCAAGATCCCGGCCGGATCCTTCTTCGCCCTCCTCGGGCCGTCGGGGTGCGGAAAGACCACCACGCTGCGTCTCGTCGCGGGGCTCGAGGAGCCCACCCAGGGCCGGATCCTCATCGGCGGCAAGGACGTGACCTCGACGAGGTCCCACGAGCGACCCGTCAACACCGTGTTCCAGAGCTACGCGCTGTTCCCGCACATGAGCATCATCGAGAACGTCGCGTTCGGGCTCAAGCGCCGTCGCATCGCCGACCCGGTGGGCAAGGCGCACGAGGCGCTCCGGCTGGTCGAGCTCGACCACCTCGCACAGCGTCGGCCGCAGCAGCTCTCGGGTGGCCAGCAGCAGCGCGTCGCGCTCGCCCGGGCGATCGTGAACCGTCCCGCCCTGCTCCTCCTCGACGAGCCGCTCGGCGCGCTCGACCTCAAGCTGCGCCGACAGATGCAGCTCGAGTTGAAGACGATCCAGGAGGAGGTCGGCCTCACCTTCCTGCATGTCACGCACGACCAGGAGGAGGCCATGACCATGGCCGACACCGTGGCCGTCATGAACAAGGGCGCCATCGAGCAGATGGGCGCTCCCGCAGAGCTGTACGACCTGCCGCGAACCGCGTTCGTCGCGAACTTCCTCGGCCAGTCGAACCTGTTCGCTGGTGAGGTCGCAGGTTCGACCGACACGGCCATCGCGGTCGATGCCGGTGGCACGCGACTCATCGTGCCCAAGGCGAGGGCGCACCGGCACAACGGGGCGATCACCGTGGGCGTCCGCCCCGAGAAGGTGAGCCTGCACACCGAGGCGCCCTCGCCGTCCCCCGAGCGCAACGTCGTCGGCCCGGGTCGGGTGCTCGACGTGTCGTTCTCGGGCGTGAGCACGCAGTACCTCGTCGACGTCCCCGGCCACGGCACACTCCTCGTCTTCGCCCAGAACACCGGCGCGGGGCCGAGCGTCGGCGTCGGCGCCGAGGTCTGGTCGAGCTGGCTCGTCGAGCACGGCTTCGGACTCGAGGACGCCGCGGTCGAGACCGAACGGTTCTCCTCCGACGACTCGACGACCTCGATCGCCGCGCAGCGTCGCGACGACCTCGTCGCCGAGCTCGGGGAGGGCTGAGCATGGCCTTCGCCGCGTTCACGACCGCGGAGGCCCAGCCCCAGGCACCACGCAAGTCGAGCCGCATCGCGCTCCTCCTCCTGCTGCCCGGCATCCTCTACCTGGTGCTGTTCTTCCTGACGCCGCTCGTCTCGCTGCTGCTGACCTCGCTGCAGGCGCCGCTCGAATACGGCGACATCGGCCAGTACCAGTACGCGTTCAACTGGCAGAACTACGTCGACGTCATGACCGCGTACTGGCCGCACATCGTGCGCTCGTTCGGGTACGCGCTCGCGGCGACGGTCTTCGCGCTGCTGTTCAGCTACCCGCTGGCGTACTTCATCGGGGTGACGGCCAGGCGGTGGCCGCTGCTGCAGAGCCTCATGCTCGTGCTGGTCATCGCCCCGTTCTTCATCAGCTTCCTGCTGCGCACGCTCGCATGGAAGCAGATCCTCTCCGACGAGTCGTTCGTGATCACCTCGCTCAAGGCGCTCTCGCTCCTCGGGCCCGACGCGCACTTCACGGGCACGCCGTTCGCGGTCATCTTCGGCCTGACGTACAACTTCATCCCGTTCATGACCTTGCCGCTGTACACGACGCTCGAGCGTCTCGACCTCCGGTACCTCGAGGCGGGCAGCGACCTGTACGCGAACCCGTTCACGGTGTTCCGCAAGATCACGATCCCGCTGTCGATGCCGGGCATCGTCGCGGGAACGCTGCTCACGTTCATCCCGGCGGCCGGTGACTACGTCAACGCCAGCCGGGACTTCCTCGGCGGTCCCGACACGCAGATGATGGGCAACGTGATCGAGGCGAACTTCCTCGTCCTGCTGAACTACCCGGCGGCAGCGGCCCTGTCGATCATCCTGATGGCCGCGATCCTCGTGCTCGTCGGCATCTACGTGAAGCGTTCCGGAACGGAGGACCTGCTGTGAGCGGAGAAGTCCAGGCGGCCGCCGTGCTCGGCGGGCTCGCCGAGAGCGAGCAGAGCGAGCTGGCCGGGCGGGGCCGACGGACCGGCGGGCCGGTGCGTCCGCGTCGCATCGGGCTCGGCTCCTGGCTGCTCCCGACCTACACGGTGCTCGCGTTCGTCTTCCTGCTGATCCCGATCGCCTACACGTTCGTGTTCTCGTTCAACGACTCGGTGAAGTCGAACATCGCCTGGCGCGGGTTCACCTTCGACAAGTGGCTGAACGTCTGCAACGTCGAGGGCGGCGCCGTGTGCGAGGCCTTCGCGAACAGCGTCATCATCGGCGTCGTCGCCACGATCATCGCCACGACGCTCGGCACCATGATCGCGATCGCGCTCGTGCGCTACCGGTTCCGGGCCCGCTCGGTCATCAGCCTGCTGCTGTTCCTGCCGATGGCAACGCCCGAGGTCGTGCTCGGCGCGGGCCTGGCTGCGCAGTTCCTCGCGGTCGGCGTGCCGAAGGACATGACGACGATCATCCTGGCGCACACGATGTTCTGCATCAGCTTCGTCGTCGTGACGGTGAAGGCGCGCGTCGCGAGCCTCGACCCGGCGCTCGAGGAGGCCGGCCGCGACCTCTACGGGTCGCCGGCCCAGGTGTTCTGGCGGGTCACGTTCCCGTTGCTGACGCCCGGCATCATCGCGGCCGCACTGCTGTCGTTCGCCCTGAGCTTCGACGACTTCATCATCACGAACTTCAACTCGGGCTCGGTCTCGACGTTCCCGAAGTACGTGTACATCTCGGCGTCGCGTGGCATCCCCGCCGAGGCCAACGTCATCGCCTCGGCGGTGTTCCTCTTCGCACTCGTTCTCGTGATCGGCGCACAGGTGTCCCGTGCGGCGCGCGCGAAACGGCTTGCGAAGCTCGGCTGACCTGAACCGAGCGAACCCAGCGGATGCCGCACCGGGAGGGTTCCGGTGCGGCATCCGTCGTCTCGGTGCGACGGGTGCGACGGGTGCGACGGGTGCGACGAGGTCGCGTCGACGGGTCAGATCGTGGCGCGGATCTCGCCGACGCGACGCTCGCCGCCCATGACCCAGAGGTCGAGCTCGGTGGCGACCCGGTCGATCTCGGAGTCGTCGATCGCGCCCGTGCTCGCGAGCAGGCGCAGCCCGATGATCGTCGAGGCGCGCGACGAGCCGTCGAGCACCTTCAGCGCGGTCGTCGTGCCGTCGGGTGCGGTCATGACCATGACGCCCTCGGCGCCGAACTTCGCGAAGACGCCGACACGCTCGATCGCGATCGTGTCCGGCTGTCCGGGACCGGCGATCGCCCACGGGTTCTCGCGCACGCCCTCGGTGAGCGCAGCGCCCTCGCGGAAGAGGGCGAACGGCGACGACGAGGACGCGGTCGTGATCTTCTGGATGCCGCGCGCGAGGCCCGTCAGGCTGATCGCGTGGACGGGGGCGCCGCAGCCGTCGACCGCGGTCGCCGTGGCGCGTTCGCCCGTGAGCCGCTCGAGCACGTCGAGGATCCGACGCTGCAGCGGGTGGGCCGGATCGAGGTAGCCCTCGAGCGGCCAGCCGTTCGCGACGCACGCGAGGAGCATGGCCGCGTGCTTGCCCGAGCAGGTCATGTAGACGCGTTCGCGCTGACCGCCGCTGCGCACCAGGTCTTCGTACGCCGTGCGATCGCCGGGTGCGGCCGGCGGGCAGCCGAGCGCGGACTCGGGCAGCGAGGCGCGGGCGAGCAGTCCGCGGACGAGCGCGACGTGCGCGGCGGTGCCCGAGTGGCTCGCGGTGGCGATGGCCGCGTCCTCGCCGCGGAGCGTCACGCCAGAGGACATGACGGCGACGGCGATGAACGGCTTCAGGGCCGATCTGGGGAGGACGGGCGTCGCCACGTCTCCGAGGGAGCGCAGGAGCTCGCCCTCGGGGGAGAGCACGACGGCGGAACCGGCGTGCCTGGACTCGGTGAAACCATTGCGTTCGACCACGGCGAGTTCGACGGCGTCTGCTGCGGAGAAGGTGCCGGTCATCCGAGTGCCGCGAGGCCGTCGTCGAGCACCTGGAGGGCATCGTCGATGAGGGCGTCGGTCACGGCGAGACTCGGGAGGAACCTGAGCACGTTGCCGTACGTTCCGGCATTCAGCAGGAGCACGCCGTGCTGCGCGGCGAACGCGACGAGCGCGTTCACGGCCTCGGGGTTGGGTGTCTTCGTGGTGCGCCCCGTGCCCGGTTGCACGAGCTCGATCGCGATCATCGCGCCGATGCCGCGGATGTCGCCGATCACGTCGTAGCGTCCGGCGAGCCGCTCGAGGCCCGCCCTGAGGGTCGCCTCGATGCGTGCGGCCTCGCCGAGCAGGTCGTGCTGCTCGATCGACTCGAAGACCGCGACCGCCGCGGCGCAGGCCACGGGGTTGCCGCCGAACGTTCCGCCGAGGCCGCCTGCGTGCGCGGCATCCATGATCTCGGCGCGGCCCGTGACGCCCGCGAGCGGGAGGCCGCCCGCGATGCCCTTCGCCGAGAGCACGAGGTCGGGGACCCAGCCGAAGTGCTCGCTCGCGAAGTAGGTGCCGGTGCGGGCCATGCCCGACTGGATCTCATCGGCGATCATGACGACGCCGTGCTCGGTGCACCACGTCTGCAGGATCGTCAGGTAGCCCTCGGCCGGCACGATGAAGCCGCCCTCGCCCTGCACGGGTTCGACGACGAGGCAGGCGAGGTCGCTCGCGCCGACGACCTTCTCGAGGTAGGCGATGGTCCGCGCCGCGGCCTCGGCGCCCGAGAGCCCGTCGCGGTAGGGGTAGGAGTTCGGGGCGTGGTAGACGTCGCCCGCGAACGGGCCGAATCCGGTCGCGTAGGGGTGGGCCTTGTAGTTCATCGCCATCGTGAGGTTGGTGCGACCGTGGTACGCGTGGTCGAGCACGGCGACGGCACGGCGGCCGGTGTGCTTGCGGGCGATCTTGACGCCGTTCTCGACGGCCTCGGCTCCGGAGTTCACGAGCACCGTGCGCTTGGCGTGCGCGCCGGGCGTGTGCTCGGCGAGCAGCTCGGCGACGCGCACGTACTCCTCGTAGGGCGTGATCGTGAAGAGCGTGTGGATCACGTCCTGCAGCTGCGAGGCCGCGGCGCGCACGACGTTCTCCTCGGTGTGGCCGATGGTGGTCACGCCGATGCCGGCGCCGAAGTCGATGAACTGGTTGCCGTCGACGTCGACGAGCACGGCGCCGTTGGCGCGTTCGATGTACACCGGCAGTGCCGACGAGACACCGGCGGAGACGACCGCGGCACGTCGCGCGTGCAGTGCCTGTGACTTGGGGCCGGGGATCGCCGTCACGATGCGGCGCTCCTGCGGCACCGTGTAGACGGGGGCGGCCGAGGTCTCTGCGGGTGTCTGGGTGTCAGTCATGATGCCTTCCAGACTAGCGCCGAGGGATGACGGTCGAAGGGGGCACCGGTGGGTCCATCGGCCGCGGACGGCCCTGCCGCACCGTCGGCGCGTTCGGCTACCGTTGACCCGATCGCGCCGTCGGCGCGTCGAGAGGGGGCATCGTGCGGCTCGGCGAACACGCGTACGCGATCGAGGTCGAATGGACGGGCGCCCGCGAGGCCGGGACGACCGGCTACCGCGCGTACGGGCGCGATCACGTCGTGCGCGCCGCCGGCAAGGCCCACGAGCTCGCGGGCTCGAGCGATCGGGTGTTCCACGGCGACGCCGAGCGATGGAATCCGGAGGAGCTCCTGCTCGCGGCGCTCAGCCAGTGCCACATGCTCTCGTACCTCCACGTCGCGACCATGCACGGCGTGGTCGTCACGGGCTATACGGATGCCGCGACCGGCGTCATGGTCGAGGACGGCCGGGGCGGCGGCTCGTTCCGCGAGGCGACGCTGCATCCGCGCGTGACGGTGGCGGATGCCGCGATGCTGGCGCTCGCCGACGAGATCCACGCCGAGGCGGCGGCGAAGTGCTTCATCGCGGCATCCGTCGCGTTTCCGGTGCACCACGAGCCGATCGCGGTCGTCGGGCGCTGAGCCTCGCTCGGCCGGCCGTCGGGCGCCGCGGTGCTGCGCGGCAGGGCCTCAGGGGCGGACGGCAACCGCGGGGAGCGTCGGCTCGGTCGCGCACGGGTGCCCGCCGACGAGTCGGGTGCACGCCGGGAAGAACGCGGGATACCGCTCGAGCGTCGGGTCGCCGAACCAGCGGTTCCAGAGCCGCCAGAAGTTGAGGTTGCCGTACGCGCCGCAGGTGTCGCCGCCCTCGGGATCGGCGAGGGTCGCGGGATTCGGCTGGTACGGCGTGTAGTTGTAGAGGTTCGCCGTGGCCTGGTTGCGGATGCGCACGGTGCTCGCCCCGCACGCCGCGTCGGGGTGGTATCCGATCGACGTCTCGCCGATCTTGTACCGGCGCTCGGGGTTCTCGGTGTACTGCCGGAACTGCCAGGCGGCGTTGTAGACCTGGTTGAAGAAGCCGAAGTACTTCTGGTCGCAGTCGGCGGTGTCGGGGCATGCGTATCCGGTCGCCCGCTCGTAGCCCGAGAGGGTCGGACGGGTCAGCAGCGACTGCTCCTTCTGCAGGAGCACGAGCAGTGCCTTCGGGCTGATGCCGCAGGCGACCGCCGTCTTCGCGATGATGCGGCTCGCGGGCTCGTCGACGCCTCCTCGGTACTCGGCGCAGTGCGCGCCGCCGACCGCCGGCTGGGTGGTGGTCGTCTGCATGAAGTCGGCGAGGCACGGGACGCCCTCGTCTGCGCGGCACGAGACGTCCTCGAGGAACTGCTGGATCTGCCGTTCGCTCATGGCCGCGCTGTCGTAGAACGCGTCGTCGCTGACGATGAGCGCGGGATCGAACTCGGTCGTCGGCGGTTCGGGCAGCGTGCGGTCCACTCGCACCGGCGCGGTGTCGGCGGGGGCGCACGACGCCAGCAGCAGGATCGTCGCGACCGCAGCGGTGAGGCGCGCGAGTCGACCGAGGGAGCTCATCGGCACGACCCTACCGGTGAGTCCGTCGACGGTGCTGGGAATCGACCGGAAACACGGGGGCCTGACGGCAGACGATCAGCGACGCTCGCGGGGGATGACGCGGTCGGCGAGCTTCGCCAGCGTGCCCTCCGGCGGCTTCTCGTTGTAGACCCCGGCGAGCTCCTGCTCCGAAAGGGCGTGGATGCCCGCCATGATCTCGTCGGTCGCCGCGCGACGGGCCCGCCCGGAGGTCGCCGGCCCGTGGTGCGAGACGTCGATCGGCTCGCCGAATCGAACGGTCACGGGTCGCACCCGCGGCAGCTTCGCGCCGACGGGCTGGATCTCCTGGGTTCCGACGAGGCCGACGGGCACCACGACGGCGCCGGTCTGCAGGGCGAGCCATGCCACGCCCGTGCGTCCGCGGTAGAGGCGGCCGTCGAGGGAACGCGTGCCCTCGGGGTAGATGGCGAACGCGTTGTCGTGTTCGAGGATGCCTCGGCCGGCGTCGAGTGCGGCCTGCGCGTCGGCACCGGCACCGCGTTCGACGCCGACGGCGCCGATCGCCGTGAAGAACGTGCGTGAGACCCAGCCGCGGAAGCCGGTGCCGGTGAAGTAGTCGTTCTTGGCGAGGAACTGCACGGGTCGGGGGGAGGCGAGCGGGATCACGACGCTGTCGATGAACGAGAGGTGGTTGCTCGCGAGGATGACGCGCCCCGTGGCGGGCACATGCTCGGTGCCCGTGATCTTCGGGCGGTAGACGGCCAGCGCCAGCGGCCGCAGGATTCCGCGGATGATGCGGTACGCCGGCCCCTGCCGAACGGGTTCGGCGTCTTCGGGGCTCTCGACTGCGTCGTGCTCTGTCACCCTCCGACCCTAGGCGGCCCGTCATTCCGCGGGGGGTATATGGGCACGCGCGTCCCGTGCGGGAGGATGGAGTCGTGGATGTCACGGCCGAAGGCGGGCTCATCGAGCTCGGGGACGCGGGCGCGCGCGCCCTGGTGCACGCCGGTGCCCGGCGGCAGCCCGGCGTCGACCTGGTGCTGCGGGGCCTGATCGCGCACGCCTCGTCCGTTCCCGCCGACGACGTGGAGCTCGTGCACGCCTGCTCGGAGTGCGGCGCCCGTCACGGCCGGGTCACGGTCGTCTACCCGCTCACGGCGTCGGGGGGGCCCTGGTTCGCGGATGTCGCGATCGACGGCGACACGATCGTCGCCGCGGCCGGCACGAGGCATCCGCTCGGGGTCGCGGTCGAACCCGCCGCGATCGACACCGGCGAGCTCATCGACGAGGCCGCGTTCCACCCCTCCGAGCGCGAGGCGCTCCGCTCGCTCGGCGACGAGCAGGGCGCCCTCGTGCGGGCGATGCTGTGGGCGCGCAAGACCGCGCTGCTGCGGGCACTCGGCCACACCGACTTCATCGAGCCGTCGCGGCTCGCCCTGTCGATCCCCGGCGCCGACGGCGGGCTCGGGCGCATCGAGCGGAGCGTTCCCGAGTTCGGGTCGTTCTGGAGGGGCGTCGTGTTCCACGACCTGCCGGTGCCGGGGCCGCGAGTGGCCTCCGTCGCGGTCATCGGCTGACCCGCGCGCACGCGCACGGGGCGGCCCCTCGGCCTACAGTGGTCACGTGCGCTCAGTCATCATCCTCGGCTCGACCGGTTCGATCGGCACCCAGGCCCTCGACGTGATCCGCGCGAATCCGCGCCGCTTCGAGGTCGTCGGCCTCGCAGTCGGCTCGAACCGCGCGGCGCTCGCGGCACAGGCGGCCGAGTTCGGCGTCGAGGACACCGCCGTGGGCATCGACGAGGCGGTGCAGCTGGTGCGGGATGTCGATGCCGACGTCGTGTTGAACGGCATCACGGGGTCGGTGGGCCTCGGTCCGACCCTCGCGACGCTCGAACGCGGCACGACCCTCGCCCTCGCGAACAAGGAGTCCCTCATCGTCGGCGGCGACCTCGTGACGAGGATCGCGGCGCCCGGGCAGATCGTGCCCGTCGACTCCGAGCACTCGGCGATCGCGCAGGCGCTGCGCTCGGGCACCGAAGACGAGGTCCGTCGGCTCGTGCTGACCGCCTCGGGCGGGCCGTTCCGCGGGCGCCGCCGTGAGGAGCTCGTCGACGTGACGCCGGCGCAGGCACTCGCGCACCCCACATGGGACATGGGACTCGTCGTCACCACGAACTCGGCGACGCTCGTGAACAAGGGCCTCGAGGTCATCGAGGCGCACCTGCTGTTCGACGTGCCCTACGACCGCATCGACGTGACCGTGCACCCGCAGTCGATCGTGCACTCGATGGTCGAGTTCGTCGACGGGTCGACGATCGCGCAGGCCTCGCCGCCCGACATGCGCCTGCCCATCTCGCTCGGCCTCGACTGGCCGAACCGCGTCGCCGCGGTCGGCCGCCCGCTCGACTGGACCGTCGCGTCGTCGTGGACCTTCGAGCCGCTCGACCAGGATGCATTCCCCGCGATCAGGCTGGCCAAGCAGGTGGGTCGCGCGGGCGGCGACTACCCGGCCGTCTTCAACGCGGCCAACGAGGAGGCCGTCGCCGCGTTCCACGCCGGTCGCATCGGGTTCCTCGACATCGTCGACACCGTGCAGGCCGTCGTCGAGGCGCACGAACCGCCCGAGCGCGTGCTCACCCTGGGGTCGCTCGCGGAGTCGGAGCGGGCCGCGCGCGCCGCCGCGAACGCGCGCATCGCGCGGGCCTGAGTCGCGGCATCCGGCCCCTGGCGGGGCCATAGCCCCCTCACAGCGGAGCGTCAGGCGACATCGAGCCTCTGGCAGTACGCTCATCGGATGGATTCCGTGCTGCCGTTCATCCTCGGCGTGGTCGTCATCGTCCTCGGCCTCGCCGTCTCGATCGCGCTGCACGAGATCGGGCACCTCGTTCCGGCCAAGCTCTTCAAGGTCAAGGTCACCCAGTACATGATCGGCTTCGGGCCGACCGTCTGGTCCCGCCGCCGCGGCGAGACCGAGTACGGCGTCAAGGCGATCCCGCTCGGCGGGTACATCTCGATGATCGGCATGTTCCCGCCGGCCAAGGGCGGCCAGGTGCACGCCGACTCCACGGGATTCTTCAAGGGCCTCGCGCAGGATGCGCGCGACGCGAGCCAGGAGTCGATCACGCCGGGCGACGAGCAGCGCGCGTTCTACCTGCTTCCCGTGTGGAAGCGCATCATCATCATGTTCGGCGGCCCGTTCATGAACCTCGTGCTCGCGGTGCTCCTCTTCGGCGTGCTGCTCATGGGCTTCGGCGTTCCGCAGTCGACGACGACCGTCGCCTCGGTCAACGAGTGCGTGCTGCCCGCGACGAGCGAGCGGCAGACCTGCGAGGCCGGCGACCCGTCGGCGCCCGGCGCCGAGGCCGGCCTCCAGCCCGGCGACGTCATCGTGTCGATCGAGGGCGAGCCGATCACGTCGTGGGAGCAGTCGACCGCGATCATCCGCTCGCACCCGGGCGACCCGCTCTCCGTCGTCATCTCGCGCGACGGCGCCGAGCAGACCCTCACGGTGACGCCCGCGCTCAGCGAGCGCTACGTGACCGACGCGAACGGGCAGGTCGTCGAGGACGAGACCGGCGCCCCGGTCACCACCGACGTCGGATTCGTCGGCATCGGCCCCACCTCCGCACGCGTGCAGCAGCCGGTGACCGTCGTGCTGCCGACCGTCGGCGAGAACATCGCGGGCGTCGCCGGCATCGTCGTGAACCTGCCGCAGCGCATGGTCGACGTGGCCAACGCCGCGTTCGGCCCAGAGGATCGCGACCCGAACGGGCCGATCAGCGTCGTCGGCGTCGGCCGCGTCGCCGGCGAGGTCGCCGCGACCGACCAGCTGGCGGTGACCGACAAGGTCGCCGGGCTCATCGGCATCCTCGGGTCGCTGAACATCGCCCTCTTCGTGTTCAACCTGATCCCGCTGCTGCCGCTCGACGGCGGGCACATCGCCGGTGCGCTCTGGGAGGCGATCCGCCGCGGGTTCGCGAAGCTGTTCCGCCGCCCCGACCCGGGCCCCGTCGACATGGCCAAGCTCATGCCCGTGACGCTCGCGGTCGTCGTCGTGCTCGGTGCGATGAGCGCGCTGCTCATCTACGCCGACCTCGTGAAGCCGGTGCAGCTGTTCTGATCGTCATGCCGCGCACCGACTCCGCCGCCACGGCCTCCGCCGCGTGCTCCCGCTGCTCCCGCTCCTCCCGGGGGAGTAGGCGATGAGCCTCCGGGCGGACGATTCCGGCGCGGCATCCGATCGATACGATCAGGGAATGCCCGTTCCGCCGTGGGATCCCCGCCCGGGTGCCGACGGGCGGCCCGAATGGGCGGGCCCGCACGGCTGGGCCGGCCCGCCGCGCTGGGGCGCCGACCCCGGCCGCGACCCCCGCGAGGCGCGGTTCCGCCCGTCGTCGACGTTCCGCCTGCTCGCGCCCGTCGTGCTGAGCCTCCTCGTGCAGGTTCCGGCCGCGATCGGCATCGCGATCGGCACCCACGCCGCATGGGGCATGGGGCTCCTGCAGGTGCTGCTGGCCGCCGCCGGTCCGCTGATGCTGCTCGCCGTGCGCCGCCTTCCCGGCCTCACGGTCGCCGCGGTCACGGCCGCGGCGCTCGCCGACCTCCTGCTCGCCCCCGTCGTCGGCCCGCCGTACCTCGCCCTCGCGTTCGCGATCGTGATCTCCGTCGCGCGCGGCGCCGTCGTGTGGGCCGTCTCGGCGGTCGTCACGGGCTGGATCGCCGCGGTCGTGCTCGTGTCCGCATGGGGCGAGCCGTGGCATCCGGTGCGCGTCGCCTTCACGACCCTCGCGCTCGCCGCCTGCTTCGGCATCGGCGCCGTCGTCAGGGGACGCGACGAGCGCATGCGCCGCTACCGCGCCGAGGCGATGCAGCGACGCCAGACCGCCGAGGAGCGCGAGCGCGTGCGCATCGCCCGCGAACTGCACGACGTGATCGGGCACGCGCTCTCGCAGATCAACGTGCAGGCCAGCGTCGGCCTGCACCTCATGGACCGCGACGCCGACCAGGCCCGCACCGCGCTCGCGAACATCAAGGACACGTCGAAGACCGCGCTCGAGGAGGTGCGCAGCGTGCTCGGCGCGATCCGCACCGACGCCGATGCGCCGTTGTCGCCGCAGGCCGAGCTCGCCGAACTGCCGCGGCTGCTCGCCGGCGTCACGACCGCCGAGTTCGAGGCGACCCTCGTCGACCGCCTCGACGGCGACGCTCCCGGACGGGCCGTGCAGTTCGCGGCGTACCGCATCGTGCAGGAGGCGCTCACGAACATCGTCAGGCACGCCGAGGCGGCCCACGCGGAGGTCACGCTCGAGCGCGTCGGCGACGTGCTGCGCGTCACCGTCGACGACGACGGCAGCGGCCTGCCTGCGGCATCCGGTGAGGGCAGCGGGATCCTCGGCATGCGCGAACGCGCCGCACTCCTCGGCGGGTCGGTGCAGGTGCTGCCCGTGCCGGCGCCCGAGGGTGCGGTGACGGCCACCTCCGGCACTCGCGTCGAGGCGCGGCTGCCGTGGAGGGCGACGGCGTGATCCGCGTCGCGCTGGCCGACGACCAGGTGCTCGTGCGCGCGGGCTTCCGCGCGCTGCTCGCGGCCGAGGACGGCATCGAAGTAGTCGGCGAGGCCTCGACGGGAGCCGAGCTCCTCGAGCTCGTGCGGCGGAACCCGGTCGACGTCGTGCTCATGGACATCCGCATGCCCGACGGCGACGGCCTCTGGGCGACCGAGCAGATCGCCGCCGATCCCGCCCTGGCGGGCGTGCACGTCGTGATCGTGACGACCTTCGAGCTCGACGAGTACGTGGCTCGCGCGGTGCGCGCCGGCGCGAGCGGATTCCTCGTCAAGGACACCGAGCCCGTCGACCTGATCCGTGCCGTGCGCGTCGTCGCGACCGGCGAGGCGCTGCTCTCGCCCGGCGTCACGAAGCGCCTCCTCGAACGCATGGCGACGGGCCTCCGCGACGCGCCCGACGCCGAACGGCTCGCGGGGCTCACCGACCGCGAGCGCGAGGTGCTGCGCCTCGTCGGCCTCGGCCTCACGAACGACGAGATCGCCGCCGAGCTCGTGCTCTCGCCGCTCACAGCCAAGACGCACGTCTCGCGCATCATGTCGAAGCTCCACGCCCGCGACCGGGTGCACCTCGTGGTCGTCGCGTACGAGTCCGGGCTCGTCGCGCCGGGCTGGCGCTAGCGGCGGCCCTCGCTCCGAGCCGGTCGTGCTCCCGCGGGAGCATCCGAAGTGCCTCCCGTGGGCGGATCCGCCCGCGGCGTGCGGTGACGAGACTCGGATCGACGGCCTGACCAGCAGGCCACGATCAAGGGATCACACCATGCTCACCACCCTCGCCACCGCAACCGTGGTCGCCCACGCCGGACCCTGGGCGGCCGGCTTCGGCTGGGTCTTCTTCCTCATCCCGTTGTTCTGGCTGCTCGTGGTCGGACTCATCATCTTCGGCGTGAGCCGCGGCCGGCGTCGCTACTGGGCCCAGGGCGCGGCCGAGGGCTACGGACCGCCGTGGACCCGTGGCGCGAGCGCCGAGCAGACCCTCGGCCAGCGCTTCGCGAACGGCGACATCGACGAGGTCGAATACCGCGCCCGCCTCGAGGTGCTGCGCTCGAACCGGCCGACCGCCTGACCGGGCCAGACCCGGCTGCCCGCTGAGCGGCCGCAGACGAGGGGCGGATGCCGCGGCATCCGCCTCTCGTCGCATGCGCCGGTCAGTCGCCGAGCGCCCGATCGAGGGCGGCGGCCTGGTGGCGATGGCCGACCGTCTCGTAGCCGATGACGACGACGACCGGGGCGAACGCGGTGATGAGGATGCCGGTCGGCAGGCTGGCTCCGGAGGCGACGGCGATGACCGCCCCGGCGAGCACCGCGGCGCTCGCGAGGAAGAGCGCGATGTGGAAGGGATCGAACCCGCCGATGAGCAGCGCGTAGAGCACGAACAGTGCGGTGAGGAAGACCGCGACCGGGATCACGATCGTCAGGAGCGCCTCGACCGTGCCGATGTGCGCCTCGCCGGCGATGACGTTCGCCGCGACGTGCAGGCCGGCGCCGGTCGCGGCGAGCGACCCGAAGACGATGATGTGACCGTACCCCCAGACGTACGACCGGTTTCGGAACACGGAGAGCAGCGTGCCGGAGGGCATCGTGAAGTAGCTCCACCACAGGCCGAACACGAGCAGGGTTCCGCCGAACGCGACGCCCGCCGCCTCGATCGACCAGCTCTGCTCCTCGACCACCGCCGAGATCGCGAGGATCGTGCCGAGCACGACCTCGCCGAGCGTGATGATGACGAGCAGTCCGTAGCGTTCGGCGATGTGATGCGGATGCCACGGCGTCGTGCCTCCGCGCCGCTCCGCGAGCGGCGGCACGATCACCTCGAGGATCCCGAAGAGCAACATGAGCCAGAGCGCCATCGTGAAGGGCGGATTCACGAAGATGAGCACGACCCATCCGACCTGGATGATGCCGAGCGAGATCGCGTACCCGATCGCCGTGCGCCGGGCCGTCGGGTCGTCGCGCGCGATGCGCAGCCACAGGGCGATCGTGGACACGCGGATCACCACGTAGCCGGCGATGAGCACCGAGTTGTCGACGTGGTGGCCCTCGTCGATCGAGGTGAAGAACTCGGGCAGGCCGAGCGCCAGCACGAGCACGCCGAGCATCTGCACCATCGTCGCGATGCGCACGAAGACGCCGTCGTTGTCATAGGCCGAGGCGAGCCACGAGTAGTTGATCCACGCCCAGCAGATCGCGAACACCGCGAAGCCGAACGCGAGCGCCGCGGGCACGAAGTGGCCGAGTTCGAGCAGGTGCGCGGCCTGGCTGCCGGCCTGGCTGAACGCGACCACGAAGGTGAGGTCGTAGAGCAGCTCGAGCGGGGTCGCCGTGCGATGCATCTCACCGGGGTCGCGGCCCACCATGCGACGCAGTCGGTGGTGCAGCGGCGGCTGGGCGGTCTGGCTCATGGCGTTATCGTGGCACGATTCGCGCCGACGACGAGCGGATGCCGCGGCATCCGACCTGCGCGAGAACCCCGTCGCCGCGGCATCCGCCCGTCGAGGAGCCGCGTCAGCGGGAGAGCAGCAGCGCCTCGCCCTGGCCGCCGCCGCCGCAGAGGGCGACGGCCGCGCGGCCGCCCCCGCGACGGGAGAGTTCGAGCGCGGCGTGCAGCGCGAGCCTGGCGCCGGACGCGCCGATGGGGTGGCCGAGCGCGATCGCGCCGCCGTGCACGTTGACCCGCTCGGCGGCGAGGTCGAGGTCGCGCATCGACTGCAGCGAGACCGCGGCGAACGCCTCGTTGATCTCGACGAGGTCGAGGTCGGATGCCGCGAGCCCCTGCTTCTCGAGGGCCGCGGCGATCGCGTTCGAGGGCTGCGAGTGCAGGGAGTTGTCGGGGCCGGCGACCTGGCCGGATGCGCCCACGAGCGCGAGCCAGGGGAGTCCGCGGGACTCCGCCCAGTCGCGGCTCGCGACGACGACCGCGGCGGCGCCGTCGGAGATCGGCGAGGAGTTGCCGGCCGTGATCGTGCCGCCCTCGGCGAAGGCCGGACGGAGGCGACCGAGCACCTCGGCCGTCGAATCGGGACGGACGCCCTCGTCGGCGGACACGACGATCGGGTCGCCCTTGCGCTGCGGCACCTCGACGGGCACGATCTCGTCGTCGAAGAGACCGGCGGCGGCGGCGGCTCCGGCGCGCACGTGCGAGGCCGCGGCGATCTCGTCCTGCTCGCCGCGGGTGAGGCCGATGCGGCCGTTCACGCGTTCGGTCGACGCACCCATCGACTCCTGGTCGAAGGCGTCGGTGAGGCCGTCGTGGGCCGCGTGGTCGAGCATCTCGACGCTGCCGTACGCCCAGCCCTTGCGGGAGCCGGGCAGCACGAGGGGCGCCTGCGTCATCGACTCCTGGCCGCCGGCGACGACGACGGATGCCTCGCCCAGGCGGATCAGCCGGGCGGCATCCGCGATCGCGACGAGGCCCGAGAGGCACACCTTGTTGATCGTGATCGCCGGCACCCGCCACGGGATGCCGGCCGCGACGGCCGTCTGCTTGGCGGGGTTCTGCCCGGCGCCGGCCTGCAGCACCTGGCCCAGGATCACCTGGTCGACGTCGTCGGGGGAGACGCCGGCCTTCGCGAGCGCACCACGGACCGCGACCGCGCCGAGCTCGACGGCGGAGCGGGTGCCGAGGTTGCCGCTCATGCGGCCGAACGGCGTGCGGGCTCCGGCGATGATGACGACATCGGTGGTGGGCATCGGGGACTCCTTCGTCGGGGGTTGGCTGTGCGCTGCTTCCATCCTACGATTCGGTTAGGGAGCATTCACCGGATTCACGAAGTCCGGTGCGAGGCATCCGTCATTCCCAGTCGACGAGGAGGTCGCACATGGCACTCGACAAGGTCGTGCAGAGCGCATCGGCGGCGGTCGCCGACATCGGTTCGGGGGCGAGCATTGCCGTCGGCGGATTCGGGCTGTGCGGCATCCCGATGGTGCTGATCGATGCGCTCCTCGCGAGCGGCGTCGACGAGCTCAGCGTCGTGAGCAACAACTGCGGGGTCGACGACTGGGGCCTCGGGGTGCTGCTCGCCGCCCGTCGCATCCGCAAGATGACCTCGTCGTACGTGGGCGAGAACAAGGAGTTCGAACGGCAGTACCTCTCGGGCGAACTCGAGCTGGAGCTCACGCCGCAGGGCACGCTCGCCGAGAAGCTCCGCGCAGGCGGCAGCGGCATCGCCGCGTTCTTCACCCAGACCGGCGTCGGCACGCAGGTCGCCGAGGGAGGCCTGCCCCGACGGTACGGCACCGACGGCGCGATCGCCGTGGCCAGCCCCGCGAAGCCCGTGCAGTCCTTCACGTTCGCCGGGCGCGAGCGCGACTTCGTGCTCGAGGAGGCCATCACGACCGACTTCGCGCTCGTGCACGCGTTGCGCGGCGATCGTCACGGCAACCTCGTGTTCGACAAGTCGGCCCGCAACTTCTCACCGCTCGCGGCCATGGCCGGGCGGGTGTGCATCGCCCAGGTCGAGCACCTCGTCGAGCCCGGAGACCTCGATCCGGATGCCGTGCACCTGCCCGGCGTCTTCGTCGACCGGGTCGTCGTGGTCGGGCCCGACATCGAGAAGCGCATCGAACGCCGCACCGTGCGAGAGGAGGCCTGAGATGGCGCTGACCAGGCTCGAGATGGCCGCGCGCGCGGCACGCGAACTCGCCGACGGCTCCTACGTGAACCTCGGCATCGGGCTGCCGACGCTCGTGCCGAACTTCGTGCCCGACGGCGTGACCGTCGTGCTGCAGTCCGAGAACGGGATCCTCGGCGTCGGGCCGTACCCGCGCGAGGCCGACGTCGATCCCGACCTCATCAACGCGGGCAAGGAGACCGTGACCGTGCTGCCCGGCGCCGCGTACTTCGACTCGGCGACGAGCTTCGGCATGATCCGGGGCGGCAAGATCGATGCCGCGATCCTCGGCGCCATGCAGGTCTCCGCCACCGGCGACCTCGCGAACTGGATGATCCCCGGCAAGATGGTGAAGGGCCCGGGCGGCGCGATGGACCTCGTGCACGGTGCACGTCGCGTGATCGTGCTCATGGAGCACGTCGCGAAGGACGGCTCGCCGAAGATCGTGCACGAGTGCGCGCTGCCGCTCACCGGGCGCGGCGTCGTCGACCGCATCATCACCGACCTCGCGGTCATCGACGTGACGGCCGAGGGCCTGCGCCTCGTCGAGTGCGCGCCTGGGGTGAGCGTCGACGAGGTGATCGCGGCGACCGAGCCGCCGCTGATCACCTGAGCGCGGGCTGGGCGTTGCCGAGGCATCCGGTGCATCGAGGCGTCGTGTGCCGAGCCGGAACTAGACTGAGTACGTGCCTGCAGTCAATCTCGGAATGCCGAAGATCCCCGAAGTCCTGGCCCCGCGACGCAAGTCCCGTCAGATCAAGGTGGGCAAGGTGCTCGTCGGCGGCGACGCCCAGGTGTCCGTGCAGTCGATGACCACGACGCCGACCACGAACATCAACGCGACCCTGCAGCAGATCGCCGAGCTCACCGCGTCCGGCTGCGACATCGTGCGCGTCGCCGTGCCGAGCCGCGACGACGCCGAGGCCCTGCCGATCATCGCGAAGAAGAGCCAGATCCCGGTCATCGCCGACATCCACTTCCAGCCGAACTACGTCTATGCGGCCATCGATGCGGGGTGCGCAGCGGTGCGCGTGAACCCCGGCAACATCCGCAAGTTCGACGATCAGATCGCCGAGATCGCGAAGCGCGCGAAGGCGGCGGATGTCTCGCTCCGCATCGGCGTGAACGCCGGGTCGCTCGACCCTCGCCTGCTGCAGAAGTACGGCAAGGCGACGCCCGAGGCGCTCGTCGAGTCGGCCGTCTGGGAGGCGAGCCTCTTCGAGGAGCACGACTTCCACGACTTCAAGATCTCGGTCAAGCACAACGACCCCATCGTCATGGTCAAGGCCTACCGCCTGCTCGCGGAGCGCGGCGACTGGCCCCTGCACCTCGGCGTCACCGAGGCGGGCCCCGAGTTCCAGGGCACCATCAAGTCGGCGACGGCGTTCGGCATCCTCCTCGGCGAGGGCATCGGCGACACCATCAGGGTCTCGCTGTCGGCTCCTCCGGCGCAGGAGGTCAAGGTCGGCCTGCAGATCCTGCAGTCGCTCAACCTGCGCGAGCGCAAGCTCGAGATCGTCTCGTGCCCCTCGTGCGGTCGCGCGCAGGTCGACGTCTACAAGCTCGCGAACGACGTGACCGACGGACTCGAGGGCATGACCGTGCCGCTCCGCGTCGCCGTCATGGGCTGCGTCGTCAACGGCCCGGGCGAGGCGCGCGAGGCCGACCTCGGCGTGGCATCCGGCAACGGCAAGGGGCAGATCTTCGTCAAGGGCGAGGTCATCAAGACCGTGCCCGAGTCCGAGATCGTCGCGACGCTCATCGAAGAGGCGAACCGCATCGCCGACGAGATGGGTGCGGATGCCCCGGTCGGCAGCCCGCAGGTCCTGACCCCGTAGGTCGGAACCTCAGGAGCCCGTCGGGCTGGCCTCGTCGATTCGGACGAGCGGGGGTTCGGTCCCTGTCAGCGGGGTGTGACGAGCGCGCGCAGGCGCGGCGAGTCCGGCGCGAGGGCGTATGCGACGGTCACGGCCGACCGGATCGCGCTCTCGTGCGAGTCGACGTCGTGCATGTACAGGCCGGCGAGCCAGAGCCCGTGAGCCCCGTTCAGGCCCTTCAGGGTCGCCTGCGCGTCGAAGTACTCGGGCGTGATCATGCCGTGCTCGTATGCGGCCACGGCGTAGAGCGGATCGGGCAGTTCGTCGTCGTAGGTGACCCAGCTCTTGAAGACGGGCAGCCCGCGTCGCCGATTCCAGACGGTGAGGGAGCTGTGCTCGCCGTCCCACCTGGCGTTCACGACCGACCAGGATGCCTCGTCGCGCGGCATGAGCCTGCGGTCGCCGTGGATCGCGATGCGCGTCTCGAAGGTCCGGAACCGGTCGAGCTGCGCGCGCATCATGGCGAGCTCGGGGATGTCGGCGACGAGTTCGGCCGCCTGCCGCGCGTTGCAGGCGAGCACGACGCGATCGAACTCCTGCACGCTGCCGTCGGATGACTCGACGAGGAACCGTCCGTCCTCCCGCGAGATGCGGGTGGTCGCGGCATCCGTTCGCACCCGCGTGCGTTCGAGTGACCCGACGAGGGCGTCGACGTAGACGCGCAGGCCGCCCGGGATCTCGCTCTGCACGGGTGCGCGCAGCCCGCTGCCGGCGTTCATGCCGAGGTAGTAGAGCGCGTTGCGTGCCGAGAAGCCGAGGAACTCGTCGCGGTCGACGCACCAGAACGAGAGCAGCAGCGGCACGAGGAAGTCGTCGGTGAACGCCTTCGGCAGCCGTTCGCGTTCGAGGTACTCGGCGACCGTGATCGATGCGTCGTGACGAGCGAGGAACGCCGGCAGCCGACTCAGGAACGAGCGGAACCGCAGCAAGGTCGTGAGTCGCTCGGGCGCGAGCGACGGCCAGGCGACGCGGCCCGCGCTCGCCGGAGGCATCGCGACGGCCCGGCCGGAGCGCGTGTCGGCGACCGTGAGCGTGGCCGGATACGACTCCCGGTCGATGCCGAGTGCGTCGAGCAGCCGGTTGAACGTCGAGTAGGCGGGCCCGGGGGAGAAGAACTGGAAGCCGGCGTCGACCTCGAGCGGCTGCCCGTCGATGTCGATCGTGCGCGTGTCGGCGTGGCCCCCGAGGCGATCGTCGCGCTCCAGGAGCGTCACCTCGTGGTGCCGATCGAGCAGCCATGCGGTCGTGAGGCCCGCCGCCCCACCGCCGACGACGGCGACCCTCATGGGCGCGGAATCCCTGCTGACCTGCGGCGTTCACTCACGCGCTCACCCTAGCCCGCGGTGCGCGGCAGGCGGGCGCGAAGCGACCACGGGTTGACATCGTCGTTATAACGATATATCGTTGACCCATCACAGAAGTTCTGTGAGTCATCTTCCACACGAACCGAAAGGAGTTCGCACATGTCACGCGAACACTTCATCGAAGCAGACTTCCGCGGTGCCGCCCGTCGACACGACCGGATGTCCCACCAGCACCCCCAGCGCGGCGAGGGCCGCTTCCACCACGACCCCGGCTTCGGCCGCCCGCACCACGGGCCCGGCGCCTGGGGCGACGCGGGATTCGCCGGCGGCCCGGGCTTCGGCCCCGGCTTCGGCGGCCGCGGTCCGCGCCGCCGCTCGAAGGGCGACGTGCGCGCGGCGATCCTGTCGCTGCTCGCCGAGAGCCCGAGCAACGGCTACGCGATCATCAAGGCCGTCGCCGAGAAGACCGAGGGCGCCTGGCGCCCGAGCCCGGGCTCGGTCTACCCGACGCTGCAGCAGCTCGTCGACGAAGAGCTCATCGTCGCCGTCGGCGAGGGTCGCAAGACCGAGTTCCAGCTCACCGACGACGGGCGCGCCTACATCGCCGAGCACGAGGACGAGATCGCGGGAGCCTGGGCATCCGTGCCGCGGCCCAGCGAGTCGGCCACCGAGCTCTTCCAGGCGATCGGCAAGCTCATGGGCGTCGCGGGCCAGTTCCGCCACGGCGCGACCGACGAGCAGCGCGCGGCCGCGGCCGCGAAGATCGACGAAGCGCGCAAGGCGCTCTACCTGATCCTCGCCGAGTGAGACGACGCGGCCCCGTCTCGACGTGAGCCGCGGCGGCCGGCGTCGACGCACGAGCACCTGAAGGGCACCCCCGGCATCGAGCCCGGCGGGTGCCCTTCTGCGTTCGAGGCGTCTCGCGAGCCGATTCGAGGGCGTCCCCCGAACTGGAGGCATGCCGGGGGTGGACGTCAGGGCGGACCCTGACATGGCCTCGGCGATGCGGGGGTATCGTGACGGCCGTCCGGCTCCGAAACGCGGACTGGACGCCGCCAACCCGTTCCCCCCGGGCCCCACTCGAACGGAGCGAACATGTCCACCGAACTGTCCCCGCGAGCCCGATTCGGACTCGCCGCCGGCGCTGTCGCGACGATGACCGCGCTGGCCTTCGCGCTCGCACCACTGCCGGCGATCGCCGATGACGCCATCCCCGATCCGCCGGCAGCCACCGTCGCCGCCGAGGAGTCGACCGCACCCGCCGAGGCCGTCGAGGCACCGGATGCCGCGGCGACCGTCGTGCCGGAGGACCCCGCCGCGGTGGAGCCGGCCGCCGAGGAACCGGCCGCCGAGGAACCGGCCGCCGAGCCCGAGTCGTCCGCGCCGGCCGGCGAGGCCGTCGAGCCGGAGAGCGAACCCGCCGCCGAACCAGCCGCGGATGAGTCGTCCGAGGCCGCCGCATCCGAGATCGTCGACGCGGTCGAGGCGCCGGAGGTC
Source organism: Agromyces sp. PvR057 (assembly GCF_040547485.1). NCBI lineage: Bacteria > Bacillati > Actinomycetota > Actinomycetes > Micrococcales > Microbacteriaceae > Agromyces > Agromyces sp. PvR057. The sequence continues at coordinate 108,385 of NZ_JBEPPT010000005.1, forward strand.
GTCGTCGCGGCGCCCGAGACCACGGTCGAGGAGACGCTCGCCGCCGACGTCGCCGAGCCGACGGTGACCCTGTTCGCCGCTGCGGACGCCGGCCCGATCGTGGCGGCGCTGCCGACGCCGGGCAGTCCGTGCTTCCCGGCGGTCTGCATCACCAACGGCACGATCCTCCTGGCGGTGAACCCGACCGGCGAGCTGAACACGACCGACGCGACGGGGTCGGCCGCCGGTCCCGGCGACGCCGGCCTGGCGTACCTGCCGACGGGGTACGACTCGACGTCGCCCGGTTGCCTCTGCGAGGGCTGGGGGGTCGCGGATCCCGCATCCGGTGTCTGGGGCGGCGCCGATCTCGACACCGAGGGCCCCGGCGGCACGAACCTGGAGGTCGAGTCGTTCGAGTTCACCGGCTCGACCGCCACCTCGGTGGTGCTCGTCAAGGATGCCGCGGACGCGCCCGTGTTCCGCGTGACCCATCAGTACGTGCCCTCCACGGCGACGCCGAACCTCTACCAGGTGAACGTCACCATCGAGAACGTCTCGGGTGCCGCCATCGCCACGGTGCAGTACCGCCGCCTGATGGACTGGGACATCGAGCCGACCGCCTTCGAGGAGTTCGTCACGATCGACGGCGGATCGGCGAGCGCGCTGTTCTACACGAGCGACGACGGCTTCGCCAGTCCGAACCCGCTGTCCGGCCCCTCGAGCATCCTCTTCGAGGGCAACGGCGTCGACCAGGGCCCGGGTGACATCGGCGCGCTGTTCGACTTCCGGTTCGGCGGCCTCGCACCCGGAGGTTCGCTCTCGTTCGTGATCTTCTACGGGGCGGCGGCGACCGAGGCCGAGGCGCAGCTCGCGCTCGGCGCGGTCGGGGCCGAGGCGTACTCCTTCGGCCAGAGCTCGCTCGATGCCGCGACCGGCACGCCGAACACGTTCATCTTCGCCTTCGGCAAGGTGGGCGGCGTGCCGTTGTTCACGCCCGAGGGGGTGCCCACTCAGGCCGGCCCGGTCGCGGCACCGGCCGCGGTGCCCGCTGCGGTGCCGGCGGTCGTCGTCGTCGCGGACGACACGATCGCGGCGCCGGTGCTCGCGTCGACGGGCACGGAGCCCGTGCTGCCCGGCCTGCTCGCGCTCTCCGCGCTCCTGCTCGGCGGCATCGCCGTCGCGGCCGGCGCGATGGCGCGACGCCGGAGCGCCTGATCCGACACCGGGGGAGCGGGTGGGGCCGAGCGCCCCGCCCGCTCCTCGCCGCGCGGCCCGTCCAGAAGGCGGTTTCGATGGCGGCATCCGACGCTCACTAGAATCGTCGGGTGCCCACACGCCTTTCCAACTACTTCCTCCGCACGCTCCGCGAAGACCCCGCCGACGCCGAGGTGACCAGCCACCGCCTGCTCGTGCGCGCGGGGTACATCCGCCGACAGGCTCCGGGCGTGTTCGCGTGGCTGCCGCTCGGGCTCCGCGTCAAGGCCAAGATCGAGGCCGTCGTCCGCGACGAGATGACGAACGCGGGCGCCCACGAGGTGCACTTCCCGGCCCTGCTGCCGCGCGAGCCCTACGAGGCCACGAACCGCTGGACCGAGTACGGCGACGGGCTGTTCCGCCTGCAGGACCGCAAGGGCGGCGACTACCTGCTCGCGCCCACGCACGAGGAGGTCTTCACGCTGCTCGTGAAGGACCTCTACAACTCGTACAAGGACCTGCCGCTCTCGATCTACCAGATCCAGGACAAGTACCGCGACGAGGCCCGCCCCCGGGCCGGCCTCCTGCGCGGCCGCGAGTTCACCATGAAGGACGCCTACTCGTTCGACATCTCCGACGAGGGCCTCGACGCCAGCTACCAGGCCCAGCGCGACGCCTACGAGCGCATCTTCACCCGCCTCGGCCTCGAGTACGTCATCGTCAAGGCGGATGCCGGTGCCATGGGCGGCTCGAAGAGCGAAGAGTTCCTGCACCCGACCCCCGTCGGCGAGGACACGTTCGTGCGCTCCGCAGGCGGATACGCGGCGAACGTGGAGGCGTTCACGACCGTGGTGCCCGAGGCGACCCCGATCGAGGGCCTGCCCGCGGCCGAGGTCTTCGACTCGCCCAACACGCCGACCATCGCGACCCTCGTCGATCTCGCGAATGCGAACCACCCCCGGCCCGACGGTCGGGAGTGGACGGCCGCCGACACGCTGAAGAACGTCGTGCTCGCGCTGACCCACCTCGACGGCACCCGGGAGATCGTCGTCGTCGGCCTGCCCGGCGACCGCGAGGTCGAGATGAAGCGCGTCGAGGTCGCCTTCGCGCCCGCCGAGGTCGAACCCGCGACCGAGGCCGACTTCGCCAAGAACCCGGGCCTCGTCAAGGGGTACATCGGCCCCTGGTCGCCCGAGGGCGCGGTGCTCGGCGAGACGTCGGCCACCGGCATCCGCTTCCTCGTCGACCCCCGCATCGTCGACGGCACCGAGTGGATCACGGGCGCCAACCTCGACCAGAAGCACGTCTTCGGGCTCGTCGCCGGCCGCGACTTCGTCGCCGACGGCACCGTCGAGGCGTCGAATGTTCGCGCGGGCGACCCGGCACCCGACGGCTCCGGCCCGGTCGAACTCGCGCGCGGCATGGAGATCGGTCACGTCTTCCAGCTCGGCCGCAAGTACGCCGAGGTGCTCGGCCTCAGGGTGCTCGACGAGAACGGCAAGCTCGCGACCGTCACCATGGGCTCGTACGGCATCGGCGTCACGCGCATCCTCGCGATCATCGCCGAGGGCAACAACGACGAGAAGGGCCTCGTGTGGCCCGAGTCGATCGCGCCGTTCGACGTGCACGTCGTCGCGACCGGCCGGGACGCCGTCGCCTTCGAGCTCGCCGAGCAGCTCGCGGGCGAGCTCGAGCAGGCCCGCCTCGAGGTGCTCTACGACGACCGCCCCAAGGTCTCGCCCGGCGTGAAGTTCGGCGATGCGGAGCTCATCGGTGTGCCGCGCATCCTCATCGTGGGCCGCGGCGCGGCCGACGGCGAGGTCGAGCTCTGGGACCGCCGCACCGGTGAGCGCCAGACGCTCCCCGCGGCCGACGCGGTCGCGGCACTGAAGGGCTGACGCGGGTTCGACGGCGCAGGCCGACGGGTCGCGCGCGATCGCCCGGGGGGTCCCCCCGGGCGATCGCCATGTCCGGCGTCCTGCGTCAGATCTTGGCGTAGCGTGCCCGGAAGAAGCAGTAGACGCCGTAGACGATGACGCCGGCTCCGACGAGCCACAGGATGATCTGGCCGAACGGCAGTTCCGCGAGGCTCTTCAGCGCGGTGTCCAGGCCGCCGGCCTTCTCGGGATCGTGGGTGAAGGCCGCGACGACGAAGAGCACGCCGACGACCGCGACGGCGACGCCCTTCGCGACGTAGCCGACCGTGCCGAGCGTGCTGATGCCCCGACCGGGCTTGCCCGCGGGCAGCGACAGCTGACGCTCGAAGTCCTTGCGGATGCCGCGGATGACGAACGCGACGCCCACGCCGAGGATGACGAGCCCGACCAGGACGAGCAGGAACACGCCGCCGGGGCTCGAGAGCAGGTTCGCGCTGAAGGTCGTCGTCGACTCCGAGGAGTCGGAGGATCCGCCGAGCGCGTAGACGAGCGCGGTGAAGGCGATCGCGAGGTAGGCGCCGGCGGTCCCGATCTCCTTCGCACGACGACCCCACTTCTTCTTGGCGTCGGCATCCTGCTCGAGGAACGCCTCGACGATCTGCCACAGCGCGAGCGCTGTCAGGCCCAGCGCGATGATCCAGAGCACGATCACGCCGAACGGCACGCGAGAGATCTGCTCCATCGCGCCGCTCTGGTCGGCCTCGCCCCCGCCTGCGCCGACGGCGACCGATACGGCGATGGCGCCGATGATGATGTGGACGATGCCGAGCACGACGTAGCCCGCGCGGGCCAGGATGCGGAAGGTGCTCGAGCGTTGGGCGGCGCTCGCGGTCGATCTGATGGAGTCGGGGGTCATCGGCACAGCGTATCGACGGGCTCGACCGGCCGACGCCCCCTTGCGCATGCACCGCCCGTGAGGGTAACGCGCCCTGAGCGCCCCTCCGGAGGCGTTCTGCGGCACGACATCCCCACGCTCGGTATTTCGACAGCGCCGGGCATCCGGTACCCTTGAAGATCGCCCGGCATTCCGGGCGCAACTGAATACGAGAGCTGAATAGAGGAGGCCGGCGATGGATATCGACCTCAGCGTGCTTCGCATGATGGAGCGCGAGAAAGAGATCCCGTTCGATGAACTGGTGCAGATCATCGAGCAGGCCATCCTCATGGCCTACCTGAAGCACACGAACCCCGGCCAGCACGGCCACGCGAACCCCGATGGCGCGCGTGCCGAGCTTGACCGCAAGACCGGTCACGTGTCGGTGTACGTTCCCGAACTCGACGAAGAGGGCAACGTCATCGGCGAGGCTGAAGACAGCCCGAGCGACTTCGGTCGCATCGCGGCCTTCGCCGCGAAGCAGGTCATCAACCAGCGCCTGCGCGACCTGGCCGACGACGCGGTGCTCGGTGAGTTCCGCGGTCGCGAGGGCGACATCGTCGCCGGTGTGATCCAGCAGGGTCCCAATCCCCGCATGATCCACATCGACCTCGGCTCGGTCGAGGCGATCCTGCCTCCCGAGGAGCAGGTGCCCGGCGAGGAGTACCCCCACGGACAGCGCATCCGCGTCTACGTCACGAGCGTCGCGAAGGGCGCGAAGGGCCCCTCGATCACGGTGTCGCGAACCCACCCGGCGCTCGTGCGCAAGCTCTTCGCACTCGAGGTGCCCGAGATCGCGAACGGCGTCGTCGAGATCGTCTCGCTCGCCCGCGAGGCCGGTCACCGCACCAAGATCGCGGTGCGCGCCAACCAGCCCGGCATCAACGCCAAGGGTGCGGCGATCGGCGAGCTGGGGCAGCGCGTCCGCGCGGTCACGGCCGAGCTCGGCGCCGAGAAGATCGACATCGTCGACTACTCCGACGACCTCGCCACGTTCGTCGCGAGCGCGCTCTCGCCGGCGAAGGTCACGAGCGCGTTCGTCATCGACGAGTCGACCAGGGCCGTCAGGGCCCTCGTGCCCGACTACCAGCTCTCGCTCGCGATCGGCAAGGAGGGCCAGAACGCCCGACTCGCCGCCAAGCTCACGGGCGCGAAGATCGACATCCAGCCCGACTCGGTCCTCGAGTCGAACTGAGTCGGCGCGACCGGGCCGGTTCCACCGGCCCGGTCGGCACGAGCCAGATCAGGGCGTCCGCGGCGCCCAGCCCCGGAGGTGTAGGATGGAACCCGTCAGAACGTGCATCGGATGCCGTTCGCGCGCTCCACGATCCTCACTTCTGAGGGTCGTCTCCCAACAATCGCAGGTCGTGGCTGATGCTTCGGCCGTGCTTCCAGGGAGGGGTGCGTGGCTGCATCCGACACTCGAGTGCTACCGGCTCGCCGTTCGGAAGCGCGCCTTCGGGCGCGCACTCCGCATTCGCGGCGAAGTGGACACCGGCAACGTAGAGAACAGGCTGAACACCCAAGTGATGACCAATGAGTGACAACTAATGAGCGGCTCGAAATGAGTCCCGTCCGCCATTGATGGTCTGCCCCTGTCCGGGGTCAGACCCGGAACAGGAGAGAAGTGGCTGCCAAACCACGCGTACACGAGATCGCATCCGAACTCGGCGTCGACAGCAAGATCGCCCTTGAGAAGCTCAAGGAGATGGGCGAGTACGTCAAGGGACCCTCGTCGTCCATCGAACCCCCCGTCGCGCGCCGCCTGAAGGCCGCGCTCGAAGCAGCAGGCGCTGCGGCGAAGAACGCCGCACCCGCCGCCGCCGCCGCTGCGCCCGCCGCACCGGCACGTCCGGCCGCGGTCAAGCCCGGCCCCAAGCCGGCCCCCAAGCCCGTCGTCGCGCCCGAGGCTCCGGCCGAGGCGCCCGCCGCCGCTGCACCCGCCGAGGTGCCGCTGACCGTGGCCGAGCGCCAGGTCCAGGCTGAAGAGCGCGCCGCGCAGGCCGCTGCCGAGAAGGCGGCTGCCGCGGAGACGCCCGCCGCCGCCCAGGCAGCTGCGCCGACCGACGCCGTGAAGCCCGGCTCCGCGGCGAAGCCCGGCGGCTCGGCTCCGCGCCCCGGAGCTCCTCGCCCCGGCGCGCCCGCACCGCGCCCGGGCAACAACCCGTTCTCGAGCTCGCAGGGCATGGGCCAGAAGCCCGCTGCCCCGCGTCCCGGCAACAACCCCTTCGCCAGCGCTCAGGGCATGGGCCAGCGGCCCAGCCCCGGCAACATCCCGCGCCCGCAGGCGCCCCGTCCGGGTTCGCCCCGTCCGGGTGCTCCTCGTCCGGCGGGTGCAGGCGGTCGCCCCGGCGGCGGCTTCCAGCGTCCCGGTGGTGCCGGTGCAGGCGCCGGCGCACGTCCCGGCGGCGGCGGTGGCTTCCAGCGCCCCGGCGGCGGCGCCCCCGGTGCAGGCGGCTTCGGCGGCCCGCGTCCCGCGGGCGGTGGCGGCGGCCGTGGTCGCGGCCCCGGCGGCGGCACGGCAGGTGCCTTCGGTCGCGGTGGCGGCAAGAGCAAGGCCCGCAAGTCGAAGCGCACGAAGCGCCAGGAATTCGAGATGCGGGAGGCCCCGTCGCTCGGCGGCGTGAGCGTTCCCCGTGGCGACGGCAACACCGTCATCCGCCTGCGTCGCGGTTCGTCGATCTCCGACTTCGCCGACAAGATCGACGCGAACCCCGGTTCGCTCGTGACCGTGCTGTTCCACCTCGGTGAGATGGCCACGGCGACGGAGTCGCTCGACGAGGCCACCTTCGAGGTGCTCGGCGCCGAGCTCGGCTACAAGATCCAGGTCGTCTCGCCCGAAGACGAGGACAAGGAGCTCCTCGAGGGCTTCGACATCGACCTCGACGGCGAACTCGACGACGAGGGCGACGACGTGCTCGAGCAGCGTCCGCCGGTCGTGACCGTCATGGGTCACGTCGACCACGGTAAGACGCGACTGCTCGACGCGATCCGCAACGCCAACGTCGTCGCAGGCGAGGCGGGCGGCATCACGCAGCACATCGGCGCCTACCAGGTGCACACCGTGCACGAGGGCATCGACCGTCCCATCACCTTCATCGACACGCCGGGCCACGAGGCGTTCACCGCCATGCGTGCCCGTGGTGCGCAGGTCACCGACATCGCGATCCTCGTGGTCGCGGCCGACGACGGCATCATGCCCCAGACGATCGAGGCCCTGAACCACGCGCAGTCGGCGAACGTGCCGATCGTGGTCGCGGTCAACAAGATCGACAAGGACGACGCCAACCCGGCCAAGGTGCGCCAGCAGCTCACCGAGTTCGGCCTCGTCGCCGAGGAGTACGGCGGAGACGTCATGTTCGTCGACGTGTCGGCTCGCAACAACATCGGCATCCAGGACCTGCTCGACGCCGTGCTCCTCACGGCCGACGCAGGTCTCGACCTGCGTGCGAACCCGAACAAGGACGCACGTGGTGTCGCGATCGAGGCGAAGCTCGACAAGGGCCGTGGTGCGGTTGCGACCGTGCTCATCCAGTCCGGAACGCTGCGCGTCGGCGACGCGATCGTCGCGGGCACGGCCTACGGCCGCGTCCGTGCGATGACCGACGAGAACGGCGACGCCGTGCTCGCGGCCACGCCGTCGCGCCCCGTGCAGGTGCAGGGCCTCTCGAGCGTGCCGCGTGCCGGCGACACCTTCCTCGTCACCGAGGAGGACCGCACCGCGCGTCAGATCGCCGAGAAGCGCGAAGCCGCTGAGCGCAACGCCCAGCTGGCCAAGGCTCGCAAGCGCATCTCGCTCGAGGACTTCACCCGTGCACTCGAAGAGGGCAAGGTCGAGTCGCTCAACCTCATCATCAAGGGTGACGTCTCGGGTGCCGTCGAGGCGCTCGAGGAGTCGCTCCTCAAGATCGAGGTCGACGACTCGGTGCAGCTGCGCATCCTCCACCGCGGTGTCGGTGCCATCACCGAGAGCGACGTCAACCTCGCAACGATCGACAACGCGATCATCGTGGGCTTCAACGTGCGTCCCGACACGAAGGCGCGCGAGCGCGCCGCTCGCGAGGGCGTGGACATCCGCTTCTACTCGGTCATCTACAACGCGATCGACGAGATCGAGGACTCGCTCAAGGGCATGCTCAAGCCCGAGTTCGAAGAGGTCCAGTCGGGTGTCGCCGAGATCCGCGAGGTGTTCCGCTCCTCGAAGTTCGGCAACATCGCCGGTGTCATCGTGCGGTCGGGAACGATCACGCGAAACGCCAAGGCACGCGTCATCCGCGATGGCGTCGTCGTCGGCGACAACCTCGCGATCGAGTCGCTTCGTCGGTTCAAGGACGACGTCACCGAGGTGCGCACGGACTACGAAGCCGGTATCGGCCTCGGCAAGTTCAACGACATCCAGGTGGGCGACGAGATCGAGACCACCGAGATGCGCGAGAAGCCTCGCGCGTAGTCGAGTCGGGGGGGGGGGGGGCCCCCCCCCCCCCCCCGCCCGGGGGGGGGGGGGGGGGGGGGGGGGGGGGGGGGGGGGGGGGGGGGGGGGGGGGGGGGCCGCCCCCCCCCCCCCCGCCGCCCCCCCCCCCCCGGGGGGGGGGGCCCCGCGGGGGGGGGGGGGGGGGGGGGGGGGGCCCCCCCCCCCCCCCCCCGGCCGCTCTTCGGAAGGAGACAGTGCATGGCTGATCCGGCACGCGCCAGAAAGATGGCGGACCGCATCAAGGAGATCGTCGCCCGACGACTCGACAAGGGCCTCCGCGACCCCCGACTCGGCTTCGTGACGATCACCGACGTTCGCGTCACCGGTGACCTGCAGCACGCGAGCATCTTCTACACGGTGTACGGCACCGATGAGGAGCGCAGCGACTCGGCCCTCGCGCTGAAGGCTGCAACCGGCATGCTGCGCACCGAGGTCGGTCGCAACATCACCGCTCGGCTCACGCCGACGCTCGAGTTCATCCTCGACGCGATCCCCGAGAACGCCGATCACATCGCCGCGCTGCTGCGCGAGGCCCGTGCTCGCGACGCGGAGACCGAGGCGGCGGCGAGCACGGCGGAGTACGCCGGCGACGCCGACCCGTACGTGAAGCCGCGCGACTTCGACGAGGACGAATCCGACGAGGACGAATCCGACGACGCCGACGAGAGCGCCTCGGCCCGCTGACCGATCGCACGACCGACGAAGGCACGCCCGCGAGGGCGTGCCTTCGTCGTCTCAGGCGTCGGGCAGCGTGAAGCCGTCGGAGCCCGGCACCGCGAGCCCGTCGCCCACCAACGACCCGATCGCACGATCGAGCTTGGCTGCATCGGGCCACACCGTGTCGAGCTCGGCGCGCGTCACCGGCCGGTGCGCCGCGCGCAGCTCGCGCATGACGAGCCCGCGCACCTGGCGGTCGGACCCCTCGAACCGGGCCTGCTTCGCCGAACGCGGGCCGTCGTACTCGGGGCTTCCGGCGATCCGCCACGCGCACTGCGCGGCGATCGGGCAGATGTCGCACTGCGGCGACCGGGAGGTGCACACGGTCGCCCCGAGCTCCATCGCGGCGGCATTGAACGTGCGTGCCGCGGCATCCGATCGGGGGAGCAGCGCAGCCATCGCCGCGAGGTCGCGTAGGGTCGACGGCGGGCCGGGGTGTCCCTGCCCGAGCACGGCCCGCGCGATCACTCGACGCGTGTTCGTGTCGACGACCGGATGCCGCGCGCCGAACGCGAACGCCGCCACGGCTCGTGCCGTGTACGGTCCGACGCCGGGGAGCGCGAGCAGGTCGTCGAGGTCGCGCGGGACCTCGCCGTCGTGGCGTTCGACCATCGCGGTCGCGGCCCGGTGCAGCCACAGCGCGCGCCGCGGATACCCGAGGCGATCCCACGCGCGCACGGCCTCGGACGGGGGAGCGGCGGCCATCGCGGCCGGCGTCGGCCAGCGCTCGATCCACGCCTGCCACCGAGGGATCACGCGGGCGACCTGCGTCTGCTGCAGCATGAACTCGCTCACGAGCACGGCCCACGGCGAGACGTCCGCGGCACGCCACGGCAGCGGGCGCGCGGCATCCGCGAACCAGTCGTTGACGGCCTCGGCGAGGTCGGGGGCTGCGGGCATCCTCCAAGCCTAGGCAACGGAGCCGACGCCGCACCCCGGTGCGCACTGGCTAGCATGGGCGCATGCACCTCGTGACGACGCCGCGCGTGACGTTCCTTCGGCAGCTCTCCGACGAGATCCTGCTGCGGTACGGTCGCGGGCGCATGATCGTCGCCGTCGACGGCCCGTTCCGCAGTGGCAAGACCGCGTTCGGCGACGACCTCGCCGAGGTGCTCCGCGAGCGCGGCCACCGCGTGTTCCGGGCGAGCATGGAGGGCTTCCACCGTTCCCGCGCCGCGCAGGACGCCTTCGGCGACGACACCCCCGAGCGGTACTTCCGGTACGGGTTCGACGAGTCGACCCTTCGGCGCGTGCTGGTCGAGCCGTTCCGCATGGGAGGGTCCACCGCGTTCGTGACCGCGGTGCTCGACCCGTCCCGAGACGCCTGGATCGAGCCGAGGTGGATCACGGGACCGCCCGACGCGATCCTCGTGCTCGACGGCAGGTTCGTGCTGCGCCCGCGCCTCGCCGAACTCTGGGACGTGCCGATCGTGCTCGACGGTGATCCCGTCGATCCGGCCGACGTCATCGCCTACGCCGAGTCCGACCCCCGCGATGGCGACGTCGTCGTCGTCGACGATCGCGACCCGGAACACCCCCGATCGGCCGGTGCCTGGCGGGGCTGACCACCGGCATCCGACCTCGAATCGCGCTGCCGCGAAGCGGCATGACCCCAGTTCGCGGCACAAGTCGATCACGACACGGCAACCAGTGGACGCGGACGATTCGAAGAGGCCATACTGAAGGTTCACAGCCTTTGCCCCCGGCTGTGCGAACCCAACCCCGCTCCACCCGAAGACCCGAACGTTCGTTGCGCCCGCCCAGGGTTGCACGATCCAGGCCGCGCGCTCGCGCGCGCCCTCGGTTCTCGCCAGGGTTCGCAGACGCCGGTTCGATCGATGGAGAACCCGAATGCCCAACCCCCGCGGTTCGGTTCGCGGTGCCCTGCGCGCTTGGCGCACACGCACCCGGCCCGACGCACCGAGCTTGTGGCGTCGTGCCGCGGCCGTCCTGACCACGCTCGCCCTCGCCGGCGGCCTCGCCGTCGTCGGCATGGCCGCGCCCGCGAGTGCGCACACCGGTGACCTGAAGGGCACCGCCGTCTGCAACACGACGACGGGCAAGTACGACGTCACCTACACGCTCACGCTGAGCCAGGTGGGCAATGACCTGACCGGCACGACGAACTGGCGCGTCGGCACGACGACCTTCGAGAAGACGCCCACGAGCGCAGCCGGCATGGATCGCACCCCGGTCACGTCGTCGGGGAACACGACGCTCACGCTCGGCACCGACTCGATCCCGGGCAACACCAAGGGCGCGGGCCCGTGGGTCTACGCGTACACCAAGTGGAGCGACGGCTTCGGCAAGGGATCCGACGGCAACGTCCAGGGCCTCAAGGGCGACTGCGTCTCGACGAGCGCGAAGTCGACGGTCAGCGGCGAGGCGAAGTGCGTCGGCGACGGCCTCTACTCGATCGTCTGGACCGTGAAGACGACGGGCGCCAAGGCCGGCGACGAGGCCGATGTCAAGGTCATCAAGCCGACGCAGGTCTGGCTCAGGGAGTGGACCGAGCACTACGCGAACCACCACCTTCCGCCCCTCCGTCCGGGCGATGTGATCGTCTGGGAGCAGAACGTCGTCGGCAAGAAGGGCGACTCCGCAGAGGTCACGTTCCAGATCGACTGGAAGCAGAGCGGCAGCAGCGACCCCGAAGGCAAGGTCACGCTGCCGAAGTGCGACGACGCCGGGTCAGACAAGATCACCTATTGCCACGCGACGTCGAGCACGTCGAACCCGTACAACCAGGTGACGACGTCGGTGAGCGTCTTCCGCACCTCCGGACACATCGACCACGAGGGCGACATCTACCCGGCGTTCACGTACACGTGGTACGGGGCTCTCGACTTCCTGAAGCTGTTCCCGCAGACGGCCACGGTGCCTGCCCGGGGCGACACGTCGCTTCTGCAGTACCCCGACTGCGTGAAGCCCCCGACCGTCGTGTCGCTGCCCACCAAGCCCGCGGTGCAGGACAAGTGCGGCGTGGGCCAGGACCGGGTCCTCGAGCCCGCCGCCGTCGAGGGCATCGTGTGGGAGATCAGTTCGGTCGTGAACGGCAAGGCCACCGCGATCGCGAAGACGAAGCCCGGCTTCACGTTCCCGGGCGGTGTCACGCAGTCGGCTCCGTTCGAGTTCGAGTTCACGGACGTGCCCTGCCCGATCGTGATCGACATCCCCGCGAAGCCGGCGTTCGATGACAAGTGCGGCGTCGGCCAGGACCGTGTCCTCGAGCCGACCGCGGTCACGGGCATCGTGTGGGAGATCAGCTCGGTGTCCGCGGGCAAGGCGACCGCGATCGCGAAGACGACGGGCGTGTACACGTTCCCGGGTGGTGCGACGCAGTCGGCTCCGTTCGAGTTCGAGTTCACGGACGTGCCCTGCCCGATCGTGATCGACATCCCCGCGAAGCCGGCGTTCGATGACAAGTGCGGCGTCGGCCAGGACCGTGTCCTCGAGCCGACCGCGGTCACGGGCATCGTGTGGGAGATCAGCTCGGTGTCCGCGGGCAAGGCGACCGCGATCGCGAAGACGACGGGCGTGTACACGTTCCCGGGTGGTGCGACGCAGTCGGCACCGTTCGAGTTCGAATTCACGGACGTGGCCTGCCCGCCCACGATCGTGACGCTCACCGGCGTGCCGACCGCGACCGATGACTGCGGCCCTGACAACGGAAAGGTCACGCTCCCCGAGGTGGCAGCAGGTGCACACTACCGATTCGTCACCGACGGTTCGGTGGCGGAGGGCCGCATCACCGTGACCGTCATCGCTGACGACGGCTACACGTTCGACAAGGGGCAGCAGACCTCGTGGCCGTTCGACTTCGTGAACACGCCGTGCCTCGAGATCAAGGTCGAGCCGACCTCGACCGACCTCTGCGGGTTGCGACTCGACGGGATCGCGCTGCCTGAAGGCGTCGAGCACGTGACGTGGAGCATCGACGGCGACGTGAAGTCGGGCGCTGCGACCGCCATCGCCACCGCCGATGCGGGCTACACCTTCGCTGGCCGCAAGGCCACGAAGGAGTTCCCGTTCACCTTCACGAACGTCGACTGCATCCAGCCGACGCTCGAGGGCTCGACGGCTGCCGGCGAGTGCGACGCCGACGTGCCCTGGATCACCTACGCGGTGAAGCTGACCGACCCCGACAACCAGGCGACGAGTGATCTCGTGACGCTCACGCTCAGTGACGGCACGAACTCCGAGGTGCTCGAGCTCGGTGAGCTCGACGACGACGGCACGCTGTCGGGCCGGATCCTCTGGCCCGGTGCCGCAGTCGACGACGAGGGCAACGCCGTCGGCTGGCCGGGCTGGGAGCAGCTCGCCGACGGCACGTGGCAGGAGACCGAGGGCAACTTCGCCTGGACCCGCGCCATCACGACCGCGGTCATCCACGTGAACCCCGACCTGTCGGTCGACCTCAGCTACCCGCCGGCGACGCCGGACTGCGTCAGCGGTCCGACGATCGTCACCGACGGCGGCGGAGAAGGCGACGTCACGGCGACCGCAGGCGGCGGCACCGGCCTGGCCAGCACCGGCTTCGCCGGAACGGGCATCGCGATCGTCGCCGGCATCATCGTGCTGGCAGGTGCAGCGTTCCTCGTGATCGCCCGAGTGCGCCGCAAGCGCGCGTAGCGACATCCGCTGAATGAGCAGAGGGGGTCCGGTTCGCCGGGCCCCCTCTTCCGCATTCCATGGTGCTGCTGCAGGTCAGCCCGGGCCGAGCAGGTCAGTGCTCGTCGAGCACCTCGAGCGCCTTGAGCGCGCGGGCGGCGGGCAGCGGGCGCCCGGTCGACTCGACCTCGTGCACGAGCGCGGTGAGCGCCGCGTTCACGGGCGCGGCGAGTCCGGCGAGGGATGCCTCGCGCACGACCGCGCCGTTCAGGAAGTCGATCTCCGTCGGCTGCCCGCGCCGCAGGCTCTGCTGGGTGGAGCCGCGATTCGACTCCCATCCCATGCGCGCCACGAGCGCTGACGGCACGGCCGTCGCTTCACCGAGGGGGAGCTCGGCGAAGGCGCGCAGCGAGGCGTCGTCGAGCCCGTTCAGGCTGCCGAACCGTACGCCGCGGGCGATGCCGATGCGAACGCATTCGCGCATCGACGCGGTGAGCGCGGTGAGCAGTTCGGATGAGGCGACGACCTCGCCGAGCGTGCCTCCGACGATGGCGGGAACGGCGTTGACCATGTTCACGACGAGCTTGGTCCACTGCCCCCCTCGGAAGTCGTCGAGCGCACGCACGGGCACCGCGTCGGAGAGCACGGCCGCGAGCCGCGCGGTTTCGGCGTCGGCCGGTCCGTCACCGCGGCCGAGACGGCTCTCGGCCGTCGCCGTCACGTGCACGAGCCCGGGTTCGGAATGATCGGCGGCGATCAACGAGAGCAGGCCGAAGCATTCCGAGCGGGGCAGCAGCCGGGCGGCCGTGTCGACGCCGTCCAGGCCGTTCTGCACGACGACGACGGGGGAGCCGTCGATGAGGCCGCGGTTCGCGGTGATCGCGGCTTCGGCGTCTTGCGCCTTGGTGCACACGAGCACGAGGTCGGGGCGCACGCTCAGGCGCTCGCCGGCCGCGACGAGCGCGTGCACGTCGCCGTACCCTCCGGTGAGACGGATGCCGTCGCCGCGGATCGCGGCGAGACCGTCGCCGCGTGCGGTCACCTCGACGTCGTGGCCCGCCCGCGAGAGCAGTGCTGCGAACGTCCCGCCGAGCGCCCCGGCGCCGATGATCCCGATCCTCACCAGTCCAGCGTAGGGGCGGCAGGAGGCGGGCGCTGGACCCGGCGACTGTTAGCCTGTTGGGCGTGAACAGCGGCATCCTCCTCGTCGACAAGCCGCAGGGCATCACCAGCCACGACGTGGTCGCGCGCACCCGGCGCCTCGCCGGAACCCGCCGCGTCGGGCACGCGGGCACGCTCGACCCGATGGCGACCGGCCTGCTCGTGCTCGGTCTCAACGGGTCGACCCGCCTGCTCACGTACCTCGTCGGGCTCGACAAGGAGTACCTCGCCACGATCAGGCTCGGCGTGGGTTCGAGCACCGACGATGCCGAGGGCGAACTGCTCGACGCGGCATCCGCGGAGCTGGTCGCGGCCGTCGACGAGGCCCGCGTGGCCGCCGGCATCGCGAAGCTCACGGGCGTCATCGAGCAGGTGCCGAGCGCCGTGAGCGCGATCAAGGTCGACGGCAAGCGCGCCTACCAGCGTGTGCGCGACGGCGAGGAGGTCGAGCTGAAGGCCCGCACGGTCACGATCTCGGCGTTCGAGGTGCTCGAGGCGCGTCGTGTCGACGGCTTCGTCGACCTCGACGTGCGCGTCGAGTGCTCGTCGGGCACGTACATCCGCGCGCTCGCTCGCGACCTGGGCGCCGATCTCGGCGTCGGCGGGCACCTGACGGCGCTGCGACGCACGCGCATCGGGCGGTTCGGTGTGGCCGAGGCATCCGTGCTCGACGACCTCGACGTCGCCTCCGCACTCATCGGTGCTGCGGATGCCGCCGAGCTGGCGCTGCCCGTCGTGCGCGTCACCGAGCAGCAGGCGATCGACCTCGGGCACGGCAAGCGCATCGACGCCGTCGGCGCACCCGAGGCCGAGCGCGGTGCGCCGATCGCGGCCGTCGCCGAGACCGCCGACGGCGGCCGTCGCCTCGTGGCGATCGTGGAGCGGCGCGGCGAGACCCTGAAGGTCGTCGTCGGCTTCCCGGTCGAGGACCCCTCGTGATCGAGTGGTTCATGTGGCTGCAGCTCGCGGTCGCGGTCGCGGCCGGGCTGCTCTGCATCGTGCTGGGCTTCGCGGGGCGCCCGCCGAGCGACCTGTCGAACGGCTCGCTGGTGCTCGTCGAGCTGCTGCTCGTGGTGCAGGTGGTCGTGTCGATCGCGGCTCCGGCGTTCGGCAACGTGCCGACGGGCAGCGCGCTCGAGTTCGGCGTGTACCTGTTCGCGGCGCTGCTCGTGCCGCCCGCGGCGATCTTCTGGGCGCTGCTCGATCGCAGCCGGTGGAGCACGGTCGTGCTCGGCGTCGGTGCGCTCGCCGTCGCGGTGATGCTGTACCGCATGTTCCAGATCTGGACCGTGCAGGTGGCGTGACCTGCGTCTGAGAGAATCGAACGACATGTCTGAACTGCCCGCGAACACCGCGAACTCCACCGAAACCGCGAACACCGCCGCCGACGCCCCGATCCGCCCGCGCATGAGCGGTGCCGGTCGCGTGCTCGTGGCGGTGTACGCCGTGCTCGCACTGGCTGCGACCGGTCGGTCGTTCTACCAGATCGCGACGAAGTTCGACGAGGCGCCGTTGGCCTACGCGCTGTCGGCGCTCGCGGCGGTCGTGTACATCGTGGCGACGATCGCCCTGATCCGCCAGGGTCGGGTCTGGTACCGCGTCGCCTGGGCGACCCTCGTGTTCGAGTTCACGGGCGTGCTCGTGGTCGGCGTGCTCAGCATCCTCGATCCCGAGCTGTTCCCGCACGACACGGTCTGGTCGTGGTTCGGTCGCGGGTATCTGTTCATTCCGCTCGTGCTTCCGGTGCTCGGCATGTGGTGGCTGGCGCGCCACCGCCCGTCGACCGGGCACGCGATGCGCTCCGATGCCCGAACCGCCGATGCCACGAGAACGGATGCCGCGTGAAGACCTTCAAGGGCGTCGACGGGGTTCCGGCCGGCTTCGGTCCGAGCGCGGTCACGATCGGCAAGTTCGACGGCGTGCACTCCGGCCACCGCACCCTCATCGAGCGCATCCGCACGATCGCCGACGAGCGCGGTCTCGTGACGGCCGCGGTCACGTTCGACCGCAACCCGCTCGCGCTGCTCGCGCCCGACAAGTGCCCCGAGCCCCTCGTGAGCGTGCGGCAGAAGCTCGAACTGCTCGCGACGACGGGCGTCGACGCGACGCTGCTGCTGCCGTTCGACCGGGCGCTGGCCTCGGTGCCGGCCGCGGAGTTCGTCGAGCGCGTGCTGGTGCGGGCGCTCGATGCGAAGGTCGTGCTCGTGGGCAAGGACTTCCGCTACGGCGCCCGCGGCGCCGGCGACGTCGACCTGCTCATCGAGCTCGGGCGCGAGTTCGGGTTCGAGGTCGAGGTCGTCGACGACGTGCGCCCCGAGGGGGAGCGCCGGGTGTCGTCGACGTGGATCCGCGAGATCCTCGCCGAGGGCGACGTGCGGCATGCGACCGCCCTGCTCGGGCACACGCCGACCGTGTCCGGCATCGTCGTGCACGGCGCGAAGCGCGGCCGCGAGCTCGGGTTCCCGACCGCGAATCTCACGCCGGAGTCCGAGGGCCTCGTGCCCGCCGACGGCGTGTACGCCGGCTGGCTCACCGACTCCGGCACGCGGTACCCGGCGGCCATCTCGGTCGGAGACAACCCGACCTTCGAGGGCGTGGCGCCGAAGCAGGTCGAGGCGTACGTGCTCGACCGCGAGCTCGACCTCTACGACCACGTCGTCGACGTCGAGTTCGTCGACCGCATCCGCGGCATGGTCGCGTTCACGAGCATCCCCGACCTCATCGAGACGATGCGCGACGACGTCGAGCGCGCGAAGCAGATCCTCGCGTGACCGGGGCCATCCCGGCGATCCCGTCGGGTGAGCCGGCGAGGCCGCTGTGGGCGGGGCGCACGCTGGCCCTCCTCGGCATCCTGCTGGTGGCGTCGAGCCTGCGCACGGGCGTCGCCTCGCTGTCGCCGATCATCGACCACATCGATGCGGACATCCCGCTGCCGCCCGCGCTCGTCGGCCTGCTCGGCATGCTCCCGCCGCTGTGCTTCGCGGTCTTCGGCATCCTCACCCCGATCATCGCGAAGCGGCTGGGGCTCGAGCGCACGGTCGTCGTGGCGCTCGGGGTACTCGCGGTCGGGCTGGCCGGGCGCGGGCTCGCACCGGAGGCGGTCACGCTGATCGGCGCGAGCGTGCTGGTCTTCGCCGCCGTCGGCGTCGGCAACGTGCTGCTGCCGCCGCTCGTGAAGCGCTACTTCTCCGACCGGGTCGGGCTCGTGACGACGCTCTACGTGTCGATCATCTCGGTGAGCACCTTCGTGCCGCCGCTCATCGCGGTCCCGGTGGCGGATGCCGCGGGCTGGCGCGTCTCGCTCGGAGAGTGGGCGCTCATCGCGCTCATCGCGCTCGTGCCGTGGATCGCCCTGCTCGTGCACCCGCGGGCGAAGGCTCCCGAGGCGCTGCCCGAGGAGGCGGCTGGCGGCCAGGTGCGGCGCGCGCTGCGATCCCCGATCGCGTGGGCGCTCGCGACGATCTTCGCGGTGTCGTCGGTCAACGCGTACGTCATGTTCGCGTGGCTGCCGAGCATCGTCACCGACGTCGCAGGGGTCACGAGCGCCCAGGCGGGCGCGCTGCTCTCGCTGTTCGCCGCGATGGGACTTCCGGCGGCCTTGCTCGTGCCGGTCGTCGCGGCGCGCTACGACCGGGTCCGCACGCTGGTCGTCATCTCGGTGCTCGCGTTCCTGATCGGCTACGGCGGACTGCTGCTGGCGCCCGAGGCCGCGATCTGGCTCTGGGTCGCCCTGATCGGCACGGGGCCGCTGCTGTTCCCGCTCGCCCTCGTGCTCATCAACCTGCGCACCCGCTCGCATGACGGGTCGATCGCCCTGAGCGGCGTCGTCCAATCGGTCGGCTACCTCATCGCGGCCGTCGCGCCCATCGGCATCGGCCTCGTGCACGAGGCCACCGGCGGCTGGACCGTGCCGCTCGTGATCCTCGCCGCGACCTCGGTGCCGGCCGCGATCGCGGGGTTCCTCGCGGCGCGGCCCGGCTACCTCGAAGACGAGCGCCACCCGCGCGCGTAGCGATCCGACCGGGTGCCCTCGGTCTCAGGCGACGAATTCGGGACGGTGCACGAGCGCGGCGGCGCCGACGAGGGGGCCCTCGTCGGAGAGCGCCGACGGCTCGATGCGCGTGCGGGTCACGAACCCGAACGCGACGCGCTCGGCCAGGGCGGCTCGCGCGTGGTGGAACAAGGCGGGGGAGACGCGGCTGAACCCGCCGCCGATGGCCACGACGTCGAGGTCGAGCAGGCTCGAGGCGGATGCCGCGGCACGGCCGATCGCGGTTCCGGAGCGTCGCACCGCGGCCAGCGCGACGGGGTCGCCGGCGGCATGCGCGGCGGCCAGGTCCTCGCCCGTCGTGCCCTCGAAGCCCTGCGTGCGAGCCCACGCCACGGTTCGCGGACCCGAGGCGACCGCCTCGAGGCATCCGCGACCGCCGCAGGGGCATGGGTCCTCGAAGCCGCCGATCTCGATGTGGCCGATGTGGCCGCCGTTGCCGGTGGGGCTCGGCACCGCGCGGTCGCCGAGCACCAGCCCGCCGCCGACGCCCGTCGAGACGATCATGCCGAGCAGGTTGCGGGCGCCGCGGCCCGCGCCGATCCAGTGCTCGGCGAGGGTGATGCAGACGCCGTCGATGCGCAGCACCACGGGGACGCCTGGCACGAGGCCCGCGACGAGGTCGGCGAGCGGGTAGTCGCGCCAGGCGGGCACGTTGAGCGGTGAGACGGTGCCGTCGGCCACGCCGATGGGTCCGGCGGCGCCGATGCCGACGCCGACCAGCGGTTCGCCGTCGGGCAGCGCGGCGGCGGCCGCGAGCACGACGTCGCGCACGGCCTGCTCGAGGTCGGCGCTCGTGGCGGTCGGGCCGGTCGGGCGGCGGTGCCTCGAGGCGGGGAGCACGGCGCCGAGATCGTCGACGAGGGCGGCCTCGACCTTGGTGCCGCCGAGGTCGACGGCGATCGCGAGGGGACGGGTCACGAAGCCAGCATAGGGTGCGCGCACCTCCGCCATCCCTGCTCATATGAGCACGAATGCCCGCGAGTGTTGCCGATGAGCGACGGGCTGCCTACGCTGGAGGGGAGCGGAAGGACAGGTGTGGACGAGATCGACGAACTCCTCTCGATCCGAGCGGCTGAGCTCTACTACGAGGAGAACAAGACGCAGGACGAGATCGGGCAGGCGCTGCGCCTCACCCGATGGAAGGTCGGCCGTCTCCTCGCGCAGGCCAAGCAGGAGGGCTTCATCCGCATCGAGATCCTGCATCCCCGCGCCCGACGCCTGCCCATCGAACGCCGCCTCCGCGACGAACGCGGGCTCGTCGACGCCGTGGTGGTCTCCTCGGCCGGCGTCGCGTCCGCCGAAGAGCTGCAGGCGCGCACCGCGCAGGCGGCGGCCGACTACCTCACCTCCCTCCGCCCCGTGCCGCGCACCCTCGGGGTGAGCTGGGGCCGAACCCTCTTCGAGATCTCCCAGCACCTGCGCAACGGCTGGGCCACCGGCGTGAACGTCGTGCAGATCAACGGCGGCGTGAGCCTGAACCGTCGCCCGGGCACGGCTGCCGCGACCGCTGTCGGCATCGCGCAGAAGGGCGGCGGCAGCGCCACGCTGCTGCCGAGCCCCGCGATCCTCGAACGCCTCGAGACCAAGCACGCCATCGAGGCCGATCGCGTCGTCGCCGGCGTCATCGACCTCGCGCGCTCGGCCGACGCCTACGTGTTCAGCGCCGGCGCGGCGGATCACAGCTCGGTGCACGTCGAGAGCGGCTACCTCTCCGAGACCGACGTCGACCTGCTCGTGGCGAAGGGCGCCGTCGGCGACGTCGTCGGCCGCTACATCGACTCCGACGGCAACATCGTCGACCCCGCCCTCGACGCGCGAACGGTCGGGCTCACGCTCGACGAGCTGCGCGAGGCATCCCTCGGCATCGCCGTGATCGCCGGCCGTGCCAAGCATGCGGTCGCCGACGCGGTCGTGCGCAGCGGCCTCTGCTCGGTGCTCGTCACCGACGAGGCCACCGCCCTCCACCTCCTCGACGGCTGACGCTCGCGCCCACGCGCACGCAGCCGACCGTCGTTCACCGAAACACCGAAAGCCAGGTCCCCACCATGACAGGCACATCACTCATCTCCGCGAGGGAGCGGGCGCTCGCCGTGCTCGGCGGCGAACCCGACGACGCGACGCTGCGCAGGTACCTGCACGGCATCCCGGGCGTCGACGCGGTCGGCCTCGAGCAGCGCGCGGCCGGCCTCGGCACGCGCAGCATCAAGACGACCTCCAAGCAGTGGGCGCTCGACCGCATCATCCAGCTCATCGACCTCACCACGCTCGAGGGCGCCGACACCCCCGGCAAGGTGCGCTCGCTCGTCGCGAAGGCGATCACGCCCGACCCCGCCGACCCCACGACGCCGCGCGTCGCGGCGGTCTGCGTCTACGGCGACATGGTGCCGTTCGCGGTCGACGCGCTCGGCGGCGCGCACGGCGACCCCGACGACGGGCTCATCTCGGTCGCGGCCGTGGCCACGGCCTTCCCGAGCGGCCGCGCGTCGCTCGAGATCAAGCTGGCCGACACGGCCGAGGCGGTCGCCGCGGGCGCCGACGAGATCGACATGGTCATCGACCGCGGGGCGTTCCTCGCCGGCCGCTACGGACTCGTGTTCGACCAGATCGCCGCCGTGAAGGAGGCGTGCCGCCGCACCGACGGCACGAGCGCGAGCCTGAAGGTCATCCTCGAGACGGGCGAGCTCGTCACGTACGACAACGTGCGTCGTGCGTCGTGGCTCTCGATCCTCGCGGGCAGCGACTTCATCAAGACCTCGACCGGCAAGGTGCCGTCGGCGGCGACCCTGCCCGTGACGCTGCTCATGCTCGAGGTGGTCCGCGACTGGCACCTCGCGACCGGCCAGCGCATCGGCGTGAAGCCCGCGGGCGGCATCCGTACCTCGAAGGACGCCATCAAGTACCTCGTGACCGTCGCCGAGACCGTCGGTGAGGAGTGGCTGCAGCCGCACCTGTTCCGCTTCGGCGCCTCGAGCCTCCTGAACGACGTGCTGCTGCAGCGCCAGAAGCTGGCCAGCTCGCACTACTCCGGCCCCGACTACGTCACGATCGACTGAGACGAGCAACACATGAGCTTCCTCGAATACGCACCGGCCCCCGAATCGACGGCGGTCCTGAACCTGCGCGACCAGTACGGCCTCTTCATCGACGGCGAGTTCGTCGACGGCCGCGGCACGCCCTTCCAGACCATCTCGCCCGCGACCGAGGCTCGCATCGCGATGATCTCGAACGCGAACGAGGCGGATGTCTCCGACGCCGTCGCCGCGGCCCGTCGCGCCTACGACCGCACCTGGTCGCGCATGAGCGGCCGCGACCGCGGCAAGTACCTGTTCCGCATCGCGCGCCTCGTGCAGGAGCGCGCCCGCGAGCTCGCGGTCGCCGAGTCGCTCGACAACGGCAAGCCGATCAAGGAGTCGCGCGACGTCGACGTGCCGCTCGTCGCGGCCTGGTTCTTCTACTACGCGGGCTGGGCCGACAAGCTCGATCACGCCGGACTCGGCGCGAACCCCCGCGCGCTCGGCGTCGCCGCGCAGGTCATCCCGTGGAACTTCCCGCTGCTCATGCTCGCGTGGAAGATCGCGCCCGCGCTCGCGGCCGGCAACACGGTCGTGCTGAAGCCGGCCGAGACCACCCCGCTCACGGCGCTCATCTTCGCCGAGATCCTGCAGCAGGCCGACC
Organism: Agromyces sp. PvR057; assembly: GCF_040547485.1. Classification (NCBI taxonomy): domain Bacteria; kingdom Bacillati; phylum Actinomycetota; class Actinomycetes; order Micrococcales; family Microbacteriaceae; genus Agromyces; species Agromyces sp. PvR057. The sequence goes on from NZ_JBEPPT010000005.1 coordinate 131,055, forward strand.
TGCCGCCGGGCGTCGTGAACATCGTCACCGGCGCGGGCGACACGGGCGCCGCGCTCGTCGCGCACGAGGGCGTCGACAAGGTCGCGTTCACCGGCTCGACCGCGGTGGGCCGCGCGATCGCGAAGCAGATCGCGGGCACCGACAAGAAGGCCACCCTCGAGCTCGGCGGCAAGGCCGCGAACATCGTGTTCGACGACGCGCCGATCGACCAGGCCGTCGAGGGCATCGTCAACGGCATCTTCTTCAACCAGGGCCACGTCTGCTGCGCGGGCTCGCGCCTGCTGGTGCAGGAGAACATCCACGACGAGGTCGTCGACCGGCTCAAGAACCGCCTGTCCACCCTGCGCCTCGGCGACCCGCTCGACAAGAACACCGACATCGGCGCCATCAACTCGCGCGAGCAGCTCGACCGCATCCGAGAGCTCTCCGACCTCGGCGAGGCCGAGGGCGCCGAGCGCTGGAGCGCGCCGTGCGAGATCCCCGAGAACGGGTTCTGGTTCGCGCCGACGATCTTCACGGGCGTGCAGACCTCGAGCCGCATCGCGCGCGACGAGATCTTCGGCCCGGTGCTCTCGGTGCTCACGTTCCGCACGCCCGCCGAGGCCATCGCGAAGGCGAACAACACGCCCTACGGCCTCTCCGCCGGAATCTGGAGCGACAAGGGCAGCCGCATCCTCGCGGTCGCCGACCAGCTGCGCGCGGGCGTCATCTGGGCGAACACGTTCAACCGGTTCGACCCGGCGTCGCCGTTCGGCGGCTACAAGGAGTCCGGCTACGGCCGTGAGGGCGGCCGTCACGGCCTCGCCGCGTACCTCGCGCCGACGCCGATCGGCGGTCAGGCCGCGGTCGCGCGCTCCGCGTCGCGGGCCGCGGTCGGTGCCTCCGGTGCCTCCGGTGCCGCCGTCGAGGCCGAGCCGAAGACCCGTCACACCCGTGCGACCCGAACAGCCAAGGCCGCGACGAAGGGATCGAAGCGATGAGCCGCCTCGCCGTGCCGAAGACGTACAAGCTCTACATCGGGGGCGCGTTCCCGCGCAGCGAGTCCGGACGCACGTACGAGGTGCGCTCCGCGACCGGCGCGTTCCTCGCGAACGCCGCGAAGGGCTCCCGCAAGGACGCCCGCGACGCGGTCGTCGCCGCGCGGTCGGCGGTCGGCGGGTGGGCCGGCGCCACCGCCTACAACCGCGGACAGGTGCTCTACCGCATCGCCGAGCTGCTCGAGGGCCGTCGTGCCCAGTTCGTCGCCGAGATCGAGGAGGCCGAGGGCGTCACGCGCGCCGTGGCATCCGCCCAGGTCGACGAGGCGATCGACCGGTGGGTCTGGTACGCCGGCTGGGCCGACAAGTTCGCGCAGGTCGCCGGCAACGCGAACCCGGTCGCTGGGCCGTACTTCAACATCTCGGTGCCCGAGCCGACCGGCGTCGTCGCGATCATCGCGCCGCAGGGTTCGTCGCTGCTGGGGTTCGTCTCCGCGGTCGCACCGGCCCTCGTCGCCGGCAACGCGGTCGTCGTGGTCGCGAGCGAGCGGTTCCCGCTGTCGGCGATCAGCCTCGCCGAGGTGCTCGCCACGAGCGACGTGCCCAAGGGCGTCGTCAACGTGCTCACGGGCTCGCCCGCCGAGATCGCCCCGTGGCTCGCGAGCCACGCCGACGTCAACGCGCTCGACCTCGTCGGCGCCGGCGACCTCGACTGGGTCGACCTCGAGATCGCCGCGGCCGACACGCTGAAGCGCGTCCTGCGTCCCGAGCAGGGTCCGGATGCCGCCGCGCCCGCGCTCGGCCGCATCTCGGCGTTCACCGAGACGAAGACGGTCTGGCACACGAAGAGCATGAAGTAGCCCGTCATGTCCGGACGCGACGGTGCCTCCGACGAACGGGGCCGGCTCGAATCCGACCCGTTCGACTACCGGCTCACGGAGCGCGGGGGCGTGACCGTGTACCGCGGCGGACGGCCGGTGATGACGGTGGGCGGCGGCGACGCCGCCCGGCTCATCGACGCGCTGCAACGTGCAGACGATTCACGGGTGCAGCACCTGTTGGCCAGGGCGAGCGGCAACTATCGTCGGGGGAACGAGCGCGGCTGACCGTCGCGCAGGCGATCCGAGGGAGCTGCGTGCGAATCCTCGTGACGGGTGCGACCGGGTACATCGGCGGCCGACTCGTGCCGCGCCTGCTCGCGGCCGGGCACGACGTGCGCGTGCTCGTGCGCCGTCCCGAGCGCCTGCGCGACGTGCCGTGGGCGGTCACGCTCGACATCGTCGCCGGCGACCTCGCCGACGCCGAGGCGGTCGACGCGGCGATGGAGGGCGTCGACGCCGTGTACTACCTCGTGCACTCGATGGGCGCACGCGGCGACTTCGAGCAGGCCGAGCTCCGCATCGCGCGCAACGTCGGCGATGCGGCGTTCCGGCACGGCGTCCGCCGCATCGTGTACCTCGGGGGCCTGCATCCCGAGGGGCGGCCGCTGTCGAGGCACCTGCGCTCGCGCGCCGCGGTGGGCGAGATCCTGCTGCGCACGGGCGTTCCGACCATCGTCCTGCAGGCCGGCGTCGTCATCGGCTCCGGCTCGACCTCCTTCGAGATGATCCGCCACCTCACCGAGGTGCTCCCGTACATGCCCGCGCCGCGCTGGGTGCGCAGCTTCATCCAGCCGATCGCGGTGCGCGACGTGCTGCACTACCTGATCGCCGCGCTCGACGTGCCGCCCGACGTGAACCGGGCGTTCGACATCGGCGGGCCCGACGTGCACCGCTACGGGCAGCTCATGAACGGCTACGCGGTCGAGGCGGGGCTGCCGCAGCGGCCGATCGCGGCGCTCCCGGTGCTGACGCCGTGGCTGGCCGGCCAGTGGGTCAACCTCGTGACGCCGATTCCACGGCGTCTCGCGGTGCCGATCATCGAGTCGCTCCAGTTCGACTGCGTCATGCACGATCACGACATCGACGCCGTGATCCCGCCTCCGGCGGAGGGCCTCCTGCCGTACCGCACCGCGGTGCGCCTGGCGCTCGATCGCGAGCGGGCCGGCGAGGTCGAGACGAGCTGGCGCAACGCCGAGGTCGCCGGGGCGCCGAGCGACCCGCTGCCGAGCGACCCCGACTGGGCGGGCCACACGGTCTACGTCGACGAGCGCGAGCGCGAGACCACGGCGACGCCCGCCGCGCTGTGGCGGGTCGTCGAGGGCGTCGGCGGCGAGAACGGCTGGTACTCCTTCCCGCTCGCGTGGGCGCTGCGCGGCTGGATCGACAAGCTCACGGGCGGCGTGGGCCTCCGCCGCGGTCGCCTCGACCCCGAGCGGCTCCACGTGGGCGACGCCGTCGACTTCTGGCGGGTCGAGGCCATCGATCGCGGGGCGTTCCTCCGGCTCCGCGCCGAGATGCGGGTGCCGGGTCGGGCCTGGCTCGAGCTGTCCGTGTCGGAGGCGACCGGCGGCTCCCGCTACCGGCAGCGCGCGGTGTTCTTCCCGAAGGGCCTCCCCGGGCGGCTGTACTGGTGGGGGATCCTGCCGTTCCACGGGGTGATCTTCGCCGGCATGGCGAACCGCATCACGGCCGAGGCCGAGGCCGACGAACGCGCGTGACGCGGCATCCGGAGGCCGACGAACGCGCGTGACGCGGCATCCGGAGGCCGAAGACGAACCACCTGAAAAAGGGTAACGAAACGGTAACGCTCTTTGCTAGAGTGACGGGCACCCTCGCGCAACGCCGCGCGAACGGTGGAAAGGCCCGAACCCGTGACTCGCACCACCGGTGCGATCGCCCCGACGATCGCGCTGCACCCGGCCGCCCAGGCCGACCTCGAAGCCCACGTGACGACCCCGCGCGCAACGACGCGCGACCGCATGCTGCATCGGCTCGCCCACCCGCCCCGTCGCCCGGTGCGCGTGCTCCTCGGCGCGGCCGGCGTCGCGACCGTCTCGCTGATGCTCCTGATCACCGGCATCCCGACGAGCGCGACGGCGCGTGACGTGTTCGGCGCCCTCAGGGGTCCGGGCGAGCCCGCGTTCATCGTCGGGCACCGCGGCGATCGCGCCTCGGCGCCCGAGAACACGATGACCTCGCTCGAGCTCGCCATGGACCGCCTCGCGTACGTCGAGACCGACGTGCAGCTCAGCCGCGACGGCGTGCCCGTGCTCTTCCACGACGCCGACCTCGAACGCATCACCGGCGATCACCGCTCGGTCGGCGACCTCGACGCCGCAGCCCTCCGCAAGCTCGACGTCGGCACCTGGTACGGCTCCGAGTTCACCGGCGAGCGGATGCCGACGCTCGACGAGTTCTTCACGGCGCTGGCCGAACGGCCCGACGCCAGGGCGCTCGTCGAGCTGAAGGCCGACTGGACCGCCGCCGAGGTGCGAACCGTCGTGGATCGCATCGAGCGCCACGGCCTGCGCGGGCGGGTCGTGCTGCAGAGCTTCAGCCTCGAGACGCTCTTCGCGCTGCAGCGGGTCTCGCCGTCGACGCCGCGCATCATGCTCATCCGCGAGCTTCCGGCCGATCCGGTGCCGCTCGCCCAACGGCTGGGCCTCGTCGGGTTCGGCACGACCGCGGCATCCGTCACCGCGCAGCCGCAGGCCCTCGAGGCGCTGCACGGGGCCGAGGTCGCGGTGCTCTGCTACACGCTGAACTCCCACGAGCGGTGGGAGGAGGTCAGCGCGCTCGGCGTCGACGGCATCATCACCGACGAGCCGAGCGAGCTCGACGAGTGGCTCGCCGTGACCGCGCCGGGCACGTGAGTTCCCGGGCGCCGACGGGGGGAGTGTCGGCCGATCCGCTCGTCAGGCGAGCGCGTCGGCGATCGCGGCGATGTCGGCCGGCCGGGTGCGGCAGCAGCCGCCGATGAGGTTCGCGCCGGCGTCGCGCCAGCTGCGCACGAGGCCCGCGTCGAAGCCGGGCGTACCGTGCCACGTGCGCGCGACCGCGTTCCACGTCTCGCCGCTGTTCGGGTAGGCGACGACGGGCTTGTCGGTCACGGCCCGTGCGATCGCCACGGCATCGAGCACCTGCTCGGGCGGGCAGCAGTTGACGCCCACGGCGATCACGCGGTCGGATGCCGCGGCGAGCCCGAACGCGTCGGCGAGCGGCTCGCCCGTGCGCAGGCGCTCGCCGTCGGGCGTGACCGAGATCCATGCGCGGATGCCGGCGTCGTCGAGTTCGAGCCCGAGCGCCTCGAGTTCGCGGAGCGAGGGGATCGTCTCGACGGCGACGAGGTCGGCGCCCGAGTCGGCGAGGATCCGCAGCCGGTCGTGGTGCCACGCGCGCAGGGCGGCGACGTCGAGGCCGTCGTCGCCGCGGTACTCGGAGCCGTCGGCGAGCGAGGCGCCGTAGGGTCCGACCGAGGCGGCGACCCATCCTCGGCCCGCCTCGTCGCGGGCGCGCACGGCGAGGTCGACGCTGCGGGCGAGCATGCGCCGTGCCTCGCCGGCCTCGCGCCCGGCGGAGGCGAAGCCCGTCTCCGACACCTGGTACGACGCGGTGACCGCGACGTCGGCGCCGGCCGCGAAGTAGTCGCGGTGCACGGCGAGGATCGCGTCGGGCTGTTCGAGCAGGGGCTGCGCGCTCCAGAGGGGCGCCGAGACATCCGCACCCCGCTCGGCGAGCAGCGTGCCGAGGCCGCCGTCGATGACGAGGGGGCGGTCGGCGAGCGCGCTCAGGAGCGCCGCGTCACCCACGGTTGTTCGACAGCTCGAAGATGCGGATCAACTCCGCGACCGCGGCCTCGCGCTGCTCGCCACCCGCCTCGTACATCTCGCTGACGTGCGTGCGCAGGTGGTTCTCGACGAGGAGCTTGTTGAGCGAGGCGAGCGATTTCTGCACGGCGAGCGAGAGCGTGATGATGTCGACGCAGTAGTCCTCGTTCTCGATCATCTTCTCGATGCCGCGCAGCTGGCCCTCGATGATCTTCGTGCGGTGCAGGGCGCGCTTCTTGATGTCCTCGATCACTCCTCCATGGTAGTCCCGGCGCGAAGTACCCCCGGGGGTACCGTGCGAGTTCGGACGCCTCGAGACCCGCCCCGGCGCGAGGCGCTAGCGTTGGCGCATGGCGACGAGACTCCGGCACGCAGCGGCGGCGGCCGTGCTCGCCCTGCTCGTCGCCGTCGCGCCGGGGGCCGCAGCGGCCGCAGCGGTGCCAGAGGCGGCATCGGCATCGGCCGCAGCGCCCGTGACCGCGGTTCCGGCCGGCGTCGACGACTTCACCTTCGCGTCGTTCGACGCGGTCTACGAACTGGGCCGCGACGAGGCCGGGCGCTCGGTGCTCGACACGACCGAGACGCTCGTCGCGCTGTTCCCCGAGTACGACCAGAACCGCGGCATCCGGCGCGCCATCCCGCTCGCCTACGACGGGCACCCCGTCGACATCCAGGTGCAGTCGGTGACGGATGGTTCGGGCAGCCCGCGCTCGTTCGACGCCGAGCAGGACGACGACGGCGAGTTCCTGCTCGTCACGATCGCCGGCTCCGACTACGTGCACGGCGAGCAGACGTACGTCATCACCTACCGCCAGCACAACGTCACCCTGCAGCCCGACGACGCCGCGATCGACGAGTTCTACTGGGACGTCAACGGCACCGGGTGGGCCCAGCCCTTCGCGATCGTCCGTGCCGAGCTTCGCGTCGACGCCACGCTGTCGGAGGCCTTCACCGGGGATGCCGCGTGCTACCGCGGCAGCGCGGATTCCGGTACGCCGTGCGAGGCCCTGCAGGTCGGCGAGACGGCCGAGCAGCCGCTGCTCATCGCCCAGGCGAGCGGCATCGGTCCGTACGAGAACCTCACGATCGCCGCCGGCTTCGAGCCGGGCACGTTCGTGCCGCGCGACGACGCGTTCGCGTCGTCGCCGGCCGCGATCACGTCGGCCGTGTGCGCGCTCATCGCGTTCGCGCTCTTCGTGCTCGCGCTGGTGCTGCGCCTGACCCGATGGCGCAGCGCGCCGCGGGGCACCATCATCGCGCAGTACGAGCCGCCGGAGGGCGTCAGCGCGCTGACCGCCGCGGATCTCGTCGGACAGCCGTCGCGCGGCGTCACCGCGACGATCCTCGAGCGCGCGGTCGCCGGCGAGGTGCGCATCGTCGATCGAGGGAGCACGCAGTACTCCGTGCAGTTCATGGGCGGACCCCTCGGCGACCTCGACGCGCAGTCCGTCGTGCGCGCCCTCTTCAGCGATCACCCGAGCCTCGGGCAGGAGCGGTCGCTGAGCTCGAAGTCGACGGCCCTGGGGCAGCGCCTGCTCGCGATCCGCAAGTCGGTCGCGAGTCGTGTCGTCGAGACGGGCCTGCGGCGCAGCCCGGCGCTGGGCGGCCGCATCCTCATCGCGGTCCTCGCGTTCGCCGCGGCCGTGCTCGGCTTCATCGCGGCGGTCATCGCGCTCGAGCAGGTCGTGGGCGGATTCTGGCCGCTCCTCGCGCTCATCGTCGGCGTGGTGTTCGCGCTCGCCGCGGGCGTCGCGGTCGCCGGGGTCCGCCCGCTCACGGTCGAGGGCCGGCGCGTGCACGACCACCTCGAGGGCCTTCGCCTGTTCATCCGCCTCGCGGAGGCCGATCGCATCCGCGTGCTGCAGAGCCCGAGCGGCGCCCTGCGCGACCCGCTGCAGCCGCTGCCGTCGGCGACGGATGCCGCGACGGCCGCCGCGGCATCCGTCACCGCGAGCGACCCCGCCGAGGTGCTGCGCCTGACCGAGCGGCTGCTGCCGTACGCGGCGCTCTTCGGCCTCGAGAAGCAGTGGCTGCGCGAGCTCGCCGACCTCTACGAGGTCAACGGCCGGGAGCCCGGCTGGTACGCCGGCACGTCCGCGTTCGACGCGGCCCGCTTCTCGGTCGCGATGTCGTCGTTCACGTCGACGTCGACCACCTCGTGGTCGGGCTCGTCGTCGAGTTCGTCGTCGTCGGGATCCGGTGGCGGCGGCTCGTCGGGCGGCGGCGGTGGCGGAGGCGGCGGCGGCGGGGTCTAGCCCCGCGGAGATCACCCGGCGACGGGTGCGGCTCGACCGGCGGCCGTGTCAGCGAGGTCGTCGGTCGAGCGGCGATGCCGCGGCATCCGCGAGCCGCCCTCGAACGACCCGTGCACCGGCCTAGGCTCCGACCATGGCTGACTGGCTCCTCGCGGCGATCGCGGGCCTCGTCGCGGGCGGGGCGCTGCTCGTCGGCGCGGTCATCGCGTGGAAGGTCGAGGTCCCGGCCAGGATCGTCGCCTCGGTGATGGCGTTCGGCTCCGGCGTGCTCATCTCGGCGCTCGCCTACGACCTCGTGCTCGAGGCGCAGGACGAGGGCGGCTTCTGGCCGACCGTCGGCGGCTTCGCGGTCGGCGCCGTCGTCTACGTGTTCGCGAACAACCTGCTCGACCGGCTCGACCAGCGCAACAGACGCGGCGCGGGCGAGAACGCCGGAACGGGCATCGGCATCGCGCTCGGCGCACTGCTCGACGGCATCCCCGAGTCGGCCGTGCTGGGCCTCAGCATGGTCGGCGGCAACGGCGTGAGCGTGCCCGTGCTCGTCGCCATCATCATCTCGAACGTGCCGGAGGGGCTCTCGAGCACCGCGGCGCTGAAGGACGAGGGCCGCTCCGCGCGCTACGTGTTCCTCCTCTGGACGGGCATCGCGCTCGCGAGCGCGGTCGCCGCCCTCCTCGGATTCGTACTGCTCGACGGCGCGAGCGGCGGCACGACCGCCTTCATCACGGCACTCGCGGCCGGCGCGATCCTCGCCATGATCTGCGACACGATGATCCCCGAGGCGTACCGCACGGCGCACGCGTACACCGGACTGCTCGCGACCTCCGGGTTCCTCCTCAGCTATGCCGTGCACGTGGCCGGCTGAGCGGTTCCGCGCGTGTTTTCGCGGCATCCGGCCCTCTGCAGCTAGACTGGGGCCTGCGCCCAGGCGAACCCGTTCTTCGTCCGACCATGCGAGCTCCGCCCGCATGCTGCACGGACAGTGTTTCTCCTCGAGCAGTGCTCCTCCTCGAGCAATGGTTCGCCCGTACCGCACCCGGTCGCATCACGCGATGCGCCGAGCGGTGCCGGCCATCGCGATCGGTGACCGGCAGGCGCCAAGAGACGAGCCCCGATACCCCGGAGGATCATGGCCCAGACGAGGCAGCGTCAGCGAACGCGTTCACGCGACGACGACGCACCGATCATCCCGATCCTCGCGCGCAAGGTGCGCGAGGTGGAGCAGAAGGCGCAGAAGGGCAAGCTCGGGCCGACGAACCGCACGAAGTTCCAGGTCATCGCGCTGCTCATGCGCGAGGAGCGCGCCAGGGTGAAGTCCGACGCCGACGTGCCCGACAGCTCGCGCCCCGAGCTGCTGAAGCGCCTCGACGGCATCGCGCAGATCCTCGCGAAGACGGCGGCGCGCGACACGAGCCTGATCACCCTGCTCGAACCGGATGCCTCGATCTCCACGGTCGCCCAGCGCTTCCGTCGCGACTGGCTGCTCGAGTCGGGTGCCGAGCTCAGCCCCGACGAGCTCATCATCACCCGCGAGGCCGAGGTCAAGCCCGTGCTCGCCGAGAACCAGGTGATCCCGGCCTCGGTGCGCTCGCGTCAGCTCGCGAACCCGTTCCTCGCGCCCGACCTCTCGACGCCGCCACCGCCGCCGGCGCCCGTGCGCCGCCTCGCGAACTGGGAGCTGCTCGGCCCGCTGTTCAAGGCCTTCGAGCAGGGCTCGGGCGGCCAGGCGGCGACCATGGAGCTGCCTGAGGCGCCCAAGATCGACCGGCTCGCGCCGCGCGGCCTCGAGCTCATGAAGCACCAGGCACGGTTCATCGAGGCCGCTCGCGAGGGCCACCGCACGTTCCTGCTCGCCGACGAGCCCGGACTCGGCAAGACCGCGCAGTCGGTGCTCGCGGCATCCGTCTCCGACGCCTACCCGCTGCTCGCCGTGGTGCCGAACGTCGTGAAGATGAACTGGGCGCGCGAGGTCGAGCGGTGGACCCCGCACCGCCGAGCGACCGTGATCCACGGCGACGGCGACACGCTCGACGCGTTCGCCGACGTGGTCGTCGTCAACTACGACGTGCTCGACCGGCACATGGCCTGGCTGTCGACCCTCGGGTTCCGCGGCATGGTCGTCGACGAGGCGCACTTCATCAAGAACCTGCAGTCGCAGCGCTCGAAGAACGTGCTCGCGCTCGCCGAGCGCATCCGGCGTGCGACGCCGGGCGGCGACCCGCTGCTGCTCGCCCTCACGGGCACGCCGCTCATCAACGACGTCGACGACTTCCGCGCGATCTGGCAGTTCCTCGGCTGGATCGAGGGCGACAAGCCGTCGCCGAGACTTCTCGGGCTGCTCGAGGAGAACGGGCTCACGCCCGCCGAGGCCGGCTTCTACGCCGCCGCGCGCCGCACGGTCATCGACCTCGGCATCGTGCGCCGCCGCAAGGTCGACGTCGCCGCCGACCTGCCGGCCAAGCGCATCGCCGACCTGCCCGTCGAGCTCGACGACGAACTCGGCCGCTCGGTGCGCGCCGCAGAGCGCGAGCTCGGCAATCGTCTCGTCGGCCGGTTCCGCGCGCTCGTGGAGGCGCGCAACCTGCGCATCGGCGACCTCGACGACGACCAGCGCGACCAGTACATCCGCGCCGTCGCGAGCGCCGAACTCGAGGAGTCGAAGTCCGCGAAGTCGGGCGAGAACGTCTTCACGATGGTGCGCCGCATCGGCCAGGCCAAGGCCGGCCTCGCGGCCGACTACGCCGCCCAGCTCGCCCGATCGGTCGGCAAGGTGGTCTTCTTCGCGAAGCACATCGACGTCATGGACCAGGCCGAGTCCGCGCTCGCCGCGCGCGACCTGCGCACGGTGTCGCTCCGCGGCGACCAGACCGCGCTGCAGCGCCAGGCCGCGATCGATGCGTTCAACAACGACCCGGATGTCGCGGTCGCGGTCTGCTCGCTCACGGCCGCCGGCGTCGGCGTGAACCTGCAGGCCGCGTCGAACGTCGTGCTCGCCGAGCTCAGCTGGACCGCGGCCGAGCAGACCCAGGCCATCGACCGCGTGCACCGCATCGGCCAGGACGAGCCCGTCACCGCGTGGCGCATCATCGCCGCGCACACGATCGACGCCCGCATCGCCGAGCTCATCGACTCCAAGCAGGGTCTCGCGGCCCGTGCCCTCGACGGCCAGGACGTCGAGCCGGGCTCGGCCGACTCGGTGCAGCTCGACGCGCTGCAGCACCTGCTGCGCGCCGCGCTCGACGGGGCGCTGTAGTCGTCGGCGTTCGGTAGCGGCAGGGTGCCGTCGGCGTCAGGCCCGCTGCTCGACGAGTTCGGCGAGCTGGCGGGTGACGGTGCCCCACCCGTCGTGGAAGCCGAGCTGATCGTGCCGGTCGCGATCGGCGGCCGTGCCGTGCATGGCGGTCGCGGTGTACTCGGTGCCGTCGGGGTGGTCGCGCATGCGGATCACGGCGGTCACGAACGACGCCTCGGCCGGCCGCCAGCCCGCGACGAGCGCGTCGGTCCACACGATGCGCTCGAGGTCGTCGACCGCGAGGAAGCACGCGGAGATGTGCGGGCCGAACTCGGCGCCGTCCTGGCTGAACTCGGTGCGGAACGCCCCGCCGGGGCGCAGGTCCATCTCGAGCACGCGGCAGACCTCGGGCGCCGGCACCCACCACTGCTCGAAGGCGCGCGGGTCGGTCCAGGCATTCCAGACCGCGCGGCGCGGGGCTCGGATGATACGCGAGACGGTCAGGTCGAGTTCGGGGTGCGTCGTGTCGGTCATGCGGGGGAGTCCTCGTCGTGGGTCGTGGCGGTGCCTGCGGTGCCAGCGGTGCCTGCGGCGGTGGCGTGACCGGTGGTCGCAGTGTCTGCGGGTTCGGCGGCGGCGGTGACGAATCGGTCGAGCCGGTCGGTGCGGCCCTCCCAGAGGGTTCGCTGCTCGTCGAGCCAGGTCTCGATCGCGTCGAACCGCTCGTGCTCGAGCACGCACGTGCGCACGCGACCGGTCTTGCGCGTGCTCACCCATCCCGTCTGCTCGAGGTAGCGGATGTGCTTCATGAACGACGGCAGCGCCATGTCGAACGGTGCCGCGAGCTCACCGATGCTCGCCGGCCCCGCACCGAGTCGTCGGACGACGGCGCGCCGGGTCGGATCGGCGAGGGCCTGGAACGTCCCGTCGAGCCCTGAATACTGAGCCATATGGCTAAGTTATACTGTTCCGAACAGGAAGTCGAGGTTCGCTAGACTTCCCGGAGTCGTGCCCCGATGAAGCGGCTCCAGCGACGTTCACCCCAAGCACCAAGGAGTCCCAGGCGTCATGAAGATCGGAATCCTCACCTCTGGCGGCGACTGCCCTGGACTGAACGCGGTCATCCGCGGATCCGTGCTGAAGGGCGTCATCTCGTACGACACCGAGTTCGTCGGCTTCCGCAACGGTTGGCGCGGCGTCGTCGAAGAGGACATCGTGCCCATCGTGCGTCACGACGTGCGCGGCCTCGCGAAGCAGGGCGGCACGATCCTCGGCTCCAGCCGCACCAACCCGTTCGAGGGCGAGGGCGGCGGCCCCGAGAAGATCCAGGCGATGCTCGACCGCAACGGCATCGACGCGATCGTCGCGATCGGCGGCGAGGGCACGCTCACCGCAGCCCGCCGCCTCTACGACGAGGGCGGCATCAAGGTCATCGGCGTGCCGAAGACGATCGACAACGACCTCGCGGCCACCGACTACTCGTTCGGCTTCGACACGGCCGTGCAGATCGCGACCGAGGCCATCGACCGCCTGCGCACCACGGCCGACTCCCACGGGCGCTGCATGGTGCTCGAGGTCATGGGCCGCCACGTCGGGTGGATCGCCCTGCACTCAGGCATGGCCGGCGGCGCGCACGCGATCCTCATCCCCGAGCAGCCGCAGAGCATCGAGCAGATCGCCGAATGGGTCGAGTCGGTGCGCGAGCGCGGCCGGGCGCCGCTGGTCGTCGTCGCCGAGGGCTTCAAGTTCGACGACATGACCGAGGCCCACTCGCACAAGGGCCTCGACGCGTTCAACCGCCCGCGCCTCGGCGGCATCGCCGAGCTCATCGCGCCCATGATCGAGGAGCGCACGGGCATCGAATCGCGTGCCACGGTGCTCGGACACATCCAGCGCGGCGGCGAGCCGTCGGCCTTCGACCGCGTGCTCGCGACGCGCCTCGGCATGGCCGCGGTCGACGCGGTCTACGACGGCGCCTGGGGCTCCATGGTGACCCTCCATGGCACCGCGATCGAGACCGTCTCGATCGCCGACGCGGTCGGCAGCCTGAACCGTGTCCCGCAGTACCGCTACGACGAGGCGAAGATCCTCTTCGGCTGAGTCCGACGGGTTCGAACGAGCCGGATCGAGGCGAACGGATGCCGCTGCCCCAGGTCTGCGTCTGCTACCTGCTGCGTGAGCGCGACGGCCGCACCGAGGTGCTGCTCGGGCGCAAGCGGCACGGCCTGGGCGTCGGCAACGTCGTCGGCCCCGGCGGCAAGCTCGAGCCGGGGGAGTCGGCGATGGATGCCGCGGTGCGCGAGGTGCTCGAGGAGACCGGCATCCGCGTCGAGGCGTCCGATCTCGAGCCGCGCGGCCTGCTGACGTACCACTTCCCGCATCGCGAGGCGTGGAGCCAGGAGTCCAGCGTGTTCGTCGTCCGTCGCTGGAGCGGCGAGCCCGCGGCATCCGACGAGCTGGAGCCCCAGTGGTTCACCCTCGACGAGGTGCCGTACGCCTCGATGTGGGACGACGCCAGGTTCTGGCTGCCCGGAGTGCTCGCAGGCGGCACGGTTCGTCGCACCTTCGTCTTCGGGTCCGACCTCGCGAGCGTGGTAGAGGAGCGCAACAGCGTCGCGTAGGATTTACCCGGCGTTCGCCAGTTCTTCATCGTCGTCGGCGTTCGCCAGTTCATCCGGTGATGCTTCTACACCGATCCGAGTCCGATCCAAGAAAGACGCCGGTGGATCTCACCCTCATCGTCGTGCTGGTCATCGCACTGGCCCTCTTCTTCGACTTCACCAACGGCTTCCACGACACCGCCAACGCGATGGCCACCCCCATCGCCACCGGCGCGTTGCGGCCGAAGGTCGCCGTCACGCTCGCCGCGATCCTCAACCTCGTCGGCGCGTTCCTGTCGACCGAGGTGGCGAAGACCATCTCGGGCGGCATCATCAACGAGGGCGAGGGCGGCGTGCTGATCACGCCTCAGCTCATCTTCGCGGGCCTGATCGGCGCCATCGTCTGGAACATGGTCACCTGGCTGCTCGGCCTGCCGTCCTCCTCCAGCCACGCTCTGTTCGGTGGCCTCATCGGCGCGGCGATCGTGGGCGCGGGCGTGAACGCGGTCGACTTCTCGGTCGTGCTCTCCAAGGTGATCCTGCCCGCCATCCTCGCGCCGCTCACCGCGGGGCTCGTCGCCTGGCTCGCCACGAAGCTCGCCTATGCGATCACGCGGCGCTACGACGGCAAGCCCGACGGCCGCGACGGGTTCCGCCACGCGCAGATCTTCTCGTCCTCGCTCGTCGCGCTCGCGCACGGCACCAACGACGCCCAGAAGACCATGGGCGTCATCACGCTCATGCTCGTCTCGGCCGGCCTCCAGAGCTCGGGCGATGAGGTGCAGACGTGGGTCATCGTCTCGTGCGCCGTCGCGATCGCACTCGGCACCTACATGGGCGGATGGCGCATCATCCGCACGCTCGGCACCGGGCTCACCGACGTCAAGCCCGCTCAGGGCTTCGCCGCCGAGACGGCGACCGCGGCCACCATCCTCGCCTCGAGCCATGTGGGCTTCGCGCTCTCGACGACGCAGGTCGCCTCGGGCTCGGTCATCGGGTCGGGCCTCGGCCGCCGCGGCTCCACAGTGCGGTGGCGCACCGCCGGGCGCATCGGCGTCGGCTGGCTGCTGACCCTGCCGGCGGCGGGCGCCGTCGGCGCGATCACGGCGTTCATCGCCCTCCTCGGCCCGATCGGCGTCATCATCGACGCGATCCTCGGCGCGGGCGTCATCACCACCATCTTCCTGCTGTCGCAGCGCAACGAGGTGTCCGCGAGCAACGTGGTCAGCGAGGTCGCCGACTCGGGCCGCGCGGTCAAGATCAAGCGCAACCCGAAGCCGAAGAAGGGCAAGGTCTCCAAGTGATCGACTGGCTCGCCTTCCTGCTCGTGCTCGTCGCGTCCCTCGTCAGCACGTGCATCGTCGTGTCGGCGTACTCGCTCGGCATCCGGCTCCTCACCATCTCGGGCCGCACGCCCATCGTCACGCCCGCCGAGTTCACCGACGCCATCACGATCGTGACCCCGGCCGAGGTGCAGAAGGCCGAGAAGCGCGCGGCGAAGGCCGCACGCAAGAGCCCGCTGACCGACGGGCAGAAGCGGGTCGCACTCGTCGGCGCGTGGGCGTGCTTCGCGATCAGCGCGATCGCCGTGCTGGTCGGCGTCTACCTCATCATCGGCGAGCATCTCTTCAAGATCTTCAGCTGACCCCCGTCCTGCTGCTATAACTCAATTCCCGACAGTCCAACCGTCGGGCGCACCCGAATGCGCCCGTCCCTCAGCGAAGGTTCCCGGATGACCACTGAAACCGCCCAGACCGCGCGACCCGACGGCGAGAAGCCCGTCGGCGCATTCGACCGCTTCTTCCAGATCACCGAACGCGGTTCGACGGTCGGCACGGAGGTGCGCGGCGGCCTCGTGACCTTCATCACGATGGCGTACATCGTCGTCCTGAACCCGATCATCCTGTCGTCGGGCACCGACATCGACGGCAACACCCTCGCGTTCCCCGCGGTGGCCGCCGTGACCGCCCTCACCGCCGGCGTCATGACGATCCTCTTCGGCCTCGTCGCGAGGCTCCCGTTCGCGTTCGCCGCCGGCCTCGGCATCAACTCGTTCCTCGCGTTCAGCGTCGTCGGGCAGGTCACCTGGCCCGAGGCGATGGGCCTCGTGGTCATCAACGGCCTCATCATCGTGCTGCTCGCCGCGACGGGCCTGCGCCGCCTGATCTTCGATGCCGTGCCCTACGAGCTGAAGATCGCGATCACGGTCGGCATCGGCCTCTTCATCGCGTTCATCGGATTCGTCGACGCGGGCCTCGTGACGGCGACCGGCCAGAACTCGCCGCCCGTCGGCCTCGGCATCGGCGGCTCGATCGCGACCGTGCCGACGCTCGTCTTCATCGTCACCCTGCTGCTGACCGGCGTGCTCGTCGCCCGCAAGGTGAAGGGTGCACTGCTCATCGGCCTCGTCACGGGCACCGTGCTCGCCGTCGTCATCGAGGCGATCTGGCACCTGGGCTCCAGCGTCGACAACGCCGGCGGCTGGGGCCTCTCGGTGCCCGCGCTGAACGGCAGCCTGTTCGCGGTGCCCGACCTCAGCCTGGTCGGCGACGTCAGCTTCGACTTCAGCAAGGTCGGCTTCCTGACCGTCGTCATGCTCGTCTTCACGCTCGTCTTCACGAACTTCTTCGACGCGATGGGCACCATGACGGGCCTGTCGAAGGAGGCCGGGCTCGCCGACGCGAAGGGCAACTTCCCGCGTCTGAAGAGCGCGCTCATCGTCGAGGGCGTCGGCGCCGTCGCCGGCGGCTTCACGTCGGGCTCGTCGAACACCGTCTTCATCGAGTCGGGCTCCGGCATCGGCGAGGGCGCGCGCACCGGCTTCGCGAACGTCGTCACCGGTGTGCTGTTCCTGCTCGCGATGTTCCTCACGCCGCTCGCGCAGATCGTGCCGAGCGAGGTCGCCGCTGCGGCCCTGGTCATCGTCGGTGCCATGATGATGGCCCAGATCCGCGACCTCGACCTGAGCAACTTCTCGGTGCTGCTGCCCGTGTTCCTCACCGTCGTCGTGATGCCGCTCACGTACTCGATCGCGAACGGCATCGGCGCGGGCTTCGTGGCCTGGGTCGTCGTGCGCTCGCTCTCGGGCAAGGCCAAGACCGTCAGCCCGCTGCTCTGGATCGTCGCGGCCGGCTTCGTGCTGTACTTCGCGCGCGGCCCGATCGAGGCGCTCTTCGGCGCCTGAGCCGACGCGGAACGACGGATGCCCCGTGGCCGCTCGGCCACGGGGCATCCGTCGTCTCCGCGTGCTCGGCGTCAGCCGGCGCGGTCGGCGGCCTCGGCATCGCGGGCGCCGTCGGTGCCTCGCGCCCGGCCGATGGCCGTCATGACGTGGTAGATCACGATCGCCGCGATCGTGCCGAGCGCGATGCCGTTGAACGAGACGCCGCCGATCGCGAAGGTGAAGTCGGCGATGCCGATGATGAGCGCCGTCGCCGCCGTGAACTGGTTGACGGGTCGTGAGAAGTCGACCTTGTTGTCGACCCAGATCTTCACGCCGATGATGCCGATGAGGCCGTAGAGCGCCGTCGTGACGCCCCCGAGCACGCCAGGCGGGATGGTGTTGACGACGGCGCCGAACTTGGGGGAGAGGCCGAGCAGGATCGCGACGACGCCCGCGACCCAGTACGCGGCGGTCGAGTAGACGCGCGTGGCGGCCATGACGCCGATGTTCTCGCCGTACGTGGTCGTGCCGGAACCCCCGAAGAACCCCGCGATGGTCGTCGCCAGCCCGTCGGCGAACAGCGCGCGCCCGGTCGAGCGGTTGATCGAGGCATCCGTCATCTGCGCGACGCCCTTGATGTGGCCGACGTTCTCGGCCACGAGCACGAGCACGACCGGCAGGAACGCGGGCAGGTAACCCCAGATCGCGGCGTCGGCGAACGGGTTCGAGGGCAGGTGGAAGGTCGGCAGCCCGACCCACGCGGCCTCCGCGATCGGCTCGTAGTCGACCTGGCCGAGCAGCGCGGCGACGACGTAGCCGAGCACGACGCCCACGAGGATCGACATCCGACCGAGCAGCCCGCGGAACAGCACGCTCGCGATGATCACGGCGGCGAGCGTGACGAAGGCCGTGAGCGGCTCCTTCATGAAGTTGTCGCGCGCGGCCGGGGCGAGGTTGAACCCGATGAGCGCGACGATCGCGCCCGCCACGACGGGCGGCATGAGCGCGTCGATCCACCCCGTGCCGACCCACTGCACGAGCAGTCCGATCGCGGCGAGCAGGATGCCGACGGCGACGATGCCGAAGAGGGCGGCCCCCATCGGGTCGGCGACGTTGCCGGCCGCCAGCGCGGCGGTGATCGGGGCGATGAACGCGAACGAGGATCCGAGGTAGCTCGGCACCTTGTTCTGCGTGATCACGAGGAACAGGATCGTGCCGATGCCCGAGAAGAAGACGGTCGTCGCGGGCGGGAACCCGGTGAGGATCGGCACGAGGAACGTCGCCCCGAACATGGCGATCACGTGCTGGGCGCCGAGGCCGATCGTGCGCGGCCAGCTGAGCCGTTCGCCGGGGGCGACGACCTGCCCGGGAAGCACGTGCTTCCCGTCGCCGTGCAGGGTCCAGGTGAAGTTCATGCCGCTCCGTTCGAAGGCACTGTCGGGGATCCCTGAGAGCGTATCGGGGGGTTTCCCCCATGTCGTGCAGCAGGCCCGGCTCGTAGCGTTGAGGCAACACCACGAACAGGAGAGTTCCCATGACCACCACCGCCACGACCACCGCACCGGCCCCGTTCGCCGAGGTTCCCGTCGGCGTTCCTGCCGGCGCTTCCGTCGCCGCACCCGACTCGAACGGCTTCAGCATCTCGAGCCTCGTGCTCGGCATCGTCTCGATCTTCGCGAGCTTCACGTTCTTCGTGCCCGTCGTCGGCCTCGTGCTCGGCATCATGGCGCTCAAGCGCGAGCCGGCGTCGCGCACCATGGCGATCTGGGGCGTCGTGCTGAACGGCGTCATGCTCGCCGGAACCGTGCTCGCCACGCTCGCCGCGCTCGTCTTCGGCCTCGCGATGCTGCCGTTCGCGTTCATCTGATCCGCTCAGGCGACCTGCTGCATGCGGAACGGCCCCGGGCCTCGGCCCGGGGCCGTTCCGCGCACTCAGGAACTCGTCGGAGACCGGCGGGTAGGCTCGATTCGGAACCGACCCGGAGGTGTTCGTGACGACGTCGTCAGACAAACCAACCGCTACCCGCACCGAGACCGACTCGCTCGGAACGGTCGAGGTCCCCGCGGAGGCGTACTGGGGCGTCCACACGCTCCGCGCCCTCGAGAACTTCCCGATCTCGAAGCGACCGATCTCGGTCTACCCCGAACTCGTGGTCGCGCTCGCCGCGGTCAAGCAGGCCGCGGCGCGGGCCAACCGCGACGTCGGCGTGCTCGACGACCGCAAGGCCGCGTTGATCGACGAGGCCTGCCAGCGCATCATCGACGGCGCGTACCACGAGCAGTTCGTCGTGGGCGTGATCCAGGGCGGTGCCGGCACCTCGACGAACATGAACGCGAACGAGGTCATCGCGAACGTCGCGCTCGAACTCGCGGGGTACCCGAAGGGCCGCTACGACATCCTGCACCCGATCGACGACGTGAACCGCAGCCAGTCGACGAACGACACGTACCCGACGGCCCTGAAGGTCGCGATGACCTACTCGCTCACGACCATGCTCGACGAGCTCGAGCTGCTGCGCCGCTCGTTCAGCGCCAAGGGGCGCGAGTTTCACGAGATCCTGAAGGTCGGGCGCACCCAGTTGCAGGATGCCGTGCCGATGACGCTCGGCCAGGAGTTCCACGGGTTCGCGACCACGCTCGGCGAGGACCTCGAACGACTGCGCGAGACGATCAAGCTGCTCGGCGAGGTCAACCTCGGTGCCACCGCGATCGGAACCGGCATCACGGCCGACCCAGGCTACGCGTCGCGCGCCGTCGCGCACCTCGGCACCATCACGGGGCACCAGCTCGTCACCGCTCCCGACCTCATCGAGGCCACGAGCGACACCGGCGTGTTCATGACGTTCTCGAGCGCCCTGAAGCGCAGCGCCATCAAGCTCTCGAAGATCTGCAACGACCTGCGGCTGCTCTCGTCGGGTCCGCAGGCCGGCTTCGGCGAGATCAACCTGCCGCCGAAGCAGGCCGGCTCGTCGATCATGCCCGGCAAGGTCAACCCCGTGATCCCCGAGGCCGTGAGCCAGGTCGCGTACGCGATCGCGGGCGCCGACGTCACCGTCACGATGGCCGCCGAGAGCGGGCAGCTGCAGCTGAACGCCTTCGAGCCGGTCATCGCGCACTCGCTGCTCCAGTCGATCACCTGGATGCGCCAGGCCTGCTGGACCCTCCGCGTGAACTGCGTCGACGGCATCACGGCCAACACCGAGCACCTGGCGGGCATGGTCGCGTCGAGCGTCGGTGTCATCACGGCGCTCATCCCGTTCATCGGCTACTCGGAGGCATCCGCCCTCGCGAAGCTGGCGCTCGCGACCGGTCGACCCGTGGCCGATCTCGTCGTCGAGGCCGGCCTCATGACGCGCGACGCCGTCGAGGCGCAGCTCGTGCCCTCGAAGCTGTCGGGCATCGGCCCGATCACGCAGGCGATCCCCGTGATCAGGCTGCAGGGCGAGCCGTCGGAGTGAGGGCGCGCCGGCGCCCCTCGGGCGTCGCCGACTCGGTCTCCCGCCGAGCGTGACGGCGCGACGGGGCGCGGCGAACGACGCGGCGCGTCGGCACGGCGCGCGGGCGTGACCCGTCAGGTCGCCCGCGGCGTCGTCAGATGACGCGGCAGTGGGTCGTGAGCGACCCGATGCCCTCGATGCTCACCGTGACGGTCGACCCGTCGCGGAGGAAGACCGGGGGCTTGCGCGAGTAGCCGGCTCCACCGGGGCTGCCCGTCGAGATGAGCGTTCCGGCGGGGATCGTCGCCGAACGCGACAGCAGCGAGATGATCTCGGCGACGCTGCGCACCATCTCGGCCGTCGAGGCATCCTGCATGATGCTGCCGTCGAGGTTGGTCGTGAGCCACAGGTTCTGCGGATCGGGGATCTCGTCGGCGGTCACGACGACCGGTCCCGTCGGCGTGAAGCCGTCGAACGACTTGCAGCGCGACCACTGCGCCTCGCTGAACTGGATGTCGCGGGCCGTGATGTCGTTGACCACGGTGTAGCCCCACACGTAGTCGAGGGCGTCGCGCGCGTGCACGCCGCGCGCCGGGCGCCCGATGATGACGCCGAGTTCGGCCTCGTAGTCGACCTGGTCGGTGAGGTCGGCCGGCCAGGTGGTCGTCGCCCCGTGCGCCGTCAGCGAGTTCGGCCAGAGCGAGAAGATCGTCATCGCGGTCTCGGCGCGGAGCTTGAGCTCGGACGCGTGGGCCGCGTAGTTCGCGCCGATCGCGATCACCTGCGCGGGCCGGAGCACGGCGGAGGCGTGCCGCAGGTCGGCGACGCGGTGGCGCGGCAGCGCGGCCGCCCCCGCCTCAGCCCCCGCCGACGGCGTGTCGGCGTCGGGTTCGGATGCGAGCTCGTCGACCGGGAGGTGCTGCGCCGCATCGGCGTGATCAGCCGCGCCGATCGCGGCGCGCACGCGGGCGAGCCCATCGGGGCCCTGCTCGATGAGGTCCTGGAGGTCGCGCGGCGCACGCCGCATCACCTCGTCGAGGAAGATCGCGGATTCGCCGTCGACCACCGCGAGTCGGGGAATCGTCTGGCCGTCGACTCTGAGGTGCGCAAATCTCACCTGTCTAGGCTAACGGGCCGAATCGGGCCGAACCTGTGCGAGATGTACAAGATCCGCTGAGGAAGACGACACGATGTCGATGTGGCGCGAGCTCGGCAGCATCATGGTCGGACGCGAGCGTCGCACCGGGAACATCCGAAGTCTCGGTGATGGTGGTGGAGCGTTTCGGGCGAATGGCGCGTAATGCGCACGCTTGACGGAAGAGACATCGGATGTTTATGCTCAGTGGGCCCGATGAAAGGACCTCATGAGCACGATCGTCAGCGTTGACACCACGGACATCCGCTTTCCGACCTCCCTGCAGCTCGACGGGTCGGACGCGATGAACCCCGACCCCGACTACTCGGCGGCCTACCTCACGATCGGCACCGACGCGGGCGACGGGCTCGAAGGGCATGGTTTCGTGTTCACGATCGGCCGGGGCAACGACGTCCAGGTCGCCGCGCTCGATGCGCTCCGCGGTCACCTGGTCGGTCAGGATGTCGAGGCGCTCCTCGATGACATGGGCGCGACCTGGCGACTCCTCGCGCACGACTCGCAGCTGCGCTGGCTCGGCCCAGAGAAGGGCGTCATGCACATGGGCATCGGCGCGGCCATCGACGCGCTCTGGGACCTCAAGGCCAAGCGGGCCGGGATGCCGCTCTGGCGCCTGCTCTCGCGCATGACGCCGGAGGAACTGGTCGACGTCGTCGACTTCCGCTACCTCTCCGACGCGCTCACCCGCGAGGACGCGCTCGAGATGCTCCGTGCCGCGGAGCCCGGCCGAGCCACCAGGGAGGCCGAACTGCTTGCGGTCGGGTATCCCGCGTACACGACGAGCCCCGGCTGGCTCGGCTACTCCGACGAGAAGCTCGACCGCCTCTGCCGCGAGGCCGTCGCCGACGGCTTCCCTCAGATCAAGCTGAAGGTCGGCGGCGACCTGGACGACGATCGACGCCGCCTCGCGATCGCGCGCGCCGCCGTCGGGCCGGGTTTCCCGATCGCCATCGACGCCAACCAGCGATGGGACGTCGCCGACGCGATCGCCTGGGTCACGGCGCTCTCCGAGTTCGACGTGGCCTGGATCGAGGAGCCGACGAGCCCCGACGACATCCTGGGGCACGCCGCCATCGCGCGCGGCGTCGCCCCGATCCGGGTCGCGACGGGGGAGCACGTCGCGAACCGCGTGGTCTTCAAGCAGCTGCTGCAGGCCGGCGGCATGGCGGTCATGCAGATCGACGCGACCCGCGTCGGCGGCGTGAACGAGAACATCGCCAACCTCCTGCTCGCCGCGAAGTTCGGGGTGCCGGTCTGCCCGCACGCGGGCGGCGTCGGACTCTGCGAGGCCGTGCAGCACCTGTCGATGTTCGACTTCGTCGCCGTCTCGGGCACGATGGAGGGCCGCATGGTCGAGTTCGTCGACCACCTGCACGAGCACTTCGTGACCCCCGCCGTCGTCGAGCGCGGCCGCTACCTGGTGCCCGAGGCGCCCGGCGCCGGCACCGAGATGCATCGCTCGTCGATCGAGGACTACACGTGGCGCGGGGTGCGCGTCGGCGAGGTGCCGGCATGAGTTCCGCCGAGGCATCCGTGCCCCTGCTCGACCTGCGAGGGGTGAGCAAGGGATTCCCCGGCGTGCAGGCGCTCGACGACGTGCACCTCGAACTGCACCACGGCGAGGTGCTCGCGCTCGTCGGCGAGAACGGCGCGGGCAAGTCCACGCTCATGAAGCTGCTCGCCGGCATCTCCACGCCGGACGCCGGCACGTTCAGCCTGAACGGCGAGGAGCTCTCGATCGAGGGGCCGAAGCACGCGCAGGAGCTCGGCATCTCGATCATCCACCAGGAGTTCAACCTCATGCCCGACCTGACGGTCGCGCAGAACATCTTCATCGGTCGCGAGCAGCGTGCCGCCGGCTTCTTCCTCGACGAGCGCAGCCTCAACCGCCGTGCGCGCAAGCTGTTCGAGGGGCTCGGGCTCGCACTCGACCCGAGCGAACGCGTCGAGAACCTCACGGTCGCGAAGCAGCAGATGGTCGAGATCGCGAAGGCGCTCTCGTTCGACGCGAAGGTGCTCATCATGGACGAGCCGACCGCGGCCCTGAACGACGCCGAGGTCGACGTGCTCTTCGAGCTCATCGGCCGCTTCAAGCGGCCCGAGACCGGCGTGATCTACATCTCGCACCGCATGGAGGAGCTCACGCGCATCTCCGACCGCATCACCGTGCTCCGCGACGGACGGAACGCCGGCAGCCGCATCACCGCCGAGACCGACCAGCGCGAGGTCATCTCGCTCATGGTCGGTCGCGAGATCTCGGGCGAGCAGCGTCCGTCGCCGCGGGCGATCGACGGTGAGCCGGTGCTCGCGGTCACGGGCCTCTCGACGAGGTCCCTGCTCCGCGACGTGAGCTTCGAGGTGCACGCGGGCGAGATCCTCGGCTTCGCCGGGCTCATGGGGGCGGGGCGCACCGAGGTCGCCCGCGCGATCGTGGGCGCCGACCCACGGGAGGCCGGCGAGATCCGCATGCACGGCAAGCCGGTCTCGATCGGGAATCCCGCCGAGGCATCCCGTCACGGCATCGGCTACCTCTCCGAGGACCGCAAGCACCTCGGCGTGCTCCTCGAACGCAGCGTCCGCGAGAACATCGTGCTCTCCGCGCTGCGCGACTACACGTCATCCCTCGGCTTCGTCGACGACGCCCGCATCGAGGCGACCGGCCGCGACTACATCGACAAGCTCCGCATCAAGACCCCCTCGAGCGCGCAGCTCGTGCGGAACCTCTCGGGCGGCAACCAGCAGAAGGTCGTCATCGCGAAGTGGCTCGCCAAGGACTGCGACGTGCTCATCTTCGACGAACCCACCCGCGGCATCGACGTGGGCGCGAAGGAGGAGATCTACGCACTGCTGAAGGGCCTCGCCGAGCAGGGCAAGGCCATCGTCATGATCTCCTCGGAGCTGCCCGAGGTGCTCCGCCTCTCCGACCGCATCGCCGTCATGGCCGAGGGGCGCCTCACGGCGATCCTCGACAACGCGGATGCCACGCAGGAGAACCTCATGGACTACGCAACCCGATTCTCGAGCGAAGGAACGATCGCATGACCAGCCCCACCGTGACGCCGCCGAAGTCGGATCGGGATCCCTCCACGACGGCCTTCGCCGTGATCGACCGGGGAACGCCCCGGTTCGCCCGCCTCCGAGGCTCGCTGCAGCAGCTCCTCGCGTTCGCGAGCCTGATCCTCATCGTGCTCGTCTTCTCGCTCGCCAGCCCGCACTTCTTCACGACGAACAACCTCGTCTCGATCCTCACCGCGGCGACCGTGACCGGCATCCTCGCGCTCGGAACGACGTTCGTCATCATCACGGGCGGCATCGACCTCTCGATCGGCACCGGCATGGTGCTCTCGGGGGTCATGGCGGGCGTGTTCCTCACCTACCTCGGGTGGCCGCTCTGGGCTGGGGTGCTCGCGACGATCCTCTTCGGCGGGCTCATCGGCCTCATCAACGGCGTGAACATCTCGGTGCTCGGCATCCCGCCGTTCATCGCGACACTCGGCATGATGCTGATCGCGGCCGGCCTCTCGCTCGTGATCTCGGGCACGAAGCCGATCTACTTCTCGGAGACCCCCGACTTCCAGTCGATCATGAACCTGTCGATCATCCCCGGCATCCGGTTCCCGATGGGCGTCGCGATCTTCATCGTCATGATCGTGATCGCCGCGGTGCTGCTCTCGAAGACGATCCTCGGCCGGTACACCTTCTCGATCGGCTCGAACGAGGCGGCGACCGCCCTGTCGGGCGTGAACGTGCGGCGATGGAAGATCGTCATCTACACGCTCGCCGGGCTCTTCGTCGGCCTGGCCGGCGTGCTGAGCGCCTCACGGCTCTCGTCGGCGCAGCCGACCGGCGGCATGGGCCTCGAACTCGAGGCGATCGCCGCGGTCGTCATCGGCGGCACCTCGCTGCAGGGCGGCAAGGGCTCCATCGTCGGCACCGTCATCGGCGCGCTCATCATGGCGGTGCTGACGAACGGACTGCGCATCATCTCGGTGCCGCAGGAGTGGCAGTCCGTCGCCGTCGGCGTCGTGATCCTCGTGGCCGTGTACCTCGACATGCTGCGCCGCCGACGCGCCTGACCGGACGAACCGGCCGCACCACCGAACCACTCCGGGCACCCGGAGGCCTGCAACACCCGAAACACAGACACAAAGGAGTGACACACATGTTCAAGAAGCGCATGGTCGGCGCCGTCGTCGGCGCCGCCATCACGGCACTCGTGCTCGCAGGATGCGCGAGCGACGGTGGCGACAGTGGATCCGGTTCCGACGGGGGCAGCGGCGACAAGCCGTACATCGCGCTCGTCTCGAAGGGGTTCCAGCACCAGTTCTGGCAGGCCGTGAAGTCGGGCGCCGAGCAGGCGGCGGAGGAGTTCGACGTCGAGATCACGTTCGAGGGGCCCGACACCGAGGCCGACGTCGACCAGCAGATCCAGATGCTGCAGACGGCGCTCGACAAGAGCCCCGCCGCCATCGGCTTCGCCGCGCTCGACAGCCAGGCGGCCGGTCCGCTGCTGCAGCAGGCGAAGGACGGCAACATCCCCGTCGTCGCGTTCGACTCCGGCGTCGACAGCGACATCCCGGTGACCACCGCGGCGACCGACAACCTCGCCGCCGCCGCCGAAGCCGCCAAGCACCTGGCCGAGGCCATCGACCACGAGGGCAAGGTCGCCCTCGTCGTGCACGACCAGACCTCGGTCACCGGCCAGGAGCGTCGCGACGGGTTCGTGCAGTACATGGAGGACAACGAGCCCGGCATCGAGATCGTCGACATCCAGTACGGCGGCGGCGACCAGGCCAAGTCGGCCGACCTCGCGAAGGCGATCATCGCCGCGAACCCCGACCTGAAGGGCATCTACGGCTCGAACGAGGGCTCGGCGATCGGCGTGGTGCAGGCCGTCAAGGAGCTCGGCATCGACGCCGCGACGCTCGCGGTCGTCGGCTTCGACTCCGGCAAGGCTCAGATGGACGCGATCCGCGACGGCCTCATGATCGGCGCGATCACGCAGAACCCGGTGGGCATCGGCTACGAGACCGTGAAGGCCGCCGTCGAGGCGATCGACGGCAAGGACCTGCCGAAGACCATCGACACCGGCTACTACTGGTACGACGTGTCGAACATCGACGACGACGAGATCCAGGCCGTGCTCTACGAATAGGCCCGAATGCCGGGGGATCGGTTGCGGTCATGCGCCGCAGCCCGATCCGAACCGGTGCCTCGATGAACGCCCCGCACGCATGAAGATGCGCGCGGGGCGTTCTGGTCGTGAGCCGAGACCTCGGCCGGCGAGCGGTCGTGGAAGGATTCACCCTGTCGCACGCCAGGCACGTGCCGTGGCGTGATCAGAGGAGGATGCCGTTGCGCAACAGGCTCACTCCGCGTCAGGAGATCTGGCGCGGCCTGCTCTACGGACAGCGCGCGATGATGCTGCGCCTGACCGCAGAGCTCAAGGCCGAGTACGGCCTCACGGTGCCGCAGTACGAGGCGCTGCTGCTGTTGTGGGAGAGCCCAGATCGCACGCTCACCTCGAGCGCGCTCGCCGCGGGGCTGCTCTACAGCTCGGGTTCGGCCTCGCATCTCATCGGCCGTCTCGCGGAGCAGGGCCATGTCGCCCGAACCACGCGCGCCGATGACGCGAGGGTCATCGACGTCTCGCTGACCGAGGCCGGCACCGAGCTCATCGTCGGCGCCACCGCGGCGCACCTCGCGTCGCTGCGGGCCGAGTTCGAGCCGTTGATCGCCGACGACGAGCTGGAGGCACTGCTCGCGTTCGCCCGACGCCTCGCCGCCCACGAGGGAGTCGCGTCGGCGCCTCCGGAGGAATGAGGACGTTTCGGGAATGGAATCGAATTATCTGTAGTTACAGATAATCGAGGCGGCGACGTTCACCGCCCGGAGAGGCAGTTCCATGACCCAGCAGACCAGCCGGATCGCCGTCGCCCGGCGCTTCGGCCCGCCGGAGACGATCGCCATCGAGGAGCATCCCGTCGCCTCCCTGCGGCGTGGTGAGATCCGCGTGGCCGTGCGCACGGGCGGGCTCAACCCCGTCGACGCCCGTCGCCGCAGCGGCAGCTTCGGCGGGGGCGTTCCGTTGACGCTCGGCACTGAGTTCGCCGGCGTCGTCGTCGAGTCGCACGACCCGCAGTACGTCGTCGGAGCTGCGGTGATCGGCTGGGGCGTGAGCGGTGCCGACGCAGATCTGGTCACCACGAGCAGCGACCGACTCGCGCACAAGCCCGCAGATCTCGACTGGGACCTCGCCGGTGGGCTGAGCGGCGTCGGGCAGAGCGCCCTGACCGCCCTGGCGTCGTTGCGGCTCGCGGCCGGCGACGTGATCGTCGTCCACGGCGCCGCCGGCGGCGTCGGCACCGTGCTCGCCCAGGTGGCGACCGCGCGCGGCCTGCGCGTCATCGGAACGGCGAGCGCCGCCAACCAGGAGCACCTTCGCGCGATCGGGGCCACCCCGGTCGTCTACGGCCCTGGGCTGGCCGGTCGGATCACCGAGGCCGCCTCCGGTGCCGCGATCGCCGCGTCGGTCGACCTGGCCGGCACGCGCGAGGCCGGCGACCTCGCCGTCGCCGTCACGCGCGCCGGTGGACAGGCGATCACGCTCGTGCCCGAGACCATGTCCTCCCACGGCATCCGCCTCGTGCAGGTCCGCCGCAGCGCCGCCCAACTCCAGGAACTCCTCGACGCCGTCGCCGGCGGCACGCTGGTGCTCCCGGTCGAGGCGATGGCCTTCACCCGGATCGTCGAGGCGCACCGTCGGCTGGACGCCGGGCACTCGCGCGGAAAGCTCGTGCTCGACCTGTCGGACAATCCCCACCTGCCCGGCGAGCGGACGGCGGCCTGACATGACCTCGATCGCACTCATCGGTCCGGGCCGCCACGGCACCGCCATCGCCCGACTCTTCGCCCGGAGCGGCATCGATGTGCACCTGTACCACCACCGCCAGACGAAGGCGCAGGCTGCCGCGGCCCTCGTGCGGGCGGCGGCGCGGGATGCCGACGTGATCGTGGCCGACTCCCTCGCGGAGGCCGTCGACGGGCAGAACGTCGTCGCCCTGACCACGCTCTGGAATGCGCCGCAGCGCGCGGTGCTCTCCGCGCTCGGCGATCACCTCATCGGCAAGGTGCTCCTCGACGTGTCGAACCCGCTCGACGTGACGCCGCAGGGAATCATCCCGGCGCGCCCGAGGGAGGGTTCGGCCGGACAGTTCGTCGCGACGCTGCTTCCGCAGGGGGCGCGTCACGCCAAGGCCTTCTCGAACCTCGCGACCGCGTACATCGAGGAAGGTGCCGGAGACGCCGCCGTGCTGCCGTTCGCGGCCGACTCGGCCGCCACGGCGGCGCTCGTGCGTCCGTACCTCGCTCGAACCGGGTGGCACCCGTGGCTCGTCGGCGGCATCGAGATCTCTCGCGACCTCGAGATCGGCGGCAGGTACAACGCCGTGCACGGACGCCACGGGCGCTCCCGGCTCGATCTCGAGGAGATGCGGCGGTACAGCGGTCCGGAGGCCGTGCTCGCCTGATCGACCTCGGGTGGCTGCGTTCGGCTCAGAGCGCCGAGCGCAACCACTGCTCGACGCCGCTGACGTGCACGACGGTGAGCGCCTGAGCGAGGTCGGCGTCGCCCGCGGCGATCGCGTCGAGGATCGCGTGGTGCTCGTGCAGCGTGCGGTCGACGGCGTTCTCCTCGGTGATGCCACGCCACACGCGGGCGCGCACCGTGTGCCCCGAGAGCGAGTCGATGAGGCTCGCGAGGTAGGCGTTGCCGGTCGCCTCCGCGATGCCGCGGTGGAACTCGAGGTCGTGCGTCACGAGCCCCTCGACGTCGGTCGCCTCGTCGACGCTCGTGACGACCGCGCGCAGGCGCTCGAGGGTCTCGGCGTCGGCGTTGCGCGCGGCGAGCGAGGCGGCCGCGGGCTCGAGGATGCGCCGCACCGCGAAGATCTCGAGCACCGACTGGTCGTCGTGCAGGTCGACGACGAAGGACATGGCCTCGAGGAGCAGGTGCGGTTCGAGGCTCGTGACGTAGGTGCCGTCGCCGCGGCGCACGTCGAGCACGCGGATGACCTCGAGCGCCTTGACCGCTTCGCGGAGCGATGAGCGGGAGAGCCCGAGCCGATCGCTCAGCTCCTTCTCGGGCGGGAGGCGATCGCCGGGCGCGAGCTCGCCGGCGAGGATCATCTCCTTGATCTTCAGGATCGCTTCGTCGGTGACGGCCATGCCTGCATCGTAACCCGCGCTGGAGCTCGAACGAGGCAGACATCCGATCTTTCAGGCGGCACGCCAGAGGTGCATCGACGCGTAGCTGCGCCAGGGGGCCCAGCTCGCCCCGTGTGCGGCGAGTTCGCGCGGATCGCGGGGGAGTCCGAGGCTCGCGGCGCCATTGCGGAGCGCGAGGTCGCCCGTGAGCAGCACGTCGGGGGCGCCCGTGACGCGCATGGCGACGTAGCCGGCGGTCCACGGGCCGATGCCGGGGATCTCGAGCAGTCGCGCCTCGAGGTCGTGCCGCTCGCGATCGGACGAGACGACGAGCTCGCCCGAGGCGAGGCGGGCCGCGACGTCGACGATGGTGCGGATGCGGGCGGCCGGCCCGCGCAGCACGTCGGCGCCGTGCTCGGCGATGGCCGCCGCAGTCGGGAACAGCACGCTCAGCTCGTCGTCGCCCGCGACGTGCTCGCCGAGGTCGGCGGCGAGCCGGCCGAGCGCGGTGCGCGCTGCCGCGACGGAGATCTGCTGCCCGATGAGCGCGCGGAACACGAGCTCGTGGGGGTCGAGGCATCCGGGAACGCGGATGCCGGGCACGGCCGCGACGGAGGCGGTGAACGCGGGCTCGACGGCGAGGGCCGCGTCGATCGCGATCGCGTCGGCGTCGAGGTCGAACAGACGTCGGACCCTCGCCACGAGGGGCGGCAGGTCGGAGAGGCCGGCGAGCCGGGCCTCGATCTCGATGCTGGGCGCGGCCGCGTCGCCGCCGGGAGCGAAGGCCACGAGCGCGGGCCCGCCGGGCAGCCGCAACGTGCGGCGGAACCGCGGGGATCCGTCGGCCGACGACACGGTGGAGGTCTCGACGCCCGTGACCGTGCGCGCCGCGAGCCACCCGAACACGCCGGCCGCGTCGAAGGGCGGGCGCGCCGGCAGCCGAAGACGCACGACGCCGGCGGCGGGATCGGGGCCGGCACCCGCCGTGGTACCGGCGCCCGCCGCCGTGCCGGGGGCCGGATCGGCGCCGGCCTCGACGACCACGCCGGTCGCGGCCGCCATGCTGAAGTCGGCCGGCCTGCGGGTGCGATCGCCGACCCGCTCGTGCACGCGCGCCGCCGCCCGCACCTCGAGCGGGCTGCGCTCGTAGACCTCGCGGATGGTGTCGTTGAACTGGCGGATGCTGCCGAACCCGGACGCGAACGCGACATCGGCCACCGGCAGGGAGGTCGACGTGAGCAGCGCCCGCGCGGTCTGCGCCCGGTGCGCGCGTGCGAGCGCGAGCGGTCCGGCGCCCAGCTCGGCGGTGAGCACGCGCGTGAGGTGGCGGGGCGTGTAGCCGAGGCGTGCCGCGAGCCCCGGAACGCCCTCGCGCTCGACGACGCCGTCGGCGATGAGACGCATGGCGCGGGCCGCCAGGTCGTCGCGCAGGTTCCACTCGGGGGAGCCGGGCACGGCGTCGGGCAGGCAGCGCTTGCACGCGCGGAGCCCGGCCTCGTGCGCCGCGGCCGCGGTGAGGTAGAAGGTCACGTTCGACGGCTTCGGCGCCACCGCGGGACAGCTCGGCCGGCAGTAGATGCCCGTGGAGTGCACGCCCGTGATGAACTGCCCGTCGAAGCGGGCGTCGCGCGCCTGCATGGCGCGGTAGCGCTCGGTGAACACGGGGTCGGCGACGGCGGCATCGCTGAGGACGTGGGGTGCGGTGGTGGAGCCGGGCATGCCTCCACCCTCGCACGCCCGACCGACATCGATCGGCGGGAATCGGACATCAGCGGGTGCCAATATGCTGGGCCGCATGTCGCTCGACGTGCTCCCCACGCTCACCGCCGCCCTCGGCGCCCGCGTCTCGACGGCGCCCGTCGATCTCGAGGCCGTGCGCGAAGACCGGTCGGGCTGGCGCGGCGCGAGCCGTCCGCTCGCGGTCGTGCACGCGGCATCCGTCGACGACGTGCAGGTCGTCATGCGCATCGCGCATGCGAGTGCGACGCCCGTCGTGGTGCGCGGCGCCGGCACCGGGCTCGCGGGCGGCGCGATCGCGAGCGACGGCTGCATCGTGGTCGACCTGTCGGGGCTGAACCGCATCCTCGAGATCTCCGAGGCCGACGAACTCGCGGTCGTCGAGGCGGGCGTGCTGAACGGCGACCTCGCCGACGCCGTCGCGCCGCTCGGGCTCTGGTACGCGCCCGACCCGGCGAGCCGGGCCATCTCGTCGATCGGCGGCAACATCGCCACGAACGCCGGCGGCCTGCTCTGCGCGAAGTACGGCGTCACGCGCGAGTCGGTGCTCGCGCTCGCCGTGGTGCTCGCCGACGGGAGGCTGCTGCGCACCGGCCATCGCACGGTCAAGGGCGTCACGGGCTACGACCTCACGGCGCTCCTCACCGGGTCGGAGGGCACGCTCGGCGTCATCGTCGAGGCCACCGTGCGCCTGCGGCCGCTGCCGACCGGCGAGGTCGTCACGATCGCCGCGGCGTTCCCCGACGTCGAGACGGCGGCCGCGGCATCCGCAGCGGTCACCGCCTCGCGCGTGCGGCCCGCGATGCTCGAGCTGATGGATGCCGCGGGCATCGCGCGCGTGGCCGCCCACCTCGGTGCCGACGCCCTCGCCGGCACCCCGCTCGCGACCCTCGCCCCCGGCGAGGCGTTCCTGCTCGCCCAGACCGACCAGGCCGGCGCGGTCGCCGAGGCCGATTCGATCGCCGCGACCTTCGCCGAGTCGGGCGGTCGCGTGAGCCGGTCGACGGATGCCGCGTCGGGCGAGCGCCTCGTCGCGATCCGTCGTGCGTGGCACGGCGCGCTCGCCTCGCGCGGGCAGGTGCTCATCGAGGACGTCGCGGTGCCGCGCTCGCGCCTGCCCGAGATGTTCCGCGCGATCGAGCGCATCGGCGCCGAGCACGGCCTCGAGATCCCGACCCTCGCGCACGCGGGCGACGGCAACCTGCACCCGAACTTCGTCTTCGAGGGCGACCCCGGCGAGGTGCCCGACCACGTGTGGGCCGCGGCCGACGCGATGTTCCGCGAGGCGGTCGCGCTCGGCGGCACGCTCACGGGCGAGCACGGCGTCGGCGTGCTCAAGCGGCGGTGGCTCGCCGACGAACTCGGCGACGACCAGTACGACCTGCAGCGCGGCATCAAGGCGCTGTTCGACCCGACCGGCATCCTGAATCCCGGCGTGATGTTCGAGCCGGCGGGGCCGAACACTCCGCGCATGAGTCCCGCGCGCGCGACCACTGAGGAGCACCGATGACCCAGCCCGTGCCCGATCCGTACCGATCGGGGCCAGTGGTGAACCCGGGGCCATCGCCGCACGCATTCATGCCGCCTCCTCCTCCGGCGCCGGTCACCGCGCCTCGGCGCCGCGGTGCCGGGCTGTTCGCGCCGATCGGCATCGGCGTCGCCGTGCTCGTCGGCCTGCTCGTGGTCGCCTACTTCGCGCTCGCGCTCGGCGGCTCCGCGCTGGCCATCGGGAGCCTGCTCGCACTCGTGCCGCTCACGATCGTGCTGCTCGCCGTGCGCTGGATCGACCGCTGGGAGCCCGAGCCGCGATGGGCCCTGTGGTTCGCATTCCTCTGGGGCGCCGCCGTCTCGGTCGCCCTCGCCCTCCTGGTCGACACGGGCGTGCAGCTGGCGATGGCGTTCGCGCTGTCCACCGGGCCCGACGAGGCGATGCAGGCCGTCGTACAGGCGCCCCTCGTCGAGGAACTCGCGAAGGGCCTCGGCGTGCTGCTGCTCTTCACGTTCTCGCGCAGTCACTTCGACGGGCCCGTCGACGGGCTCGTCTACGCCGCGACCGTCGCGGCCGGGTTCGCGTTCACCGAGAACATCCTCTATTTCGGCTCCGCGCTCATCGAGGGCGGCGGGGCGGCGCTCGGGGCGACCTTCGTCGTGCGGGGCCTGTTCTCGCCGTTCGCGCATGTGCTGTTCACCGCGTGCACCGGCCTCGCGATCGGGCTCGGCGCGCGGCGCACGCGCGGCCCCGGCATCGTGCTCTGGTTCCTCGGGGGCCTGGCCTGCGCGATCGCGCTGCACGCGCTCTGGAACGGCTCGCTCACGTTCGCCTCCGACGCCGTCGCGCTCTACCTGCTCGTGCAGGTGCCGATCTTCGTCGCGGCGATCGTGGTCACCGTGCTGCTGCGCCGTCAGGAGCGGCGCATCACGCGCGACCGCCTGCTGGAATACGCGGCGGCCGGGTGGTTCAACCCCGACGAGGTCGAAGGCCTCGCCTCGCCCGCGGGGCGCAACGCCGCGCTGGCCTGGGCCCGATCGCAGGTTCCGCCGCGCACGGTGCAGGTCAGGGCCTTCATCGCGGATGCCACGCGGCTGGCGTTCACGCGGCAGGCGATCGTCTCCGGCCGGGCCGACGCCAGACGCCTCGCCGACGAGCGCGAGCTGCTCGACCTCGTCGCGGCCGATCGGCGTGCGATCTCGGGCCCCGGACACTGACGTCCCAAGCGAGTCACCTTTCAGGACCACAGCGGTCATGGCTGCAGTATGCGGCTGTGAGCGCTGTGGTCCTGAAAACGTGCGACGAGCGTGCGACGAGCGTGCGACGAACATGCGACGAACGTGCGGGGGAGCGGGCGACGAACCTGCGAGGGAACTGCGGCGAAGGTGCGGGCGCACGGGGCCGGACATAGAGAAACTCGCCGCCCTGCGGTGTGGCATTGCCGACGACGCTGCGGGGCGACGAGTTCTCAGGAATCCAGAGTGCGACATGTTCGCAGTCAGCGCAAGAGGGGGGTGGACGCTTGTCCGGACCCGTGGCCTCCGATTGGATGGAACCATGACTGACACGAACAGCAAGCCCGAGATCGACGCGCCCGAGGGCCCGGCCCCCGCAGACCTCGTCATCGAGGACATCGTCGTCGGCGACGGCGCCGAGGCGACCCCCGGCTCCACGGTCGACGTGCACTACCTCGGAGTCGAGTACGACACCGGCGACGAGTTCGACTCCTCCTGGAGCCGCAGCCAGTCGATCAACTTCCCCCTGCAGGCGCTCATCGCCGGCTGGCAGGAGGGCATCCCCGGCATGAAGGTCGGCGGCCGCCGCAAGCTCATCGTGCCCCCGCACAAGGCCTACGGCCCCGCCGGCGGCGGACACCGCCTCTCGGGCCAGACCCTGATCTTCGTGATCGACCTGCTCGGCGTGAGCTGAGCCGGGCGACACCGCATCACCTGGACGAACGAGGGCCGTCGGCGCAGTGCCGGCGGCCTTCGTCGTGTCTGCGGGCACCGTTTGTGCGAACACGCGGGTCGCGACCCCACGGAGGACCCGACGTGTGTCGCTCTCGAACCGAACGGTCGGCTCGTGACATCCGCTCGGCTACGATCGGCGGGTGCCGATGACGTTCACCCCCTACCTCGTGCTGTGCGCCGTTCACCTCGTGCTCCTCGAGACCGGGCCCGACTGGTCGGTGACCACGACGAAGGCACTGCTCATGCCGCTGCTCGCGCTGGGGGTCGTACTCGCGGCACGTCGATCGGCGTTCGCGACGCCGTGGCCGCTGCTGCTCGCGATCGGGCTCTCGTGGGCCGGCGACGTGGCGCTCTCGTTCCCGGGCATGTTCGTCGTCGGGCTCGGTGCATTCCTGCTCGCCCACGTCGCCTACATCACGGTGTTCCTGCGGATGCCGGGCGACCTGACCCCGGGCGACCGGACCCCGCGCAGCCGCCCCCGGCCGCCGCTGTGGACGCTCGTCTACGCGGCCTGGTTCGTCGGCTTCGTCGCGCTGCTCGGCCCGCACACGGGCGTGCTGCTCGTGCCCGTGGCGCTCTACGGGCTCGTGCTCGGGCTCATGGCGACCTTCGCCGCGAGCCGCGGACCGATCATGGCGCTCGGCGGCGCGCTCTTCGTGGTGTCGGACTCGGTGCTCGGCCTCGGCAGGTTCCTGCCCGGGTACGAGTTCGCGCTGCACGACCTCACGGTCATGTCCACCTACCTCGCGGCGCAGCTGCTCATCTCGCTCGGGGTGCTCGG
Source organism: Agromyces sp. PvR057 (assembly GCF_040547485.1). NCBI lineage: Bacteria > Bacillati > Actinomycetota > Actinomycetes > Micrococcales > Microbacteriaceae > Agromyces > Agromyces sp. PvR057. The sequence continues at coordinate 166,762 of NZ_JBEPPT010000005.1, forward strand.
GGTGCTCGCGGCGCTTCGCGCTGCGGCTCCGTCGTCTGGCGCACCCGGTCGACGAGTTCCCGCCACGGCCCCGTGAGCTGACGCTCGGCGAGGGTGACCTCGGTGGGATGCTGCGCGGGGTCCTGCTTCGAGGGCTCCGGCCGGCCGGGGCTCGCCGCGTCGGCCGGCTCGCACCGGATGTCCCACGTGAACCGGTCGGGCTCGGGCGGGGCGGCGGGCACGTCGTCCCACGGGATCTCCTCGATGAGCACGAACCAGTCGTCGGCGTCGGGCTGATCGTCGACGCGCACGTGCCACGTGAGACGGATGCCGGCAAGGCCGCCGCTGCGGGCCACGAAGACGTCCATGCGACGAAGGCTACCCCTGTGCGGTCTCGCCCAGCACCCCCACCTGCTGCCAGCCCTCGCGCACGGCCTCGACCTCGCGGGACCGCTCGCCGAAGCGGAGGCCCGCCTGCCGCACGGTCTCGTCGGCGAACTGCGCGAACGTCGCGTCTTCGCCGAGGCGGCCGGAGGTGAGCGTGTCGTACCAGATGCGGCCCACGTGCTCCCAGGCGAACCCGCCGAGTTGCCGTGCGGCCAGGGCGAAGGCGCGATTGGGGATGCCCGAGTTCAGGTGCACGCCCCCGTTGTCTTCAGCCGTCTCGATGTAGTCGCGCATGTGCGCGGGCTGCGGGTCGCGGCCGAGCACGTCGTCGTCGTAGGCGGTGCCCGGCTCGAGCATCGAGCGGAGCGCACGCCCCTGCACCTCGGCGGTGAAGATGCCCTCGCCGATGAGCCAGGTCGCGGCCTCGGCGTCCTGGCCGAGGGCGTACTGCTCGACGAGGGCGCCGAAGGCGTCGGAGACGTGCTCGTTCAGCGCGCCCGACTGCCCCTGGTAGCGCAGCTTCGCGGTGTGCTCGGTGACGCCGTGGGCGAGCTCGTGCCCGATGACGCTGAGCGAGTCGGTGAAGCCGCGGAAGATCTCGCCGTCGCCGTCGCCGAACACCATGCGCTCGCCGTCCCAGAAGGCGTTGTCGTAGGCCTCGCCGAAGTGCACGGTCGCCTCGAGGGGCATGCCGAGGCCGTCGATCGAGTCGCGCCCGAGGACGCGGTCGAACATGCGATGCGTGTCTCCGAGGCCGTCGTACGCGTCGTCGACGGCCTCATCGCCTGTGGCGCGCTCGCCCTCGCGGCGTACGAGCCGACCGGGCAGCCGCTCGGTGCCCTGCGCGTCGGAGATGCGGCGGTCGGGGTCGGACGGCGCATCGGGCAGTGCGCTCGGCAGCCCGAGCCCCGCAGCGGGAGGCGTGTCGTAGCCGAGCCGCGCCGGCGGCTCGCGCAGGAGCGCTCTGCGTGCGGCCTCGGCGGCGAGCGGGAACCGCGGACCCGCGGCTTCGGCGATGCGGTCGAGCAGGTAGGGCGGAACGATCGTCGGCATGCGTCGATGCTCGCACCTGCCTGCGACATCCCGGTGAACGGCGCGCGGAGCGCCGGGCGTGACGGCCGCATAGGCTGGACGGGTGACCTCGACCCCGCCCGCGACCCCGCTGCTCGGACTCCTGCTCGACGTCGACGGGCCGATCGCCAGCCCCGTGACCCGTTCGATCGCGATCCCGTCGATCGCCCGCGACCTCGCCGCGCTCGCGAACGCCGGCATCCCCGTGATCTTCAACACCGGTCGCTCCGACGCCTTCATCCGCGAGCAGGTCGTGCCGCCGATGCTCGCGGCGGGCATCGAGCCCGGCGCGCCGATCTGGGCGATCTGCGAGAAGGGCGCCGTCTGGGCCGCGATCGACGAGCACGGACTCGGCGAGGTCTTCGTCGACCTCGAGCTCGCGATGCCGACCGAGTTCTCCGACGCGATGCGCGAGTACGTCGGCGCCCACTTCGACGAGTTCGGGTTCTTCGACGAGACGAAGCGGGCCATGGTGTCGGTCGAGCAGCATGTGCACGTGGCATCCGATGCCTATCTCGCCGCGCAGCCGGGCTTCGACGACCACGCGCACGACGCCCTCGCCGCACGCGGGTTCGGCACGGTGCGCGAAGGTCACGAGCGACCGGATGCCGCGGGGCGCGTGCAGTGGCGCATCGACCCCACGATCATCTCGACCGACATCGAGTCGGTGCGCCTCGGCAAGGACCTCGGCGCCGAGCGCGCCGTCGCACTGCTCGAGGAGCGCGGCATCCGACCACTGCATTGGCGCACCATGGGCGACTCGCGCGGCGACTACGCGATGGCCGACTGGCTGCACGAACGCGGCGAGTCCGTGCGACACGTCGACGTGCGGCCGGCCGACGGCGTTCCCGCGACCGGCTACCCGGTGCTGACGGCGGGCGAGCTGATCCACGACGAGGCCGGCGCGGTCTTCCTCACGCGATGGGTCGAGGCCGTGCGCCGCGGCACGCTCGCCGACGACGAGTAGGGGCCGACGGATGCCGCGCGCGAACGTCGCAGCCGACACCGCCGACGTCGCCGCGCTGCGGACGCATCCGATCGCCCTGCTGCCCGCCCTGCTCGTGTGCGGCGCGGCGGTCCTGCTGTTCGGCTTCCTGCTGCCGATCGCAGGCTACGCGATGCTCGCCGCCGGGCTCGTGGTGGCGTGGCTGTGCGACCGCTCGGGCCGCACCGAGCGCCTGCTCGCCGACCTCGCGCTCATCGCCGTCGGGCAGGTCATCATCTCGACGGCGTCGATGAAGGCCGACCTGAGCGACGCCGGCATGGTGCGCTTCGCCGTCGTGCTGGGCCTCGCGGTGCTCGTGCCGTTCCTCATCTCGAGGTTCCTCTACCGCGAGCGCACGATCCGCTTCCCCTGGCGCACCGGGCGGCGCTGGAACCGCACGCAGTGGCTCTACCTCATCTTCGTGACGCTCGCCGGCTGGCTGATCCTGCCGTTCTACTTCATCACCTCCGGCGTGTACCAGAACTGGCCGACCGTGACCGAGCCCGACGAGATCGCGCGCCTGCTCGTCGGCGTCATCGCCGTCGGCACCTGGGACGAGCTGTTCTTCATCTGCACGGTGTTCGTGCTGCTGCGCCGGCATTTCCCGTCGTGGCAGGCGAACCTGCTGCAGTCGATCGTGTTCGTGTCGTTCCTGTGGGAGCTCGGCTACCAGTCGTGGGGGCCGCTGCTCACCATCCCGTTCGCGCTCATCCAGGGCTACACGTTCAAGCTCACGAAGTCACTCGGCTACGTGTTCACGGTGCACATGCTCTTCGATGCCGTCGTGTTCGCGGTCATCGTCTACGCGCACACGGGCTGGCCGCCGATCTTCCTGCTCGCGCCGTAACCGGGTCGGTGTCTCCGTCGCAAGGCGGGGGCATCTCCGCCCCGCGATGGATGCGAACGGATGCCGCGAGCCGCTGTCATGGAGACATGACCGTTCCTGCCGCAGCCCACGTGAACGCCGCGCCCCCGCCCGCGCCTGACCTGTCGCCGGCGTCGCACAGGCTCGCCGCCGCCGACCGCCAGCGCGCGAAGAACGCCGCAGCCGCTCCGATCGTGCCGACGAGGGTGCCGTGGCTCGCCGTCGGCGTGTTCGTGGTCATCGCGTTCGTCGGGGCGTGGCTCGTCGCGCTGCCGCTCTGGACCACGGGCGACGGACTCGCGCATCCGCTCTTCGGACTGCTCGCGCTCGCCATGATGTTCACCCCGGCCCTCGCGACGCTCGTGGTCGTGCTGTGGGTGCGGCGGCCGGCGAGCATCCCGCGCTCGCTCGGCCTCTCGCCGATCCGCCCTTCCGGTCGCACCTGGCTGTTCATCGCGCTCGCGTTCGTGTGCTTCACGGCGCTGCCGTTCCTCGCGATGCTGCTCGGGCACGCGATGGGCATCATCCGCGTCGACCTCGTCGGACTCAGCGGGGTGCAGGCCGTGATCGACGGACTGAACGAGGCCGCCGGTGCCGAAGCGGTGCCCATCGACGCATCCGTCGTCGTGGTGATGACGCTCGTGTCGTTGCCGTTCCTCACCGCGATCAACAGCGTCGCCGCGTTCGGCGAGGAGATCGGATGGCGCGGCTGGCTGCTGCCGGCCCTTCGGCCGCTCGGCACGGTGTGGGCGCTGCTCGCCTCCGGCGTGATCTGGGGCCTCTGGCATGCGCCGCTGATCCTGCTCGGCTACAACTACCAGCGCACCGACCTGCTCGGCCTGCTCGCCATGGTCGCCTTCTGCGTGCTCACGGGCGCAGTGATCGGCTGGATGCGGCTGCGCTCGGCCTCGGTCTGGCCGGCCGTCATCGCGCACGGCGCGATCAACACGGCCACGAGCCAGTTCCTGATCTTCGCGGATGCCGACTCGCTCGCCGACGGCGCCGGCATCTGGGGGAGCGTGCTCGGATGGCCGGGCTGGATCCTGCTGGTCGTGGCGATCCTCGTGCTCGTCATCACCCGGCAGCTGTGGAAGCAGCCAGAGCCGGGCCTCACTCTTGCGGAGTCGCGGGTGCGGCCGGTCGAGAGGCCTTCGTGAGATTCCCGCCGGTCGAGGGGCGCCGTCGCCGTCGCCAGGGACGGGCGACGGATCGTCGTGGACCTACTTCGCGGCGTAGTGGAACTCGGCCTGCCAGCCGACGTTGACGAGCCAGGTTCCGTCGTCGACGGCGGCATCGGGTACGACGAACGCCATGTTGCCCGTTCCCGTCTCGCCCGGCTGCAGGTCGGGGAGGTCGAAGAACGGCTGGGGAATGACCGAGAAGTCCTCGTCGATCAGCAGTCCGTCGGCCGTCTCGAACGACACGACGACGTCGCTCCACGGGGATGCGGTGGTGCCGGGGCTGCTCGCGTCATCGTGGTAGGCGACCGTCACCGGAACCAGCACGTACGAGGAGCCCTCCGGTGCGGTCTCGTTGAACTCGTTCTCGGCCGCGACGATCGCGTCGGCGTCCAGGTTCGGATCGTCGATGGTGATGGAGAGGTACGGCTCGCCGAGGTTCGTCACCTCGACGGTCTCGCCGATCGGGAACGGGTCGGCACGGTGCCCCTCGGTCGTGCCGGGCACGACCTGCACATCCTGCGCGGTGCCCTCGTCGTACGGCTCCCCGGAGGCGTCGAAGCCGGCGCCCTCGACCGCTGCCTCGATCGAGGCGGTGGCCCACCAGATCGCCGAGACGATGCTCATGATGAGGGCCAGCAAGAACGCCACGACGCCGAGCACGAGTCCGGCGATGCCCTGGCCCTTGCGGGTCGAGCGCTTCGAGACGAGGGCGGCGATGCCGAGGCCGACGGCGCCGAGCGCGGGCAACCACGCGACGAACGCCGCGAACGGGATCGCCGCCAGCACGAGCGAGACGAGGCCGACGATGAGCGCGGCCAGCCCGAGGGCGTTGCGCGGCCCGATCGCTCCGGAGTCCAGTGCGGGGTAGGGCGCGGGGGAGGGAGCCCGCCCGTACGGCGCGGGCGTCGGCGCCTGTGAGGGGACTTGGGCTGCTCCGGGTGTCGGGGCAGTGGGCGCGGGCCCGTAGGGCGAGCCTCCCGCCGGTGCGCCGTATGACGGTGCGCCGTATGACGGTGCGCCGTATGACGGTGCACCGTACGACGACCGTGCCGTGTACGGCGAGGGAGAGACGGGGGCGCTCGCGGGCGGCGGGGCGAGCGGCACTCCATACGGCGAGGCAGCCCGTTCAGACTCAGGTGCAGGTGCAGGTGCCGGCGCCACCGGCGGCGCCGGAGCCGTCTCGGGTTCGACCATGCCGAGCTCTTCCGGCGTCGGGATGGGCGGGACGTCCGGCGGTGAAGCCTGACCGCGGTCGGGATCGGTCGGCGACTCTGGCACGTCGGTGCTCCCCTCCCGGGCGCGGCGCATGGCCCGGTGCGAATGTGATGGCGGATGTCGCGGTGCCCGTGCGCGAGGTCACGGTGCGCGGCGGATGCTGAAACGTATCGTACGCGGTGCCCCGGTCGAGCGGCGTCGGCGGCACCGGCGGCCCGCTCGGCAGGTAGGTTCCGTGCGGAGATGGCACCCTGGGAGTCGAATCCTCGGCATTTGTCCGGGGTGGAGCGGGCTGAACCGACGGGAGATGGCATATTCCTACACCTGGCGCCGGCATAGGCGAGTAGCCCGCCGCGGCCCGCAAGCGGATCCCTGATCGACACCCGTCTGGGCCGAACACTTCGGGGATCGTCTACGCTGCCCATCGTGAACACAGTATTGACGTGGTCGGGGTGATCCGGTGATCGGGGACTTGTTCGGTCAGCTGGCCGCTGCACTTTTGGGCGGCTGGATCGCAGACGGATTCATCGGTCGCAGTCGAGCGAACGCTGCCAAGCGGCGACTGTTTTTGTGCGGTCTCCGGGTCCTCTCCGGGCGGCAGGCTGGCCTGAGCAGGGAGTGGCTTGCCGGCGAGTGGCGCATCCGCCCGGGCCGCCTCAGCCTCGACGGAGTTGACGTTCCCATCTCCGCGATAGTTGCGGGATCGCGTAGGCATGCGACCCTCGGGGAGATCGTCGGCGGTGGCGACACCGTCATCGTCACCGTTCGAACGGACACCGCGGAGCTCGAGTGGTCGATGCTCCGCCGGTTCGACGGATTGGCGATACGCGCGCTCAGTGTGCCGGAAGTCGCCGACGAGCCCACGCTGCAGTAGGGAATCGCCTCAGCAGTTCATCTCGGGAGATCCCCAATTCCGCTGTCGCTCAAGGATCCCTTTTTGACCGCACTTTCCTCAGCCGGTGCCGAGACCTTCGGAGTCTTTGGTGCGAGTCAGCGGTCGGCGTCGACCCGCTGGTCAGACATCCGCGTTACCACCGAACCCCTGATGGTGTCAGCCACGTGAAACACAGCGGTGAGTCCTGATCCGATGAGAAGGAGCCCGATTATCAGATAGCTCTTGTCCAACGCACCCACTGCGGCGTTCATGAGAACTAGAAACACGCTCAGCACCGTCGCGAGTCCGTACAGGGACCAAGTAATCCTTCGCATATCAATGGACCGTAGCGCGTTCAGTGGTTCATGTCCGGCCCAGTTCCTGCCCGAGTTCTCACGTACTCAGCGGCTTGCGCGAGCTGACTCTCGATTTGGACCGCAGGAGGATCCCTTACCGCGATGCCTAACGAAAGCTGACAGGGTTGGGGCGGAGCTATTCCACGTGCGAGCAGCGGAGGGCCCAGGCGACCCATGCAACTCCTCCGATTGAGGATGCCGCTATTCCTGTCCAGAATGCAGGACCGAACCCGCCCAGGGGGCCGGCCACGACGAGGGCGACCGCCACGCCCGTCGCCGCCACGCCAAGCCCGCCGGTGATGGCTCCTCCCGCGCGTCCCGAACGAGCGAGCCGTGCAGTGAGCGCTCGCGACCCCAGTCCTGCACTGAGTGCGAGGATGCTCGCGATCACGCAGATGGGCAGTGCGATCAACAGCGCATACGGAAGGAAGCCCAGCGCAAGCAGCGGGTTGGGGGTCCCGATGAAGAGCTGGGTGACGCAAGCGATAACCGCTGTGGCGATCCCAGCCCCGCTTGCGAGCAGGAACAGGTCCGGGACATCGATATGCGAAATCCCGCGAAAATGGAGCAGCACCTCAGCCCGACCTCCCTCAGCAACAGCGTCGCGCTGACGCTAACAGCTTTTCGCGGTGCCCCTAATCGTCGCCGGTGGATTTCCTGGCTAGGAGAGTCGACGGAAGTCCAGGGGTGGGGTACAACAAAGTTCTCCAGGACCCAGCGCGGCTCGCCCGCAAGCCGGTCGGGCAGCGGGCGTGAGCCGATCGCCTGGGCGAACGTGATGCGCTCGGCGGGCGAGGTGCCCGTTTACCCTGCCCTATGAAGCCGCCCGCACGGGTACGCCTACTGCAACACAGATCGAATTCCGATCATCTGCCCATTTGGAAACATCGATGACAGGTCGAGTGGGAAGAGGACATGTACCGCGGGAGCCTGCACGGCAGCACCGGCGGCCGCGAGGCATCCGCTCTGGTAGACTCTTCAGGTTGCCGTGAAACGGCCGCGCATCAAGAGAGCCCAGGCATTCTGCCCCGGGCAGCGCGCAACGAAGAGAAAGGGGATCCCATCTATGGCACTCGAAGCAGACGTCAAGAAGGCGATCATCGAAGAGTACGCGACCCACCCCGGTGACACTGGATCCCCCGAGGTCCAGATCGCGCTCCTCACGAAGCGAATCAAGGACCTCACCGAGCACCTGAAGGAGCACAAGCACGACCACCACTCGCGTCGTGGCCTGCTCCTCCTCGTCGGTCAGCGCCGTCGTCTCCTCGGCTACCTCGCCGATGTCGAGATCAACCGCTACCGCAAGCTCATCGAGCGTCTCGGCCTGCGCCGCTAAGCAGCACCATGCCGCATCCGTGCGGCGCTGCGGCTCTCGTTGATACCGCGAGCTTCTTGCGAAAGCCCCCCGCCACCCAGTGGCCGGGGGCTTTCGTCATTCCCGGGCGACGATGACGGATGCCGCGGGCCGGCCGCGGCGGCGAGCGAGCCCGCGCCCGGATGCCACGGGGCATGATGTTCCCGTGGACGACTCCCCGGGCCGCGGACGCGGCGATGCATCCGACCCCTTCGCGGAGCTGCGCGAGGCGATCGCCGCGGACCCGGCGAATGCCGCGTTCACCGCGATGGGCTGGCGGCCGTTGATCTTCGGTTCGCCCTCGTCGAGGGTCCTCATCGTCAGCCAGGCGCCCGGGCGCCGTGCGCAGGAGAGCGGCATCCCCTTCAACGACGCGAGCGGTGTCCGCCTGCTGCGGTGGCTGGGCGTCACGAGGGAGGAGTTCGACGACACGTTCGGCTTCGCGATCGTCCCGATGGACTTCTACTATCCGGGCAAGGGGAAGTCGGGCGACCTCCCGCCTCGGCGGGGCGTCGCCGAGACGTGGCATCCGCGCATCCTCTCGCTCATGAGACCCCGGCTCACGATCCTCGTGGGTGCGCATGCGCAGCGGTTCCACCTCGGTGATCGCCGCGCACCGACGCTCACCGAGACGGTTCGAGCCTGGCGCGAGTACGGCCCCGACACGGTTCCGATCGTGCACCCGTCGCCGCTCAACGTCGGGTGGCATCAACGCAACCCCTGGTTCGAGGAGGAGCTGGTGCCCGAACTGCGGCGTCGCGTCGCCGATGCGCTGCGACGCCCCTGAATGCGGGGGAGCCGACGGTCATCCGCCCTGGCCGGCTCACGGGAGAATGATCGGATGCCCCGTCGCCGACGCTCCCGCCGAATCTCCCTGCCCGCCCTGCTCGTGGTGCTGCTCGCGGTCGCCGTCTGGGTGTACCTCTACGGACCCGAGGGCACGAGCTCGCAGGCGGGCGGCGGCTTCGGACTGCCGACGTTCGCACCGGCATCCGAAGACCCGAACGGTCGTGCGCCGATCGACCCGGCGACGCTCGACCCCGAGCTCGCGGACCTCGTGGTCGCCGCGCCCGGCTCGTCGTCGCGGTACGATCGCGACCTGTTCGGCGAGGCCTGGCTCGACGTCGACGGCAACGGCTGCGACACCCGCAACGACGTGCTCATCCGCGATCTCGCCGACGTGCGATTCCGCGCCGACAGTGCCGACTGCATCGTGCGCACGGGCACGCTGACCGATCCGTACACGAACACGGTGATCTCGTTCGTGCGCGGCCCCGACACCTCGGAGGCCGTGCAGATCGACCACGTCGTGCCGCTCTCGTACGCGTGGCAGCACGGTGCATCCGAGTGGACCGATGCGCAGCGCGCGGCGTTCGCCAACGACCCGGCGAACCTGTCGGCCGTCGACGGGCCCGCCAACCAGGCGAAGTCCGACTCCGGCCCGGCCGAATGGATGCCGCCGGCGAGCGGCTACGCCTGCACCTACGTCGACCGGTTCGCCGACGTGCTGCTCTCGTACGGACTCACCGTCTCGCCGGAGGACTTCGACGCGATCGCATCCGTCGACTCCGGCTGCCCCTGACCCCGATGGGGCTCGCCCGCATCGTGGAACGGATCGAGTCGCGTTCCCGGCTGTCAGCGAACGTCGCCGCGCAGCCCGTCGATCGGGTGCTCGTCCCAGGTCGCGAACGGGTCGTTGCCGACTTCCGCCATCAGCGCGGGTCGTGCGGCCGTCGCGGCGTCTTCGGAGTCCCAGAGCGCAATGCCCACAAGACGGCCGCTCCCATCGTCCACGACGCCGGTCCAGTGCAACCCCGGCTGTTCGCGGGCGACCCGGCTGTATCGCTGCATCGAGTCGAGCACCGCTTCCCGGTGCTCGGGTTTCGGCGAGTGCACGGAGACCACGGCGTACGTCATGCCACGAAGCCAAGCACGTGGCGCGCGGATTGGGAACAGGGGGAGTCGGCGTGCGACGAACGAGCTTCTCTGGTCGCTCAGTGGGTTCAGTCTCTGATGGGTGCAGCCTCGAAGCAGCCCCGTAGGCGCTCGGCGAGTGATTCGACTTGCGGCCGTATGCACGATTCTCGTGGGGTTTGGAGGGCCGGCCACGCGCGACGGTTTGCATCTCTGCTCGCGTCATGATTCAGTCCGGGCGCGCCTCGCTCACGGTCGTCTCGACTGAGACCGACCCTTCGCTGATCTCCGAGATCCTCGGACTGGTCCCGACGACAACGAGGCTCCGAGGTTCCGTGAACCGCTCTGGTCTGCAGCTGGACCACAACGTGTGGACGATCGACGTCGAGCGCAGCGCCAACACGGAAGAGGACGCGACGGGCACTCGAGCGCTGGGTGAGCTCGTCGCAGCCGCAAGCGCCGGAATCGGTCGATTTCCACTCCTCCCGGCTGATTGCTCCGCGAGGATCTGGTGGTCCGCGGACTCAGATTCAACGCAAGGCGGCTTCGTGATTCCCATCGAGCTCGCTGCTGGGATCGCCGCGCTCGGTGTCGACGTCTACGCGACGGTCTACCTCGACGATGGTCTGAACAGCGCCGAGTGACGCTCGTTCCAGTCGGCGAGCGGCCGCTGGACGATCCGTCAGCTGTCTGCCGTGTCGTGTCAGGATGAGCCTGTGCACAGCGCCGTACGTCTCATTCGATCCAGCACGCTCAGCGACGTCGCCCAGTATGCGTACGCAGCGACAGCACCGAAGGACGCGCGCTACATCTTTCTTGCCGGTGCTTGCCCGCTCGAAGACGATGGAACCATTGCCGCGGTTGGCGACTACGCGGCCCAAGCCGCTCGGTGCATCGAGACGATGAAGGGGGCGCTCGAGGCCGCCGGGGCAGGAATCGAGGACGTGATCAGCACGCGCGTCTTGGTCGCTTCGTCGAACCGGTCCGATCTCGTTGCAGCTTGGGAGGTGGTTCATGGCGCGTTCGGCGATCATGACGTACCGAGCACCCTCTTCGGGGTCACGGTCCTCGGATATGACGATCAGCTCGTCGAGATCGAGGCGGTTGCAGCAGTCATCGACTGACTTGCCCATCGGCGTCGTGAAGCGGCGGTCGGATGCCGCCATCCTCTGAGTACCTTGAGCAGGAAACGAGGGAAGCGATTGGCGGCCTCTGCCGCTGCCTACGGAGAGCAACGAATGGGCGCGATTCGAACAGGGAGTTGGTTGCAATGACCGAAGTGCACGGATCGGACGAATCCGACCAGTCGACGGATGAACTGATTCCGGATGTCCGACACGAGATCTTCAGCGTCACCAGAGTTCTCCAGGCGGATCGGGCAACGGTCTTCGGAGCGTTTGCGGACGACCTGATCCGGCGGCGGTGGGTCCGTCTCCCGGGATCGGGAGCGACCTACGATCACGTCTTTCGGGTCGGCGGGGGCGAGGAGGCGACCAGCACCTTCGTCCTGCCCGACGGGTCGGAAGAGCGGTTGCGCAACAGGTCCCGCTATCTCGATATCGTTTCCGACCGCCGGATCGTGTTCGTGTACGAGGCGATCGTCAATGCCGTGACCCGGTGGGTATCGCTCGTGACCGTCACCTTCGAGGATGCGGATGGTGGGGGAACCACGCTGATCTGGACGGAGCAAGTCGCGTTCCTGACCCGCACCGGTGACGGCAGCGCCGACCTGCCTCACCTGCGTACCGGGACGACCCTTCGGCTGAACGGGCTTTCGCTGGCCATCGATGGCAGCGGCTCCTGAGGCCCGCAATGCCCGCCCAGCTGTCAGCATGCGCTCGTGCGCGACATCCGAAGACGGACCGGCTGGCGCCTCGTGTGCGCCGCTCTGGTGTCACACGGCGGACAGCACGCCGACAGCGGCCAGCACCACCCATGCCAGGTAGGCGAGGAGGCAGAACCTGTCCGGCCACCCGATTCGGATCTCAGGCGAGCCGCCTTGCCCGTGGGCTGGGGCCGCGGCGATGAGGAACCACACCAAGCCGGCGAACGGAACGACGGATGCGATCGCCAACGTCCAGCCGAGCGCGGTCGCCACCCCGACCCCCGCGATCAGCGCGGCAGGGGGGAAGCCGGCGAGCAACACCCCGCCAAGCATCGTGTGCGCCCTGCCCACGGGGGTGGCCTGAGCGCGGGGAGTCATGATCGGATCGGCGTCGATGAACGCGGCACCGAGCGCGCCCAATGCGACCGCGGCCAGGGGGATGGTCCACGCGCCGCCGAACGGCCACAAGGCGACACTCGTCGCCGCAAGGCCGATGGCCATCGTGACGAAGGCGAGGCGCATCACCCACCCGTAACTCCCCAGGGAGTACTCGCTGATCATCCGCCAGGACGGGTCGTACTCGGGCTTGAGAACGTGGAGGATCGCGATCAGCCCTGCCGTGATCGCGCCGCCGACGAGCGCCGTCACGGCAGCGATGGCAGCAACGCTCAACAGGCCATACCTCCAGCGACCACGGACATCCTCCTGAGCGGCACTCTATCCCGCGGTCTGGGACGACCATGTCTGGCCCAACACCGGAGCCGCATACGGCGTCCGATCGCCGACCGGCCTCCGGGCGGCTTGGCTCCGCGCCGATGAGCAAGTACGGTCCTGAGCGTGACGAACAACAGGCCGCCGGCGAAGCGCTCAGCGCTCGATTTCGCCGTCGCGACGCGAACCACCGAGGCCATGTCGTGCGGGTAGGCCATGCGTCATCGGGCGGGCAGGGCTGATCACATGCTGATCGCCGCCCAAGACGCCACCGTGCCGGTCATCGTGCAGACCAGGTCGGCGCTCGCGCCCGAGGTCCTGTTCGCGGTCATCGTCCCGATCGATCTGACCCTGGTGTTTCGAAAGTGGGGCCCGTTCCCCGGGGTGCTCGGGGTCGAGAACCAGACCGGCGCGTGGGACCGCGTCGGGCAGAGCCGAAACCCGCAACTCTCGGACGGATCGACCGCCTTCGAGCAACTCACCCAGTACACCGAGGGCCACTCGTTCGCGTATGAACTGTCGGCGTTCACCGGGCCCATGCGACACCTCGTACGCGGCATCCGCGGTGAGTGGACATTCACCCCCGACGGCCTCGGGACGGTCATCAGATGGACGTACGAGTTCAGCCCTCTCCCTGGTCGGAGGTTCGTGATCCGACGAATCGTGGCCCCAATGTGGCGTCGGTACATGGCCACCAGCCTTCGCGCGACGGTGCGGGAATCGAACCGCCTGGTGAAGTAGGCCCGACCAGCTTGCGATCCCCACCCGGACGCGTTGGAACGGGGTCGTGCCATCGCGCGATGGCGCAGTCGGGTCGCGGTGTGAGACGGTCTGACAGGCGTGTTAGAAACCGAGGAGGTATCCGTGCGCTCATCTGTACCGATTCCCGGGAATCCATGGCCGCACGACATGGTGATCACCGTCGATGACGACCCAGTGTCGCTTGTCGAGCTGCTGTGGATCCGGGATGCCTGGGACCTGCGACCTGACCACGACGATGTTCCGCCGCCACTTGCCGACCCACCCGACCCTGGGGTGAACGGAGAGGATGAGGTCGACATCCAAGCCTGGCAGGCTGCTTGGCCGGAGATCTGGGATGCCACGCTCCGGCACGCCGGCGAAGTCCTCGACCCCGCGCTCTTCGACGCGATTCGAGGCACGGCGAACAACTCCCCTGAGCGCATGGAGTTGCTCGCTCGAATCACCGGACCTTCCTGGCGGGATCGGTTCGGTGACACGGGCTTGGTGTGGTTTCAGCCTTGGCAGGCTTCGCAATTCCGCAGGCGGACGGCCAGTCTCCCTACCTCGACCGAGGAGCAACCCGAGCACCGTTCCCTTGATGCGCTCATCAACGCATGGCGGCACGGACTCACGAGGATCGTGACGATCCCGTGCCGCGGTTCGTTCACGAGAGTCATCGGCCCGCATGCCCTGCTCATGACCGACGAGACCCGCGCCGACGCGGAGACCTTCAGTGCGGCACTCCGTCAGTTCGGTTCTTGAGCCCGATAGCCGATCCTTCATCGAATACTCGCCCCAACTCCTGCTAGGGAAATGTTCTTTAGCTGCGCCGCCGCGCTTGGTCGCGTATGAGCACCACGACTCCCGCAGCGGCAGATCCAGCACTGGCGAAGAAGGCAAGCGCGGCCAGCAGCATAAGACCATCACCTAGGACGATCACGAAAACGCCCGCGGTGGACAGGAAGGTCGCTGCGACGAAGTACCAGACGGCCGCGGAGTCGGACTTGCTTCGATCGCCCATAGTCACGATGCTACGGGTGCGTGCGAGCACTCAAGCACTGGCCGCAGACAGGTCCGCTCCTGCGCCCTGTCGATCACGAGGAGCCGCCGAAGGTGGTTGTTCTGCGGGTCTACCATTCGAGTGTGCCGCGATCTAGTGACCTCAAGTCGTCCCGTGCTCTTCGTCCTGGGTCGAGTCCGTTTCGGGTCACGCAGCCCGTTCCGCGGCCGCTTCAGCTGGGGTTCTGGGCGCTCATGAGCGTCTCGGTGCTGCAAGCTGTGGACCTGGTTTGGGGCCTCGTGGCATTCGATTTCGATGCGTACTTGGAAGAGTCGGTGCACGCGTTCGAGCGAAATGGGCGCGAGCTTCAGATCACCACGGAGTTCGCACTTGCAACTTGGTTCGTCGGCTTCGGGCTTGCAGCTCTCGTCATCGGTCTACGTGCCGGGCTCGCCTTCGCTCTCAGGCGGGGCTACAACTGGATTCGAATCGTCCTGACCGTTCTGTTCGGAGCAGTTCTGCTACCTCCATACACCGCAAGCACCATCACGGACATCGCCTTCACCGTATTCGTCATTGTTCTGACAGCTGCGGGAATCGTTCTGATTTGGCAGCGTCAATCGAACACGTTCTTTCGCGACGTGAAGCAGGACCGAATCGCATATAAGGCGAAGCAGTTCAGTTAGGGCGCTGCCGGAAATCCGGGTGGTCGGCCAAGTGAGCTTGCTCGCCGACTCCGACATCTCACATGAAAGCAAGATCCGGCGGCGCCGAAGCTACACAGTCGTCACGCGTTGAAGGATCCTCGATTGCGGCAGTCAACGATCGCTCGCTGGCTCGCGCCACCAGTCTTCGGTGACGACCACTGTGCATCGATCGGCCAGCTCAGCGCGCGCGGCCGCGAGCAAGCGGACACCCTCCTCGATCCATACGGGGTCACCTGGACCATCGATCGGAAGGCGACTGTCGTCGTAGCTCAAGAGCCAGCGCCGGATGCCCTCCCTGAGCTCAACTGAGAGCCCCATCTCGTCGAGGGTGACTCGCGAGCCACCCGCACCTTCCCGCAGGAAGAACAGATCGCCGCCGTAGTCCGGCCACCACTCCAAGGTGCGTAGGTCACGTTCCTGGTTGGGCATGGTCGCAGGCTATCGACGATCCCGAGGAATCGCTCAACATGCTGATCGAACTGGATGGGGACCGGCTTTCTTCGGACGTCGCGCAAGCGGATTACGGACGCCAGATGACCGCCCGACTTGCGGTCCGTGCTATTCGTCGGCCTCGCCGAGCTGGCTGGCCTTTCGCCGCTCAAGCTGCCAGTGGATCTCATGAGTGCTCGGATGGCGCCACTCCCGCATCCGGTACTCATAGCCAGGGAGCAGCACGATCGGGATTGGATCGGGCGAGGCCGGAGCGACCTCGCCGACGACGATCTTGGCATTCTCGGGGATGAAGGGGGACTGGGCGGGGATCGGCTCGGTGACGATCTCGACCGGGTCTCCATATGGACGTGGCATGGACCGACAATATCAGAGTGGTTTCATAAGGACGCAATAGGGATTCCTTAGCACGTATATAGCAACATGATAGAATCTCATTCAACGAACATGCAGACCGATAGGCGTCGTCGCCTGGCCACACGGCATCGCGCGTGAATTCTCGCGGCCTTTGTATTGATCTGTCAGCTCGTTTCATCGACCACCGCGGCCGGCCGTCATCCGCGCATCACCGAAAAGAGCAACAATGACCGACACGCAGCAGCCCACCCACCCGCAACCGGCCCCGCCTACGGCAGATCAGCCGCCGCAGCCCGGCCAGACGCCGGTCGAGGAGAAGAAGACGCGCAACGTGCTGGGCCTCGTAGCCTTGGCTCTCGCGGGCGTCGGCTTCATCTTCGCGTGCATGCCCGGCGCGCTCATCCTCGGATGGATCCTTCTACCTATCGCATTCACGCTCGCCATCATCTCCGTCTGCCTCAAGGGCAAAGGGAAGTGGCAGGGCCTGACTGCCATCATCGTGTCGGTCGTCGGCACCATCGTCGGAATCATCGTGTTCTTCACAGTGGTCGCGACCTCGTTCAACGAGGCATTCGGTGGCACCGATGTCGAAATCAGCTCCGGTGACAAGGCCTCGGTCGCCGAAGCAGATGAGGCGCCCGTGGCTGACGAGGAGCCTGCTGCCGAGGTAGGCACCCGCGAGAACCCCGCAGCGATCGGCTCGACCATCGAAGGTGAAGACTGGGCGGTCGTCATCAACTCGGTCACGCTCGGCGCAACCGACGCCGTCCTCGCGGCCAACCAGTTCAACGAGGCCCCCGACGCAGGCACCGAGTACATCGTCATCAACTACACCGCCACCTACACCGGCGAGGATGCCGACGGCCAGATGCCCGCGTTCGTCGGCATCGAATACGTCACCGCCGATGGAGTGACCGTTGATGGCCTTGACAAGATGGTCGTCGCGCCGGACGCGATCGACTCTATGAGCACCCTCTACACCGGCGCCTCGGCAGCCGGCAACGCAGCCGTCCAGGTCCCGAGTCCCGCCGACGGCGTCATCGCCGTACGCCCGGGCATGATCGCCGACAAGGTCTTCGTCGCCATCCAGTAAGCGACGACAGCCTTCGAGGGCCGGGCGAGCATCAGCTCCCCGGCCATCGCTGTCACCTCCAGCGGGAGTGGCGAAAGACTCATACCTGGGTCGACGTCCTCGCGCTTCTTAAGAGCGTGAACCTGCCGCAGCGCTTCGCGCTGAGGGATCCCTAACGGGCTGCGATCGCTGCTGAGATGAGCTGTTTGCATCGTCTGGTGATCGATTCGTTCCAGGCGGTGCTCGCGGACGAAGGTCCGATTGCGCATGCCGTTGACTGCGCGCCCCGAGTGACACCGAGCTGGTCGCGTCGCTCGTCACGAATGAGGGGTGGGAGTCGCTCCGGGCGGCGAGTCCACACGCCCCTGGAGCCGAGGTGCTCCGCGAACACGACGACGATCGACAGAGGGCGTAGGGTCGGAACCGTTCATCAATCTGGGGGGATCTCATGAACAGATCACGCGTGCACAATCCTTTCGCACTGGTCGCTGCCGTACTACTTTGCGCCGGTCTTTCGGCATGCGGCGCGGGCGGGTCGAGCAATTCGACCGGGTCCACTCAACCCGCGGCCGAGACGGAAATGGTCGAGGCACCAGCAGACCTGACCGGCGAGTGGGTGCAGACCAACTCCGAGTCGGAAGACAGCTACCAGTCGGCGACGATTACCGCCGACACGATCGAGGTGTACTGGGTCAGTGACGGTGGGAGCACGACGGCCTTGTACTGGGCAGGTACGTTCGAAGCACCGACCGAGGCCGGCCCGTACAGCTGGGACTCGCTGAACGACATCGAAAAGACCGGCGCGTCGATGCTTGCCTCGGGAGACCCGACGAAGACATTCACGTACGACGCTGACGTGCTCAGCTACGAAGTCACGGCCCTCGGAGTCACAAAGACCGTTGAGCTGGGCCGCGAGTAGGTGTGACGGCACCAGCCATCAGGCAGCGACGAGGTGTTCGTTCGGGATCGGCGTACGTGCAGGATGGAGTCCGGGCGGTTCCGAAGTAAAGGTGACATGAACATGGAGCGTGACGAGATGGGCGGCCAGGTCCATCAAGACTTCGGACAGATGCCCGGCATGAACGATGCGCCGCTCAACCCATCCTTCCGCGATGGGCCCGCCTCAGCTCCTCGGCGTATCCGGTGGTGGGAGCCGGTACTGGTTGTGGCAGGGGTCGCTACCGCCTTCGTCGCGCTCATCATCTTCACCGACATGTGATTGAGCTCGTCAGGCCACGACTTACGTTTGGAGCACGCCCTCACGGAGACACCACACCTCGGACTCACATCGACCCTTAGGCGGACCCGCGAAGATGCAGAACGGGGTCGGTGTCCGGGTGATCGCATGCAGATCCGCCTGCGGGCTTTAGGGAGTCGCCCGGTTGTCTGTCAATCGCGCCAGCTGTCGAGCGCCTCGTACTCGGTGGCGACCTCGGCGAACACGCTGCTCGTTTCGGCGAATTCAAGCACCTGCCTACGAAATTGGCGGCGCAACGGGAGGCGGAGTTGTTCAAGTCTCGGGAGCTCGAGGATCGGCGAGAGATCGCTGTTGAGGAGGCGAATGCCAGGCAACGCCAGCGTTCGAAGTTCCTGGAGAGGGCGGACCCATTCGAGGTCGGGCAGGACGACACTCTTGTCGGACCCGGCGTAACCGTTGCCGAACGAAAGCGACGTCAACCGTGTGAACGAACCAAGAGACAGTGGATCATCGAGACGATGCGCCCGATCGATGCTGAGTTCCGTCAGCTTTGGCAGCCGGGCAAGTGGCTCCAGGCTGTGCAGGTTGGTCGCGCCGCCGAGCCGAAGCGATTGCAGTTGATTCAACTCGATGAGGGCAGTGACATCGCGGTAGGGGCCCCATTTCACCTGCAGATGGCTGAGCTGCGGTTGGCCGGTAAGCGAGTCAAGCGGCTCCTGCGGGACACGCGACACGAGATGCAGGCGGGCAAGCGCTGTAGTCGCCGTTGAGAAGGACTCGATCCATCCTGCGAAGATCCGACGCCGCTGCGCCGCGCTCCGCTCTTTGTGGTCGAGCTGCGTCGCCGCCACGTACGCGTCCGACTCGCCCCGGTACTGGTCGGCGCGCCAAAGCACTTCGAATAGTCGCGCATCAGCCCGTGTCGGAGAAGTCACTCGCCGAGACTATGCAATCCAGAACGCGGCTGACCACCCGTGTTTCGCAGGGATCGTCGAGCGGACGACCGTAAGTGGATCGCTTATTGCGTCGGGGCTGCACCGAGTACCGTCAGGGGACCTTCGGCGGCGGTCGGGGGCTCGAAGTGGTCGAAGTAGTCCGCCGCGACATCGTCGGGAAGCGCGTAGTCGTCCGGGTGCGCGTGGCTGCGCCCGTCCAATCGTTCCAGTGCGACTGCTCGTGGCGTCGCAAGATAGATCGTCTCGGGCACCACTCCGAGCGGGCGCAGCAAGTCCCGATACGCGAGGCGGGCGCGCTTGGACCAAAACGAGAAGTCGAGCACCACGTCTGCGCCGTCCGCGACGAGCGCGACGAGGCGAGCGCGGAGTTCCTGTTCGATCTCTTCGTGCACGTCGCCCGGCAGGGGCATCGTCTGGATCCCTCGTCGCCAGGCTTCCTGGTCGAATGAAAGGCGGACCATGCCCTGCGCTTCGAGCCGCCTAGCGACGGTCGACTTTCCGGAACCCGCTGGCCCGCACATCAGAACGACTCTGGTCACTGCTCCGACGATAGCCCTTGACCAGTCGCGGATCCGTCAGTGCGGCTGGTGAGCCAGGGACAGCAGGGCATCCAGCTCGCCTCGATCTCAGACCTAGACTCCATCTCGTGTCGTCAGTCGCGCTCATCATCGCCGGGATCATCCAGATCTGCATCGCACCGGCACTCATCCTCGGTCGGCAAGCAATCGCAGACTCGCTGACGAGCAACGTTCCGGCTCTGGACATCGCATGGTTCCACGTACGCGGAAGCCAGGTCATGGTCTTCGCCGGTATCGCCGGCACCATCTCCGGCGCGGCCTTCATTGGACTGGGTGCCGCCTCGCTCGCCTACACATAGGCGGCAACGCGCACAGAGGATCCGTTTGCGGGCTGATGCACCTTGAATAGACCGGAAGGCTAGCTAGCCGCTCGGCGATCTATTCGGCCGACGGAGATCGACGTCGATCGTTTGGAACGCGGGCGCTGCGAGCCGCCCGATGACTCGATGGACCGGCCGACAACAAGCGATTCAGCTTTGATCCCGATGGTTCAGTTGGTAGGTGTCGGGATCGGGGCATGCCTTGTGGAGCGCGGCGTCCATCTCCCGGTCGAGGAAGCGCTGGTCGGCGGCGGGGCTGGGGAACCAGCCGGATCCGGGCCAGCGTTCGATCCACGTATCACGTTCGGGCGCCGGTTCGACGGTGATCCCGTTGGCTTCGAGACAGGGCGCATAGAACGTCGTGAGGTAGTCGTACACCCAGCCGAGCTCGGCGTCGTTCGGCGGCGGCGTGGTGGTTTTCGTCGTGTGAGCGGCGTTGCATGCCCAGCCCGCGATGAGCTCTGCCTCGGTCGACGCGGAGTAGTTGAGCCCGGAAGAGCGGTCCGTGTCGGCGGGTGTGCTCTGGGCGACCGGAAGGCCGGCCGCCTCGTAGCAGGCGCCGAGGACTTCGTTTTGATTCTCGTCGGTGAGGTAGCCCTCGAAAGCGATGTCTGGGCGGACGGCGTCCGGGTATTGGGCGAGCACGCCTTGCCACTTCAGTTCGACCTGGCCGAGCCGCTCAGCTTCGGACTCGGCCTCGGTCAACGGCGGATCTGGGGCAGGGATCGGCGCGAACTCAGGGACAGGGATGCTCACGATCGCGTCCACCGGATCGGATGCCGGGGCCGATGGCTCGTCGGCGCCCGCTGGGGACGCGGCGCAGCCGGCGAGCAGGAGCATGAGGAGCGCTGGGACGGCGGTCAGAGGCGCTGGGGCGCGGCGTCGCGCGGATCGGGTCACTGACGCATTCTGTCGGAAACCGGTGAACTCTGTCATCAACCGAGCGGCGGAAGACCGCGCCGGCCCTGATACCCGTCGCTCATGCCATCGGTGATCGGACGGCCGCAACCGGATCGTCGAGGAGCGAGACTGTACTCGTGGAACCGGTCATCATCTTGGGCACTGAAAGCGAAGGGGTGTCCGTCGTCGATGTCGGCGGACTGCACGGCAGCGCACCAGACCGAGCGCTTGTGCAAGTGAGCGCAAATGGCCTGAGGGCTACTCGGTGGGTTGTTGAGTACCCCGACTTCCGCGGCCTGGTGAAGTACTTCACTGACTTGGAACGACGGTGGCGGGGCTGGTCGGGAACGAAGACGTGGATCTCCCTCGAGGGAGATCTCGCATTCACGGCCACTCACTCTGGGTCTCACGTGGACTTCTCCGTGAGCGTCGAATCAACCTTGGCCTGGAAGGTTCAGGTCGAACTGAGCATCGGTGCCGGCGAGGACCTTTCTGCCGCGCGGGCCGAGGTTGCACGCCTCTTCGAGAGATGAAATCACGTCGCGTAGGTGCGCGAATGGGCCTTTGCAGATCTCGATGACGGCTCCCGATAGCGGCCGCACTAGCCGATCGGCTACCGGCTATTCGGTCACCGATTCAACGCGCACATCGGTTGTCTCCTGTGGCGCGATGAGAGATCGTCGCGACCTAGATCTCATGACGCAGTAGGCAATCGCAAGCGTCGGTGCAATCGGTATAGCGAATCCCGTGAGCGCGAAGTAGTAGAACGCGGGGATGTGTAGGAAGAGGTCCATCACATCGCTGAAGATCACCCACCACGTGAAAGCAAGCCAAGCCGCACAGACGGCTAGTGGCAGAACAAGGGCCCACGCCGGCCCGACCACGTTGTGCCTGACGAGTATCCAGGATGCGCAGCCGAGTAGTCCAAGGCCAACTAGCACCATTGCGACGCCAAGCGCTGAACCGTAGAGGTCCTCGCGGTCGGGCGAGGGCTGAGACGCCATTCCTGCGTATGCCGCCCCAAACAGGAGGAGCGGCACGGCCGTAATCGTGACAGCACCCGCTACGACCACACCCGCCATCTTTCGCGCTGCATCTTGCTCGCTCCGGCGGACATCTAACCCCGGCTCTGTTGCTCCCACACTTCCGAGCGGTCCGGCGTCATCAGGTCCCATTTGAGTGAGACTATCGCTGCGTTCATCCCCCTGAAGCGCAGCGAAGAATACAGAGCCGGTAGCGATTCACGGCGTATCGCGGCGACATCCATACGGCATGCCGGGCACCGCCGGCGCCGGAACAATGCCGTAGGAGGACGGTCAGCCCCCGTACCAGCCGAGCGTTCCCCAATTGGGATCAATCGCCGTGCATGCGGTGTTCACCGCTTGGGTCGCGGCAGAGATCTTGGCGAGGTCGTCGGCCCACTTCGCGGAGTCGTCGGTCGTCTGGAGGACCGTATTCATGGCACCAGACGCTTGCTTGAGCGCCGCCACCGGCGCCTCGAGCTCGGAGCCCGCGATGATCGCCCCGATCCGATCGAACTCCCAGTTCGCCGTGAAGTAGAGGCCGCGCTCGGAATCCACGCTCAACGCTTCATCCGGAGCGAGCGCCGCGTTCTGCACGAGTGAAATCGGAGCGCTGAGCTGCGCGCACGCCCCCGCAACCACGCTCTCGCCAGATGCAGTCGAGGGCACTACCGGGTCGGCCGTCGAAGCAGCTCCGGCGACCGCACCGGTCGCGACACATCCTGAGACGCACACCGCCATCACAGCAACGATGACTGCAGCGGAAGCTACGGAACTTGAGCGCACCTTGGGTCCTCCTCGAATCCGGATACGAGCAGAATAGGCGCTATCAACGGACAGGCACGCGATCACCCCACAGCAGTGTGCGCCGCGGTTCCCTCAGGACCACTCCGCGACAGGCGAGGTCGCACCCCGGCGATCGGCCGATCGACGTGTTCGCGCCATACACCTGGAAACGCGCCCGCAAGCCGGTCGCGAGCCGTTCGCCGGCCCGGCCGAGGTGATTCTGCGGCGATCCTGGAATGCGGGCGTCCGGATACCCCGCCCGATCAGAACGCCCGCACGGGCACGTCTACTGCAACGCAAGACGGGTCGGGCTCACCGGTGCCGACGCTGAAGGCGCTGCCATTCGAAGGCGACGTTGCTCGCACGAGTCCGTAGCAGCGGTGATCGAGGCAGGTCGCCCACGACGAGTCCGAAGCGTTGACCCTCGAACCGGGCCCTCCTGGGAGAGTGACGTCGCCGGCCCTAGACCGCGTCGGCCCGCGCGCGGTAGGCGCGCACGGCCATGCGGTTGCCGCAGCGCGTGGTGCAGAAGCGGCGGGAACCGTTCTTCGAGAGGTCGACGTAGAGGCTCTCGCAGTCGTCGGCGTCGCAGACGCGCAGGCGGTCCATCTGGTCGGCGCGGATGACGTCGACGAACGCCATCGCCGCCTCGACGAGGATGCGCGTGGCGAGCGGCTCGTCGAGCGCGGTCGCGTGGATGTGCCAGTCGAGGTCGTCGTGGCGCACGAGCCGGGGGAGTGCGCGCGCCTCGGCGAGCAGGTCGTTCACGGCTTCGGCGGCGGCGTCGCGGTCGAGCAGCCAGAGGCGACGCAGCTGCTCGCGGGCGTCGCGCACCTCGGCGAGTTCGCGGGCGTCGCGGTCGTGCCGGCCCGAGTAGCGCCAGACGGCGATGAGCTCGCTCAACTGCGCGACGGTGCGCAGTTCGTCGTCGCCCGAATCGGATGACGCGGGCACCGTGTCGGTGAGGGCGGAGACGAAGGCGAGCGCCGACTCCGTGTCATGGGTGAAAAACATTTGACTCCTGACTTGTTGCACGAGTACTGTCACGAGCATAACGAGTTTCGGGCATGACAGCGCCAAGGCTCGCAGGCGACGGACGAACCACACGAACCAACGGAACGGGAACGGAATGCGGGCTTCACGCGGCATCCTCGGCATCATGCTCGGCCTCGGGTCGGGCCTCGCGTTCGGTGCGGGCGGCGCGATCGTCAAGCCGCTGCTCGAGTCGGGATGGTCGCCTGGCGCGGCCGTGTTCTTCCGCGTGCTCGTCGGTGCCGTGCTGCTGCTCGTGCCCGGCCTCATCGCGCTGAAGTTCGACCTGCGGCCGCTCTGGCGCGCGAAGTGGACCGTGCTGACCTACTCGGTGATCGCCGTCGCCGGCGTGCAACTGGCGTTCTACATGTCGATCTCGCGCATCCCCGTGAGCACCGCGCTGCTCATCGAGTACCTCGCGCCGGTCGCGCTCGTCGCCCTCGCGTGGGTGCGCACGCGCCATGTGCCGCAGTTCGTCGTGCTCGCCGGATCCGTCGTGGCGATCATCGGGCTCGTGCTCGTCATCGGGCCGGCCGGCGGTGCGCTCGACCCCGTCGGCATCGCCTTCGCGGCCGTCGCGATGATCGGCGTCGCCGTCTACTACGTGCTCGGCGAGAAGAGCGACACCGGCATCCCGCCGATCGCGCTCGCCGCGGTCGGGCTCTTCATCGGATGCCTCGTACTCGGCCTCTCGCTGGCTGTCGGCCTCGTGCCGTTCGAGGCGAACTTCACGACCGTGCCGTTCTTCGGCACGACGGCACCCTGGTGGGTGCCCGTGCTCACGGTCGGCGCCCTCTCGACGGCGTTCGCCTACGTCTCGGGCATCATGGCGATCCAGATCCTCGGCACGCGCCTCGCGTCGTTCCTCGGACTCTCCGAGGTCGTGTTCGCCGGCATCGTCGCCTGGATCCTGCTCGGCGAGGCGATCGGCCCGGTGCAGCTGCTCGGCGGCCTGCTCATCCTCGGCGGC
Organism: Agromyces sp. PvR057; assembly: GCF_040547485.1. Lineage (NCBI taxonomy): Bacteria > Bacillati > Actinomycetota > Actinomycetes > Micrococcales > Microbacteriaceae > Agromyces > Agromyces sp. PvR057. Next base: position 191,568 of record NZ_JBEPPT010000005.1, read on the forward strand.
ATCGTGCTCGTGCGCTTCGAACGCCCGGCGCTCGCGGCCGGGCCCGAACCGATGCCGGTTCCGGTCGGCACGGTCGAGCCGGCCTCACGCACGTAGGCTTCGAACATGCGCTTCGGCATCTGCATCCTTCCCCAATCCGACTGGCCAGAGGCCGCCGAACTCTGGCGCGGCGCCGAGGAATACGGCTTCGACCACGCCTGGACCTACGACCACCTCTCGTGGCGGGGCCTCGCCGGCGAGCGCTGGCACGCGACCGTCCCGACGCTCACGGCCGCCGCGATGGTCACCGAGCGCATCGAGCTCGGCACCTTCGTCGCCTCGCCGAACTACCGGCATCCGGTGCCCTTCGCGAAGGACATCGCGACCGTCGACCAGATCTCGAGCGGTCGTGTGCTGCTCGGCGTCGGGTCCGGCGGCACGGGGTTCGATGCCACCGTGCTCGGCGAACGACTGCTGACGCCCCTCGAGCGGTTCGAGCGCTTCGCCGAGTTCACCGAGGCGCTCGACGTGCTGCTCCGGTTCGAGGACCCGGCGGCTGCGGCATCCGATTCGCCCGGCATCTCGTACGAGGGGGAGTGGTACCGCGCCGTGAATGCGCGGATGGTCGGTGCGCCCCCGCAGCAGCCGCGCACGCCCCTGCACATCGCCGCCGACGGGCCGAAGGCCATGGCGCTCGCCGTGCGCCTCGGCGACGGCTGGGTGACGACCGCAGGCTCGATCGACGACACCGAGGAGTGGTGGGCCTACGCGGCCAAGCTCTCGCGACGCCTCGACGAGGCGTGCGCGGCCGTCGGTCGTGACGCGTCGAGCATGCCGCGCACCCTGTTGCTCGACTCGTCGGCCCGCTACTCGCTCGAGAGCGTCGACGCCTTCGAAGACGCGGTCGGCCGTGCCGCCGAGCTCGGCTTCACCGACGTCGTCGCGCACTGGCCGCGCGAGGACGGCATCTACGCGGGCAGCCGTGCGGTGCTCGACGAGGTCGCGTCGCGATTGCCCGCCCTGCGCTGAGGGCGGCGCCACAGGAATGCTTCGCTACGCTGGCAGGCATGCCCGCCGCGCCACGCTCGAAGTCCCTGCTCGCGTGGGAGCCGACCCCGTACGTGCTCGTGCTCATACTGCTCATCCTCACCGGCATCGTGCGCCCGAACTCGCCCGCATGGCTCTTCTGGCCGTTCCTCGTCGCGCTCATCGCATCGCTCGCGTGGCTGCTCGTGGTGATCGTGCGCGCCGGGCGCACGCGCACGAATCCCGACCAGTGGGGCAATCTCGCGACGCTCGACGGGCTCGACGTCGTCGACGCGCCCGGGCGTGAGCGCGAGGTGCGCACGGTCGTGCCCGTGACCGACGTGCACCGTCACCAGGCCGCGATCGACCTCGCCCACATCCACGGCGGCGCCGACCAGCACGCCGTGCTCGTGCCGCGCGCGAGCCGCTGGCTGTCGAAGCGCTATCGCGTCGGCGTGCAGCTCGTCGACGGCGACCGGCCGCGTCACGCCGGGTTCCTGTCGGATGCCGCCGCCGAGCCGTGGCTCGACCGGCTCGACGCGCTGCGGCTCCGGGGCGCGTTCGTGCGCGTGCCCGCCCGCATCACGGGCGAGAGCCGTCCGTTCGCGGTCGACCTCGACGCCAGCGGGCTCGCTGACGCACTGGCGCTCGCGAACGACTAGGCGGCCGCCGGCGGCATCCGCTCGATCAGGAGACCTGGGTCTCGGCGCCCTCGGTGGACTGCTCGGCCGCGATCTGCTCGCGGACCTTGTCCATGTCGAGCTCGCGCACCTGCGACACGAGGTCGTCGAACACGGGGCGGGGGAGCGCGCCGGCCTGGGCGAAGACGCCGATGCCGTCCTTGAAGGCCATGATGGTCGGGATCGACGTGATGTTCATCGCGGCGGCGAGCTGCTGCTGGTCCTCGGTGTCGACCTTCGCGAAGACGAGGTCGGGGTTCGCCTCGGAGGCGGCCTCGTAGTTCGGCGCGAACTGCAGGCACGGGCCGCACCAGCCGGCCCAGAAGTCGACGAAGACGGTGCCGCCCTCGAGGATCGTCTTCTCGAAGTTCTCAAGCGTCAGGGGAACGGTAGCCATGCCTCAAGCGTACGGTCTCGTGCATGGGAGTCGCCCGATGGTCGCTGCGGGCGCCCCAGACGCACGATTCGTGCGTCTGCACGCGCGAGGTCGCGCAAGGCCTTCCCGCCCTCGGTGCCTCAACCTAGGATTTCCCCCCAAACGGGTGTCAACGGGTGACATCCGAGCGGAGAGGAAGATGATGCGACGAACAGCACCACGATCCAGAGACATCCGAACCATCGCGATCGCGGCCACCGCCGCGGTCGCACTCGTGCTCGTTCCGACGAGTGCCGCGTTCGCCGGCGGGAGCGCCAGCGCGGCAGGCGGGCCGAAGGGCGCGTCGGCGAAGTGCGACAACCGCAACAACAACACGCTGCCCAAGCTGCTCGAGTGCGCTTCGGCCAACGGCGTGATCGAGCACCTGAACGAGTTCCAGCAGATCGCCGACGAGAACGGCGGCAATCGAGCAGCGGGCCTGCCGGGCTACGACGCGAGCGTCGAGTACGTCGTCGACACGCTCGAGAGCGCGGGGTGGAACGTCACGCTCGACGAGTTCCCGTTCACGTTCATCGGGCCGTCCACGCTCACGCAGACCGCGCCGATCGAGGCCGAGTACGAGACGGGCTCGTTCACGGGAACCGGCTACGGCCCGATCGAGGGCACCATCGTGCCCGTCGACGTCGTGCTCACGGCGCCCTACGAGCCGGTCGACAGCGGCTGCGAGGTCGAGGACTTCACAGGCCTCGACTTCACCGGCCCGAGCGACATCGCGCTGATCCAGCGCGGAACGTGCGAGTTCGGCGTCAAGGCGGCGAACGCGCAGGCCGCGGGCGCCGAAGCCGTGATCATCTTCAACCAGGGCAACACCCCCGAGCGTTCGGGCCTCATCACGGGCACGCTGTTCGGCGAGAACACCGAACCGCTCGACATCCCCGTCGTGGGCGCGAGCTTCGAGCAGGGCGTGGCCCTGGCCCAGGCCGGGTCGACCGCGTCGATCTTCGTCCCGGCGCCAGAGGAGCGGCCGCAGGTGAACGTGATCGCCGAGCTCCCGGGCAAGAACGACGGCAACGTCGTCATGGCGGGCGCGCACCTCGACTCGGTGCAGGCCGGTCCGGGCATCAACGACAACGGCAGCGGCTCCGCTGCCCTCATCGAGATCGCCCAGGCCCTCGGCAAGCTGAAGCCCGAGAACACCCTGCGCTTCGCGTGGTGGGGCGCAGAGGAGAGCGGACTGCTCGGGTCGGCGGCCTACGTCGACGGGCTCTCGCAGCCCGAGAAGGACGAGATCGCCCTGTACCTCAACTTCGACATGATCGCGTCGCCGAACTCGATCTACATGGTCTACGACAGCGACGAGTCCGGGTACGAGGCCCCCGTGGTGGTGCCCGAGGGCTCGATCGCGATCGAGGACCTCTTCGAGAGCTACTTCACGCTCATCAACAAGCCGTACGACGACGCGGAGTTCTCGGGTCGCAGCGACTACGAGGCGTTCATCCTGAACGGGATTCCGGCGGGAGGCCTGTTCACGGGCGCCGAGGTCGTCAAGACCGAGCAGCAGGCGGCGATCTGGGGTGGAACGGCCGGCGAGCAGTTCGACCAGTGCTACCACCTCGTCTGCGACACGATCGACAACATCGACGAGCAGGCGCTGTACGTGAACATGGGGGCGATCGCCACGGCGGTGCTCACCTACGCGTACTCGACCGAGGACGTGAACGGGGTGAAGGGCAAGAAGCTGCCGTTCAACCTGCTGCCCGCACCGGCCGGCCCGGAGGGCACGGTCGGCGGCGGCGGCGGGCTCGCGCCCGACCGCGGCCACGACCACGGCCCCCTCGAGGCGTCGTAGCCGCAACCGCAGAACGCGAGCGGGGGCGCCTTCGGGTGCCCCCGCTTCGTCGTCGAGACGGGCATGAAGCGGCCCGTCGAGATCGGCTGCCCGAAGCGGGAATAGTGTTGCCGTGGCATCCGTTGGACCCGATGTATGCAAATGCATATACTTGCAGAATCAGACGGAACACCCAGGAGGGGCGCCATGCAATTCGGAATCTTCACCGTCAGCGACATCACCCAAGATCCGACGACCGGCCGCACCCCGACCGAAGCCGAGCGCATCCAGGCGACGCTCACGATCGCCAAGCACGCTGAGGAGGTCGGACTCGACGTGTTCGCACTCGGCGAGCACCACAACCCGCCGTTCTGGTCGAGCTCGCCCACCACGACGCTCGCGTACATCGCCGGGCAGACCTCGACCCTGCAGCTGACCACCTCGACCACGCTCATCACGACGAACGACCCGGTGAAGATCGCCGAGGACTTCGCGATGCTGCAGCACGTGTCGGGCGGTCGCGTCGACCTCATGCTCGGCCGCGGCAACACCGGGCCGGTCTACCCCTGGTTCGGCAAGGACATCCGTCAGGGCCTCCCGCTCGCGCAGGAGAACTACGAGCTGCTGCACCGCCTCTGGCGTGAAGACGTCGTTGACTGGCAGGGCCGGTTCCGCACCCCGCTGCAGGGCTTCACCTCGACGCCGCGCCCGCTCGACGACGTGCCCCCGTTCGTCTGGCACGGCTCGATCCGCACGCCCGAGGTCGCCGAGCAGGCCGCCTCGTACGGCGACGGCTTCTTCGCGAACCACATCTTCTGGCCGGCCTCGCACACGCAGCGCATGATCGCCCTCTACCGTCAGCGCTTCGAGCACCACGGGCACGGCACCGCCGCGCAGGCGATCGTCGGCCTCGGCGGCCAGGTGTTCATGCGCAAGAACTCGCAGGACGCCGTGCGCGACTTCCGTCCGTACTTCGACAACGCGCCCGTCTACGGCCACGGCCCGAGCCTCGAGGACTTCACCCAGCAGACCCCGCTCACGGTGGGCAGCCCGCAGGAGGTCATCGACCGCACGCTCGGGTTCCGCGACTACGTCGGCGACTACCAGCGCCAGCTCTGGCTGCTCGACCACGCCGGACTGCCGCTGAAGACCGTGCTCGAGCAGCTCGACCTGCTCGGTGAAGAGGTCGTGCCCGTACTGCGTCGCGAGTTCGCGAAGGACCGTCCCGCCGAGGTCCCGGATGCCCCGACGCACGCCTCGCTCGTCGCCGGGAAGTACGGCGACCAGGCGCCGCGCCAGGCGACGCCGAAGGCGAACCGCGGCGACAACCTCGCCGGCCCCTCGCCCTACCAGGACGCGCAGGCCGTGCCTGCCGCATCTGCAGCCGTCAAGACCGGCTCGGCCTTCGGCCCCGCCGCAACGCGATAGGAGTTCACGATGACCACCAAGCGCATCGTCGTCATCTCGTCGGGCCTGTCGACGCCGAGCTCGACCCGGCAGCTCGCCGACCGCCTCTCGGCGGATGCCGCGAGCATCCTGCAGGAGCGCGGCATCGAGGTCGAGGTGCAGACGTTCGAATTGCGCGACCTCGCCCACGACATCACGAACAACCTGCTGCTCGGGTTCGCCCCGCCGAAGCTCGAGGAAGCCCTCGAGGCGGTCGCCTCGGCCGACGGCCTCATCGCCGTCTCGCCGATCTTCACGACGAGCTACGCGGGCCTGTTCAAGTCGTTCATCGACGTGATCGACACGCAGGCGCTCACCGACCTGCCGGTGCTGCTCGGGGCGACCGGCGGCACGCCGCGGCACTCGCTCGCGATCGACTACGCGATGCGCCCGCTGTTCACGTACCTGCATGCGGTGCCGGTGACGACGGGCGTCTACGCGGCCACGAGCGACTGGGGCGACGGCGGCGACGGCGTGCGTTCACTGCCCGACCGCATCTTCCGCGGTGCCAAGGAGTTCGCCGACCTCGTCGAGCGCACCGACCGGTCGAACCTCGTGAACGACCCGTTCGCGCTGGATCGCCCCACCGGCCACCTCATCGGCGGTCTCGCGGGGGAGTGAACCCGGCCGAAGGCCCCGACGTCGATCCCGGCGGCGGGGCCCTCGTCGTGTCCGCGGCGCCCGGCGTCGTCTCGGCGGATGCCGCGTGGCTCGCGTCGTGGCTCGACCCGTGCCTCGCGTCCCTCGCCTCGTGCCTCGCGTCGAGCCGTGCGACGAGCCGGTCGACGCCCAGCCCGAGCGCGATCGCGACCGGCACCGACACGAGCATCGCGACGAGCGGCTGGTCGGCGAAGGCCGCGCCGATGAGCGCACCGACGCCCACGTTGTAGCAGGCCCAGGCGAAGCCGGCGGCGAGCGAGAGCGGCAGGTAGCGGCGCAGCGGCACTCCGCCGGCACCCGCGGCGAGGTTCACCGCGATGCGTGCGAACGGCACGTACCTCGCCGTGAACACGAGCACGGCCGTGCGCCGGTGCACGGTGTCGCGGGCGCGCGCGAGCGCCCGCTGCACGCGACCGCGACGCTGCCATGCCCAACGGTCGAGGCCCACGCGTCGACCGATCAGGTAGCAGAGCAGGTCGCCGATGACGGCACCGGCTGCGGCGACCGGCACGACGAGCCACGGCGACGGTGAACCCGTCGAGGCGGAGAGGGCGCCGAGGGCCACGACGAGCGTCTCGCTCGGCAGCACCACGAGGAACGCGTCGCCGACCACGAACGCGAACAGCACGGGCAGCACCCACGGCGACGCGGCGATCGCATCGAGGTCCAGCGCGTCGACAGGCACAGGCCGGTTCTACCCCGCCGAGGTGAACGGCAGGGGGCGGATGCCGCGGGCGGGCGCCCGCGACATCCGTCAGCGCCCGGTGCGCTCCTCGTCGACGAGCGAACCCGGCTCGAGGTCGTACACGGAGTCCTTCGGCTTGGACGCCTCATCGGTCGCGGCGCCGCGGAACCACGGCGCCCACCAGAGCACCGTGCCCGCCACCCACGCGGTCACGGCGAACGCCGCCCACGCCTGGATCGTGGTGATGCCCGATTCGATGGCGACCGCGGTCGTGTCCGAGGCCGGCGCGGCCACGTCGTCGAGCGAGGCGAGCCACGTCGTGAGCGAGACGGCGATGACGGCCGCGAGCACGGTCACGAGGGTCACGATCGCGAGGCGCCACCGCTTCAGGGCCTGCGAGAGCAGCATGAACGAGAGCGCGCCGACGACGAGCGCCGAGGCGATCGCCCGCCAGAGGATCGAGCCCCACGGCGCCGTCAGCCGCTCGGCCAGCGGGTCGAGCAGGAGCATGGGCAGGTACGCGGTGACCGCGAGGGCGAGCGCCCCGAGCACGCCGAGCAGGATCCACCGGCCCGGGCGCGACCGACGCGCGGACGACACGGTCTGCAACCGGCTGTGCGTCACCTCGGTGACGACGACGAGGGCGGCGAGCACCACCCAGAACGGCAGCGTCCAGAGCCCGAACGCGAGCGCGACGAGCCCGAACGACACCACGAGCAGCGCCGTCAGGGTCACGAGGATCGCCCGCGGCATCCGTGCCCGTCGTTCCGCGGCCGCGATGATCCTGCGAGGCCGCGACCCCTCGACGGTCGCGCTGTTCACGGCATCGCGTCGCTCGCGTCGCGCCGACCTGGCGCCGAGCAGGCGGATGCCCGCGACGACGGCGGCGACCGCCGTCGCGGCGAGCGCTCCCGGCCAACTCCGATCGAGCGCGGACGCCGCGCTCAGGTCGCCGGTCATCTCCCGGAGCGCGAGCATCAGCCCGCAGGCGAGGATGATCGCCGCGAGCATGAGCCGGGGCGGCGAGAGCAGCGCGGGCGCGAGCACCAGCACGGGGCGCAGGAGCCACTGCACGACGCCGACGGGGGAGAGCTGGCCGCTTCCGCGCACGATCGCCGAGGACGCGACGCGCACGACGCGCGAGGCCAGCGCGACCCGGTAGCCGGACCCGAGCGACTCGAGGTCCTGCGAGCCGCGCACCATCTGCGCGCGGATGCGGTCGGGAGCGAGGGCGTCGCCGGCCGGATCGGTGTTCGGCCCGACGACCGGATCGTCGTACGGCCGGTCGGGGCTCTCGTCCATCTCGCGGAGGAGCGCCGCGTGCACGAGGTCGAGGTTCGGCGCCGGCGTGGGCACGACGCGGGGCGCCGGCTCCATGCTCTCGAGGAGTTCGACCATGCCGGCGGCGGCGTCGAGGCGACCCCACCACCAGTCGTTGCGGCGCCACTCCTTGCTGAGGAATCCGGCGAAGTTCGCGATGCGCAGGCCCGCGAGCTTCGACGACGAGCGCAGCTCCCGGTCGTCGAGCAGCCGCGAGACCGTCTCGCTGTCGAGCTCCTCGACGGGCTTCGCGAGCGCGGCGCGGTATCCCTCGAGGACCTGCGCGTCGAGGAGGGTGCGATACGTCGTGACGGCGGCGGGCTGCGTGTCGGAGCCGATGCGGTGGAATCGCACGGTCGACGATGCGGTCGGAATGCCGCTGCCCGCGAAGATCAGCGGCAGGTCGCTCGCGGGCAGGCGGGTTCCGACGCCGGGCATCCGGTGCCACGGGGTCTCGAGCCAGCGCCGCTTCCGGTCGTCGGCGGCGGCGATGGTGCTCGCGTGCTGGAGCCACTCCACGAGCGCGTCGAGTTCGCCCCAGAGCTCTGCGCGAAGACGCGGGCGGTCGGCGTTCGCGTCGAGCCAGGTCGTGACCAGCGCGGCGACGCTCGCCTCGGTCAGTGGCGATTCGGAGGGCGCGACGTCGTCGATGGCGTCGAGTGCGCGGCCGACGGCACGGTCGCGCAGGTCGCGCGCCTGCGACATGACGGCGTAGAGCCGCTCGCGCAGCACGGCCCGCGTCGTGCCGGAGGTCTGCGGGATGCGGGTGAGCGCCTCGTCGAGCGCGTGCAGCGACGTCGCGCGGAAGCACTGGTCCTCGATCGCGCGCACCCAGGTGAGCGCGCAGAACGCCGCGTCGACGAGAGTCTGCGCGCCGAGCGGGACGGCATCGGACGGCACGTCCTCGACGGGCTCGTTGCGGCTGACCCGGTCGAGGGCGTCGCGGAGCGCCTTCTCGAACCGGCCGATGCTCGTGCGGTCGAGGGCCCGACGGTCCGGTCGGCGCTTCAGGTTGGTGCCGAGGGTCCACTCGCCTGGCCGGCTGAAGACCATGCGCAGGAACTCGGCGTCCGTCGTCGACCGCAGCCGTGCGAAGGCGGCGACCGAGCTGCGCTCCGACGTCGGATCCTCGCCGGCGGTCGTGTTCGCGTTCATGCGCACGGCGAGCATCTCGTCGCGTCCCTTGCGCACGAGCGCCTGGGTCCGCTCGTCGAAGACGGCGTCGATCTCGTCCTCGCCCGATTCGCCGCCCGCGCGCTTGCGCACGCCGGCCATCACCGAGAACAGGAAGCGCGAGAGCGGGTCGTTTCGGGCGGTCCGCGGGTCCGGCGGCAGCTCCGGCGCCGGACCCGTGTACGCCGTGGCCCGCAGCAGCCAGCGCGAGCTCTCCTTCGGCGACGGGTCGAGGTAGACGAGGGCGCGATTCACGTGCTCGTTCGCGGGGATGTTGCGCACCGCGCGGAGCGCGCGATCGATGGGGATGTTGTCGAGCACCCCGCCGTCGACGACGCGGAACGGATGCGACCTCCCCTCCTTGCGGTGCGCGCTGAACACGTTGCGCATGTCGGGCGGGCTCGAGGTGCGGGCCGCGTCGAACGGCTGGTCGCCGGAGTAGATGAGGGCCGGTTCGAACGCGCCGGGGAACGACGAGGTCGATCGCGCCGCGTAGGCGAGTCGCGCGTAGGCGAGGCGCCGATCGTCGTCCTCCGCGTCCTTTCCGGGGATGTCGCGATGCGGCACCTCGTCGGTCTCGGTGCCCACGAACCGGAAGTGGGCGTGCCCCTCGGCGGCGCTGCGCTCCGTCGTGTCCTTCGCGTCGATGAGCGTCGCCGAGAGGTCGACGACGACGTGCGGCGCCTCGAGGGCGGCATGCGGCGGCACGGTGACGATCGGCGGCTCCGCCTTCGCCTCGCGGCCGCCCTTCGCCTCGGAGCGGCGCTTCGGATCGGTCGTCGGTGGCGCGGATCGGACGGCCTTCGCCGACATCTCGGCTCCGCGCGCGAGGTCGGCCCTTCCCGCGCCGCGCACGTCGCCGTCGGCGATGCGGCCGAGCGCGTCGACGAGTTCGACCCAGAAGAACTCGTCGCCGCGGAGCACGGAGTCGAACTTCGCCGGCCTGCCGGTCTGCAGCAGGCCCCACGCGGCGCCGGTCTCGAGCCACGTGCCGAGGATGCCCTCGAGCCCGACGCCGGCGCGCTGCGCGACGGCGTACATGACGGCGTTCAGCCCGCCGGCGCTCGCTCCGGCGAGCACGTCGAACTCGACGCGGTCGTAGCCGCGTTCGAACAGCAGTTGCGCGTACCGCTCGGCACGGGCCAGCAGGTTCTCGTCGGGCATCGACGCCGTGACCGCGGCGGTTCGGGCCGTGTGGTCGGCCTTCGCCCACGCCGCGGAGTCGATCGCGGTCGGGTGGATCAGCAGGGCCCTCGGCTGCTGCTCATCACCCACGCGATAGATGCGGATGCGCCGCAGGATGTCGAGTTCGGCGATCGCACCGCCGATCCAGACCGCGAGGCTGACTCCGCCCTTCATCGCGAGCGCGACGCGGAGTCCGCGAGCGTGGAACGGTGCCGCCCCGTCGGGCAGGAAGATCCGCGGGTTGAGGTCGGCGACGGCGCCCTTCGACGTCTGCGCCTCGCGGTCGACGGCCTCGGCTGGCGCCAGATCGACGCCCGCGGGAACGGGGAACGTGCCGAAGGTGCGCTCGAACGGCTGCGCCGTGGCGGCGGCATCCAATCGCAGCGTGACGTAGTCGTGCGGCACCGGCTCTGGCATCGGTCGCTCCCTGCGGAAGACCCGTATCGGTCGGCCACATGCTAGCGACTGGCGGGCCCCGACGGCGTCAGGGCGCGCACCGAGTCAGCGGGCGCGGTTCAGCCGCCGCTCTTGCGCCGGAACTCCTGCTTCGTCGCGGCGTTGCCCTGGGCGTGGTCGACGGCCCCGCGGCCGTCGAGGTGCGCCTCGCCGCGGTGCTGCTGCTTGTTCTTGCGCTCGAGGGCCTCGCGGAACTTGCGCTTGACGTCGTCGGAGGGGCCAGTCGTGGTCTTGTCGTCGTCAGAACTCATGGGTCGAGTCTAGGCGCGTGCCGTCTCGGCTGCCGGCGCTCACGCCTGCGTGAGGTCCCGAGCGCGGAACCTCGCGAGCCCGAGCGTCCAGAGCGCGAGCGCCACGAGCGACAGCACGACGAGGGGCAGGACGTCGAACTCCACGCCGGGAACGCGGGGTGTCGCCGCGAGCGGGGTCGCCTCGATGACCTCGTCGGAGAGCGAGAACAGCGGGCCGAACATCGCGATGATGACGCTCGCGCCGTAGACGATCCACGTGATGAGGATCGCCTGGCGTGGCAGCCAGCCGGTGAGCAGGACCGCGACGCCCATGAGCACGAGCAGGCTCGGCACGTACGCGATCGAGGCGCCGAGGATGCGCAGCACCTGGTCGGGGTCCGACTGCGTGGCCGCGAACGCGAGACCGAACACGAGCCCGGAGGCGACGAGGATCACGGTGCCCCACACGGCCGCCACGAGGTAGTGCGTGAGCGCCCACCTCGTGCGCGAGACCGCACCGGCCAACTGGGGTTCGAGGCGTCCTGAGGCCTCTTCGAGGCGCACCGACGTCGCCGACTGCACGGCGAACGCGGCCGCGACCATGGCCGTGGCCATGACGAAGAGGCCGACGATGCCGTCGAGCACCGAGTCGGCCTGCCCCATGAACGCCTGCGCGTACGCGTTTCCGGAGTCGAGCAGGTCGCTCATCGCCGAGGCGACGCCGCCGTAGAAGGCGCCGCCGACCATGCCGCCGACGAGCCATCCGATCATGGGTCCGCGCTCGAGTCGCACGGCGAGGCCGAGCGTCGTGCCGAGCGAACGGCTCGCACGCGCGGGCCCTGGGCGGTCGGGCAGCACGCCGGCGCCGACGTCGCGGCGGGACTCGATGACGCCGGCCACGAGGCATCCGCCGATGCCGAGGCCGACGAGCAGCAGCAGCGGCCACCAGACGTTCTCGCCGAACGAGCGCATGTTCTGCGCCCACCCGATGGGCGACGCCCAGCTGAGCGGGCTCGGGGTGTCGCCCTCGGCCTGCACGTCGGCGATCGCCCGCACGAGGTACGAGACGCCGAGCACGATCGAGGCGAGCGAGTTGGCCGCCCGGCTCGTCGAGGTGAGCTGGCCGGCGAGCGCCGCGATGCCGAGGAACGCGATGCCGACCCCCGCGATCGACGCTCCCATCGCGAGCGACCCCTCGGCCGGCAGTCCGAGGCCGATGCACGTGATGCCGATGAGCAGGCCGATCGCGACGCTGAGCCCGCCGACGACGAGCTGGTTCGCGAGGCTGTAGGCGTGGTGTCCGACGGCGCCGGCGCGGATGAGCTCGGTGCGCCCGTTCTCCTCCTCGGCCCGCCCGTTGCGGGTCAGCAGGAAGATCGACGCGAAGCCGATCGAGACGGCGAGGGTCATCCAGATCTTGATGTTCAGGATGCCGCCGAGCGTGCCGGCGCCGTACGGCAGGCCGGTGAGCGCGGCGACCGCCGGGGTGTTGGCGACGGCGGCGTACGCGTCGCGCGACTCCTGCGTCGGGAAGGCGACGCGCTGGGACTCGAAGACCATGGCGACCATGCCGACCAGCACGACGACCCAGATCGCGAGCCGCAGCCAGTTGCGGCGCAGGATGAATCGGGCGAGCTCGGGGAACGCCGTGAACGTCGCGACGGGTGCCGCGTGTCCGGGGGTCGTCGAGGTCGGCCGGGTGGGCGCGAGTGCGGTCATGATGCGCGCACCGCCTCGTCGGCGGACTCGCTCGCGGGCAGGTCGACGCCGTAGTGCCGGAGGAAGAGCTCCTCGAGGGAGGGCGGCGTCGACACGAGCGATCGCGGCGAGCGCGCCGCGAGGTCGGCGAGGACGGCGCCCAGGTCGCCGTCGTCGACCGTGAACGTGACGCGGTCGCCGTCGACGGCGAGGTCGTGCACGTCGGTGCGCTCGCCGAGCGTGCCCGCGCCGCCGGGCAGGACGACCGCGACCGAGGTGCGGTGCAGGTGCCGCAGGTCGGCGAGGGTCCCGGCCTCGACCGTTCGGCCCGCGCGGATGATCGTGACCTGGTCGCAGAGCTTCTCGACCTCGGCGAAGATGTGGCTCGAGAGCAGCACGCTGCGACCCTGGTGCGCGAGCTCGCGCACGGTGTCGGTGAACACGCCCTCCATGAGCGGGTCGAGGCCCGACGTGGGCTCGTCGAGGATCAGCAGCTCGGCGTCGGAGGCGAGCGCGGCGATGAGGGCGATCTTCTGCCGGTTGCCCTTCGAGTACGTGCGCGCCTTCTTCGTCGGGTCGAGGTCGAAGCGATCGACGAGGGCGTCGCGACGGGCGCGGTCGATGCCGCCGCGCAGGCGCGACAGGATGTCGATCGCCTGGCCGCCCGTGAGGTTCGGCCAGAGGTTCACGTCGCCGGGGACGTAGGCGATGCGACGGTGCAGGTCGACGGCCTCGCGCCACGGATCGCCGCCGAGCAGGCGCGCGGTGCCGGCATCCGCCCTGGCGATGCCGAGGAGGATGCGGATCGTGGTGGACTTGCCCGAGCCGTTCGGCCCGAGGAAGCCCATGACCTGGCCCTGCTCGACGCGCAGGTCGAGCCCGTCGAGGGCGGTGACGGCGCCGAAGCGCTTGACGAGGCCGGCGACCTCGATCGCCGCGGTTGATGCTGTGTTCATGATGGCTCCTTGCATGTGATCGGTGAGGTACCAGGTGGGTGCGCGGTCGCGCTCAGCCGGGCGGGTCGCCGATGTAGAGCAGGTACTGATCGAGATAGGTCGAGTCGGCGAAGACGCCGTGGGTGTAGAGCTCGATCGAGGGCAGGGCGGTCGCCTCGAACGTCTCGTGGAGCACGGCCTTGAAGTCGGCGAGCGAGATCTCGGGACGCAGCGACAGCTGCACGATGAGCCCGCCGATCGAGTTCGTCACGAGCAGTCGGGCGCGCCCCTCGGGGTCGCGGCTCGGGCGGAGGATGCCGGCATCGACCGCCGTCTCGGAGTAGGCGAGCGCGTCGGCGATCATGTGCTCGATGAAGGCGGCCCCGGCCGGGCTGCCGTCCTGCACGCTGCGGAGGATGTAGACGAGCATGGCGCCGTACTCGTCGGCCTCGGCGTACTGCGCCAGCGCGCTCAGGGGGGAGGTCAGACCCTCGACCTTGGCGGTGCGGTGCATCGCGAGCACGGCCTCGTCGCATTCGGCGCGCAGCGCCTCCTTCGAACCGAAGTGGTGGCGGATGAGTCCGGCGCTCACGCCGGCCCTCGCCGCGATGGTGCGCACGGACGCGGTGAATCCCTCGGCGGCGAAGCACTCGATGGCGGCGTCGCGCAGGCGAGCCCGCGCCGTGAGGTCGCTCGGCGGAATCGAGGCGTCGGGCGCCTCGTCGGCCGGGGCGTCGTCGATCGGAGCATCGCTCGTCGGAGCATCCGCAATACGCATGTATCGGATACTACACATGCGTATAGCCGACGTCCAGACGTCGCGGCACCCAACCCGCCGCGACCAACGGGTGAACGTTCGGCGATGCGGACCCTGAACGCGGAAACCATCTCCGATCAGCCGTCACGCTGGAGAGGTGAAGGTCGCACTCCTCGCAGAATCGTTCCTCCCGCACATGAACGGCGTGACCCATTCCCTGCTCCAGGTGCTCCGCCACCTCGAGCGACGAGGCCACGAGGCGCTCGTGGTCGCACCGCGCACCGGTCTCGCCGACCCGCACTTCGACGAGGCGCTGCACGGAGCCCGAACGGTGTTCGTGCCCTCGATGCCGCTGCCGAGCTATCCCGACGTGCGCGTCGCGCTCACGGGCGCGCACCGGCTCGCGACCGTGCTGCGCGGGCACGGCACCGACGTCGTGCACCTGGCCAGCCCGTTCGTGCTCGGCTGGCGCGGCATCGCGGCCGCCGAGATGCTCGGCATCCCCTCCGTCGCGATCTACCAGACCGACGTGCCCGGCTACGCGGAGCGCTACGGCATCCCCGGTGCCGCGCCCGCGCTCGCGAGGCACCTCTCGAAGCTCCACCGTCGCGCCACGGTCACGCTCGCCCCCTCGACGTCGGCGATCGAACGGCTCACCTCGCTCGACGTCGCCCCGGAGCGCATCGTGCTCTGGCGCCGCGGCGTCGACACCGAGCGGTTCGCCCCCGCGCGACGCTCCGAGCGCTGGTGCCGCGAGGTCGCCGGCGCCCGAGCCGACGAGGTCGTCGTCGGCTACGTCGGCCGACTCGCCCCCGAGAAGCAGGTCGAGGACCTGCGCGCCATCGCCGACCTGCCGCGCACGCGGCTGGTCGTCGTCGGGGACGGACCCTCGCGAGCGGCCCTCGAGCGGATGCTGCCGAACGCCGTCTTCACCGGATTCCTCGGCGGCGACGCGCTCGCCGAGGCCATGGCCGGCTTCGACGTGTTCGTGCACCCCGGCGAGAACGAGACGTTCTGCCAGACGATCCAGGAGGCGCTCGCCAGCGGGGTGCCGGTCGTGGCCGTGGGCCGCGGCGGCCCGCTCGACCTCGTCGAGAACAGCAACGACGGCTGGCTGTACCGGCCGGGCGACCTGCACGAGTTCCGCGCCCGCGTGCTCGACCTCGTCGGCGACGACGCCAAGCGGCGGGCGTTCGCGGTCCGCGCCCGGGAGGCGGTGCGCGGCCGCGGATGGGACGTGCTCGGCGACGAACTGCTCGGCCACTACGGGCGGGCGATCGCCGGGACCCGGGCGGCGTCGAGCAGGCCCGCGGTCGGCCGGGACGCCGCGCCCGCGGCCGACTCGGCGGTCGACTCGGCGGTCGACGTGCCGTCGTCCGGCCGCCCGTTCGCACCGGCGCGCAGCGCGCCGCGTCGCGTCGCGGCATCCGTTCCGCCCGTGCCGCCGCCCTGGCAGCGGTTCGTCGCGGTCGGCGACTCGCTGAGCGAGGGACTCTGCGACACGTCGCGCATGGCCGCGGGGGAGTACCGCGGCTGGGCCGACCGCCTCGCGATGCTGCTCGCGCTCGCGAGCCGGCACGGCGACCGGGTCTCGTACGCGAACGTGGCCGTGCGCAGCCGCAAGGTCGTCGACGCCGTCGAGACGCAGATCCCGCTCGCCGCCGCGATGCGCGCCGACCTCGTGAGCGTGTTCATCGGCGCGAACGACCTCGTGGGCCCGCGCCCCGACGTGCCCGCGCTCGCCGACCGCCTGGGCGGGGCCGTGGCCGGCCTGCGCGGGACGGGCGCCGACGTCCTGCTCGTGACCCCGTTCATGCCGCAGCGTCCGGCGTCGCGGCTGTACGAGCGGCGATTCGCGGCGTTCGCCGACCGTCTCCGCGGCATCGCCGAGGAGACCGGCGCGATCCTCCTCGACATCGGCGTGGTCCCGCAGCTCACGGCCAAGGGCATGTGGGCCGAGGACCGCGTGCACCTGAACTCGGCGGGCCACCGCGCGCTCGCGTACGCCGCCGCCCGCGTGCTCGAGGTCCCGGATGCCTCCGCGCTCGGCGCGCTCGAGCAGGCGGCGCACGACGGCCTCGACTCCGGCGGCGGTGACGGGGCGACGGGGGACCGGCAGGTCGGTGATGCGGAGTGGATCGCGCGCCACGCAGCTCCGTGGGTCGCCCGCCGACTGCGCGGACGGACCGCGGGCGACGGACGCGAACCCAAGCGGCCGGAGCTCCGCCCGGTGCTGCTGCCCGCGTCGACCGTGGCCGTCGACGGCGCGACATCCGCTGTTCACGGGTGAAAAACACGCCCTCTGCTAGGCTGGTCGAGGTTGCCGATGGGTTGCCGTGCAGGTGCACGTGCCGATCGGACGCCGACGGAGCAGGCCGGCAGGAAGCTGGTCCCCTGTGGTGGATCACCAATCGACGACACGATCGAATGGTGGACTTCTACTGGTGGCCAGCGTGAATGCATCGTCTGATGCGATTCGTATTGCCTGTTCCTGCTCCGATGTACGAGTCGTGCCCATACGGGGTGCGACGAAAAACAAAGGAGAGAGACCTCTTGGAAGGTCCTGAAATCACGTTCGCCGAAGCCGTCATCGACAATGGCAAGTTCGGCACCCGCACCATCCGGTTCGAAACCGGCCGCCTCGCGCAGCAGGCGCAGGGCTCGGCAGTCGCCTACATCGACGAAGAGACCATGCTGCTCTCGGCGACCTCCGTCTCGAAGCAGCCGAAGGACCACTTCGACTTCTTCCCGCTCACGATCGACGTCGAAGAGCGCATGTACGCCGCGGGTCGCATCCCGGGCTCGTTCTTCCGTCGCGAGGGCCGCCCCTCCACCGAGGCGATCCTCACCTGCCGTCTCATCGACCGCCCCCTGCGCCCCTCGTTCGTCGAGGGCCTCCGCAACGAGGTCCAGGTCGTCGTGACCGTGCTCGCCATCGAGCCCGACGAGCTCTACGACGTGCTCGCCATCAACGCCGCGTCGCTCTCGACGCAGCTCTCGGGCCTGCCGTTCTCCGGCCCCGTCGCCGGCGTGCGCGTCGCGCTCATCGACGGCCAGTGGGTCGCGTTCCCCAAGTTCAGCCAGCTCGAGGACGCCGTCTTCAGCATGGTCGTCGCGGGTCGCGTCATCACCGAGAACGACGGTTCGCAGGATGTCGCGATCATGATGATCGAGGCCGAGGCCACCGACAACGCGTGGAACCTCATCCAGGCCGGCGCCGTCAAGCCGAGCGAAGAGGTCATCGCGCAGGGCATCGAAGCATCGAAGCCCTTCATCAAGCAGCTCGTCGAGGCGCAGCAGGTGGTCGCCAAGACCGCCGCGAAGCCCGTCGCCGACTACCCGACCTTCCCGCCCTACCAGGCCGAGGTCAAGGCCGCCGTCGAGGCGTTCGCGAGCGCCGAGCTCAAGGACGTCTACAAGATCGCCGGCAAGGTCGAGCGTCAGGACGCCGACGACGCGCTCAAGTCGCGCGTCAAGGAGCACGTCGCGGCCAAGGTCGAAGCGGGCGAGCTGCCCGAGTCGGCCAACGCCGAGGTCTCCGCGGCCTACAAGTCGGTCACCAAGAAGGTCATGCGCACGCGCGTGCTCGAAGAGGGCGTCCGCATCGACGGCCGCGGCCTCGCCGACATCCGCCCGCTCGACGCCGAGGTGCAGGTCGTGCCCCGCGTTCACGGCTCGGCCATCTTCCAGCGCGGCGAGACCCAGATCCTGGGTGTCACCACGCTGAACATGCTGAAGCTCGAGCAGTCGATCGACTCGCTGAGCCCGGTCACCAAGAAGCGCTACATGCACAACTACAACTTCCCGCCCTACTCGACCGGTGAGACCGGTCGCGTCGGGTCGCCGAAGCGTCGCGAGATCGGGCACGGCGCACTCGCCGAGCGCGCCCTCGTGCCCGTGCTGCCCACGCGCGAGGAGTTCCCCTACGCGATCCGCCAGGTGTCCGAGGCGCTGAGCTCCAACGGCTCCACGTCGATGGGCTCGGTCTGCGCCTCGACCCTGTCGCTGCTCAACGCCGGTGTGCCGCTGCGCGCGCCCGTCGCGGGCATCGCCATGGGCCTCATCTCCGACACCGTGAACGGCGAGACGCGCTACGCGGCCCTCACCGACATCCTCGGTGCCGAAGACGCCCTCGGCGACATGGACTTCAAGGTCGCCGGCACGTCGGAGTTCGTCACCGCGATCCAGCTCGACACGAAGCTCGACGGCATCCCCGCCTCGGTCCTCGCCGGCGCGCTGACGCAGGCGAAGGAGGCGCGCACGACGATCCTCGCCGTGCTGAACGCCGCGATCGACGCTCCCGACGAGATGGCCCCGACCGCGCCCCGCGTGATCTCGGTGCAGATCCCCGTCGACAAGATCGGCGAGCTGATCGGCCCGAAGGGCAAGACGATCAACGCGATCCAGGACGAGACCGGCGCCGACATCTCCATCGAGGAGGACGGCACCGTCTACATCGGCGCCGTCGACGGCCCGTCGGCGGAGGCCGCGCGTGCCCAGGTCAACGCGATCGCGAACCCCACCAACCCCGAGGTCGGCGAGCAGTTCCTCGGAACCGTCGTCAAGATCGCGGCGTTCGGCGCGTTCGTCTCGCTGCTGCCCGGCAAGGACGGCCTGCTGCACATCAGCGAGGTGCGCAAGCTCGCCGGCGGCAAGCGCGTCGAGAACGTCGAAGACGTGCTCGGCGTCGGCCAGAAGATCCTCGTCGAGATCACGAAGATCGACGACCGCGGCAAGCTCTCGCTCGCGCCGGTCGTGGCCGAGGACGCCGACACCGAGGGTCGCGAGACCTCCGGCACGCACGCCGAGGCTCCTGCAGAGGGCGCCGACGCGTAGTCACCGCGTTCATCGCAGACCGATGCCCCGCCCGATCCGTTCGGGCGGGGCATCCGTCGTCTGCGGTCGTGTGCGCGGCCAGGGGAGGCGCCGCGATGCGCGGTGCGATGCGAGGTGCCGCGATGCGCGGTGCGATGCGCGAGCCGGGATCGCCACGTGAAGTGGGGATGGCCGGGTGCTCGGCCGGGGAGTAGGGTCCGCCCCATGATGAAGAATGCTCACTTGAAAAGAGGGCTTCCGTCTCGTCTCGGCGCCCTCGCGGTCATCTCCACCGCGCTGGTCGCCGGCCTCGCCGCCTCGCCGGCAACCGCCCAGCCGACCACGGCCGCCTCGGGGGCCGCATCCGCTGTGGCGACCGGCTGGTCGCCGCCCGCACGCGGCTACGTCGCGCTCGGCGATTCGTTCACCGCCGGCCAGGGGGCTCCGCCCTACTCGTCGGATGCCTGCAAGCAGAGTCGCTACACGGGCTACCCGACCGTCGCCGCCGTGTTCAGCCTCTACCGCCTCTCCGAGAACAGGGCGTGCTCTGGCGCGACCGTCGCCGACACGGCAGCGCAGCTGGCCGGCGTGAGTGTCGAGACGAAGCTCGTCACCTTGACGGTCGGCGGCATCGACGCCGGCTCCAACGAGGTGCTCGCGGGCTGCGCCGCGAATCCCGACCCGGCCGTCGACCCATGCAAGACCGCGCTCGCGACGAGCGCTGCGAAGCTGGCCGCCCTCGGCCCGCAGCTCGTCGGGCTCTACGCCACGATCGCCGCGACGCTTCCGAACGCGAAGGTGGTCGTGCTGAACTACCCGCGCCTGTTCAACCCGGGGGTCGCACCGCTCGGCGACCTCGTCAACACCGCGAGCGATGGCCTGAACGCCGTGATCGCCGGCGCGGTGGCGGCGACCGGGAATCCGCGCGTCGTCCTCGTCGATGCCACGCAGGAGTTCGCCGGGCACGGCATCGGCTCGCGCCTGCCCTACATCGCGTTCGATCCGGCGAACCTGCTGGCCACGGCGAACTTCCACCCGAACGCGCTCGGCAACGCCTTCGGCTATGCGCGGGCGCTCGCGAACGATCGCGTGCTCTCGCGCTGAGCCGGCTTCCGGCCAGGAGGATGTCCCGCCCGAGACGCTCGGGCGGGGCATCCGTCGTCTGCAGCGGACCTGCCGAGCGGATGTCGCGGCTCGGCCACGATCTCGGCCGCGATCTCGGCCGCGGGAGCGGCCGCCCTCCGACGAGGAGGGCGGCCGTTGCGGTGATGGGCGGATCCGTCGGCGCCGGTCAGGAGAGCCGGTGCACGCTCCGGCGGATCAGCGCGTCGCGCTCGGCCAGCGCCGCGGCCGCGACCGCGCGCGCCTCGAGTATCGACCGCAGTCGGTCGGGGTCGTTGCGGCGGGCCGCTCGGCGCAGGCCCCATTCGGCGATGCCGAGTCCGCTGCGCACGGCGAGCCTTGCGACGGCTCCCGAACCGGGGGAGAGGAGTGCGGTGGTCATGTCAGGGCTCCTTCGTAGTGTCGGATCGGGTCGTGGTCTCGGCACCGGTGGTGGTCTCGGCACCGGCGGTCGGTTCGCCGCGCATCAGCGGGAAGGCGTTGATGTGGATCTGCACCGGCCGCGATCCGGGGGTCGGCGTTCGCTTGTGCGCGTCGATGTACCGCTTCAGCACGACGTCGAGGTCGGCGACGAGCGCGCCGAGCTGCTCGGGGGTGAGCCGCAGGTTGATGGTGTCGCTCGTCGCGATGTCGAGCCACTCGTCGCCGAAGACCTGGTCGCCCTCGAGGACGAACTCGCGGAAGTTCGTCTCGCGCGAGCGGAACCACTCGTCTTCGACGAGCTTGACGGCGAGGCGCTCGGCGCTGCCGGCGGGCAGCGAGCGGGCGTCGGGGATCGCGATCGAGCCGGGCGTGCGCCCCCACCAGCGTTCGCGGCCCTTGCCGCGCGTGGTGTCCTCGCGCACCAGGCCGGCGCGTTCGAGCTGGCGCAGGTGGTAGCTCGTCGAGCCGCTCGACTCGTCGAGGCGTTCGCCGAGTCCGCTCGCGGTCATCGGTCCGTACGACGAGAGCTCGTCGTAGATGCGCACGCGCAGCGGGTGTGCGAGTGATTTGAGGCTCGACGAGGGCAGGACGTGGTCGATGCCGGGGTGGCGAGAACTGCTCGGTTCGGCCGAGAGGTCGCGGGGCTGGTCGGTGGACATGTTGCAAAGATACCTCTGCAAAGACATTGTTGCAATGATTTCTTTGCAACAGTGTCTTTGCATGCGGTCGCCGGCGGACGGGGTGCGTGGACCCGTGTCCGACCGCCGCCGGTCAGCCCCCGCCGAGTCGCGCGATCGTCGCGTCGGCCAGGCGCCCGGCGGCGCCGGGTACGCGGTCGAGGTAGAGCAGCGGCTCGACGAGTTCGAGCTCCAGCACGGCGAGGCGACCGCCGACGCGCACGACGTCGAATCTGGCGTAGAGCGGGTCGAACGGCAGGCGGGCGAGCATCGCCTCGATCTGCGCGAGGTCGTCGGCCGCGGCATCCATGCGCTCGACCGAGCCGCCGTAGATGCCATGGGCGCGGAAGTCGCCCGTGGCCGGCCGCTTGCGGAGCACGTGGCTCGGCCGCCCGCCGAGCACGACGAACGAGAGCTCGCCCTCGTCGAGGATCGCGTCGGCGAACGGCTGCACCATGAGCTCGACGTCGGGCTGTCGGGCACGCAGGACGTCTGCGAGCCCCGCGGCATCCGTGCGCTCGACGCCGGAGCCGCCGACGCCGACGGACGGCTTGACGACGAGCTCGGTCCAGCCGGCGGCAGCGACCGCGGCGACGAGGGCGTCCGCATCGGCAGGGGTGCCGCGCAGGACCGGGACGATCGGCACCCCGAGGCGCTCGAGCTCGCCGAGGTAGCGCTTGTCGAGGTTCCAGCGCACGGCATCGAGCGGGTTGAGCAGCGTGCACGGTGAGCGGTCGATGCTCGTCATGACGTCGACGAACCGGCCGGGCCGGTCGACGTAGTCCCAGGTGCTGCGCACCACCGCGCCGTCGAACGCGCCCCACTCGACATCCGGTCGAGACCAGACCACGGCCTCGGCCTCGACGCCCCGTTCGCGCAACGCCTCGATCAGCAGGTCGTCGTCGTCGAAGAGCGCCTCGATGTCGCCGATCTCCCAGGTCACGAAGCTCGGGAGTCGTTCGCAACGCAGGATCGCAACACGCATTCGGGGCCTCAATTCGATCTCGCCAGCAGCGGCGCCAGGCGGTAGGGGATGAGCTCGCCCATGGCGAGGGAGGTCTCGGTTCGCACGACGCCGTCGATCGACAGGATCTCGCCGTCGATGCGGAACAGGTCGTGCGCGTCGCGGCACACCACGCGCACGAGCAGGTCGACCGAGCCCGAGAGCCCGTGCGCCTGGATCACCTCGGGGATCTCCGAGACGGCGGCGACCACCTCGTCGAGCCGCTTCTGCAGCAGGTGCACCGACACGAACGCCTCGAGCGGGTAGCCGATCGGCACGGGGTCGATGCTGCGTTCGAACGAGAGGAAGGCGCCGGATGTCTCGAGTCGCGCCATGCGCGCCTGCACGGTGTTGCGCGAGAGGCCGAGCCGGTCGGCGAGGGCCACCACGGTGGCCCTGGGGTCGGTGGCGAGTGCTCCGAGCAGCGCGCGGTCGACATCGTCGTAGCCGGTCATAGTGCCACACGATAGCACCCCTCTCGGGTCTCTCGTTGAGCAACATGCTCAACCGATTATCGAATGCTTGAGCGCTGTGCCATCCCGACGTACGCTCACGGTATCCGGCAGTGTCGCCGGGTACGGCTGCTCACGAGGCGGCCGTCGAGAGCGAGGATCCACCCATGACCCCATCCGACCGCATCGCCACCGGGCTGCTGACCCGGGCCGACGGGTTCGCCCAGCTCATCACTGCCGAGGGCGAACGCCGTGCAGACCCCGACCTCGATCGCTGGGTCGCCGACATCGACACCGAGGCGCTGGGCGGCCTGTATCGCGACATGTCGGTGCTGCGCCGCATCGACTCCGAGGGCATCGCGCTGCAACGCCAGGGCGAAGTCGGCCTCTGGCCGCCGCTGCTCGGCCAGGAGGCCGCGCAGGTCGGGTCGGCGCGCGCCCTCCGTTCCGACGACTTCGTGTTCGGGAGCTACCGCGAGCACGGCGTGGCGTGGGTCCGCGGCATCGATCCGGCCGACGTGCTGCGCGTCTGGCGCGGCGCCGCGTCATCCGGGTGGAACCCGTACGACTACGGCATGGCCGTGCCCCAGATCATCATCGGCGCGCAGTCGCTGCACGCGACCGGCTGGGCCATGGGTGCGCGATGGGACGGATCGGATGCCGCGGCCGTCGCGTACTTCGGCGATGGCGCCACGAGCGAGGGCGACGTGAACGAGGCCCTCGTCTTCGCCGCGAGCTTCGAGGCCCCCGTCGTGTTCTTCTGCCAGAACAACGGCTGGGCGATCTCCGAGCCGGTCGGCCTGCAGTCGAAGCAGCCCCTCGCGCAGCGCGCCGACGGCTTCGGGGTGCCGGGCATCCGCGTCGACGGCAACGACGTGCTCGCCGTGCTCGCCGCGACCCGCGTCGCCCTCGACCGCGCCAGGCGCGGTGGCGGCCCGACCTTCATCGAGGCCGTGACGTACCGCATGGGTCCGCACACCACGGCCGACGACCCCAAGCGGTACCGCACCGACGACGAGCTCGCCGACTGGCGCGCCCGCGACCCCATCTCCCGGGTCGGGGCGCTGCTCGCGGCATCCGGCATCGACCTCGAGGACCTCGAGCGCGAGGTCGAGGTCGAGGCGTCGCGCGCGGCAGGAGCACTCCGCGCGTCGATCGCGACCATGACGGACCCCGAGCCGATGAGCGTGTTCGACCACGTCTACGCCGAACCGCACTCCCATCTCGACCGCCAACGCGAGCAGTACGCCAGATACCTCGCCCAGTTCGACGACGGCGAGTCGGCCGGCACCGAGGGAGGCGTCCGATGACCACCCTCACCCTCGGCGGCGCCATCAACGCCGGCCTCCGCCGCGCCCTCGCCGGCGACGACCGAGTCGTGCTCATGGGCGAGGACATCGGCACGCTCGGCGGTGTCTTCCGCATCACCGACGGCCTCAAGGCCGAGTTCGGCGCGCACCGCGTCGTCGACACCCCGCTCTCCGAGGCCGGCATCATCGGCACCGCGGTCGGCCTGGCCTATCGCGGCTACCGTCCGGTCGTCGAGATCCAGTTCGACGGGTTCATCTACCCCGGGTTCGACCAGATCGTCGCGCAGGTCGCGAAGCTGCACCGGCGCTCCCGCGGCACCGTGAAGATGCCGATCACGATCCGGGTGCCCTTCGGCGGCGGCATCGGGGCGGCCGAGCACCACTCCGAGTCGCCCGAGGCGTACTTCGCGCACACGGCGGGGCTGCGGGTCGTCTCGTGCTCGGATGCCGCCGACGCCTACGTCATGATCCAGCAGGCCATCGCGAGCGACGACCCCGTGCTCTTCTTCGAGCCCAAGCGCCGCTACCACGTCAAGGGCGAGGTCGACGATCGGGCGAGCCTCGCCGACGCCAAGCCGATGGGCGTCGCGTCGGTCGTGACCTCCGGAACCGACGTGACGCTCGTGACGTACGGCGCGCTCGTGCAGGTCGCGCGCGACGCGGCCATCGCCGCCGCGGAGGAGGGCGTGTCGATCGAGGTCATCGACCTGCGGTCGCTCTCACCGCTCGACCTCTCCACGATCGCGGCCTCGGTGCGGCGCACCGGTCGCCTCGTGATCGCCCACGAAGCCGGCCAGCAGCTCGGGCTCGGCGCGGAGATCGCGGCGAGCATCACCGAGCGGTGCTTCGAGTTCCTCGAGGCGGCACCCGTGCGCGTGACGGGGCACGACATCCCGTACCCGCCCGCGAAGCTCGAGCGGTACCACCTGCCAGACCTCGACCGCATGCTCGACGGCGTCGACCGGGCGCTCGGCCGGCCCAACTCGATGAGCGGGGTGGAGGCGTGAGCATGATCCGCGACTTCCCGCTGCCCGACCTCGGCGAGGGCCTGACCGAGTCCGAGATCGTCGCGTGGCGCGTCGCCGTCGGCGATCGCGTCGAGCTCAACCAGATCATCGCCGACGTCGAGACCGCCAAGGCGGTCGTCGAGCTCCCGTCGCCGTTCGCGGGTGTCGTCACCGCGCTGCACGCGGGCGAGGGCGAGACCGTCAACGTCGGTGCGCCGCTGTTCTCGTGCGACACGGGCGAGGGCGTGGCGGCCGAATCCGCCGCTTCGGCCGTGCCCGCGCCGCCCGCTGGACAGGCGACGGATGACGCGCCGGGCCCGAACCTCGTCGGCTACGGCGCCGGTGCCGAGTCGGGCCCGAAGCGCCGAGCCCGGCGCAACGCGCTCGCGGCCGACCTCGTGCCCGCGCCGCCCGCCGGGGCCGAGCCGAGCGCGGGAGTCGAGGAGGCACCCGCCACGACCGGGCCGGCCACGAGCAGAGGGTCGACGCTCGCGACGTCGCCGTCCGAGCGTCCGCGTTCGACGCCGCCCGTGCGCAAGCTCGCGCACGACCTGGGCATCGACCTCGCAGCCCTGCACGGCACGGGGGAGCGCGGACTCATCACGCGCGCCGACGTCGAGGCCGCGGCATCCGCTCGCTCGAAGCCGGAGCCGGAGCCGGAGCCGGATCCGGTCGACGCTCTTGGGACGTCGGCACCCCGACGGGAGGATGCCGCCGACGTGCGCATCCCGATCCGCGGCGTGCGCAAGCACACGGCGGCCGCGATGGTGCAGAGTGCCTTCACGGCGCCGCACGTGACCGAGTTCCTCACGGTCGACGTCACCGCCGCCATGGACCTCGTCCGCAGTCTTCGCGAAGACCCCTCGTTCGCCGGGCACCGCGTCACCCCCCTCGCGGTCGTTGCGAAGGCCGTGTGCCTCGCCGCCCGGCGGACCCCCGACGTGAACGCGCGCTGGGAGGAGGCGTCGCAGGAGATCGTGCAGCTCGCCTCGGTGAACCTCGGCATCGCCGCGGCGACCGAACGCGGGCTCGTCGTGCCGAACGTGAAGGGGGCCGAGCGGCTGACGCTCATCGAGCTGGCCGACGCGATCGGCGAACTCGCGGTCACGGCACGCGAGGGTCGCACCCGGCCTGCGGACCTCACGGGCGGCACCCTGTCGATCACGAACGTCGGCGTGTTCGGCGTCGACGCGGGCACGCCGATCCTGAACCCGGGCGAGGCGGTCATCCTCGCGATGGGCGCCGTGCGCCGTCAGCCGTGGGAGCACCGCGGCGAGATCGCGCTCCGCGAGGTCATGACGCTCAGCCTCTCGTTCGACCACCGCCTGGTCGACGGGCAGCAGGCCGCCTCGTTCCTGACGGATGTCGGCGCGCTGCTGCGCGACCCGGCCCGCGCGCTGACGATGGTGTGACCGAGCTCGGCTAGGTGCAACCCCTGTCGGCGGCGTCGGCCGGGGAGGATGATGGCGGCATGGACCCGCAGCGCATCCTCACCCCGGCCGAGGCCGCCGACGCCCTCTCCGGCACCGCGTTCGCCCACGCCGGCGATCGACTGGAGGGCGCCTACCGCACCGCGGACTTCGCGAGCGCCGTGCGACTGCTCGACGCCGTGGCGACCGTGGCCGACGAACTCGACCACCACCCCGACGTGCGCGTCGGCTGGGGCGCCATCGCGTTCGAGCTGAGCTCGCACGATGCCGGCGGCGTGACCGCGCGCGACCTCGAGCTCGCCGGCCGCATCCAGGCGCTGGCCGACGCGCAGGGCGCGAGGCCGCGCGACTGACGCGTCGTCGGTGCGTCAGGCGAGCAGGTAGACCTGCTCGCCGATCGAGGAGCCGGCCGCCGTCGCGGCACCCGGTCGATCGGCTTCGGGCTCGAAGCCGAGGCGCTCGAGCACGCGGATGCAGCGGTCGTCGTCGACCGCGACGCGGGCCCGCACGGGCCGTTCGTCGAGCACCTCGAGGAACAGTCGCAGGGCTCGCCCGGCGATGCCGTCGTCACGGCGTGCGCCGTCGATGCGGCAGGCGACGAACGCGTCGCCGCGGTCGAGCCAGCGCGCGAGGTCGCCCACGATCTCGCCGTCGGCGCGGATCGTGCGGTGGTCGGCGTCGGTGCCGAACGGGGCGTCGGTGCCCCGGGTGATCTGGTTCAGGGTGTCGAGATCCGTGTCGCGGGTCGCGCGCAGGCTCACGACATGAGGCTCGCCCATGCCATCTCCTCGAGGATGCCGCGGATGGTGCCGTCGGCGGGTCTGCGCCCAGGGGTGCGGGCGCTGTGGGGTGTGGAGTTGAGCAGTCCGAAGGCGGCGTGTGCCCGGAACCGCAGCTCCACCTCGGCCCGGTCGGGCCTGAGCTCTGCGAGGGTGTCGACCCAGCGTTCGACGTACCGTCGTTGCAGCGAGCGCACCTCGTGGCGCACGCCGGGGTCGAGTTGTTCGAGTTCGCGATCCTGCACGGCGATGACGTCGGCCTCGCCGAGGGCGAAGTCCACGTGGAACCGGATGAGCGAGCGCAGGGCGGCTGCCGCGTCGGGCGCCTCGGCGAGCACGCGCTCGGCGCCGTCGAGGAGCGAGCGGCTGGCGCCCTCGAGGATCGCGGCGAGCACGGCGGACTTGCCGGTGAAGTGGCGGTAGACGGCGGGGCCGCTGACGCCGACCGCGGTGCCGAGGTCCTCGATGGTCACTCCGGCGTAGCCGCGCTCGGCGAAGAGACGCGCGGCGGCCGTGAGGATCGCCTCGCGCCGGTCCGCCTTCTGCCGGCCGCGCTCGGTGAGCGGCGGCTGCAGCGCGGTCTGGGCCTGGGCGGGTGTGCTTGCCATTTCGATGGGTGCTCGCTAACCTCGGGAATCGAGTTAGTGAACACTAACCGAAAATCGCGATGTCGCACAAGTGGCGACGCGACGACGCGGAGGGGCCGATGACGACACTCACCACGGCGATCAACCGGAGCGGCGGCGGCGCACGGCGCAACGCCGACGCCCACGCCGGGCTCGTCGCCGAGCTGCGCGAACGGCTCGCGGTCGCCGCGCTCGGCGGCCCCGAGGCATCCCGCGACCGCCATGTCGCCCGAGGCAAGCTGCTGCCGCGCGACCGCGTCGATCGGCTGCTCGACGAGGGCAGCCCGTTCCTCGAGCTCTCGCCGCTCGCGGCCGACGGCCTCTACGGCGGCGATTCGCCCGGCGCCGGCATCATCACGGGCGTCGGGCTCGTGCACGGCCGGCCCGTCGTGGTCGTCTGCAACGACGCGACGGTCAAGGGCGGCACGTACTACCCGATGACCGTGAAGAAGCACCTCAGGGCGCAGGAGGTCGCGCGCGAGCACCGGCTGCCGTGCATCTACCTCGTCGACTCCGGCGGGGCGTTCCTGCCGATGCAGGAGGACGTCTTCCCCGACCGCGAGCACTTCGGACGCATCTTCTTCAACCAGGCGCAGCTCTCGTCGATGCGCATCCCGCAGCTCGCGGCGGTGCTCGGATCGTGCACGGCCGGCGGGGCCTACGTGCCGGCGATGAGCGACGAATCGGTCATCGTGCGCGACCAGGGCACGATCTTCCTCGGCGGCCCCCCTCTCGTGAAGGCCGCGATCGGCGAGGTCGTGACGCCAGAGGAGCTCGGCGGCGGAGACCTGCATTCACGGGTCTCCGGCGTCACCGACCACCTGGCCGACGACGACGAGCACGCGCTCGAGCTCGTGCGCGACATGGTGGCGACGCTGCCCGCGCAGGCGCCCAGGGCCTGGGCCGTGCGCGAGCCGAGGCCGCCGGCCGTCGACCCCGCCGGCCTGACCGCGGCCGTCCCGGTCGACGTCCAGCAGCCGTACGACGTGCGCGAGGTCATCGCCAGGCTCGTCGACGCGAGCGAGTTCAGCGAGTTCAAGCCCGAGTACGGCGACACGCTCGTCACCGGCTTCGCGCACCTCGACGGTCACCCCGTCGGCATCGTCGCGAACAACGGCGTGCTCTTCAGCGAGTCGGCCATGAAGGGCGCGCACTTCATCGAGCTCTGCGACCAGCGCGGCATCCCGCTCGTCTTCCTGCAGAACATCTCGGGCTTCATGGTGGGCCGCGACGCGGAGGCCGGCGGCATCGCCAAGCACGGCGCGAAGATGGTCACCGCGGTCGCCACGACCCGCGTGCCGAAGCTCACGGTCGTCATCGGCGGCTCGTTCGGCGCCGGCAACTACTCCATGTGCGGCCGGGCGTACTCGCCGCGGTTCCTCTGGATGTGGCCGAACGCGCGCATCTCGGTCATGGGCGGCGAGCAGGCGGCCTCCGTGCTCTCGACGGTCAAGGGCGACCAGCTCGCCGTGCGGGGCGAGGAGTGGTCGGATGCCGCGGCCGAGGCGTTCAAGGCCCCGATCCGCGAGCAGTACGAGCAGCAGGGCAGCCCGTACCACTCGACCGCGCGGCTCTGGGACGACGGCATCATCGACCCGGCCGACACGCGAACGGTGCTCGCCATGGCGCTCGAGCTCGCGAGCCGCACGCCGCTGCCCGAGCCCGCGTTCGGGCTCTTCCGCATGTGACGGGTGCGCATCCGCCATCGGGCGACGCCGCCATGACAGAGTGATCCCGTGCGTGCATGTGCGCGCGCACGGGGAAATCGGGGGCGGTATGCAGCGACCATTGGCCGGGCTGACGGGGAAGAACCTCGCGACCGAGTTGACGGCCGGGGTGACCCTGATCGCGATCGCGATCCCGCTGAACATCGGCTACGCGCAGATCGCCGGGCTGCCGGCCACCGCCGGTCTCTACGCACTCATCGTGCCGACGATCGTGTACGCCCTCGTCGTGTCGTCGCGCCAGCTGATCGCGTCGCCGGATGCCGCGGCCGCGGCGCTCGTGGCCTCGTCGATCGGCGGATTGGCGGCGGCGGGCAGCGATGACTACGCCACCATGGCGCTCGCGCAGGCGATCATCTGCGGCGTCATGTTCGTGCTGCTCTCGGTGTTCAAGCTCGGGTTCCTCGCGAACTTCCTCTCGAAGCCGATCCTCATCGGATTCGTCGGCGGCCTGGCGCTCGACATCATGGTCAGCCAGATCGCGAAGATGCTCGGCGTGAAGATCGACTCCGGCGGCGAGTTCGTCGACAAGGTCGCCGGACTGCTGGGCGGGCTCGGCACGACGAACCCCTGGTCGCTGGCCATCTCGGTCGTGTCGGTCGCCGTGCTCCTGCTCGGCAAGCGGTTCCTGGGTGCCGTGCCGTGGGCGCTCGTGGTGCTCGTGCTCTCGACGGTGCTCGTGGTGCTCGCGGGCCTCGACGACGCGGGCGTCGATGTGCTCGGCGCCGTGCCGGCCGGGCCGCCGACCCTCACCTGGCCCGTGCTCGACTGGACCACCTGGCTCGCGCTCATCCCGTCGGCCATCGCCCTCACGCTCGTGACGACCGCCGAGGGCCTGCTCGTCTCGCGGTCGTACTCCGAGAAGCACCGGTATCCGTTCCACGCCAACCGCGACCTGATGGCGTTCGGCCTCTCGAACATCGCGGCCGGAGCGCAGGGCAGCTTCTCGATGGGCTCCTCGACCTCGCGCACGGCGGCGATGGACCAGGCGCGCTCGCGCACGCAGCTGCCGTCGCTCGTGCTCGCGCTCGGCACGTTGCTGCTCCTGCTGTTCGGCACCGCGCTGCTCGCCGACATCCCCTCGCCGGCCATCGGTGCGGTGGTCGGCGTGGCGATCATCCCGCTCCTCGGCATCCGCGAGTTCGCGGACCTCTGGCGCAAGGACCGCTTCGAGTTCGTCATCGGCGCGGTCTGCTTCGTGGTGACGCTGTTCGTCGGCGCGATCGCGGGCATCGTCGTCGCGTTCACGCTCGCCCTCATCAACCTCGCCAGGCGGGCCTCGAACCCGGCGATCGACGTGCTCGGCACGTCGGGCGATCCGAGCGAGTCGCTGCTCGAGGACACCCCCGTCGGCACGACCACGGTGCCTGGCGTCGTCGTCATCCGGCTCGCAGCCCCGTTGTTCTTCGCGAACGGCAGCGTCTTCACCGCCGCGGTCAAGCGGGCGGTGACCTCCGTCGAGGGCGAGCCGGTGCACGACGTCGTCATCGACATGGAGGCCGTCACCGACATCGACGTGACCGGCGGCGAGGAGTTCGAGGCGCTCAAGGTCTGGCTCGCCGACAACCACGTGACGCTGTCGTTCAGCCGCATGCGGAATCCCGCACGCCGGCGACTCGTGCAGCTCGGACTGCTCGGCGACGAGCGCATCTTCGACACCAACCGGGCCGCGATCACGGCGCTCTCCGCCGGGCCCGTCGCCGCGAACACCATGGACCCAGGCACCCCGACAGAGAAGAGCAGCTCATGAACGGCGCCATCGGCGGCATCCTCCCACTCGCACTCGGCGTGGCCATCAGCCCGATCCCCATCATCGCGGCGATCCTCATGCTGCTCTCGCCGAAGGCACGCGTCACGAGCGTCGGGTTCCTGCTGGGATGGCTGGTCGGCATCATCGTGGCGATCACCGTGTTCACGCTGCTCGCGACGGTCCTCCCCGAGAACGATCCCGATGCGTCGAAGCCCATCCAGGGCGTGATCCAGCTGTTGCTCGGCGCGGGCCTGCTCCTGCTCGCGCTCGGGCAGTGGCGCAAGCGCCCGAAGGCGGGCGAGGAGCCGGTGCTGCCCAAGTGGATGCAGGCGATCGACAAGATCACATTCTCCGGCGCCCTCGGGCTGGGGTTCCTGCTCTCGGCGCTGAACCCGAAGAACCTCATCATGGCGGCGGGCGCCGGCACCGAGATCGGCTCCGCCGGGCTCGCGACCGGCGAGATCGTGCTCGTCATCGCGATCTACGTGCTGATCGCCGCGTCGACCGTGGCGATCCCGGTGATCGCCTACCTCATCGCGTCGGCGAAGCTGCGCGGCCCGCTCGATGCGCTGCGCGTGTGGCTCGCCCACGAGAACGCGATCATCATGGCCGTGCTGCTGCTCGTGATCGGCGTCTCGATGCTCGGAAAGGGCATCGCCAGCTTCTGAGTCGGGCGACCGGGCGATCGCCATCGCGGTCGCGTCACCCTCGGGGCGATTCAGGCTCCGGATGCCGCGGCCGCGCGCTCGACCTCGCCGACCGCCTGCTCCACGCCGCCCCGCCAGGGCGAACCGTGCCCGGGCAGCACCCAGGTCGCGCCGAGACCGGCGATGCGGTGCAGCGACGCGAGCGCCTCGGCCGGGTCGTCGGTGAACGGTGCGGGCTGCGGACCCGTCGTGCCGGTGAGCACATGGCGGGTGGTGAGCCCGTCGCCGACGAACACGGCGTCGACCGACGGCACGTGGATCGCGACGCTGCCGGGGGAGTGACCCGGCAGGCCGATGATGACCGGCGCGCCCGGCAGGTCGAGCACGTCGCCGTCGTGAACGGCGACGACCTCGGTGAGCGGGGTGGTGCGCAGCCCGTTCTTGCGCAGCGCGTACCAGAGGAACCTCGCGGTCGCGCCGAGCTTCATGTGCCCCCACTCGGGCTTGGTGGATACCTCGCCACGAGCCCGCGCGGCATCCGCCTCGTGCACGAAGACGGGTACGCCGTGGTCGCGGCGCAGGCGTTCGGCGAACCCGATGTGGTCGCTGTCGCCGTGGGTGAGCACGACGCCGCGCACGTCGTCGATCGTTCGACCCATGGCGTCGAGCTCGGCGAGCAGTTCGGTGTACTGCCCGGCGAGCCCGGCGTCGATGATCGTGACGCCATCAGGTGCGTCGACCAGGTAGACGGCGACGATGTCGTTGCCGATGCGGTGCAGCGAGGACGCGAGTCGCATGGGATGCTCCGATGTTCGTGTTCGTGGTTCGGGCTGGCGATGGCTACGATACATAGCTATGATGGCTAACGTCAATAGCCATTGCGATCGGATACCGGTCGCGTCGCACCCGGAGGAGCCAAAATGCCGACCCCAGACCGCACGTCGCTCGCCGAGATCGTCGACGCCGGCCGCGACCTGCTCGAACTCGCGGGGCTCGACGGCCTGACCATGCAGGCGGTGGCCACGAGGGTCGGCGTGCGCGCGCCGTCGCTCTACAAGCGCGTGAGCAATCGCGATGCGCTCGTCGCCCTCGTGGTCGACGCGACGTTGCGCGACCTCGGGGGTGCCGCCGACGTCGCCGTCGCCGACGCGGGCGGCGACCCTCGAGACCGGCTGCGGGCGCTCGCCCACGCGCTTCGGGCCTTCGCGCACCATCGTCCCGTCGGGTTCCGCCTCGTCTTCGCGCCGACCTCCGACCTGCACCTCGACCCAGACGCGTTGCGCGCGTCGAGCGTCGCCGTCGTGAGCGCCGCGACCGATCTCGCAGGCGAGGAGCACGGCCTCGATGCCGCGCGAACCTTCACCGCCTGGGCCAACGGGTTCGTGAGCATGGAGCTCTCCGGCGCGTTCCGCCTCGGCGGCGACGTCGACCGCGCGTTCGACTTCGGCGTCGAGGCCCTCGTCGCGGCGGTCGCGGGGGTGGCTCCGGCGCCGCGCACCTGAGCGTCGGCATGGCGTCCTTGCGATTTCAGTTAGTGGTCACTAACATGATTCCAGTTAGTGCACGCTAACCGGATTCGAGCGGCGTGCGCCCTGCAGAGAGGCAGAAGACACGCACATGGGCACGATCGACGCCGGCAGCCGTCCGTTCGAGCGCGTGCTCGTCGCGAACCGCGGCGAGATCGCGGTGCGCGTCATGCGCACCCTCCGCCGCCTCGGCATCCGCTCGATCGCCGTCTTCTCGGATGCCGATGCCGACGCGCCGCATGTGCGCCTCGCCGACGAGGCCGTGCGCATCGGCCCGGCGCCGGCCGCGCAGAGTTACCTCGACCCCGCCAGACTCGTCGCCGCGGCGCTCGAGACCGGTGCGCAGGCCGTGCACCCCGGCTACGGGTTCCTCTCCGAGCACGCGGGGTTCGCCGCCGCCTGCCGCGACGCCGGCATCGTCTTCATCGGCCCCGGCGACGAGGCCCTCGCCGTGATGGGCGACAAGATCCGCGCGAAGCGGCACGTCGCGGCATCCGGCGTTCCCGTCGTGCCGGGGGTGTCCGACCCCGACCTCGACGACGAGGCGCTGCTCGCCGCGGGGGAGCAGGTCGGGTTCCCGCTCCTCGTGAAGCCCTCGGCGGGCGGCGGCGGCAAGGGCATGCAGATCGCCCGCGACGCCGCCGAGCTCGCCGAGGCGATCCCGGCCGCGCGTCGCGTCGCCCGTACCTCGTTCGGCGACGACACGCTGCTGCTCGAACGCCTCATCGAACGCCCGAGGCACATCGAGGTGCAGGTGCTCGCCGACGCCGCGGGCGCCGTCATCCACCTCGGCGAGCGCGAGTGCTCGCTGCAGCGTCGCCACCAGAAGGTCGTCGAGGAGGCGCCGTCGCCGCTCCTCGACGAGGCGACCCGCGAGCGCATCGGCCGGGCGGCCTGCGACGCGGCCCGCAGCGTCGCCTACCTCGGCGCGGGCACGGTCGAGTTCCTCGTGTCGGATGTCGCGCCCGACGAGTTCTTCTTCATCGAGATGAACACCCGGCTGCAGGTCGAGCACCCCGTGACCGAACTCGTCACCGGCGTCGACCTCGTCGAGCAGCAGCTGCGCATCGCGGCCGGGGAGCCGCTGGGCCTCGCGCAGCGCGACGTGCGGCTCACGGGGCACGCCATCGAGGCGCGCATCTACGCCGAGTCGCCCGAACGCGGCTTCCTCCCCTCGACCGGCGAGGTGCTCGCCTGGCGGGCGCCGACCGGCGAGGGTGTGCGCGTCGACGCGGGCATCCGCACCGGCCAGCACGTCACGGCCGACTACGACCCGATGCTCGCGAAGGTCATCGCGTACGGCGGCGACCGTGCCGAG
Organism: Agromyces sp. PvR057; assembly: GCF_040547485.1. Taxonomy (NCBI): domain Bacteria; kingdom Bacillati; phylum Actinomycetota; class Actinomycetes; order Micrococcales; family Microbacteriaceae; genus Agromyces; species Agromyces sp. PvR057. The sequence continues at coordinate 226,611 of NZ_JBEPPT010000005.1, forward strand.
GCGCTCGACCGACTCGAAGCGGCGCTCGCCGAGACCGTCGTGCTCGGCGTCGACACGAACATCGCGTTCGTCCGGCGCCTGCTCGCCGAGCCCGACGTGCGCGCCGGCGCGCTCGACACGAACCTCATCGATCGGATGCCGCCCGCCGCCGCCGGGACGCCGCGACCCGAACAGCTCGCCGCCGCGGCATCCGCCCTGCTCGCGCGCACCGCAGGCGAAGGCCGCGCCCGTGTCTCGGGCAGCCCGCAGGCGTGGACGCACGTGGACACCGCGGGTTGGCGCCTCGGCGTCCACCGCCGGCCGAGCGTGCTGCTCGCCCCGCGCGACGAGCCGTCCGCCGTGGTGACGGCGACCGCAGCGCGATCGGCCGCCGCCCCCACGACCGACACGACGACCGACACGACGACCGTGCGCATCGCCGACGACGGCGAGATCTGGGTGCACGACCGCCACGGCACGACCGCCTTCGTGCACGTCGACCGCCGTGCCGCGGCGGAAGCCCATCGAGCGCTCGCCGAGCGCGGCGGGGTCGTCGCGAACCCGGAGCTCCGAGCCCCCATGCCCGGCACCGTCACCGCGGTGTTCGTCACCGACGGCGACGCCGTCGAGGCGGGCGCCCCGATCATCGCGATCGAGGCGATGAAGATGGAGCACCGCATCACCGCCACGACCGCCGGAACCGTGCGCCTCGCGGCATCCGTCGGCGACCTGGTCTCGCGCGACCAATCCGTCGCGCGCATCGAGCCTGCGAACGACACCATCGACGCAGCATCCGCACCCGAATCCGCGCCCCCTGCGAACCAGGGGGAACACGAACAGGAGCCAACGCATGCAGTATGACCTCACCGACGAGGAGCAGCGCCTCTCCGACGACGTCGCCGACTTCGCCGACCGCGTCGTCGCGCCCGCCGCCTACGAGTACGACACGAAGCGCCGCCTGCCGATGGAGATCATCGCGCAGATGGGCGACATGGGCCTGTTCGGCCTGCCCTTCCCGAAGGAGGTCGGCGGCCAGGGAAAGACCTACTTCCAGCTCTGCCTCGCCGTCGAGGCGCTCGGCCGCGTCGACCAGTCGATCGGCGTGACCCTCGAGGCCGGCGTCGGACTCGGCGTGATGCCGATCTACCGGCACGGCACGCCGGCGCAGCAGGCGGAGTACCTGCCAGACCTCGTCTCGGGGCGGGCGCTCGCCGGATTCGGGCTCACCGAGGCCGGCGCGGGCAGCGACGCGGGCGCCACGGCGACCACGGCCGACCTCGCCGGCGACCAGTGGGTCATCAACGGCTCGAAGCAGTTCATCACCAACTCGGGCACGCCGATCACGCGATTCGTGACGATCACGGCCGTGACCGGGCAGCGCATCGGGGCCCGCGGCGAGATCAAGCCCGAGCTCTCGACGATCATCGTGCCGAACGACACCCCGGGCTTCACCGTCGAGGCGAGCTACGACAAGGTCGGCTGGCACACCTCCGACACGCACCCGCTGACGCTCCGCGACGTGCGCGTGCCCGCGTCGAACCTGCTCGGCGAGCGCGGACGCGGCTACGCGAACTTCCTGCGAACACTCAACGAGGGGCGGGTCGCGTTCGCCGCGCTCGCCACGGGCGCCGCGCAGGGCTGCCTCGAAGAGGCGCTGCGCTACGCGAACGAGCGTCGCGTGTTCGGCACGAGCATCGGCTCGAACCAGCACATCGCGTTCAAGATCGCGCGCATGCAGGCCCGCGTGCACCAGGCCAGGCTCGCCTGGCACGACGCGGCGCGCAAGCTCGATGCGGGCAAGCCCTTCACGCTCGAGGCATCCATCGCCAAGATGGTGTGCGGGGAGGCGGCCATGGACAACGCGCGCGACGCCACGCAGATCTTCGGCGGCTACGGCTTCATGAACGAGAACGCCGTGGCCCGCCACTACCGTGACTCGAAGATCCTCGAGATCGGCGAGGGCACCACCGAGGTGCAGCTCATGATCATCACCCGCGAGCTCGGCATCGGCGCCGAGCAGCTCGTGCCGACCGCCTAGGAGCAGACGATGACGGATGCCGCGAGCGACGCAGTGCCGGTGCGCGAGGTCGTGCAGCGCGGCCTCTGGTTCGAGGAGTTCGAGGCGGGCGTGCGCTACCTGCACCGACCCGGACGCACCGTGACCGAGGCCGACAACGTCCTCTTCACGACGCTGACGATGAACCCGCAGCCGCTGCACCTCGATGCGGAGTTCGCCGCCGCGCAGCCGTTCGGGCGCATCCTCGTCAACTCGCTGTTCACGCTCTCGACCCTGGTCGGCCAGTCGGTCGGGCAGCTGACGCTCGGCACGCTCGTCGCGAACCTCGGCTTCGGCGAGGTTGCGTTCCCGAACCCGGTGTTCGTCGGCGACACGCTGTACGGCGAGTCGCTCGTCGAGTCGAAGCGGCTGTCGTCGTCGCGCCCGGGCGAGGGGGTCGTCGTGCTCGCGCACACCGCACGCAACCAGCACGGCGTCGTGGTCGCGACCGCCTCGCGCACGATGCTGGTCCACACCCGCGAGGCCGGCGAGCGGCGGTCGGCGCATGGGGGCGGCGAACGGCGGTCCGACGATCGGGCGAGCGGATGACGCGGCCGCCGTTCCGCTTCGGCCCGGCGCTGCTGTTCTGCCCGGCCGATCGACCAGACCGCTTCGCGAAGGCGCTCGAACGGGCCGACGCGGTGATCCTGGATCTCGAGGACGCGGTCGCCGCCGACGCGAAGGCCGACGCGCGGCGGGCGGTCGCGGCCTCCGCCCTCGATCCCGAGCGCGTGATCGTGCGCGTCAACCCGGCCACGACCGAGGCGTTCGCCGCCGACGTCGCCATGCTCGCGGCGTCCCCGTACCGCACGGTGATGCTCGCCAAGTGCGAGGGAACGGCCGACCTCGTCTCGCTCGAGCCCTTCGAGGTCATCGCGCTCTGCGAGACGGCGCGCGGCGTGCTCGCGGCCGAGTCCGTCGCGGCGCTGCCGAACGTCTCCGCGCTCATGTGGGGGGCCGAGGACCTCGTCGCCTCGCTCGGCGGGTACTCGAGCCGGCACGACGACGCGCGGTACCGGGGCGTCGCCGCCCACGCCCGCGCGCACGTGCAGCTCGCGGCGGCCGCGCACGACGTCGCCGCGATCGACACCGTGCACCTGGACATCGCCGACCTCGAGGGGCTCGGCGACGAGGCTCGGGATGCCGCGGCGCTCGGGTTCGCGGCGACGGCCTGCATCCACCCGTCCCAGGTCGACACCGTGCGTGCGGCCTACCGGCCGAGCGCGGAGCAGCTCGAATGGGCACGGGAGGTGCTCGCGGCGGCGACCGGCGAGCCCGGCGTCTTCGCGTTCCGCGGTCGCATGGTCGACGGGCCGGTGCTGCGCCAGGCGGAGGCCGTGCTGCGACGCGCGGGCTAGCGTTCGGTCCGTTTCGGTCCGGATCCGATCCGATGCGCGGTCGGCTCCGAACCACTTCCGAGAATCACCCGTGATCAGCACGATTCGGCCTCCGTTCGGGGGCCGACTCGAAACGATTGGGTAACAGTTCATCGGAAATTCCCGCGGCGGCATCCACAAGCCGTCGGGGGCATCATAAGGTCGTTTCAATCCTGGGGAGGAGGAGAAGGTGGCGAGAAGGCACTTGGCAGGGGGGCGCGATCCGCATCATGCGGCGGTCGCACTCGCAGAACGAGACGCATTCCAAGGCACGGATGCATCGGGGTCGACGATCCTCGACGAGCCGCGCACGGCGGCGCACCGCGCCGAGGTCGTCTCCAGCAACACCTTCTCGGGTCCGATCCTCGTGCCGCTCCGCGCACGCCTCGGCGACACCGACATGAGCGTGCACCGCCTGGCGATCGGCGGCAGTACGTTCGGCTGGACCCTCGGGTCCGAAGACGCGTACGCGATCCTCGACCGCTTCGCCGGAACCGGCGGCGACCTCATCGACACGGCCGACAGCTACGCCGCGGGGCGCAGCGAGTCGATCATCGGCGCGTGGATGGCCTCGCGCGGCTGCCGCGACCGCATGCACCTCATGACCAAGGTCGGCCGAAACCCAGACCTGCCCGGACTCGCGCCCGACACGATCCGCGCGGCCGTCGACGCGAGCCTCCAGCGGCTCGGCACCGACCGCATCGACGTGCTGTACCTGCACGGCGAAGACCCGGAGGTTCCCCTCGAGGAGTCCCTCGGCGCCGTGGGGGCGCTCGTCGACGCCGGCAAGGTGCGTGCGGTCGGCGCGAGCGACTTCGGCCCCGAACGCCTCATCGAGGCCCGCGTGCTCGCCGCCAACGGCCTGCCCCGCTTCCAGACGCTCACGACGCGGTACAGCCTCATGGAGCGCAGCGGGTTCGAGGGGGCGACCGAACTCGTCGCGCACGCGCAGGGGCTCGCAGTCATGCCCTACTTCGCCCTCGCGAACGGATTCCTGGCCGGGGGCATCCGCCGCCGGAGCGACGTCCGGCACGACGCGCGCGGCGCCCGCGCCGGCGTGCACCTCGGACGACGCGGTCTCCGCGTGCTCGCCGCGCTCGACGAGATCGCCCTGTCCCACAGCGTGGCGCCCGCCACGGTCGCCCTTGCCTGGCTGCTCGCGCGGCCGACCGTCGTTGCACCGGTCGTGAGCGCGACGAACGCCGACCAGGTCGACGCCCTCATCGCCGCGGCATCCGTCGACCTGCACCGCTCGGAGCTCGTCGAACTCGACCGCGCCTCGCACTGACGAGCGCGGCACCACCCACGGCGAGGGTGCGTGGCCTAGGCTTGGGGGGATGAACGGCGCCGTCGACCTTCCTCTCGGCACAGCCGAACTCTCCTTCACCGCTGCCGGTGATGCCCTCGTCCGTCGAACGATCCTCCCGTCGGGCGTGCGCGTGCTCACCGAGCAGGTTCCGGGCAGCCGCAGCGCGACCATCGGCTTCTGGGTCGCCGTCGGGTCGCGCGACGAGAGCGCGGCCGACGGGGCGCATCCGGCGACCTTCGGATCGACGCATTTCCTCGAGCACCTGCTGTTCAAGGGCACGCCGACGCGCACGGCCCTCGACATCGCGATCTCCTTCGATGCGGTCGGCGGCGAGCACAACGCCATGACCGCCAAGGAGTACACCTGCTACTACGCCAAGGTGCAGGACAGGGACCTGCCGATGGCGGTCGAGGTGCTCTCCGACATGTTCACGTCGTCGCTGCTCGACCCCGTCGAGTTCGACAACGAGCGCGGTGTCATCCTCGAAGAGCTGTCGATGGCCGGCGACGATCCGGGCGACGTCGCGAACGAGCGCTTCTTCGAGGCCGTGCTCGGCGAGCACCCCCTCGGGCGACCCATCGGCGGAAGCCCCGACACGATCAACCAGGCCACGCGCGAGGCCGTGTTCGAGCACTACGCGGCGAACTACCGGCCGAACGACCTCGTCGTCACCGCGGCAGGCGCCGTCGATCACGATGAGCTCGTCGCCGCGCTGCAGCGCGCGCTGACCGTCGGCGGCTGGGACCTCGGCATCGAGGCGGCGCCGGTCGAGCGCCGCTCGCGCTCCGCGGTCGAGCTCGCGCCACCGCGTGAGCTCACGGTCGTGCAGCGGCCGATCGAGCAGGTCAACCTCATGCTCGGCGCCCGCGGCCTCGTCGCGACCGACGAGCGACGCTCCACGATGAGCGTGCTCAACACGGTCTTCGGCTCCGGCATGTCCTCGCGCCTCTTCCAAGAGGTCCGCGAGCGGCGCGGCCTCGCCTACGCGGTCTACTCCTTCGCGCCGTCGTACTCCGATGCGGGCCTGTTCGGCATGTACGCCGGCTGCGCGCCGTCGAAGGCGCCGACCGTCGCCGAGCTCATGCGGGTCGAACTCGATCGGCTCGCACGCGACGGCATCACGGCCGAAGAACTGCGCCGTGCCACGGGCCAGCTCGCCGGGGCATCCGCCCTCGCCCTCGAGGACTCCGACACGCGGATGTCGCGCCTGGGCCGCGCGGAGCTCACCCTCGGCGAGTTCGTCGACCTCGACGAGGCGCTCCGCCGCATCGCCAGGGTCACGGCCGAAGACGTGCGTGCGCTCGCGGCCGACCTCGCATCGCGGCCGTACTCGCTCGTCGCCGTCGGCGCCAGCGACGAGGCCGACTTCACCGACGCGATCGACCTCCCACCGACATCCGACGCCGCCTAGGCCGAACAGCACAGGACGCCCATCGTGCCCCACCACCTCTACCTCGTCCGCCACGGCGAACAGCTCGACGCCGAACACGGCCTGCAGGACGGCCCCCTGTCGCCGCGCGGTCGACGGCAGGCCGAACTGCTGGGCGAGCGGCTCGGCGGCATCCCGTTCGACAACGCCTGGCACTCGCCGCTGCAGCGCGCGACCGAGACGGCGCAGATCATCGCCGCGAAGATGCCCTCGCTCTCGCCCGAGCCGTCGGCCCTCCTCTTCGACTGCATCCCCTCGGGGCCTGCGCCCGCGACGCCGAAGGCCTACGACGCGTTCTTCGGATCCGTCACCGAGGCCGAGATCGAGGCCGGCACCGCCCAGATGGAGGACGCGGCCGCCGAGTTCCTCCGCTCGCACCGCGACGATCGCCACGACCTGCTCATCACCCACAACTTCGTCATCGGCTGGTTCGTGCGCGAGGTGCTCAGCGCCCCCGACTGGCGCTGGCTCTCGATCAACCAGGCGAACTGCGGCCTCACGGTGCTCACCCAGAAGTCGGGCCGGCCCTGGAACCTCGTCGTGCACAACGACCTCGCCCACTTGCCGTTCGAGCTGCGCACCGGCCTGCCCGAGCCCTTCGCGGTCTGACCGGCGGGCGAGCCGGATGCCGGATGCCACGGGGTCGGCCGGCTCGGCCGGCTCGCGTCAGCAGGCCGACGTCAGCAGGCCGACGTCAGCAGGCTCGCGTCAGCAGCCGGGGTCGGCGGCCGACCGCATCAGCCCGTGAGCCGTTTGGCGTACCAGGTCGTCGCGTTGGGGTTGTCGTTGTACGGCGCGATCTCGACGAATCCGCTCGAGCGGTAGAGGCCGCCCGCCGCGGCGAGGCTCGCGTTCGTGTCGAGCACGAGCGCGTCGGCGCCGAACTCGCGGGCACGGCGCTCGAGCTCGACGAGCAGTGCACGTCCGGTGCCACGGCCGCGCGCGGCATCCGTCAACCAGAGGTGCTTGACCTCGAAGCGCACGAGCCCGGTCGCGGGGTCGGGTTCGATGCGACGGATGCCGCCGCAGCCGATGCCCGTCGCGCCTGAGCCGTCAGCTCGGCTGCCGTCGTCGGCCGCGCCGGGCCCGTCGTCGACGATGAGGAACACGCCGTCGGGCGGAGTGAAGGCCGCGTCGACGGGGAAGGTCGGACGATATTCCCCCTGTTCGGCCGGGAACCCGGCCGCACGCTCGGCGAAGTACATCGTGAGCATGCCGTTGGCCTCTTGGCCGCTGACCGGCACCGCTCGGAACTGCATGCGGCCCAGCCTAATCGGCGCTTGGTAGGGTGAAGCACGTGACGATACGGGTCGCCGTGGCCGGGGCCACGGGCAAGATGGGACAACTGGCGCTCGCACTCGTCGAGGCGGCAGGCGACCTCGAGCTGCACGCGGCGCTGTCGTCGAAGTCCGAGCTCGACGAGATGCTCGGCGCCGACGTCGTGCTCGACGTCACGCATCCCGCGGCCAGCGCAGGCATCGTCGAGTTCGCGACCGGCGCCGGCATCCCGATCGTCGTCGGCACCTCGGGCTGGTCGGCCGACCGCATCGCCGAGATCGAGCGCTTCGTGCGCGGGCACGACGAGGCCGGCGCGGTGCTGTTCATCCCCAACTTCTCCATCGGCAGCACGCTCGGCACCGCGTTCGCGGCGCTCGCTGCGCCCTGGTTCGACTCCATCGAGATCGTCGAGGCGCACCACGCGGGCAAGGTCGACTCGCCCTCGGGCACGGCCGTGCGCACGGCCGAGCTCATCGGCGAGGCGCGCGCCGCCGTCGGTCCGGTGGGTGCGCCGCACGCCGACCAGCGTGCCCGCGGCCAGCTCGTCTCCGGCGTCCCGGTGCACAGCCTGCGCATGTCCGGGCTGCTCGCCGAGCAGCGGGTCGTGCTCGGCGGCGATGGCGAGACCCTCACGATCGCGCACTCGACGCTCTCGTCGAGCTCGTACGAGGCCGGCATCCTGCTCGCGCTGCGCCACGCGCCCGAGGCGACCGGCGTGACCGTCGGACTCGGCGGGCTCCTCGGGCTCGACCTGCCGGGTTCGACCGCCCCAGCCGACCCGGCCGCAGCCGCCACCGGCGCGGTCGCCGAGTGAGCACCCCGATCGCGGGGCGTGCCGCATGAGCGCGAAGGTCGGCGCCATCTCGATGGCCGTGCTGCTCGCGATCTACGTCGCCCTCGTCGGGTGGCGGGCCGTGCAGTTCGCGGCCACCGGCGAACCCGTCGCGATCGGCATCGGCATCGCCCTCATCGTGCTCCCGCTCATCGCCGCGTGGGCGATCTGGCGCGAGCTCTCGTTCGGCATCCGGTCGCAGCAGCTCGTGAAGCGCCTCGAAGCCGAGGGCGCCACCGACCTCGGCATCCAGACCACCCCGAGCGGCCGTGCCGACCGGGCTTCGGCCGACGAGGAGTTCGCACGGTTCCGCGCCGATGCCGAGGCCGAGCCCGACTCGTGGCGCGCGTGGATGCGGCTCGGCATGGCCTACGACGCCGCGGGCGACCGACGGCGTGCGCGCCGGGCCGTGCGCCGGGCTATCGAGCTCTCGCGGGCGAGCTGAGCATCGCGCCGATCGCGGACTCCACGGTCTCGTGCTCGAACGTGAAGCCATCGTCGAGGAGTCGGTGCGGCACGACCTTCGCGCTCGCGAGCAGCAGGTCGTCGGCGGCCTGACCCAGCGCGGCCTCGAGTACGCGCTCGGGAACCGCGAGGGAGTACGGCCGATGCATCTGCTGCGCCATCGCGCTCATCACGCGATCGGCTGTCGCGGGCGTCGGGCCGACGATGTTGACGGGCCCCGAGAGCGGGGAGTGGAGCAGGTGCACGATCGCCGACACCTCGTCGTCGAGGGCGACCCACGGCCAGTGCTGGCCGCCGGTGCCGAGCCGTGCCGAGATGCCGAGCTTCGTGAGCAGGCCGACCGGCTTCATCGCCCCGCCGCGACCGATCACGAGCCCGGTGCGCAGGTTCACGGTGCGCGTCTCGTGGGGCGCGAGCGCGGCGGCCTTCTCCCAGCGCTCGACGATGTCGGCGAGGAATCCGCTGCCGGCCGGAGCCGTCTCGCCGAGCAGCTCGCCCGGGCGATTGCCGTAGTAGCCGACGGCCGATCCGCTGAGGAACACCGACGGAGGAGTGCGCGCCTTGCGCATGGCGTCGGCGAGGGTCCGGGTGGCGCTCACGCGGGACTCGAGGATCTCGCCGCGGTACGACTTCGTCCACGGCAGGTGCGACAGCGAGGCGCCCGAGAGGTTGATCACGGCGTCGACGCGATCCATGACCGTGAAGTCGATGATGCCCGCCGCGGGCGACCAGGTCACCTCGTCGAGCGAGGCGGTGCGCCTGCGAACGAGGCGCAGCACCTCGTGCCCGTCGGCGACGAGGCGTTCGACGAGCGTCGTGCCGATGAAGCCGGACGCGCCGGCGATGAGCACGCGCACGTCAGGCGAGTTCGGCTTCGATCGTGATCGGGATGCCCGCCAGGGCCTGCGAGATCGGGCAGTTCGCCTTCGCGTCCGCGGCGAAGGCCTCGAACTCCGCCTCGGTGAGACCGGGAACCCTGGCGCTCACGAGCAGGTGGCTTCCGAGCACGCCGCGACCGGCCTCGAACGTCACGGCCGCGGTCGTCTGGATCGACTCCGGCGCGTGGCCTGCGCCCGTGAGGGCGTGAGCGAGGGCCATCGAGAAACAGGCGGAGTGGGCCGCTCCGAGGAGCTCCTCCGGGTTCGTGGTGCCGGCCTCGCCCGCCGAGCGGGCCCGCCAGTTCACGGGGAACTCGGCGACCCCCGAGGAATCGAGCTTCGTCGTGCCCGAGCCTTCGGTGAGGGTGCCGGTCCAGACGGTGGTCGATTCACTCGTGACGGCCATGGGTCCTCCTCGTCGCGCCGGAACCCTCAGCCTAGCCCGCAGGCGGTGCCGAGCGGCAGGCCCTCTGCGGCCGAGATGTCAGGCGCGCTGCACGAGACGCGCACGAACGAGCAGCAGGTAGATCTGGCATCCGAGGCAGTAGTCGAAGACCGCGTTCAGGAACGCCGCGATGAAGGCGACGCCGGCCGCGATCGCGACGGCGTACTCGAACCCGAGGAGCCCGAGCACGACGCCCGCGATCGTCACGATGAACCCCACGAGCTGGGCGAACGTCGGCGGGCGCGGGTCCTCGAGCTCCGTCGGCGGTGCGAGGCGAGGGCGCACCCAGGCGCGGTAGATCGCGCCGAACGGATGCCGCTTGACGCCCGCGACCGCGCCCCAGAGGAAGATCGCGGAGAGCACCGCGAGCAGCGCCCACGCGGCGACGGACGCGCCCGCGACCGAGAGCACGACGACGACGAGCAGGAGCACGGTGGTGATCGCCGCAGCGAACCGCGGTGCGCGGGGGTCGATGCCGGCGGGTGCGCCGGCGCTGGTTCCGGCGCCGGCGCCGGTCGCGGCTTCGGCGGATTCAGGATGCGACATGGGGACTCCGGGTGATGGTCTCGAGGTGGGTGCGGACCGCCGCCAGGCGGGGGACTCCGCCGATGCGAGCGGTCGTGGTGCCGTCGGCGCGGAGGACCAGCGTCGTCGGCGTCTGCCGCACGTGGAACCGATCGGCGAGATCGGCGCGGTGCGTGAGGTCGATCTCGACGTGCCGGACGCCCTCGTACCCGTCGGCGACCGCGGTGAGCTGGCGCGCGGTCGACGGGCACCGGCTGCAGTAATCGGTCGAGAACTGCACGAGCGTTGCAGCGGTGCCGAGGTCGGTGTCGGCGAGCCCGAGCGCGGCGGCCGACGCGCTCCGCGTGGCCGCGACATCCGTCGTTGTCGTCGTCGTGGGTCGCACCCGGCCGGTGCGCGCCCGCCAGATCAGACCGACGGCCGTCGCGAGCGCGGGCAGGCCGAGGCCGACGATGAGCGCCGCCTGCCAGTCCATGCGCCAAAGATACGAGCGCCCCGAGACGGCGTGTCGAGTGTGACGACGGATGACGCGCCGTGCCGCCGTGCGCCCGCCGCCGCCACGCGGCATCCACCCGGCTTTCGGGTGCGAAATCGGCCTCGATGTCGGCGAGCCGGGATAGCATCGATGCGATGTCCGAGACGATCAGCACCCCGTACGAAGACCTCCTGCGCGACGTGCTCGAGCACGGCACGCGCAAGACCGACCGCACCGGCACAGGCACCACGAGCGTGTTCGGTCGCCAGTTGCGGTTCGACCTCGCCGAGGGGTTCCCGCTCGTCACGACCAAGCGCGTGCACTTCAAGTCGATCGCGTACGAGCTGCTCTGGTTCCTCCGCGGCGAGTCGAACGTCGGCTGGCTGCGCGAGCACGGCGTCACGATCTGGGACGAATGGGCCGACGCCGACGGCGAGCTCGGCCCGGTCTACGGCGTGCAGTGGCGCTCGTGGCCGACGGCGAACGGCGAGACGATCGACCAGATCTCCGAGGTCGTCGACCAGATCCGCCGCAACCCCGACTCGCGGCGCCTCATCGTCTCCGCCTGGAACCCCGCCGACATTCCCGACATGGCCCTCGCCCCCTGCCATGCGGTGTTCCAGTTCTACGTGGCCGACGGCAAGCTGAGCTGCCAGCTCTACCAGCGCAGCGCCGACCTGTTCCTCGGCGTGCCCTTCAACATCGCCTCGTACGCGCTGCTCACGCACATGGTCGCCGCGCAGACCGGACTCGAGGTCGGCGACTTCGTCTGGACCGGCGGCGACTGCCACATCTACGACAACCACGTCGAGCAGGTGCGCACGCAGCTCGAGCGCGAGCCGTTCGCGCCGCCGACGCTGCGACTCACGCGAACGCCCGCCTCGATCTTCGACTACGAGTACGACGACTTCGCGGTCGAGGGCTACCAGCACCACCCCGCGATCCGCGGCGCCGTCGCCGTATGAGCACGGATGCCGCGGGCGGGCCGCTTGTGGGCGACCCGCCCGGCCCGGCCGGTGAAGCGCGCCCGTCCGGCGCGACGTTCTCGGCCGGTGAGGCTCGACCGGCGGTCGGGCTCGTCTGGGCCGAGGCCGAGGGCGGCGTCATCGGACGCGACGGCGGCATGCCGTGGCACGTGCCAGAAGACCTCGCGCACTTCAAGGCCGTCACGCTCGGCGCACCCGTCGTCATGGGCCGCAAGACGTGGGACTCCCTGAACCCCCGGTTCCGCCCGCTGCCGGGTCGCCGCAACATCGTCGTGACCCGCCAGGCCGGCTGGGCTGCCGATGGGGCGGATGCCGCGGCATCCGTCGAGTCGGCCCTCGCCCTCGTCGGCGACGTCGACCGGGTCTGGGTCATCGGCGGATCCGAGCTCCTCCGCTCGACCCTCGCCCTCGCCGACCGGCTCGAGGTCACCGAGCTCCGGCACGCCGACGGCGCCTTCCGGCCGGCCGAGGGCGACGTGCTGGCACCGCCCGTCGGGCCAGGGTTCACCGCAACCCGCGGCGACGAGCACACGTCGAGCAGCGGCATCCGCTACCGCTTCGTCACCTACCACCGCGTCTGACGCGGGGCCGCCCGAAGGCCTGCGGCCCAGCCCGCCACCGCACTCCGATCCTGCCCAACACGGCGGATATACGATCCGGCACGCCGCCGAGCGCGCAGCCGGCACGGCGAGCCCGATCGTATATCCGCCGAAAAGAACCCGTCCTCCCCGGCAAGCCCGGAGCGCGGGGATTCCGGCTCCCGACGCGGATGCCCGCCTCGCGTTGTTCGACCAGTCCAGCCTGTCGTCGTGAGAAGTCCGCGGTGGACCCCAGGTGAGCTCGGCCGACTGGCTCGCGAGCTCGGCGGCGTGGTCCGCCGCGGCGATCTCGTGCAGCTCGGTCTCGATGGCCGAGCACTGCGACGCGCCGTGGCGACCGGCGAGGTGATCAGGGTCCGGTCGGGCCTCTATTCGAGCCCCGACCTGCCGGTTTCGACGAGGACGGCCCTCGGGCACGGGGGAGTCCTGGCGTGCGTGTCGGTGGCACGACTCCGCGGACTCTGGGTGCTGCCGCTCGATTCGACCGTGCACGTCTCGCTCCCACCCAACGGGCACGCGCGCGAGCACGCTCGCTGCGAGTGCGTGCAGCACTGGAACGAATTCCCGACTCCAGCGACGACCGAGGTCACCCTCGTCGACGCCCTGCTCCAGATTCGCGGATGTCTCGGCGATGACGCATTCTTCGCGACGTTCGAGTCGGCACTCCATCTCGGTGCGCTCGACAAGAGGGCACGGCGGGAGCTGCGAGCCCGGATCACCGAATCGGCACGCTGGCTCGTCGACCTCGCCGGCACCGACGCCGAGAGTGGCCTCGAATCATTGCTCCGCATCCGGCTGCACCGATTGGGCTTGGCTCTTCGCACGCAGGTCGAGATTCCCGGTGTCGGACGCGTCGACTTCGTACTCGGCGACCGGCTGATCCTGGAAGTCGACGGTCGAGCGGGGCATGACGACCCTGATGACCGTCATCGCGACCGTGTGCGCGATGCCGTCGCTTCGTCGCATGGCTTCGTGACGCTCCGATTCGACTACGCCCTGGTAGTGCACGACTGGGCGCTGGTCGAACAGGCGATCCTCGCAGCGGTCGGCCGCGACACTCACCTCGATCCGTGGGCCGAGCGCGTGCGCATGGCCTGACCCGACAGGAGGGTGTAATCCGCCCGCGCACGTCCAGAACGGCGGATATACGATCTGGCTCGCCGCGTAGATCGGGCGGCGCACGGCGCGGCGGATCGTATATCCGCCGAGTTGAACGGGAGCGACGTCGCCACGCGACATCCGCTCGACCCGATAGCCTTGACTGCGTGACTCAGGAAAACCCCTTCGGACAGGTACTCGTCGCGCTCGTCACCCCGTTCACGGCCGACGGCGAAGTCGACTGGCCCGGGGTCGAGAAGCACATCGACCACCTCATCGAAGGCGGCGCCGACGGCATCGTCGTCACCGGCACCACCGGTGAGACGAGCACGCTCACCGACCCCGAGAAGATCCGCCTCGTCGAGGTCGGCAAAGACGTCGCGGCGGGGCGCGCCAAGATCATCACGGGTGGCGGCTCGAACGAGACCGCGCACGCGATCGAGCTGTACAAGCACTCCGAGCAGGCCGGCGCCGACGGCATCATGATCGTCACGCCGTACTACAACAAGCCGACGCAGGCGGGCATCCTCACGCACTTCCGCATGGTCGCCGACGCGACCGACCTGCCGGTGATCCTCTACGACATCCCGGGCCGAACGGGTGTGCCGATCAAGTACGAGACGATCCTGCGCCTCGCCAAGCACCCGAACATCCTCGCCGTGAAAGACGCCAAGGGCGACTTCTCCGAGGTCAGCCGGGTGCTGAACCAGACCGACCTCATGTACTTCTCGGGCGACGACGCGAACGCGCTGCCGCACCTCTCGATCGGCGCGACCGGGCTCATCGGCGTCACCGCCAACATCGCTCCCGCGCCGTACCGCACCATCGTCGACGCCGTGAACCGCGGCGACCTGGCCACCGCGACCGCAGCGCACCAGCAGCTCGAGCCGCTCGTGCGCGCCGTCATGACGCACGTGCCGGGCACCGTGGCCGCGAAGTACATCCTGCACGGCCTCGGCCGCATCGGCAGCCCGCGCGTGCGCCTGCCCCTCGTCGGCCCCGAGGAGTGGGAGGCCGCCCTCATCGAGGACGAGATCGACCACGTCCGCGGCATCGCGGGCGTCGACTTCCGAAACTTCCGACCCGACCGCAACGCCGCCGCCGGCGGTGCGCTGCCGAAGGTCGCAGGCACCACCCGTTAGACCCGCGGATGTCGCGGCGAACGTCGTCGCGCCGCATCCGCCCCGAGACATCCGCGGCCCCGAGGGTCGCACCGAACTGAACACCGAGATCTGAAGGAGGGCCCATGCCCGATTCCATCATCGAACCTGCCCCGCTGACCCCCGGGACGCTTCGCATCATCCCCATCGGCGGCCTCGGCGAGGTCGGCCGCAACATGACGAGCTACGAGATCGACGGCAAGATCCTCATCGTCGACTGCGGCGTGCTGTTCCCTGAAGAGCACCAGCCGGGCGTCGACCTGATCCTGCCCGACTTCGGGTTCCTGCGCGACCGCATCGACGACATCGTCGGCGTCGTGCTCACCCACGGCCACGAGGACCACATCGGCGGCGTGCCCTACCTGCTGCGCCTGCGCGCCGACATCCCCCTGATCGGCTCGCAGCTGACCCTCGCGCTCGTCGAGGCGAAGCTCAAGGAGCACCGCATCAAGCCCTACAGCCTCACGGTGAAGGAGGGCCAAGACGAGGAGATCGGCCCGTTCGACCTCGAGTTCATCGCGGTCAACCACTCGATCCCCGACGCGCTCGCCGTCGCGATCCACACCGACGCCGGCACCGTGCTCGCCACGGGCGACTTCAAGATGGACCAGCTGCCGCTCGACGGACGCCTCACCGACCTCCGCGAGTTCGCCCGCCTCGGCGAGGAGGGCGTCGACCTGTTCATGGTCGATTCCACCAACGCGGATGTCCCCGGCTTCACGCCGCTCGAGCGTGCGATCGGCCCCGTGCTCGACGAGGTCATCGCGCGTGCCCCGCGCCGGGTCATCGTGGCGAGCTTCTCGAGCCACGTGCACCGCGTGCAGCAGGTGCTCGATGCGGCACACCAGAACGGCCGTCGCGTGGCCCTGCTCGGCCGCAGCATGGTCCGCAACATGACCATCGCCGCAGACCTCGGGTACCTCAACGTGCCGGCGGGCGTGCTCGTCGACTACAAGAAGGCCGGCGACATCCCCGACGACAAGATCGTCTACATGTCGACCGGGTCGCAGGGCGAGCCGATGGCGGTGCTGTCGCGCATGGCGAACCGCGACCACCAGATCGAGGTCGGCGAGGGCGACACGGTGATCCTCGCGTCGAGCCTGATCCCGGGCAACGAGAACGCGGTGTACCGCGTGATCGACGGCCTCACGAAGCTCGGCGCCAACGTCGTGCACAAGGGCAACGCGAAGGTGCACGTCTCCGGCCACGCGGCGGCCGGCGAGCTGCTCTACTGCTACAACATCCTGAAGCCGAAGAACGTGCTGCCGATCCACGGCGAGTACCGGCACCTGTTCGCGAACGCGAAGCTCGCCCGCGACACCGGCATCCCCGAGCGCAACACGTTCATCGGCGAGAACGGCACGGTCTACGACCTGCTCGACGGCGAGATGAAGGTGGCGGGCCAGCTCGACCTCGGCTTCGTCTACGTCGACGGCTCGACGGTCGGCGAGATCACCGACGCCGACCTGAAGGACCGTCGCATCCTCGGCGAGGAGGGCTTCATCTCGGTCATCATCGTGGTCGACGCCTCGACGGGGCGCATCATCGTCGGGCCCGAGATCCATGCGCGCGGGTTCGCCGAAGACGACTCGGTGTTCGAAGAGGTGAAGCCGAGGATCTCGGCGGCGCTCCTCGAGGCCGCGCAGAGCGGCGTGCGGGATTCGCACGCGCTGCAGCAGATCGTGCGTCGCACGGTCGGCACGTGGGTGAACCGTCGCCTGCGCCGCCGTCCGATGCTCGTGCCGCTCGTCATCGAGGCGTAAGCGAGCCTTCGGCACCACGCGCTCGCAGGGGCGGTTCGGGTCATCCCGAGCCGCCCCTGCGTCGGTCCCGATCGGGTGCGATCCGGACGGCAGGCGTTCCCGTTCGCCAGGTGCGGGCGCGACGACACACGGCAGGACCGCCGACGGCCGCGCACGAAACACCGTCGAAACGGGCGTGCCCTAGCATCCGGTCATGGCGGACTTCACGATTCGCCCGGCTGTCCTGAGCGACGGATCCTTCCTCGCGGACATGGTGGTCGAGGCGGCGAACTGGCAAGCGGGCGCGACGCGCCCCCGACCCGCCGTGCTGAGCGACCCCGTGTATCGCAACTACATCGCCGGCTGGCAGCGGCCGGCCGACCGGGGGTTCGTCGCGGTCGACACCCAGGATCGCCCGATCGGGGCTGCCTGGTACCGGCTCCTGGCCTCCGACGTGCCGGCGCACGGCTTCGTCGCCGCCGGCGTGCCCGAGCTCATCATCGGCGTGCGCCCCGTCTGGCGCGCGCAGGGCGTGGGGCGCGCGCTCATCCAGGCGCTGACGGATGTCGCGCGCACGGCGGGCTACGCACGACTCGCGCTGAGCGTGGAGCACGGCAACTTCGCCGAGAGCCTGTACCGCAGCGAGGGGTTCGCGGTCGTCGCTTCGCGCGGCAACCGCGACACCATGGTGCGGCTGCTCGGCTGAGCCCCGCTGCCGAGCGGCGAACTGCGCGGCGATCGGCGCGCGCCCGCGGATCGCGGACACTCGCGGCGTCCTGTCGGGCGGCGTCGGCGGTCGGCCGTAACGTAGAGCCCATGGCTACGAGCACCAGGTCGAACGGGCGTGCCCCCGGCACGCCTGCGCGCGCGGGTTCGAGGTCGACGAGTGCGAAGACGTCGGGCGCCAAGATGGCGCCCACGAAGAAGCTGCCCGCCACGACCACGCGCGCGACGTCTGCGAAGGCGGCTGCCGCGGCATCCGATCGCCCGAACATCCTCGTCCGCATGTGGATGGGGCTGGCGCACGTCACCGGCGGTGCGGCACGCGCGCTCGGCCCCGAGACGCTCAGCAAGGAGGAGCGCCGCGACGGACTGCCGTTCTTCCTCGTGCTGCTCGCCGTCACGGGTGCGGTGGTCGAGTGGTTCTTCATCAACGAGCCGGTCGCGCAGTCGCTCGACACGTGGACCTTCGGCGGACTCTTCGGCCGCGTCGCATTCGCGTTGCCCGTGATCCTGCTGGTCTTCGCGGTGTGGCTGTTCCGGCACCCGAGCTCCGTGCACGACAACACGCGCATCGGCATCGGGCTCGCGATCCTGCTGCTCTCGGTCTCCGCGCTGTGCCATCTCTTCGGTGGGCGACCAGCGCCCAGCGAGGGCATGCCGGTGCTCGCTCGCGCCGGCGGCATCCTCGGGTGGATGCTCGCCGAGCCGCTCGCGCTGCTCATCACCCAGGTCGGCGCGACGATCGTCGTCATCGTGCTGGCGCTGCTCTCGCTGCTGATCATCACGAAGACCCCGCCGAACCGCATTCCGGCGCGGTTCCGCGAGCTCTACGCCTGGCTGTTCGGCGCACCCGAGGTCGACGAGTCCGACGCGGCGGCCGCGACGACGGCCGAGAAGCCGAAGCGCGGGCGCAAGTCCGTGCCGGTCGAGCTCGACGGGCTCGAGACACTCGACGCCGCCGACGACGCCGCCGATGGCGGCGGCAAGTCGGGCATGCTCCCGTGGTGGCGTCGCAACGAGTCCAACCGCGAGGTCGATCCCGAGTTCGCCGCGCCCGGGGCCGACGGCCTCACGGCGGTGTTCGGAGAGGCGACCGGCGCGGGCGGCTTCGACTCGCCCATCGAGGGCGCGGGCGGCGGCACGACGTACGGCGCCGAGGTGCTCGACGACCTGCAGCGGGCCGAGAACGCGCTGCAGCGGTTCACAGGCGACGTGCCGCGCGGCGGAACGGCGCTGAAAGACGACGACGCCGGAGCGACGGGCGTGCTCTCGGTGTTCGACGTCGCAGCGGCCGACGAGCTCGCGGGCGATGCGACGGGTGCCGCCGCGGCATCCGCCCCCGCCCCGATCGACGCACCAGACGACGCGGAGCCCGATCGGCCCTACAACCTGCCCGCGGCATCGACGCTCGCCGCCGGTGCCCCGGCGAAGGTGCGCTCGGCCGCCAACGACGAGGTGGTGCGCCAGATCACGAGCGTGCTCGACCAGTTCGGCGTCGACGCGAAGGTCACCGGGTTCAGCCGCGGCCCCACCGTGACGCAGTACGAGATCGAGCTCGGTCCGGGCGTCAAGGTCGAGCGGGTCATCGCGCTCTCGAAGAACCTGGCCTACGCGGTGGCCTCCAACGAGGTCCGCATCCTGTCGCCGATCCCCGGCAAGAGCGCGATCGGCGTCGAGATCCCGAACGCCGACCGTGAGATCGTCACGCTCGGAGACATCCTGCGCTCGGGCGCGGCCTCGCACGCCAAGCATCCGATGACCATCGGCGTCGGCAAGGACGTCGGCGGCGGGCACGTCGTCGCGAACCTCGCGAAGATGCCCCACCTGCTCGTCGCGGGGTCGACCGGTTCGGGCAAGTCGAGCTTCGTGAACTCGATGATCACGTCGCTGCTGATGCGCGCGAAGCCGTCAGACGTGCGCATGGTCCTCATCGACCCGAAGCGCGTCGAGCTCGCTCCGTACGCCGGGGTGCCGCACCTGATCACGCCCATCATCACGAACCCGAAGAAGGCAGCCGAGGCGCTGCAGTGGGTCGTCAAGGAGATGGACATGCGGTACGACGACCTCGCGTCGTTCGGCTTCCGTCACATCGACGACTTCAACAAGGCCGTGGTGAGCAACGAGATCGTGCTCCCGGCCGGCAGCGAGCGCAAGCTCAAGCCCTATCCGTACCTGCTCGTCGTCGTCGACGAGCTCGCCGACCTCATGATGGTCGCCCCGCGCGACGTCGAGGACTCGATCGTGCGCATCACCCAGCTCGCGCGCGCCTCCGGCATCCACCTCGTCCTCGCCACGCAGCGTCCGTCGGTCGACGTCGTGACGGGCCTCATCAAGGCCAACGTGCCGTCCAGGCTCGCGTTCGCGGTCACGAGCGTCACCGACTCGCGCGTCATCCTCGACCAGCCCGGTGCCGACAAGCTCATCGGGCAGGGCGACGGCCTGTTCCTGCCGATGGGCGCGTCGAAGCCGATCCGCGTGCAGGGCGCGTGGGTCAGCGAGGCCGAGATCGAGAAGGTCGTCACGCACGTCACGCGCCAGGCCCGGCCCGACTACCGGCAGGATGTCGCGGCCTCCGTCGAGCGCAAGGAGATCGACGCCGACATCGGCGACGACCTCGAGCTGCTGCTCGCAGCCGCCGAGCTCGTCGTCTCGACCCAGTTCGGGTCGACGTCGATGCTGCAGCGCAAGCTCAGGGTCGGCTTCGCCAAGGCGGGTCGCCTCATGGACCTCCTCGAGTCGCGCGAGATCGTCGGCCCGTCCGAGGGCTCCAAGGCGCGAGACCTGCTGGTCACGGCCGATCAGCTGCCCGGGGTGCTCGCGCGGCTCCGAGGCGAGGAGCCGGCCGCACGGCCGCCGCAAGCGGCGGCCCCCGCAGCAGCTGCACCGACGACCCCGTCGCAAACGGAGGCGTTCGAGCCCGACGACCGCTACGACGACGACCCCGTTGCCAGGGCCACGCAGGGGCTCGCCGAGGTCGAGGGCGACTCCGACGAGGACGCCTGGGGCCTCACCGGTCGCGACTGACCGAGGGGCCGTCGCGAGACGAGTCCCGACCGGTCCGCCGGCGTGCGCCCGGCCGTCCGCGGCGTCCCGCTATCCTTGCCGGTATGACCTCCTCCGCCGGTAGCTCCGGACGATCGGCGAACTGGAATCTGCCGAACGCGATCACGATCGTGCGCATCCTGCTCGCGCCCATCTTCTTCTGGATGCTCCTCGTCGATGACGGGGCCGACGGCTGGCTCCGCTGGGCGGCGGCGGCGCTGTTCATCATCGCGATCGCGACCGACGGCATCGACGGCCACATCGCACGTTCGCGCGGGCTCGTCACCGACCTCGGCAAGATCCTCGACCCGATCGCCGACAAGCTCCTCACGAGCGGCGCGCTCGTCTGCCTGTCGATCCTCGGCGAGCTGCCCTGGTGGGTCACGGCGATCATCGTCGTGCGGGAGGTCGGCATCACGGTCTGGCGGCTCGTCGAGCTGCGCCGAGGCAACGTCGTGCCCGCGTCATCCGGCGGCAAGCTGAAGACCGTCGTGCAGGCCGTGGCCATCTCGTTCGCGCTCGTGCCGCTCTGGACGGTCTTCGGCGAGTGGGTCCACTGGCTCAACGGAGTGCTGATGACGGCCGCCGTCGTGCTCACGCTCTGGTCCGGCCTGCTCTACGTGCGCGACGCGATCCGCCTGGCGCGAAGCGAGCGCACCGACGGCGCCGGCAGTTGACGACGATGGGCGAGCGGGTGTCGCGCGCCGACGCCGATCCGGCCGCCGGCCTCATCGCGTTCCTCACGAGCCGCGGTCTCACCATCGCGGTCGCGGAGTCCCTCACGGGTGGCCTGCTCGTTGCCGAGCTCGTCCGCGTCCCAGGGGCGTCCGCGGTCGTGCGCGGCGGGGTGGTGGCCTACGCGACCCCCGTCAAGCACTCGCTGCTCGGTGTCTCGGCGGAGCTGTTGGCGCGGGAGGGCGCGGTGCATCCCGAGGTCGCGGCCGGCATGGCCGAGGGGGTGCGGCGTGCGCTCGCAGTCGACGGCGTTCCCGCGTCGATCGGCGTCGCGACGACGGGCGTGGCCGGCCCCGATCCGCAGGACGGCAGGCCCCCCGGCGTGGTCTTCGTGGGCGTGTCGATCGACGATCGCACCGAGGTGCGCGAGCTCGCGCTGCGCGGCGATCGCGCCGAGATCCGTCGCGCGACGGTCGACGCGGCGATCGCGGCCGTGTTCGATGCCCTGCCGGACCACGGCCATCCGCCCGGATGACGGCATGGCATCGACCGATCGGGCAGTGTCCGCCCACCCCGGAATACTCCACATGAAGACCCTGTTACATCCTGCAGGTTCACACGAAAGCCCCAGTGTGCGACGCTAGGTTGGAAGCACCGAGTTTCAGGTAGACTGACGCTCCCGTTTCCGACTCTCGCGGAGTCGCAGGCAGATTGAAGGAGGTTCCCGATGGTTCTGGTTCGACAGGAGATCGGCGATGTTTTGAGGGACTTCCGACTGCAGAAAGGCCGTACGCTCCGTCAGGTGGCGTCCAAGGCCAGCGTCGCGCTCGGCTACCTCAGCGAGGTCGAGCGTGGTCAGAAAGAGGCGTCCTCCGAGATCCTCGCGTCGGTCGCCGACGCACTCGACACGCCCATCTCGGTCATCATGCACGAGGTCGGAGACCGCCTCGCGGTGCTCGAGAGCCTCTCGGTCGTGCCCGACAGCCTGCCCGACGAGCTCGTCGCCGAGTTCGATGCAGGCCTGATGGTGCGCTGATCCACGACATTCACGATGCCGAACGGCCGGTCTTGCGACCGGCCGTTCGTGCGTTCCCCCTTCGTGCCGTGCAGGAGACCCGATGAAGCTGAGTGAGTTCCAGATCGCCGTCGAGCAGGAGTTCGGCGCGGCCTACGGCGCCGTCGTGGTCAACGATCTCGCGCTCAGGGGCGTCGGCGGTCGCACCGCCCGCGAGGCCCTGTCCGACGGCGTCGGCGCGCGCGAGGTCTGGTTGGCGCTCTGCGACGCGGCCGATGTGCCCGAACAGCGCCGGCACGGCGTCGGCCGACCCACGCCGGAGGGCAGCGGTTCGTCGATCTGACGGCGGGTCGGATGCCGGGTGAACACGTGTTCGACACGCGGCGCGCCGTTCGAACATCCGTTCGGATTCGAGGCTAGGCTCCTCAACAAGCAGGAGGCACGACGCTGCTCTCCACATCCGGCACGGTCGACGTGACGGATGTCGGTGGCCGACCATACGGTCGAAGCGTCGGAACACACCGCAACCGCCTTGTCGCCAGACGTCGCAGGTCACGGCCCGCACGAGCAACGACAGCCTAGAGGCAGCCGCATCATCACCGAAGGAGCCCACCATGCCATCAGCAGTAGACCGCGAGAAAGCCCTCGAGACCGCCCTCGCCCAGATCGACCGCCAGTTCGGCAAGGGCTCGGTGATGCGGCTCGGCAGCGAAGACCGCGCACCGGTCGAGGTCATCCCCACGGGCTCCATCGCGCTCGACGTCGCGCTCGGCGTCGGCGGCCTGCCCCGCGGCCGCATCATCGAGATCTACGGTCCCGAGTCCTCGGGCAAGACCACGCTCACGCTGCACGCGATCGCGAACGCGCAGCGCGCCGGCGGCATCGCGGCGTTCGTCGACGCGGAGCACGCGCTCGACCCCGAGTACGCCAAGAAGCTCGGCGTCGACATCGACGCGCTCCTCGTCTCGCAGCCCGACACGGGTGAGCAGGCGCTCGAGATCGCGGACATGCTCGTGCGCTCCGGCTCGATCGACCTCATCGTGATCGACTCGGTGGCGGCGCTCGTGCCGCGTGCCGAGATCGAGGGCGAGATGGGCGATTCCCACGTGGGTCTGCAGGCCCGACTCATGTCGCAGGCGCTCCGAAAGCTCACGGGTGGCCTCAACCAGACCAACACCACGATGATCTTCATCAACCAGCTGCGCGAGAAGATCGGCGTCTTCTTCGGCAGCCCCGAGACCACCGCGGGCGGCAAGGCGCTGAAGTTCTACGCATCGGTGCGTCTCGACATCCGTCGTATCGAGACCCTGAAGGACGGCACCGAGGCCGTCGGCAACCGCACGCGCGTCAAGGTCGTGAAGAACAAGATGGCGCCGCCCTTCAAGCAGGCCGAGTTCGACATCCTCTACGGTGTCGGCATCTCCCGCGAGGGCAGCCTCATCGACTACGGCGTCGACCAGGCGATCGTCAAGAAGTCCGGCGCCTGGTACACCTACGACGGCGACCAGCTCGGCCAGGGCAAAGAGAACGCCCGCAACTTCCTGTTGTCGAACCCCGACATCGCCGCCGACATCGAGAAGAAGATCCTCGTCAAGCTCGGCATCGGCCCGGCGGGTGCCGCGGGTGCTGCCGCAGTGGCTGCCGCGCCGACGAACGTCGAGCCGATCGCGCCGAAGCAAGTGCGCAAGGGCGCCTGAGCCATCGTGACGATCGAGACCGGGGAGGGGAGCCGAGATGGATGACGCCTCCGAGCGCCTCGCCCCGGTCTCGTATCTGCCGTGGGCGACGCCCGGCGTGACGCCCGCCGGCGGTTCCGACCAGCCGGACTCCTCCGACGACGAGAAGATCGACCCGGGTGACCAGGGCGAGCTCGGCGCGGATCCCGTCGACGACACCGGCGCTGCCGTGGCGGCTGCCCGCCCGATCCGGTCGGATCGAGCATCAGGCGGCCGAGTCGGGCGCGATGATCGCGCCGCGCGTTCTGGGCAGGTCAGCAGCGAGTTCGGCGGTTCGCGGCGATCCGGCAGCGGCGGCTCGCGTCGTCGGTTCGGCGGGTCCGCAGATGTCGGGCCCGAGGCCGTCGACGATCGCGATGCCGAGACGGGTCCGCAGCGGGACGATCGCATCGATCGGCTCGTCGTGTCCCGGTTGCGCCGCTCGGCGCTCTCGGTCGCCGAGGTGCGCTCCGTGCTCGCCGAGCACGGCCTGCACGAGATCGAGATCGAGGAGTGGATCGAGCGCTACGAGCGACTCGGGTACCTCGACGACGCCCGTCTCGCCGAGCAGCTCGTGCACGTGAACTCCGAGCGGCGGGGGCGCGGCAGTGGCGCGATCCTGCAAGAGCTCACGCGTCGCGGCATCGACGCCGACGAGGCTCGCTCCGCTATCGCCGACCTCGACCCCGACACCGAGTTCGACAACGCCCGCACGACGGCCGAGCGGCGGGCCAGGCAGCTGCGCGGTCTCGACCGCACGACGGCCGAGCGGCGCCTCTCGGCGTTCCTCCAGCGGCGCGGCTACAGGGGAGACGTGGTCCGACAGGTCGTCACGGAGGTTCTCGCAGCCGACGGCTCGTAAACTGGTGCGATCATGAGCGCCAATCACGAGACCGCGGTCGCGGACGTCGTCGCCGCCGAGCAGATCGATGTTGCCGTCACCCCTCGCACCTACGAGGTGCGAACGTTCGGCTGCCAGATGAACGTGCACGACTCCGAGCGGCTCTCCGGCTCGCTCGAGGCGGCCGGGTACGTGCCCGCCGATGGAGCCGAGCCCGACATCGTGGTGATCAACACCTGCGCCGTGCGCGAGAACGCCGACAACAAGCTCTACGGCAACCTCGGGCATCTCGCGGGCGTCAAGCGCCGCCATGCGGGCATGCAGATCGCGGTCGGCGGCTGCCTGGCGCAGAAGGACAAGAACGTCATCCTCGAGAAGGCGCCATGGGTCGACGTGGTGTTCGGCACGCACAACATGGGGTCCCTGCCGAGCCTGCTCGAGCGGGCTCGCCACAATGACGAGGCGCAGCTCGAGATCCTCGACGCCCTCGAGGTCTTCCCGTCGACGCTCCCCACCAAGCGCGACTCCACGTACAGCGGCTGGGTCTCGATCTCGGTCGGCTGCAACAACACGTGCACCTTCTGCATCGTGCCGTCGCTGCGCGGCAAGGAGAAGGACCGACGGCCCGGCGAGGTCCTCGCCGAGGTGCAGGCGCTCGTCGAAGACGGGGCCATGGAGGTCACCCTGCTCGGCCAGAACGTCAACTCCTACGGCGTCGAGTTCGGCGACCGGCAGGCGTTCGGCAAGCTGTTGCGCGCGGCCGGCGAGATCGACGGGCTCGAGCGCATCCGGTTCACGAGCCCGCATCCGGCGGCGTTCACCGACGACGTGATCGACGCGATGGCCGAGACGCCAGCGGTCATGCCGCAGCTGCACATGCCGCTCCAGTCGGGCTCCGACCGCATCCTGAAGGCCATGCGCCGGTCGTACCGCTCGGAGAAGTTCCTCGGCATCCTCGACCGGGTGCGGGCGAAGATCCCGAACGCGGCGATCTCGACCGACATCATCGTCGGGTTCCCGGGTGAGACCGAAGCCGACTTCCTCGAGACGATGCGCGTGGTCGAGGCTGCACGATTCGCCTCCGCGTTCACGTTCCAGTACTCGATCCGCCCGGGCACCCCTGCGGCGACCATGGACGAACAGGTGCCGAAGGAGGTCGTGCAGGAGCGCTACGAACGTCTCATCGCCCTGCAGGACCGCATCTCCTGGGAGGAGAACCAGAAGCTCATCGGCCGCAGCGTCGAGGTGCTCGTCTCCACGGGCGAGGGCAAGAAGGACGCTGAGACCCACCGCCTGAGCGGTCGGGCCGAAGACAGCCGACTCGTGCACTTCGAGGTTCCCGTCGGCAGCGAGCAGCCCCGCCCCGGCGACGTCGTGAGCGTCACGATCACGCAGGCGGCACCCTTCCACCTCATCGCCGACTCGACCGACGGCGCACCGCTCGCGATCCGTCGGACGCGTTCGGGCGATGCGTGGGATCGCTCGCAGGCCGAGAGCTGCGGCGTGCCCGCAGGTCCGGGCGTTGGTACCTCGAGCGGCGGCGCCGCGCGCGTCTCGCTCGGGCTGCCGTCGGTGCGCGTGCTGCCGTCGACGAGCGAGCCGCTCATCAAGCCTGGCTTCGGCACGTTCCCCATCTACGACGTCGACGACGACCTCCGCTGAGCGCGACGGGCAACGCATGACCCTGATCGCGGTCGTCGGCGCGACCGGCACCGGCAAGTCCGACTTCGCCCTCGACCTCGCCGAGGCGTTCGCCCGCGCCGGGCGCGCGTCCGAGGTCGTGAACGCCGACGCCATGCAGCTGTACCGCGGCATGGACATCGGCACGGCGAAGCTCTCGCCCGACGAACGACGCGGCGTGCCGCATCACCTGCTCGACGTGCTCGACGTCACCGACGAGGCATCCGTCGCCGCCTACCAGCGCGATGCGCGCGCGTGCATCGACGACATCATCGCGCGCGGGAGGGTCGCGCTGCTCGTCGGCGGCTCGGGACTCTACGTCTCTTCGGTGATCCACGACTTCCGGTTCCCGGGCACCGACGCGGTCGTGCGCGCGCGCCTCGAGGCCGAGCTCGTCGAGCTCGGTCCCGGCCTCATGCACGCTCGCCTGCGCGAGATCGACGCCGAGACGGCGGCGGCCGTCGACGCGGCGAACGGCCGGCGCATCGTGCGGGCGCTCGAGGTCATCGAGGTGACCGGCGAGCCGAAGGCCGCGCGCCTGCCCGACGAGCCGGTCCCATGGCGAGACCACCGCATCGTGCACCTGCGCACCGAGCGCGCGCAGCTCGTCGAGCGGCTCGACGCGCGTGCGGTGCGCATGTGGCACGACGGCCTCGTCGACGAGGTGCGCGACCTCGTGCCGCTCGGGCTCGAACGGGGCGTCACCGCGCGACGCGCGATCGGCTACGCCCAGGCCCTCGCCGAACTCCAGGAGCGGATGCCGCGTGCCGACGCGATCGCGGAGACGCAGCAGCTCACGCGAACGTACGCCAGACGGCAGGTGGGATGGTTCCGGCGCTACCGCGATGCGGTCGAACTGGACGCCGGCGACCCGATCGCCAGGGCAGCAGGACTGGCCCGTCTGGCGGCCATAGACTGAGCAGATGTCCTTCGACCTGCGCTTCACCAAGGGCCACGGCACCGGCAACGACTTCGTACTGTTTGCCGACCCCGACGGCGACACGGTGCTCACGCCCACGCAGATCGCGGCGGTCTGCGACCGCCACTTCGGCGTCGGCGGCGACGGCCTGATCCGAGCCGTGCGTTCCGAGAATCTCGGCGACGGGGCATCCGCCCTCGATGAAGACCCCGAGGCCGTCTGGTTCATGGACTACTGGAACGCCGACGGCTCGGTGTCCGAGATGTGCGGCAACGGCGTGCGCGTCTTCACGCGCTTCCTCATCGACCAGGGGCTCGCCGAGCTCGGCCCCGGCGAGTCGATCGCCATCGGCACGCGCGCCGGCGTGCGCCGCGTGAGCCTCGCCGAGAACGGGTTCGAGGTCGACATGGGCCTGTGGCGCCGCGAGGGCGGCGAGCCGCTCGTGCGAGCCAAGGGCCTCTCGGTCGCGCGGCCCGGCCTCGGCATCGACGTCGGCAACCCGCACGTGGTCGTGGCCCTCGCCGACGATGACGAGCTCGCCGGTCTCGACCTCGCGTACCTGCCCATCCTCGACCCCGAGCCAGCGGCCGGCGCGAACGTCGAGTTCGTGGTGCCGTCGGAGCCGCTCGTCGAGGGCGGCGTGGGGCGCATCCGCATGCGCGTGCACGAGCGCGGCTCCGGCGAGACGCTCTCGTGCGGAACGGGTGCGGTCGCGTCCGCCCTGGCCGTGCGGTTCTGGGCCGGCAGCGGCGCGCCCGACGACTGGCGCGTGCAGGTGCCGGGCGGCGTCGTCGGGGTGCGCATGTTCGCGGCATCCGACGGCGAGCACGTCGCGCTGTCAGGGCCTGCCGAGCTCGTCTTCGACGGGGTGCTCGCACTCGCCTGACCGCTGACCGCTGACCGAGTTCGCGTTCGATGACGGTCCGCCGGCGGTCCGCGAGGCGGGCGTCAGGCGGGCAGACGCCCCGCCGCGAGCACGCGGAACCCCTTGGAGTTCTCGGCGCGCTCGACGTCGAGGCCGAGGTCGGCGGCGAGCCAGCGCTGCAGCGATTCGGCGCCGAGGTGCTTGGCCACGACGAGCCAGGCGGTCGCGTCGTCGGCGAGCCGGGGGAGCCACTGCGTCAGCATCGCGTGCAGTTCCTGCTTGCCGACGCGGATGGGCGGGTTCGACCAGATCGTGTCGAACACGAGGTCGTCGGGAACATCCGCGGGCAGCACCGCGTTGACGTTGGTGAGGCCGAGGCGCGCGGCGTTGTCGCGCACGAGGCTCAGCGCACGTTCGTTGACGTCGACGGCCCAGACCGTCGCATCCGGCGCCTGCAGCGCGAGCGACAGGGCGATCGGCCCCCATCCGGTGCCGAGGTCGAGCAGGTTCCCGGTCGATGGCGGTGCCGGAACCGTCTCGAGCAGCAGCGAGGTGCCCTGGTCGAGGTGCTCGGGACTGAACACCCCGGCGGCGGTCGACAGGTCGAGATCGCGGCCGGCGAGTCGGACGCGGATGGTGCGGGTGCTGGCATTGCTCCGAGGAGACGCGGAGAAGTAGTGGTCGGAGCCCATGCCAGCACGGTAGCGCACCGGGATGTGGCGGCACCGCACGACGAAGCAGAAGCACGCAGAGCGAAGTAGGGTTGAGAGAATGAACGAAGCCGAAGACCGCCCCACCGACGACGCCGTCGACCGGGTGCTGCGCACCGCGGACTCCACCGCGAGCGTGGCGCGGTTCGGCGCGGGCGAAGCCACGTCGATCATGCGAACGGATGCCCCGGGCGGCTCCTCGACCGACGGCGACCAGTTCGAGCGTGAGGACCGCGCGGCCCTTCGCCGGGTCGCGGGACTGTCGACCGAGCTCGAAGACGTCACCGAGGTCGAGTACCGGCAGCTGCGCCTCGAGAACGTCGTGCTCATCGGCGTGTACTCGCAGGGCTCGCAGGCCGACGCCGACAATTCGATGCGCGAGCTCGCGGCCCTCGCCGAGACGGCGGGCGCGCGCGTGCTCGACGGCCTGCTGCAGCGTCGCCCCCACCCCGATCCCAGCACGTACCTCGGCAAGGGCAAGGCTGAGGAGCTGCGGCACATCGTCGCGGCCGTCGGCGCCGACACCGTGATCGCCGACACGGAGCTCGCGCCGAGCCAGCGGCGTGCCCTCGAAGACGTCGTGAAGGTCAAGGTGATCGACCGCACCGCGGTGATCCTCGACATCTTCAGCCAGCACGCGAAGAGCCGCGAGGGCAAGGCGCAGGTCGAACTCGCGCAGCTCGAGTACCTCCTGCCGCGCCTGCGAGGCTGGGGCGAGTCGATGTCGCGGCAGGCCGGTGGCCAGGTCGGCGGCGCCGGAGCCGGCATGGGGTCGCGTGGTCCGGGTGAGACGAAGATCGAACTCGACCGTCGGCGCATCCACTCCCGCATGGCGAAGCTGCGCAAGCAGATCGCGGGCATGAAGCCGGCGCGCGACGCCAAGCGCGCCAACCGTCGGCGCAACGCGATCCCGTCCGTCGCGATCGCGGGCTACACGAACGCGGGCAAGTCGAGCCTGCTGAACCGCATCACGGGCGCCGGCCTGCTCGTCGAGAACGCGCTGTTCGCGACCCTCGACGCGACCGTGCGTCGCAACACCACCGCCGACGGTCGCATCTACACGATCGCCGACACCGTCGGGTTCGTGCGCCACCTCCCGCACCAGCTCGTCGAGGCGTTCCGCTCCACGCTCGAAGAGGTGGGCGACTCCGACCTCATCGTGCACGTGGTCGACGCGGCCCACCCCGATCCCGCAGGGCAGATCGCGACCGTCCGCGACGTCATCGGCGATGTCGGTGCGCGCGACATCCCCGAGCTCATCGTCTTCAACAAGGCCGATCTCGTCGGTCCGGAGGAGCGGCTCGTGCTGCGCGGGCTCGCACCCGACGCGGTCTTCGCCTCGGCGCGCACCGGCGAGGGCATCGACGAGGTGCTCGCGGCGGTCACGCGCATGCTGCCCGATCCCGCAGTCGAGATCGACCTGCTCGTGCCCTACGACCGCGGCGACGTGGTGTCCCTGCTGCACGAGTCGGGCCGCGTCATCTCGGTCGACTACGTCGACGAGGGCACGCGCGTGCGCGCGTTCGCCTCGCCGGAGCAGGCGGCGCAGCTCGCGGGGTTCGCCGTGGCCTCCGCCGCGGTCTGAGCCAGCTCCGGCGGGTCGCACGGCGGCGTCCGGATGCCGCATGCGGTTCGCCGCGGCATCCGACGCTCCGGTCGATCGCGACCCGGTGTTCGGCGATCCATTCGGGACGCACCGGGTCATGACACGTCACCGAAGGTCACAGTTCGCCCCGGTCGTCCCGAAACCCGCGTATCGTCGCCACTGATCGAACGTGATCGGCCGGATGCCGATCACCTGGAGCGACAGCCGAGCCCGGCACCCGCCCGCGAGACCACCAGCCGTGACGGCCGGGGTACGCGGCACGTGTGCCCGACCCGCCCACGGTTCACGGACCCTGGAGCGCAGCATGGCACCGATCGCACCCGACCCGGCGGCGACGCCCGAACGCACCGCGCTGTCGTTCGAGCTCTTCCCGCCTCGAACGGATGCCGCGGCGATCGCGCTCGGTCGCACGATCGACCGCCTCGCCGACGTCGACCCCGCGTTCATCTCCGTCACGTTCGGCGCCGGCGGCACGTCGCGCGACCGCTCGCTCACGGTGCTGCGGTACATCCTCGAGAACACCGATATCGAGCCCATGGCGCACCTCACCTGCGTCGGGTCGTCGCACGCCGAGGCGAACGAGCTCGTGCGTCGGTTCCTCGACGCGGGCATCCGGAGCTTCCTCGCGCTTCGGGGCGACCCGCCGGCCGGTTCGGACCCCGACGCGCCGCTCGGCGACCTCGCCACCGCCGCCGAGCTCGTGCAGCTCATCCACCGGGTGCAGCAGGAGCGCGAGCCGTTCCGGCAGGTGGCCGTGGCCGGCAACCCGGTGGCGCGGCGCATCCGCGAACGCGGGCGCCCGACGCGCGTGGCCGTCGCGACGTTCCCCACGGGACATCCGCGATCCAAGGACCTCGCGCAGGATGTCGACATCCTGCTCGCGAAGGAGGTCGCGGGCGCGAACCTCGCGATCACGCAGCTCTTCTGGCGTGCCGACGACTACCTCGGCTTCGTCGACCGCGCCCGCGCCGCGGGCGTCACGATGCCGATCCTGCCCGGCATCATGCCGACCACGACCTCCGCACGCCTCGCGAGGCTCGCCGAGCTCACCGAGGTGGAGCCGCCCGCCGAGTTCGCGATCGCGCTCGAGATCGAACCGGATGCCGCGGCGCAGGCCGAGCTCGGCATCTCGTTCGCGACCGGGCTCGCCGCCGAGGTGCTCGATGGCGGCGCACCCGGCCTGCACCTCTACACCTACAACCGCCACGAGGCCGTGCTCGACGTCGTCGGACGCCTCGGGATCGCAACACCGCACCAGCTCGCCAACGAGAGGAACACCGAGCGATGACCGCAACACCCTTCCCCACCGGGACGATCATCGGCTACCCGAGGATCGGACGCCGCCGCGAGCTCAAGCGCGCCGTCGAGTCCTTCTGGGCCGGCCGCATCGACGCCGCGGAACTCGAGGCCACGGCCGCCGAGCTCCGCGCCGCGACGCGTGCACGCCTGGCCGACCTCGGGCTCGGCCGTGACGATTCGGCCATTCCCGAGTCGTTCTCGTTCTACGACCAGGTGCTCGACGCCGCGGTCGCGGTTGGCGCGATCCCCGAGCGGTTCGAGCGCCTGCGGGGCGCCGACGGCGGCCTCGACCTCGCCGCCTACTTCACCATCGCCCGCGGCGAGGGCGACGACGCACCGCTCGAGATGACGAAGTGGTTCGATTCGAACTACCACTACCTCGTGCCCGAGATCTCGCCCGAGACCGAGTTCTCGCTGCACGCCGAGCGCATCGTCGCCGAGTTCGTCGAGGCGCGCGAGGCCGGATACCTCACGCGTCCGGTCGTCGTCGGCCCGATCACGTTCCTGCTGCTCGCGAAGGCGCCGGATGACGCGCCCGCCGGGTTCAGCCCGATCGACCGCCTCGACGACCTCGTGCCCGTCTACGCCCGCCTGCTCGCGAAGCTCGCCGAGGCCGGCGCCGCGTGGGTGCAGTTCGATGAGCCGGCCCTGGTCAGCGAGAGCCTCGACGAGTCGCGCGACCGCGTGATCGCGTCGATCGGCGCCGCCTACGACGTGCTCGGCGAGGCCGAGGCCCGTCCCTCGATCTTCGTCGCCGCGCCCTACGGCGCGCTCGACGACGCGCTGCCGGCCCTCGCCGCGGCGCCCGTCGAGGCGATCTCCCTCGACCTCGTGCGCGGCTCGCTGCCCGACGCGCTCGACCCCGCCACCGAGGAGTCGCTCGCCGCGAAGACGCTCGTCGCCGGCGTCGTCGACGGCCACAACATCTGGCGCGGCGACCTCGCCGCGGCGTTCGCGAAGGTCGAGGCGCTGCAGTCGCGCTCGGGCTCCGTCGCCGTCTCGACGTCGACCTCGCTCCTGCACGTGCCGCACGACGTCGACGACGAATCCAAGCTCGATGCGCGGCTCGTGAGCTGGCTCGCCTTCGCCGACCAGAAGGTGGGGCAGGTCGCGACGCTCGCGCGCGGCCTCGCCGAGGGGCGCGACGCCGTCGCCGATGCGCTCGACGCGGCATCCGTCGCCCTGGCCGACCGCGCCGGCGCACCGGGCGTGCGGGTTCCCGCCGTGCGCGAGCGTCTCGCCGGCCTGCAGCGGGGCGACTTCGACCGCGCCGCCTACGACGAGCGCCTCATCGCGCAGGAGTCCCTCGACCTGCCGGAGCTGCCGACCACGACGATCGGCTCCTTCCCGCAGACCGGCGAGATCCGCCGCGCCCGCGCGAGCCTCACCAGCGGGGCGATCTCGGCCGCCGAGTACACGGGACTCATGCGCGAGGAGATCGAGCGCGTCATCCGCCTGCAGGAGGAGCTCGGCCTCGACGTGCTCGTGCACGGCGAGCCCGAGCGCAACGACATGGTGCAGTACTTCGCCGAACTGCTCGACGGCTTCGCGGTCACCGAGCACGGCTGGGTGCAGTCCTACGGTTCGCGCTGCACGCGCCCGTCGATCCTCTGGGGCGACGTCTCGCGACCCGAGCCGATGACCGTCGCCTGGGCCGAGTACGCGCAGTCGCTGACCGGGCAGCACGTCAAGGGCATGCTCACCGGGCCGGTCACGATCCTCGCGTGGTCGTTCGTACGCGACGACCTGCCGCTCGGGGACACCGCGCGACAGGTCGCGCTCGCCCTGCGCGACGAGATCACCGATCTCGAGGCCGCCGGCATCCGCATCATCCAGGTCGACGAGCCCGCGCTGCGCGAGCTCCTGCCGCTGAAGCTGGCCGACCAGCCCGCCTACCTCGACTGGTCGGTCGGGTCGTTCCGGCTCGCGACGGCCGGCGCGGCATCCGGGACCCAGGTGCACACGCACCTCTGCTACTCGGAGTTCGGCGTGATCATCGACGCGATCAAGAACCTCGATGCCGACGTGACGTCGATCGAGGCCGCGCGCAGCCGCATGGAGGTCGTCGACGACCTCGCGACGAGCGGCTTCGACCACGGCATCGGGCCGGGTGTCTACGACATCCACTCGCCGCGCGTGCCGAGCGTCGACGAGGTCACGACGCTGCTCGAGCGTGCCGTCGGCGAGATCCCGGCGAACCGGCTCTGGGTCAACCCCGACTGCGGGCTGAAGACCCGCGGCTACGACGAGACCGTCGCCTCGCTCGAGCACATCATCGAGGCGACGCGTGCGGTGCGCGCGTCCCGTCTCGAGCGGGTGGGCGCCGCTTCCTAGCGGTCGGATGTCACGGACGGGCGGCGCTTCGGCGTCGCCCGTCCGCGTCTCCGCACGGCGTGCGGCACGTCCCGGCACGATGCGCCCTGGTCGCGGTCAGACCGCGCGCAGCACCGCGACGATCTTGCCGAGCACCTCGGCGGCGTCGCCGAGGATCGGTTCGAAGGCGCTGTTGCGCGGGAGCAGCCACGTGTGGCCGTCGCGCTGGCGGAACACCTTGACGGTCGCCTCGCCGTCGAGCATGGCCGCGACGATCTCGCCGTTCTCGGCGGTGCGCTGGGATCGCACGACGACCCAGTCGCCGTCGCAGATGGCCGCGTCGATCATGGAGTCGCCGACGACCTTGAGCATGAAGAGGTCGCCCTTGCCCACGAGTTGGCGGGGGAGCGGGAACACCTCGTCGATCTGCTGCTCGGCGGTGATCGGCACGCCCGCGGCGATGCGACCCACGAGCGGCACCATCGCGGCGTCGCCGACGACCGGCGCCGACTCGCTGCTCGACGACCCGCGCGACTCGATGCCGGGCAGCTCGATGAGCACCTCGAGGGCCCTGGGCCGGTTCGGGTCGCGGCGCAGGTAGCCGGCGAGCTCGAGCTGGTTGAGCTGGTGCGTGACGCTCGAGAGCGAGGAGAGCCCGACGGCGTCGCCGATCTCGCGCATGCTGGGCGGATACCCGCGGCCGGCCACCGAGCGCTGGATGACCTCGAGGATCGAGATCTGCTTGGCGCTGAGGCTCTTGCGGCGGCGGCTGCGGCCGGACTCGCGCAAGTCGTCGAGTTCGGTGCTCATCGTCGTCGCTCCTCGTGATCGCTGTTCTGGCGAACGGATGTCGGTGGTGTCTGTTCGACTGTCGTCGGACATTCGAAACTGTATCCGCCCCGCAGGGGTGCGGCAAACATCTGTTCGAGTGTGTCGCGAGATCCGGGGCCGAAGTCTTCGGCGTCGAGATGCTTGCGAGGTTCGAAATTCGAAGATATATTCGGAACAGAGTTTCGCATCCGGCCCTCCCGGCCGAGGGTCGGATGCGATTCACCCCAGGAGGTGCGAGATGAGTGCAGTAACGGTCAATGCCGTCTCGGTAGGCGGTTCGTACGGTTCGTACGCCGATCGGCCCATGTCCTTCGACGTCGGCGACGCGGCCGTCGTCGTGCGCAGCCGTCTGCGCCTCACGCGTCGCGGGCGCGCGGTGTTCACGGTGCTCGCCGCGATCCCGATCGCGCTCCTCGCGGCCTCCCTGGTGCTCGGCGGCGGTGGTGCGGCCGCCGACGGCGAAGGGGCTCGCGGCACGAGCCTCGCGTACCTCACCGTCTCCGACGGCGAGTCCCTCTGGAGCATCGCCGAGTCGCTCGCCCCGAACGGCGACCCCCGCGACCTCATCGCCGAGATCATGCGCCTCAACGGGCTCGACGACTCCGTCGTGCAGCCCGGGCAGCGGCTCGCGCTCCCGGCGCAGTAGCCGCAGCCCCCGAACCATCGGGCGGGTGCGGTCGGGGTCGTCTCGGAGCGTCACTGCGGCCTTCTGCGTCCGGTGGTGGTCGATAGCATTGATCAGGTGACCGACCTCGAAGACCTGCCCATCCGCGACGACCTCCGTGGGCGCGCTCCCTACGGTGCACCGCAGAAGGCCGTGCCCGTCGCGCTCAACGTCAACGAGAACACGCATCCGATCCCCGAGTCGGTCGCGCACGACATCGTCGCCCGCGTCGCCGCCGCGATCCTGCACCTGAACCGGTACCCCGACCGCGAGTTCACCGAACTGCGTCGCGCGTTCGCGGCCTATCTCGGGCACGGCCTCGACGAACGCGGGATCTGGGCGGCCAACGGTTCCAACGAGGTGCTCCAGCACGTGCTGCAGGCGTTCGGCGGTCCCGGTCGCACGGCCCTCGGCTTCGCTCCCACGTACTCGATGTACGGGCTGCTCTCGGCGGGAACGGGCACCGAGTGGATCGGCGCTCCCCGCGACGACGACTTCGAGCTCTCGCCCGAGACCGCCGTCGCGGCGGTGCTCGAGCACGACCCCGACCTCGTCATCCTGTGCGCGCCGAACAACCCGACGGGAACGCCGCTCTCGATCGAGACGATCACCGCTGTCGCCG
This sequence comes from Agromyces sp. PvR057, assembly GCF_040547485.1. Classification (NCBI taxonomy): domain Bacteria; kingdom Bacillati; phylum Actinomycetota; class Actinomycetes; order Micrococcales; family Microbacteriaceae; genus Agromyces; species Agromyces sp. PvR057. The sequence goes on from NZ_JBEPPT010000005.1 coordinate 262,763, forward strand.
ACGCCGCACGCGGCATCGTCGTCGTCGACGAGGCGTACCACGAGTTCGCCGATCCCGGCACGCCGAGCGCCCTCACGCTGCTCGAGGGCCGTCCGCGGCTCGTCGTCTCGCGCACCATGAGCAAGGCGTTCGCGTTCGCCGGCGCCCGGGTCGGCTACCTGGCCGCGGATCCCGCCGTCGTCGACGCCCTGCGGCTCGTGCGCCTGCCCTACCACCTCTCCGCGCTCACCCAGGCGGCCGCGCTCGGCGCGCTCGCCCACTCCGACGAGATGCTCGCGATGGTCGACGAGATCCGAGGGCAGCGCGAGCGCATCGTCGACGAGCTGGCCCGCCTCGGGTTCCGTCCGTACCGCAGCGGTGCGAACTTCGTGCTCTTCGGCGGGGTCGACGACCCGCACGCGGTCTTCGAGGCCCTCCTCGAGCGCGGCATCCTGATCCGCGACATCGGGCTGCCCGGATGCCTCAGGGTCACCGCGGGCACCGAGACCGAGACGACCGCGTTCCTCGAGGCGATCGCGGCGTTCGCACCGGCACCGGCCGCCCCGTCGCACGCTGAATAGGATGGCATCATGACGACTTCGAACGCAGCGCGCACCGCGCGCGTGCAGCGCGAGACGAGCGAGTCGAGCATCGACCTCTCGATCGACCTCGACGGCACGGGCACGAGCGACATCGAGACCTCGGTGCCGTTCTACGACCACCTGCTCACGGCGTTCGCGAAGCACTCCCTGACCGACCTCACGGTGCGCGCGAAGGGCGACATCGAGATCGACGTGCACCACACGGTCGAAGACGTCGGCATCGTGCTCGGCCAGGCGATCCGCCAGGCGCTCGGCGACAAGCGCGGCATCTCCCGGTACGGCGACGCGCTCGTGCCGCTCGACGAGGCGCTCGTGCAGGCCGTCGTCGACATCTCGGGGCGTCCGTACCTCGTGCACACCGGCGAACCCGCCGGCTTCGAGTACCACCTCATCGGCGGCCACTTCACGGGTTCGATGGTCCGCCACGTCTTCGAGGCCATCACCTTCAACGCGGGGCTCACGGTGCACGTCAACGTGCTCGGCGGCCGCGACGCGCACCACATCGCCGAGGCGGAGTTCAAGGCGTTCGCGCGCGCGTTCCGCCAGGCGAAGACGTTCGACCCGCTCGTCAGCGGCATCCCGTCGACGAAGGGCGCCCTGTGACCCGAACGGCTCGCGTGGTCGTGCTCGACTACGGCTCGGGCAACGTGCACTCGGCGGCGAAGGCCGTCGAGCGGGCGGGTGCCGAGGTCGAGGTCACCTCCGACCGAACGGCCGCCCTCGAGGCCGACGGGCTGCTCGTGCCCGGCGTCGGCGCCTTCCAGGCCGTCATGGACCAGCTCCGCGCGGTGCGCGGCGACGAGATCATCGACCGTCGGCTCGCCGGCGGGCGGCACGTGCTCGGCATCTGCGTCGGCATGCAGGTGCTCTTCGAGCGCGGCGTCGAGCGCGGCGCCGACACCGAGGGCCTCGGCGAGTGGCCTGGCGAGGTCACCGAGCTGCCCGCACCCGTGCTGCCGCACATGGGCTGGAACACGGTCGCGCCCGACGAGGGGTCCGTGCTCTTCGACGGCATCGCCGACGAGCGCTTCTACTTCGTGCACTCCTACGCCGCGCAGCAGTGGACCCTCGACGTCATGCCGCCGTTTCCGAAGCCCCGGCTCACGTGGGCCGAGCACGGCGGCCCGTTCCTCGCCGCGGTCGAGAACGGGCCGCTGTCGGCGACCCAGTTCCATCCCGAGAAGTCTGCGGACGCCGGCATCCGCCTGCTGTCGAATTGGCTCCGATCGCTCGGCTGAACGCCCCGCCGCGTCACATGATCCGACCGCACCCAGCGGTGCGGACTAGGATTCTGTGACTGTGCCGATGCCGCATTCTCAGGCATCCGATTTCGAGGACAGTGATGAGTGAGTTCAACAAGACCCCCCGCCTGGTGCTGCTGCCGGCGGTCGACGTCGCGGGCGGCAAGGCCGTCCGTCTGACGAAGGGCGAGGCCGGCACCGAGACCAACTACGGCGACCCGATCGACGCGGCCGTCGACTGGGCCGACCAGGGTGCGGAGTGGATCCACCTCGTCGACCTCGACGCGGCGTTCGGTCGCGGTTCGAACGGCGGCATCCTGAAGAAGGCGATCCGCCAGGTGCGCGGTCGCGTGAACGTCGAGCTCTCCGGCGGCATCCGCGACGACGAGTCGCTCGAGCACGCGCTCGAGATCGGCGCGAAGCGCATCAACCTCGGCACCGCGGCCCTCGAGAACCCCGAGTGGGCGGCATCCGTCATCGCGCAGTACGGCGAGGCGATCGCCGTCGGGCTCGACGTGCGCGGCACGACCCTCGCCGCCCGCGGCTGGACGCAGGACGGCGGCGACCTCTGGCAGGTCATGGACCGCCTCGAAGAGGCCGGCGCCGCGCGCTACGTCGTGACCGACGTCACGAAGGACGGCACGCTGCAGGGCCCGAACCTCGACCTGCTGCGCCAGGTGATGGACCGCACGCACCGCCCGGTCGTCGCATCCGGCGGCATCTCGAGCCTCGACGACATCGTCGCGCTCCGCGAGCTCGTGCCGCTCGGCCTCGAGGGCGCGATCGTCGGCAAGGCGCTGTACGCGGGCGCGTTCACGCTGCCCGAGGCGCTGGATGTCGCGTCCCACTGACCCCGAGGCGGTCGGTGACGAGGGTCGCGGCGGCACCGGCCAGGTCGCCGACGGCGGCGTCGCGCCGGAGACGCCCGACCGTTTGATGCCGGGCGGCACCGCGGACTCGGCCGGGACCCCGTGGGCGGGCCGGTCGTTCGAGTCGAACGCGCATGCGCAGGACGACGGCAGCGCGCCGCCGCACCTCGTGGCCGCGATCGCGCGGTTCCGCGCCGGCGACGGCGGCCCGGTCGACGTGGTGCAGGCGTTCGCGACCTCGCGCGTGCTGATCCCGCTGCTCGCCGAGCTCGGCGACGGCGGCACGGAGATCGGCGAGCACGGGCTCGCGGTCGAGAAGAGCCAGGAGCTCTCGATCGTCACCGTGCAGGGCCCCGACGGCCGGCCCGTGCTGCCCGTGTTCAGCTCGGTCGACGCGATGCGGCGCTGGAACCCGAACGCCCGCCCGGTGCCCGCCGACGGCGTGCGCGTCGCACTCGCGGCCGCCGACGACGGCACCGATCACGTGGTGCTCGACCCCGGCTCCGAGACCGAGTTCGGCCTGCGCCGCGGCGCGGTGTGGGCGGTGGCGCAGAGCCACGAATGGCGGCCGGCGGCGGAGTCCGAGACGGTCCGCGAGGCGTTCGCGCGCTCGATCGCGACCGAACTCGCGGTGCTCGGCGTCGATCTCGTCGACGGCGATCCCGACATGCGCCTGCTCGGGCCGGAGCTCGTCGTCGTGCTCGAACTGGTCTCCGGGCTGGAGCGCGCCGAGCTCGACGCGGTGCTCGCCCGCCTCGCGCAACGGTGGGCGGCCGACGACGTCATCGCGACGGGCGTTGACTCGCTGAAGGTGCGGCTGCGCGCGGCATCCTGAACCGGCGTCCGGAGCTCTCCCGGTCGCCCGGCAGGGCGGCGGTTGCCGTACTCCCCGCACGGGTGGAGAATCGCGCCGAGAAGGAGCGATGATGCCCGGAGTCGCAGACGAGTTCCACGAACCGCTCGAGACCGCCGCGCGGCTGGCCGGCCGATGGCTCGACGGCATCCGCGATCGCCGGATCGCGCCGAGCGTCGGCATCGACGAGGTGAAGGACGCGCTCGGCCGCGAGCTCGCCGACGGCGGCATGGACGCCGCCCTGGTCGTCGAGGAGCTGAGTGCGGCCGTCGAACCCGGACTCATCGTGATGCAGTCGCCGCGGTTCTTCGGCTGGGTGATCGGCGGCACCGCGCCGGCGCCGCTCGCGGCCGACTGGCTGGTCACGGCATGGGACCAGAACGCGGCGCTCCGCGAGGTCACGCCGGGGGTGAACGCCGCAGAGGAACTCGCGGCCGAATGGACCTGCGACCTCCTCGGCCTGCCGGAGGGCACGGTCGCGGGGTTCACGACCGGGGCGACCACCGCGAATCTCGTCGCGCTCGCGGCGGCCAGGCATGCCGTGCTCGAGCGGGTCGGGTGGGACGACGCAGCCGACGGCATCCAGGGGGCGCCGCGCATCCGGGTGCTCGCGGGCGACGAGCATCACCCGTCGGTGGACGTCGCGCTCCGCTGGCTCGGCCTCGGCCGGCCGATCGACGTGCCCACCGACCGCCAGGGTGCCATCCTGCCCGACGCGCTCGCCGCGGCGCTCGCCGGGGGATCGGGCCCGGCGATCGTGTGCCTGCAGGCCGGGAACATCCACTCGGGCGCATCCGACCCGTTCGAGGCGTGCATCGGCATCGCCCACGCGGCGGGGGCGTGGGCGCACGTCGACGGCGCGTTCGGGCTCTGGGCGGCGGCGAGCGGGCGGCTGCGGCACCTCGTGGCGGGCGTCGAGGAGGCCGACTCGTGGGCGACCGACGCGCACAAGACGCTCAACGTGCCCTACGACGCCGGCATCGTCGCCGTGGCCGATCCCGCCCCGCTCGTGGCCGCCATGACGATGCACGCGGCCTACCTGCCGGCCGCGGAGACCGGCATCGACGCGGCCGACCGGGTGCTCGAGCTCTCGCGGCGCGCGCGGGGGGTGCCGACCTATGCGGCACTGCGCGCCCTCGGACGCTCGGGGGTCGCCGACCTCGTCGACGGGCTCGCCGACTCGGCGACGGCGCTCGCCGAGGGCCTCGGTCGCATCGACGGCGTCGAGGTGCTGAACGAGGTCGTGTTCACGCAGGTGTGCGTCGGGTTCGAGGGCCACGACGTCGCGACGATCGCACGCGCCCTCGACGTCGACGGCGTCGCGCTCGCGCATCCGTCGCGGTGGCGCGGCCGCGACATCTTGCGGTTCTCGGTCAGCAATCGGGCGACGGATGCCGCAGCGGCCGACGCGACGCTCGACGCCGTCCGGCGCGCGCTGGCGGGCTGAACCACCGCGGATCCGGCCTCGGGAGGCCCGGCTGTCGGCCGTGGGCGGCAGGATGGAGGGGTGGACGCGCTCGAGGCCTTCTCCGAAGCGACGCGAACGTGGTTCGCGGAGTCCTTCCGCGCGCCCACGGCCGTGCAGTCCGCCGCGTGGCGGGCGATCGGCCGAGGCGCGCACGCGCTCGTCGTCGCCCCCACCGGTTCGGGCAAGACGCTCTCGGCGTTCCTCTCCGCCATCGATCGTCTGCACGCCGAAGCGGAGCCGGGCGAGGGCGGTCCCCGTCCGCCGGGAACCCGGGTGCTCTACCTCTCGCCGTTGAAGGCGCTCGGGGTCGACGTCGAGCGCAACCTGCGCGCACCCCTCACGGGCATCGCCCGCGTGTCCGAGCGGCTCGGCGTCGAGCCGCCGCACGTGAGCGTCGGCGTCAGGTCGGGCGACACCCCCGCCAGTGATCGGCGGGCCATGCTGCGCACGCCTCCCGACATCCTGATCACGACCCCGGAGTCGTTGTTCCTCATGCTCACCTCGCAGGCGCGCGAGACCCTCCGCACGGTCGAGACGATCATCGTCGACGAGATCCACGCGGTCGCCGCCACGAAGCGCGGCGCCCATCTCGCGCTCTCGCTCGAACGCCTCGACGCGCTGCTGCCGAAGCCCGCGCAGCGCATCGGCCTCTCCGCGACCGTTCGCCCGGTCGAGGAGGTCGCGAGGTTCCTCTGCGCGAGCGCGCCCGTCGAGATCGTCGCACCGCCGAGCGAGAAGAAGTTCGACCTGCGGGTGGTCGTCCCCGTCGAGGACATGGCGCAACTGCCCGCGAGCGACGACGCGACGGGCTCGATCTGGCCGCACGTCGAGGAGGCGATCCTCGACCGGGTGCTCGCGCACCGCTCGTCGATCGTGTTCGCGAACTCCCGGCGCCTGGCCGAGCGGCTCACGGCACGGCTCAACGAGCTCTCGCTCGAGGCGACGGAGCGCGAGGCGCTGCTGGTCGCGGCCGCCGGCAGCGGGCCACCCGCCGCCGTCATGGCGCAGTCGGGCCAGACGTCCGGTGCGCCCCCGCTGCTGGCGCGAGCGCACCACGGGTCGGTCAGCAAGGAGCAGCGCGCCGAGATCGAGGACGACCTCAAGAGCGGCCGGCTCCGGTGCGTGGTCGCCACCTCGAGCCTCGAGCTCGGCATCGACATGGGTGCGGTCGACCTCGTCGTGCAGGTCGAGTCGCCGCCCTCGGTCTCGAGCGGGCTGCAGCGGCTCGGGCGTGCCGGCCACCAGGTGGGCGAGGTCTCGCGCGGGGTGATCTTCCCGAAGCAGCGTGCCGACCTCGTGCACGCCGCCGTGACGAGCGAACGCATGCTCGCCGGCGCGATCGAGACCATGCGGGTGCCCGCGAACCCGCTCGACATCCTCGCCCAGCAGACGATCGCGGCGGCGGCGGTCGACGAGCTCGACGTCGACGAGTGGTTCGATGCCGTGCGCCGGGCCGCCCCGTTCGGCGGCCTTCCGCGCTCGGCCTACGAGGCGACGCTCGACCTGCTCGCCGGCCGGTACCCGTCCGATCGCTTCGGCGAGCTCCGGCCGCGCCTTATCTGGGACCGCGAGGCGGGCTCCCTCGTCGGCCGGCCCGGCGCGCAGCGCCTCGCCGTCACGAGCGGCGGCACGATCCCCGACCGCGGCATGTTCGGCGTCTTCCTCGTCGGCGACGAGTCCGGGGGCCGGCGCGTCGGCGAGCTCGACGAGGAGATGGTCTACGAGTCCCGCGTCGGCGACGTGTTCGCGCTCGGCGCCACGAGCTGGCGCATCCAGGAGATCACCTTCGATCGCGTCAACGTCGTCCCGGCATTCGGGCAACCCGGCCGGGTGCCGTTCTGGAAGGGCGACGGACTCGGCCGACCGGCCGAACTCGGGCGCGCCCTCGGCGCGTTCATGCGCGAGATCGTCGCGGCCGACGAGTCCGACGCACGCGATCGGGTCACGGCCGCCGGGCTCGACGCCTTCGCAGCGCGCAACCTCGTCACCTTCCTCGCCGACCAGGCGAAGGCCACGGGTCACGTGCCGTCCGATCGCACGCTCGTCGTCGAGCGCACGCGCGACGAGCTCGGCGATTGGCGCGTCATCCTGCACTCGCCGTTCGGCATGCCGGTGCACGCGCCGTGGGCGCTCGCCGTCGCCGCGCGGGTCAGGGAACGGCACGGGGTCGACGGTGCGGCCGTCGCGGCCGACGACGGCATCATCGTGCGCATCCCCGACACGGGGGTCGACCCGCCCGGCGCCGACCTGTTCGTGTTCGAGGCCGACGAGCTCGAGCAGCTCGTGACCGACGAGGTCGGGGGGTCGGCGCTGTTCGCGAGCCGCTTCCGCGAGTGCGCGGCGCGGGCGCTGCTGCTGCCCAACTACCAACCGGGGCGGCGCTCGCCGCTGTGGCAGCAGCGCCAGCGTTCGGCGCAGCTGCTCGAGGTCGCGAGCGCGTTCCCGACCTTCCCGATCATCCTCGAGACCGTGCGCGAGGTGCTCCAAGACGTCTACGACGTGCCCGCACTCGTCGAGTTGGTCCGGGATGTCGGTGCGCGCCGTGTGCGCCTCGTCGAGACCACGACCGAGTCGCCGAGCCCGTTCGCGAGCTCGCTCCTGTTCGGCTACGTCGGCGCGTTCATGTACGAGGGCGATTCGCCGCTCGCCGAGCGCAGGGCCGCGGCCCTCGCGATCGACACGGCCCTGCTCGGCGAACTGCTCGGTCGCGTCGAACTGCGCGAGCTGCTCGATCCCGGCGTCATCACGACGACCGAGCGCGAGCTGCAGCGCCTGGCCGACGACCGCCGGGTGCGCGGCGTCGAGGGGGTGGCCGACGCGTTGCGGTGGCTCGGTCCGCTCACCGCCGACGAGCTCGCCGAGCGCGTGCAGGCCGAGACCGATCCGGTCGCCGCGGTCGACGAGCTCGTGGCCGCGCGTCGGGCGGTCCGGCTGACCTTCGCAGGGCGAGCGCACGTGGCGGCGATCGAAGACGTCGGGCGCCTCCGCGATGCGCTCGGCGTGCCCGTTCCACCCGGCGTCGCGGTCGCGTTCGCCGAGCACGTCGGCGACCCGCTCGGCGATCTCGTGAGCCGCTACGCACGCACGCACGGGCCGTTCTCCGCCGACGAGCTCGCGGACCGGTTCGGCATCGGGGTCGCGGTCGCGAAGGGTGCGCTGCGCCGGCTCGCCGATGAGCGTCGGGTCGTCGAGGGCGAGTTCCGCCCGAACGGCACCGCGACCGAGTGGTGCGACGCCGAGGTGCTCCGCAAGATCCGGCGGCGCTCGCTCGCGGCGCTCCGACACGAGGTCGAACCGGTGCCGCAGCCTGTGCTCGCGCGGTTCCTGCCCGTCTGGCAGAACGTCGGCGGGCGGCTCCGCGGCATCGACGGGGTGCTCTCGGTGGTCGAGCAGCTCGAGGGCGTGCGCCTTCCGGCGTCCGCGTGGGAGTCGCTCGTGCTGCCGGCCCGGGTGTCCGACTACAGTCCGGCGATGCTCGACGAGCTCATGACCACGGGCGAGGTCGTGTGGTCGGGGTCGGGTTCGCTCGCGGGCGACGACGGCTGGATCACGCTGCACCTCGCCGAGTCCGCGCCGCTGACCCTCGACCCGCCGATCGGCGTCGAGACGACCGCGTTGCAGCGCGAGGTGCTCGTCGCGCTCGGGTCGGGCGGCGCCTACTTCTTCCGGCAGCTCTCCGACGCCGTCGGCCGGTTCGGAAGCCTCGAGGCACCAGTGGTCGACGATGAACTCGTCGAGGCGCTGTGGGGTCTCGTGTGGGCCGGCCTCGTCACGAACGACACCTTCGCGCCGGTCCGCTCGCTCATCGCCGGCGGGCGCAGCGCGCATCGCACGACGCGCCCCACGCCGCGTTCGCGCATGATGCGGGGCCGCTCCCTCCCGCGCGCCTCGTCGGCGGTGATGCGCTCCGGGCCGCCGTCGGTCGCGGGGCGCTGGTCGATCCTCCCGGTGCCCGATGCCGATGCCACCCGTCGCGCGCACGCGCTCGCCGAGACCATGCTCGACCGCCACGGCGTCGTGACGCGCGGCACGGCGGTCGCCGAGGGCGTGCTCGGCGGCTTCGCCCTCGTCTACCGCACGCTCAGCGGATTCGAGGAGTCGGGTCGCGCGCGACGCGGCTACTTCGTCGAGGGGCTCGGCGCAGCGCAGTTCGCCGGCCCGGGCGCCGTCGACCGATTGCGCGGCTTCGCAGACCGCGACGATCGGCCCGACGCAACCCGCACGGTATTCGTGCTCGCGGCGACCGACCCCGCGAATGCGTACGGCGCGGCGCTGCCCTGGCCCGATCCTCCCGGCGAGAGCTCGCATCGCGCCGCGCGGAAGGCGGGCGCGCTCGCGGTGGTCGCCGACGGCGAGCTCGTCGCGTACGTCGAGCGCGGCGGCAAGACGATGCTCTCCTACGTCGCCGACGAGGTCGTGCTGAAGCAGGCCGCCGAGGCCGTCGCCGCGCTGGTGCGCACCGGTCGTGTGCGACGGCTGGCCGTCGAGAGCGTCAACGGCGCATTCGTGCTCGGCACCCCGTTCGGTGATGCCCTGCGGGCCGCGGGCTTCGGCGAGACGCCGAAGGGACTGCGACTCGATGCCAGAGGGTGACACCGTCTTCCGGGCGGCTGCGCGCCTGCACGCGGCGCTCGCGGGGGCTGAGTTCCTGCGGACCGACTTCCGGGTGCCGAGGTTCGCGACGGCGGATCTCGCCGGGGAGCGGGTCGACGAGGTCGTCGCCCGCGGCAAGCACCTGCTCATCCGGACCCCTAGGTGGAGCATCCACTCGCACCTGAAGATGGAGGGCGAGTGGCGCGTCGTGGCACCGGGGGAGCGCTGGCCCAAGCCGGCGCACCTCGCGCGCGTCGTGCTCGAGACGGCCGACGCGACGGCGATCGGCTTCGAGCTCGGGCTCCTCGAGGTGCTGGCACGGGCCGACGAGGCCGCCGCGCTCGAGCACCTCGGCCCCGATCTGCTCGGCCCCGACTGGAGCGCCGACGAAGCCGTCCGCCGGCTCGCGGCGAGCTCGGAGACGCCCGTCGCCGTCGCGCTGCTCGACCAGCGCAACCTGGCGGGCCTCGGCAACGTCTACGTCAACGAGCTGTGCTTCCTCCGCGGCATCCGACCGCAGCGCACCGTGGCGAGCGTGCCAGACCTGCCGGCGGTCGTGGCGCTCGGGCGGCGCCTGATCGTCGCGAACCGCGATCGCGCCGCACGCGTGACGACCGGCGTCGATCGTCGCGGACGGCGGCTCTGGGTGTACGGGCGCGCCGGCGAGGCGTGCCGACGCTGCGGCACGCGCATCGAGCGCGGCGACCTCGGCCGCACCGACCTCGAGGAGCGGGTGACGTTCTGGTGCCCGAGCTGCCAGCTCTGAGGGGTCGCCGCGGAGCGCGGCGACCCCTCAGGGGTGAGCGCGTGGGCGAGGTCAGTTGACCGGTCCGGTCCACTTCTCGCCCGGCCCCTGGCCGATGGCGTCGGGGATGACGGATGCCTCGCGGAACGCGAGCTGCAGCGAGCGGAGGCCGTCGCGCAGGGAGCGCGCGTGCATGTCGCTGATCTCGGGCGCGCCGGCGGTGATGAGCCCGGCGAGCGCGTTGATGAGCTTGCGCGCCTCGTCGAGGTCGATCTGCGACGCCGGGTCGTCGGCGAGGCCGACCTTGACGGCGGCGGCGCTCATCAGGTGCACGGCCGCGGTGGTGATGATCTCGACGGCGGGCACCTCGGCGATGTCGCGCGTGGCGTCGTCGACCGCCTCCTCGAGGTCGGCGTGATCCGGCCCGGTGTCCGCCTCGCGGCCGGCCGGCCGGCTCTCGGTGCGTCCGTCGACGTGATCCTCGTGGGATCCGCCGGCGAAGGTGGGCTCGTCTGAATTCTCGATCACAGACATCCTCTGCTAGACTCGTTCGGTCCGGGTCTCGAACCCGGCACGTCGGGGCTTGCCCCGGCATGGCTGGGCTTGTCCCAGTACGGCTGGGCTTGTCCCAGTACGAAAGTGGAGATTCTCCCACCCGCGCTTACCGCTTCATCAAGGTTACCGGGTTGAATGCCCTCCGCCGCATGGCCCGAGACCCGCAACGGTCGAGAGCCTGGGGTAGTCAGGGGGCCGCAGTGCAGATCGGTGTGATTCCGTTCGGCGTGCGTGGATCTTCGCTCTCGAAACGATGGGCGGCATCCGGTCTCCCATCGAGTGAAGAAGCTTGAGTAGAGGAGTACCCGCATCAGCGATCCCCGTACCAACGACCGTATCCGCGTTCCCGAGGTCCGCCTCGTGGGTCCCGCAGGAGAGCAGGTCGGCGTCGTGAAGATCGAGGTGGCCCTGCGGCTCGCGCAGGAAGCCGATCTCGACCTCGTCGAGGTCGCTCCGAACTCCAAGCCCCCGGTCGCCAAGATCATGGACTACGGCAAGTTCAAGTACGAGGCTGCGCAGAAGGCGAAAGAGGCCCGGCGCAACCAGGCGAACACGATCCTCAAAGAGGTCCGGTTCCGTCTCAAGATCGACAAGCACGACTACGAGACCAAGATGAAGCGCGCCATCGGCTTCCTGAAGTCCGGCGACAAGGTCAAGGCCATGATCCTCTTCCGAGGCCGCGAGCAGTCGCGCCCCGAGATGGGCGTCCGCCTCCTGCAGCGTTTCGCCGAAGACGTCGCCGAGTTCGGCACGGTCGAGCACAACCCCACGATCGACGGCCGCAACATGGTCATGGTGATCGCCCCTCTCAAGAACAAGTCCGAGGCCAAGGCCGAGGCGAATGCACAGCGTGCTGCGGCGAAGTCGCGCCCGTCGGCGGATGCCGACGGCGAGGCCGAGACGCAGACGGCCGACGCCGCAGAGGCGTAGGCCAGACACCCACGTCCGCCACGAGTTGGCGGCAGAACCAAGGAGACACACGAGATGCCGAAGCAGAAGACCCACTCCGGGTCCAAGAAGCGCTTCAAGATCACCGGCAGCGGCAAGATCAAGAAGCAGCAGGCCGGAATGCGCCACAACCTCGAGGTCAAGGCCTCGAAGCGCAAGGCCCGTCTGAACCAGGACAAGGTCGTGTCGGCCCCCGACGCCAAGGTCATCAAGAAGCTTCTCGGCCACTGAGCCGCGAGACCCGTAAGGAAGAAACAGAGTCATGGCAAGAGTGAAGAGGGCGGTCAACGCCCACAAGAAGCGTCGCGTCATCCTCGAGCGCGCTGCGGGCTACCGCGGCCAGCGTTCGCGTCTGTACCGCAAGGCCAAGGAGCAGGTCACCCACTCCCTCGTCTACTCGTACAACGACCGCCGCAAGAAGAAGGGCGACTTCCGTCGCCTCTGGATCCAGCGGATCAACGCGGCGTCGCGTGCGAACGGCCTCACGTACAACCGCCTCATCCAGGGCCTCGGCCTTGCGGGCATCGAGGTCGACCGTCGTATCCTCGCCGAGCTCGCCGTGAACGAGCCCGCGACGTTCGCCGCGCTCGTCGAGTCGGCCAAGAAGGCCCTCCCGGCCGACACCTCGGCTCCGAAGACCGCCGCGTAAGCAGCACCTTCGACGCACGTCGAACGGCCCGGCACCCCCTGCACGATCAGCAGGGTGGTGCCGGGCCGTTCCGCGTTCCCGCCCTAGAATTGCCTCATGCTCGAGAACCCCAGGTCGCCCCGTGTCCGCTCGGTCGCGAAGCTCGCCAAGAAGGCGTCGCGCTCCGAGACCGGGCTGTTCCTGCTCGAGGGGCCGCAGGCGGTCTCCGAGGCGCTGCGGTTCCGGCCGGAGCTCGTCCTCGAGCTCTTCGCCACGCCCACGGCCGTCGAACGCCACCCCGAGATCGTCGCCGCGGCCGAGGAGGTCGACCTCGAGCTCGAGTACGTCACCGAAGAGGTGCTCGAGTCCATGGCCGACACGGTGACCCCGCAGGGGTTCGTGGCCGTGTGCCGCCAGTTCCCGACCGCGGTGAAAGACGTCTTCGCGGCATCCCCGAAGCTCATCGCGATCCTCGAAGAGGTGCGCGACCCCGGCAACGCCGGCACGATCGTCCGGGCCGCGGATGCCGCGGGCGCCGACGCGGTCGTCTTCACGGGTCGCGCGGTCGACCTCTACAACCCCAAGGTCGTGCGCAGCTCGACGGGGTCGATCTTCCACGTGCCGGTCGCGGTCGGAGCCGACCTGGCCGACGTGCTCGTGCGTGCCAGGGCCGCCGGCCTGACCGTGCTCGCCGCCGACGTGAAGGGCGACGACCTCCTCGCCGCGCGCACCGACGGGGTCCTGGCGAAGCCGACGGCGTGGCTCTTCGGCAACGAGGCCAGGGGGCTGCTCGACGAGCAGCTCGAGCTCGCCGACCGCGTCGTCACGGTGCCCATCTACGGGCACGCCGAGTCGATGAACCTCGCGACCGCGGCATCCGTCTGCCTGTACGAGAGCGCGTTCGCCCAGCGCAGCGCCTGACGCCGTGGCGGGTTACGAAAAGGTAACCAAGCGCGTGCGATCCTGACCGCGGTGCCCTGCGCGCCCTAGTTTGGGGGGTATGGACCCGACCCAGCCCGAACCGCCGACGTCGAACATCTCGGTGCGTCGGGGGGAGCCGCTCGTCGTGATCGAGAACGTCGAGAAGCACTTCGGCGAACTGCACGTCCTGAACGACATCAACACGGTCGTGAACCGCGGCGAGGTGGTCGTGGTCATCGGCCCGAGCGGATCGGGTAAATCGACCCTCTGCCGTGCCATCAACCGGCTCGAGACCATCGATTCGGGCACGATCTCGATCGACGGGCAGCGACTGCCCGAAGAGGGCGCGGGGCTCGCGAAGCTCCGTGCCGACGTCGGCATGGTCTTCCAGTCGTTCAACCTGTTCGCGCACAAGACCGTGCTCGAGAACGTCACCCTGGCGCCGATCAAGGTGAAGCGGATGTCGCGCAAGGCCGCCGAGGCCGAGGCGATGACGCTCCTCGAGCGCGTGGGCGTCGCGAACCAGGCGAAGAAGCTCCCCGCCCAGCTCTCGGGCGGGCAGCAGCAGCGCGTGGCGATCGCCCGTTCGCTCGCGATGAACCCGAAGCTCATCCTCATGGACGAGCCGACGAGCGCGCTCGACCCCGAGATGATCAACGAGGTCCTCGACGTCATGGTCGGGCTCGCGAAGGACGGCATGACGATGATCGTCGTGACCCACGAGATGGGGTTCGCGCGCAAGGCGGCCGACCGGGTGCTGTTCATGGCCGACGGTCGCATCGTCGAGGAGGCGACGCCTGCGGACTTCTTCGACGATCCGAAGTCCGACCGCGCGAAGGACTTCCTCTCCAAGATCCTCGACCACTAGACCCGCGCCGTCACGAGCGGCGGGGAATCACCACACAGAAAGAGGCAACGGACATGACACGCATGAGAATCGCCCTCGTCGCGGCCGCAGCGGCCGCAGCACTCGCCCTCGCAGGCTGCACGAGCGGCGGCGGCGAAGCCGAGGAGACGGCCGAGCCGGCCCCCACCTTCGAGGCGGGCACCACGATGGCGCGCCTGCAGGAGGCCGGCAAGATCACGATCGGCACGAAGTTCGACCAGCCTCTCTTCGGCCTCGTCGGCCCGTCCGGCGACCCCGAGGGCTTCGACGTCGAGATCGGCAAGATCATCGCGTCCGAGCTCGGCATCGACGAGGAGAACATCACCTGGACCGAGACCGTCTCGGCCAACCGCGAGCCGTTCATCGAGGGCGGCCAGGTCGACCTCGTCGTCGCCACGTACACGATCAACGACAAGCGCAAGGAGGTCATCTCCTTCGCCGGTCCGTACTACCTGGCCGGGCAGTCGATCCTCGTGCTCGCCGACAACGACGACATCACGAGCGAAGAGGACCTCGTCGGCCAGCCCGTGTGCTCGGTGACCGGCTCGACGCCGGCGGCGAACCTCAAGGAACTCGGTGCCGAGGTGCTCGAGACCGACACGTACTCGAACTGCCTCGAGCCGCTCCGCCAGGGCGCCGTCGTCGCGGTCTCCACCGACAACGTGATCCTCGCCGGCCTCGCCGCGCAGAACGAGGGCGAGTTCAAGGTGGTCGGCGAGCCGTTCACCGAGGAGCCCTACGGCATCGGCGTGAAGCTCGACGACACCGACTTCCGCATGTTCATCAACGACGTGCTCGAAGAGGCCTACGAGGACGGCCGCTACGAGGAGGCCTGGAACGCCACGGCCGGCACGGTGCTGCCGTTCGTGGACCCGCCCGCGGTCGACCGCTACTGATCCGAACGGACCCGGGCCCCGCTGGGCCCGGGTCCGCTCCTTCCCACCGAGAGGAACCGCGTGGACGTCGTCATCGCGAATCTCCCGCTCTACCTGCAGGGCTTCAGCATGACGGTGCTGCTCCTCGCGGTCGGCGGGGCGGGCGCGCTCGTGCTCGGCACGCTCATCGCCGCGATGCGCATCTCGCCGATCGCGACGTTGCGCGTGATCGCCACGGTCTACACCGAGATCATCCGCAACACGCCGCTGACGCTCGTGGTGATCTTCTGCGCGGTGATCCTCCCGATCCTGGGTTCGGAGCTCCCGTACCTCGCCGCCGGCATGATCGCGCTCGCGGTCTACACGTCCCCGTTCATCGCCGAGGCACTGCGGTCCGGCATCAACGGCGTGCCCGTCGGCCAGGCCGAGGCCGCACGCAGCCTCGGTCTCGGCTTCAGCCTGACGGTCTCGCTCATCGTGCTGCCGCAGGCGTTCCGCATGACGATCCCTCCGCTCATCAACGTCCTGATCGCCCTCACGAAGAACACCTCGGTCGTCGGCGGCGTCGGATTCGTGAGCGAGCTGTTCGGCGTCGGCCGCACGCTCGCGAACGCGAACGGCGACGCCGTCATCGCGGTGCTGGTCGGCGTCGCGTTCTTCTACCTCATCGTGACCGTGCCGCTCGGCCTGCTCGCGACGCAACTCGAGCGGAAGTGGGTGGTGCAGCGATGAGCGGCGCCAGTGTCCTGTTCGATGCGCCCGGGCCCAAGGCCCGTCGCCTCTCCCGCATCCTCTCGGCGGTCACGGCCGTCGTCGTGGTCGCCGGCCTCGGCTGGGTCTTCGCGACCCTCAACGCGCCGCGCGAATCCGGGGGCGTCACCCTGCCGGGCATGTTCGACGCGGTTCGCTGGAACATCGCCTCCGACCCCGAGATGTGGGGGTTCATCATCAGCGTCGGCGTCTGGGGAACGCTGCGCGCCGCTGCCGTCGCCGCGGTGCTTGCCATCGCCCTCGGCATCGTCCTCTCGCTGCTGCGCAGCTCGACGATCGCGTGGATCCGCATTCCCACGGCCGTGCTCATCGAGTTCTTCCGCGGCATGCCCGTGCTGCTGATGATGCTGTTCATCCTGCTCGTCGCCGGCACCGGTCAGTACTGGGCCGTCGTCTCCGCGCTCGCGATCTACAACGGCGCGCTCATCGGCGAAGCGCTCAGGGCGGGTCTCGTGGCGCTGCCGAGGGGGCAGCGCGAGGCGGCGCTCAGCGTGGGCATGCGCCCGCTGCAGTCCAAGATGCTCGTGGAGTTCCCGCAGGCGTTCCGTCAGATGCTGCCGATCATCGTCGCCCAGCTCGTCGTCCTGCTGAAGGACACGTCGCTCGCCTACATCGTCGGCTACCCCGAGCTGCTCCGCGTCACGCTGAACAACCTCGGCAGCTTCTACGGAAACCGGTACCTGTTCACCCTGTGGTGCATCGCGTTCGTGTTCTACCTCGTGATCGACCTGTCGCTCTCGTGGTTCGCCCGCTGGCTGGCGAGGCGCACCGACCGCCGCTACCACACGGGCAAGGGCCCGGCGGCGGACGACCCGACCCAGGGCCTCCTCGTGGCCCAGGCGGTCGCGTCGGCACGAGAGTCCGAGAGCCGCGGCCAGGGCTGACGCCCGCGCGTCGGGAGCCGTTCGCCCGGCCGTCCCGACCGCGCCCGACCGCTAGACTCGTTCCTTGTGTCCGAGCCCCGTGAAATCACCGAGCAGTCCGTCGAGTCCGCGGTCGCCGCGGCCCTCGCCGCGATCGCCTCGGCCGGCGATTCCGCCGCGCTGAAGGCCGTCCGCGCCGAGCACACCGGCGAGAAGAGCGAACTCGCCCAGCTGAACGCCGAACTCCGCAACGTCCCCAACGACCAGAAGGCCGCCCTCGGCAAGCTCGTCGGCGGGGCGCGTGGTCGGGTGAACCAGGCCTTCGCCGCCCGCGAGAACGAGATCGTCGCCGCCGAGGCGGCAGCCCAGCTCGAGGCCGAGGCGGTGGATGTCACGGCGCTGCCGTCGCGGTACACCGCCGGCTCGCGGCATCCGCTCGCCCTCCTCGAAGACCGTGTGTGCGACGTGTTCACGGGCATGGGCTGGGAGATCGCCGAGGGCCCGGAGGTCGAGAGCGAGTGGTTCAACTTCGACGCGCTGAACTTCGACGCCGACCACCCGGCGCGCGCCATGCAGGACACCTTCTTCGTCGACCCGCCCGAGGCGCACCTCGTGATGCGCACGCACACGAGCCCCGTGCAGGTGCGCTCGATGCTCGACCGCGACGTGCCGATCTACGTGCTCGCTCCGGGCCGCGTGTACCGCACCGACGAGTTCGACGCCACGCACCTGCCGGTCTTCATGCAGTTCGAGGGCCTCGCGGTCGACAAGGGCCTCACGATGGCCCATCTCAAGGGCACGCTCGACCACTTCGTGAAGTCGATCTTCGGCGACGAGGCCAAGGTGCGCCTGCGCCCGAGCTACTTCCCGTTCACCGAGCCGTCGGCCGAGCTCGACTTCTGGCACCCGACCTTCAAGTCGGGTCCGCGCTGGATCGAGTGGGGCGGATGCGGCATGGTGCACCCGAACGTGCTCCGCTCGGCGGGCATCGACCCCGAGGTCTACACGGGGTTCGCGTTCGGCATGGGCATCGAGCGGGGCCTCATGCTCCGCAACGGCGTGCAGGACATGCGCGAGATGGTCGAGGGAGACATCCGGTTCTCCCAGCAGTTCGGAATGGTGGTCTGAAGACATGCGAGTGCCGCTGAGTTGGCTCGCCGAGTACGTCGAGCTCGTTCCCGGAACGACGCCCGAGCAGGTGCACGCCGCCCTGGTCGAGCTCGGACTCGAGGAGGAGGGCGTGCACACGTTCGACCTCGTCGGCCCCATCGTCGTCGGCGAGGTGCTCGAGTTCGTCGAGGAACCGCAGTCGAACGGCAAGACGATCCGCTGGTGCCAGGTGCGCGTCGCGCCGGAGGGCGAGACCGCGGCCGATGGCGGCGAGGCCGTGCACGGCATCGTGTGCGGCGCCCGCAACTTCTTCGTCGGCGACAAGGTCGTGGTGACCCTGCCCGGCGCGGTGCTGCCCGGCCCGTTCCCGATCGCGGCCCGCAAGACGTACGGACACGTCTCAGACGGCATGATCGCGTCGGCGCGCGAGCTCGGCCTCGGCGAAGACCACGACGGCATCCTGCGCCTGTCGACGCTCGGCATCGACGCGCCCGTCGGCACCGATGCGATCGCGCTGCTCGGCCTCGATGACACGGCGGTCGAACTGAACGTCACGCCCGACCGCGGCTACGCGTTCTCGATCCGCGGCGTCGCCCGCGAGTACTCGCATGCCACGGGCGCGGCGTTCCGCGACCCCGCGCTGGTCGCTCCCGCTCCGGATGCCGCGTCGGCGCCGTTCCCCGTCGAACTCCGCGACGACGCGCCCATCCGGGGTCGCGCCGCGGTCGCCGTCTTCACGACGCAGGTCGTGCGCGGGGTCGACCCGACGCGCCCGACACCCGCGTGGATGATCGCGAGGCTGAAGCTCGCCGGCATCCGCTCGCTCTCGCTGCTCGTCGACATCACGAACTACGTCATGCTCGAGTTCGGCCAGCCCACGCACGCGTACGACCTCGACAAGCTGCAGGGCGGTATCGTCGTGCGCCGGGCGACCCCCGGCGAGAAGATCACGACGCTCGACGACAAGGAGCGCACGCTCCACGTCGAAGACCTGCTGATCGTCGACGATCGCGGCCCCATCGGCATCGCGGGCGTCATGGGCGGCGCCGACACCGAGATCTCCGACGCCACGACGAACGTGCTCATCGAGGCCGCGAACTTCGACCCCGTGTCGATCGCGCGATCGGCGCGTCGGCACAAGCTGCCGAGCGAGGCGTCCAAGCGCAACGAGCGCGGCGTCGACCCCGAGATCCCCGCTGCCGCCTCGGCGCGCGTCGCCCAGCTCATGGTCGAGCTCGCCGGCGGCACCGCCGAGGGCGTCTCCGTGCTGGCCGACGTGCCAGCACGGCAGGCGATCGTGCTGCCCCGCGGGTTCGTCACCCGGGTCACTGGCGTCGACTACGACGACGCCGAGGTGCGCGCGGCCCTCGAGAGGATCGGGGCCTCGGTCGCCGACCTCGGAGGCGGCGACGGCGTCGACGACGGGTTCGCCGTGGTGCCGCCGTCGTGGCGCCCAGACCTGACCGGCCGCGAGGAGCTCGTCGAGGAGGTCGCACGTCTCGGCGGCTACGAGCGCATCCCCTCGGTGCTGCCCGTCGCCCCGCCCGGCCGTGGGCTCACGCGCTCGCAGCGCATCCGTCGCCGCGTCTCGGACGCGCTCGCGGTCGGAGGAGCGACCGAGGTGCTCTCGTTCCCGTTCGCGAACGAGGTCGACAACCTGCAGTTCGGCAGCGCCGACGGGTCGCCCGTCGCCTCCGTGCGGCTCGCGAACGCGCTCGACGCGACGAACCCCGTCCTGCGCCGCTCGCTGCTGCCCGGGCTCATCGCCGCGGCCAAGCGCAATCGTTCGCGCGGACTCGTCGATCTCGGCCTGTTCGAGCAGGGGCTCGTGTTCCTGCCGGAGACCGGTCGCGAGTACGGCACGCGCGAGCTGCCCGTCGGTGCCGCGCTGCCCGATGACGAGGCGATCGCCGAGCTCGACGCGGGCATCCCGCCGCAGCCGCGCCATGTCGCCGCGCTCTTCGTCGGCGACGCCGTGACGAAGCAGCCGGGTCAGGCCGCCGTGGCCGCGGGCATCTCCGACGCGCTCGACGCCGTGCGCCGCATCGGCCTCGCGGTCGGCGCGGAGTTCGAGGTCGTGCAGGGCGCGCACCACGCGATGCATCCCGGCCGTACGGCCGAGCTGCGGGTCGACGGCCGGCCCGTCGGGTTCGCCGGTGAACTGCTGCCCGCGATCGCCGAGGAGGCCGACCTGCCGCGCGTGGTCGCGGTGGTCGAGCTCGACCTCGACGCGGTCATCGGCCTCGCCGTCGTGCAGCCCGAGGCGCATGCCATCGGCACGTTCCCCGCGGCGACGCAGGACCTCTCGCTCGTCGTGGGCGTCCAGGTTCCCGCGGCGGTCGTCGCGGCATCCGTCGTCGAAGGAGCCGGCGAGCTGCTCGAAGCCCTGCACCTCGTCGACGACTATCGCGGCCAAGGCGTGCCCGAGGGTGCGAAGAGCCTCACGTTCGCGCTGCGCTTCCGTGCCGCCGACCGCACGCTGACGGCGGCCGAGGCGAGCGAGGCGAAGCTCGCCGGCGCCGCGCTCGCGGGTGAGCGCACGGGCGCGGCGATCCGCGAGTAGACGCGTCGACCTCGGCATGATGGGGATCGCCGGGCCCAGGGGTGACGGATGCCCCGGCCCGGCGGTACCCTCAGCCATGGCCGAAGCGAAGACCGTGCCGACCGGGGCGTCCGTCGCCGAGTTCCTCGACGCGGTCGAACCTGCGGGCCGGCGCGACGACGGGCTCGTCCTGCGCGACCTGTTCGACCGCGTGACCGACACGGATGCGGTCATGTGGGGGCCGTCGATCGTGGGCTACGGACTCCAGCACCACCGGTACGCCACCGGTCGCGAGGGCGACTGGCCGATCGTCGGGTTCTCACCGCGCAAGGCGAACATGTCGCTGTACGGACTCCAGCTCCCGGGCGGCGAGGAGCTCGTCGAGCGCCTCGGCAAGGTCAAGGTGGGTGCCGGATGCGTCTGGGTCGGCCGGTTGTCGAACATCGACCTCGACGTGCTCGCCTCGTTGGTCGACCGCGCCTGGATCCACGCGCGGGGCTGAACCGCGGCATCCGTGACACCCGGGCCATCCGTGACACCCGGGGTCGACGTCGTCAGCGCGCCGCGGCGGCCCGCTCTGCCGATTGGATGACGGCTTCGACGCCGAGCATGAAGAGGTCCCGGTCCTCGAGGTCGGCCATCTTCGCCCCGAGTTCGGCGATGCGCGGATGGGTGCGAGGGTCGGCGAGGATCGGGGCGTCGAACCACGGGCTGGACTCTTCGTCGGAGGGTCGCCCGCTTCGCCCGCGAGCGATGCCGGCCGCCGTCGCGAGCACATGCGAGGCCATGAGGGCGTAGTGCCGCACGAGCTCGTCGCCGTCGAGACCGGCCCGTGCGAACGCGTCGAGCATGAGCTCGATGGCGTCGAGTTCGCCCGGCCCGTGCGTGGTGAGCACGGTGGCCTCGACTGCGATCGCCGGGTAGCTCGTGAATGAGGAGAGGGTGGCCCTGGCCAGTTGCCTGAGCCGTTCGCGCCAATCGCCGGGGTCGGCCGTGACGGCGGCCACCGCGCGCGCGTTGAGTTCGTCGAGCAGCGCCTGCATGAGCGCTTCCTTGTTGCGGAAGTGCCGGTAGATCGCCGTGGGGTCGGTGCCGAGCCTGGCACCGAGTTCACGCACCGAGATGGTCGTGGCGCCGGTGTCGGCGGCGAGTTCGAGGCCGGTGGAGATGATCGAGTCGCGATCGAGGCGCACCTTGCCCGGCCCGCCGTGGGAGGCGAGGCGATTGGATCCGGTTGCGGTCGTCATCGCACCTGCCTTCGGTTCTCGTGGGTCGGCACCCATCCTGTCACGCGTCCCCGGCTCCATCGGAGCAGGTGGGGCTGCGCGTTGCAACGGCCAGCATAACGAATTGGACAACAGCGATGTCAACACTGTTGACGTCGCTGTGGCGTGCGGCTACTGTCGCCTCCACACCCAACGAAGAATCGAGGCGACATGGCAGTCGACGTCCTATTCACCGGGGGATCCGTGTTCACGGGATCCGCCTCGCCCCTGCGCGGCCTGGCCGTCGGCGTCTCGAACGGACGCATCGCCGCGATCGTCCCCGAGCAGGACGCCGCGAGCCTCGTCGGCCCCGACACCCGCGTCGTCGAGCTCGACGGCGCCCTGCTCGCACCCGGGTTCCAGGACGCGCACATCCACCCCGTCGGCGGTGGCGTCGAACTGCTGCAGTGCGACCTCTCGGGCGCGACGGATGCCGCCGACGCCGTCGCGACCGTCGCCGCGTACGCCGCCGCGAACCCTGAGGAGCCGTGGATCCTCGGCGGCGGCTGGTCGATGGACCACTTCGCCGGGGGAGCGCCCGACCGCGGCCTGCTCGACGCGGTCCTGCCCGACCGCCCGGTGCTCCTCATGAGCCGCGACCATCACAGTGCCTGGGCGAACACCGCCGCGATCCGACTCGCCGGCATCGACGCCGCGACCCCCGACCCGGCCGACGGGCGCATCGAACGCGAGGCCGACGGAACGCCCGCCGGCACCTTCCACGAGGGATCGAGCGAGCTCTTCGCCGAGGTCCGCCCGGCCGGCAGCGAGGAGCTCTCGTACCGCGGACTGCTCCGTGCGCAGGAGCTCCTGCTCTCGCTGGGGATCACCGGTTGGCAGGATGCGCTCGTCGCCGGCGAGTCCGCGGGCATCTCCGACCCGACCGGCGCCTACCTGCGCGCCGTCGACGAGGGCACCCTGCGTGCGCACGTCGTCGGCGCCCAGTGGTGGGAGCGCTCCGGCGGGCTCGACCAGGTCGAGGGCATGGTGAGGCTGCGCGACCGGATCGCGCAGCGGGGTCACGAGGAGCGCCTCTCGTTCGGCACCGTGAAGATCATGGTCGACGGGGTCGCAGAGAACCAGACGGCCGCGATGCTCACGCCCTATCGGGACGCGCACGGCCACGACACGGCCAACAGGGGCATCTCGTTCGTCGATCCGACGCTGCTGCGCACGGCCGTCGAGGAGCTCGACGCCGCCGGCATGCAGGTGCACTTCCACGCGCTCGGCGACCGGGCGGTCCGCGAGGCGCTCGACGCGATCGAGTCCGCCAGGGCGAAGAACGGCGCGAGCGACGGACGCCACCACCTCGCGCACCTCCAGGTCGTCGCCGAGGCGGACACGACGAGGTTCGCCGAGCTCGATGCGGTCGCCAACCTGCAGGCGCTCTGGGCCACGCACGAGACCCAGATCGACGTGCTCACGCTGCCGTTCCTCCAGGACGGCGCCGAGGCGCGGCAGTACCCGTTCGGCGACCTCGTGCGCGACGGCGCCCGACTCGCGGCGGGGAGCGACTGGCCCGTGTCATCCGCCGACCCGCTCGCCGCGATCCACATCGCCGTCACGAGGATCGCCCCCGACCTCGTCGACGGCGAGCCGCTCGGCGGTGCGCACCAGCGGCTCGACCTCGAGACGGCCATGGCCGCCTACACGTCGGGCAGCGCGTACGTGAACCACCGCGACCACGACACGGGCTACGTACGCGAGGGCTACCTCGCGAACCTCGTGGTCATCGAGCCCGACCCCTTCACGCTTCCCGACGAGGAGCTGTACCGCGCCGCCGTCACGTCCACGTGGATCGAGGGCGAGGCCGTCTACGTCCGCTCCGACGCGGAGCACGGCGACGGAGTCGCCGACGCCGTTCCCACGCCCGGAATCCCCACCCCCACCCGCTGAGGAGCCCCGCATGAACACCCCCAGATCCCGCACCGGCCGACGCCAGGGCATCCTGCTCGTCGCCGCCCTCGCGGCGGGCGCACTGGCGCTCACCGCGTGCACGCCGCAGGCCGATCCGAAGGCCTCTGCCCCCGACTGGGAGCTCACCGCCCAGACCGCCGCACCCTCGGGTGACATCGACTCGTTCACGTGGGCGAACTACGGCGAGCCGTACTCGCTCGACTACGCCTACGCGTTCGACTACGCCGACAACATGGTCCTGTCGAACGTGTGCGAGTCGCTGCTTCGACTGAACCCCGACTACACCCTCACGCCGGGCCTCGCCGAGTCGTTCGAGCAGTCGAGCCCGACGACCTGGGTCTACCGGATCCGCGACGGCGTCACCTTCCACGACGGCACGCCGCTCACGGCCGCCGACGTCGTGGCCTCGATGAGCCGGCACCTCGACCCCGCCGTCGGGTCGTCGTGGTACTCGGTCTACCAGAACGTCACGTCGATCGAGCAGACGGGCGACCGCGAGGTCACGGTCACCACGGCGATCCCGGATTCCCAGTTCAACCAGGGCATGGGCGGCTCGGCCGGCGTCATCGAGTCGGCCGCGACCCTTGCCGAGAAGGGCGCGGACTACGGCAACTCGACCGGGCTCGTGAACTGCACCGGCCCGTTCGAGCTGTCCGAGTGGAAGTCGGGGGAGTCGATCACGCTCACCCGCTACGACGGCTACTGGGACGACCGTCTCATGGCGAAGTCGGGCGAGGTGCGGTTCGTCTTCATGAACGACGCCAATGCCCGCATCAACGCCTTGAAGTCGGGTGACGTCGACGGCAGTTGGATGCTGCCGACCGACGGCATCGCGCAGCTCCAGGCCTCGGGTGCGGGTGACGTCTACTTCGGCCTCAGCACCGCCACCTCGAACCTCATCGTGTCCGACACCGACGGGCCGCTCAGCGATCCTCGCGTGCGCCAGGCGCTCATGATGGCGCTCGATCGCGAGGGCATCCTCGAGGCCGCCGCCAAGGGCTACGGCTCCGTGTCGAACGCCCTGACAACCGAGTCCGTGTGGGGCGAGGCATCCGAGCAGACCCGAACGGAGGCGTTCAGCGGGCTCGAGGAGTACCCGCGCGACCTCGAGGCGGCGAAGCAGCTCGTCGAGGAGGCCGGGGCGACGGGCGAGAAGATCGTGTTCGCGACCGCGCCGATCAGCAACGACTTCACCGTCGTGTCCCAGGCGACCGTGGCGGCCGCGCAGTCGATCGGCCTCGACGCCGAGATCAAGACCGTGACGCCGAACGCGTACACGGCCCTGTTCTCCGACCCGAGCGCGCGCGAGGACGTCGACCTCTTCTACACGGTCTGGTACCTCTCGAGCCCCGACCCGCTGGAGATGTACGGCGTGCTGCGCACCGGCGAATTCAGCAACTACGGCGAGTGGAGCGACCCCGACTTCGACCGCATCGCGAACGAGGCCGTCGGCACCGCGGACCCCGACGCCCGGGCGAAGCTCACCTCAGAGCTGCAGCACATCGCGAACGAGCAGTTGCCGTGGCTTCCGCTCTACACGAGCCCGATGCCGGTCTTCGTCGGCGAGCGCATCACCGGCGTCGCGCCGTCGATCGCGTTCCTGTACTACCCGTGGGCGGCGACCATTGGCGCTCGATAACCTCACGACCCCGGCCGTCGCGACACCCGCGGCGGCCGGGCCCGGCCGTTCCTCCGGCGGCATCCGCCGGATCGCCGGACGCTTGGCCGGCCTCGCGCTGACGCTGTTCCTCGCGTCGCTGCTCGTCTTCTTCTCGCGCTTCATCGTCCCGGGCGACCCCGTGACGTTCCTGCTCCGCGGACGCAAGCCGAGCCCGGAGGCCATCGCCCAGGTCACCGAGCAGTACGGGCTCGACCTTCCGCCGTGGCAGCAGTACCTGAACTGGCTCTCGGGTGCGGTGCATGGCGACTTCGGTCGGTCGTTGCAGTACCGGCAGGACGTCTCGACCGTCATCGGCGAGCGGATGCCGGTCACGCTCATGCTCGTCGTGATGGCGGGCCTCATCATCGCGGTCGTCGGCGTCACGGCGGGCATCGTCGCCGCCCTGAACCGCGGACGCGCGCTCGACCGGGCGACGCTCGTCGGCCTGACCGTGCTCAGTGCGATCCCGTCCTTCGTCGGGTCGATCGTGCTCATCTCCGTGTTCGCGGTGCAGCTCGGATGGTTCCCGACCTTCGGATCGGGGGAGGGATTCGCCGACATGGCCTACCACCTCGTGCTGCCGTCGATCGCCCTCGCGATCGTGTTCGTCGTGCTCGTCGGCAAGGTGACCCGTTCGTCCATGGTCGAGCAGCTCGGTCGCGAACACGTGGAGGTGGCGACGAGCCGCGGTCTCCGCCGGGGCACGGTCGTGCGCCGGCACGTCGTCCGCAACGCGCTCGGGCCGATCCTCACGGTGAGCGGCGTGCTCGTGGCGGGCCTCCTGGTCGCGAGCACGATCGTCGAGGCGGCGTTCGGGCTGGCGGGCATCGGATCGCTGCTCGTGCAGTCCGTCGACCGCCTCGACTTCCCGGTCGTGCAGGCGATCGTGATGCTCATCGTCACCTCGTTCGTCGTCGTGAACGCGATCGTCGACCTGGCCGAGCCGTGGATCGATCCACGCTCCGCGGCGGGAGCTGGTGCACGATGACCACGCCAACGCTCGCCGTCCAGGTGCTGCGCTCGCCGCGGGTGCGTCGCCCAGACCTGACCTTCGGCATCGCCGCCGGCGTCCTCGGCGCGATGACCCTCGCCGCGATCTTCGCCCCGTGGGTCGCGCCGTACCCGCCGGATGCGATCGACCTGCTCGCCGTCAACGCCCCGCCGAGCGCGGCGCACTGGCTCGGAACCGACGGTCTCGGCCGAGACCTGCTCAGCCGGCTCGTCTACGGCGCGCGCACCGCACTGCTCGGCCCGCTGCTCGTGGTGATCGGCTCGACCGTGATCGGCATGCTGCTCGGCCTCATCGCGGGCTGGCGCGGAGGATGGATCGACGCGGTGCTCGGGCGCGTGTTCGACGTGCTCTTCGCCTTCCCGTCGCTGCTGCTCGCGATCATGGCCGTCGCGCTGTTCGGCAAGGGGCTCGTCGCGCCGGTGATCGCGATGAGCATCGCGTACGCGCCGTTCGTGGCGCGCCTCACGAGGTCGCTCGTCAAGGCGGAGGTGAACCGTCCGTACGTCTCGGCGTACCGCGTGCAGGGGTTCGGGGGCGCCTGGATCGCCCTCAGGCGGGTGCTGCCGAACGTGACGCCCATCGTGGGCGCGCAGTCCACCCTGAACTTCGGCTACGTGCTCGCCGAGCTCGCCGGGCTGTCCTTCCTCGGCCTCGGGGTGCAGCCGCCGACGCCCGACTGGGGCGCGATGATCAACGAGGCCCAGTCCGGCATCCTCGCCGGCGCCTTCCTGCCCGCCCTGGTGCCCGCGGTCGCGGTCGTCGTCGTGGTCGTGGCCGTCAACATCATCGGGGACGAGCTCTCCGATCGCATCGGAGGAGGGATCCCCGCATGAGCCTGCTCGAGATATCCGACCTGACCCTCGACCTCGAGGACGGCACGCGGCTGCTGCACGGCATCTCGCTCGCCGTCGCGGCGGGCGAGACCGTCGGCCTCGTGGGTGAGTCGGGTTCGGGCAAGTCGCTCACCGCGCGCGCCGTCATCGGGCTCGCGCCGGACCGTGCGCGCCTGGGCGGTCGCATCGAGCTCGACGATCACGGCGTGATCGGCGCGAGCGGCCGCGAGATCCTCTCGCTCCGGAGGCATTCGGCCGCGATGATCTTCCAGGACCCGAGGTCGGGCATCAACCCGATGCGGACCATCGGCGACCACATGACCGAGACCCTGCGGCTCTGCGAGGGCCTCTCGACGGCGGATGCCACGGCGCGAGCGCTCGAGCTGCTCGCCGCCGTTCGCCTGCCGCGCCCCGAGGAGCACCTGAAGCAGTATCCGCACGAGTTCTCCGGTGGCATGCTGCAGCGCGTGATGATCGCGGGCGCCCTCACGAGCTCCCCGAAGCTGCTCGTCTGCGACGAGCCGACGACCGCGCTGGACGTCACCACGCAGGCCGAGATCATCCGCGTGCTCGCCGACCAGCGGGATGCGCGTGGCATGGGCATGCTCTTCATCACCCACGACCTCAACCTCGCGGCCTCGATCTGCGACCGCGTGGTCGTCATGCGGGCCGGGCGCGTCGAGGAGGAGGGGCCGGCGCTCCGCGTGTTCACGGCTCCGCAGGCCGAGTACACCGCGCGCCTGGTCGCGGCGACCCCGACGCTCGTGCCGGGTGGCGATCGGGGTGCGACGGATGCCGCGACCGACGTCACGCCGGCCGTCGAGGTCGCGACCTCCGAGGTCGTGACATCGGAGGCCGAGACCTCCGCGAGCGAGGCATCGGATGCCGCGACCCACGCGGCTGCGACCCAGGACGCGTCGACGCCCCGCGAGCCACGCACCGCCCTGCTCCTCTCGGCGCGAGGCCTCTCGAAGACGTATCACCGGCGGGGCAAGCCGCCGGTGCGCGCGGTCGTCGAGGCGACCTTCGAGCTCGCCCGTGGCGGCGCGCTCGCGGTCGTCGGCGAATCCGGATCCGGCAAGTCGACGCTCGCTCGCATGATCGTCGGCCTCGAGCAGACCGATGGCGGCGAGCTCGCCATCGCCGGTCGCGACCGCGCCTCGGTGCCGCGCGGCCGCGAGGAGCGTCTCGCCCACGCCCGCAGCGTGCAGATGGTCTTCCAGGACCCGTACCTCTCGCTCGATCCGCGGATCACCGCGGGCCGCTCCATCGAGGACGCGCTGCGACTGCACACGAAGCGGGATCGCGCCGCCGCCCGTTCGCGCGCCGTCGACCTGCTCGAGCAGGTCGGCCTCACGGCCGCGCACGCCGACGCGCGGCCGCGCACGCTTTCGGGCGGACAGCGCCAGCGCGTGGCCATCGCCCGTGCGCTCGCGATCGAGCCCGACGTCCTCGTCATGGACGAGGCGACGAGCGCCCTCGACGTCTCGGTGCAGGCCCAGGTCCTCGACCTCGTCGCCGAGCTCCGGCGTGAGCGGGGCCTCACGGTCCTCTTCATCAGCCACGACCTCGCCGTCGTGCGGCGGGTGTGCGACGAGGTGCTCGTGATGCGCCGGGGAGAGGTCGTGGAGCGCGGCGCCACCGCCGAGCTGCTCGTCGCCCCGCAGCATCCGTACACGCGACTGCTCATCGACTCGGTTCCGAAGCCCGCCGGCGAGGAGGTGCGCGCCGCCGTCGCCTGACGCTCCCGGGCGGGGTCGAGGCGCGCGAGTGCGCGAGACCGGGCGGACGACGCAATGCGCGGCGGCCGCCCGGTTTGCCATGTGCGCCGCGCCGCCGCTAGGGTCGAGCCATGTCCACCGCCCGTTTCGCCCGTACCGCACGCGTCGCGCGTGTCTCGGTCGTGCGCAACCGACGTCGTGGCGAGCGCCGAATGTCGGCGACCCCTGCGGAGGCCTGAGGCCTGACGCGGGGCGTCGCCGGAACATCGCCCCGCTCGTTCAGACCTTAAGGTGGATTCCAT
Source organism: Agromyces sp. PvR057 (assembly GCF_040547485.1). NCBI lineage: Bacteria > Bacillati > Actinomycetota > Actinomycetes > Micrococcales > Microbacteriaceae > Agromyces > Agromyces sp. PvR057. The sequence goes on from NZ_JBEPPT010000005.1 coordinate 291,922, forward strand.
GACGTACTCCGTCGCCGTTTCCGGCGCGTCCGGGTATGCCGGAGGAGAGCTTCTCCGGCTGCTCGCTGATCATCCCGAGTTCGAGGTGCGCACGGTCACGGCGCATTCGAGCGCCGGCCAGTCCCTCGTGTCCGTGCAGCCGCACCTGCGCTCGTACACGCACCTGACGCTGAAGGAGACGAGCGCCGAGACGCTCGGCGGGCACGACCTCGTGTTCCTGGCGCTGCCGCACGGCACGTCGGGCGCGATCGCCGCCGAGCTCTCGCCCGACACGCTCGTCATCGACTGCGGGGCCGACCACCGGCTCGAGTCGAGCAGCGACTGGGCCGCGTTCTACGGCGGCGACCACCACGGCGCGTGGAGCTACGGGGTCCCCGAGCTGCCGCGGCTGTCCGGCACGCAACGCGAACGGCTCACGGGCGCTCGCCGCATCGCCGCGCCCGGCTGCAACGCGTCGACCGTGGCGCTCTCGCTCGCCCCCGGCATCCGTGCGGGCGTCATCGAGGATCGCGACCTCGTCTCGGTGCTCGCCGTCGGCCCCTCGGGTGCGGGCAAGAGCCCGAAGGTGAACCTGCTCGCCTCCGAGATCCTCGGCTCCGCGAACCCCTACGCCGTGGGCGGCAGCCACCGGCACATCCCCGAGATCCAGCAGGCGCTCCGCTGGGCGGGTGCGGCCGACCCCACGATCTCGTTCACGCCCGTGCTCGTGCCGATGAGCCGCGGCATCCTCGCGACCTCGACCGCCCGCATCGTCCCAGGGACGGATGCCGCGGCGGTGCGCGCCGCCTGGGAGGACGCCTACGCCGGCGAGCGTTTCGTGCAGCTGCTGCCCGAGGGCACGTTCCCTCGCACGTCCGACGTGCTGGGCGCCAACACGGCGCTCCTCGGACTCGCGATCGACGAGGCCGCCGGCCGCGTCGTCGTGGTCGCCGCCGTCGACAACCTCGTCAAGGGCACCGCGGGTGCCGCCATCCAGTCCGCGAACATCGCGCTCGGCCTCGCCGAGTACACCGGACTTCCCATGAACGGAGTCGCCCCGTGACCGTCACCGCCCCAGCGGGCTTCGAGGCCGCGGGCATCGCCGCGGGCATCAAGCGCTCAGGCGCCCTCGACCTCGCCCTCATCGTCAACCGCGGCCCTTCGGCGGCCGCAGCGGCCGTGTTCACCTCGAACCGCGCGAAGGCGAACCCGATCCTCTGGTCGCAGCAGGTGATCCTCGACGGCGTCGTGTCGGCCATCGTGCTGAACTCGGGCGGCGCGAACTGCTTCACTGGCCCCGAGGGGTTCCAGGTCACGCATCGCACGGCGGAGGCCGTGGCATCCGCATTGGGCGTCGCTGCGGGCGACGTGCTCGTCTGCTCGACCGGGCTCATCGGCGACCAGCTCGACGGCGAGGTCCTCGAAGAGGGCGTGCTCTCGGCCGCGGCCCGCCTGTCGGCCGACGGCGGCGAGGACTCGGCCAGGGCGATCATGACGACCGACACGAAGCCGAAGACCGTCGTCATCGACGGCGACGGATGGCGCGTCGGCGGCATCGCCAAGGGTGCGGGCATGCTCGCGCCCGGCCTGGCGACCATGCTCGTGGTGCTCACCACCGACGCCGACCTGCCGAGTGGCGAGCTCGACCGGGCGCTCCGCGAGGCGACCAGGGTCACGTTCGACCGGCTCGACTCCGACGGCTGCATGTCGACGAACGACCAGGTCACGCTCCTCGCGTCGGGGGCCTCGGGCGTGGTGCCCGATCCCGCGGCCTTCCGCCGGGCGGTCACCGACGCGTGCCGCTCGCTCGCCGAGCAGCTGCAGGCCGATGCCGAGGGTGCGAGCCACGACATCGCCATCGAGGTCCGCGGCGCCGTCACCGAAGACGACGCGGTCGAGGTCGGCCGCTCGGTCGCCCGCAACAACCTCTTCAAGGCGGCCATCTTCGGCAACGACCCCAACTGGGGCCGCGTGCTGGCCGCGATCGGCACCACGCAGGCGCCGTTCGATCCCTACCTCGTCGACGTGTCGATGAACGGGGTCCGGGTCTGCCATGCCGGGCGGCCCGACGCGCCGCGCGAGGCCGTCGACCTCACGCCGCGGGCGACGCACGTGCTCGTCGAGCTGCATGCGGGCGAGGCATCCGCCACGATCCTCACCAACGACCTCACGCACGACTACGTGCACGAGAACAGCGCGTACGCGAGCTGATGATGCAGACACGCGCACAGACAGAGACGCTCGACGCCGAATCGTCGGCCTCCGCGAAGGCCCACGTGCTCATCGACGCCCTGCCGTGGCTGAAGCGGTTCCACGGCGAGACGGTGGTCGTGAAGTTCGGCGGCAACGCGATGGTGAGCCCCGAACTGCAGCGGGCCTTCGCCGAAGACATGGTCTACCTCCGCTACGCGGGCATCAAGCCCGTCGTGGTGCACGGCGGCGGGCCCCAGATCTCCTCGATGCTCGAACGCCTCGGCATCGAGAGCGAGTTCCGCGGCGGCTATCGGGTCACCACGCCCGAGGCGATGGACGTGGTGCGCATGGTGCTCTCCGGCCAGGTGAACCGCGAGCTCGTCTCGCTCGTGAACGAGCACGGACCGCTGGCCATCGGACTGTCGGGCGAAGACGCGGGCCTGTTCCGGGGGCGCCGTCGCGGCGTCGTCGTCGACGGCGAGGAGCTCGACCTCGGGCAGGTCGGCGACGTCGTCGAGGTCGACCCGGCCGCCGTCATCGCGCAGCTCGAGGCCGGCCGCATCCCCGTCGTCTCATCGATCGCCCCCGACGCCGACCACCCCGGCCAGTCGCTCAACGTGAACGCCGACTCGGCGGCTGCGGCACTCGCGGTCGCGCTCGGCGCAGCGAAGCTCGTCGTGCTGACGGATGTCGCAGGTCTCTACCACGACTGGCCGAACCGCGACTCGCTCGTCTCGCAGATCGACTCCGTCGAGCTCGCCGGCCTGCTGCCGAAGCTCGAGTCCGGCATGATCCCGAAGATGGCGGCGTGCCTCGAAGCCGTCGAGGGCGGCGTCGCGAAGGCCGCCATCATCGACGGTCGCGTGCCCCACTCGATCCTGCTCGAGATCTTCACGCCCGCGGGCATCGGCACGGAGGTGGTGGCAGCGTGAACGCCTGGCAGCAACGGTTCGACCAGCGCATCATGCGCTCCATCGGCATGCCGCTCCGCAAGCTCGATCGCGGCGAGGGGGCGTACGTCTGGGACGACGAGGGACGCGAGTACCTCGACTTCCTCGCCGGCATCGCCGTCAACTCGCTCGGGCACGCGCACCCGGTGTTCGTCGAGGCCGTCAGCCGGCAGGCCGCGACGCTCGCGCACGTCTCGAACTACTTCACGACCGAGCCCGCGCTCGAACTCGCCGAGCGCATCGTTCGCCTCGCCGGGGCGGGCGAGAACGGCCGTGCGTGGTTCGGCAACTCCGGCGCCGAGGCCAACGAGGCCGCGTTCAAGCTCGCGAGGCTCAACAACTCCGGCGGTGCGCGCACGCGCGTGATCGCCCTGGTCGACGCGTTCCACGGCCGCACCATGGGATCGCTCGCCCTCACCGGCAAGCCGCACATGCGCGAGGCGTTCGAACCGCTCGCGGGCGGCGTGGAGCACATCCCCGCGACCATCGATGCGCTCGAGGCGTCGATGGACGACGCCGTGGCCGCCCTGATCGTCGAGCCCATCCAGGGCGAGGCCGGGGTCGTCGAACTGCCGGAGGGCTTCCTCGCGGCGGCCCGCGACCTGACCAGGCGGCACGGCGCGCTCCTCATCGTCGACGAGATCCAGACGGGCGCCGGCCGCACCGGCGAGTGGTTCGGGTTCCAGCACGCGGGCATCACGCCCGACGCGATCACCGTGGCCAAGGGCATCGGCGGCGGCATCCCGATCGGCGGACTCGTCACGTTCGGCGCGGCATCCGACCTCTACTCGAAGGGCCAGCACGGCTCGACGTTCGGCGGCAACCCACTGGCCACGGCCGTGGCCAACGCCGTGCTCGGCGAGATCGAACGCGCCGACCTGGTCGGCAACGCGGCGCGCCGCGGCCCCCAGGTGCGTGAACGCATCGAGGCCATCGGCTCGCCGTTGGTCGGGGCGACGCGCGGTCGCGGACTCCTCATCGGCGTCGGGCTCACCGAGCCGGTCGCGGGCCGGATCGTCGACGCGGCGCTCGAGCGCGGCCTCATCGTGAACGCTGCGAACGACGTGACGATCCGCCTCGCTCCGCCGCTCATCATCGGCGACGACGAGATCGACGCCTTCACCGACCGATTCGCCGCAGCGCTCGACGACGTCGCGCACGCGGCATCCTGACCTGAACCGACGCGTCGGCGCCGCCGACCCACCGAACGGAACGACACGACATGACCCGCCACTTCCTCCGCGACGACGACCTGTCCCCGGCCGAGCAGGCCGAGGTGCTCGATCTCGCAGTCCGCCTCAAGGCCGACCGCTTCGCCGAGCGGCCCCTCGAGGGCCCGCGCACCGTCGCGGTCTTCTTCGACAAGACCTCGACCCGCACGCGCATCTCGTTCTCGGTCGGCATCACCGACCTCGGGGGTTCGCCGCTCATCATCTCCTCGAGCGACAGCCAACTCGGCGGCAAGGAGTCCGTCGCCGACACCGCGCGCGTGCTCGAGCGCATGGTCGACGCGATCGTGTGGCGCACGTTCGCGCAGTCCGGCCTCGAGGAGATGGCCGCCGGCACGACGGTGCCCGTCGTCAACGCGCTCTCCGACGACTTCCACCCGTGCCAGCTGCTCGCCGACCTGCTCACGGTCAAGGAGCGCTTCGGCGACCTGGCCGGCCGCTCGCTCGCCTACGTCGGCGATGGAGCCAACAACATGTCGCACTCGTACCTGCTCGCGGGCGCGACCGCCGGCATGCACGTGCGCATCGGGTCGCCCGCCGGCTACCCGCCGCGGGCAGACATCGTCGCCGATGCCGAGCGCATCGCGGCGACGACCGGCGGGTCCGTGCTCGTCACGACGAACCCGCGCGAGGCCGTCGCCGACGCCGACGTCGTCGTGACCGACACCTGGATCTCCATGGGCCAGGAGTCCGAGAAGGCCGAGCGCATCGCGGAGTTCGCCGGCTACGGCGTCGACGACGCGCTGATGGCGGAGGCCGCCGACGAGGCGATCTTCCTGCACTGCCTGCCCGCGTACCGCGGCTACGAGGTCGAGGCGTCCGTCATCGACGGGCCCCAGTCGGTCGTGTGGGACGAGGCCGAGAACCGACTGCACGCGCAGAAGGCCCTGCTGGCCTGGCTGCTCGCCCACAAGGAGGACGCACGATGACCGCCGAGACGCCCGAGACGCCCGAGACGCCCGAGATCACCGGCACCCCCGACGCCGGCGAGCAGCACGGCACCAACGAGGGCGCGCTCTGGGGTGCGCGCTTCGCGAGCGGTCCGTCGCCCGAACTGCAGGCCCTCTCGAAGTCGACGCACTTCGACTGGCAGCTCGCCCCGTACGACATCGCCGGCTCCCGGGCGCACGCGCGTGCGCTCTCGGCGGCGGGGTACCTCGACGCCAGGGAGCTCGACACGATGCTCGCGGGCCTCGACACCCTCGAGGCGCGCGTCGCGAACGGCGACATCGTCGCGGCCGAGTCCGACGAAGACGTGCACGGCGCCCTCGAGGCCGCGCTGATCGGCGTCGTCGGCCCAGAGCTCGGCGGCAAGCTCCGCGCAGGTCGCAGCCGCAACGACCAGATCGCGACGCTCGTGCGCCTCTACCTGAAAGATCACGTCGCCGTCATCGGCCGTCAGCTCGTGCACCTCATCGACGCGCTCTCGGCCCAGGCCGACGCGCACCGCACGGCGATCATGCCCGGACGAACGCACCTGCAGCACGCCCAGCCCGTGCTGCTCGCCCACCACCTCCTGGCACACGGGTGGGCGCTCTCGCGCGACCTCGAGCGACTCGTCGACTGGACCAAGCGAGCGGATGTCTCGCCCTACGGCGGCGGTGCGCTCGCCGGATCGACGCTCGGCCTCGACGCGGCATCCGTCGCACGGGACCTCGGGCTCGCGTCGCCGTCCGAGAACTCGATCGACGGCACGGCCAGCCGCGACGTCGTCGCCGAGTTCGCGTTCGTCTCGGCGATGATCGGCATCGACCTCTCGCGCATCGCCGAAGAGATCATCCTCTGGAACACGCGCGAGTTCGGGTTCGTCACCCTGCACGACGGCTACTCGACGGGCTCGTCGATCATGCCGCAGAAGAAGAACCCCGACATCGCCGAGCTCGCGCGCGGCAAGTCGGGCCGCCTCATCGGCAACCTGACCGGCCTGCTCGCGACGCTCAAGGCGCTGCCGCTCGCCTACAACCGCGACCTCCAGGAAGACAAGGAGCCGGTCTTCGACTCGGTCGAGACCCTCGAGGTGCTGCTGCCCGCCTTCACGGGCATGATCGCGACCCTCACATTCCACACCGAGCGCATGGCCGAGCTCGCGCCCGCGGGGTTCTCGCTGGCGACCGATGTCGCCGAGTGGCTCGTCAAGCGCCACGTGCCGTTCCGCGACGCGCACGAGATCACCGGGTCGCTCGTGCGGTACGCCGAGGAGCATTCGCTCGAGCTCGACGCGGTCGATGACGCCGCGCTCGCCGCGATCTCGCCGCATCTCACGCCAGACGTGCGCGAGGTGCTCACGATCGAAGGCTCGGTCGCGAGCCGCGACGGCGTGAGCGGCACCGCTCCCGCGAGGGTCGCCGACCAGTTCGCGCTCCTCGCCGATCGCGTGCGCCACCTGGTCGCGGGGCTTCCCGACGGCGATCGCTGACGGCCCCGGTCCGTTGACGCCTCGATGAGCGAGCGGATGCCGCAGCCGGGCGCCTCGGACGCCGCGCCGCCTTCGGGCGGCGCGGTGTCCGACGCCGTGCGCTCGCCGTCGCGGGCGTTCTTCGCGCGCGACGCCGTCGAGCTCGCCCCGCGGCTGCTCGGCACCGTGCTCTCGTACGAGTCCGACGCAGGACGCGTCGCGGTGCGGATCTCCGAGGTCGAGGCCTATCGCGGCGTGGGCGAGGACCCCGGGTCGCATGCCCATCGAGGCATGACCGCCCGCACGGCGGTGATGTTCGGCGCGCCCGCGCATCTCTACGCCTACTTCACCTACGGCATGCACACGTGCCTCAACGTCGTCACCGGCGTCGAGGGCCGGGCATCGGCCGTGCTGCTGCGGGGCGGCACGGTGATCGCCGGACTCGAACTCGCGCGCGAGCGGCGTGCCGCGGCATCCGACCGGGATCTCGCCCGCGGGCCCGCGAGGCTCGCCGTCGCGCTGGGCGTGCCGTTGGCCGCGAGCGGAGCGGACCTGCTCACCCCGCCGTTCTCACTCGAGGTGCCGGCGGTGCCGCTCGCGTTCGAGGCGGGTCCGCGCACGGGCGTCAGCGGAGCCGGCGGGGGATCGGCCTACCCGTGGCGATTCTGGCTGCCCGGCGACCCCGGCGTCTCGCCGTATCGACGACACGCCAGGTCGCACGCCTGAACGATGGCCGGAGGGCACCGCGGTTCGCCGCGGCGTCTCGATCGCCGCACCTTGGGCGCGCACCCGTGGTCGGTGCACGGACGGTGCACGGACCCTCAGCGCACCGCGATCGTGACGACGAGGCTCGCGGCGCACGCCCAGATGAGGCTCGCGAGCGTGCCGATGATGAAGCGCTCGCGTGCCTCGGGCGCCTCGAGCTCGGTGAATCGACCGACGCCCTTGACGGCGACGACGATCGCGAGGCCCTCGGGGAATCCGGCGATGATCGACCCGGCCGCCGCGATGCGCTCGAGGAAGCCGATCACGAGTCCGCCGCGCAGCACCTCGCGCTTGGGGGCGGCGACGATGCCCTGGCGCTCTTCTGCGGTCGTGGCCTTGTCGCTCACGATGATGCCGCCGTGCAGGCCGGGCGCGACGCTCGACCCCATGGCGAGTCGCAGCGCCGTCGCCGCGGCGGGGCTGCCGCCGAAGACCGCGGCGGTGAACGCGAGCGCGGTGGCGAGCGGTCCGAATCCGACCGGTGCCGGTTCGGTCAGGGCCGACGCGCTGAGCAGTGCGATGACGATGGCGCCGGCTGCGATCCAGACGAACGCGGCGCGGAACCGCAGGTGCGCGAGCACCGAGAACGCGGCGGCGCCGGCGAGCGAGAGGAACAGGAAGATCGAGGCGATGGCGTTCGTGACGGCGGTGGGATCGAACACTGGGGTTCCTTCGGAGTAGGGGCCAACGGACCGGCTTCGACCAGCGTAGCGATCGGCGCCGACGCGTGGCTCCCCGACTACGCCGATCCGACGGCAGCGTCGAGTTCGGCGAGCACCTGCTCGAGCGGCGCGATCGCGTCGCACTCGGCGCGCCACATCGCGGCTTTCAGGCGTGCGCTGACCGCCGCGGTGCTGATCGCGAGCTCGCCCGCGATGTCCTTCTGCCGGTGACCGGCCTGCGCGAGGTCCACGACCTCCCACCCGAACTCGCTGCGTCGTTCCCGAAGCAGCACGACCAGGCGCACGAGCGCTTCGACGCCGGACGCGCCCAGCGTCGAACTCGTGGGTCCGTCAGCGGGCTCGTCCGCATCCGTCTCCTCCGACCGAGCGGATGCCGCGCGGAGCGCGAATCGCCCGTCGGCCCGCTTCGCCGCCTGCACGGCCTCGCGTGCCGCGATGAACGCGGTGCCGCTCGCCTTGCGTGCGGCGTCGGGCAGGGGAGTCCGCAGGCCGCCGATGCCGAGCCCGACGCTCCATCGTCCGTCGCGGGTCGTGTCGAGCACGATGCCGAGTGCGGTCGCGGCCGAGGCCGTCAGCAGCTGGATCTCGTCGCCGGCCGTCTGATCTGCCGGCAGCAGCAGGTCGGCGCCGTGGCTCCGTTCGAGCCGGGCGATCAGGTCGCCCGCCCGGTCGGCCTGCCGCCGGCTCGCGACCTGATCGGCTGTGATCACGAACATCTCGCTGCCCTCCATTGATCAATCTCTGAAGCCTGAATCCATTGGATCGATGCTACATCATTGATGTGAGTGAATCTAGGCTCAGGCATTGATCGAGCGGGACTGAGCCGCTGATAGCCTTGCTGGGTGTCAGACCCCGTGATCCTCGCATCCCAGCACAACGACGACGCATTCGCTGACGTCTGGGAGGAGCTCCGCTGGCGCGGCCTCGTGCACGTCTCCACCGACGAAGCCGCACTGAAAGAGCTCCTCGCCGGCGAGCCGATCACGTATTACTGCGGGTTCGACCCCACGGCGCCGAGCCTGCACCTCGGGAACCTCGTGCAGCTGCTCGTCATGCGCCGCCTGCAGCTGGCAGGTCACCGGCCGCTCGGACTCGTCGGCGGATCGACCGGACTCATCGGCGATCCCCGGCCGACCGCCGAGCGCACGCTGAACACCCGCGAGACCGTCGTCGAGTGGGTCGGTCGCCTGCAGGGCCAGGTGAGCCGGTTCGTCTCCGTCGAGGGTGACAACGCCATGCGCCTCGTGAACAACCTCGACTGGACCGGCGACCTCAGCGCGATCGACTTCCTCCGCGAGATCGGCAAGCACTACCGCGTCGGCACGATGCTGAAGAAGGATGCGGTCGCGTCGCGACTCAACTCCGACGCCGGCATCAGCTACACGGAGTTCAGCTACCAGATCCTGCAGGGCTTCGACTACCTCGAGCTCTACCGGCAGTACGGCTGCGTGCTGCAGACCGGCGGCAGCGACCAGTGGGGCAACCTCACCAGCGGCACCGACTTGATCCATCGCGTCGAAGGCCGAAGCGTGCACGCGATCGGCACGCCGCTCATCACGAACTCCGACGGCACCAAGTTCGGCAAGAGCGAGGGCAACGCCATCTGGCTCGATGCCGAGATGTGCAGCCCCTACCGCTTCTACCAGTTCTGGCTCAACACCGACGACGCCGACGTGATCTCGCGCCTGAAGGTGTTCACGTTCCTCTCCCGCGAGCGCATCGAGCAGCTCGAGGCGCTCGTCGAGAGCGAGCCGTTCCGCCGCGAGGCGCAGCGCACGCTCGCGAACGAGGTCACCACCCTGGTGCATGGTGCGGATGCCACGGCGGCCGTCATCGCGGCATCCGAGGCCCTCTTCGGCCAGGGCGATCTCGCGGCGCTCGACGAGGCGACGCTCGAATCGGCGCTGCGCGAACTGCCGAACACGACGACCTCGCCCGACGCCCCGGTCGCGCAGTTACTGGTGGACACCGGGCTCGTGAAGTCGGTGAGCGAGGGTCGCCGCGCGATCGCCCAGGGCGGCGTCTCGCTCGACAACGTCAAGATCGACGACGAGACCGCGACCATCGAGGGGCGCGTGCCCCGCGGGGGCATGGCCGTGCTCCGTCGCGGCAAGAAGACCCTCGCCGGCATCTTCGTCCTCTAGTCGCGCGAACTCCAACGCCGAACGACCCCGCTCACCTGTTCCGGCAGGGGAGCGGGGTCGTTCCGCGTTTGCGCCGCGCCGGACGCTCCGCTTCCTGCTCGGAAATCAGGGCTGATCTGGCGGCCGCTCTCCGATGCATCGCCGCGGAACGCTCGCGACACGCCCGGGCTGCGAGGCCGATTTGGCGCAGCGGGGGGTGGGCCGTGTATCTTCATATCTGTCGCCGCGGCGGGCTGGAGGAATCTGGTTCGTGTGGTGAAGGTTCTAGCCAAATAACCTCGTAGGCGCGTTTGCGACTCGGTGATTTCAAGTCTAGGATCGGATCTCCACCTTCTTCTTGTTGCTGGTC
>NZ_JBEPPT010000006.1:0-269396 GCF_040547485.1 Agromyces sp. PvR057
GGCGACAAGAGAAAATCTACAATCCCCCACCCACCACACACAAATCCACCCCACACCCCGGGCGTGTCGCACCCCACCCAGCACCCCGACACGCGGCATCCGTCGTCGCCGAGTTCGACGTGAAAAGCGGATCCCACCTGCATCCGCTCTTCTGAGTGAGCGCTCATTCAGTTATGATTCCGCCATGGCAGAACGAGCGGGGCGGGCGAAGCCCATGAGTCGCGAGGAGCGGAGGGCGTCCATCATGGACGCCGCGGTACCGCTCCTCGTGCAGTACGGACGCGACGTCACGAGCAAGCAGCTCGCCGAGGCGGCCGGCGTCGCCGAGGGAACGCTGTACTCCGTCTTCCAAGACAAGGACGAGCTCATCCACGACTCGATCCACCGGCACATCGAGGCCACGTCGATGGTCGTCGCGATCCGCCAGATCCCTGCATCCACCGACCTCGCCCACGTGATCCGCGTCATCGTCGAACTCACGCAGCAGCGCTCCCAGCAGATCTTCGCGCTCGTCGCGATCCTCGGGTTCCACGAACGCACCCCCGAGAACGCCAAGCGCCGCCCGCCCGACAACGAGCCCGTCATCCAGGCGATCGCCGACGTGCTGGTGCCGCATCGCGCAGAGCTCTCGGTGACACCGCGTCGAGCGGCCCAGTTCATCAGGTACGCGACGTTCTCGATGACCCACCCGCTCATCACCAACGGCGACATCGTGCCGGCCGACGAGATCAGCTCGCTCCTGCTGCACGGCTTCTCGGCCCGAACGGATGCCGGCGGCCCGCCGGCGCCCGCCGACGAGCGCCGAGACGCGACATCCGTCACCCCCACCTTCACCGCACCGCCCATGACCGCATCCACCACCGCGTAGAAAGCCGCACCGCATGCTTCTCACCCTGACGAAGCGCTACGTCAAGCCGTACTCATGGCTCGTCGTCGGCGTGATCATCTTCCAACTGGCGCAGTCGATGGCATCGCTCTACCTGCCGACCCTCAACGCCGACATCATCGACAACGGCGTCGCCACCGGCGACACCGCCTACATCCTCACCACCGGCGGCTGGATGCTGCTGATCACGCTCGCGCAGGTCGCGTGCTCGATCACCGCCGTGTACTTCGGCGCGCGGCTCGCGATGGCCGTCGGCCGGGACCTCCGCCGCGGCGTGTTCCGCAAGGTGGGCGCGTTCTCGGAGCGCGAGGTCTCGAAGTTCGGCGCCCCCTCGCTCATCACGCGCACCACGAACGACGTGCAGCAGGTGCAGATGCTCGTGCTCATGACCTCGACGATGCTCGTGTCCGCGCCGATCCTCGCGATCGGCGGCGTCATCCTGGCGATGCAGCAGGACCTCGAGCTGTCGTGGCTCATCGCGGTGAGCGTGCCGGTGCTGCTCATCGCCGTCGGCCTCATCGTGACGCGCATGGTGCCGCTGTTCCGGGTCATGCAGAAGAAGATCGACCGCGTGAACCTGGTGCTGCGCGAGCAGCTCACCGGCATCCGCGTCATCCGCGCGTTCGTGCGCGAGCCCGTCGAGCGCGACCGGTTCGGGGTCGCGAACGCCGAGATCACGGATGTCGCGACGAGGGCCGGCCGGCTCATGGCGCTGATGTTCCCGGTCGTGATGGCCGTGCTCAACGTCTCGAGCGTGGCCGTGCTCTGGTTCGGCGCGTTCCGCATCGAGGACGGCAGCATGCAGGTCGGCACGCTCATGGCCTTCCTGCAGTACCTGATGCAGATCCTGATGGCCGTCATGATGGCCACCTTCATGGCCGTGATGATCCCGCGCGCGTCCGTGAGCGCCGACCGCATCGGCGAGGTGCTCGACACCGAGTCGAGCGTCGTGCCGCCGCTTCGGCCGATCACCGAGATCCCCATGCACGGCGCGATCGAGTTCGACGACGTGAGCTTCGCGTACCCCGGCGCCGAGGCGCCGGTGCTGCGAAACCTGACCTTCCTGACCGAACCGGGCACCACGACGGCGGTCATCGGCAGCACCGGTGCCGGCAAGACGACACTCGTGAACCTGCTGCCGCGCCTCTTCGACGCGACGGAGGGCAGCGTGCGCATCGACGGCATCGACGTGCGAGACCTCGAGCCCGACGCGCTCTGGGAGCGCATCGGGCTCGTGCCGCAGAAGCCGTACCTGTTCTCGGGCACGGTCGCCTCGAACCTCCGCTACGGCAAGCCCGACGCCACCGACGACGAGCTCTGGCACGCGCTGGAGGTCGCCCAGGCGCGGTCGTTCGTGGCCGCGATGCCCGGCGGCCTCGAGGCTCCGATCGCCCAGGGCGGCACGAACGTCTCCGGCGGGCAGCGGCAACGGCTCGCGATCGCGAGGGCGCTCGTGAAACGACCGGAGATCTACGTCTTCGACGACTCGTTCTCGGCGCTCGACGTCGCGACCGACGGCCGCCTGCGCCGCGCGCTGCGCGCCGACATCGGCGACGCCTCGATGTTCGTGGTCGCCCAGCGCGTCTCGAGCATCGTCGACGCCGACCAGATCCTGGTGCTCGAGCATGGCGAGATCGTCGCCCGCGGCACCCATGAGGAGCTGCTCGCGACGTCGCCCACGTACGAGGAGATCGTCTCCAGCCAGCTCAGCGCCGAGGAGGCCGCAGCATGACCACCGAGCAGCGCAACGACGCCCAGCCGGACACCGGCGCCATCAGCGCGGCGACCCAGGCCGAGATCGCCTCCGAGGCGGAAGCCGCCCCCGCGCCCTCCGCCGCGCCGCCGCGCCGCGGTGGCGGTCCGTTCGGCGGCGGCATGCAGGCGCCCGTGCAGAAGGCCATGGACTTCTGGCCGTCGGCCAAGCGCCTCATCGGCCGGCTGCGCCCGGAGGCATGGCCCGTCATCACCGTCACGGTGCTCGCGATCATCGGCGTCGTGTTCAGCGTGCTCGGCCCGAAGCTCCTCGGCGAGGGCACGAACATCATCTTCGAGGGCGTCGTCTCGTCGGCGCTCGGGCAGCAGTTGCCCGAGGGAACGACCCAGGCCGAGGCCGTCGAGATGCTGCGGGCCGCCGGACAGGACGACATCGCCAACATGGTCTCGGCGATGAACGACTTCAGCGTCGGCACCGGCATCGACTTCCAGGCGCTCGGCATGGTGCTCATCGGCGTGCTCGTGCTCTACCTGCTCGCGTCGCTCTTCATGTGGCTGCAGGGCTGGGTGCTGAACGGGGCGATCCAGCGGACGGTCTACCGGCTGCGCGCCGACGTCGAGGAGAAGATCAACCGGCTGCCGCTGAAGTACTTCGACGGGCTGCAGCGCGGCGAGGTGCTCTCGCGGGTCACGAACGACATGGACAACGTCTCGCAGAGCCTGCAGCAGACCATGAGCCAGATGCTCACCTCACTGCTCACCGTGGTCGGCGTGCTCGTGATGATGTTCACGATCTCGCCGCTGCTCGCCCTCGTCGCGCTCGTGACCATCCCCCTCTCGGCCGTCATCACGGTCGTGATCGCGAAGCGCTCGCAGAAGATGTTCGCCGCCCAGTGGAAGCACACCGGCGCGCTCAATGCCCGCATCGAGGAGACCTTCACCGGTCACGCGCTCGTCAAGGTGTTCGGCCGCCAGAAGGAGGTCGACGAGGCGTTCGACGCGAAGAACGACGAGCTCTACACGGCGAGCTTCGGCGCCCAGTTCGTGTCGGGCATCATCATGCCCGCGATGATGTTCGTCGGGAACCTCGTCTACGTGGCGATCGCCGTCGTCGGCGGCCTCATGGTCGCCGCCGGCACGATGCGCCTCGGCGACGTGCAGGCGTTCATCCAGTACTCTCGGCAGTTCACGCAGCCGCTGAGCCAGCTCGGCTCCATGGCGAACCTGCTGCAGTCGGGCGTCGCGAGCGCCGAGCGGATCTTCGAGCTGCTCGACGCCGACGAGCAGGGCGCAGATCCCGAGGGCGCCGTGTCACCGGCATCCGTCGACGACGGCGGCGAGGCCGGCGCCCGCCTGGCCTTCGAGGACGTCTCGTTCAGCTACTCGCCCGACAAGCCGCTCATCGAGCACATGAACCTCGTGGCCGAGCCGGGCTCCACGGTCGCGATCGTCGGACCGACCGGTGCCGGAAAGACGACGCTCGTGAACCTCATCATGCGGTTCTACGACGTCGACTCCGGCCGCATCACCTACAACGGCGTCGACATCAACGAGATGACGCGCGACGACCTGCGCTCGCGCACCGGCATGGTGCTGCAGGACACGTGGCTCTTCGGCGGCACGATCCGCGACAACATCGCCTACGGGCGACCGGATGCCACGGAGGAGGAGGTCCTCGCCGCCGCCGTCGCCGCGTACGTCGACCGGTTCGTGCACGCGCTGCCCGACGGCTACGACACCGTGCTCGACGACGAGGCCGGCAACCTGTCGGCCGGAGAGAAGCAGCTCATCACGATCGCGCGGGCATTCCTCGCACGACCGAGCGTGCTGATCCTCGACGAGGCGACGAGCTCGGTCGACACCCGCACCGAGGTGCTCGTGCAGAAGGCGATGGCGGCACTGCGCGCCGACCGCACGAGCTTCGTGATCGCGCACCGGCTGTCGACGATCCGCGATGCCGACGTGATCCTCGTGATGGAGGACGGCTCGATCGTCGAGCAGGGCTCGCACACCGAACTGCTCAACGCCAAGGGCGCGTACTACCGCCTCTACAACGCCCAGTTCGAGGCGCCGGTCGACGAACAGGTCTGATCGGGACGACGAGAAGGGGCTGTGCGCGAGTCATCGCGCACAGCCCCTTTCTCAGTGCCGGATGCCGGGGCCGGGGATCTCAGTGCCGGATGCCCGGGGCCGCGGGCGACCGACGTCGCTCCGTGGCACCGACCGCCGGCTCAGGCCTTCGTGGCGTCGGTGCCGCCCTCGGTCTCGGGATCACTGCTCGACTCGGAACCGCCGACCGGCTCGGAACCGCTGCTCGGCGCGAGCACCGCGACGGGCTCCTCAGGCGCGGCGGCGGCGTTCGCGCGGTCGGCGCGCTTGGCCGCCCGACGCTCGCGCCCGCCCTCGACGAGGTTGTAGAGCACGGGCAGCACGACGAGCGTCAGCACGGTCGACGAGAGCAGGCCGCCGATCACGACGATCGCGAGCGGCTGCGAGATGAAGCCGCCGTGACCGGTGACGCCGAGCGCCATGGGCACGAGGGCGAAGATCGTCGCGAGCGCCGTCATGAGGATCGGGCGGAGACGACGGGATGCGCCGTGCACGAGGGCGTCGCGCACCTTCATGCCGCGATCTCGATACTGGTTCACCAGGTCGACGAGCACGATCGCGTTGGTCACCACGATGCCGACGAGCATCAGCACGCCGATGAGCGAGGGCACGCCGAGCGGGACGCCCGTGATGACCTGCAGCGCGATGGCGCCCGTGGCGGCGAAGGGCACCGAGACCAGGAGCAGCAGCGGCTGCAGGAGCGAGCGGAACGTCGCCACCATGACGATGTAGACGATCAGGATCGCGGCGAGCAGCGCGAGGCCGAGCTGCGAGAACGATTCCGCCTGGTCGGCGGAGACGCCGCCGATCTCGGCCGACGTGCCGGCCGGGAGGTCGACCTCGGCGAGCGCGACCTGCACGTCGGCGTTGGCGGCCGTCAGGTCCTCGCTCGCGGGCGTGGCGGTCACGGTGGCGCTGCGGAGCCCCTGCACGGTCGTGATCGACGTCGGGCCGTCGACCGTCTCGACGGTCGCGAGCGTGTCGAGGCGCACGAGCCCGGTGGCCGTCGGGATCTCGAGGGACTGGAGCTCCTCGATGGTCGTCGGCGGGTTCTCGTCGGCGATGTAGATCGTGAGCGTCTGCTCGTCGATCACGATGGAGCCCTTGGTCTGCGGCGACATCTTGCCGGACACGTAACCGCCGAGCGCGACCTCGGAGTAGCCGGCCGCGGCCGCGGCATCGCGATCGACCTCGATCGCGATGTACTCGCGGGACTCGCCGAGGTTCGAGCTCACCTGGGTCAGCGAGTCGAAGCCCTCGAACTCGTCGACGACCGCGTCGGTCGCCTTCTGCAGGTCTTCGGCGTTGGATGCCGTGATGTTCACGGCGATGTCGCTCGAGGCTCCGAACCCGCTCGAGGCGGTCAGCGTGACCTCGCCGACGTCGCTGAGCCCGTCGAGCTCCTCGCGGACCTCGGCCTGCAGCGCCTCCTGGTCGGCGTCCTCGTCGGTCGTGATCGAATACGTGACGGTCGCCGAACCGCTGCCGAAGAGCGATGCGAGGCTGCCGCTGCCCGACCCGATCGAGGTCTGCACCGTCTCGACGCCCTCGGTGCCGCGGATCGCGTCCTCGACGGGCTTGGACGCCTCGTCCATCGTGTCGAGGCTCGACCCGACCGGGAGCTCCTGGGTGACCTGGAACGTGTTCTGCCCGGAGGAACCGAGGAAGTTCGTCTTCATGAGCGGGACCATCGCGATGGTGCCGCCGAGCACGAGCACCGCGATGACGATCGTCACGACGCTGTGCTTCAGGGTCCAGGCGATGATCGGCAGGTAGCCGCGCTGCAGGCGCGACGGGTGCTCGAGCTCGTCGGGAGCGCCGGCGCCGGCCTCCTCGACGAACGCGGCCGCCGCGGCATCCGAGCCCGGCTCGTGATCGCCCGAGTGCGCGTGCACCTTCGCGGGCTTCAGGAACCAGTACGCGAGCACGGGCACGATCGTGAGCGACACGAGGAGCGACGCGAGCAGGGCGATCGTGACCGTCAGCGAGAACGGACGGAAGAGCTCGCCCGTGACGCCCTCGACGAGCGCGATCGGCAGGAACACCGCGACCGTGGTGATGGTCGACGCGGTGATGGCGCCCGCCACCTCGCGGACGGCGCGCACGATCGTGGAAGCCTTGTCGACGCCCTCGACCAGGTGCCGCTTGATGTTCTCGATGACGACGATGGAGTCGTCGACCACGCGGCCGATGGCGATCGTGAGCGCGCCGAGGGTCAGGATGTTGAGCGTGTAGCCCGTGGCCTGCAACCCGATGAACGTGATGAGCACCGACGTCGGGATCGAGATCGCCGTGACGAGGGTCGCCCGCACCGACATCAGGAACAGCAGGATGACGATGACGGCGAACGCGAGGCCGAGGAGTCCCTCGGTCGCGAGCGACTCGATCGACTGCTGGATGTAGGGGGCCTGGTCGAAGACCACGGTGAACTCGGCACCGGGGTTCGTCGAGTCGAGGGAGGCCTGCAGGTCGGGCAGGAGCGCCGTGACGGCGTTCGAGACCTCGACCGTGTTGGCCGCGGGCAGCTTCGTGACCTGGATCGTCAGCGCGGGCTCGCCGTTCACGCGCGAGATGCTCGTGACGGGGTTCTCGGTGACCTCGACCGTCGCCACGTCGGCGATCGTGATCGCGACCGGCACGCTCAGCGCGGTGGGCGCCGTGAGCCCGGGGAGGGTCGCGCCGGAGGGCAGGCCGTCGGTCGAGGCATCCGCGTCGGGTGCAGCCTGCTGCTCGGTCGCCCCGAGCACGGGAAGGGAGCCGAGCTCGTCGACGCCCTCGATGCGGTCGCCCGTCTGCACGGAGTACGTCGTGTCGCCCTCGGTGATGGAGCCGGCGGGGATCAGCACGCCGTTCTGCGCGAGGGCGTCGCCGATCGCCTGCGAGGTGATGCCGTACGAGGCGAGCTTCGCGGGATCGGGCGTGATCGTCACGCGCTGGCCGGTGTCGCCGACGAGCGTCGCGTCGCGGACCCCGTCGACGTCCTTGATCTCGCCGAGCGTGGTGCGCGTGATCTCGTCGGAGAGCGTGGTGGGGTCGTCGGCACCGGTCACGGCGATCTGCAGCACCGGGAAGTCGTCGAGGCTCAGGGCGAAGACCTGCGGGTCGACGTCGTCGGGCAGCTGGCTCTGGATGCGGTTGACGGAGGACGAGAGCTTCTGCTCGGCGTACGCGAGGTCGGTGCCGTACGTGAAGCTCGCGGTCACCCGCGAGATGCCGGTCGAGCTCGTGGTCGAGGTGTCCTCGAGCCCCGTGATGCCCTGGATCGCGGTCTCGATCGGCGTCGAGACGTCGGTGTTCACGACGTCGGGCGATGCACCCGGGTACGACGTGACGATCATCAACTGCGGGAAGGAGATCGACGGCGCGAGCTCCTGCTTGAGCGAGGTCAGCGCGATACCGCCGAAGATCGCCACGACGACGGTGACGAGCGCGATCAGGGCACGGTTCTTCATGCTGAGGGCAGCGAGCAGCGACATGCGCTCAATCCTCGCAGGCGGAGGGGTTCGTTTCGGTCACGGAAGCCTGTGAAGAACGAGGTTCGCGACGCAGATCCGCGTCGCACCACTGGCCCCGTTCGGGGGTCACCCGATATGGTGCAGACAGGGTGGGGGTGATCCGGTTGGCTTCGTCGACGAATTCGATGCGCGGTACCGGCGTTCGCTACGCCCTCATCGGCGTCGGACTCTCGGCCGCGTGGCTCACCGTCTCGCTCTTCTCGGGCGCGCAGAGCGCCTCGGCCGAGGAACGCGACGGCAGCGGGCTGCTCGGCGCCGTCGGCTCCCTGCTCGGCGGGGTCTCGGTCACCGCCGATGCCGTCGGCGACACGCTGGGCGGGGTCGTCGATGCGGTCGTCGACCCCGTGAACACCGTGCTCGATCCGGTCGTCGCCGTCGTGCCTGCGCCCGTCGCACCCGTCGTCGAACTCGTGCCTCCCGTCGTGGGCGGCACGATCGACGCCGTCGACTCCGTCGTCGAGACGACCGACACCACGATCGTCGGCGTCGTCGACGGCACGACGCAGGCGGTGACGGATGTCGCGGGCGGCGGCACGGTCGGCGCGATCGTCGATCCCGTGGTCGGCGGCGTCGACCGGGTGGTCGGCGGCGTCCCCATCGTCGGCGGCGTGGTCGGCGGCCTGCTCGGCGACGGCGGCGTCAGCGGCGTCATCACGCCCGTGACCGGAGCAGTCGACGGCGTCCTTGGCGGGCTCATCGGCTCGACCGGCGTGCTCCCGGGCGGCGTGCTGCCCGGACTTCCCGACGTTCCATTGCTCCCCGGCGACGAGTCGTCCGGCGGGTCCGACGGCGGGGAGCCCTCGGCGCCGCCCGCGCCAGCACCCGCGACGGTCGAGCCGCGCGGCCCGGGGCAGCCGCCCGCGCCGACGGGGTCCGACGCGCCTGCGCGCGCCGCGACATCCGGGCCCCTGCATGCCCTGAACGAAGGTTCCGCGCCACCCGGCACCGCGGCCGACGCCGCGCAGCGCGGTCAGATCCAGGCGCCGGCGCCTCCCGGTGACGCCGGCGGCCCGTCCGGCACGCCGCCGCCCGCCGGAGGCCCGAGTGCGGGCTCCGGTTCGGGCGCGGGCGTGCTCGGCTCCGACGCCATCGACGCCTCGCGCCTGCTCGACGCGGCCTCCTCGATGACGCTCGCCACGGTCGACGACGCACTGCCGTCGTCCCCCGTCTTCGAGACCGACACCACCCCCGACTGACGGGGACCGCTCCGCCTGCCCGCAGGCGCCGTTCGGCGCGCCACGGGCCTCGGCGGACACGGTCATCGCTCCGCGCAGCATGAGCGCCTCGGAGCACCACACACCTTCAGTCAGGAGAACGACCATGGATCTCAAGCGATTCGCCATGAGGGCGCTGTACGCGACCCTCGTCACCGGGGGGCTCACGCTCCTCGGCGCCGGCGTCGCGCACGCCTCGGAGACGAGCGGCGACGACGGCATCCTCTCGGGCACGCAGGCGATCGTCTCGATCGCGGTGCCGATCACGGTCTCGGGCAACGGCATCTCGGTGCTCGGCGACTCGTCGACGACGGATGCCGCGACCGACGTGGCCCCGGCGGCTGCTCCGCCCGCGGAGGCGGCGACGACGAGCGGCGACGACTCGCTGCTCGGCGGGCTCCAGGGCCTCGTCGACGTCGCGATCCCCGTGACGGTCGGCGGCAACGCCATCAGCGTCATCGGCGACTCGTCGACGACGGATGCCGCCACCGACGTCGCGCCCGCGGCCGAGACCGAGCCGGCGACGGCACCGGCGACGAGCGGCGAGGATTCGCTGCTCGGCGGCACCCAGGCGATCATCGACGCCACCGTGCCGGTCACGGTCGGCGGCAACGCCATCAGCGTCCTCGGCGACTCGTCGACGACGGACGCCGCGACCGACGTCGCACCGGGCACCGGTACCGTGGGCAATCCCTCGACCACCGGCGACGACTCGCTGCTCGGCGGCACCCAGGCGATCATCGGCGCCACCGTGCCGGTCACGGTCGGCGGCAACGCCATCAGCGTCGTCGGCGACTCGTCGTCGACGGATGCCGCCACCACCGTGACGCCGGGCACCGGCGGCACCGGTGCCGCGACGACGTCGGGGCTCGACGGCCTGCTCGGCGGCACGCAGCTGCTTCCGAGCATCTCGCTGCCGGTCACGGTCGGCGGCAACGCCGTCTCGGTCGTGGGCGACAGCACGACCGGAGGCTCGTCGACGATCATCGATCCGACGGATCCGACCGACCCGACCGACCCGACCGACCCGACCGACCCGACGGACCCGACGGACCCGACGGACCCGACGGATCCTGGCACGCCCGGCACGACCGGCACCCCGGGCAGCAACGGCAGCAACGGCAGCGGCGGCGGCGGCGGCACGACCGTCGCCGGCGCCCCGGTGACGAGCGTCGTCGCCGTGGCTGACGACGGCATGCTCGCCTCGACCGGAGCCGCGACGAGCGTGCTGCCGCTCGCGGCGCTGATGCTCGCGCTCGGCCTCGTGCTCGTCGGAATGCGGCGGTTCGCCCTGCGGCGGTGAGCCACGGCGAAGCGGCGGTCCGGGCCTCGACGGCCCGGCCCGCCGCTTCGGCCTGCCCTCAGACGACCGACGCGAGCAGTTCGGGCTCGGGTTCGCCGAGCGGCGCCCCCGCCAGCGAGCGCCAGGCTCGCGAGAGCGCCTGCACCGCGGCATCCGTCGCCTCGGGCGTCTGGCAGATCGGCAGCCGCAGGAAGCGCTCGAAGGCGCCGTCGATGCCGAAGCGCGGACCCGCGGTGATGATGAGCCCCTCGCGACGGGCGGCGAGCGCGAGCTGGGAGCTCACCGGCGCACCGAGGCCCACCCAGGTCACGATGCCGCCGTCGACATGCGGCACGCTCCATTCGGGCAGCAGCTCTGCGACGCGGCGCTCGAGCCGGTCGCGGCCGGCGCGCAGCTGCGCTCGACGCAGCTCGAGCACGTCGTCGAAGCGCTCGAGCGCGCGGGCCACGAGCAGCTGCTCGAGGATCGGCGTACCGAGGTCGCCCGGCGAGCGCACGGCGAGCAGCCGGCGGATCAGGGGTCGTTCGGCGCGGATCCACCCCACGCGCAGGCCGCCCCAGACCGTCTTGCCGACGCTGCCGATGAGCACGGCAGGACCGTCGGCGGCCATGGGCGGGAACTCGCCCACCCGGTCGATGTCGAGGTCGGCGATGGTCTCGTCGGCGATGACGACCGAGCCCTGCCTCGCCGCGGCATCCAGCACCCTCGCCCGCGATTCGCGGCTCATGGTGCGCCCGGTCGGGTTCTGGAAGTCGGGCATCAGGTATGCGACGACCGGGTTGGCATGGCGGATCGCCTGCACGAGCCCGGCGGCCTCCTCGCGGTCGACCTCGGCCCCGGCGTCGCCGGTGGCCCGCGGCACGACGGGCGTGCCGACGAGTCGGGCGCCCGCGCCGCGCAGCGCCTCGTACGCATGGGGGTAGGTCGGGGCCTCGATCACGGCCCGGTCCCCACGCGCGATCAGGGCCCGGGAGACCAGGGCGATCGCGTGCTGCGCGCCGATGGTCACCATGACCTGGTCTGGCGAGGTCGGCAGGCCGCGTGCCGTGTACCGGTCGGCGATGGCCTGGCGCAGCGACGGGATGCCGATCGCGTCGTAGCCGGCATCGCCCAGATGCGCGGGAAGGTCTTCGGCGGCCTGCCTCGCGAGGTCGGGAAGCCAGGGCAGAGCCGACGGCGCCGCCTTGGAGAAGTCGAGGTACTCGGACTCGAACGGGATCGGGAGCATCGCCGGAGCGCCGGGAAGACGCGCCACGCTGCCGGATCCACGGACGCTGTGCAGGTGGTCGAGCTCGCGCAGGCGTCGGTAGGCCGCCGCCACCGTCGTGCGGCTGAGGCCGAGGCGCTCGGCGAGGTCCCGCTCGGCGGGCAGCCTCGTCTCGACCGGCACCCGTCCATCGACGATGAGGAGGCGGATGCGGTCGGCGAGCGCCTCGTAGGCGCTGCCCGTGCCACGCCAGTCGCCGAGCAGGAGTTCGAGGGAGCGCGCACTGAGGGACCGATCCACCATCAGGCCACTTTAGGAGGATTGGATGTATACGGGAAGGCCAATCATGGAATTGGATTGAGCCATGCTCCGCCGCTTCTCGTCATTCCGCGATCCCGCGCCGATCCTCGCACGGCGCCTCGTGCAGCTCTATCTCGGCCTGCTGCTCTACGGCATCGCCATCGCGCTGATCGTGCGCGGCGAGCTCGGCGTCGCCCCGTGGGACGTGCTGACGCAGGGCATCTCGAAGCAGACCGGCCTGAACTTCGGCCTCGTCACGGTCATCACGAGCGTCTTCGTGCTGCTGCTCTGGATCCCGATCCGCCAGAAGCCGGGCTTCGGCACGATCATGAACGTGCTCCTCGTCGGCCCCGCGGCTGACCTCGGCCTGTGGCTGATCCCCGAGGGCCTCGACCTGTGGGTGCGCATCATCCTGCTGCCCGCCGGCATCCTCGTGCTCGCTGTGGCGACCGGCCTGTACATCGGCGCGCACTTCGGGCCGGGGCCGCGCGACGGCCTCATGACGGGACTGCACCGCCGCACGGGCTGGCCGATCTGGATCGTGCGCACGAGCATCGAGATCGTCGTGCTCGCGACCGGATGGCTCCTCGGCGGCAATGTCGGCATCGGCACCGTCGCGTTCGCCGTCCTGATCGGCCCGCTCTGCGGCTACACGATCCCGCTCTTCGCGATCAGGCGGGCTCCCCTCGAGGCGGCGGATGCCGGCGCCTCCGGCGAGCGCGCCCCCGTCACCACGACGCCCTGACCCGGAGGGGCGACGGGTCGGGACACCCGTCGCCCCTCCGCACTGCCGAGGCCCCGACCGAAGGATGCGGTCGGGGCCTCGTGCCGTGCCGGCCTACAGGTTGCGCTCGGCGTAGGCGGTCATCGCGTCGCGCACGAACCGGGCACCGTCTGCGCCGCCGTAGTTGGCGCCGAAACGGTCGTCGGCGACGTACATCTCGGCCAGGCCGAGGAAGTACTCCCGGCTCGGGCCCCGAGCGCCGCCACCGGGCGTGCCCGGGATGCCGCGCAGCCACTCGAAGTGGCGCTGCGCGATCGCCTGGGCCTCATCTCCGGCCGGGTCGATGCCACGCTCGTGCGCGGCGATCCAGTCGCCGCTGAGCCGCGCGAGCCGCTCCTGCCACGCGCGCTTCTCCTCGGCGCTCATCGAGCGCCACCAGGCGTCGGACTTCGCGTACGCGTCCGCTCCCCAGCGCTGCTCGACCTCCTCCTTGTATTCGGTGTGGTCGAACCCGTCGAACATCTGCTCTGCCATGAGTCGTTCTCCTCCTTCCAATGAATCGATGGTCTGCTCGACCGACGCGATCTGGCGCGCCAGTCGCTGCTGCTCCCTGCGCAACCACTCGAGGTGGCCGCGCAGGGCATGGGGCGCCCGGTCCTCGCGTTCGAGGACGTCGGCGATCGCCGGGAGGCCGAGACCCAGGTCGCGCAGCAGCAGGATGCGCTGCAGGCGGACGAGGGCCTCCTCGTCGTAGTGGCGGTAGCCGTTGGATCCGATGCGCGCCGGAGCGAGCAGTCCGATGTCGTCGTAGTGACGAAGCGTCCTGCTCGTGGTTCCGGCGAGCTTCGCGATCTCCTGGATCGACCAGTCCACGACCTGCTCCTCTCGGTGGGCTTCGAGGCGTCTGCCCCACGGATGTCACGGTAGGGGTTGACGTTACGTCAAGGTCAAGCGCGCGGCATCCGCTCGTCGGTTGCGTTTCGCCCAAACGCGATATATCGTGAATACCAACACACGCGATATATCGCGATCAGACTTCGGGGCGGCACCGTCATCGCCGCTCGAACGGAAGAAGGAGCAGCACCTCATGAGCATCGAGAAGTGGGTCATCAATCCCGGGGAATCCCGCGTCATCGACCTCGAACTCGTCCGCAGGATCAAGGTCAGCCTGATCGGCGGCAAGGTCGACGTCATCGCGCACGACGAGCCCGGCGCCCGCATCGAGGTCAACGGCGTCACCGGCAAGGACCTCAAGGTCTCGATCGACGGCGACGTGCTCGAGATCGACCACCCGCAGCTCGGCTGGGACAACTTCATCGACGTCTTCAAGGGATGGGCGGGCTCGGCCAAGGCCGACGTGTCGATCCTGGCCCCGCGGCACGTGGCGATGAAGCTCGGCATGGTCTCGGGCGACACCCTCGTCTCGGGCTTCACGACCGACGCCAAGCTGAGCACGGTCTCGGGCAGCCTCGTGGTCGACAACCACGAGGGCGACGTCGAGATCTCCAGCGTGTCCGGCGAGATGTCCGTCGGCAACCACATGGGCGCGATCGACGCGCACTCGGTGTCGGGCGACGTGATCGCGACCGGCGACATCCGCCGCTTCCGCGCCGACACCGTCGCGGGCGACATGATCGTCGACGCCCAGGGCACGCCGGGGTCGATCGACACCAACACCGTCTCGGGCTCGCTGACCGTTCGCTACGACGCCGGCGCCGGCGCCCGCTTCCGCATCAACACCGTCGGCGGCACGGTGCTGCTCGACGACACGCGCATCAAGGGCGTGCTCGGCAAGGGCTTCGAGCGCATCACGGGCGAACTCGCGGGCGAATGGCTCGACCTCGGCGCCAACAGCGTCTCGGGCGCGATCTCGGTCATGACCCGGGTGCGCGGCGACGCGACGGATGCCGGGGGCACGACCCGCACGACCACGACGAGCGGCACGGGCGCCTCGTCCGACGCGAACGACTCGAGCGCGGCGACCGACACGAGCGCAGCATGACGCCGCCGGTCTTCGCCCACGGCAGCCTCCGCCTCTACCTGCTCGCCCTGCTCGAGGAGCAGCCCAGACACGGGTACGAGCTGATCCAGGCGCTCAGCGATCGCTTCGGCGGCACGTACACGCCGAGTGCGGGCACCATCTACCCGCGCCTCTCGAAGCTCGAGGAGGAGGGGCTCGTCACGAAGTCGACCGACGGCCGCAAGACCGTCTACGAGATCACGCCGGCCGGCCGGGCCGAGCTCGAGTCCCGGCGGCACGAGCTCGACGGCATCGAGAACGAGGTCACCGACTCGGTGCGGCGCCTCGCCGACGGGGTGCGCGCCGAGGTCAACGAGGCGATGCGCTCGCTCCGGGCCGAGCTCGCGAGCGCCGCCCGCGAGGCCAAGCGCTCCGCGACGAACACCTCCGCCGGCGCGGCCTCCAGCACCGGTGCGACCGGCCCCGCAGGGTCGACCGACCGCGACCGCATCGACGCAGAACGCGCCCTGCAGGACGCCGACCTCGCCGTCGCCGCATTCCGGCAGCAGCTGCGCACCGACCTCCGCACGCACCGCGATCGCGTGCGGCCCGAGGCGGTCACCCTGCTGAAGGAGCGTCTCGCGCAGGTGCGGGCCGACGTGCTCGCGACGTTCGCCGACCGCTGAGCGCCGGCCGCGCACGCGCTCACCACACTGACCGCCGACCCGTACTCCCGACCACCATCGCTCCCCCCGCGGTGTCGGTCGGGAGTGCTTCGATGTCCGCATGACGGATGTCACCCTCGTTCCGTGGTCGGCCGACGACCTCGACCTGCTGCGGCGGGCGAACACGCCGGAGCTCATGGACCAGATGGGCGGACCAGAGAACGATGAACAGGTCATCGCGCGGCACGCCAGGTACCTGCGCCTCCAGGCGGAGGGCACCGCGCACCAGTTCCGCATCGTGATCCCCGGGCATCCAGAGGGCGTCGGCATGGTCGGCTACTGGGAGCACGAGCACGATGGGCGACCGGCCCTCGAGGCGGGGTGGTCGGTCGAGGCCGAGTACCGCGGCCAGGGCATCGCACCCGCCGCCGTCGGCGCCATGCTCGAGGTCGCGCGCGCCGCAGGCGACGTGCAGCCGGTGCACGCGTATCCGCGAGTCGACAACCCCGCTTCGAACGCCGTCTGCCGCAAGGCCGGGTTCACCCTGCTCGGCCCGCTGGAGTTCGAGGTGAAGCCCGGCATCGTCCTGCACACCAACGACTGGGTGCACGACCTCACCTCCGATTCGGCGATGCCGACGTAATCTCGACGCGTGCGCTCCTACTTCGCCGTCCTCGTCGGTGGACTCCTCGGCACCGCCCTTCGGCTGGCGTGCGATCTCGCGCTGCCGCACGGCGACGACGAGTTCCCGTTCAGCACGCTCGCCGTCAACCTCGTCGGCGCATTCGTGCTCGGCTGGCTCGTCGGCGGCCTCTGGACCAGGCCGTCGACGCCGAACTGGCTGAAGGCGGGCATCGGCTCCGGCGTGCTCGGGTCGTTCACCACGATGTCGGCCGTCCTCGCCGCGGTCGTGCTGCTGTCGGGTGTCGGCGAGGCCTGGCTCGCGGCCCTGTACCTCGCCGTCTCGGCCGTCGGCGGCCTCGCGCTCGCGGCGGCGGGGCTCCGCGTCGGGTCCCTCATCGCGCATCGGCCGATGCCGACCACCGTCACGGATGCCGGGCAGACCCTGTGACCGCCCAGCTCACGCCGCTCGTGGCGGTCGCCGTGCTGGTGGCCGGATCGATCGGCGCCGTGATCCGCTTCGCGCTCTCGCGGGCGCTGCCGGTTCGGCCCGGACACCTGCCGGGCGGCATCCTGATCGTGAACGTCGTCGGGTCGGGTCTCGCGGGCGCGTTCCTCGGGCTCGCCGAGCGCGCGGCGATCGACGGCGACCTGCGCCTCGTGCTCGTCACCGGGTTCTGCGGCGGCCTCACCACCTTCAGCACCTGGAGCGTCGAGACGATCGAACTGCTCGACGGCGGCCGGTGGCGTGCGGCGATCCTCAACGTGCTGCTCACGCTCGCGCTCGGCATCGCGGCGGCCGCCGGCGCCTACCTGCTGCTGCGCTGAGCACGACGCCGTCGCGGCTGCGCTTCGGCGATCTCGCCGATCCGGGGCCGCGCGGCATCCGCCGACTTGACATGGCCGGTGGCGGGTGTAGTCTCATCCGCCGTGACAAATGAGGCGGATTCACCGCCCCCCGAACTGAAATCGCCGAAGCACTGGATCATCGGCGACCCGCTGCCGACCGAGAAGCTCGAGGGGCAGCTGCTTCCGAAGCACCTCGCGCTCCCGATCTTCGCGAGCGACCCGCTGAGCTCCGTGGCCTACGCGCCGCAGGAACTGCTCATGATCCTCACCGTGGGCGGTCTCGCGTTCCTGAGCTTCGCGCCGTGGGTGGCCTTCGCCGTCGTCGTGCTGCTCGTGACGGTCGTCGCGTCGTACCGCCAGCTGATCCGCGCCTACCCGTCGGGCGGCGGCGACTACGAGGTGGCGCACCGCAACCTGGGCGAGAAGGCGGGCCTCGTCGTGGCCTCCGCCCTGCTCGTCGACTACGTCATGACCGTCGTCGTGTCGGTCGCGTCGGGCGTCGACAACATCATCTCCGCGATCCCCGAGCTCGACCCGTTCCGCGTCGAGCTCGCGGTGATCTTCGTCATCATCCTCGCCGCGGTGAACCTCCGAGGCGTGAGCGAGTCGTCGAAGGCGTTCGCGGTGCCGACGTACCTGTTCATCGGCAGCGTCTTCGTGATGATCGTCGTCGGGCTCACGCGCACGATGCTCGGCAACCCGCCGATCGCCGAATCGGCGCAGTACCAGGTCGACGCCGAGTCGCTCACGCAGGCCGGCGTCATCCTGCTGCTGCTGCGCTCCTTCGCGAGCGGATGCTCCGCCCTCACGGGCGTGGAGGCCATCGCGAACGGCGTGCCCGCGTTCCGTCGGCCCAAGGTGCGCAACGCGCAGCGCACGCTCGTGCTCATGGGCGGCATCGCGATCATCCTGTTCGCCGGCCTCACCGCCGTCGCGCTCATCTCGCAGGTGCACTACGCCGAGGATCCATGCCATCTCATCGGCTGGGCGGAGTGCGCCACGGAGCCGCAGCAGAGCCTCATGGCCCAGGTCGCCGGCGCGACGTTCGGCGACTCGAGCGTGTTCTTCTACCTGATCCAGGCGACCACGGCGCTCGTGCTCCTCCTCGCCGCGAACACGGCCTTCAACGGGTTCCCGCTGCTCGGCTCGGTGCTCGCGCGCGACGGCTACGCGCCCAAGTCGCTCTCGACCCGCGGCGACCGCCTGATCTACTCGAACGGCGTGGTGATCCTCGCCCTCGCGGCAACCGTGATCCTGGTCGTGTTCCAGGCGAACCTCACCGTGCTGATCCAGCTCTACATCATCGGCGTGTTCGTCTCGTTCACCCTCGGGCAGACGGGCATGGTGCGGCACTGGCTGCGCGAGCTGTCGAAGGACCGGCATCCGGTGTCGAAGTCGCAGGCCGCACGGCGCTCGCCGGACGACGACCGCGCCCTGTCGCGCTCGGCGATGCTGCGCGCCCTCGTCATCAACGCGATCGGCGCCGGCATGACCGCCGTGGTGCTCATCGTCGTCACGGTGACGAAGTTCAGCCACGGCGCCTGGATCGTGTTCGTGATGATGCCGATCCTGTTCTTCCTCATGGTGGGCGTGAACCGGTACTACCGGGATGTCGAGCGTGAGATCGAGCCGGACCCGACCACGACGTTCGGCTCGAACGGCGATCACGCGATCGTGCTCGTCGGCCGCATGCAGAAGCCGACCCTGAAGGCGCTGGACTACGCGATCGCCGCCCGCCACGACTCGATCGAGGCCGTGCACGTGTCGATCGACGACGAGTCGACGAAGCAGCTCAAGAAGGACTGGGTCAAGCAGAACATCCACGTCAAGCTGCGCATCCTGTCGTCGCCCTACCGCGACCTCAGCTACCCGCTGATCCAGTACATCAAGCAGCATCGCGCCGAGCACGGCTCCGAGGTCGTCACGGTCTACATGCCGCAGTTCATCGTCGGCCACTGGTGGGAGGGCGTCCTCCACAACCACAAGGCACGCCGCATCCGGCAGAAGGTCATGCTCGTGCACGGCGTCACCGTGGCGCTCGTGCCATGGCTGCTCGATTCGTCCGACATGATCTACGGCCGCCGTTCGCGGCCGCTCCCGGGCCAGGATCGACGCGGCGAGCCGGTGCGCCCGCTGCCGCGCCGCCCGGCCGATTCGAACCCGAAGAAGTAGGGTCGGCCGTCGCCATCGCCGTCGCGGCCGCGCGAACGGGTCGGGCCCGTGTGAACGGGGTCCCGGCTGGGCGACCGGGGTCGAGGCCAGGTGAACGGGTCGGGCCCGAACGGGTCAGAGCATCGCCATGATCTGACGGGCGATCATGCGTCCGGCCCGGCTCGCGCCGACCGTCGACGCCTGGGGCCCGTAGCCCGCGAGGAAGATGCGCGGATCGTTCCAGGACGCGCCCTGGCCGACGCTGATGCCGCCCGCCTTCTCGCGCAGCCGCAGCGGCGCGAGATGGCGCAGCTCGGGCCGGAAGCCCGTCGCCCAGATGATCACGTCGGCGCGCACCTCGCTCGCAGGGTGGTCGCCATCGCCCTCCCACACGACGCGGTCGGCGTCGATGCGATCGAACATCGGTCGTGCGACGAGGAGTCCTCGCTCGATGCCCGCGGCGATGCGTCGGTTCTTCGGCACGCCGGTGCCGCTCACGATCGACGGCAGGGCGCGGCCGGAGCGCGCCGCCTCGTCTTGCTTGGCGACCGCCGCGGAGGCGCCCTCGAGGTCGAGCTCCTGCCGGTCGAGCCAGTCGATCGGCCTGCGGGAGACCCACGTGAGCTCGGCCGCGATGCCCTCGAGCTCGAGCATGAAGCCGATCGCCGAGGTTCCGCCGCCGACGACGACGACGTGCTTGTCGCGGAAGTCTTCAGCGTCGGCGAAGTCGGACGTGTGCAGGTGCCGCCCCTGGAAGGCGGTCATGCCCGGGTAGTACGGCACGAACGGCGAACCCCAGGTGCCCGTGGCGTTCACGAGGAACTGGACGGCGAGCTCGTGACGCGGTGCGGCCTGCTCCGGCGGCTCCTGGAACGACTTGCGCATGCGGCCGAAGAAGCCCCTCGCCCGCTGCTCGTCGAGCGGCTGCGGGCTGAGGTCGTCGTACCGCACGACGAGGTCGACGCCCTCGTTCGTGACCGAGCGGACGTCCATCGGACGGCGCACCTGGAGTCCGAAGTGCTCTTCGAAGCGGCCGTAGTACTCGGCGACGACCTCGCGTGCCGGAAGCGTGCGGTCGGCGGTGTCGAAGCTGAGCCCGAGGTCGGCCATGCCCGGCAGGTCGTTGACCCGGTGCGCGGTGCCGAGGCGCAGCGACGACCACCGGTGCTGCCATGCGCCGCCCGGCCCAGGAGCGCGGTCGAGCATCACGAAATCCTCGCCGGGGACCAGTTCGAAGCGCCGCAGGTAGTACGCGACCGAGAGGCCGGCCTGCCCTGCGCCGATCACCGCGATCTTCACGCGTTCAGGGCTCGACGTCACCCCTCCATCGAACCACGTCCAGCTGTGCGCACGCCCAATCGGGAGGGCGCCGACGCGGCTGTGCATGGCAACGTCGGACTGCCTGACGGCGGTGCTAAACTGGCCGCCGGACGAAATTCATATAAACCAGAAGCGCCGGGTGAAGATCATTCCACCTGGCCAGACGTCGTAAGGGGGTCACGCATGGGGCGCGGCCGTCAGAAAGCCAAGCACACCAAGGTCGCTCGGGAGCTGAAGTACTTCAGCCCGAACACCGACTACAACGCGCTTGAGCGCGAACTCACGAGTTCGCAGCATGACGATTACACCGAAGAAGCTGCGAAGTGGGCAGAGTATGCCGACGACGACGAAGACAGCTACGTCACCGACGACGAACAACACGAGCAGCGCGCGTAGCCTGACCGGCTGCCGTCGCTGATTCGACCGACTGGTTCACGCTGACGCGAGTCAGCCTCGTTCGGCGATCCATGCTGCCGCGTGCTCGACGAACGACTCGAGTTCGGCCAAGGTCGCCCCCGGGGTGATCGCCCGCAGCACGACTTCGTCGAGCGCATCGGTCTGTTCCGCGTACGCCGTGAGTGCGGCGGCATGGTCGATGGTCGACTCGACGGCCCGGAACCCGAGCCGATCGAAGTTCGCCGCGTACGCCGGGACCGCGTCGTACCTCGCGGACTCCTCCTGCAGCATCGGCCTGGCCGCCTCGTCGACGATCGTGCGCACGTAGAGCACGCCGCGAACCCGACGGCCCACCGCGTCGGCGGCGAGGTCGCGCATGGCGGCCGCCGCGGCATCCGGAGTCAGCCAGTTGAGCAGCACGCCGTCGGCCTCCTCGGCCGCGAGCCGCCGCATGCGCGGCCCGAGCGCACCGACCACGATCGACGCCTCGGTGCGCTCGCGCAGCTCGGCGATGGCGTCGCGCACGGCGGCGAGCGGACGGTCGGCGCGACCCGATCCGATGCCGACCGCCGTGCGTTCGACCGGGAGTCCGTCGAGGTCGAGCGAGGCGGCCGGTCGCCGGTCCGTTGGAATCACGCCGGTCGCGAGGCGCAGCGTCGAGGTGACGGATGCCGCGACCCGGAGTCCGGCGAGCGAGTCGCCGCCCGGCACGTCGTTCAGCCAGAGCGACGCGAAGCCGAGCCGTTCGATGCGCGGCGCGAGCGCGCGGAGCGTGTCGGCCGACGTCGTGCCCATGAGGCCGATCGAGACCGCCTGGTCGGGGGCCGGCTGCCCTGCGGCCGGCTGGTTCGCGCGTTGCTGCGACATGCGTTTCGGCGAGCCGGCGTCAGCGGGCATAGCCGCCGACGAGGCGCACGGCGCCGCCGTCGACGCCCTTCGCGCCCTGCTCGAAGCCGTCGAGGTCGCGTGCGCCGATGGTGACGGTGCCCGCCTGCCACGACGGCAGCCCGAGCCCCTCGAGCGCGGCGATCACGTCGGACGCCGCGTCGGCCTCGACGACCGCGAAGAATCCGATGCCGAGGTTCCAGGTGCCCTCCGAGCTCTCGAGCGTCGAGCCGGCGAGGGCGCTCAGCGAGCGGAAGACCGCCGCGGGCGACCACGTCGAGCGGTCGACCTCGACCCAGGACCCGACGGGCAGCACGCGCGCGAGGTTCGCGGCGATGCCGCCGCCCGTGACGTGCGAGAGCGAGTGCACGGCCGAGCCGAGACGCTCGTCGGCGAGGAGCTCGACGAGGGGGCCGCTGTAGAGGCGAGTGGGCTCGAGGAGCGCCTCGCCCCACGTCGTGCCCAGGTCGGCCGCGGTGTCGCCGTAGTGGAGGCCCGCGTTCGCGAGGATGTGGCGCACGAGCGAGAAGCCGTTGGAGTGCAGGCCGCTCGAGGAGATCGCGATGACGGCGTCGCCGTCGCGCACGCGCTCGGCGCCGAGCAGGCGGTCGGCCTCGACGACCCCGACGGCCGCACCGGCGACGTCGTAGTCGTTGACGCCCATGAGGCCGGGGTGCTCGGCGGTCTCGCCGCCGACGAGCGCGGTGCCGGTCTCGGCGCAGGCCTTCGCGATCCCCGTGACGATGGACGCGATGCGCTCCGGCACGACCTTGCCGCACGCGATGTAGTCGGTCATGAAGAGCGGCTTCGCGCCGACCACGACGATGTCGTCGACGACCATGCCCACCAGGTCCTGCCCGATGGTGTCGTGCTTGTCGAGCGCCTGCGCGATCGCGATCTTCGTGCCGACGCCGTCGGTCGACGTGGCGAGCAGCGGTCGCTCGTACGCCTTGGCGAAGGACAGGTCGAAGAGCCCCGCGAAGCCGCCGACGCCGCCGAGCACGTTTGGACCGTGCGTCGCGGCCACGGAGGCCTTCATGAGTTCGACGGCGAGGTCGCCTGCTGCGGTGTCGACTCCGGCAGCGGCGTAGGACGAGTTCGCGCTCACCCGTCAAGGGTACCCGGCGCGCGGCACGCCGAAGGCCCGCCCGTCCCGGGATCCCGGCCGCAGGCCGTGCCCGCGAGTAGAATCCGGGCATGCAGCCGGAGGGCACACCCTCGTGGGTGATCCGAGAGAACGCGAGTCGGCCGGTGCTGATCGCGTTGTACCTCCGTGCGGCCCTCGGCGTGGCCTCCCCCGTCGAGCTGCCGCGCGTACGCGATGTCGGCAAGGTCGGCCCGACGCTCGCGATCGACCAGCACGACCTGCTCGAGCGCCAGTGGCGCGACTGGTGGGCCATGACGGTCGAGCCCGAGTCGCATCCGTCGCCCGTGCCGCTGCAGCTCGTCGACGAGTACGAGACCGAGATCGCGCTGCCCGTCTCGGGGGCCGAGGTGCTGCTCGCCGCGGTCGTGCCGCACGCCGAGGCTGCGCGCGCCTGGGCCGAGTGGACGCAGGACAGCTATCGCGCCGCATCCAGCGCCCGCCGGGGCGACTCCTACCGCGCCTACGCCGGCACGATCGCCGAGCACGAGCGCGAGGTCGGACGCCGGGCCCACTCGTTCGAGTTGAACGTCGAGGTGCTGCCGCTCGCGACATCCGGAGTCTGGTGGATCGGCGAGAAGACCGTCGCGGTGACCGACTCGCTGCGTGCGGATGCCTCGGCGTTCGACGACGCGATCCACCCGATCATCGCCGAGCTCGCCTGACCGTACGGCGGAGCGCTGGTCTCGAGACGGCGCTGCGCGCCTCCTCGACCGGCGAGGCGGATCGGCATGCCAGACTCGATCGCATGAGCATCTGGTTCGGCGAGCCCTCGGTCGAGTGGGCGAACGCACGCTGCGAGGGCACCGCGATCCGTTCCCTCGGCATCGAGATGACCGAGGTCACCGATGAATCGTTGAAGGGACGGATGCCGGTCGACGGCCGCACGCGTCAGCCCGGCGGCGTGCTGCACGGCGGGGCATCCGTCGCGCTGGCCGAGACCCTCGCGAGCTGGGGTGCGAGCTTCACCGTGGACCCCGAGCAGTACTACTGCGTCGGCATGGAGATCAACGCGAACCACGTGCGTCCGGTCGCCGACGGGTTCGTGCACGGCGAGGCGCGGCCGATCACCCGCGGCCGCACCACGCAGGTGTGGGACATCCGCATCACCGACGACAACGGCAAGCTCGTGTGCGTGTCGCGCTGCACGATGGCCGTGCTCGCGAAGCCCTCGGAGTACTGAGCTCGCACCCACGTCGGTGCATGGCGATGCCGGTGCCGGTCAGCGCGCCGCGTCGATGGACCCGATGACCGCTGCGACGGCCTGCTCGAACCTGAGGTCGGGCGGCGCGCCGAACCCGACGACCATCGTCGGAGGGCGGCTCGAGGCGGTCGGCGGGTCGGCGGCATAGGCCGCCAGGCCGTCGAAGCGCAGTCCCCGTTCGGCCCCGGCCTCGACGACGGCGGCCTCGACGACGCCGTCGGGCAGCTCGAGCAGGCAGTGGATGCCGGCGGCGAGGCCGAGCACTCGGGCATCGGGAGCACCCTCGGCGAGCTTCGCCTCGAGCCGCTCCCGCCGCGCCCGGTACCTCGTGCGCAGGGTTCGCACGCTCCGGTCGTACCCGCCGGAGGCGATGAGCACGGCCAGGGCCGACTGCGTGATCGCGTCGGTGGCAGCCCCCCTGCGCCGCCGCTGCGCCAGCACCCCGTCGCGGAGCGACGCGGGCACGACGCCCCATCCGATGCCGACCGCCGGCGAGAGGGCCTTGCTGGCGGTGCCGCCGTACACGGTGGAGTCCGGCGCGAGGGACTGGAACGCCCCGATCGATCGCCCGTCGAACCGGAACTCGCCGTCGTAGTCGTCCTCGATCACGATGCCGCCGGTCTTCGCGGCCCACTCGGCCAGCGCGGCGCGTCGAGGCGTCGAGAGCGGCACGCCCGTCGGGAACTGGTGCGCCGGCGTCAGCAGCACCGCGTCGACGTCGATGTCGTGCAGGCGCCCGACCATGGCCCCGTCGCCGTCGACCTCGAGGGGCACGGGCTCGAGCCCGGCCGCGGCGAGCACCTCGCGGTGCGAGCCGTGCCCGTAGGCCTCGACCGCGATGCGCCGGCCGCCGCGCGCCGCGATCGCCGCCGCGACGAGCCCCAGGAGTTCGCCGAACCCGTGCGTGACGACCACGTCGTCGGCGTGCACGCGCACGCCCCTGGCACGGGCGAGGTACTCGGCCAACGCGGTGCGCAGCGAGGCGACGCCCTCTGGCGCCCCGTAGCCCAGCGCGGTGCTCGACGCCTCGGCGAGCGCCTGCCGCATGGCGGCCAGCCAGGCCGAACGCGGGAACGCGGAGGCATCCGGAAGCCCGCCGCGGAGATCGAGCTCGAACCGGGTCGACCGGTTCACCGCCGACGGCGACGGCTGCGGGAGGATGCGCTCCCGCACCCACGTGCCCGACCCGACCCGCGACTCGAGGCGCCCCTCGCCGAGGAGCCGCTCGTAGACCTCGACCACGCTGTTGCGGGCGATGCCGAGGTCGGCGGCGAGCGCGCGGGTCGCCGGCAGGCGGGTGCCGGCGACGAGCGAGCCGTCGTCGATCGCGGCACGGAGCGCCTGCTCGAGCGAGCCGACCTTGCGGCGCGGGTCGAGCAGGACGTGCAGGTCCAATCCTGAATCGGCCCAGACATCCGCCATGCGAATGGACGTTACCAGCGGCCGGTGCGCTCCGTAGCGTGAAGCCCATGACCACGACGAACCCCACCGACACCATCACCCCGGCCCGCCGCCTCGACGTCGACGGCGTCGCACCCGCCTTCACCCGGGCCGTGAGCGCGCTCGACGAGGCGGCCACCGCCGAAGCCGATCGCGCCGGCATCGAGCGCGGCCTCCGCGACCTGATGAAGCTGCGCGCCTCCCAGCTCAACGGCTGCGCGTACTGCGTCGACCTGCACTCGCACGACGCACGTGAGGCCGGGGAGTCCGACCAGCGCATCTTCGCCGTCGCCGTGTGGCCCGAGGCCAACTTCTTCACCGCACGCGAACGTGCGGCCTTCGCACTCACCGACTCGGTGACCCGCCTCTCGGAGACGCACGTGCCCGACGCCGTGTGGAACGAGGCATCCGCCCACTTCGGCGATGACGGGCTCGCGGCCCTGCTCGCGCTGATCGTGTCGATCAACGCCTGGAACGAGATCTCGGTCGCGACCCGCGGATGGCGGGCGAAGCGGCGCGGCTGACGCGGGCGAAGGTGCGCGGCTGACGCTGGCGAAGGTGCGCGGTCGAGGCGGCGCCGCTGCGCACCTGACGCGGTCGATGCTCAGCCGAGCACCAGCCCACGCCCAGTCGGCTCACACGCGCACGTGTGGGAGGATTGACCAGTCCGCTCGGACACCTTCCCCCACCTTCGAGGAGCCATCGCTCGCATGTGCGGCATCGTCGGAATCGTCTCGACCGAACCCGTCAACCAGCAGGTGTACGACAGCCTGCTCCTCCTTCAGCACCGCGGTCAGGACTCGACCGGCATCGCCACCGCCGACGGCCCCGTGTTCCACATGGCCAAGGCGCGCGGGCAGGTGCGCGAGGCGTTCCGCACGCGCGACATGCGCTCGCTCATGGGCAACATCGGCCTCGGCCATGTGCGCTACACGACGAAGGGTGCCGCCGAGCGCGAAGAGGAGGCCCAGCCGTTCTACGTGAACGCGCCGTACGGCATCATCCTCGTGCACAACGGCAACCTCACGAACACGCGCGAGCTCAGCGAAGACCTCTTCCGCATCGACCGTCGCCACGTGAACTCCACGAGCGACACCGAGATGCTGCTCAACGTGCTCGCGACCGAGCTGCAGGGCCAGATCACGGGCCTCGACCTCGACCCCGACCAGGTGTTCGCGGCCGTCGAGCAGGTGCACGAGCGCGTCGAGGGCTCCTACGCGGTCATCGCCCTCATCGCCGGGCACGGCCTGCTCGCCTTCCGCGACCCGTTCGGCATCCGTCCGCTGATCCTCGGCCGCCGCCTGACCTCGAAGGGCAAGGAGGAGTGGATCGTCGCATCCGAGTCCCTCGTGCTCGAGAACGGCGACTACGAGATCGTGCGCGACGTCGAGCCCGGCGAGGCGATCTTCATCACGCTCGACGGCCAGATGATCTCGCGCCAATGCGCGAAGAACCCGCGCCTCGTGCCCTGCTCGTTCGAGTACGTCTACCTCGCGCGCCCCGACTCCGTCATGAACGGCATCTCGGTCTACGAGTCCCGGCTGCGCATGGGCGACCGCCTCGCCGACACGATCGCGAGGCACATGCCGCTCGGCGACGCCGACGTGGTCATGCCGATCCCCGACTCGTCGCGCCCCTCGGCCATGCAGGTCGCGCAGAAGCTCGGCATCGAGTACCGCGAGGGCTTCTACAAGAACCGCTACGTCGGCCGCACCTTCATCATGCCCGGGCAGTCGGAGCGCAAGCGCTCGGTGCGCCAGAAGCTGAACGCCATGGGCACCGAGTTCCGCGGCAAGAACATCCTCATCGTCGACGACTCGATCGTGCGCGGCACGACCTCGCAGCAGATCGTGCAGATGGCCCGCGATGCCGGCGCCAACAAGGTGACCTTCGCCTCGGCCGCACCTCCCGTGCGCTTCCCGCACGTCTACGGCATCAACATGCCGAGCCGTCAGGAGCTCATCGCCCACGGCCGCAAGATCCCCGAGATCGCCGCCGAGCTCGGCGCCGACCACATGATCTACCAGGAGGTCGCCGACCTGCAGGCCGCGATCACCGAGGGCACCGCCATCGACTCGCTCGACCTGTCGTGCTTCACGGGCGACTACGTCACCGGCACGGTCACCGAGGAGTACCTCTCCTGGGTGGAGCAGACGCAGCTCAGCTGAGCATCGCGGGCACGCGGCATCCGGATGTCGCGTGCCCGCGAACGCACGAAGGGCCGCCCGATCCCGGGCGGCCCTTCGTCATGTCGGGGTGAGCGCTACGGCGTCTCGTCGACGCGGTGCGCGACCTCGTGCTCGACGCCGACGGACGATGCGCGCTTCGCCATCGAACGGTCGAACGCGAGGGCGATGAGCGCGCCGAGCGCGACGCCGATCGAGGCGCAGATCAGCAGGAGGAAGCCGAACACCTGCCCGCCGTCGTAGCCGACCGGCACGAACTCGCTCTCGGTTGGCGTGAACGCGAGCGTGAGCACGAGCGCGACGAGCGCGCCGAGACCCGCACCCAGAGTCATGAACCGGCCGTACTTCGGTGCGCGACGCACGCTGACCGTGTCGCTCGTGACGTCGTGTTCGATGAGGATCTCGGATGCCGCGGCGGGCTCGACGGCGGCGGGCTCGACGGCCGGCGCGGTGGTTGCCGGCACGACCGCGGCCGGCACGGCGGTCTCGGCCGGCTCTGCCGCCGAGGGGGTCGTGTGCTCGTTCGGCTCGGCGGGGGTGGGGGTCTGGCTCACGAACCCATTCTCCCGCACTCGGCTGAACGCGCGCCCCGCGGCATCCGCACCACCGCCCACGTCACGCGGGCGGCCGGAACGACGCCGGGCCGCCGACCAGTGAGGTCGACGGCCCGGCGTGGTCGATCCGTGTCAGCTCTCGGTCGAGTTGCGACGCGAGCGGATGACGAGCACGGCGATGATCGCGAGCACGATCACCAGCAGTGCGACGGAGAGGACCCAGATCCACCATGTGGATCCGGTCGCGGCGGCCTGGTCCACCGCGCCGGCGGACTTCGCGTCGGCCTCGACCTCGGCGGTCTCGACCGCGGCGGGGGCCGCGACGACGCAGTCGCTCGAGACGGTGGCCGTGAACGACACCGGGTCGAGCTCCTCGCGCGCCGGGTAGGTGCCGAACGCGGCGGCGCCGTCGGCGGTGAGCACCGCCGTGGCCTCGCCGGTCAGCACGCCGTCGACGACGGTCACGCCGTCGGCGAGCTCGAGGTCGGCGAAGCGCACCGACTTCAGGTCGATCGGCTGGCCGTCCTGCGTCGTGCCCGAGACGTCCAGCAGCAGGGTCGCGCCGCCGTCGCCGTCGAGTTCGACCTTCGGGTTGGCGATCGTCGTGTCGAGCGCGCCGTCGTGACCGGTGAACTCGATGGTGCCCTCGGAGCCGAGCACGCCGCGACCAGACTCGTCGAGCGAGCCCGAGGTCTTCGAGAAGGCGAACACGCCGCCGTCCTCGGTGACCCCCGTGAGCGTCCAGTCGCCGTTGGCGATGCCGCTCGTGAGGTAGCTGCGGAACGACTCCTTGAAGCCCCAGTCGAGGCTTCCGGCCGTCACCTTGCACGCGCCGACGGTCTCGGCCGGCACGACGAACTGCACGCCGACCGCGGTCGATCCCTGGAATGTGAGGGTGTGCGTGCCGGGCTCGAGCGAGGCCGGGATGCTGCCCGTCCAGGTGACGACGCCCGACCCGTCGGCGACGAGGTCGTCGGCGAGCACGATCGGCGTCGAGTAGACGACCGCGGCGATGCCTTCCTCGTTCGCCTCGAAGCCACCCGCCGTCACCGTGACGCGCTTGCCTGCGCCGAGCGCCTCGAGGGTCGCGGCGTCGAGCTGGATGCCGGTGGTCGCCGGCGGGGTGGCGGGGTAGCTCGGCTTCGCGTCACCGGTCGAAGTCGATGCGGACGCCACGACGACCGTGCCGCCGTTGCCGCCCGAACCACCGGCCGCGCCCGCCGAGCCGATCACGACCGTGAGCGGGTCGAGGGTCTGGCCCGAGCCGTAGTAGCCCTGGAACGCGACCGCACCGGCCGAGGTGAGCGTCACCGGGGCGTTCGCGAAGCGCGTCGCACCGTCGACGGTCGAACGCGACGCCGACGACAGGTCGACGTTCGCGAGCTCGACGCGGTCGCCGTTCACCGAGACGACGAGCGTCGCCGAGCCGAGGCCCTTCGCCACGAGCGTCGGATTCGTGAAGCTCAGGTCGAGCGCGCCGTTGTGGCCCGTGAAGCGCACGGTTCCGGCGTAGTCGGCCGCACCGGTCGTGGTGATCGGGCTGAACGAGCTGCCCGACTGCACGAAGCGGAACGACGAGCCGTTCGAGCTGGCGCCGCCGCCGACGGCGATCGAGCCCTTCGCGTTGATCCCGATGATGTACGACCGGAAGGAGCTGGAGATGCCCCAGTCGAGCGATCCGGCCGCGATCACGACGGGCGGCGTCGTGGTGCCACCGCCGGGGTTGCCACCACCGGTGTTGCCCCCGCCGTCATTGCCCCCGCCGTTGTTGCCACCCCCGCTGCCCGCGAGCAGCGTGATCGACGCGAAGGCGTCGAGCGAGCGGTCGGTCACCGAGAGGCCGTGCGCCGCCGAGGAGGCGACGTGGTAGCTCTTCGACCGGTCGAAGACGCCGGCCGCGATCGTGAAGGTCGTCGTGAACGAGCCGTCGACGATCAGCGAGGTGGGGATCCACGTCGAGGCGATCCAGCCCTCATTGACGAGCGGGCCCTGTCCGTTCCAGATCGAGGTCTCGCCGACGAGCACGTAGGCGCCGTTGGCGGCACCTGCGCCGGTGAACCCGGTGCCCGTGACGGTGATCGTGTTCTCGACCGAGGGGTCGACGCCCGCAGCGGGCAGGACCGTCAGGTTCGGCGCGGCGGCTCCGGGGTCGGTGCCCGGGTCGGTTCCGGGGTCCGTCGCGGTGAAGCTGATCGGCACGGCGAGCTCGTTCGCGGCCTGCACGGCACCGCCGGCGCCGAGCGTGAAGACGGCGAGCGTGGAGCCGTCCTTCGCCTTGGCGTCGAGCGCCGCCTTCGTCACCTCGACGGTCCACGAGACATCCGCGGTGCCGTCGCCGTTCTTCGTCCACTTCGTGGGCGCGATCGTGTTCGCCTCGTCGGCGACCCAGGTGTTGTAGGCGTTGGTGCGGGCGCTCGACGGCGCCTTCTCCGAGGCCTTCCAGGTCTCGGCGAGCCAGCCGACCTGGATGTAGAAGCCAGCCTCGCCCGGCGCGTAGTTCGATGTGAAGCCGGTCGCGTAGTTCTCGGCCGTGATCGTCAGGTCTTCGCCCTCGGGGTTCAGCCCCTCGGTCTTCGAGACCGAGAGCACCGGGTCGGCGACCGGCTCAGGAGGCGCGGGCTGCGTGATCGTGATCGGGGCGAACGCGTCGAGCGTGCGATCGGTCACCGAGAGGCCATGGGCGGCCGAGGAGGCCACCTGGTAGGTCACCGTCGGATCGAACTTCGCCGCCGGGATCTTGATCGTGGTCGTGAACGCACCGTCCACGATCTGCGCCGCGGGAACCCACGCCTGCGCGAGCCATCCTGTGCTCACGAGCGGGCCGCCGCCCTGCCAGACCGACTGCGCACCGAGGAGCACGTACGCGCCGCTCGCCGCACCCGCACCGACATAGCCCGTGCCCGACACGGTGAACGTGTTCTCGACGGCAGGGTCGACATCCGTCGCCGGCGAGACCGACAGCACCGGATTCGCGACCGGCTCAGGAGGCGCGGGCTGCGTGATCGTGACCGGCGCGAACGCATCGAGCGTGCGGTTCGAGACCGACAGCCCATGTGCCGCCGACGAGGCGACCTGGTAGGCCACCGCAGAGTCGAACGTCCCCGCGGGGATCGTGATCGTCGTGGTGAACGCACCGTTCACGATCTGCGCCGCCGGGACCCACGCCTGCGCGAGCCATCCCGCACTGACGAGCGGGCCGCCGCCCTGCCAGACCGACTGCGCACCGAGCAGCACGTAGGCGCCGCTCGCGGCACCCGCACCGACGTAGCCCGTACCCGACACGGTGAACGTGTTCTCGACAGCGGCATCGACATCCGTCGCCGGCGTCACCGACAGCACGGGGGCGGGCGCGAGTTCATCGGCCGTCGCCGCGGCCGCGCCGAGGCTCGTGCCGCCGATCACGAGGAGCGCGGCGAGCAGTGCCGCCAGCCATCGTCGGATCGCGGGCGGAGCACTGGCTCCGGGCTGAGAGGGCGGGGCTGTGGGCAGTGGCGACGTCAAGACGCGGACCTCCGAGTCGGCGCGCGAGCGCGACGAAACCAGGGGTTCCGAGGCGTGGCAGCGGGTGAGGGGGATGCCTGAAGTTAGGTTAGGCTCATCTAACATAAGCGGACGAACGCTCACCACGCAAGGTGAGGTAAGGCTACCCTCAATATGACGATCACCCGAAACGCGCGCGCCGCCCTCACGACGCTCGCGGCCCTCGTGGCGCTGACGCTCAGCGGATGCGCGACGACCGACGCCGCCGCCGGCACGGCCGACTCCGCCGGCTCCGCCGAGGCCGAATGCCCCGGCGCCTCGACTCCGTTCGACCAGCTCGAGCTCGCTGCCGACGTGCGCACCCTCGACGGACCGTCGACGGCGTGCCTCGCCGACACCAGCCTGCCGATCGTCGAGTCCGACGAGACATCCGCCGTGCCCCTGACCGTGACGGGCGTCGACGGCGTCGAGGTCACCGTGGCGTCGACCGAGCGCATCCTGCCCCTCGACATCACCGGCACGATCGCCGCGACCGTCTTCAGCCTCGGCCTCGGCGACCAGGTCGTCGGCCGCGACTCGTCGACGGGCTTCCCCGAGGCCGCCGACCTGCCGGAGGTCACGCAGGAGGGCCACACCCTGTCGGCCGAGGCCGTGCTCTCGCTCGATCCGACCGTCGTGATCACCGACACCACGCTCGGCCCGCGTGACGCCCTCGCCCAACTGCGCGACGCCGGCATCCCGGTCGTCATCGTGACGAAGGAGCGCAGCGTCGAGAACATCGGCGAACTCGTCGATCAGATCGCGACCGCACTCGGGGTCCCAGAGCGGGCCGAACTGCTGAAGTCCGCGATCGACGACGACCTCACCGCCGTCACGACCCCGATCGACGCGTCGATCCCCGCGGATCCGGCCGATCGGCCGCGCATGATCTTCCTCTACGTGCGCGGCAGCGCGAACGTCTACTACCTCTTCGGCGAGGAGTCCGGCGCCGACTCGCTCATCGACGCCGTCGGCGGCTTCGACGTCGCCGGCGAGATCGGCTGGG
This sequence comes from Agromyces sp. PvR057, assembly GCF_040547485.1. Lineage (NCBI taxonomy): Bacteria > Bacillati > Actinomycetota > Actinomycetes > Micrococcales > Microbacteriaceae > Agromyces > Agromyces sp. PvR057. Next base: position 32,872 of record NZ_JBEPPT010000006.1, read on the forward strand.
AGGGCATGCGGCCCGTGACCGCCGAGGCGCTTGTACAGGCGGCCCCCGACGTCGTGCTCGTCATGACCGAAGGCCTCGCGTCGGCCGGCGGCGTCGACGGGCTGCTCGAACGGCTGCCCGCACTCGCCGCCACGCCCGCCGGCGAGCACCGGCGCATCGTCGACATGGCCGACACCGAGATCCTCGGGTTCGGACCGCGCACGCCGGCGGTCGTCGACGCGCTGGCCCGTGCGGTGTACGCACCCGCGACGGTCGCCGCGGCATCCGACAACGCCGACGACACTGCGAACGGCACCGACGGATGACTCGGCTCGAGGCCTCCGCAGACTCGGCCGTCGCGACATCCGCACCGCTCGAAACCCGCCGTTCGACGCGTCGGCGCATCGCGCTGTTCACCGGACTCTCGGTCGCGCTCGTGGTCTTCGCACTCGTCTCGGCCGGCATGGGGCAACTGCAGATCGCGCCAGGCGAGGTGTGGAACAGCCTGCTGCGCGGCCTCGGCCTTGGCGACGCTCCGGCGGCCGCCCCGCACGTCGACGCCGCACTCTGGACGATCCGGTTTCCGCGCATCGTCGCCGCGATCCTGATCGGTGCCGCCCTCGCGGTCGCCGGAACGCTCATGCAGGCGGTGTTCGCCAACCCACTGGCCGAGCCCGGCGTCGTCGGCGTCTCGTCGGGCGCCGCGCTCGGCGCCGCCGTCACGATCGTCTTCGGCCTGACGGCGACGAGCGACTGGGTGACGGCGGGGGCGTCGTTCCTCGCCGGCCTCGCGACGACGATGGTCGTCTACCTCGCGAGCCGTTCGGGCGGCCGAACCGAGGTCGTCACGCTCGTGCTCACGGGCATCGCGGTGAACGCGTTCGCCGCCGGCGGGCTCGCGCTGCTCACGTTTCTCGGCGACACGGCGAGCCGCGAGGAGATCATCTTCTGGCAGCTCGGCTCGCTGAACGGCTCGCGCTGGCAGGAGATCGGCGTGATCGCGCCGCTCGTCGTGGTGTCGCTCATGTTCTCGTTCGTGCTCGCCCGGCAGCTCGACCTCTTCTCGCTCGGCGAGCGCAGCGCCCGTCACCTGGGGGTCGACGTCGAGCGCGTGCGCATCATCTCGATCGTGCTCGTCGCCGTGCTGACCTGTGCGGCCGTCGCGTTCGCGGGCATCATCAGCTTCGTCGGCCTCATCGTGCCGCACCTCATGCGCATGGTCATCGGCCCGGCGCACCGCGGCCTCATCGCGGCGAGCGCACTCGGCGGCGCCCTGCTGCTGCTCGTCGCCGACCTGGTGGCCCGCACGGCCGTGCCGATGGCCGACCTGCCGATCGGCATGCTCACCTCGCTCGTCGGCGGCCCGTTCTTCTTCTGGCTGCTGCGCCGTCAGCGCAAGGGCGCCGGGGGCTGGCGATGACCGCCACCGGCCTCGTCGCCGAGCACGTCTCGGTCACGATCGACCGTGCGACCCTGCTGACGGATGTCTCGTTCGCGGCGATTCCCGGGCGGGTGCACGCGTTGCTCGGCCCCAACGGCGCCGGAAAGTCCACGCTGCTCGCCGTGCTGGCCGGCGACCGGGCACCGAGCGCCGGACGCGTGCTGCTGCACGACCGCCCGCTGTCCGACTGGCCGTTGCGCGACCTCGCCCGCACGCGCGCCGTGCTGACGCAGGACCACAGCGTGACCTTCTCGTTCCGCTCGCGCGAGATCGTCGAGATGGGCCGCCACCCGTGGGCCCGCACGCCGGCCGAAGACGACGACGACCGCGAGATCTCGCGCGCCATGGCGGCGACGGATGTCTCGCACCTCGCCGATCGCCCGGTCGCGAACCTCTCGGGCGGCGAGAAGGCCCGCGTCGCGCTCGCCCGCGTGCTCGCACAGCGTTCGCCGGTGCTGCTGCTCGACGAGCCGACGGCGGCCCTCGACCTGCGGCACCAGGAGGACGTGCTGCGCCTCGCCCGCGCCCAGGCGGCGGCCGGCGATGCCGTGGTGGTCGTGCTGCACGACCTGAACCTCGCGGCGGCCTACTCCGACGAGATCACGCTGCTCGAGCAGGGCCGGGTCGTGGCGCACGGCGGCCCCGCCGAGGTGCTCACGGCCGAGCGCATCGAGGCGGTGTACGCGCAGCCGGTCGAGGTGATCGAGCACCCGCGCACGGGCGTGCCGCTGGTGCTGCCGGTGCGCTGAGGCGGCTCGGCCGCTGTGCAGGTCAGCCGCGCAGCACCGGCAGCAGCCCCTCGAGGTCGGCACGCTGGCCCGAGGCGTGCACGCGGCCCGCGTCTCGGGCGTCGGCCCACGTGAGGGCGCCGGTGGCCAGCGACAGCCAGGTCGCGGCATCCGTCTCGATGACGTTGGGCGGGGTGCCGCGCGTGTGCTTCGGGCCCTCGACGCACTGCACCGCGGCGAACGGGGGCACGCGCACCTCGACGGTGCCGCCGGGGGCGCGCTCGGCGAGCAGTTGCAGCGAGTAGCGCACCGCGAGTGCGAGCGTCGTGCGATCGATCGAGGGCGGGGCGGATGCCGCGGCCGACGCCTCACCGGATGCCGCCCGCCAGGCGGCCACCGCCGCGCGTCCTTCGTCGTCGCCGATCCTCGCTCGTGCCATGTGCTCCATCCTCCCGCACCCCGCCGTCACGGGCCGTCTCGCAGGGCTCGCGGCCCGGGCGGCAGGTGACCCATCGGGTAGCCTGAACCGGTGAGAATCCTCATCCTCGGCTCGGGCGCGCGCGAGCACGCCATCATCCTCGCGCTCCTCGAAGAGGAGGCCGGACACGAGATCATCGCCGCACCGGGCAACGCCGGCATCGCGGCATCCGCGACCTCGTCGGGCCGCGGCAGCGTCGAGACGATCGCGCTCGACCCGACCGACCCCTCCATCGTCACCTCCTACGCGCTCGACAACGACATCGACCTCGTCGTCGTGGGCCCCGAGGCGCCGCTCGTCGCGGGCGTCGCCGACGCACTGCGTCGTCGCGGCGTGCCCGTGTTCGGCCCGGGCAAGGCGGCCGCCGCGCTCGAGGGCTCGAAGACCTTCGCGAAGCGCATCATGGAGTCGGCGAACGTGCCGACCGGCCGTGCGCGCCTCGCCGAGACCCTCGCCGACGTCGAGGCGACGATCGACGAGTACGGTGCGCCGTACGTCGTGAAGGCCGACGGCCTCGCCGCGGGCAAGGGCGTGCTCGTCACCGAAGACCGCGATGCGGCGCTCGCGCACGCGGCCCACTACCTGCAGCAGGGTCCCGTGCTCGTCGAGGAGTTCCTCGACGGCCAGGAGGTCTCGCTGTTCCTGCTCTCCGACGGCACGAACGTGCTGCCCCTCTCGCCCGCCCAGGACTACAAGCGCCTGCGCGACGGCGATCAGGGCCCGAACACCGGCGGCATGGGCGCCTATTCGCCGCTGCCGTGGCTCGACGCCGACTTCGGCAGCGAGCAGGCGTTCGTCGACGAGGTCATCGAGACCATCGCCCTGCCGACCGTGAAGCAGCTCGCCGACGAGCAGACGCCGTTCGTCGGCCTGCTCTACGCGGGGCTCATCCTCACGACGCGAGGCATCCGCGTGATCGAGTTCAACGCGCGCTTCGGCGACCCCGAGACCCAGGTCGTGCTGCCGCGACTCGAGACCCCGCTGTCGGGCCTGCTGCTGGCGGCCTCCACGGGCGGGCTGGGCGAGCTGCCCCGCCCCGTGTTCCGCCCCGACGCCGCGGTCACGGTCGTGCTCGCGAGCGAGGGGTACCCCGAGGCGCCCGAGACCGGGCGCGCCATCGAGGGGCTGGATGCCGCGGCATCCGTTCCCGGCGTGCACATCGCACATGCGGCGACCGCCGTCGGCGCCGAGGTCGACGGCGCCTCGCCGCTCGTCGCGACCGGCGGCCGTGTGCTCAACGTCGTCGCGGTCGGCGAGGACTTCGGCGAGGCCCGTCGCCGCGCCTACGAGGCGCTCGGCCACCTGCGCCTCGACGGCGGCCAGTACCGCACCGACATCGCCGCGCGCGTCGCGGAGTAAGGAAGCACCATGAGCGACACCGAGTACGCCGGCTGGACCCACGTCTACTCGGGCAAGGTGCGCGACCTCTACGTGCCGACGTCCGTGCTCGACGACGACGACACCTGGACCGGCGACCCGCTGCGGATCTCGCCCGTGGTGCTCGTGGTCGCGAGCGACCGGGTGAGCGCCTTCGACCAGGTGCTCGAGCCCGCGATCCCGGGCAAGGGCGCGATGCTCACCCGGCTGACGCACTGGTGGTTCGACCAGCTGCCCGAGGTGCCGAACCACCTCGCGCACCCGCTCGACGACCGGCTGCAGGCGCTCGACCTGCCGGAGGTCCCCGCGGAGCTCGTCGATCGGGCGACGCTCTGCCGCACGCTCGACATGTTCCCGATCGAGTGCGTCGTGCGCGGATTCATCACGGGCGGCGGCTGGAAGGAGTACCAGCAGACGGGCGCCATCGGCGGCATCCCGCTGCCCGAGGGCATCTCGAACGGCGACCGCCTGCCCGAGCCGATCTTCACCCCCGCCTGGAAGGCGCCGCTCGGCGAGCACGACGAGAACATCAGCTACGAGCGCACGGTCGAGATCGTCGGCGAGGTCGTCGCGGCCCAGCTGCGCGAGCTGTCGCTCGAGATCTTCGCGAAGGCGTCGGCCTTCGCCGAGGCGCGCGGACTGGTACTCGCCGACACGAAGTTCGAGTTCGGCGCCGACCGCGCGACGGGCATCGTGACCCTCGGCGACGAGGTGCTCACGAGCGATTCGAGCCGATACTGGGATGCCGCGGCGTACGCGACCGAGGCGACCCCCGAGCTGCGCATGGCGAGCTTCGACAAGCAGATCGTGCGCGACTGGCTGGCCGCGAACTGGGATCAGGACGCCACCGAGGAGGCGCCGACCCTGCCGCACGAGATCGTGGAGCAGACCGCGGCGAAGTACCGCGAGCTGCTCGAACGCCTGACGACGGGCGCCTGAACGACCGGCGCCCGCACGTCGGGTGCCTGAACGACGAACGGCCGGCGCAGGAGCGCCGGCCGTTCGTCTCGTCTGGTCGGGTCAGGACGCGATCGCCTTCGCGATCTTGTCGCCGCCCTCGTCGATGGCCTTCTCGAGCTGCTCGTAGTCATCGCGGTCGATGGCCTTGCTGATCTTCTTCTGCGTCTGCGCGAGCGCCGCATCGATGCGGTCGAGGTACTTGTCGTCGATGACCGCGACGATCGCCGACGTCCCCTTCGGGAGGTACTCCTCGAGTTCGATGCCCACCTTCTTCTCGTCGTGCTTCTTCGCGAGCTTGCCGGAGATCGCGCCGACGCCCGCTCCGATGGCCGTCGCGGCGAGCAGCGGCGGGGAGAACAACCCGACGACGAGACCGGCGGCACCGCCGATCCACGCACCCGCGGCGACCTGACCGGTGCCGTGCTCGTCGACGGTGACACGTCCGTCGTCACCGCGGCGCAGCACGACCGACGACACGACCTCGAGGTCCGACGAGGACTCGGCCTGCTTGAGCAGGCGGTAGTCGTCGGTCGCGGTGGTGGCGGCGTCGTACGTTGCGACGTAGAGCACCAGGTTGTCCATACCCATGTTTCGTTCCCCTCGATGAGGGCTCCCCATCGTGCCCCGGGAGCCGCTGATGACTCCAACAATAGGGACGGCGACGGAGTGTGCTCAAGGGAGATGTCGTCAATGGTCGGAATAGGGTTCGTCGCCGACGGGTTATAATTAGTTGTGCTTACAACCAATGGAGCGCCGCAGGGCGCCGGACTCCTCGCCGCCGACACGGGCATGGGCGCCGTCACGCTCCGCGTCGGCGACCTCGACGGCATGATCCGCTACTACCGCGACGGTGTCACGCTCGAACTGCTGAGCCACGACGGCCCCGTGGCCGTGCTCGGCCGCGGCACCACGCCCGTCGTGATCCTGCAGCACGCACCCGAGCTCAAGCATGCCTCGCCGCGTGACGCGGGGCTGTACCACACGGCCATCCTCTTCGACTCGCGCGAGGCGCTCGCGACCGCGATCCTCGCGGTCGCCTCGCGCTACCCCGGCACCTTCACGGGCAGCGCCGACCACCTCGTGAGCGAGGCCTTCTACTTCACCGACCCCGAGGGCAACGGCGTGGAGCTCTACTTCGACCGCGACCGCTCCGGGTGGAGCTGGGTGCACGGCCAGGTCGAGATGGCGACCATCTTCCTCGACCCCAACGCCTACCTCCGTGAACACCTCGGCCAGGTCGGGGCGGATGCCGCGGCATCCGGAACCGGGCTCGGCGACGCGGTCGTCGGGCACGTGCACCTCTCAGTGGGCGACATCGCGAGCGCCCGCGAGTTCTACGTCGACCGCCTCGGCTTCGAGACCACCGCCGCCATGGGCGATCAGGCCATCTTCGTCTCGGCGGGCGGCTACCACCACCACATGGCCATGAACACGTGGGGCAGCCGGGGCGCGGGGCGTCGCGGGCTCGCCCTCGGGCTCGGCAAGGTCGAGATCGTCGTGCCGACCGTCGACGACCTGGGCGAACTCGGCGAGCGGATGTCGCACTTCAGCGTGCCGACCCGCGACGACGGCCGCTCGCTCGCGTTCGACGACCCGTGGGCCAACCTCGTCGAGGTGCGCGCGGGCGCGGAACCGGCCGCCTGACGGCTGGTCTCGATACGGCGCCGGAGCGCTTCCTCGACCGACGGGTGCGGCGCCGGAGCGCTTCCTCGACCGACGGGTGCGGCGCTGGAGCGCCTACTCGCCCGACGGGTGCGGGGACGCTTGGGTCGCTGCCGGCCGCGGCCCCTTCGCGTGCGACATGTCGTGGAACTCGTCGAACGCCTGCCCATCGCCCGGGACGGGCGTGTTGTCGGGCCGCGCGCGCAGCCCGTCGAGCACGATCGTGAGCTGCCGTCGCCAGAACGGCAGGTAGGCGCCGCCGTACTGGCCGAGGCTTCCGAGCATGTCGACGAGCACGCTGAGGTCGACCGCCGTCACGTCGGTGCGGAGGCTGCCCTCGGCCTGGGCGCGGGCGACCATGCCGGCGATCGCATCGGCGAACTCGGCGCCCGGCTTGTACGACGGGTCGATGACGGCCATGCGCCGCATCACGGCCGGCACGTACGGCGACCCGATGAGCCACTCGGCGAGGCGCTCGAGGTAGAGCTCGATCGAGCGCCAGCCCGTCTCGGCGCCGAGGATCTCGGGCGCGAGGTCGTGCAGGTCGGCGACCCCGGTGTCGTACAACTCGCGGATCAGTGCGTCGCGGTTCGCGAAGTGCCGGTAGACGGTGCCCGGTCCGACGCCGGCCCTGGTCGCCAGCTCGTCGAGCGGAGCGTCGACACCGCGCTCGGCGAAGAGCAGCCTCGCCTCGACGAGGAGTCGCTCGTGGTTCCGTCGCGCATCGCGGCGCGGCGATGCGTTCGAAGTCATGGAGTTCACCCTACGCCGGGATTCCGATAGGATTCGGAGAGTCGGCTCCGTTTCATCCATTTCCGAGCCGAACGGCCTTCTTGGGGGAGAAGGATGCGGTGCGGCGGGCAGACCGCCGGTTCGACCGGTCGGGGGGAGCGCCCGCCGCGCCCGACCCGCCTCGCCTCGCGCAGCACGAATCGCCGCTGGTCTCGATACGCTTCGCTCCTCGACCGACGGGAGAGGCCCCGCGGCTAGGCTGGACCTGTGAGTACCGAGCAGCCCGACGCCGGCGTCGACGATCGCGCGAACGACGGCGTCGAGGGCAACACCCGCCGTATCGAGGCATCCGTCGTCACCGATTTCAGCGACCGCATGAGCTACGGCGGCTACCTCGACCTGCCGACGCTGCTCAGTGCGCAACGGCCGATCTCCCGGCCCGAGCACCACGACGAGCTGCTGTTCATCATCCAGCACCAGACGACCGAGCTCTGGCTGAAGCTCGTGCTGCACGAGCTCGAGACGGCACGCGACCTGCTGCGGGCCGACGAGCTCGCGCGGGCGCTCAAGTGCGTCGCCCGCGTGAAGCACATCCAGAAGACGCTGACCGAGCAGTGGTCGGTGCTCGCAACCCTGACGCCGGCCGAATACGCGCAGTTCCGCGGGGTGCTCGGCAACGCGAGCGGGTTCCAGTCGTACCAGTACCGCGCGGTCGAGTTCGTGCTCGGCAACAAGAACCCCCGCATGCTGAAGGTCTTCGAGGCGGATGCCGAGGCCCACGCCATGCTGACCGCGGCGCTCGAGACGCCGAGCCTCTACGACGAGTTCCTGCGGCTGCTCGCGCGGTCCGGCTACCCGATCCCGGCGTCGGTGCTCGAACGCGACGTGACCCAGGCGTGGACCTTCGTGCCCGAGCTCGTGCCGGTGTTCGCCGAGATCTACGCGCACACCGACCAGCACTGGGCGGCGTACGAGACCTGCGAGGAGCTCGTCGACCTGGAGGACAACTTCCAGCTGTGGCGGTTCCGGCACCTGAAGACGGTCGAGCGCATCATCGGCTCGAAGCCGGGCACGGGCGGGTCGAGCGGTGCGCCGTTCCTGCAACGTGCACTCGAGCTCACGTTCTTCCCCGAGCTCTACGCCGTGCGCACCGAGATCCCGGGGTGATCGGATGCCGCAGCTCGACGACTCGGCTCCGGCCACCGACGACCGGCTCGACCTCGGGCCGCTCGCGTCCCGCGCCCGGCGCTCGCTGAACGGCGACCATCCCGGCGTGGTCGGCACGCGGCTGCCTCCGCTCGTCGATCACCACGTGCACCTCATGATCATCGGGGCCGACGCCCTCGTGGATTCCGCGCTCGGCGCGGTGCTCGACCTCGGCGCCCCGCTCGACGTGCTGACCGACCTCCGCAGCCGCGAGGGCCTGCCGCGCACCGACTTCGCCGGCGCGTTCCTCACGGCTCCCGGCGGGTATCCCGTCGGCCGGACCTGGGCCGCCGAGGGATGCGCCCGCGAGGTGCCGCCGGCCGAGGGCGACGGACGTGGCGCGCTGCCCTCGCCGGCCGAGGCGGCCGTGGCCGAGCAGCATGCGTTCGGGGCATCCGTCGTCAAGGTCGCCCTCAACACCGCAGCCGGCGCCGTCTTCGATGCCACGACGCTCGACGCGATCGTCGCCGCGGCGCACGCGCGGGGGTTGCCGGTGGTCGCCCACGTCGAGGGCGAGGGCATGGCGCGGCTCGCGATCGACGCCGGCGTCGACGCGCTCGCGCACGCCCCATTCACCGAGCAGGTCGACGACGAGCTCATCGCCCGCGCCGTCGCGCTCGGACAGCGGTGGATCTCGACCCTGTTCGTGGCCGGCTACGGCGAGCGCACGCCCGACGCCGCACGCGCGGTCGACAACCTCCGCCGGTTCCACGCCGCGGGCGGCCGCGTCCTCTACGGCACCGACCTCGGCAACGGCGACCAGCCGCTCGGCGTGAACCCCCGCGAACTCGAACTGCTCGTCGAGGCGGGGCTCGCGGCATCCGACGTGCTCGAGGCCCTGACCGATCCGTGGCCGCGCGAGGACCCCGCCGAGGGCGTCGTGACGTTCGCCGCCGACCCCGCACCCGAGACGCTCGACGACCTGCCCGCGTGGCTCGCCGGCGCCGTCCTCGTGCCCACCGAAGAAGCCGAAGACCTGGAGACCCTGTGACGCTCGACCCCCAGCTCGCGTTCGCCCGGCGCATGGACCGCTCAGACGGCCTCGCGCACCACCGGGCGCGGTTCGAGGGCGCCGACACCGACCTCGTCTACTTCGACGGCAACTCGCTCGGCCGCCCCCCGATCTCGGCGATCGCACGCGTCGAGGAGTTCCTGCGCGAGAGCTGGGGCGGGCGGCTGATCCGCGGCTGGGACGAGTCCTGGCTGCGCCTGCCGAACGAGATCGGCGACCGCATCGGCCGCGCCGTGATCGAGGCGAAGGCCGGGCAGACCGTCATCGGCGACTCGACGACCGTGCTGCTCTACAAGCTCGCGCGCGCGGCCGTCGACGCCCAGGTGGCGCGCGACCCCGCGAGGCGCGAGATCGTGCTCGACACCGACAACTTCCCGACCGACCGCTACGTGCTCGACGGCATCGCGAAGGAGCGCGGGCTGACCCTGCGGTGGATCGACGTCGACACCTCCGCCGGCGTGACGCCCGAGCAGCTCGCCGCCGCCGTCGGGCCGCACACCGCCCTCGTCGTGATCTCGCACGTCGCCTACCGCTCCGCGTACCTCGCCGATGCGCCCGAGCTCACCCGCATCGCGCACGACGCCGGGGCGCTCGTGCTCTGGGACCTCTGCCACTCGGCCGGTTCGGTGCCCGTGAAGGCCGACGAATGGGGCTTCGACCTCGCCGTCGGCTGCACCTACAAGTACCTCAACGGCGGACCGGGCTCCCCGGCGTTCGCGTACGTGCGCGAAGACCTGCATGACGTGCTCGAGCAGCCGATCCAGGGCTGGTGGGGCACGACCGACATGTTCCTCATGGGGCCCGAGTACCGGCCGGCGCCCGGCATGCAGCGCTTCATCAGCGGCACCGCCCCCATCGTCGGCATGCTCGCGATGCAGGAGACGCTCGGCATGATCGAGGAGGCGGGCATGCCCGCGCTCCGGGCGAAGTCGGTCGCCCTCACGGAGTTCGCGATCTCGCTCGCCGCCGAGTGGCTGGCCCCGCTCGGCGTGACCCTCGCCTCCCCCGACGAGGTCGAGCTGCGCGGCGGCCACGTCACGTTCTCCCATCCCGAGATGCGCGAGGTCGTCGCGCGGCTCTGGCAGCAGGACGTCATTCCCGACTACCGCGATCCCGGCGGCATCCGCATCGGCCTGTCGCCGCTCTCGACGAGCTTCGAGGAGGTGCACCGGGGCATGGCCGCGACGCGCGACGTGCTCAAGCAGGTGCTGCTCGAACGCGCCGGGCTGGCCTGACGCGGGCCTCCCGCTCCCGCCTGCGGGCCTCCCGCTAGCACCCGCGGACCGCCCTGACAACCCCTCAGCCGCGATCAGACGTTCCGGTGGACGCGGACGTAGCATGGCCGCACCCACAGGACGGGTGAGCGGCCACGACCGGCGGCTGCCCGCCCCCGAACGCCAGGAGGGCAGCATGACGGACACGGACCGCACGACCTCGGATGCGACGGCAGCGGCACGCGAGGCGGCCGCGAAGGTGACGGATGCCGCGACCCGAGCCACGGACGAGGTGCGAGGTGCCGCGACGGACGCGGCGAAGCACGCCGACGATGCCGCGAAGCACGCGGACGATGCCGTGAGCGAGACCCGCGACGCGGCCGCCGCCGCCGCGAGCGCCGCGGCGAGTGCCGTCTCCGGTGCCGTGGACGACGCGAAGGCCACCGTCGACGACATGGTCGGCGGCCTCAAGTCGGCTGCGGCGCAGGCGAAGGACGCGGGCGCCGAGGCGCTCGACGCCACTCAGGCCCAGGCGCAGCAGGCGTACCGGACCGGCCGCGAGTTCGTCGACGACGGCGTCGGCTACGTGCAGGCGCGGTACCGGGAGAATCCCGGCCTCGTCATCGCCGTCGGCGCGGCCGCCGTGCTCGCCCTCACCCTCGTCATCCGATCGTTCGGCCGCCGACGGAACTGAGCGGCCGCACGATTCGAGCTCGGCGAAGGGGAACACGCCGTACGAGGAACGGAGCGCATCGACACCCTCATCGGGTGCCGATGCGCTCCGTTCTCGTCCGGGCGGCGGCGTCGGTCAGTCGACCGCGGTGAGCGAGCCCGTGGTCGGGCCTGCGGCATCCGTCCACGCGGCAGCGCCCTTGTGCTCCCAGTCGACCGTCACCTTGGGCTTGGCGAAGAACAGCACCAGCACGGCGCCGACGGCGAACCCGATGACGGGCAGCCAGAGCGACTGCGACATGGCCTCGGTGAACCCCGTCGCGATCTGCGGCGGGAGCGCCTGGCCCGCGGTCGACGCCTGCTCGCCCCCGGCCTCGGCGAACCCGGGAAGGTTCGCCTCGAGCCGGGCGTTCATCAGCGCGGTGATCGCCGCGGCGCCGAAGACGGAGCCGAACTGGCGGGTCATGTTGTAGACCCCCGAGCCGGCGCCGGCCTGCTGCGGGGGCAGGTTGCGCGTCGCCGTCGAGGCGAGCGGCGCCCAGATGCCCGACATGCCGAGGCCGAGGAAGGCGGCGGGGATGAGCAGCACCCAGAGCTCGACGTCGGGCGTGATGAGCAGCGACATCGCGCTGAGCGCGCCGGCCGTGATCGTGAAGCCGGCGAAGGCGATCCGCTTCGGGTCGACGCGGTCGGTCAGGCGACCGATGAAGGGCGCCATGACGCCCGACACCACGGCCATCGGCACGAGCATGAGCGCGGCCTGCGTGGGCTCGAGCCCGCGGGCGACCTGGTAGAAGAACGCGAGCGGCAGCGGCATGGCGACGATGGCGAAGCCGACGAAGGTGATCGCGGCGTTCGACAGCGCGAAGTTGCGATCCTTGAAGAGGTCGAGGGGCAGCAGCGGCTCCTTGCGGTTGAAGCGCTGCCAGACGACGAAGGCGACGAGCACCACGAGGCCCGTGATGATGAGGCCCCAGACGGTGATCGGCCCGGTGATGGTGCCCCAGTCGTAGGTCGAGCCCTCCTGGATGCCGAAGATCACGAGGAACATGCCGACCGCGCTCAGCACGACGCCGAGCCAGTCGAAGGAGTGCTGGTGGGTCTCGAGCTTGGGCACGAGCCGCACCGCGAGCACGAACGCGACGACGCCGACGGGCACGTTGACGATGAAGATCCACTCCCAGCCGAGCGAGTCGACGAGGAGGCCGCCGACGATCGGGCCGACGAGCGTCGCGACGCCCGCGACGGCGCCCCAGAGCCCCATCGCGGCGCCGCGCTGCTGCGGCGGGAAGATGCGCGTGATGACCGCCATCGTCTGCGGGGTCATCAGCGCGGCGCCGAGGCCCTGCACGACACGCGCGGCGATGAGCATCGTGATGTCGTTCGACAGGCCGCACCAGAGCGACGAGAGCGTGAAGACGGCCAGACCGACGAGGTACACGTTCTTCGGGCCGAAGCGGTCGCCGAGCCGGCCGGTGATGAGCAGCGGCACGGCGTACGCCAGCAGGTAGGCGGAGGTCACCCACAGCACCGCCGTGAGGTCGGTGCCGAGGTCGCGCATGATCGCGGGGTTGGCGATGGAGACGATGGTCGAGTCGACCAGGATCATGAAGAACCCGATGACGAGCGCCCAGAGCGCCGGCCACGGCTTGTATTCGGTCTGCAGCCGCGCGGGCCGCCGGGGTTCGGTTGACATGTGTTCCTCCAGAACGGGGGACCGCCGAGCGGTCGGGTCAGGGGGACCGCCGAGCGGTCGGGTCAGGTGGACCGCCGAGCGGTCGGGTCAGGTGGACCGCCGAGCGGTCAGGTCAGTGGGGCGGGGTCGCCCGACGGCCACTCGAGCTCGCCGGAGCGGAGTTCGTCGACGGTCGCGGCGAGCCACTCGGCTTCGGCCGTGAGCATCGCGCGGGTGTAGTGGACGTTGAGCACGAAGCTCTTGGGCTTGCCCTTCGAGGCGATGCGCACCACCGCGGCGTCGTACCAGGCGATGCCGTCGCGGATCGCGTCGAGCCGGGCGCCCAGCAGTTCGACGACCCGGTCGACCGGCAGGTTGTGGGCCTCGCCGACGGCGAGCGGGAACTCGGGGAACTCGTTGACGTGCCGGGCGAGCATCTCCTCGAGACGCTCGTCGAACGCGGCCCGGCCCGCCTCGGTGACGGTGTAGACCGTGCGCTCAGGCCGGTTGCCCATGCGCTCGGTCGACGTCGGGGCGATCAGCCCGTCGCGTGCGAGCCGTTCCACCGCGCGGTAGAGCGACCCTGCGCTCACCTTGACCACGCGGTCCTCCTTGCGCGCCAGCATCAGCTGGTACATCTCGTACGGATGCATCGGCGCGTCGATCAGGATGGCGAGCGCCGAGAACGCGAGCGGGTTCAGCTGCGGCATCCGCTGCTCCAATCATGTTCCGGTGCGTTTATTCCATCCGGAATAGTACATCTGGAATTCGGAGGCCGCAACACGAGGCCGAACCCGGCCGCCGACGTCGACGAGGGGGTGGCCGCGCGCCGTCGCCCGCCCCGGTAGAATCGAGGCTTCCACACCCTCGACACCGGACGGAGAACCACGGTGCCCACCATCGTCGTCGACGTGATGCCCAAGGCCGAACTGCTCGACCCCCAGGGGAAGGCCGTCGCCGGCGCCCTCTCGCGCACCGGACGCACGGGCTTCAGCTCCGTGCGCATCGGCAAGCGCTTCGAACTCACCGTCGACGGTCCGGTCGACGACGAGCTGCGCGCGAACGTGCAGCAGATCGCCGAGGAGATCCTCTCGAACTCGGTCATCGAGGACGTCGTCAACATCGACTTCGGCGACGAGGCCGTCGAGTCCACGGAGGCCTGAGGCCATGCGGATCGGCGTCATCACCTTCCCCGGCTCGCTCGACGACCGCGACGCGCAGCGCGCCGTCCGCCTCGCCGGCGCCGAGCCCGTCGCCCTCTGGCACGGCTCGCACGACCTCGAGGGCGTCGACGCGCTGATCCTGCCCGGCGGGTTCAGCTACGGCGACTACCTGCGCTGCGGTGCGATCGCCTCGCTGTCGCCGATCATGACCGAGGTCGTCGACGCCGCGAACGCCGGCATGCCCGTGCTCGGCATCTGCAACGGCTTCCAGATGCTCACCGAGGCGCACCTGCTCGAGGGCGGCCTGATCCGCAACGACCACGGCTCGTTCATCTGCCGCGACCAGGTGCTCACGGTCGAGAACGCGTCGACCGACTGGACGAGCGGATTCGACGCCGGCCAGCAGATCACCATCCCGCTGAAGAACGGCGAGGGCGGATTCATCGCCGACGCCGACACGCTCGACCGCCTCGAGGGCGAGGGTCGCGTGGTGTTCCGCTACGTCGACGTGAACCCCAACGGCTCGATGCGCGACATCGCCGGCATCACGAACGCCCGCGGCAACGTGGTCGGCCTCATGCCGCACCCCGAGCACGCGGTCGAGCCCGGCTTCGGCCCCGACACCGCCGCAGCCATGCGCTCGGGCGTCGACGGGCTCGGGTTCTTCACGAGCGTGATCCGGAAGGCGCTCGTCGAGGCGTAGCCTCCAGCCACGACGACGGCGACCTCGAAGGCGACCAGCTCGGCGCAGACCGCGAAGACTCCCGGGTACCGCCCCATCTGGGTGCTGGTCTCGGGGGCGTCCTGCTCCTGCTCCTCTCGTTCACGGGCGGGTTCGCCGCCGGCTCGGCGAGTTCCGTGCTGAACGGGCTCCTCGGCGTGCCGTCGGGCGGCGACGTCCAGGGCGGCCCCGGGCAGTTCCCGGGCGACGGCGAACGTCCCGACCTGCCCGACGGCGGCGGCCCGTGGCAGGGCGGTCAGTCCGGCGACCAGGGCGACCAGCAGGGCGGCGACGCCGGAACCTCCGACGGCACGAACTCGTGATCCGAGCGGATGCCGCCCGCTGCGGCATCCGCCCTTCCCTCCCCGCCTGCGATGGCGGATGATGGCTGCACCCGTTGATCGAAGGAGATCCGATGGCCAGCAGCCCGCGCCCTGACGCGACCATTCCCGACCTGTCCGTGTTCGACTACCTGTTCGGGGGGCTGGCCGATGACGACCTCGATGCCGTCGCGATCATCGACGGCACGAGCGGCGCGACGACGACCTACCGGCAGCTCGTCGGCCAGGTCCAGCTCCTCGCGGGGGCGCTGGCCGCGCGCGACGTCGGCGTCGGCGATGTGGTGGCGGTGCTCTGCCCGAACGTTCCCGCGTTCGCGACGGTCTTCCACGGCATCCTGCGCTCGGGGGCCACGGCGACGACCGTGAACTCCCTCTACACGCCCGACGAGATCGCGAACCAGCTGACGGATGCCGGTGCCCGCTGGTTCTTCACGGTGTCGCCGCTGCTCCCCCAGGCGAAGGCCGCGGCCGCGCGGGTCGGCATCGCCGACGACCACCTCGTCGTGCTCGACGGCGCGGAGGGACATCCGTCGCTGCGCGACCTGCTCGGCGAGGGGCACTCGGCGCCGGATGTCTCGTTCGACCCGGCCGAGCACCTCGCCGTGCTCCCGTACTCGTCGGGCACCACCGGGCGGCCGAAGGGCGTCATGCTCACGCACCGCAACCTCGTGGCCAACGTCGCCCAGAACGTCGAGTCGATCGGGCTCGAATCGTCGGACCGCGTGCTCGCGGTGCTGCCGTTCTTCCACATCTACGGCATGACCGTGCTGCTGAACTACGCGCTGAAGTGCCGGGCGAGCCTCGTGACGATGCCGAAGTTCGACCTCGTCGAGTTCCTGCGCGTCATCGGCGAGCACCGGGCGACGTGGGTGTTCATCGCGCCGCCGATCGCGGTCGCGCTCGCGAAGCATCCGCTCGTCGCGCAGGCCGACCTCTCGAGCGTCAAGGTCGTCTTCTCGGGTGCGGCGCCGCTCGACGGCGCCCTCGCCGAGCTCGTGGCCGAACGGCTCGACTGCATCGTCTGCCAGGGCTACGGCATGACCGAGACGAGCCCCGTGACGCACGTCATCGCGCTCGACCGGCCCGACCTCGACCGCTCGAGCATCGGCCACCTGCTGCCGAGCACCGAGGCGCGCGTGGTCGACGTCGACTCCGGCGTCGACGTCGACGTGCCGGCCGACGGCGCGAGCGATCCCGGCGAACTCTGGATCCGCGGCCCGCAGGTCATGAAGGGCTACCTCGGCAACCCCGAGGCGACCGCCCAGATGCTCGACGCCGACGGATGGCTGCACACGGGCGACATCGCGACGGTCACCGCCGACGGCGTCTACCGCATCGTCGACCGGCTGAAGGAGCTCATCAAGTACAAGGGCTACCAGGTCGCGCCGGCGGTGCTCGAGGCGGTGCTGCTGGGGCACCCGGATGTCGCGGACGCCGCGGTCATCGGCGTGCTCGACGACGACGGGCAGGAGATCCCGAAGGCGTTCGTGGTCGCCCAGCCCGGTGCCGCGCTCGACGCCGACGCGGTCATCGCCTACGTCGCCGAGCACGTCGCGCCGCACGAGAAGGTGCGCGCCGTCGAGTTCATCGACGTGGTGCCGAAGTCGAGCTCGGGCAAGATCCTGCGCAAGGACCTGCGCGCGCGGGAGGCGGCGACGCAGGGCGCGTGAGCCGCCCGGCGGGGGTGCCGCGTCGATAGGATCGGCGCGCGCAGACCTGCCGGGGCAGAAGCGAGGGGGCCGAGATGAGTGAGACCACGCGTCCGAGACCGCAGCTGAACGACCTCGCGCACATGCGCGATGCCGTGCTGTTCGACGGCCCGGAGTCACCGCACAAGCTGAGCCGTTTCTGGATGCTGCTGATCCTGTCGTCGATCATCGCCGCCGCCGGCGTGGTCGCCGACTCGACGGCGACGGTCATCGGCGCGATGATCGTGGCGCCGCTCATGCTGCCCATCCAGGGCACGATGCTCGCGACGGTGCTCGGCGACCGCGACGCGCTCATCCGCTCGCTGCTGCTGCTCGTCGCGGGTGCCGCGACCGCGGTGGGCATCGGGTTCGCCGTCGGCCTCGTGGTCGTGAACGAGGTGGTCGCGTCGAACAACTCGCAGGTCGCCAGTCGGGTGTCCCCCGGCCTCATCGACCTGCTCGCCGCGCTCGCGACGGGCGTCGTCGGGTCGATCGCCCTCGTTCGGCGCGACATCTCCGACACGCTGCCCGGCGTCGCGATCGCGATCTCGCTCGTGCCGCCGCTGTCGGTCGTGGGGCTCACGCTGCAGTCCGGCGCTCCCGATCAGGCGCTCGGCGCCCTGCTGCTCTTCCTCACGAACGTCGCCGCGATCATCGGCACGGGCATCGTCGTGATGGCCGTCTACGGCGCGAGTCGGCTGGCGGCGCCACCGGCCGACATGCGGCAGATCGCGCACAAGCGGCGGAACACGGCCATCGCCCTCACGCTCATGGGCATCGTCGTCATCGTGCCCCTCACGATCACGAGCGTGCAGACGGCGCAGAACGTCACCCGGGAGTCGACCGTGCACGGCGTCGCCAAGGACTGGGGCGCCGACGTCGGCTGGGAGCTGACGAGCGTGACGACCGCGAACGGCGTCATCGTCGCGAAGTTCGAGGGGGACGGCGGCCGGCCCGAGACGGCGTCCCTCGAGAGCGCCCTCCGCGAGGCGGGCATCGACCCGAGCGACGTGGAGGTCGAGCTCGAGCCGACGTACACGGTGAAGCTCGGCCCCGCGGCGGACTCGGGCGGCGACTAGCACGCACCTCGGCGGGGCGGGACGCGACGCGCGGGACCAGGACGCACGGGCGCCGAGGCCGGACGCACGGGCGGGACGCGAGTCGCCTCGCGCCCCGCCCGCCAGGGCCGACCGCTACGCGGCCGCGCCCACCGCACCCACCGCGGCACGCAGCGCCGCACCGAGGTTCGCGTCGACGTTCGTCCAGTACTGGAAGAACCGCTCGCGGATCTCGTCGACCGTGATGGCCCCGCCCTGACCCGTCAGGGTCTCGAGCAGGCGCTGCTTCGCCTCGGGCGAGTACACCTCGCGGTAGAGCGTGCCCGGCTGGCCGAAGTCGCTGTCGTCGGCGCGCAGCGTGTACGCCGAGCGCACGAGCTCGCCGTCGCTCTCCCAGCCGCCCTCAGCGGCGGCCCCGGCGGACGCCACGGGCCCGCCGAAGGAGTTCGGCGCGTAGACCGGCGCTGCGGGCGAGTTGAACCCGTGACGCTGCGCGCCGTCCTGCGAGTAGTTGTGCACGGGTGCCGCGTGCGGCGCGTTCACGGGGATCTGATTGTAGTTCGTGCCGACGCGGTAGCGCTGCGCGTCGGGGTAGCTGAACACGCGGGCCATGAGCATCTTGTCGGGGCTGATCGCGATGCCGGGCACGGTGTTCGCGGGTGAGAAGGCCGCCTGCTCGATCTCGGCGAAGAAGTTCTGCGGGTTGCGGTCGAGCGTCAGCGTGCCGACCGGGATCAGCGGGTAGTCCGCGTGCGGCCACACCTTCGTGAGGTCGAACGGGTTGAAGCGGTAGGTCTTCGCGTCCTCGTAGGGCATGACCTGCACGTGCAGGTCCCACTTGGGGTGGTTGCCCGCCTCGATCGCCTCGTGGAGGTCGCGGCGGTAGTAGTCGGCGTCGGCGCCGGCGATCGCCTCGGCGGTCTCGGCGTCGAGGTGCAGGTCGCCCTGCTGCGAGCGGAAGTGGTACTTCACCCAGAACTTCTCGCCGGCCGCGTTGATCCACTGGTACGTGTGCGACCCGAAGCCGTGCATCTCGCGCCAGGACTTCGGCAGGCCGCGGTCGCCCATGAGGTAGGTGACCTGGTGCGCCGACTCGGGCGAGAGGGTCCAGAAGTCCCACTGCATGTCGGCGTCGCGGAGGCCGGAGCCCGGCAGTCGCTTCTGCGAGTGGATGAAGTCGGGGAACTTGATGGCGTCGCGGATGAAGAACACCGGGGTGTTGTTGCCGACGATGTCGTAGTTGCCCTCGGTCGTGTAGAACTTCACCGAGAATCCGCGCACGTCGCGCCAGGTGTCGGGCGATCCCTGCTCGCCGGCGACCGACGAGAACCGCATCAGCGTCTCGGAGTCGGCGCCCGGCTGGAAGACCGCGGCCCGCGTGTACGCGGAGACATCCGCCGTCACCTCGAAGCGACCGAACGCGCCGCCGCCCTTGGCGTGCACGATGCGCTCGGGAATGCGCTCGCGGTTGAACTGGGCGAGCTTCTCGACGAGGTAGCGGTCGTGCAGCACGGTGGGTCCGTCGGCGCCGACGGTGAGCGAGTGCGCGTCGCTGGCGACGGGCGTTCCGGTCTGGGTGGTGGTGTTCTCGGTCATCTGTTCCTTCTCAGTAGGGTGACGGATGCCGCGACGGCGCGCCGAACGCACCCGCTGGCGGGTACGGCGAAGGGCGCCGAGACGGCGTGGCACGGGCATTCCCGGCGGAGGCTAGGCCGCGGCCTCCTGCCGACAGCTCGCGCAGAGGCCCCAGAAGGTGACCTCGGCGGTGTGCACGACGAACCCGCCCGCATCGGACGGGGCGAGGCACGGCGCCTGCCCGACGATGCAGTCGACATCGGCCACGGCACTGCATCGCGTGCACACGATGTGGTGGTGGTTGTCGCCGATGCGGCTCTCGTAGAGCGCCGCAGACCCCGCCGGCTCGATGCGCCGGAGGAGGCCGGCCGCGTTCAGGTCGGCGAGCACGTTGTACACGGTCTGCAGCGGGATGCCCGGGTGGTCGACGCCCACGCGTGCGTGAACCGCGTCGGCGTCGAGATGCCCGTTGCCGGTGACCGCCTCGAGGATCGCGAGTCGCGGCGCCGTCACGCGCAACCCCGCCGAGCGGAGGTGCCCGGCGGCCGCGTCGCGGATCTCGTCGGTGGTCATGGCTCCAACGTATCGGTTCTTTTGAGTCATTCAAAACAACTGAGGTCGCCTCGGGTGACGAGGGCTCAGTCGGCAGGGGCTCGGTCGGCTGGGCTCAGTACTGCAGCAGCGAGAACGTCTCGTAGCGGTCGTCGAGCGCCGCGCGACCGCCGAGGTCGACGAGCTCGATCGCGACCGAGATGCCCGCGACCTGCCATCCTGCGCGCTCGACGAGTCTGGCGGCGGCCGCGACCGTTCCGCCGGTGGCCAGCACGTCGTCGACGATGAGCACGCGCGTGCCTGGCGGCAGCTCGCCCTCGTGCACCTCGAGCGCTGCGGTGCCGTACTCGAGCGCGTACTCCTCGCGGAGCACCTTGCGCGGCAGCTTGCCCGCCTTGCGGATCGGCAAGAGCCCCGCCCCGCAGAGCGCCGACGCGGCGCCCGCCAGCAGGAACCCGCGCGCCTCGACGCCGGCCAGCACGTCGAAGGTGCCGGCGAAGGGCGCCGTCAGCGCCTCGGAGAGGGCGTGGAAGGCCGGCCCGTTCGCGAAGACCGGCGTGAGGTCGCGGAAGAGCACTCCCGGTTCGGGGAAGTCGGGAATCGTCGCGAGGTTCGATTCGACAAGGTCGCGCACATCCTGCTCGGTCACCGGTCAAGGGTACTCCGTCGGGCTCGCCGGGCTCGGGCGAGCGGATGCCGCGGGCCGACCACGTGACATCCGCTCGCCGTGTTGGCCGGCCGGAGTTCAACCGTTCGTCGGAGGCCTCGCACAGGCCCGCCCTGCGAGCATGGAGGGACCCCGACCTCTGGAGCACCCGTGTCACCGAAACGCCTGTACCGCACCTTCGCCGTCGCCGAGGCGATCACCTGGACGCTGCTGATCGCGGGCATGATCCTGAAGTACGGGTTCGGCGTCGACATCGCCGTGACCATCGGCGGCGGCATCCACGGGTTCGTGTTCCTCGCCTACGCCGTGATCGCCGTCGTCGTCGGCGTGAACCAGCGCTGGAACGTCGGGCGCATCGCGTTCGCCCTCCTCACGGCGATCGTGCCCTACGCGACGATCCCGTTCGAGCTGTGGCTCGTGCGTCGCGGCCACCTCGAGGGCGACTGGCGCCGCGAGGCCGGCGACCACCCCGCCGACGGCTCGTTCCCGAACCGCGTGCTGCGACTCGTGCTCGCGCGCCCGGCGATCTCGATCGCGGTCGGCGTCGTCGCCGTCGCGGCGGCGTTCACGGTGCTGCTCATGGTCGGCCCGCCGGTGCCGCCGCCCGCAGTCGGCTGACCTCGCCCGGCTGCTCAGCAGTGACTACCGGCCGACGCGGTTGACGAGCGCCGTCCAGATGAGCGCGGTCGTCGAGCACACGAGCAGCGCGACGAACACCCACGGCAGCGCCGAGAGGCCGATCACGCCGAAGAGCACGGCGCCGAGCAGCGCTCCGCCGCCGATGCCCGTGTTGAACGCGGTCGTGTAGAAGGATGCCGCGGCGTCGCGGATGCGGGCCGACGCCGTGTGCAGCAGGCGCGTGTTGAGCATCGTCGGGAGGGCGCCGAACGCCGTACCGAACAGCAGGAAGCTGCCGATGCCCACGACGGGCGTGGTCGGGAACGCCGCCAGGCCGGCGACGCCGAGACCCGTCGCGACGAGGGCGACGACGAGGCCGGCCGTCGGGCGCCGGCCGAGCACCGCCCCGGCGAGCACCAGGCCCACCGCGCCGGCGATGCCGTAGGCGAGCAGCATCGGGCTGATCGCGCTCGACGGGAGCCCCATGACGTCGGTGATGTACGGCGCGATGTACGTGTAAAACGTGTACATGCCGATCATCGTGACGGCGGTGATCGCGCAGACCACGAGCACCGGCATGAACGTGCGATCGCTGCGCAGGCGCAGGGGCGCGGCATCCGCTTCACCGGCGTGGTGGCGCACCGGCGGCAGGAACCGCCACACGAGCAGCGCGCCGAGCAGCGTCAGCACGCCCATCGCGGCGAAGGCGACGCGCCAGCCGAGGGCCTGGCCGAGCGCCGTGCCGAGCGGAACGCCGAGCACGAACGCGGCTGAACCGCCGGCCACGCTGATCGACACGGCCCGCGCGAGCTGCTCCTTGGGCACGAGGTGCCCGGCGTATGCGCCGACGACCGACCAGAACACGCCGTGCGCGGCACCGCCGAGCACGCGCGTCGCGAGCACCGTCGGGTAGTTCGGGGCGATCGACGTCAGCACGCAGCTGAGCGCGAGCACGGCGAGGGTGATCACGATGAGGCGGCGGCGCGGCAGGCGCTTGGTCAGCGCCGCGAGCGGAACCGTCAGCACGACGACGGTGCCCGCGAACACGGTCACGAGCAGGCCGACGAGGGGCTCGCCGACGCCGAGCTCGCGGCTCATGTCGGGCAGCAGGCCCGTGGGGAGCATCTCGATCGTGACCGAGAGGAAGACGGCGGCGGCGAGCACGATGAGCCCGAGCCAGGGGAACGGCGGCGCAGGATGCACCGTGGGAATCGAAGAGGTCATGTGAAGTGCCTGGACGAACGTCGCTCGTGGGGCGCGGGCGGGGCTCCGCGAATGCGCGAACGGCCACGAGGACTGCGCGCCGATGTGCGCGCCCAGGGCCGCCGGGATCCGACGACCGCGACCAGTCTACCGAGCGGATGCCGCGAGCGGGCCTTCGGCGCTCAGCCGGAGTTCGCGCACAGTGCCGCCGTGTGTCATCGTGAAGGGCACCTGTCGTCAGGTGACATCACCCTGTCACCGTTCCTCCGCTGCACCCGGTTGAACGCGCGCCTGCACCACCGAGGGAGCTATCTTGTCGTCGAACAACCACGCCGCGTTCATCTGGTCGGTCGCCGATCTGCTGCGCGGCAGCTTCAAGGGGCACCAGTACGGCGACATCATCCTGCCGTTCACGGTGCTGCGGCGACTCGACTGCGTGCTCGCGCCGACGAAACAGGCCGTGCTCGCGGCATCCGCAGAGGCGAAGAAGCAGGGGCTCCCGGTGAAGCCCGGCCTGCTCAAGTCGAAGGCCGGGCACGCGCTCAGCTTCTGGAACACGAGCGGGTTCAGCCTGACTACCGCACTCGGCGACCCCGATCAGGTGGAGGCGAACCTCGCCGACTACCTCAACGGCTTCAGCGCCAACGTGCAGGACATCTTCGAGAAGTACAAGGTCGCCCAAGTGCTCGAAGACCTGCAGAACGCCGACCTGCTGTATCTCGTTGCCAAGCGGTTCACCGAGGTGGACCTGTCGCCTGCGTCTGTGCCGAACGAGGAGATGGGTCACATCTTCGAAGAGCTGATCCGGAAGTTCTCCGAGGGCCGGGAACGACCGGGCGAACATTTCACCCCCCGAGATGTTGTCGAGCTGATGGTCGATCTCCTCCTGACTCCCCATGCAGAGACCCTGACGAAGGCAAACGTCGTGCGATCTGCCTACGACCCGACTGCTGGCACGGGCGGTCTCCTCAGCATGGCCGAGGACCGTATCCATCACTACAATCCGACAGCGAAGCTTCACTTGGCCGGTCAAGAACTCCAACCGGAGTCATATGCGATCTGCAAGGCCGACATGATCATGAAAGGTCAACGGATCGACGCGATCCGCTTCGGCGACTCTCTCATCGATGATCACCACGCCGGCAGCACATTCAACTACTGCCTGTCGAATCCACCGTTCGGCATGGATTGGAAGAAACAGCAGAAGGCCGTGCAGACCGAGCATGCACAGCGCGGCTACGCGGGCCGCTTCGGTCCGGGCCTGCCCGCCGTGAGCGACGGTGCGATGCTGTTTCTGCTGCACCTGATCAGCAAGATGCGGGATGCCTCCGACGGCGAGGCGGGCGGCCGCGCAGCAATCGTGCTCAACGGCTCGCCCCTGTTCACGGGCGGCGCCGGATCGGGCCCTTCGAACATCCGCAAGTGGATCCTCGAGCGCGACCTGCTCGAGGCGATCGTCGCCCTGCCGACCGACATGTTCTACAACACGGGCATCGCGACCTACGTGTGGGTCCTCTCGAACGACAAGGCACCCGAGCGCAAAGGCAAGGTACAGCTCGTCGACGGGTCGAAGCTCGCGCACAGGCTGAAGAAATCGCTCGGCTCGAAGCGCAACTTCTTGAACGACGACGACATCGCAGCACTCGTGACGGCGTACGGCGAGTTCGAGGAGACCGAGAAGTCGAAGATCTTCCACAACGAGGACTTTTTCTACCGCACGATCACGGTGGAGCGGCCGTTGCGGCAGGTCTGGCGGCCAAGCGCCGATGCGTTCGCGAACGCGGTCAAGCCCTCCGTCCAGAAGAAGTTCGAAGGCTCTGCGGGCGAACTCGACCAAATCCTCGCACTGCTCGCAGGTTCATGGGCGGATGCCTCGGAGTCGCTGTTCCTCGTTCGTCTGCGCGATGCGGCCGACCAGTTGAACATCGAACTTCCGGATGCCGCGGCGAAGCTCATCGCGAAGGCGTTCGCGATCTCCGACCCCGACGGCACACTCGCGACGGATGCCAAGGGTAAGCCCCTCGCCGACCCGTCGCTGCGCGACACCGAGAATGTGCCGTGGGCCGAGGACGTGCACGCGTACTTCGCGCGAGAGGTCACCCCGTTCGCCGCGGATGCCTGGATCGACGAGTCGAAGACCAAGGAGGGCTGCGAGATCCCGTTCACGCGCCACTTCTACGTCTACACGCCCCCGCGCCCGCTCGAGGATATCGACCGCGACCTCGATGTCGTGCTCGGGCGGATCCGGGCGCGGCTCGAAGCGGTGCGGGCGTGAGCGGATTCCCGCGACGACAGCTCAAGCGAGTCGCGACGGTCACGCTTGGAAAGATGCTTCAACCCAATCAGGCGGGCCATTCGGATGTCGAGTTGGAGTATTTACGGGCTGCACACATCCAGCCTCGTGGTCGATTGATTGACCTCGACTCTCAGAAGATGTGGTTCACCAGCGCGGAACAGCGACAACTGACGTTGCAAGCGGGCGACGTGGTGGTCGTCGAAGGCGGTGCAGGCTACGGCCGATCCGCACTACTCGCTGAGGATCGAGCGGGGTGGGCCTTCCAGAACTCGGTTGTCCGCGTCCGGCCGAGCGCAGATAGATCGAATGGCGCATTCCTGAACTACGCGATTCAGGAATCGTTGACCTCCGGTGGAATCGATGTCGCGATCAACACGGCCACCATCCCCCACTTCACCGCTGAGAAGATCGCGCGTCATGAGATCCCGCTTCCCGACGTCGAAGCGCAGCAGCAGATCGCGGAGTACCTCGATCGCGAGACGGCGGAGATCGACGCGTTCATCGCCGACCAGCAGGAACTCATCACCCTCCTCACCGAGCGCCGCGCCGCCACCATCTCACATGTGGCGGCGGCGCGCCCAGGCTGGCGCACTACTGCGATCAAACATGTCGCAGATATGCTTCCGGGCTTCGCTTTCAAGAGCGACGAATTCCGTGGCGATGAAGCTGGCACTCGTCTGATGAGAGGAATTAACGTCAGCGTAGGGACGATCGATTGGTCCGAGGTTGCGAGCGTTGATAACCCAATCGGCGTCGACCGCTACGTGTTGAGGGAAGGCGACCTGGTTCTGGGAATGGATCGCCCGTTCATCTCGCGTGGAACCCGAGTCGCTCAGATACGCGACGCGGATGCGGGCTCACTCCTCGTGCAACGAGTCCTGCGAGTTCGAGGAACGGCAGTCGCAACCCGGCTGCTCTATTACGCGCTCAGCAGCCAGGAGTTCAACGACTACATGGCGCCTGAATTTACCGGCGTCAGTGTGCCACACATGAGCGAATTCCAGGTTGGAGAGTTCCGCATCGCTGTACCTCGTCCCACCGAGCAAGGCGAGATCGTCGCGCACCTCGACCGCGAGACATCCGAGATCGATGCCGCGATCGCCGACGCACGCGAGGCGATCGCCCTCTCGAAGGAGCGCCGTGCGGCGCTGATCTCGGCGGCCGTGACCGGAAGGCTCGACACCCCTGTATAACTATTCGTAGAGATCGATTGCTAAAAATAGTGATCGATGTCAAGCTGGCGCCATGGAGCTGCAGCATCCGCTCGGGGCGATCTCGGGCGCCGTCGACACGAGAGTGCTCGACGTGCTCGTGCGCGCGGCCGACCAGCCGATGGACGCGGCGATGATCGCGCGGCTCTCCGGCAAGTCGTATACAGGCGTTCGTCATGCGCTCGAACGCCTCGTCGAGCAAGGCACCGTGCTCGAGAGCTCGGTCGGTGCGAAAATCCTCTACCGGTTCAACGCCCGACACCTGCTCGCCCCGGCGATCACCTCGATCGTCGATGCGAAGCGGGCCCTTCTCCAGCGCCTCAGTGAGCTCATCGAGCGCGAGTTCACCCCGGCGTTCCCCCGGTTCGGCGCGCTGTTCGGTTCGGCCGCCCGAGGCGATATGCGGCCCGACAGCGACCTCGACCTCTTCATGGTGCGGCCGGCTCACGTCGATGTCGATGCCTTCGCACAGGGCGCCGACGACTTCGCCGAGGAGGCGACCGCGCTCACCGGCAACGACGCACGGGTGCTCGTCTACACCGATCGCGAACTCACCGAAGGCTCCACGAAGCATCCGTTGCTCGCCGAGATCGCGCGCGACGGCATCCCCTTGGTCGGCGACCTCGCCGAGTTCCGTCGCACCGTGCTGAGCGGCTTCGCAGATGCGGCGGGTTGAGCGCACGGCGGCAGCGGAGGCCGGCCGCCGCCACAAGGCCGAGCAGTTCGCCCGCGCGACCGAGATCGTCGACGAACTCGCCGACGACGAATTCGACCTCATCGACGCCGTGGTGACCCTCTGCGTGCACGCCGGCATCGCGGCATCCGACGTCATCTGCATGCGTCGCCTCGGCACCTACGCGCAGGGTGAGAGCCACACCGACGCGATCAAGCACCTGTATGGCGCCGACACGGCCGCCGCGAACCAGCTCTCGACGCTACTCGGCATGAAGACCAAAGCCGGGTACGGTCAGGACTCGGTGAGCGCTACCGACGTCAAACGCGCCGTCCGCGCCATGCACGCCCTCCTCGTCGCCATGCGACAGGCCTGAGTACCCGCTTGATATCCCACTCGAAAGCCCGTCGAATGAACAGACTCCCGCGCGAAGCACGACTCGAGCGGCTCGGCGCCGTCAACGCCGAAGCCGAACTGCTCCGCCTTTCGTCGATCGAGCGGACGAAGTCGATCGAAACCAAGGCCTCGTTCGGTGTGGTGGTCGGCGGCGTGCTCGCGACCGCGAACTTCGCCGGCCTCCCGACGGGTGCTGCATGGGTCTTCGGTGCCGTTCCGATGTCACTCACCATCGCAGCGATGATCTGCGCCACAGTCGCGCTCTGGCCTCGCGCACTCCGACAGGCCTCCTCGGCCTTCCTCGAAAGCCTGCTCGATCCCGACCTCACCGAAGCCGCGTACCTTGAACGGATTCGCAAGGTCAAAATGGCGGAGACCGCCTCTCGCGACGTGCAGAATCGACAGCGTTCGAGGTTCGCGAAGACCGGATTCGTGCTCCTCATCATCTCCGCCCTCGCGACGCTCAGCGTCGCCATGCTGACTGCTGCGCTCGGAATCGACTAAGGAGACTCGATGGGATGGACCGGCCCGAAAGGCAAGCCGAAGCCGACACCGAACGAGGACGTCGATCAATACCTCGCGCCGTTCGCTCAGCTCTCCCGCGGGGATGCCTTCTCGCAATTCGCGTCTCTCCGACGAGTAACCCCCTCGACCCGCACAACGGCAGCTCCCAGAGACGCCGAACAAAGGAAGCCGATGACGAAGCCACACCTCGAAGCCGCGTTCGAATCGGACATCTGCGACGAGCTCGGTGAGCGCGGATGGCTCGTCAGCCAGAACGACGACGGCTACGACAAGCAGCGCGCGATGTATCCGGCCGATGTCTGGGCCTGGCTCGCCGAAACACAGGCCGAGCAACTGGTGAAGGCGGTGCCCGGCATCGACGCGCAGCGCCCGATCGCGTTCGACGCTCTGAGCACAGCGCAACGCACGACGTTCGACGGTGTGCTCAACCGGATCGCGAAAGCACTCGCAGTCGCCCCGATCAACGGGGGCGGCACCCTCGGGGTCCTCAAGGGCGAGGTCGCGTCGGTGCAGGGCAAATTCCGCCTGTTCCAGGCGAAACCGACCATCGGATTCAACGAGACCACCGCAGGCATGTACGCCGCCAACCGACTGCGGGTCATGCGCCAGGTCGTCTACTCGCAGACGGGCGGCAGAGAACTTGACCTCGTGCTCTTCCTGAACGGTCTGCCCGTGGCGACCGTCGAACTGAAGACCGATCTCACCCAAGACGCCGCAGCCGCGCTGCGCCAGTACGCCCACGACCGGCCGCCCGTCGGCGAACCGCTGCTCGAGTTCGGCCGCGGAGCGCTCGTGCACCTAGTCGTGTCCAACGAGCTGGTCTACCTGACCACCCGACTCGACGGACAGAACACGATCTTCCTTCCGTTCAACCAAGGCCACGACCACGGCGCGGGCAACCCGCCCCGGGAAGGCACCAGCCCGACCGCATACCTCTGGGAGGAGACGCTCGTACCAGACGCGTGGCTCGACCTCCTCGCCAGATTCGCGCATTACCGGTACGACACCCGTACCGACGCGGCCACCGGCAAGCAGAACAAGGTTTCGTCGCTTCGGTTTCCCCGATATCACCAGTGGCGGGCGGTCACGAAGCTCGAGTCCGCGGCCCTCGCCGACGATTCCCCGGGCACGTATCTGATCCAGCATTCCGCCGGCTCCGGCAAGACCGACTCGATCGCCTGGGCCGCGCACCGGTTCGCCTCACTCCACCGACCCGACGGCTCGAAGGTGTTCGACGGCGTGATCGTCGTCAGCGATCGACGCGTGCTCGACGGTCAGCTCTCCAAGGCCGTCGCCGGGCTCGAGACGACACCCGGCGTCTTCACCGCCGTCAAAGACGGTGAAGGAGGTGCGAAATCGTCGAAACTCGTCGACGCCCTCATCGCCCGAAAGCCCATCATCGGGGTCACCCTGCAGACGTTCCCCTTCGCACTCGAGGCACTCGACAATCACGCCGCCCTGGCCGGCCGCGCGTACGCCGTCATCGCCGACGAAGCGCACTCGTCTCAATCGGGCGAAGGGGCATCAGCTATCAAGAAGTTGCTCGCGCTCGGCGACGCGAGCGACGATGGCCACGCGATCACCGCGACATCCGAAGATCTTCCCGAACCCGCCGAGGCGGAGTTCGACAGCGAATCGGTGCTGTCAGCCCATATGGCCGCCAAAGCCGGCAGCGCCGGAAACGTGACGTTCGTGGCCTTCACCGCGACCCCCAAGGCGAAGACGCTCGAACTGTTCGGCACGCCCGACGCGTCGACCGGTGAGAAGCTCCCGTTCGACCTCTACGCGATGAAGCAGGCGATCGAAGAGGGGTTCATCCTCGACGTGCTGAAGAACTACGTCACCTACGACACCGCGTTCAAGATCGCCCACACCGAGACCGCGAATCCCGACAAAGAGGTCGACGTCTCGAAGGCGAGTAGCGAGCTCATGCAATGGGTGCAGTTGCACCCGCACAACATCGCCCAGCGCGTGGCCGTCATCGTCGAACACTTCCGCCGCGTCGTCGCTCACGAACTCGGCGGTCAGGCGAAGGCCATGGTCGTCACCGCGAGCCGCAAACATGCCGTGCGGTATCACCAGGCCATGGAGCGATACCTCGCCGATCGAGGTCTCGCTGAAGACATCGGCGTGCTCGTCGCGTTCTCCGGCACGGTGCACGATGGCACCCCGCCGTCGGACCGCACCGAGGCGTCGATGAATCCCGCGGTGCACGGCGCCTCACTCGAGGAGGCCTTCGATACCGACACCTTCGACGTGATGATCGTCGCCAACAAGTACCAGACCGGATTCGACCAGCCCAAGCTCGTGGCCATGTACGTCGACAAGAAACTCTCGGGGATCACGGCAGTGCAGACGCTCTCGCGCCTCAATCGCGTGATTCCGGGCAAGGTCAACACCTACGTGCTCGACTTCGTCAATGACCCGAAACAGATCGAGTCCGCCTTCCAGACGTACTACGAAGACGCACGCCTCGACGCGCCCAGCGACCCGAACGTCGTCTACGACATGCTCATGAAACTCAAGGCGGCGAAGATCGTCGACCGACATGATGTCGACGCCGTGGTCGAGCAGTGGCTGCACGGCAAGTCGCACAACACGCTGTACTCGCTCATCAAGAAGTCGTCCGACGTGTTCTGGGACCGATGGAACACGGCCGCCGAATCCGGCGACGAAGCCGAGGCGGCCATCCTCGAAGAGTTCCGCAGCACCGTCTCGGCGTACGTGCGCGCGTACGACTTCCTTTCACAATTGCTCGACTATGGCGACACCGAGGTCGAGCGATGGGCGATCTTCCTGCGGGTCTTCGCGCGCAAGATCCAACGCCAGCACACGGCCGGACCCGGAGTCGCGGACGACATCGTGCTCACCCACTACCGGATGAAGAGACTTGGCAACGCCGGAATCGCACTGCATCCCGGCGCGGGCACCGGGCTCACCGGCATCACCGACACCGGTTCCGCCACGCCGAAGGAGACCAAGTACGGCCCGCTCTCGAGCGTGATCGAGCGCATCAACGAGTTGTTCGCGGGCACCGGCATCGGCGAGACCGACCAGGTGAACGCGATCTCGTCGTTGCTCCGGCACGCTGCAGCCAACCCCACACTGCAGGCGCAGGCGATGGCGAACACCGAGCAGGACTTCTCCGTCTCCCCTGATCTCGAAGGCGCCGTCGAGGATGTCGCCTACGCAGCAGGAGATGGACACTCCAAGGCGATCGCGGCAGTGCTCACGCGCATGGACCTCGGCGAGGTCGTGAAGGTGCTGCTCGGAGCAGGACTCTACGAGGCATTGCGCCGAGAGGCGAGCGAACCGGAGGAATAGACCGAGCGGGCCGCGGCGGGCCGGATGAGCCCCGCGCGGGCCATCCGCTCGCCGTTCTCGGGGTATGCGCCGGCAAGTAGACTGAGCGGGTCAGGCATTCGCCCCGCGGCATCCGCATCGCCGCCGTCTTCTGGAGCTCGCCACTCGTGACCATCAACACCCCAGCAAACATCGCCGCCCCGACGACTGCGGTGCTCGACACCGTCGACGTCGCCGCCGCCACTCCCGAGAAGGAACAGCCGTACGCCGCGCTGGGTCTCAAGCCCGACGAGTACGAGCGCATCCGCAACATCCTCGGCCGCCGCCCGACGAGCGCCGAGCTCGCGATGTACTCCGTCATGTGGAGCGAGCACTGCTCCTACAAGTCGTCGAAGATCTACCTGCGCCAGTTCGGCAAGAAGGTCACGCCGGCCATGAAGCAGCACCTGATGGTGGGCATGGGCGAGAACGCCGGCGTGCTCGACATCGGCGAGGGCTGGGCCGTCACCTTCAAGATCGAGTCGCACAACCACCCGAGCTACATCGAGCCGTTCCAGGGTGCCGCGACCGGCGTCGGCGGCATCGTGCGCGACATCATCTCGATGGGCGCGCGCCCCGTGGCCGTCATGGACGCGCTCCGCTTCGGCGACATCAACCACCCCGACACCGCGCGCGTCGTGCACGGCGTGGTCTCGGGCATCAGCTTCTACGGCAACTGCCTCGGCCTGCCGAACATCGGCGGCGAGACCTGGTTCGACTCGGTCTACCAGGCCAACCCGCTCGTGAACGCCCTCGCCGTCGGCGTGCTCCGGCACGAAGACCTGCACCTGGCCAACGCCAAGGGCGCGGGCAACAAGGTCGTGCTGTTCGGCGCCCGCACGGGCGGCGACGGCATCGGCGGCGCCTCGATCCTCGCGTCCGACACGTTCGCCGAGGGCGGCCCGACCAAGCGCCCCGCGGTGCAGGTCGGCGACCCGTTCGCCGAGAAGGTGCTCATCGAGTGCTGCCTCGAGCTGTTCCAGGGCGACCTCGTCGAGGGCATCCAGGACCTCGGAGCGGCGGGCATCTCGTGCGCGACCTCCGAACTCGCCTCGAACGGCGACGGCGGCATGGCCATCGTGCTCGACGACGTGCTGCTGCGCGACCCCACGCTCACGCCCGAGGAGATCCTCATGAGCGAGAGCCAGGAGCGCATGATGGCCATCGTGCGCCCCGAGAAGCTCGACGGCTTCCTCGAGGTCGTCAAGAAGTGGGATGTCGAGACCAGCGTGCTCGGCGAGGTCACCGACACCGGCCGCCTCAGCATCATGTGGCACGGCCAGGAGATCGTGAACGTCGACCCGCGCACCGTCGCCGTCGACGGCCCGGTCTACGAGCGCCCGGTCGCCTACCCCACCTGGATCGACGCGCTGCAGGCCGACACCGCCGCGAAGCTCGACCGCCCGGCGACGCCCGACGAGATCCGCGAGCAGTTCCTGAAGCTCGTCGGCTCGGCGAACCAGGCCGACGCCGCGTGGGTCACGAACCAGTACGACTCCTACGTGCTCGGCAACACCGCGCTCGGCGCGCCCGACGACGCGGGCATGATCCGCGTCGACGAGGAATCCGGCCTCGGCGTCTCGGTCGCGACCGACGCCAACGGCCGCTACTCGTACCTCGACCCGCGCCAGGGCGCGAAGCTCGCCCTCGCCGAGGCGTTCCGCAACGTCGCCGTCACCGGCGCGAAGCCGATGGGCGTCAGCGACTGCCTGAACTTCGGCTCCCCCGAGAACCCCGAGGTCATGTGGCAGTTCTCCGAGACCGTCGAGGGCCTCAGCGACGGATGCCTCGAGCTCGGCATTCCCGTCACGGGCGGCAACGTCAGCTTCTACAACCAGACCGGTGACGTGCCGATCCACCCGACGCCGGTCATCGCCGTGCTCGGCGTGATCGACGACGTCGCCCGCCGCATCCCCAGCGGATGGCAGGACGACGGCCACAACATCTACCTCCTCGGCGACACCGCGCTCGAGCTCGACGGCTCCGCGTGGGCCGGCACCGTGCACGGCCACCTCGGCGGTCGCCCGCCGGCCGTCTCGCTCGAGGGCGAGAAGGTGCTCGCCGAGCTGCTCGCCGCGGCGGCGCTCGAGGGCCTCATCGACTCCGCGCACGACCTCAGCGACGGCGGCCTCGCGATCGCCCTCTCCGAGGCGGTCACGCGCTTCGGCGTCGGTGCCCGCGTGTTCCTCGGCGAGGTCACCGGCGACGCCGGCATCGACGTCGCGACCGCGCTCTTCTCGGAGTCGGCCGGTCGCGTCATCGTCACGGTCCCGCGCGAAGACGACGTCAAGTTCCGCGGCCTCTGCGACGGTCGCGGCTACCCGGTGCGCCGCATCGGCGTGACGGATGCCGCATCCGGATCGCTCGAGGTGCAGGACGCCTTCACGGTGTCGATCGACGAGCTGCGCGGCGTCAACCGCGCCCCGCTCGCCGACGCGTTCGGTCCCGTCGTCGGGTACTGACACCGGCTGACGCGGCCCCATGTGCCCCCGAGAGGACGGATTCCGGCGGTCGCCCGACGGCGACACGGCCGAAATCCGTCCTCTCGCCGCATCCGATGCTCCTCAGGGCTACACGGACGCCTACGCTGCCGCGCACGGCAGCTTCGGCCTCGTGCCCGCCGCGTACGTGTTCCTCATCGCCGGCGACCGCGTGCTGCTGCAGCGTCGCGCGAACACCGATTACTACGACGGTTGGTGGGCCGCGTCGGCCGCCGGTCACGTCGACCCGGGCGAACCGGTGCACGCGACCGCCGCGCGCGAGGCGCTCGAGGAGATCGGCGTCGGCATCGACCCCGACGACCTCGAGCCGCTGACGGCCATGCATCGCACGGCACCCAGCCGACGGCGGGTCGACCAGCGTCTCGACGTGTTCTTCGCGTGCCCCCGCTGGACCGGCGAGCCCGCCCTGCAGGAGCGCACGGCGAGCGAGCTCGCCTGGTTCGACCTCGGTGCGCTGCCCGAGCGGCTCGTGCACCACGAACGGTTCGTGCTCGACGGCTGGCGCGACGGAACCCTGTCACCCGTCTCCGCGTTCGGGTTCGCGGCGGGGGCCGGTGCCGCAGCGCCCGACGCAGAGCCCGCGCCCGAGGCCGGGCCCGGGCTGGACCCGGCCCTTCCGCACGAGGTCGCGTACGGCACGGCGTCGGCGCGCGACATCCGCGAGCTCATCGACTTCTGGGCGCGTGCCGGCGAGAACGACTCGCGACCGAGCGACACGCCGGAGGCGGTCGAGCGGCTCCTCGCGCGCGACGCCGCGTCGCTCATCGTCGCCCGCGTCGACGGCCGGGTGGTGGGCACGGTCATCGCCGGTTACGACGGGTGGCGCGCCCACCTCTCCCGCCTCGCCGTCGCGCCCGAGCAGCGACGCCGCGGCATCGGCCGCGAACTCCTGCGGCGCGCCGAGGCCAGGCTGGCCGCGTTCGGCGTCACGCGCTTCGACGCGATGGTGCTCGCGCACAACGACCTCGGCCGCAGCCTCTGGTCGTCCCTCGGCTACGCCGAGCAGGACGACTGGCGGCGGTGGGTTCGCAGCGCGAGGTAGCATTCCGCACATGCACCTGCTCTCCACCGGCATCGCCATCGCGGCGGCGGCGTTCGCGCTCGCGCTCGTCGTCGGCATGGCGGTGCGGGCGATACGCGCCGAGCGCGGCCAGCGCATGCGCGCGGCGTTCAGCCCGCTGATGAGC
Source organism: Agromyces sp. PvR057 (assembly GCF_040547485.1). Lineage (NCBI taxonomy): Bacteria > Bacillati > Actinomycetota > Actinomycetes > Micrococcales > Microbacteriaceae > Agromyces > Agromyces sp. PvR057. The sequence goes on from NZ_JBEPPT010000006.1 coordinate 67,725, forward strand.
TCGTTCGAGGTGCACCAGGAGCTGCACACCGGCCAGAGGGGCCTGCAGGACTCGATCATCGAGTCGATCCAGGTCTCCGAGGTGCGCCCGTCGCGCACCGACGGCGACCCCGAGCCCGAACCCGGTCGCGACCCGGCCTGATCTGCGCCCCGCGCGGCAGCCCGGCCTCAGGCGCGCTCGGGCGGGTTCGCGAGCAGCTCGACGCGCTCGGCGAGGTACCGGGCGAGCGGGGCGAGCGCCTCAGGCGAGGTCGGATTCCAACGTACGAGCACCTCGCCGTCGCGCACGACGAGCGGACCCGCCGCACGGTCGCGGGCGAGCGCCTCGAAGTCGATCGGGTTCGCGTCGAAGGCGACGGTCTCGCCCTCGGGGATGCCGCCCCTCACCGCGGCCGCCCGGAGTGCGCGCTGCTCGGCGACCGACTCGGCGGTGATGCTCTTGCGCGCCGCGCGCTCGGCCCGCACCACGCGCCCGGTGTCCCAGGCCCCGCCGGAGTCGTCGAGCAGCAGCACCCCGAGTCGCCAGACCCGGCCGGTCGGCGTCATGCGCGCGGCGCGCGGGATCCCGAGCACGCGTCGCTCGGGCGCGAGCGCGGCGAGCGTCTCCTGCCGCGCACCGCCGGCGGCGAGCGCCGCGGCCGCGTCGGCCACGAGCAGGCGCGCCGCGGCGACGGCGGCACCAGCCGCATCGGCACTCGCGGCATCCGGACTCGCGGCATCCGCCCCCGATTCACCGGGCACCGGCCCCGCGGCATCCGTCATCGCGACCTGCCGACGAGTTCGCTCAGCGCGAGCCCGTAGGCCTCGGCGACATCCGGATGCTCGAACCTGACCCGCTCGCCGCCGAGCTCGATCTCGACCTCGAAGGCGTCGTCGAGCCGCGTGAGCGACCGGAACGTCGCACGCAGCAGCTCGCGCAGCTGGTCTTCGCGCGGGAGCCACACGGCGTCGACGAGGGCGACCGAGTCGAGGGCCCACTCGGTGGTGCCGTTGAACGCGAGCACCGTGCCGGTCGGGTGGCGCCGCGCCTCGATCGTCATCTCGCTCACGGTGAAGACGTCGGCCTCGGCCTCGGCCTCGACATCGCTCGGCAGGTCGAGCTGGAAGCGATCACCCGATTGCGGGTGCCACACGAGCCCGGCGTCGCGGAGGGTGAGGGCGAGCTCCCGGCTGATCATCTCCCAATCGTGCCCCGAACCGGCCGCCGCGTCACGCCGCCGCACCTCGCTCGGGTCGACGCTCCCGCCGGGGCCGGGATTCGGGGTCATCCCCCAATGCTCCCTCGAACCGTGCCCCGACGGAAGCGGCTCAGGGGGCGGACCGCCGCCCGGGGGCGACGCCCACCCGGATGTGCCGACCAGACGCGGCCTCCTCGAGCGCGTGGTCGAGCCTGGCGAGCGCGTGCGTCGAGCTCACGAGCTCGTCGAGCGGCAGCGTGCGCCACGAACGCTCGAGGAACGCGACCGCGCGCTCGAGATGCGCGGCGTCGTAGTTGTGCACGCCCGTGATGGTCGCGAGCCGTCGCACGAGCGACTCGGGATCGATGCAGAGCTCGGTGCCGCTCGTGACGGTGCCGACGAGCACGACCACGCCGCCGATGCCGACCTTCGCGACGGCCGTGCGCACGCCTGCGGCGGCGCCGGAGGCCTCGATCGCGACGAGCACCTCGCGGGCGCCCGCCCCGCTCGCGGCGGCCAGCACGGACTCGAGCCGCTCGGGGTCGTCGGCCCTGGCGCGCGGGTCTGCGCTCAGCGCGCCGAGCCGGCGCGCGAACGCCCGCCGCGAGGCATCCGGTTCGGAGACGATCACGGTCGCGCCTGCGTCGAGCGCGAGGGCCGCGCAGGTGAGGCCGATCATGCCGCCGCCGGTGACGAGCACGACGGCCCCGTCGAGGTCGACGCGATCGGATGCCGCGGCGAGCGCCGCGACCGCGGTCGCCGTCGCGCACGAGGCGGGCGCCGCCACGACCGCCGGCACGTCTTCGGCCACGCGCACGATCGCCGTGCCGGCGCGCAGCTGCACGTGCGTGGCGAATCCGCCGGAGAGCTCCCACCCGCGGTGCACGCGCTCGTGGCCGTACTTGGCGAGCGTTCGGCACTTCTGGGTGAGCCCGCGACGGCAGCGGTCGCAGGTGCCGCAGCTCACGGTGACCGACCACACGACGCGGTCGCCGAGCTCGAGCGGGGACCCGTCGCTGCGCACGGCTCCGGCACCGAGGGCGACCACGCGGCCGACCTGTTCGTGACCGAGCACGAGCGGCGACCGCACCGGACGATGCCCGAGCACCGTGTGCACGTCGGACCCGCAGATCGTGGTGAGCTCGACCTCGACGAGGGCCTCTCCGTCGCCGAGGTGCACGCCCGGCACGGCGAGCGCCTCCTGCGCGCGTCCCGGCTCGTTCCAGACCATGGCGACGGGCGAGGGCTTGACGATGACGTCGTGCTCACTCAGGCGGTCGACGGTGTGCATCGCGGCTGCCCCTCGCTTTCGTGGCCGATGCGCCCGGGGCGAGCGCGTGCTGTCGTAGGGGTTCCCACCGTATGCAGCCGCCGCCAACGGCGTCGGTCGGCTCGGTTACCGGCAGGTGAATGCCTCGAATCCGGCAGGCTCCGCTCGCAGGGCCGTGCCGGGCGCGCTCAGCGGCGCGCAAGGGGAGGCCGGCGGGAGCTGGGCCGTGCCGGGGGCGCTCACCGGCGCAGACGCCCCGGGCCGAGCGCCGCGCCGAGCCCGACGACGATGACGCCGACCACGAGGTAGCCGTAACGCGCCGTGAGCAGGCCGGCCACCATGAAGACCGCACCGACGACGACGACGACCCTGGCGAGGACCGCGCGCACGGTCGGCTTGGCGAAGAGGCGCGCGAAGAGGCCGCGCGGAGCCTCGGCCCCTGCGTCGCCCGCGCCCCCGGACGCGCCCGCGGGTCGGCGTTCGAGGCCGCCCCCTGGCCGCCGCTCGAGCCCGCTCATGCGCCGATCGGGAACTCGCGGCCCGTGGTCTCTTCGGCGAAGGTCCAGAACCGCGCGCCGATCGCCGGATCGGTCGAGACGCGGGTCGGTCTCTGCAACCGGGGCTCGCCGCGGGTCAGGTATCGCGGGCCCCAGAACTGGCCGCCCGTGACCTCCGGCGCCGTGAGGGCGTGCAACGGGATCTCGGCGCCACGGTGCTTGCCCTGCGCCCACGCCGACTGCAGCGCGTCGGAGAACCGGTCGCCGCGGGTCGGTTCGTTCACGCCGGGCACGGTCGGCGTGCGCCCGCGCACCGAGTAGCCGGGGTGCACGACGATGCTCGAGGCGGCGACCCCCGCGGCCCGCAACCGGCGGTCGAGCTCGAAGCCGAGCACCTGCGACGCGATCTTCGACTGCGCGTACGCCCGCCACGAGTCGTAGCCGTGCTCGAGTTGGAGGTCGCTCATGCGGAACGTCGAGAGCCGGGTCGACAACGACCCGAGCAGCACGACCCTGGCGCCCAGGGTGAGATGCGGCACGAGCCGGGCGAGCAGCGTGAAGTGCCCGAGCACGTTCGTCGCGAGCACGAGCTCGTCGCCGTCGACCGAGAGCTCGCGCGTGCGGGGCGTGTGCACCATGCCGGCGTTCGCGACGATGCCGTCGAACGGCTCCACCAGGAGCAGCGCATCGGTGCCGCGCAGCACCGACCCCTGCGACGACGTGTCGATCACGATCGCCTCGACGGATGCCGCGGGCCTGGCGCCCCGGATGGCCGAGCGAGCGGCGTCGAGCCGGTCTGCGCTGCGCCCGGCGAGCACGACGTGCGCGCCCGCGGCCGCGAGTCGCGCCGCGGTGAAGAACCCGACCCCGGCGTTCGCACCGGTGACGAGGAATCGACGCCCCGCCTGCGGCGGCAGCGCAAGCGGGTACCAGGTCATTCGGGCCGTGCCCCGCCCGCGATCTCCTCGTGGTGCTGGATCACCTCGGCGACGACGAAGTTGAACCACTTCTCGGCGAAGGCGGGGTCGAGGTGCGCGTCGACGGCGAGGTCGCGCAGCCGGGCGATCTGCCGCTGCTCACGGCTCGGGTCGCTCGGCGGGAGTCCGTGCTCGGCCTTCAGCCGCCCGACCTTCTGCGTGAACTTGAACCGCTCGGCCAGCAGGTGGATGAGGGCCGCGTCGATGTTGTCGATGCTCGAGCGGATGCCGAGGAGCTCGGCCATCGCGGCATCACGTTCGTCGGGTCGGCCTTCAGTCATGCTTCGACCCTACCCGGCAGCCACCCGATGCAGAACGGGCTTCGTGGCCGCCAGCCCGAGCCAGACGATGCCGATGCCGGCGGCGAGCACGACCGCGATCACGGCGAGCGACAGCGGCGCGACGATGAGCGTGATGCCCGTGAGCGGCAGCATCACGATCGCCGCGATCACGGCCGATCCGACCGCGGTGACGCGCAGCGGCGACATGACGGCTCGACGCCGTGCGGCCTCCATGGTGGCGACCGGCATGCCGAGCATCTCGAGGCTTCGGTACAGGTCGGCGCGGTCGAGGATCGCCGCCGCCTGGCCGACGCCCACCGAGCACGCGACCATCAGGAACGAGCCGACGACCGTGATGAGGATGCCGGTGCGCACGTCGGCGAGCAGCATCGCCGATTCGGGGTCGGCGTTGCCCCCGTCGACGGCGGCCGAACCGAGCAGGCCGACGCCGACACCCGCGAAGACGGCCATGAAGCTCGTCATCGCGACGCCGCCGACCTGACGCCAGGCGGCCTTCGGCGACTCGAGCACCGAGCGCGCCGCGAGCAGGCGGGCCGGGGTCTTCGCCCGCCGGGCCTGCCCGCTCGCGCGCAGGCGAATGACCCACGGGCCGAGGAGGTTCAGCACCGCGAGCGTGCCGCCGAAGGCGACCGCGAGCATCGTGATGAGCACGAGCGCGACCTGCGCGACCCCGATCACGCTCATCAGCGCGTAGGCGAACGCGACGACGCCGACCGCGCCGACCACGCGGATCCAGTGCAGGCGCGGTGCCTCCTGGCGGGTGCGCACGCCGAGCGGCGAGATGACCATCTGGCGGAGGCCGAGCACGGCGCTCACCGCGGCGAGCGCGGCCACCGCGATCGGCGCGCCCACGAGCACCCACCACGGCAGCAGCACGCCCGCGGCGGTGAGCGGCTCCCCGCGGAACGGGATGAGGCCGATGAGCGGCACCGCCGCGAGGTACGCGAGCACCCCGAGCACCGCCCCGGCCAGCGCGAACGCGGCCGCCTCGACGACGGCCAGCGCGCGAACGGCGCCCGGCGTCGCGCCGAGCAGGCGGAGCGTCGCCAGCCGGTCGTCGCGGCGCCTCGCCGAGAGCCGTGCCGCCGCGCCGCCCAGCGACACGAGCGGCACCACGAGCAGCACGAGCGCGATGACCGCGAGCAGCTGGTAGATCATCGACGTGTCGTCGGTCCACGTGAAGAACGTCCGGGCGCCGCCCGCGACCGTGAGGAGCAGCGCGGTGACCACCGCGAACGCGACCACGGGGAGCACGGATGCCGCGGCGCCCGCCGATCCCGGTCGTGCGAGCAGCCACGCGACCCTGGCGATCATGCGCTCACCCCCGGCACCCGCTCGCCCACGATGCGCCCGTCGCGCATCTCGACGACGCGGGAGCACTGCGCCGCGACATCCGGATCATGCGTGACGACCACGAGCGTGCGCCCCTGGCCGGTCGTCGAGTGCAGCAGCGCGCCCATCACGTCGGCGCTCGTCTGCGAGTCGAGGGCTCCGGTGGGCTCGTCGGCGAAGACCACGGTCGCACCCGTGACCTGTGCACGGGCGATCGCCACGCGCTGCGCCTGGCCGCCCGAGAGCTGGCCGATGCGACGCTCCTCGAGCCCCGCGAGGCCGAGGGCGGCCAGCCACCCGCGCGCGTGCTGCTCGGCGGTCGCCCGCGGCATCCCGTTCAGCATGAGTGCGAGCGCGACGTTCTCGACCGCGGTGAGCTCCGGGATGAGGAGCCCCTGCTGGAAGACGAACCCGAACGCCTCCCGGCGAAGTCGGGAACGTTCGCGCTCGCCGAGCTCGGTGACCGGCACCAGTCCGATGCCGGAACGGAAGCCGACCGTTCCGGAGTCGGGCCGGGTGATGCCCGCGAGGCAGTGCAGCAGGGTCGTCTTGCCCGACCCGGATGCGCCCATGATGGCGAGCGACTCGCCGGTGCGCACCTGGAGGTCCACGCCCGCCAGGGCGTGCGCGGTGCCGAAGGACTTGCTGAGGCCTGCTGCCTCGATCACGAACGAACTCATGCCTCCAGCCTCGTCGGGCAAGGCGCTCGGGGCGTCGGGCTGCGGGATGATCCGCGGGCCCGCGGCATCCGCCTGCAGATGTACGGCGGGCCTGTGCGTACACCGGTGCGGCGCGGCATCCGAGGTCGACGGATGCCGCGCCGCGGCGGAGGCGGGTCGCGCTGCCCCCGGTCAGCCCACGGGCCTCCAGAGCGACTGCGCAGTGATCCAGCTCGGATCGCCGACGCCCTGGTGCGTCTGCACGGCCTCGTAGACCGTGCCGCCGAAGCTCACGCGGTCGCCCTTCGCGTAAGCGCCGCTGGGGTTCCACGCGGGCGCGCTGCTCCCCGAGCCGGCGAGGGTGGTGATCTGGAACACCGCGCTGTAGGCCGAGGCGTTGCCCGCGGCGTCCACCGCGGCGACCCGGTACCGGTAGGCGGTCGAGGCCGTGAGCGCCGTGTCGACGAGGCTCGTCGCCGAGCTCTGCCCGACCTGCGCGAACGCGCCCGTCGCGGTCGCCCGCTCGACGCGGTAGGCGGCGACCCCGCGGTCGTCGGTCGACGCCGTCCACATGAGGTCGACGCTCGAGGCGGTGGTCGCCATGCTGTGCACGCCGGTCGGCGCGGTCGGCGCCTGCGTGTCGGGCTGCGAGCCGCTGCCCGTGGTCACGCCGAACACCGCGCTCCACGCCGAGACGTTGCCCGCCGCGTCGACGGCCGCGACCCGGTACCGGTACGCCGTCGAGGCCGCGAGGCCCGTGTCGAGGTGGCTCGCGCCCGTCGCCTGCGCGACCTGGGCGAACGCGCCGGTCGCGGTCGCACGCTCGACGCGGTACCCGCTGACACCGCGATCGTCGGTCGACGCGGTCCAGGCGAGTCCGACGCTCGACGAGCCGGTCGCCGTGCTGCGCACCGACGTCGGCGCGGTCGGCGCCTGCGTGTCGGCGGACCCGGGCGAACCCGAGATGTTCACGTCGACCACGTTGTAGAACGCGTTCGTCGTGTCCCACACCTCCCAGACCGCGAGGATCACGTGGTAGCCCGAGTGGTCGCTCGGGATCGTGATCGTGTGCACCGGGTACGTGTTCGCCGCCGAGTGGTCGTGGGCGACGACCTGCAGCAGTTCGAACGACGAGCGCTTCAGCGGCTCGTTCGGGTTCCAGTCGTTCTTCGTGATGTAGTACCGCCACTGGTCGGTGTTGTGCGGCGCGGTGTACGTCCACCCGAACCGGTGCGGGCCCGGCGTGATCTCGTTCTTCGCCCACCTCGTCGCAGTCTGCGCGTCGAGCTCCGAGAACTGGGCGATGCCCGCCGAGGCGATCCTGCCGTCGGCCGGCCCCGTCTCGGGGAACCCGCCGGGCGCCTCGAGGCTCTGCGGCTCGTAGGCCACCGCGCCCAGTCCGGTGTTGCCCGGCATCACCTGCCTGGCGGTCAGCTCCGAACCCGAGCCGCCGATCCATCCGTGTGCGAACGCCGGTGCGGCGACGCCGAGCATCGCCAGCGCGGTCGCCGTGGCGAGCACGACGAGCGCCTTCGGCCTCCTTCGTCGAGAACTCCGCCGTCGAGACGTGGTGTGCATCGCTCATCCTCTCCGCGGCGCGCGGCGCCGCCTCTGCGCGGGCGGCGAGCGTGCCCTGCCCGGCACCTGCGGACGCTACGCCCGGGCGCGCGGCCGCGGCATCCGCAATTCCACCTACGCACCGGCGGGCGGCGGTCGTCGGCGCACACGGATGCGGCGCGGCATCCGGCCCCCACCGGATGCCGCGCCGCGGCCAGTGCGTTCCCCTCACAGGGCGTCGATCACCGGGGCGTCGCCCGCCGGATCACGAGGTACCCGCCGATCGCGCAGACCACCGCGAGCGCGAGCACGATGGTGAAGCCGCCCACCACGCCGATGGCGGCGAACCACTCGAACAGGGCCATCCAGGTGCCGCTGAACGTCATCGTCGCGATGAAGGCGAGGAACAGGACGATCGCGCCGAAGGCGACGAACAGCATGCCCCGCATGCGCCACCGCATGTACACCGTCGTCACGCTCGCACCGATGAACAGCACCAGCAGCTGCATCGCCAACGTCGTGTAGAAGTCGGTGAGCCACCCCTGCTGGCCGTACCAGAGCGAGTCGAACATGGCGATGCCGATACCCCAGCCGTCGGTCGCCTTCTCGATCTGCACGAGCGTGGCGATGGCCACGGCGTTCAGGAAGGAGACGATGCCGAACATGGCACTCGTGCCGAGCCAGAAGTCGCGCCTCGTCGTGCCGAAGCCGAGTGCGAACGAGAAGGTCATGCCGATGGCCTGCACCCCGACGACGACGAGGTACCACTGCGGCGAGAGCACCGCCCAGCTGTAGCGCATGCCCTCGGCCATATCCTCGGCCGGCCCGCCGGCGCCCGTGATGATGAGGCCGACGATCATCATGACCGCCCAGGCGGACCCGAGGATGATCCACGGGATCCCGAAGAACACCGACGGGTTGACGCAGTGGAGGCGCACGATGCGCCAGATCTCATGAGCCCGCGAGCGGGCTTCGGTGCGCACGATCGACTGATCGATGACGGCGCTCATGCTGCGACCTCCTCGGTCGAGTCGGCACGCAGGTCGGTGCCGGTCAGGTGGATGATGAGCTGCTGCAGCGAGACGGGCGCGAGCTCGAGCCCGAGTTCGGCGGCCCTGATGCGCTCGGCCTGGTCGAGCCGGCCGTCGATGGTCGCGGACGCGAGTCCGCCGAGGCCCTCGCGACCGATGACCGGCCGGTCGGCCACGAACGACTCGACCACGGATCGCGGCCCGGCGACGGTCGTCGCCGATCCGCGCAGCTCGTCGGCGTCGCGGTCGAAGAGGATGCGGCCCTGGTCGATGAGGATGACGTGCTCGAGCAGGTTCGCGACCTCGTCGATCAGGTGGGTCGAGAGCACGATCGTGCGCGGATGCTCGGCGTAGTCCTCGAGCAGGCGGTCGTAGAAGACGTGCCGCGCGACCGCGTCGAGTCCGAGGTACGGCTCGTCGAAGAACGTCAGCGGGGCCCGGCTCGCGAGCCCGACGATGACGCCGACGGCCGAGAGCTGCCCGCGCGAGAGCTTCTTGATGGGGCGGTTCAGCGGCAGGCGGAAGTCCTTGATGAGCTGCTCGGCGAACGCGGCGTCCCAGTTCTCGAAGAACCACGGCGCCGCCTTGAACACGTGTACGGCCTTGAAGCTGTCGGGGTAGCGCTGCGACTCCGCGATGAAGCACATGCGGCGCAGCACGTCGGCATGCTCGGCCGGCGCTCGTCCGAAGACGTCCAGCGAGCCGGCATCGGGGAACAGCTGGCCGGTGAGCAGCTGCATGATGGTCGTCTTGCCTGCGCCGTTGCGACCGAGGAGGCCGTAGATGCGGTTCTCCTCGAGCGTGAGGTCGACGGCGTCGACGGCGGTGAACGACCCGTAGCGCTTCGTGAGCCCCTTCGCGCTGACGACGGTGGCGGTCATGATTCGATCCTTTCCGCGCGGATGAGCGCAGCGAGCTGGTCGATGTCGAGCCCGAGCTTCTCGGCTTCGACGATGAGCGGTCTGATGTAGGCGGCGGCGAACTCGTCTCGCCGCCGTTCGACGAGGCGCGCCCTCGCGCCGGTGGTGACGAACATGCCGATGCCCCTTCGTTTCTCGACGATCCCGTCGTCGACGAGACGGTTGACGCCGCGGAGCGCGGTCGCCGGATTGATGCGGTGGAAGGTCGCGAACTCGTTGATCGACGGGATCTGCGCCCCTTCGGCGAGGGTGCCGTCGATGATGTCGTTCTCGACCTGCTCCGTGATCTGGATGAAGATCGGTCGCGATTCGTCCATGCCGCCTCGCCCTGCTTGGTTCGTTGGTTAGTTACTTCACCAACTAACCAACCACCTCACGGCGCGGCTGTCAACCCTTCGGCGCACATCCGCGCACCGAATTCGATGCGATCGGGACTTCCTCGGCGGCGGGACTTCGTTGCAGGGACTGTCGCCGCGGGCATCGCGGCCCTAGGTTGGAGGGCAACCAAGCGCTCGACGGCACACGAGGTCTGAGATGGGGTTCGCATGGCGGCGGTGGCGACGGTCCTCGTGCTCATCATCGTGTGGAGCGCGTTCTCCCGCCCGCTCGACCGGCGCGGCATCACGTCTGCGCTGTTCCTCGCGGCGGCCGGGTTCGCCGTCAGCCTCGTCGTGCCCGGCACGACCGACATCTCGATGGAGACCGTCGTCGCGGAACGCGTCGCCGAGATCGCCCTCGTGCTGCTCCTGTTCAGCGACGCCACGCGCCTGGACCTCCGCGCCCTGCGACACCAGATGGCGTGGCCCGGTCGGCTCCTGCTGATCGGCCTCCCGCTCACCATGCTCCTCGGCGTCGGCGTGGGCGTGCTCGTGTTCCCCGACATGGCGATCGCGTCGGTCGTGCTGCTGGCGACGATGCTCGCCTCGACCGATGCCGCGCTCGGCCAGAAGGTCGTCTCGGACGAGAAGGTCCCCGGCCGGGTCCGCCAGGCCCTCGATGTCGAGAGCGGCCTGAACGACGGCCTGGCCGTGCCGTTCTTCCTCGTCGCGCTGTCGATCGCCAACGCCGAGCTCGAGACGGGCATCACCAGTGCGGTCGTGGGCAGCATGGCCGCGCAGATCGGCTGGGGCCTCGTCGGCGGCGCGAGCGCGGGCATCCTCGGCGGGCTGCTGTTCCGGATGGGCGATCGGCGCCAGTGGGTCGGGCGTGAGTGGCGACAGATCCTGCCCCTCGCAGCAGCCCTGCTGTCGTTCGTGATCGCGGACGGCCTCGGCGGAAGCGGGTTCATCGCGGCGTTCGTCGGCGGCGTCGTGTTCGGGCGCCTCGCCGGCCCGGTCAGGTCGACCGTGAGCATCTTCGCCGAGCAGGCGGGCGAGGTGTTCGCCGCCATCACCTGGATCGGCTTCGGAGCCCTGGCGCTGACGCGCGCGATCCCCCACATCACGTGGCAGGTCGTGCTCTACGCGGCCCTCAGCCTCACGATCGTGCGCATGGTCCCCGTGGCGATCGCCCTCGCCGGCCGCGGCGCGCGGTTCCAGACGATCGCGTTCATCGGCTGGTTCGGACCACGCGGGCTCGCCTCGCTCGTCTTCGTCCTGCTCGCGATCGAGGAGGGCGTCCCAGAGGGCGAGGTCGTGCTCTCGACCGTGGTCGTCACCGTCGCCCTCAGCGTGCTGCTGCACGGCCTCACCTCCGTGCCGCTCGTCGAGGCGTACCACCGCTGGTACACAGGGCACACCGCCGACCACCCGGCCGCGAGCGAAGCCCGGCCCACCACGATGCCCCGGCGCCGGCGCCAGCTCTCCGGCCCCAGCTGGCCCGACACCGGAGCCAGCAAGCCGGACTGACCTCGGACGAGCGGATGCCTCGGGGCCGCCGTCACGCGCGAACGCGCCGCCGCGGCATCCGGAGCCGGCCCTGCGCGAGCAGGATGCCGAGGAGCACGAGCACCGCGCCGATCGGCTCGTGCCACGAGAAGCGCTCCCCGAGCAGGATGAAGCCGAGCGCCACGCCGACGAGCGGGGTCACGTAGGTCACCGTCGACGTGGCCGTCGGACCCCACGCGCGCAGCACGTTGATGTTCCAGATGTAGGCGAGGCCCGTGCCGAGGATGCCGAGCGCGAGCAGCGACGCGACGACGGTCCAGTCGAGGTCGACCGGTTCGAGCGCGAGCCAGGGCGTGAGCGCGAGCATCACGACCGCAGAGACGCCGATCGAGAGGAACGCGAAGGTCGCCGGGGCGATCGGCCGCTGGCTGAGGAACTTGCGCTGGTACCCGAACGTGAAGCCGTAGCAGAGGGTCGCGACGAGGCAGGCGAGCTGGCCCGCGAGCGAACCGGTGAGCGCCGAGTACTGCCACGGCCCGATGACCACGATGACGCCGAGGATGCCGACGCCGACGCCCGCCCACCGGCTGAGACCCAGCCGCTCGACCCGGAACACGAGGGTCGCCATGAGCGCCGTCATGATCGGCGTCGTCGCGTTGTAGATCGACGCGAGGCTCGACGACACGTACTGCTCGGCCCACGCGAAGCAGAGGTACGGGATCACGCACGTCGTGAGCGACACCACGAGGAAGTGCACCCAGACGATGCCCTCGCGCGGCAGCAGGGGCCCGGGCGTGCCATCCGGGGCGACGACCCGCGGGCGCATGACGAGCACGATCACGCCGAGCGCCAGCCCGCCGAGCACCGTGCGCGACCAGGCGACCTGGCCGAACGAGACGCCCTCGAGCGCGACCTTCATGAAGAGGAAGCTCGAGCCCCACACGAGCCCCATCGCGATGAACTGCAGCAGGGTCGAGACGCTCCGACCCTGACGAGGGGCGGATGCCGCGGGGCCGGCGGATGCGGCGACGGGGCCGGCTGCGGGGGTGGCGCTCGAACTCACCTGCCGAGCGTACGCCCGGGCGCGGTGCGCGATGCGCCGTCGACGGCTCGATGTCCGGAATCCGCCGAAGGACGGCAGGCCGTCGCGCATCGCGTCGCTGCAAGCGCTTGCACGCACCGGGGGTTCGGCCCATATGCTGGCGCGATGACCGCTCCCATCGTGATCTCCGGCGCCGCGTCGTGGAACCGCATCTTGCTGCTCGACCGCCTGCCCGAACCGGTGCCGCACATGCAGTTCGCGCTTGCCGAGCACGAGACGATCGGCGGCACGTCCGCGGGCAAGGCGCTCGGACTCGTCGGGCTCGGGCATGCGGTCCGCCTGCACACCCTCATCGGGTCGGACGCAGACGGCGAGCGCGTACGGCGCCTGCTCGCGGCATCCGGCATCGACCTCGACGACCTGCCCACCGACGTCACCGAGCGCCACCTCAACCTGATGACCCCGGCCGGCGAGCGCGTGTCGCTCTACCTCTCGACACCCGCCGACCCCGGCACGCCGGCGTCGCCCGAGCTCGTGCAGGCGATGGCGGATGCCGCGGCGATCGTGCTCGACCTCTCGGAGCGTTCGCGCGGGCTCATCGCCACGGCCCGCGCGTCGGGCCGGCCCATCTGGACCGACATCCACGACTACGACGGCGAGGCCGCGTTCCACCGACCGTTCATCGAGGCCGCGGACTGGATCTTCATGAACGCCGACCGCATCGGCGAGGACCCGATCCCCTTCATGGAGACGTGCGTGCTGCGCGGGGCATCCGTCGTCGTGTGCACGCTCGGAGCCCGGGGCGCCGTCGCCGTCGATGCCGACCTGCGCCGCCACGACGTGGCCGCCGTGCCGGTCGAGGTGGTGGACGCGAACGGCGCCGGCGACGCCTTCATGTCCGGCGTGCTCGACGCGCACCTGGGCGGGGCTTCGCTCGATGCGGCCCTCGACGCCGGAGCCGGGCACGCGGCGACCGTGCTCACGACGCGACACCTGCACCCCTCGCTCGACGCGCTGCTCGGCTGAGCCGTACTTAGACAGGAAAACTGTGCAGTTTACCTGTCCAAGTGCTACCGTGGGGCCGTGCCCTCAGCCGACGTCGACCTCGAATCCACCGCGGCCGCACTGCGCGTGACGAGCGCGCGCCTCGTGCGCAAGCTCCGCACCGAGGGCGGCTTCCAGGAGTTCACGCCGGGCCAGACCGCAGTCGTGCGACGCCTCGCCGAGACCGACGGCATCTCGGTCGCCGAGCTCGCCAGGCTCGAATCCGTGCGTCCGCAGTCGATGAGCGCGACCGTCGCAGAGCTCCACGACGCGGGCATCGTCGACCGCAGGCCCGACCCCGCCGACGGTCGCGCGCGGCTCGTGTTCCTCACCGATGCCGCCCAGTCCGCGATCCAGCGCGCCCGCGCGAACAAGACGGGCTGGCTCGTGAACGCCATGCGCGAGCGGCTCACGCCCGCCGAGCAGGGCACGATCTCCGAGGCCGTCGAGCTGCTCGACCGGCTCCTCGCACCCTGACCTCACCTGAACCCGACCACTCCTCGAAGGACCACGCATGACCCTCAGCACCATCGACCCCACCGTCGCCCTCGTCGTCATCGACCTGCAGCGCCTCATCGTCGACCGCAACGCCGAGCAGGGCTCGGCCGCCGCCGTCGAGCATGCGGCCGAGCTCGCCACCGCCTTCCGCGAGCGCGGCCTGCCGGTCGTGCTCGTGCGGGCGTTCGGGCAGGCACCCGGTCGCACCGAGAACGGCGCCGCCAACGCCGCCAGGCTCGCCGCGGCGGCTGCGGCAGCCGGAGCGAGCGGCGCGGGTGCGAGCGGCGCGCCCGCGGCATCCGCCCTGGCATCGCTCCCGGCCGGCGCGATGGACCTCGTGCCCGAACTCGAGGGCAGCGGCATCCGCATCTCGAAGCGCACCTGGGGCGCGTTCCACGAGACCGACCTGCACGAGCAGCTGCAGGCGGCCGGGGTGACGCAGATCGTGCTCGCCGGCATCGCCACCACGAAGGGCGTCGAGTCGACCGCCCGCGCCGCGCACGAGCACGGCTACCACGTGACGTTCGCGACCGACGCGATGACCGACGGCGATCTCGACGCGCACCGGCACAGCATCGACGTGGTCTTCCCCGACCTCGGCGAGCGCGGCACGAGCGCCGAGGTCATCGCCCTGCTCCCTGCGGCAGCCCACGAAGACGTCCGCACTCGCGAGTGACCATGACGGAGTGCGCGCCTAGGCTGGAACCCATGAGCACGCACTTCGATGTCATCGTCCTCGGCGCCGGCCCCGGCGGCTACGTCGCCGCCATCCGCGCCGCACAGCTCGGCCTCTCGGTCGCCGTGGTCGAGGAGAAGTACTGGGGCGGCGTCTGCCTCAACGTCGGCTGCATCCCCTCGAAGGCCCTGCTGCGCAACGCCGAGCTCGCGCACATCTTCCACGACCAGGCGAAGACGTTCGGCATCACGGGCGACGCGCACTTCGACTTCGGCGCCGCATTCGACCGCAGCCGCCAGGTCTCCGACAAGCACGTCAAGGGCGTGCACTTCCTCATGAAGAAGAACGGCATCACCGAGTTCGACGGGCGCGGCACGTTCCGCGACGCGAACACGCTCGAGGTCGCGAAGGCCGACGGCACGGCCGAGACGCTGACCTTCGCGAACGCGATCATCGCGACCGGCTCTCGCGTGCGCCTGCTGCCGGGCGTTCAGCTGTCGCAGAACGTGGTCACCTACGAGACGCAGATCCTCACGCGCGACCTGCCGCGCTCGATCGCCATCGTCGGCGCCGGCGCGATCGGCATGGAGTTCGCCTACGTGCTGCGCAACTACGGCGTCGAGGTCACGGTCATCGAGTTCCTCGACCGGGCGCTCCCGAACGAGGACGTCGAGGTCTCGAAGGAGATCACCCGCCAGTACCGCAACCTCGGCGTGCCGATCCTCACGTCGACGAAGGTCGAGTCGGTCGTCGACAATGGGGCATCCGTCACCGTCTCGTACACCGCGGCCGACGGCCGGCCGGGCTCGCTCGAGGTCGACCGCGCGCTCATCTCGGTGGGCTTCGCGCCCAACGTCGAGAACTTCGGGCTCGAGAACACGGGTGTCGCGCTGACCGAGCGCGGGGCCATCGCGATCGATGAGCGCATGCGCACGAACGTGCCGCACATCTACGCCATCGGCGACGTCACCGCGAAGCTCATGCTCGCGCACGTGGCCGAGGCGCAGGGCGTCGTGGCCGCCGAGACCATCGGCGACGCCGAGACCATGGAACTCGGCGACTACCGCATGATGCCGCGCGCGACGTTCTGCTCGCCGCAGGTCGCGAGCTTCGGCCTCACCGAGCAGCAGGCGCGCGACGAGGGCTACGACGTGGTCGTGTCGAAGTTCCCATTCAGCGCGAACGGCAAGGCGAACGGCCTCGGCGAGCCCGTCGGGTTCGTGAAGCTCGTCGCCGACGCGAAGTACCTCGAACTCCTCGGCGGGCACATGGTGGGGCCGGATGTCTCCGAGCTGCTGCCCGAGCTCACGCTCGCCCAGAAGTGGGACCTCGGCGCCAACGAGCTCGCCCGCAACGTGCACACGCACCCGACGCTCTCGGAGGCGCTGCAGGAGGCGTTCCACGGCCTCACGGGCCACATGATCAACATGTGAGGCGCGGCTGTCGGAGCGATGCGGCTGCATTCCGGTCGGGGCACGCCGTTGATAGGGTGTCCACGCTCGGCCTGCACCGAGTGATCCGCATGTCCCGGATCCGGATGCCCCGAACGAGAGAGTCCCCAGTGTCGAGACAGATCACGGTCCGCCGCGGAGGCGTCATCGCCGTCGCCGCGGGTTTCCTGCTCGCCGGCTTCGCCGCGACATCGGCGGTGGCGGATGAACTGCCCTCGTCGCCCGATGCCTACGATCCCGTCATCGTGGTCGACCGGACCGAGTTCGTCGCCGGCGCTTGGGAGGGCGGATTCACCGTGACCGGTTCCGGATTCATCCCGAATCGTTCCGGATTCGTCACGTACGGCCGAATCACGCCAGACACTCCGAGCGCTCCGGCTGAGGAGTTCGAGACCGATGCCGAAGGAGACTTCTCCGTCCACGTCGATCCGTGGGGAGAGCCCGCCTCGGCGGACAGCCCCGATCAGGCCCCGTTCGTCGTGGGGGCGCATCAGCCCGGACCGGGCTTCTTCGTGAGATCCGACTGGACCCCGCTGACGATCACGGCCCCGCTGGTGACCGAGCCCCCGACGGTGCCGCCGGTGACGCCTCCCGCGGAGACGGCCCCAGCCGAAGCACCTCCTGCTGCGGAGGTCGCCGCGGCTGACGATTCCACGGCGGAACTCGCAGAGACCGGCTCCGACGGAACGATCGGCTTCGCCGCACTCGCGCTCATCGCGGCGGGCGCCACCGTGCTGTTGCGGCGACGGATCGCACCCGCATCGCTCTGAACCTCGGAGAAAGGCGGACCCATGAACTGGCTGCTCATCGTGCTCGGAGGCCTGCTGACCCTGTCGGGCCTGATCTGGACGCTGCAGGGCGTCGGCATCCTGCCCGGCTCCGCCATGAGCGGCGTGACGCTCTGGGCCATCGTGGGGCCGATCGTCGCGGTCGTGGGGGTCGCGCTGCTCACCTGGGGCATCGCCCGCCGACGTCGCGCACGGCCGTAGCCTCGCGACCACGCCGGCGACGGGTCGGCCGACAGCGCACAACGGGGCGGATGCCGCGACCGACCGGTCGTGACATCCGCCCCGCTTGTTCGTTCGGCGCGGCATGGGCAGGCATTCCCGCCGCGCCGAAGTCCGTTCCGGCGGCGGGCGTTCCCTCAGCCCGCCACCGGACCTCCGGTCGACCGGCGGCCCCCTGCCGCCGGTCGGATTCCTAGTGCTGCGTCGCCTTCTCGGCTCCGACGCCGGTCAGCGAGCGCACCTCCATCTCGGACTGCTTCTTCGGGTCCTCGACCGTCTTGTCGAGGAGCGTCACGATCCAGCCGAGCAGGAACGCCAGCGGGATCGAGATGATGCCGGGGTTCGAGAGCGGGAAGAAGGCGAAGTTGATATCGGCCGTCTTCAGCATCGACGTCTCGGAGCCCGAGACGACCGGCGAGAAGATGATCAGCACGATCGCCGAGATGAGGCCGCCGTACATGCTCCAGAGGGCGCCCTTCGTGGTGAAGCGCTTCCAGAAGAGCGAGTAGACGATCGTCGGCAGGTTCGCGGATGCCGCGATCGCGAAGGCCAGGGCGACGAGGAACGCCACGTTCTGCCCGTTCGCCCCGATGCCGCCGACGATCGCGACGATGCCGATCACGACCACGGTGCGACGTGCGACCTTGACCTCGGCGCCCGGTTCGGTCTTGCCCTTCTTGATGACGCTCGCGTAGATGTCGTGTGCGAACGACGCCGCCGCCGTGATGGTGAGTCCGGCGACGACCGCGAGGATCGTCGCGAACGCGATCGCCGAGATGAGGCCGAGGAGCAGCGGACCGCCGAGCTCGAACGCGAGCAGCGGAGCCGCCGAGTTCGCGGCGCCGGGAGCGGCGGCAATGACCTCTGGGCCGACGAGCGCCGCAGCGCCGTAGCCGAGCACGAGCGTGAACACGTAGAAGATGCCGATGAGCCAGATCGCCCAGACGACCGACTTGCGGGCCTCCTTCGCGGTGGGCACCGTGTAGAAGCGCATGAGCACGTGCGGCAGGGCCGCGGTGCCGAGCACGAGCGCGAGTCCGAGCGAGACGAAGTCGATCTTCGAGATGTCGGAGACGCCGTACTTGAGGCCCGGATCGAGGATCGCCGGGTTGCCGGCCACCTCGACCGCGTTGTCGAGCAGGCTCGAGAAGTTGAAGCCGTACATCGCGAGGACCCAGACGGTCATGACGCCGGCGCCCGCGATGAGCAGGATCGCCTTGATGATCTGCACCCAGGTCGTGCCCTTCATGCCGCCGATGAGCACGTAGAGGATCATGAGCGCGCCGACCACCGTGATGACGAGGGACTGGCCGAGCGTGTCGCCGATGCCGAGCAGCAGCGACACGAGACCACCGGCGCCCGCCATCTGCGCGAGCAGGTAGAAGAAGCAGACCACGAGCGTCGTGATCGCCGCGGCGATGCGCACGGGGCGCTGCTTGAGGCGGAACGAGAGCACGTCGGCCATCGTGTAGCGGCCCGTGTTGCGCAGCAGTTCGGCCACGAGCAGCAGTGCCACGAGCCACGCCACGAGGAATCCGATCGAGTACATGAACCCGTCGTAGCCGGTGATCGCGATCGCCCCGACGATGCCGAGGAAGGAGGCCGCCGAGAGGTAGTCGCCCGCGATGGCCGAGCCGTTCTGGCCGCCGGTGAACGAGCGCCCGGCCGCGTAGTAGTCGGCCGCGGTCTTGTTGTTGCGGCTCGCGCGGAACACGATGACCATCGTGATCGCGACGAACGCGCCGAAGATGGCGATGTTCAGCCAGGGTTCGCCGACCTGCGTGGCTGCCGCCTCGGCGACGACCGCGGCGTGCACGGCGCTCATCGGGCCACCGCCTCGGAGTTCGCACCGGCGCCGGACTCGATCCCGTCGCGGATCTCCGCGGCGATCGGGTCGAGTCGACGGTTGGCGTAGCTGACGTACCACATGGTCACGGCGAACGTGGTGACGACCTGCGCCAGGCCGAGCACCATCGCGAGGTTGACGCTGCCCCAGACGCGCGTCGACATGAAGTCGTGCGCGTAGATCGCGAGCAGCACGTAGGCGAAGTACCAGACGAGGCACGCCGCGAGGACGGGGAACACGAACCGGCGGTGGCGACCGCGTAGCTCCTGGAATCGGGGTGATGCTTGCACCGCGGTGAAATCGACGTCGGGTTGCGTCGTCTCCGCGCTCAGGGCGTCGTTGCCCATGGCGTCTCTCCTTCGAGGGGGTCCGGCACGGGGGAAGGTCCGCGCCCACTGCTCGGGATGCCGTGGCAGACGAGCAGTGGGCCCATGCTGCCGGGTGGACGGGCGGACGGGGCGGCTCCGCCGTTCGTCGTCGCCGAACGGCACCGCTGGTGCGACGAACGGTTCGAGGGCGCCGACGAACGACGGCTACGATTTCGAGCATGCCCGAGTCGATGCTGCTCGCCGCGAGCGCCGGTGTCGTCGCCGGCGCCCTCGCGGTCGGCGTGGTGCTGCTGCTGCGCCGGCTGGTGGTCGCGCAGCGCGAGCTCGGCACCGACGCCGAGCAGGCGACGTACCAGACGCTGCACCTCGCGAGCCGCGCCGCCAAGCACGTGCGCGGGGGCTTCGACGGGGCGGATGCCGCGCGGGCGGGCCGGTCACTTCGCACGATGCTCGGCTGCGAGAGCCTCGCGCTCGTCGACCCTGCCGGACTCGTCACGGTCGAGGGCGACGACGACGTGCGTGCGATCGCGGGCGAACTCGCGCAGGCGGCGCAGGCGGCCGGCAAGCCGCACGTGCAGCGGCGCATCACGCTGGGCGCGACGGAGACGGATGCCGTGGCCGCGCCGATCCTCGTCGGCGACCGTTCGGCCGGGGCGATCGTTGCCTTCGCCTCCCCGGTGCGGGCCGGCCTCGTGCGTGCGACGGGCGAGGTGGCGAGCTGGGTGGCGTCGCAGGTCGAGCTCGGAGAGCTCGACGCCTCGCGGGCGGCCCTCGCCGAGGCCGAGGTGCGCGCCCTCCGCGCCCAGATCAGCCCGCACTTCATCTACAACGCCCTCAACGCGATCGCGTCGTTCATCAACACCGACCCGGCGAAGGCGCGCGAGCTCGTGCTCGAGTTCGCCGACTTCACGCGGTACTCCTTCCGCCGGCACGGCGACTTCACGACCGTCGCCGAGGAGCTGCGCTCGATCGACAGCTACCTCGAGCTCGAGCGGGCGCGCTTCGGCGATCGCCTGCGGGTGACCCTGCAGGTCGCGCCGGAGGTGCTCTCGACCGTCGTGCCGTTCCTGTCGATCCAGCCGCTCGTCGAGAACGCGGTGCGGCACGGCCTCGAGGCGAAGGAGGGCGGCGGACGCATCACGATCACCGCGGCCGACTCCGGCGCCTTCGCCGAGATCAGCGTCGAGGACGACGGCGTCGGCATCGACCCCGTCGTGCTCGAGGAGGTGCTCGCGGGCGGCTCGCCCGGCGAGCACGTCGGCCTCCGTAACGTCGACGCCCGCCTGCGCCAGGTGTACGGCGAGGAGCACGGCCTCGTCGTCGAGACGAACGTCGGCGCCGGCACGCTCGTGCGCATGCGGGTGCCGAAGTCGCAGCCCGGTCCGAACCCGAACGCGCCGACCACCGCCCTCGACGGGAGCCGAGCCCGATGATCTCCGTCCTCATCGCCGACGATGAGCAGCCCGCGATCGACGAGCTGGCGTTCCTGCTGTCGCAGGATCCGCGCATCGGCACGGTGCACCAGGCCTCGTCGGGGTCCGAGGCGATCCGCCTGCTCACGCGCGAGCCGGTCGACGCCGCGTTCCTCGACATCCACATGCCGGGCCTGAACGGCTTCGATCTCGCCCGCGCCCTGCAGCGCTTCGAGCACCGGCCCGCACTCGTGTTCGTGACCGCCGACGAGGAGGGCGCGCTCGAGGCCTTCGACCTGGCCGCCGTCGACTACCTGCTGAAGCCCGTGCGCACCGAGCGCCTGCAGCGATCGATCGGGCGCATCGTCGAGGTGCTGAAGGCCGGCCAGGCGACGGCGACCGGCGGCATCCCGACCGTGACCGCGCCCGAGATGATCGCCGTGACGCTCGGCGGCACGACCCGCATGATCCGGCGCGACGAGGTGCGCTACGTGCAGGCGCAGGGCGACTACGCGCGCCTGCACACCGACGAGGCCAGCTACCTCGTGCGCGTGCCGATGGCCGACCTCGAACGCCAGTGGGCGGATGCCGGATTCGTGCGCGTGCACCGGTCGTACCTCGTCTCGCTCGCGCACCTCACGCGGATCCGCCTCGGCACCGACCACCCGAGCGTCACGATCGCGGGGGCGGAACTGCCCGTGAGCCGGCGCCTGCTCCCCGCGCTGCGCGAGCGGCTCGAGTCCGCGACCCTGCGTCCACGGCCATGAGCGAGCACACCGAGCCGACGGATGCCGCGGGCGGGCCGCCGCCGACGCCGCCCGCCCGGGTGCGGGTGACGGCCCCGAGGAGCGGCTCGGCCGCGGCATCCGCTCGCCCTTCGACGCCCGGTGGCGCCTCGGCGGGCAGCGAGCCCGAGAGCGTCTACGTGCGATCGCTGATCCGCTCGCAGCTGCGCCTCGGCATCACCTACGCCGCCGGGTTCGCGCTCGCGACGGCCCTGTTCGTGCTCGCGATTGTGCTCTCGCCGGTGCTCGACGAGACGTTCGTGTTCGGCGTTCCGCTGTCGTGGCTGCTGCTCGCGGTCGGCGTGTACCCGCTCGCGATCACCGTCGCCGTGCTCTACGCGCGCGCCGCGGCCCGCAACGAGGCCAGGTACCGGGCGCTCACGGAGGCCGAGTGAACGCCGCCATCAGCTACGCGGCGATCGCGGCCGTGGCGCTCGCGTCGGCGCTCATCGGGTTCTACGGCCTGCGCGTCTCGCGCACGACGAGCGACTTCTACGTCGCCTCGCGCACCGTGCGGCCGTGGTGGAACGCGTCGGCCATCGGCGGCGAGTACCTCTCGGCCGCGAGCTTCCTCGGCATCGCCGGCCTCATCCTCACCACGGGCGCCGGGGGCATCTGGTTCCCGATCGGCTACACGGCCGGATACCTCATGCTGCTGCTGTTCGTCGCCGCACCGCTGCGCCGCTCGGGTGCGTACACGATCCCCGACTTCACCGAGGCCCGGCTCGAGTCGCGCACCGCACGACTCGTGACGAGCACCCTCGTCATCGTCATCGGGTGGTTCTACATCGTGCCGCAACTGCAGGGCGCGGCCCTGGCCGTGCGCATCACGACCGGGCTGCCGTCGTGGGCGGGCTCGCTCGCCGTCGCGGTGATCGTCGCCGTCGTCGTCGCGGCGGGCGGCATGCGCTCGATCACGTTCGTGCAGGCGTTCCAGTTCTGGTTGAAGCTCACCGCCATCGCGGTGCCCGTGATCGCGATGCTCATCATCGTCGGCGGCGTCGAACCCGCGCTCGAGGCCGCGGCGGCGTTCCCCCCGACCGCCGGACCCGGCGACCTCGACCCGTACCGCACGATCTCGCTCATGGTCGCGCTGCTCCTCGGAACCCTCGGCCTGCCGCACGTCCTCGTGCGCTTCTACACGAACCCCGACGGCGAGGCGGCCCGTCGCACCACCGTGATCGTGCTCGTGCTGCTCTCGGTGTTCTACCTGTTCCCGACGATCCTCGGCCTGCTCGGCCGGGCGTTCGCCCCAGACCTCGTCGCCTCGGGCGACGCCGACGCCCTCGTGCTCGTGCTGCCCGACCGGCTCGTACCCGGATGGGCGGGCGACCTGCTCACCGCGCTCGTCATCGCCGGCGCGTTCGCCGCCTTCCTCTCGACCTCGTCCGGACTCGTCGTCTCGCTCGCCGGCGTCATCAGCCAGGACCTGCTCGGCGGCAGCGTGCGCGGATTCCGCATCGCCGCCGTCGCCTCGTCGTTCGTGCCGCTCGTCGTGGCCCTCGCCACCGAATCCACCGGGCTCGCCGGCAGCGTCGGACTCGTGTTCGCCTTCACCGCCTCGACGCTGTGTCCCATGCTGCTGCTCGGCATCTGGTGGCGCGGGCTCACGCCGCGCGGCGCCGTGTCGGGCATGCTCACCGGCGCCGTGCTCTCGGGGGCGGCGATCCTCGGCGGCGGGGCGATCGCGGCGGCGGCGCCCGGCATCCGCCCCTTCCTCGAGCAGCCCGCCGCGTGGACCGTGCCCGCCGCGCTGCTCGTCACGGTGGTCGTGTCGCGCCTCGACCGGCGACGGCGACCCCGGGGAACGGATGCGTTCCTCGCCCGGCTGCACACGCCCGAGCGGGTGCGCTGAGCTGCTCGACCGGCGCATCGGCGCGGGGCGCGTAGGATACTCCGGTGCTCGCCGCCGTCGCCATCTCCGTCCTCGTCGGCGCCTTCGCACAGCGCATCACCGGCATGGGGTTCGCGCTCGTCGCCTCGCCGGCCCTGGTGATCCTGCTCGGCCCCTTCGACGGGGTCATCGTCGTGAACCTCTGTGCCATCGTGTCGTCGCTCATCATCCTGCCGAGGGTGTGGCGGTACGTGGAGTGGCGTCGATTCGCCATGCTCGCGCTCCCGGCCCTCGCCGGCACGGTCGTCGGCGCGCTCATCGCCGCGCATGTTCCCGGCGCTCCCCTGCAGGTCGTCATCGGCGCCCTCGTCATCATCGCGCTCACGATCACGCTGCTCGTCACGCGCGCCGAGCACGTCGTGAGCGGATGGCCGCCCGCACTCGTCGCGGGCGCGGCATCCGGGGTCATGAATGCCGCGGCCGGCGTCGGCGGACCGGCGCTCAGCGTCTACGCCGTCGCCACCAGGTGGCCGCAGCCGCGCTTCGCCGCGACCGCCCAGCCCTACTTCGTGGCCATCGGCACGGCCTCGCTCGTGCTGAAGCTCGCCCAGACCGGCTGGGCGATCCCCGAGCTGGCGCCGGGCTCGTGGCCGATCGTGATCGGCGCCGTGCTCGCCGGACTGGTGCTGGGCGAGGTGCTGCACCGGCGGATCCCCCACCACGCCGCGCGCATCGCCGTGATCGCGATCGCCTACGTCGGCGGAGCCGCAGCCCTCATCGACGGCGCGATCGAGATCTGGTTCTCGGCGTAGGCCTTCAGGCGGATGCCGCGGCGAGCCGGACCGGTTCGTCGCCCCGGGCGGCGAGACGTGCCTCGAGCCCAGCGCGCACCGACGGCCACTCGTCGACCACGATCGAGTAGACCGCGGAGTCGCGCCAGCTGCCGTCGGCACGCAGCTTGTGCCGACGCGCGATGCCCTCGAACGACGCGCCCAGGCGCAGGATCGCCGCCCGCGACCGCTCGTTGCGGCTGTCGGCCTGCAGCTTCACCCGGCCGAAGCCGTGCTCGAAGGCCATGCCGAGCAGCAGGAGCTTCGTCTCGACGTTCACGCCCGTCGCCCACACGCGGGGGTCGTACGCCGTCCAGCCGATGTGCCCCGACTCGTTGACGAGGTCGAGGTCGCCGAACTTCGTCGCGCCGACCACGCGCGCGTCGTGCTCGCCGCCGCGCAGCCGCACCGTCCACGGCAGGGCCAGCCGGCCGCCCGCGTAGTAGCCGAGCGCGAACCGCTCGAACGCCGCGTCATCAGCGGGGAGGCCGGCAGGGCCGCCGCCGTATCCGCCGGCGAAGACCTCCGGATGCCGGAGGGCCCCAGCGAGCTCCGGCACGTCGGCGGGCACGAACGGGGACAGGCTGATGAACCGGCCGACGAGCGGCTCGGCGGGCGGGAGCAGGGCGGTCACCGCACGAGTCTCGCACACGGGCGGGCCGCTCTCCGCGTGTGCCGGAGGCGCCTTCCGCGGCTGCCGGGCTGCCTTCCGCGGCCGCCGGTGCGGACGTAGGCTGGATCCGATCGGCGACGCCGCCGTGGAGATGGGGGAACGGAATGGCCGGAATCGACGACCTCGCCAAGCAGGCCGGGGACTTCATCGAGCAGAACAAGGACAAGATCCAAGAGGTCCTGAAGAGCGAGCAGGCCGAGGACATCAGCGACAAGCTGCTCGACGGCATCGGCGAAGCCGTGAAGAAGATCGCGCCAGACGAGCACGACGGCGTGATCGACGACGTCAAGGGCAACATCGACAAGGCGGTCGGCAACGAGTAGCGACCCGAGATGAGGACGCCCCGCCCGATCCCGGGCGGGGCATCCTCATGTCCGGCGCGAAGGCCGCGATGCGGCGCTACGCCCGTCGGCGCCGGCGGGCGATCAGCACGAGCGCGACGCCGATCGCGACGAGGATGCCGCCGAAGCCGATCCATGCCGCCACGACAGCGCCGTCGACACCGGTGACCGGCGGCGCGGGCGCGAACTCGTTGTCGACCGTGATCGTCGCCGCCTCGTCGAGACCGACCACGACCGGGGTGGCCTCGGTCGCGCTGACCGTGACGGCGATCGCCCCACCGGCGTCGGTCTCCTCGGCCCAGCACTCCGTGCCGATCGGCAGGTCGCTGAGGGTCACCGTCTCGCCCGCGGTGATCGGCACCGGTTCGGCGTCGAACGGCACGTACGGGTCGTTGCCCTCGCCCTGGTCGAAGGTGCAGGTCACCGCGACGATGAACGTCTTGCCGTCGGCCTGGTCCGTCGCCCCGCTCACCGTCTTCACGAGGTCGACCGACCCCTCCTCGAAGGTGTTCGTGGCCGTGAGCTCCAACGTCTGCGGCTCGTCCTCGACATCGATGATTGCGGCGTTGTCGTACGAGTCGTAGTCGATCGTGCTCTCGGTCGCGCCCGCGGCATCCGTCTCCTCGCCGAAGCAGTGCGTCTGGAACGGCAGCTTCAGGGGGTCGCCGTCTTCACGGAGCACGGGCACCGTCTCGTCGGCACCGACCTCGACCGGCCCGGAGAAGACCGTGACGATCGTGCCGAAGACGTCGAGCTGGCAGGTCACCTGCACGGTGAACGTCGCATCCTGCACGTACGCCTCGTCGGCCGCCGAGCCGTCGACCGCCTTGGTGACGTCGATCGTGCCCAGCGAGAAGACGTTGAGGAAGCCCGCCGTGACCACGGTCTCGACACCCTCGTCCTGGTCGGTGATCGTCACGGTGACCGGCGGCGGCGTCGTGTCGGCATCGGCCTTGAACGTCTCGGTCACGACGCACTCCGCACCGACCGGGATGCCGGTGATCGTCTCGCTCGTGAACGGACCCTCGGTGCCGTCGCCGACGACCACGAGCTCCCGGTCGACGACCGTCTGCCCGTCGTAGGTGCACTCCACCTGGAAGATGAACGGACCGTTCGAGAACTCCGGCACACCGGGTCCGGCGACGACCTTCAACACGTTCAGGCCGCCGGTGCGGAACTCGTTCTCGACCGTCACGGCGACGGGCTCGTCGGTCGCGTCGTCGCCGACGGTGAACTCCGACGGACTCACGGTGGACTCGGTCGCCTCGCCGTCGTCGAGTTCGGCGACCGTGCAGTCCGCGTCCGTCGGCAGGTTCTCCACCGTCCAGACGTCGCCCGGTGCATCCTTCGTCAGCGTGTGCGTCGCGTCGTAGACGACGTCGGGGTCTGCACCCTCGAGGGTGCAGACGAGCTCCACCTCGAAGTCGCCGAACGTACCGCCCCAGGCATCTGCGCCGGTACCGGTCACGGCCTTCGTGATCTCGACCGATCCGACTCCGAAGGCGTTCGTCACCGCGACCGTGGTCACGGTGGCGCCCTCGCTGTCGGGCAGGAGCGTGAAGGTGGCCTCCGAGGTCGCACCCAGGTCGTCGTCGACACCGTCCTGCGTCACCACGATCGAGGTCGTCGCCCCCTCGGAGGCGGCCTCGGTGACGGTGCACTCGCTGCCGGCGGGCAAGGTGTCGTACGTCTGCTCGCCGCCGTCGGAGAGGTCGAACGATTCATCGAGCACGGTCTCGCCCTCGAACACGCAGGTCGCGGTGAACGAGAAGACCGTGTCGTACTCGATCGGGTCGCCGTTCTCATCGACGGCGCCGCCGTTGTCGACGTCCTTCGTCACGGTGAAGCCCGCGTCGGGGAAGTCGTTCGTCACCGTGATGGTGACGGGCGGGGCACCCTCGGGCCCGACCACGATCGGGTCGTCCTCGGTCGCGCTGATCGAGATGTCGTACGCGCCCTGGCCGTCGGGCTCCTCGGCCCAGCACTCGGACCCGACCGGCACCTCGAAGAGCGTCGTCACCTCGCCGTCCTCGAGTTCGACCGGCTCCTGGTCGTAGACCACGATCGGCGGGTTGCCGTCGCCGCGGTCGAGCGTGCAGGTGACGAGGATCTCGAAGGTGCGGCCCTCGGCATGGTCGGCGTTGCCGCTGACCTCCTTCTCGATCGAGACATTGCTCAGGTCGAACGTGTTCGTCGCCGTCACGGCGAGCGCCTGCGGCTCCTCGTCATCGGATGCCACGACGATGGCGGCGTCGTCGAACGAGTCGTGGTCGACCGACGAGTCGGTCGCGCCCGCGTCATCCGTCTCCTCGCCCCAGCAGTGGGTGCCGAACGGCAGCAGCAGGGGCTCGCCGGTCGTCTCGTCGAGCACGGTGACCGTCTCGCCGCCGGTGACCTCGACATCTCCGTCGAACAGCGGATCGCCGTCGGCGGTCAGCACGCAGGTCAGGTGCACCGTGTACGTCGCGTCGACGACCTCGGGCCGTTCGGCGCCGGTGCCCGCGAGCTCCTTCGTCACCGCGATCGTGCCGGCGCTGAACGAGTTCAGGAACGGCGCGACCTCGACCTGCGGCGTGCCGTCGACCTCGTCGGTGATCGTCACCGTCACGGGCTCGGGCGTCGTGTCGGCCCCGCCGGAGTCGGACTCGGTGACGATGCACTCGCTGCCGACCGGGAGCCCGGTCACGGGTTCGGACTCGATCGGACCGGTGGTGCCGTCGCCGACGACCGTGAGCGTGCCCTCGCCGACCGTCTGACCCTCGTACGTGCAGGTGTAGTCGAAGGCGAAGGCGACGCCCGTGGCGAAGACGATGCCGGGGCCGACGAACGACTTCTCGACGACGAAGCCGCCGGTGCGGTAGTCGTTCGTGACCGTCACGGCGATCGGCTCTTCGCCGCCGTCGGTGTCGCCGATGGTCATCGGCTGCTCGGGCGCGATCGTGACTTCGGTGGCATCGCCGTTGTCGGGCTCGGTGACCGTGCAATCCGCCCCTGTAGGCAGGTTGTCGACGCTCCACGTCTCGCCGTCGGAGATCACGAACGTGTCGTCGTAGACGGGGTTCGTCGTCGCCTGGTCCCAAGTGCAGACGAGCTGGAGCGTGAAGTCGTCGGGAGCCCATGCGTCTGCGCCCGCGCCGGTCACGTCCTTCGTGATCTCGAGGCCCCCGACCGTGTACGTGTTCGTCGCGGTGAGCGCAGTCAGGTGCGTCCCGTCCGCCTCGTCGGGCATGATCGTGAACTCGACGGCGGAGGTCACGTCGACCGGGTCGCGATCGACGCCGTCCTCGGTCACCACGACCTCGGACGTGGTCGCGCCCGCGACATCCGTCTCCTGCACCGAGCAGGTCGCACCCACCGGGAGCGGACCGAAGTCCTGCGTTTCGCCCTCGCCGATCGTGAACTCGCGCTGGTCCTCGGGGATGATCTCCTGGCCGAGCCAGATGCAGCTCGCCTCGAACGTGAACTGCGGGTCGTATGCGATCGCGTTGCCGTCCTGGTCGACCGCGGTGCTGCGCTCGACCTCCTTCGTGACGCTGAAGCCGCCGATCTCGTACGTGTTGGTGACCTGGAGCGTGACCTCCTCGACGGGGTCGGGCGGGAACGGATGGTGGATGTCGGTACGCCCGGTGAGGTCGCGCGTCGCGATGACCTCGCCTGAGCGGTCAGCGGTGCCCTCCGGGTCGTACGTGACGGTCGAACCCTGCGCGAAGAGCTCCTGGACCGTGCATCTCGAGAAGAGCGGGAGGTTGGTTCCGGTGCCGACCTCGACGAGCGAACCGTCGGCCGGCACGTCGATCGGGGAGACCTCGGCCCCGCCGGTGTCGACGAGGTCGACGGGCTCCTCGAGCGACTCGCACTGCACGTCGAAGTCGTAGGAGTCGGGCAGCGGGTAGGTCCAGCTGTCCGGTGCGACCTGCTCCTTCTGCAGCTGCACCTGACCCGCGGGAACCGCGACACCGGCGCGAACCGGCTCGACCGGGCCCTGGTAGATCTGATTGCCCTGGAATGTGGCTCGTGAACCGGCCGCGACGGTGTTCCACGCGATCGGGAGGCCGTCATCGTAGGCGTCCGGAACGATCGCCGGGGTCTGCGTGTCGAAGGTGACGGAGCCGGTGACGCCCGGCGGGAGTCCGGAACCCTCCGGGAAGCTGTAGACGAGTTTGATCGCCCGTGCCGTTGCGAGCTCGGCGAGCGGCGTCGTTCCATCGAACTCGACCCATGGCCTGGTGGAGACATCCGCGAAGCACGGGTCGGAGTCGGGGACCGGCTGACCGAGCGTGCTGTACTGGATATCGACGGCATTGCATGCCTGGTCCGGCACGCTGGCCATGTAGTACGACGTCGCCGTAGCCGCAGCGATGGTGCTCACGTTGCCCAGGAAGACGGGCTGCCATTGGGACCCGCGGGGCGAACCCACCACCACGCCGGTGTCTCCGACGGCCGGCAGCACGTCGATGCCCGCGATCCGGTCGGCCAGCACGTTGCCGCGGTTCGTGAAGCTGAGGCGCCAGGTCTCGACGCCGCCCGGACGGGTGATCGGCACGCACTGGTTCACGTAGAAGCCATCGGAGGCGTTCGGCGAGGCGCAGGCCTCCGCAGTCGGGTTCGCCGCGGTGTTCAGCACGCCGAGGTCGTCGGAGTTGGGGTCGGCCGGGTCGACGCCGGGCACGCCGGCCGCAGTGCCCTTGACCGCCTTGACGATGCTGATCGGCGCCGCGGCGGCCGGGGTGACGGTGGTGTCCGCCGCGCAGTCGGCGACGTTCGCGGTGTCGGCGATCGGGAGGTTGTTCGAGCTGTGCCCGCACATCTCGAAGTCGCGGTCGCTCGTGGCGGAGATCGTGTTGCCGACGGGTGTGCCGGGAGTGAGCCCCGGGCGGAACATGAGGTTCGCCTGGATGACGAGGACGTCGCCCGGGTTGAACACGAAGCCGTCGGGCACCGTGATCGTGACGACGCCCGTGGTCTCGTCGAGCGTTCCCGTGAACCCGTCGGTCGGCAGAGCGGTACCCGAGGAGTCGGTCAGTTCGAACTCGAACTCCTCCTCGACATCGGGATCGTCGACGAGCAGCGAGCCCGACGCATCCGTCGCGACCTGGTCGGTAAACTCGAGGCCCGTCATGGCCCACTGACCGGTGTTGGTGATGGTCATCGTGTACGGAATGGTCGACGCCGGCGGGAACTGCTGGGCGCCCGCGCCGCCGGAGCCGTTGCCCGGCGACTTGACGACGCTGATGGCGTTCACCCGGTGCTGCAGGATCGTGGTGTCCGACGCGGTGGCGTCGGCCTGCCAGGTCACGCCGTCGGGCGTCTCCCACGACCCCGTGCCGTGCACGTCGACGTCGTCGGTCGTCGTGCCCTGCACGGCCTCGCCCGGCGCGGTGTCGAGACCGGGAAGGGTCGAGGGAACCGGGTAGCTGTCGATGACGCCGTCGGGCCCGTAGTGCAGGTTCTCGAGCCGGTCGGCGATGAACTTGAACGACACGATCGGGTTTCGGGGCGACTCCCAGTTCGTCTCGTCCTCGTCCTTGCGGATGTCGAAGCGCAGGCCGCGCACGTCGGCGGGGGCGACCCCGTCGGGCAGCGCCGGCGTGACGACGTTGGAGACGGCATCCTGCCAGTCGCCGATGACCCAGCAGTCGGTGAGGTCGGTGTCGCCGTCGCACGTCTGGCCGAGCGTGTTCGTGCCGACGTCGTACGTGTACTCCACGCCCACGAGCGCCGACACCTGCAGCTGGCCGATGCCGGAGGGCAGGGTCGCGGCGGGGAACGACGCGAACTCGAACGCGTTCCAGAAGGTCGGCGTGTCATCCGTGAGCGTCAGGACGGTCGTGCGCACGTTGCCGGTGGGCTGGCCGCCGATCGTCACGGTGTACCCGTCGGGCGACTCGTCCTCGTAGCGCGACGGCGGGTCGATCGACTTGCCCGCGTTGACGCCGTACGTCGCGTCGGCGAAGGTGAGCGAGTCGTCGTCCGTGGCATACGCCTCGTCGAGCGTGGGGTCGCCGCCGGGCCGCGACGCCCCGGACGAGGCGACGTTGGTCACCGTGTCGGCGGTCGTCGGGCGCACGCCCGGCTCGTCGCGGAGGAACTCGCGCAACTGGTAGGTCAGCACGACCGAGGTCGTCTCCTCGGTCTCGATCGACACGCCGTCGGGATCGGTGTGCACGACGCTGAAGCCGACGACGTCGGCGAGATCGGTCGGTGTCAGGGCGAGCGCCTCGTCGATCGTGTACTCGTCGGTTCCGCCGCCCTCGCGGGTGAGCGTCACGGTCGACTGCGTCGCCGCCTCGGGCACCGTGATGACGTCGATGCGGTAGAGGTTCAGGTAGGTGTACGTCGTCGTCTCGGCGGGCGGCGGAGTCGGAGGCGTCGGTGTCGCGGCCGGGTCGTCGAGCCGCAGCACGCTGACGTTCGCCTCCGTCTGGTTGACGGCCGTCATCGTCGCGCTGACGAGCGGGTAGTCGGCCTGGTCGGCGCTGTCGGGCGGGATCGGCAGGCTGTCCTGGTCGAACGACTTCGAGACCGACGTGTTGATCACGGTGTCGAGGATCGTGATGTCGTCGGAGTCGTCGTGGGTCACGGGCTGCGGCCCGACGCCTTCAGCCCTGGCGGTGTTCGTGACCACGCCGTTCTGGCCCGAGTTGTAGGGCTCGTCGTGCAGCGTGCCGACCACCGGGCCGCCGCTCCGCTTCTCCTGCCGGAGCTGGAACGTCAGGTCGAGGTTGCGCTCGAAATCGTAGGATGCCGCGACCCCCGACCCTGCAGCCGGTCCGGCGCCCCCGCGGTTCGAGCCCTCGACGTAGGTCAGGCGCACGCCGAGCGTTGACTCCTGCTCGGCGTCGGAGAGCGTGTAGCCGGGGAAGCCGCCGTCGCAGGCGGTGCCGGTCGTGTCGGCCGCCCCGCACGCCTCGGCCGTGATGTCGACCCAGTCGCCCGCGGTGGCGTCGAAGAGCTCCACGGTCCCGATGCGGTCGTACGTCATGACCGGGTCGAGGTCGCCGTCGATGGGCTCGACGACGGCGAGGTTCCAGGCGTCGAAGGCGGATGCCGCGATGTCGGCGAAGTCCGCTCCGGCCGTCGGGTCGTCGGTGATCGCGACCGAGTCGAACGGCAGGCCCTCGGTCGCCCACGAGATGCGCGCGCTGCGCTGGTCGTCGCTGAACGCCTCGACGTTCTCGTCGAGCCACTGCTTCTCGAGCAGGTCGACGCCCTCGTCGGGGTCGAACGGGTTCACGTCGATCTGGTCGCCGTCGGTCGCGGTGTTGTCCTCGGGCGACGTGTCGTCGGGATTCGTCACCGTCGACGATGCCGTGTTGTCGACCACGAGCGGATCCGCGGCCACGGCCGCGTCGTGCACGCTGCCCGAGCCGTCGCGGAACTGGTCGCGGGTCTCGACCGAGATGCGCGGGGCGACCTGGAATCCGGGCGGCAGTGTCTCGCCGGGCTTCGGCGTGTAGACGAATCGGATGCCCTGGATGTCGTCCTGCAGGTCGTCGGGCACGGTGTAGTTGAACGTTGCCGGACCCTCGACGAGCTCGGCACCGGGAAGCGTCACCCACTCCTCGCCGTCCCAGTACTCGACGGTGAGGTTCGCGTCGGCCGGCACGCCGGCGCTGATCTGCTTCAGGTCGAACGTGTTCCAGAACAGCGAGGGCGGATCGCCGGGCTGCGGGTCGGCGGGGTCGCTGATCACGAGCGAGTCGGCTCCGACGGTCGACGCGTTCTCGCCCTGGTTGTTCACGGACGCGAGGAACGTCACGTCCGTCGTGCTGCCCGGCACGTCCCAGACCTCGTCGCGCACGATGTTCTTGTCGATGACCGTCGACACGCGCACCGGCTGCCTGGTGATGTCCGCGGCATCCTCGTCGTCGCCCGTCTGGCCCGTGGAGTCGGTCACGGTCGAGGTCGTGTCGTTCGTGCTGACGACGTCGGCCTGGCCTTCGACACTCTGCGCCGTGACGTCGAACGGAATCTGCGCCGACGCGTTCGGCAGGATCGGGCCGGTGAAGGTGACCGAGAACCCGACGACGTCGCCGGTCGGGTCGGGCAGCGTGTCGGGCGTCGTGGTGTCGAGCGTCTCGGTCGTGCCGTCGGCATACGTGTACGTGATGGACGCACCGGTGGCGTTCTGCGGCCACGTGATGTCGCCGAAGCCGTCGAAGGTGAGCCCCTGGTCGGCGAGGTTCGGCGACCCGGCGGTGGGCTCGTCGATGGTCATGGACGTCACGGGCCGCGGCCCGTTGGCCGACTCGATGGTGGCCGTGGTGGAGTCGCCGGCGAGCAGCACCGGGTCGGCGAAGGTCTTCTCGACGTCGACGGTCGGGCCGGTGTTGCTGATGACGACATCGCCGTCGGCCGTGTTCGGGTCGGTCGTGGTGTCGTCGACCACGACGCTCGACGAGGCGGTGTTCGGCACGTCGACCGACTCGCCGAGCGGGATGTCGAGCACGGTGTCGTTCGTCTCCGCCGAGATGCCGATCGTGCCGTTGTCGCCCGGGGGAATCGGCTCGCCCGTGCTCGACGTGAACGTGAAGCGCAGCCCCTTCACGTCGGACGGCGGGTCGACGCCCGGGATGTCGGTGAAGTCGGTGGGCACCACGTCGGGGCCGTACACGCTGGTCCAGTTGCCGTCGGCGTCGCGGTACTCGATCTGCACCTGGTCGGCGCCCGGCGGCGGCGTGATCGACGTGATGCCGGTGAAGTCGAGGTAGCTGTCGAACGGGCTGTCGACGCCCTCCGCCGGGTCCTGCACGACGACCGCGTCGACGGACTGGTTCGACGCGTTGCCGCCGCCGATCGTGTAGTCGATGGGCTGGCCGGGCAGGGAGGGAACGCTCTGCCCGTCGGCGACGTGGTCGTCGACCGACTTCTCGACCGTCGACTCGAGCTCCGACGGGATGTCGAGGTCGACGACCACCGATGCGTCCTTCGGCAACGCGTTCTCGGCCGATGCCGTCGCGGTGTTCGTGATCTCGCCGTCGTAGTCTGCGGAGACGGGATCGGGCACCTGCACGTAGACGACGATGCTCACCTGCTGGCCCGTCTCGAGTCCGGTGCCCGCCGCGCCCGTCTCGTTGAACGCGACGGTGAAGTCGGTGTCGCCGGTGGTGACGGTCGCGTCGCTCGAGGAGACGACGACCGGGTTCGGCACGGTCGGGTCGAAGATCAGGGGCGGCGGCAGCGTGTCAGAGACCTGGGCGCCGACGCAGATGTCGACGATGGGACTGTTGCAGGTGAGGGTGATCGTGTAGCTGAACTGCTCGCCGGCTTCGAAGGGCGCCGTGTCTGGCGGCGTGACCGCCTTCGTGAAGGTCGTGAACTCGGCGTCATCGGGAGCCGCGGACGCCGACAACGCCGCCGGCGTCGCCAGTGCCGCCGTCAGGATGATCGCGCCGACCCCGGCGAGCACGCGTCGAACGACCGACATCACTTCCCCCAGCCCCCGCAGCCGCACGGCTGCCACGGACGCGCGGTAGGTGAGACGCCCGTGCTCCGACCCTATCCGGGAGGGCCTGAGTGGGGAAGGGCCGCGTCCCGGTGGAACGGCGTCAGCAGATCCGAAGCATGTTCAGCCGCGCCGGGAAGGCGTGAGGCCAGGTGGTTGTCCATCCGCGCGCTTCGCGGCAGACTGCCAAGGGTGGGCGCGTGCCCACGCGAGGGGGAGTTCAACGTATGCAGCATCAGGACCCGACCGACGCGATCATCGCCGCCAACGCGGAGCTCGCCGCCCGCCTTCCGTTCGCGGATGACGCGGACTTCGCGGCGGTCGAACGGGGATTCATCGCCACGCTGGAGGATCCGAAGATCCTCGACGCGGCCGGCGAGGTCGTCTGGGACGCGTCGACCTACGACTTCATCCAGGGGGAGGCGCCGGACTCGGTGAACCCGAGCCTGTGGCGCCAGAGCCGGCTGGTCGCCAAGCACGGCCTGTTCGAGGTCGTGCCCGGGTTGTACCAGATCCGCGGTCTCGACCTGTCGGTGATGTCGTTCGTCGAGGGCGACACCGGCGTGATCGTGATCGACCCGCTCATCTCCAAAGAAACCGCCGCGGCCGCGCTCGGCCTGTACCGGCAGCACCGCGGCGACCGGCCGATCGTGGCCGTCATCCACACGCACTCGCACATCGACCACTTCGGCGGCGTGCAGGGCATCGTCACCCAGGAGCAGGTCGACACCGGAGCCGTCGCGATCATCGCACCGGAGGGCCTGGTCGAGCACGCCGTCGCCGAGAACGTCTACGCGGGCACTGCGATGGGGCGTCGCGCCGGCTACATGTACGGAGCAGCGCTGCCGCGCGGCATCCGTGGTGCGGTCGGCGCCGGGCTCGGGCAGACGACCTCGACCGGTGAGGCGACCCTGCTCGCGCCGACGCTCGAGATCACGACGACCGGCGAGACGCACACGATCGACGGCGTCGAGATCGAGTTCCAGATGGCCCCGGGCACCGAGGCTCCCAGCGAGATGCACTTCTACATCCCGCGGTACGAGGCGCTCTGCATGGCCGAGAATGCGACTCACACGTTGCACAACCTGCTCACGCTCCGCGGTGCGGTCGTGCGCGACCCGCACGTCTGGTCGCAGTACCTGACCGAGGCCATCGAACGCTACGGCGACCGCGCACAGGTCGTGTTCACGTCGCACCACTGGCCGACGTGGGGCAACACCGAGATCACGGAGTTCCTCGGCCTGCAGCGCGACCTCTACGCCTACCTGCACGACCAGACACTGCGGATGCTGAACCAGGGACTCACCGGGGCCGAGATCGCCGAGGTGATCCAACTGCCCCCGGCCCTCGAGAACTCGTGGCACGCGCGCGGCTACTACGGATCGGTCAGCCACAACGTCAAGGCGATCTACCAGCGCTACATGGGCTGGTTCGATGGCAACCCCGCGCGCCTCTGGCCGCACCCGCCGGCCGCGATCGCCGAACGGTACGTCGACGCCATCGGCGGCATCGACCGGGTCCTCGAACTCGCACAGGTCGCCTACGACGGCGGCGATTTCCGCTGGGCGGCGACCCTGCTCGACCACGCCGTGTTCGTGGACGCGTCGAACGAGGCGGTGAAGGCGCTCTACGCCGATACCCTCGAGCAGCTCGGCTACGGCTCCGAGAACGGCACCTGGCGCAACTTCTTCCTCTCCGGAGCGACCGAGCTGCGATCGGGCAACTTCGGCACGCCGACCACCACGAACGCGCCGGCGATCCTGGCGCAGCTCACGCCCGAACAGGTGTTCGACGCCATCGCGATCACCGTCGACGGCCCGAAGGCCTGGGATCTAGATCTGGCGTTCGACGTCACCGTCAGCGACCTCGGCCGGAGCTTCCACGTCACCCTCCGCAACGGCGTGCTCGTCTACGTCGAACGCGAGCCTGAGACGGATGCCGCGCTGCACCTCACGCTCGAGAAGGCGCGACTCATCCGTCTCGCCGGCGGCGACCTGCAGTCCGACGGCCTCGGCGCGGACGGCGACCTCGGCCTGCTGACGCAGCTCTTCGGCGTGCTCAGCCCCGGCAACCCCGCCTTCGAGATCGTCCTCCCGTAAGTGGAGGGGACCGGACCCCGTGGAGGGCGGGGTCTGGTCACCGATCGAGAACACGATCACTCGAGCGCGCTCGTCCGAGCGGCCGTCTTGAGGATCGGCACTTCCCACGGGCGTGGTTCGTAGGGGATGGCATGCAGGACACGCACGAGGGAGAATCAGCGACACGGCACCAACGAAGGCGCTGTCGGGGAGGGTCGAACGGGGGAAGCGCGGCTCAGGCCAGCAGGTCGTGCAGCTGCACGATCTCGTCGCGGCCGGGGCCGACGCCGATCGCCGAGATGCGCGACCCGCTCATGGCCTCGAGCTCGCGCACGTAGGCCCGGGCGTTCGCGGGCAGGTCGGAGAACTCCCGGGCGCCCGTGATGTCTTCGCTCCAGCCGGGGAACTCCTCGTAGATCGGGGTCGCGTGGTGGAAGTCGGACTGCGAGACGGGCACCTCATCGAAGCGCTGCCCGTCGACGTCGTAGGCGACCGCGACGGGGATGCGCTCGATGCCGGTGAGCACGTCGAGCTTGGTGAGCACGAAGTCGGTGACGCCGTTGATGCGCGAGGTGTAGCGCGCGATAGGGGCGTCGTACCAGCCGGTTCGACGGCGACGACCGGTGGTGGTGCCGAACTCGTGCCCCTTCTCGCTGAGGAACTCGCCCCACTCGTCGAAGAGCTCGGTCGGGAACGGGCCGGCGCCGACGCGGGTCGTGTAGGCCTTGATCACGGCGATGACCCGGTCGATGCGGTTGGGCGCGATGCCCGAGCCGGTGACGGCGCCGCCGCTCGTCGCGTTCGACGACGTGACGAACGGGTAGGTGCCGTGGTCGACGTCGAGCATGGTCGCCTGGCCGCCCTCGAAGAGCACGGTCTCGTCGCGCTCGAGCGCCTGGTGCAGCAGCAGCGCCGTGTCGGTGACCATGGGGCGCAGGCGCTCGACGTAGCCGAGCAGGTCTTCGACGACCTCGTCGACGGCGATCGCGCGACGGTTGTAGACCTTGACCAGCAGGTGGTTCTTCTGGTCGAGGGCGCCCTCGACCTTCTGGCGCAGGATGTTCTCGTCGAACAGGTCCTGCATGCGGAGGCCCACGCGGTTGATCTTGTCGGCGTAGGCCGGGCCGATGCCGCGGCCGGTGGTGCCGATCTGGCGCTTGCCGAGGAAGCGCTCGGTGACCTTGTCGAGCGTGCGGTGGTACTGCGTGATGAGGTGGGCGTTCGCCGAGACGCGCAGCCGCGAGACATCGACCCCTCGGCTCTCGAGGGCTTCGAGCTCCTCGAAGAGCACCTCGACGTCGACGACCACGCCGTTGCCGATGACCGGGGTGACCCCGGGGGTCAGGATGCCGGACGGCAGCAGGTGCAGCGCGTACTTCTCGTCGCCGACGACGACCGTGTGTCCGGCGTTGTTGCCGCCGTTGAACTTGACGACGTAGTCGAGGCGGGGACCGAGCAGGTCGGTCGCCTTGCCCTTTCCCTCGTCGCCCCACTGTGCACCGATCAGGACGGCTGCGGGCATTTCAGTCCTCTCCGGCCGCGTCGAGCGCGACGGGTTCGGCGAGCGGGTCGCCGGTTGTTGCCGTGGCCTTGGCCCGCTCGAGGAGCTGGGCCTGGCTCACGATGGTGATGACCTGGGTGGGCGTGTACTCCGACGCGATGCGGCCGGGGGCCTCGGCATCGGCGCTCGAGAGCTCGCCGGCGAGACGTTCGACCTGCGTGTCGAGGCCGAGGGCCGACGCGGCACGGCGCTTGGCGTCGAGGGCGCGCAGGTAGGCGCGGTTGGGCTCGTCTGACCAGGGCACGGCTGCGCCGGGCTCCCATCCGGATGCCGCGAGCTGCTCTTCGGCGAGGTCGACCGCGACGGTCGCATAGGCGAACGACGCGATGGAGTTGCCCTCGGAATCGGCGAGGTCGGCGAGCTCGGCCCAGGCGAGGGGCGATGACGGATGCTCCGCGACCACCTCGGCGACGGCCCCGCGATCGGCGGTGGCGAGCGCCTCGCGAACCTCGGGTTCGTCGAGGAGACCGGTCTCGCGCTCTGCTTCTGTTTCGTCTGCAGTCACACTCAACCTTATCGCGAGGGGTCTCGGCCGCCCACGAGGCGGCGTCGGAGGTTCCTGCGTCTCGCTCGGCATCCGCCGGTCGGAGCGGAATTGCCGCGCCGGTAGGCTGGAGGGCATGTCGAAAGTCCTCTCCAGCCTCCCCGTCGGCGAACGCGTCGGCATCGCCTTCTCAGGCGGCCTCGACACCTCGGTCGCGGTCGCGTGGATGCGCGAGAAGGGCGCGATCCCCTGCACGTACACGGCCGACCTCGGCCAGCCCGACGAGCCCGACGTCGAGGCCGTGCCCGGGCGCGCCATCGAGTACGGCGCCGAGCTCTCGCGCCTCGTCGACTGCCGTGCGGCGCTCGTCGAAGAGGGATTGGTCGCCCTGCAGTGCGGCGCCTTCCACATCCGCTCCGGCGGCAAGGCCTACTTCAACACGACCCCCCTCGGCCGCGCGGTCACGGGCACGCTGCTCGTGCGCGCGATGCTCGAAGACGGCGTCGACATCTGGGGCGACGGCTCGACCTACAAGGGCAACGACATCGAGCGGTTCTACCGCTACGGCCTCATGGCCAACCCGCGACTGCGCATCTACAAGCCGTGGCTCGACGCCGACTTCGTCACCGAGCTGGGCGGCCGCGCCGAGATGAGCGAGTGGCTGCAGCAGCGCGACCTGCCCTACCGCGCCTCCGCCGAGAAGGCGTACTCGACCGACGCGAACATCTGGGGCGCGACGCACGAGGCCAAGGTGCTCGAGGAGCTCAACGAGGGCATCACCACGGTCGAGCCGATCATGGGCGTGAAGTTCTGGGACGAGAGCGTCGAGATCCCGACCGAAGACGTCACGGTCACGTTCGAGCAGGGTCGCCCGGTCGCGCTGAACGGCGTGCGCTTCGACGACGCGGTCGCCCTCGTGCTCGAGGCGAACGCCATCGGCGGCCGCCACGGCCTCGGCATGAGCGACCAGATCGAGAACCGCATCATCGAGGCGAAGTCGCGCGGCATCTACGAGGCCCCGGGCATGGCACTGCTGCACATCGCCTACGAGCGCCTCGTGAACGCGATCCACAATGAAGACACCATCGCGAACTACCACAACGAGGGTCGCCGCCTCGGCCGTCTCATGTACGAGGGCCGCTGGCTCGACCCGCAGTCGCTCATGCTGCGCGAGTCGATCGTGCGCTGGGTCGCCTCGGCCGTCACGGGCGAGGTCACGCTGCGACTTCGCCGCGGCGACGACTACACGATCATGAACACGACCGGCCCCGCGCTCAGCTACCAGCCCGAGAAGCTCTCGATGGAGCGCGTCGGCGACCAGGCCTTCGGCCCCGAAGACCGCATCGGCCAGCTGACCATGCGCAACCTCGACATCGCCGACTCGCGTGCGCGCCTCGAGCAGTACGCCCGCCTCAACCTGGTGGGCGGCGCGACGGCCGCGCTCGTGGGCGACCTCGCCTCAGGCGAGTCCGCGCAGATCCTGGCCGGCTCGGGCGAGACCGACCTCGAGGCCGCGACCGACGCCGCGAACGAGGCCTCGGCGTTCGACCTCGGCACCGACTGAGTCGAGCAGCACCGACGCCGCATGCAGCAGGGCGGATGCCGCGGCATCCGCCCTGCTGCATGTCGACGTGACGGGTCGGTCAGCCGATGCCGCCGCTCCTGCAGCCGCGCTCGATGAACGCGTCGTTGTCGGATCCGGCGTACGAGACGGTCTCGCCCTTCCAGGTGTAGCTGAAGGCGGGCCAGACGTCCTCCTGGTCCTGGTGCTTGAAGTGCGCGCGGACGACGGCGATGTTGTCGGTCTCGATGTAGACGTACGGGTTCGTCTCGCTGTGGGTGGCGTGGCAGAACGCGACCTTGTGCTCGCCGTCGGCGCCCGGCTGCGTCGCGTTCGCGGCGGCGCCTGCGCCGAGCACGCTGAGCGCGACGAACGGGATCGCGGCGAGAATTGCGGTGAGCCGTCGCTTCGTTGCGGACATGGTGGCTCCTTTCGTCTCGGATCACCACATTCAAGTCCCGGATCCGGGCGCCGAGGCGACGGCGGGTGCCGTTCGTCCTACCGCCGGATGCCCCCAATTCGGGGCGTGTACCCCACCGGCGACGGCCCCGTCGGTGCGATACTCAGGCATCGCCCGCGCTGCCGGCCAGTCCGGCTCCGACCCGAGGAGTGCCGATGAGCCACGCACCGACGATCGACGCGGAGCCCTCACGATGAGCGCCGAACTGGCCACCATCATCGGCTGGCTGCTCGTTGCCGCCGACCTGGCCATCCGCATCGCGGCGCTCATCATCGTGCCGCGCGACCGCAAGCCGACGGCAGCCATGGCCTGGCTGCTGGCGATCTTCCTCATCCCGTTCATCGGCATCATCCTGTTCCTGCTGATCGGCAACGTGAAGCTGTCGAAGCGACGGCGCCAGCGCCAGCTCGAGATCGACCGCATCCTCGAGGAGCACGACGAGGACCTCCTGCCGTCGCCGGATGCCGCGAACTGGCCGGCGTGGTTCCGGACGGTGGTCGAGCAGAACCGCCGGCTCGGCGCGCTGCCGGCGGTCGCCGGCGACTCCGCGCAGCTGATGGGCGACTACGAGGCATCGATCGCGGCGATGGCCGCCGACATCGACACCGCCGAGCGGTACGTGCACGTGGAGTTCTACATCATCGGGCTCGACGACACCACGAAGGGGTTCTTCGCCGCCATGGAGCGCGCGGTGCAGCGCGGGGTGACGGTGAAGGTGCTGCTCGACCACGTGGCATCCAAGCGGGTGAGCGTGCACGAGGCGACCTTCGCCGAGCTCGACCGCATCGGCGTGCAGTGGCACTTCCTGCTGCCGTTGAAGTTCTTCTCGAACCGGTACGAGCGCCCCGACCTGCGCAACCACCGCAAGCTCGTCGTGGTCGACGGCCGGGTGGCCTTCACGGGCTCGCAGAACCTCATCGACCGCAGTTACGACGCGGAGAAGAACCTCAAGCGCGGGCTGAAGTGGCAGGAGCTCGTGGTGCGCACCACCGGGCCCGTCGTCCGCTCGATCGATGCGGTGTTCCGGTCGGACTGGTACGCCGAGACCGACGAGCTGCTCGAGGATCCCGCGGAGCGCGCAGCGACTCCTGCCGCCGCTGCCGTCGGCGCGACCGAGGGCGCTTCGCCCGGGGCATCCGCGGGCCTGGTCTGCCAGGTCGTGCCGAGCGGCCCCGCCTACCCGACCG
Organism: Agromyces sp. PvR057; assembly: GCF_040547485.1. NCBI lineage: Bacteria > Bacillati > Actinomycetota > Actinomycetes > Micrococcales > Microbacteriaceae > Agromyces > Agromyces sp. PvR057. The sequence goes on from NZ_JBEPPT010000006.1 coordinate 109,817, forward strand.
AGAACAACCTGCGGCTGTTCCTCTCGCTCGTGGCGTCGGCCCAGGAGCGGGTGATCATCACGAGCCCGTACTTCGTGCCAGACGAGGCGATGATCTACGCGATCACGTCGGCGAAGCTGCGCGGGCTCGACGTGCAGCTGTTCGTCTCGGAACTCGGCGACCAGGGCTCGGTCTGGCACGCGCAGCGCTCGTACTACGGCACCCTGTTGCGGGCGGGCGTGCGCATCTGGCTCTACCCGGCGCCGTACATCCTGCACGCGAAGCATCTCTCGATCGACGACGAGGTCGCCGTCATCGGGTCGAGCAACATGGACATCCGCTCCTTCAACCTCAACTTCGAGATCTCGCTCGTGGTCCGCGGAGCGTCGTTCGTCGCGGACATGCGCGAGGTGGAGCAGGGGTACCGAGATGCCGGACGCGAGCTCACCCTCGAGGAGTGGGAGAAGGAGCCGCTGTCGGCGACGTTCCTCGACGGGGTCGCACGGCTCACCTCGGCGCTGCAGTAGCGCGCAGGCAGCACGCGCGGCGCGCGATGCGCGTGTCGCTGGGCGTTCGCCGAGATAACTTGCACAGCAGTGTGCAAGTTCGTACGATGGAAGCATGCCGACCATCACCGAGGAGGTTCGCCGCGCCCCTCGTCGAGATGCCGCCGCGAACCGCGAAGCCCTGCTCGCCGCCGCATCGGCGACGCTGAACGAGCACCCCGACGCCGGGCTCGAGGCCATCGCCTCGGCCGCCGGCCTCTCGCGCCGAGCCGTCTACGGCCATTTCGCCGGCCGCGACGAGCTCATCGCCGCCCTCATCGCCTCCGGCGCGACCCGGCTCAACGACATTGCCGCCACGCTCGACCACCCGCACACGCCCACCGCGATCGCCCTGCTCGGCGCGCGCCTCTGGCACGCGGTCGAGCACGTGCAGCTGCTCGCCGCCATGGCCGTGCGCGAGCCCCACGTCGACCAGGTGGCGGCCGCGCTCGCCCCGGTGCGCGAACGCGTCGGCGAGCTCGTCACACGCGGCATCGACGAGGGCGCGCTGCGCGGCGACATGAACCCGCAGACGCTCGCCCGGCTCATCGAGCGCGCCGCGATCGCCGTGCTGCTCGAGGCATCCGTCGCCCGACTCGACGACGCCGAGGGCCACCGGCTCGTGATGCTCTCGGTGCTCGGCACGGCCGGCCTCGGCTGGCGCGAGGCCGGGGCGCTCATCGACGCCGCACCCGAGCTCGCGTACTGCCCCGCACCGGCAGGGGTCGGCACCACGGCCGGTGCTCCCACCGCCGCTGCCCCCGCCGACGCCGAGACCGGCGAGGAGGCCCGCGCGTGAGGATCGACCTGCACCACGTCTCGAAGGGCCGCAAGGGCCAGGCCCTGCCCGGCACGACGATCGGCTTCGAGTCCGGTCGCGCCACCCTCGCCCGCGCCGAGACCGAGCAGCGGCCCACCGTGCTCGGCCTCATGGCAGCGGGGCGCATGCGGCCCGACGCCGGCACCGTCACGATCGACGGGCGAGCGGATGCCTCGGCCATCCGCCGACGCGTGGCCCTCGTCGACGCACCGGGCGTCAGCGACCCCGCGCCCGACGTCACCGTCGCCGGCGTCACCGCCGAGGAGCTCATGTTCGCCGGCATCCCGTCGCACCCGGTCTCGGTCTCGAACTGGCTGAACGACCTCGGGCTCGCGGCATCCGCCCGGGTTCCGATCGCGAACGTCGACCCGAGGGACCGCCTGCGCCTGCTCACCGAGCTCGCGATCCTCCGCGACGGCGTCGAGGGGCTCGTGCTGGTCTCCCCCGACCGCCACGGCGGCGACCCCATCGAGTGGTGGGATCTCGCCCGGGCGCTCGCCGACCGCGGCTTCGCCGTGCTCGTGATCGCCGGCGACGCCTCGGCCGCCGCCATCGCGGCGAATTCGATGCTCGCCCGCATGCAGGGCGACGAAGAACCCGACGAGGACGTCGAACACGACGTCATCGCCGAAGGAGGCCTCGCGTGAAGGTTCCGCAGATGATCGCCGCCGAGTTCCGGCGCCTGTTCTCGACCCGCATGTCGGTGATCGCCCTCATCGCGCTCGTCGCCGTGCCCGTGCTCTACGGCGGGCTCTACCTCTGGGCGAACCAGGACCCCTACGCGAAGCTGAACGAGGTTCCGGTGGCGCTCGTCGTCGCCGACGAGGGCAGCCCCGCGACCGAAGACGCGGAGGCGCGCAACGTCGGCGACGAGGTCGCCGACGAGCTCATCGCCGATGGCACGTTCGACTGGCACCGCGTCTCCGCCGACGAGGCCGCCGACGGCCTGGCGGACTCGTCGTACGACTTCGTCATCACGCTGCCGGCCGACTTCAGCGAGGCGCTCGCCTCGATCCAGACCGACGAGCCGCGCCAGGCCGAGATCATCCTCGAGACCAGCGACGCCAACAGCTACCTCGCGGGCACCATCGGCGAGCAGGCGGTGAAGACCATCCGCACGACCGTCGCGGAGCAGGTCGGGCGCGAGGCCGCCTCGCTGCTGCTCGACTCGATCTCGACGATCCGGGGCAAGATCGTCGAGGCCGCCGACGGCGCGCAACAGCTCGCCGACGGCACCGCGACCGCGATCGACGGCTCCTCGAAGCTCGGTGCCGGCGCGTCCGCGCTGGCCGACGGCAACGCGCAGCTCGCCACCGGCACGCAGCAGCTCGCCGAGGGCAGCGCGACGCTCGCCGGTGGCGCACAGCAGGTGGCCGACGGCAGCGCGACGCTCGCCGACGGCGCACAGCAGGTCGCCGACGGCAATGCGCAGCTCGCGGCATCCGCCGACCGCGTCGGATCCGCCCTCGGCGACGCCGCGGCCTCCGTGCCGGAGGCTCGCGCCGACATCGCCGCACGGCTCGCGGCCGCGGGCGTCGACCAGGCGACGATCGACGCGGTGCTCGCCCGGCTCGACCCCGTTGCCGACGACATCGCCGCCGGCAACGCACGCGTGCAGGAGGTCGTCGGGCAGATCGACCAGCTCGCCGCGGGCAGCGCGCAGGTGGCGAGCGGCTCGGCGAGCCTCGCGGCCGGCAGCGCCCAGGTCGCGAGCGGTTCGGCCACGCTCGCCCAGGGAGCGCAGAGCGCCGCCGACGGCGCGGCCGCCGCGGCATCCGGCGCCTCGACGCTGCGCGACGGCATCGGCACGCTCGGCGCCGGCCTCGGCGAGCTCGAGACCGGCGCGCAGACGCTGCAGTCCGGTCTCTCCGACGGCGCCGCGGCGATCCCCGACTCCGACCAGGCCACCCGCGACGCGCAGGCGAAGACCATCGCCGACCCGGTCTCGCTCGAGACCGACGCGCTCACCGAGGCCGGCAACTACGGTGCGGGACTCGCCCCGTTCTTCGCGGCCCTCGCCGGGTGGATCGGCATCTACGCGCTGTTCCTCATCGTGAAGCCCATCTCGCGGCGCGCGATCACGGCCCTGCACTCGCCGATCCGGGTGACCCTCGCCGGATGGCTGACCCCCGGCATCCTCGGGGCGGTGCAGATGATCGGCCTGTTCACGGTGCTCGCGGTGACCCTCGGGTTCCCGATGACGCACCCGCTCGGCACGCTCGGGGTCATGGTGCTCGCCTCGGCCACGTACGCGGCGATCATCCTCGCGCTGAACGTGTGGCTCGGCTCCGTCGGGCAGTTCCTCGGGCTCGTGCTCATGGTGCTGCAGCTCGTGACCGCGGGCGGCACGTTCCCGTGGCAGACGCTGCCCGCGCCGCTCGCCGCGCTGCACCACGTCCTGCCGATGGGCTACGTGGTCGACATGATGCGCCAGTTCATGTACGGCGGCGACCTCGGCCGGGCGGCGTCCGACGCGGTCGTGCTGCTCGTCTGGATGGTCGGCGCGCTCGCCCTCGCGGCGATCGGCGTGACCCGCATGACGCACTTCCGCACGTTGCGCGACCTGCAGCCGAGCCTGATCGGCTGAGCGCGAGCGTCGGCGATCGCGTCGGCCGCGCACCTCGCGCACGAAGAGAGGGGCGGATGCCGCGGCATCCGCCCCTCTCTGCACCGTCGGCCCGGCGCGAGCCCGCGACCTCAGAGCGGGAACAGCAGCGCGACGCCCGTGCCCACGAGCCACACCGACCACGCGATGTACGCGAACGGCGTGATCGCACCTGCAAGCCGCCAACCGTGCTCCTCGAACCCGCCGACGAACTCGAGCGAGCACAGCGCCAGCACGGCTCCGACGAGGATGCCGATGAGGCCGATCCACCACGGCACCGCCGCGGACTGCATGATCGCGACCCCGACGAGGATCGTCCACGCACCGCTGAAGAGGTAGCCGAGGTGCTCACCCACAGCAACGCCGAGGTAGCGGTTGAACGACTGGAACACGATCTCGACGGCCTCGCGGCGCGCCGGCGACGCCTCGGCATCGGCACTCTCCCGCGCGAGGAAGGGAACGAGGAAGGGCCAGCGCACGAGGCCCAGGAACTGCACGGCCGCCGCGAGCACCCCGACGACGAGACCGGTCGCGACGAGCGTCCCATCCGCCCCGGTCAGCGTTCCGGCGACGAGCACTGCCGCCGGGGCGAGGAGCACGGCCGTCATCGCGAAGCACCACCACAGCAGCACGAGCGAGGACCCGCCCGCCCTGAAGCGCTCGAGGATCTCGGTGGTGGGCCTGCGGAGGATGTCGGGGTACGAGAACCGCGCTGCGAGTCCCGCGAAGGCGACGTTGAACGCGATGGGGAGCACGATCAGGAGAATGCCGGTGACGATGCGCATGGCGTCACGCCTCCGTCGTTGCGAGGTCGGCCGACGGAACCGGCCGTGTCTCGGACTCGATGGCTCGCGGCCCGGCAGTTCGCGACCTGGCGGTTCGCCGCCCGAGGAGCCGACGCAGCACCAAGTCGGTGAGGATGGAGGGAATCCAGCGGAGGGACATGTGCTGCTCCGATCACGTTTGCGTACGCTGTACGTTATCTCATAATGTACGCTGTACGCAAGAGACGGAGGAGTACGGATGACCGACACCACCTCCCCGCGCACGCGGCGTCGACGCAACTCCCTCACCGACGACGAGATCCTCGACGCCGCCGAGGTCGTCGCCGCGGGCGGGTTCGCCGCCCTGACCATGCGAGCGGTCGCCGACGCACTCGGTGCATCGCCCATGGCGCTCTACCGCTACTTCGCGACGAAGGACGAGCTCGTCGACGCCCTGCTCGACCGCGTGCTCGGCCGCATCGAGTTCGGCGACGAGTCCGGTGATGGCGATCCGCGCGCCGACCTCGACGACTTCGCGCATCGCCATCTCGCGCTGCTGCTCGCGCACCCGTGGGCCGTCGCGCCGCTCGTCGCGCACCCCCTCCCGGGCCCCAACGCCTTCCCGATCGGCGAGCGCGCGCTCGCGATCCTCGAGCGCGCCGGCCTGACGGGCGATGACGCGGTCGCGCTGTTCAGCGGCATCCTCGCGCTCAACTACGGGTGGGCGTCGTTCGCGATCTCGCGCGACGAACCCGATGCGGCCTCGAGCATGGCGCGGCTCTTCGCAACCACAGCACCCGGGCTTCCCCGCACCGCCGCGGTCGCCGTGGAGATGCAGCGATACGGCAGCGACGAGCACTACGACCGGGTGATCGCACGCCTGCTCGACACGGTCGGCTGAACTCGCCGAGACGCGACGGCGCCTGCACAGGACGATGGGCGGATGCCGCGGCATCCGCCCCTCGTTCGTTCGCGTGGCGCCGGCGCTACGCCGGCGTCTGCTGGTGCGCGGCCACGTGCCAGGCGCCGTCGTCGTAGACGTACGTGGTCGACATGCGAAGGTTCGCGGTGTCGTCGCCGCGTCGCGCGACCGCCCGATAGACGACGATGCCCGCGCGATCGCCGAGGCGGATCACCGCGGGCTCGTGCAGCTCGTACGACTCCCAGGGCGGCGTGCTTCGGAACCGCGCGAGGATCTCGTCTCGGCCGAGCGTCGCCCCCTCGAGGACCATGAGCGCGTCGCGGGTCATCGCGCGTTGGTAGTGCTCGCCGCCGCGACCGTCGAGGATCGCCTTCCATCCGGCATGCTCTTCGTGCAACAGACGGGCGGGCAGATCGTCGGTGATCTCGGTCATGGCGACAACGCTAACCGCGATCGGATGCCGCGGCTAGGGCGTTCTCGGCCCTGCGCCGGAGATTCTCGGCGACACGCCGACCCGGCCCGGCGCCACGCCAGGGCGCCGGGCGCGGATCCGGAGTTCGGGCGGGTCGGCGCGCGAACTCCGGAGCGACCGAGACGGCTAGTGCGCGACGACGGGTTCGGCGGATTCCGCGGCGGCCGCGGCATCCGTCGACTCGGCCGAGTGCGAGAGCGACAGGCCGTGGCCCCGACGACGGAACAGCAGCGCGGCGAGCACCGCGCCGAAGGCGAAGAAGGCCGCGCCCCACCAGTAGGCCACCGCGTAGCTGTGCACGGCCGCCTCGGCGGCGATCTCCGGCGTGGCGGGCAGGTGCGCCGCGAGGTAGTCGGCTGCGGCGGTCGCGGCGAGCGTGTTGAGCAGGGCCGTGCCGATCGAGCCGCCGACCTGCTGGCTCGTGTTGACGGTGGCCGAGGCCACGCCCGCGAACTGGCGATCGACGCCGAGCGTCGCCGTCTGCATGGACGCCGGCATGATCGAGCCCATCGCGAACCCGAGGACCAGCAGCGGCGGCAGCACGTCGACGGCGTAGGTGCTGTCGAGCCCGAGGCGGGTGAGGGCGACCATGCCGATGGCGCCGAGCGTCATGCCGAAGGGCACCATGACCTTCGGCCCGAACCGCGGCACGAAGAGGTTGGTCGACAGCTGCGCGGCGAGCACGAGCATGCCGATCATCGGCAGGAACGCGAGGCCCGTCTGGATCGGCGAGTAGCCGAGCGAGGCCTGCAGGTAGTACGTCACGAACAGGAAGATGCCGAACATGCCCGCACCCGCGATGAGCACCGAGGCGTACGCGGCGCCGCGGTTGCGGTCGAGCACGATCGACAGCGGCAGCAGGGGGTGGCTCGCACGACGCTGCCACAGCACGAAGGCGATCAGGAGCACGCCGGATGCCGCGAGGAAGCCCCACGTGAGCGGGGATTCCCACCCCTCGGACTCGGCGTTCGAGAAGCCGTAGACCAGCGAGAAGAGGGCGCCGGAGACGAGCACCGTGCCGGGGATGTCGAGCTTCGGACGGGGCCCGGTGCGCTTCGCGTTCGTCACGAAGACGACGGCGCCGACGAGCGCGACGGCCGCGATCACGACGTTGATGTAGAGGTTCCAGCGCCAGTCGAAGTTCTCGGTCAGCACGCCGCCCAGGAGGAGGCCGACGGCGCCGCCCGCGCCGGCGATGGCGCCGAACACGCCGAACGCGCGGGCACGCTCCTTGGGGATCACGAAGGTGGTGGTCAGCACGGCGAGCGCGGTCGGGGCGAGGAGCGCGCCGAAGGCACCCTGCAGCGCGCGGGCGCCGACGAGCAGTTCGAACGTGCCCGCGGCGCCACCGAGCGCGGATGCCCCGGCGAAGCCGATCAGTCCGATGATGAACGTGCGCTTGCGGCCGATGAGGTCGGAGAGGCGGCCGCCGAGCAGCAGGAGGCTGCCGAAGGCGATCGAGTAGGCGGTGATGATCCACTGGCGCTGGCCGTCGGTGAAGCCGAGGTCGGCCTGCGCCGCCGGGAGGGCGATGTTCACCACGGTGGAGTCGAGGACGACCATGAGCTGGGCCAGTCCGACGACGGAGAGCGTCCACCAGCGACGGGACGAGGGCGCCGGGGACGACGAGATCGTCTGCGTCGGAGCCGAGGAGGTGTTGGTCATGACGGAGACTATATACGGAACTCGGCAGTTTCGGAACCTTAACGTTTCGGATCTTCGGAGTTCCTGAACTATGCTGTTCCCGTACGGCGTGCCGACGCCGCGCAGACGAACCACGAGATGGGATAGCCGCAATGACGCAGCTCGACCTCCCCGCCGAAACGGGAGCCGCGGAGACCTCGGCGGCACCCCGCCTCGGGCGCAAGCGCGACCACTCCCGCGACCCCGAGATCCTCGACGCCGCGATCGAGATCCTCGCCGAGACCGGGTACGAGGGCATGACCATCGAGATGGTCGCCGGCCGGGCGAAGGCGGGCAAGGCCACGCTCTACCGGCGCTGGCCCTCGAAGGCCGAGCTCGTGCTCGACGCCGTCGCCTGCATGAAGCGCGGCGACCTCGAGGCCCCGCTCCCCGACACCGGAACGCTCCGGGGCGACCTCATCGCGATGATCAAGCCGCGCTCGATCGCCGAGGCCGAGAAGAAGCTGCAGGTCATGGCCGGCCTCGCGTCGATGCTCTCGCGCTCCCCCGAGCTCGCCGACACCGCCTACGCCACGCTCGTCGAGCCGCGCGCGAACATCAACCGCGCCCTGTTCCAGCGCGCCGTCGATCGCGGCGAGATCACCGGCGACCACGACCTCGAGACCCTGGCCGTGGTCAGCTCCGCGATGGCCTCGTATCGCCTGCTGATGCTGCGCAAGCCGGTCGACCGCGAGTTCCTGATCTCGATCATCGACGGCGTGGTCCTGCCCGCACTCGGCCTGCCGGCCGGCGAGGGCGAGACGGCCGGCGCGGGCGAGGCGGCCGGTCGGCGGCGGCAGGGCTGACGCCCTGCCGCGGCATCCGCCCTAGAGCCAGCCCTTGCGCTTGAACAACCCGTACAGCACGCCCGCGAAGGCGAGCATGAGCGCGAGCGCGAACGGATAGCCCCACGGCTCGTCGAGCTCGGGCATGAACCTGAAGTTCATGCCGTAGATGCCGGCCACGAGCGTCGGAGCGAAGATGATCGCGGCCCAGCTCGAGACCTTCTTGGCCTGCTCGCTCTGGGCGACGGCCGCCTCGGAGAGCACCTTCGTCTCCTCGTTCTGCCGTTGCGCCACGAGCGTCGAGTGCACCTGCAGCGCGTTCTGCAGCAGCTGGCGGAACGTGTCGCCGTGCTCGACGATGCGCAGCACGTGGTCCTTCACGTCGCGCAGGTACCGCTGCAGCTCGAGGTCGACCGCGTACTTCTCGAACCCGCGCTCGAGCGCGTCGAACATGCCCACGAGCGGACGGGTCGCGCGCTGGAACTCCATGACCTCGCTCGCGAGGTCGTAGATGCGGCGGGTGACCTCGGGGTCGCCGGAGAAGAGCTGCTCCTCGATCTCGTCGATGTCGTTCTCGAGGCCCGCGTCGACGGGGGCGTACTCGTCGACGACCTCGTCGAGCACGGCGTAGAGCACGGCTTCGGGACCCCGCGCGAGCAGGTCGGGGGTCGACTCCAGGCGACGACGCACCTTGGCGAGGTCGGGCGCCTCGGCATGCCGGATCGTGATCGCGAAGTCGGGGCCGATGAACACGTGCAGCTCGCCGAACTCGACCTCCTCCTCCTCGTCGAGGTAGCGGGCGGGTCGCAGCACCACGAAGAGCGAGTCGCCGTAGCGCTCGAGCTTGGCTCGCTGGTGGCCCTTGCGGGTGTCCTCCACGGCGAGGGGATGCAGGTCGAACTCGGCGGCGAGCGCGGCGAGCTCGTCGTCGGTCGGCCGGTAGAGCCCGATCCACGCGAAACCGCCATGCGCCTCGTGGGTCTCGAAGGTCTCCTCGAGCGAGGCGGGGGTGGCGACCCGGAGGCCGTCCTTGTAGATCGCGTTGTCGACAATGGGCACCCCCTCAGTCTGGCCCGCCTTGCGGCGGTCGATCGGCCGTCGAATCGGCGATCCTTCACCGCATCCACTTTTGCATGATCTACATACGAATGTCGCTCATTGACATCGCGACTTTGAGCGAAGTAGCCTGCACATCAGATCGCACAGCGGCGAAACCGAGCAGGATTCAGGTCCCTCGTCGCGGCGCGATCCGGTCCGGCATCCGCCGGCAGCCGTACCCGGTCGAAGATGACGGAGGTCTGCATGCTCCCCGCCCCGGTCGCCGCTGCCGCCGTCGCGCAGGACCTCGGATCGCCCCTCGCCCCCGCTCTCGGGGCCGACCTCGGACTCGACTTCGGTGCGCGCATCGACGACGCACTCGGCGACCCGGCGCACCTCGCCGGCGGCCATTGGGCCGAGGTGGGTCGGCGCACGGCTTCGGCCGGACCCGAGATGGGCGACCTCGTCGCCGCGGCACGTGCGGCCGACGGCGGCAAGTACCTGCGCCCCCGACTCGTCGCCGCCGCCTACCTCGCCCACGGCGGCACCGACCTCGCGCTGGTCCGCCACGTGGCCGGCGCCGTGCAACTCGTGCACCTCGCGCTCTGCGCCCACGACGACGTCATCGACGGCGACCGGGTGCGCCACGGCCGCCCGAACGTCATCGGCCGCGCCGAGACGGACGCCACCGCCGCCGGCCTCGACCACGAGGCCGCGAGACGGCAGGGCGAGGCATCCGGCATCCTCTCGGGCGACCTCGCGCTGAACGCGGCCGTCCTCGCCCTCCTCACCGCGCCGGCGCCCGAGCCGATGCGCCTCCGCCTCGCGACCGCCGCGCTCGACGCGATCGAGCAGGCCATCGCCGGCGAACTGCTCGACGTACGCAGCGAGACCCTCCCGCCCGAGGGCAGCAGGCCGCTCGTGGTCGCCAGGCTGAAGACGGCCTCGTACAGCGTGACCCTTCCACTCCAGCTCGGCGCGATCGCGGCCGGCGCCGACGATCCGGCCACGACCGGAGCCATCGAGCGCGTCGGAACGGCGCTCGGCATCGCCTACCAACTCGGCGACGACGACCTCGGCCTGTTCGGGTCTCCCGAGACCACGGGCAAGTCGGTCCTCTCCGACCTGCGCGACGGCAAGCGCACCGAGCACATCCGGCTCGCCCTCGAGCGGGCCGGCGCCGACGATCGCTCGCGCATCGCGCGGAGCCTCGGCTCGCCGGACCTCACCGAGGAGGACGCGCGACGGATCCGCGCGATCGTCACGGCGACCGGCGCACGCGCGGCCGTGCACGACCTCGTGGACGCCCACCTCGACCGGGGCATCCTCGGGGCCCGCGCGGGACTTCCCGCCCCGCTCGCCGAGTTCCTCGCGGAACTCGCCCGAGCGCTCCGCCACCGCACGCGCTGACCCGCAGAGCCCACGCCGGACGAGCCGACCAGACGAACGACCGACAGACGCACCGAACACGAAGCACCGAACACCAGCCCCGAGCACCGACTCGGACGCACCGAACCTCGATCGAAGGAGACCGACGTGGAGCACCACGCCCCGAACGACCCCGCCGTCGCAGCCGCCGCCGCGCAGCCCACCGCCGAGGCCGCCTGGGCCAGGGGCCGCGTCGGCCTCTGGCTGATCGGCGCACGCGGGTCGGTCGCAACGACCGTCGCCGTCGGCGTGCACGCCCTCGCCGCCGGCGTCGCCCCGGCGACCGGCTGCACCACGGCCGGCCCGGGCTTCTCGGAGGTGCCGCTGCCCGGCTTCGACGAGATCGTGATCGGCGGGCACGACGTGAGCACGGTGCCCCTCGGCCAACGAGCCGAGCAGCTCGCCGCCGCGGGCATGATCCCAGGCGCGATCGTCGCGGCCGTCCGCGACCAGCTGGACCGCACCGACGCCGAGATCCGCCCGGCCATCGAGCCCAACGCGTACCAGGGCAGCCAGCGCGACGCCGTCTCCCGGCTCGCGGCCGACATCATCGCGTTCCGCGACCGGCACGGGCTCGCCCACGTCACGGTCGTCGACGTCTCGTCGACCGAGCCGCTGCCGGCCGACCGGCCCGAGTTCCACGACCCCGCGCTGCTGGCCGCGGCGCTGGCCGACCCCGACCTCGCCATCCTGCCGCCCAGCTCGGTCGCCGCACTCGCCGCGGTCGAGGCCGGCGCCGCGTACGCCTGCTTCACCCCGTCGGCCGGCCTCGGCCTGCCCGCACTGCGCGCCATCGCGCAGCCCCGCATCGCCTTCGCCGGGCAGGACGGCAAGACCGGCGAGACGCTGCTGCGCACGGTGCTCGCGCCCATGTTCGTCGACCGCGGCATGCGCGTGCTCTCGTGGGCCGGCGCGAACCTCCTCGGCGGGGGCGACGGGCAGACCCTCGCCGACCCCGAGGCCGTGCGCAGCAAGCTCGCGTCGAAGACCCGCGGGCTCCACAGCCTGGTCGGCGAGCATGTCGTCGCTCCGCTGCACATCGACAACGTGCCAGACCTGGGCGACGTGAAGACCGCCTGGGACCACGTGCACGCCGAGGGCTTCCTCTCGAGCCGCATCACCCTGCAGACCACGTGGAGCGCCTACGACTCGATGCTCGCCGCTCCGCTCGTGATCGACCTCGCGCGACTGCTGTCGCTCGCCGGCGCGGCCGGGGTGCGCGGCGTCGTGCCCGCCCTCGGGAGCTTCTTCAAGGACCCGTGGGGCAGCGACGTGCACGCCTTCGCCGACCAGTCGGCCGCGCTGACGTCGTGGGCGTCCGACCTCGGCGAGCAGGTCACGGGTGCGGATGCCGCGCGCGCCGTCGCGTCGATCGAAGGCGTCGGCGCGCCCGCCGCCGAGCCCGCGCCGATCGGCGGGGTGCGGTGACGACGGCCGCCGACGTCCTGGAGCTCGTCCGCGCCCCCGCGGCGCTCACCGTGCTCGGCGACACCGCGGCCGGCGCCCAGGCCGCCGCGGGCGGTTTCACCCGGCGCGGATGGCTGCTGCCGCTCGCCTCGGTCGCGATCTACAGCGGCGGGATGGCCCTGAACGACTGGGCGGACCGCGACGTCGACGCCGAGGAGCGGCCCGAACGGCCGATCCCCTCGGGGCGGGTCAGCCCCCGTCGTGCGCTCGCCATCGCGGCTGGTCTCGGCACGATCGGGCTCGCGTTGGCTGCGGCCGGCGGCGGACGACGTGGGCTCGCGGTCGCCGTGCCGCTCGTGGCATCCGTCGTCGCGTACGACGTCGTCGCGAAGCCCACGGCCGCCGGACCGCTCGCCATGGCGGCCTGCCGCGGACTCGACGTGCTCCTCGGCGCCGGCGGCTCGCCACGCGCCCTGCCAGCCGCGCTCGCGGTCGCGGTGCACACGCTCGGCGTCACCGCGCTCTCCCGCGGGGAGGTGCACGGCGGCACGGCCGCCGACACGGGCCTCGCCCTCGTCGCGACGGGCGCTGCGGCGGCCGCGGTCGACGCGGTGAGCCCATCGGTGCAGACCCCCGTCGCGCGGATCGCCGGCGCCGCGGGTTCGACCGCCTACCTCGCCGCCGCACTGCCCGGGCAGCTCGCGGCCGCCGAGGATCCGAGTCCCGCGCGCGTGCGCGACGCCACCCGCGCGGGCATCGGATCGGTCGTGCCGCTGCAGGCGGCCCTCGTGGCCAGGGGCGGCGGACTCGCGGTCGCGGTCGGCCTGATGGCGGTGCACGCGACGATCCGCCTGCGCGGACGCAAGGGCCGCGTCGGCCAGGGCCAGGGGGACATCACGTGAGCGCGGCCCTGCCCGATGCCCGGTTCACGGTCGGCTACGGCACGAACGGATTCACCGATCATCCGCTCGACGACGCGATCACCGTGCTCGACGCCCTCGGCTACCGCGGGATCGCGCTGACGCTCGGGCACCCCCACCTCGACCCGTTCGCGAACGACGCCGACCAGGTCGCGGCCCGGCTGCGCCGACGACTCGACGACCTCGGCTGGCGCGTGGTCGTCGAGACCGGCACGCGGTACCTGCTCGACCCGTTCCGCAAGCACCGGCCGAACCTGCTCGACGACGACGCGAGCCTGCGAGAGCTGTTCCTGCGCCGGACGATCGACCTCGGCGGCATCCTCGGCGCCGACTGCGTGTCGCTCTGGTCGGGCGTCCTGCCCGACGGCGTCGAGCCGGCAGACGCCCACGACCGGCTCCGCACCCGCCTGGACGGCCTCCTCGGCCGGGCCGCGGATGCCGGGGTGTCGCTCGCGTTCGAGCCGGAGCCGGGCATGCTCGTCGAGACCGTCGCCGACGCGCTGGCCATGCGGGCGGACCTCGGCGACCCCGAGTCGCTCGGCCTGACCGTCGACCTCGGCCATTGCATCGTCGTGGAGCCCGACGGCGTCGTCGGCGCGTTGCGAGCCGCCGGACCGCTGCTGCGGAACGTGCAGGTCGACGACATGCTTCCCGTCGCGCACGAGCACCTCGAGCTCGGGCACGGGGCGCTCGACCTCGAAGCCGCACTGCGCACGCTCGACGACCTCGGCTACGACGGACTCGCCGCCGTCGAGCTTCCGCGCCACGCGCACGACGCCCCGGGCGTCGCCGCCCGATCCATGACCGCACTCCGACACGCCTGGGAGGCACGATGAACCACGAGTGGACCGAGGGGGCCGTGCGGCTGATCGCCGCCGACCCCGACCGCATCGCGGAGCTGTTCCCCGCCGCCGGCCGCGAGGTCGGCCGGGCCCCGCTCGCACCGGACACCGATCCGCTCGGCCTCACCGCAGGCACGACCGACGACGTCGCACGCGAGGCGCTCGTCGCAGCCCTCCTCCGCGCGCTTCCGCCCGAGGAGGCGGCGGCCGAGCTCGCCGACCTGTACCGGTACGGCGACGACGCCGAGCAGCGAGGCGTGCTGCGAGGGCTCGGGGCCGCCGAGGCATCCGGGTCGCTCGCGGCATCCGCAGACCCCACCGCCAGCGCCGACCCCGTCGTCACGATCGGGCTCCGGCTGGCCGCCGACGCGCTGCGCACGAACGATCCGCGCCTCGTGGCGGCGGCCCTCGGGCCGTTCGCGGCCGCCAGGCTCGACCAGCACGCGTGGCGGCACGGCGTGCTGAAGGCGCTCTTCATGGGCATCCCGCTCGACGCCGTCGCGGGGCTCGACCGTCGCGCCGACGCCGAGCTGGCGCGCATGGCCGCCGGCCTCATCGCCGAGCGCCGCGCGGCATCGCGCCCCATCACCGACGACATGACCCGGCTCGCGTCCGCGAGCACCACCGACCCTACGGAGGACTGACATGCGCATCTTCGACCCGCACATCCACATGAGCTCGCGCACCACGACCGACTACCGGCAGATGTACGCCGCGGGGGTGCGCGCCCTCGTCGAGCCGTCGTTCTGGCTCGGGCAGCCGCGCACGAGCGTCGGGAGCTACACCGACTACTTCGACGCCCTGATCGGGTGGGAGCGGTTCCGCGCCGCGCAGTACGGCATCCGCCACCACGCCACCATCGGGCTGAACCCGAAGGAGGCGAACGACCCGCGCTGCCGCGAGGTGCTCGACGTGCTGCCGCGCTACCTCGCGAAGGACGGCGTCGTCGCGGTCGGCGAGACCGGGTACGACTCGATGACGCCCGAGGAGGACGAGGTCTTCGCCCGGCACCTCGAGCTCGCGCTCCGGCACGGCCTGCCCGCGCTCGTGCACACCCCGCACCGCGACAAGGCCGCCGGCACGCGCCGCACCCTCGACGTCGTGCGCGAGTCGGGCCTCGCGCCCGGCATGGTCGTCGTCGACCACCTCAACGAGACGACGGTGGCGGATGTCGCCGACAGCGGCTGCTGGATGGGCTTCTCGATCTACCCCGACACGAAGATGGACGAGCACAGGTTCGTTGCGATCCTGCGCGAGTACGGCACCGAACGGATGCTGGCGAACAGCGCCGCCGACTGGGGCCACTCCGACCCGCTGAAGACCCTCGCGACGGCGCACGCCATGCTCGATGCCGGGTTCTCCGACGACGACGTCGACCTCGTGCTCTGGCGCAACCCGGTCGAGTTCTACGGGCAGAGCGGCCGGTTGAACCTCGATCCGGTGCCGGGGTTCGATGAGGCGACGGATGCGACGACGGATGCCTCCGAGCCGACGCCGTCGGCCCCGGCGCCGTCGGCCCCCGTGTCGTCGACGTTCGAGGGAAACTCCGTGCTGCGGGGGGTGCCGGCCTGATGGAGCTCTCGTACTGCACCAACGTGCACCCGGCCGAGGACCTCGACGGCGTGCTCGACCAGCTCACCCGGTACGCCGGCCCGGCGCGTCGCGCCGCGGGCCTCGACCGCCTCGGCGTCGGCCTCTGGCTGCCCGCTCCCCTCGCCCACCGGCTCGCCGAGGACCCCGGCGCACGCGACCGGCTTCGCGCCGGCCTCGCCGCCGAGGGCCTCGAGGTGCGCACGATCAACGCGTTCCCGTTCACCTCGTTCCACGCCGAGGTCGTGAAGCTCGACGTCTACCGCCCCGACTGGACCGACCCGCGACGAGCCGACTACACGCTCGACTGCGCCCGCGTGCTCGCGGACCTCCTGCCGGAGGGCGCGGTCGGCAGCATCTCGACGCTGCCGCTCGGGTGGCGCTTCCCGTGGACGCCCGCCGAGGACGACGCCGCGACGGCGGCGCTCGACCGGGTCTCCACCGGGCTGCGCGAGCTGCGCGACCGCACGGGGCGCACGATCCGGCTCGCGATCGAGCCCGAGCCGGGCTGCGTGCTCGACACCGTGGACGACATCGTCGAGTGGCTGTCGCCGCGGCTCGGCCCCGGCCGCCTCGACCCCGAGTTCATCGGCATCTGCCTCGACACCTGCCACCTCGCCGCCTCGTTCGCCGACCCCGTCGAGACCGTGCGTCGCGTCGGGCGCGCCGGCATCCGGTTCCCGAAGGTGCAGGCCTCCGCGGCGCTGCACATCGCGGACCCGGCACGACCCGATGCTCGCGAGGCGCTCACCGCGTTCGCCGAGCCGCGCTACCTGCACCAGACGCGCGCGCTCGCCCCCGACGGCGTCGTGCTGCGCGTCGACGACCTGCCCGATGCGCTCGACGAGGCCGCGGGCCTCCGCACCGACGGCCCGTGGCGCGTGCACTTCCACGTGCCGCTGCACCTCGAGCCCGAGGCGCCGCTGTCGTCGACGACCGACGTGCTGCGTCGCGCCGTAGCCGCCGTGCGCGAGCTTCCCGACGGCGACAGCGCCCACCTCGACGTCGAGACGTACACGTGGACCGTGCTCCCCGGCGGCGCCGGCGACCTCGTCGAGGGCATCGCCGCGGAGCTGCGGTGGGCGACCGGCGAGCTGCTCGGCGACCCGGCGGGAGCGGCTCCCGGCGATGCGCGGTCGGCCGCGGCATCCGGCGCAGTGGGGGTGGCCTCGTGACCCGGGTGCTGCTGCTCGACGTCGTCGGGCTCACCGCTCGCGCCCTGTCGCAGATGCCCCGCCTGCGGGCGCTCGCAGCCGACGGCGCGACCGCCCGGCTCGGAACCGTGCTGCCCGCGGTCACCTGCAGCGTGCAGTCGACGATGCTCACCGGGCTCCCGCCCGCGCAGCACGGCATCGTCGGCAACGGCTGGTACCACCGCGACATCGGCGAGGTGAACCTCTGGCGCCAGCACAACGCGCTCGTCGAGGGCCAGAAGCTGTGGGAGACCGCGCGTCGCCGCTCGCCCGGTTTCACGACCGCGAACGTGTGCTGGTGGTACGCCATGGGCGCGACGACCGACGTGACCGTCACGCCCCGCCCGGTCTACCACGCCGACGGCCGCAAGTCGCCCGACGCCTACACGCGCCCGCCCGCCCTGCACGACCGGCTCGTCGGCGAGCACGGCGAGTTCCCCCTCTTCCAGTACTGGGGGCCCACCGCGTCGATCGCGTCGACGCGGTGGATCGTCGAGTCCACCCGGTCGATCCTGCGCGAGGAGGCATCCGACCTCGTGATGGCGTACCTGCCGCACCTGGACTACGACCTGCAGCGCTTCGGGCCCGACTCGCCAGAGGCCGACCGGGCGGCCGCCGAGCTCGACGCGGTGCTCGCCCCCCTGCTCGACGACGCGATCGCCGCCGGCGCGACGGTCGTCGCGGTCGCGGAGTACGGCATCGCCCGCGCCGACCAGCCGGTCGACGTGAACCGCGCCCTGCGTCGCGCCGGCCTGCTCGAGGTGCACGAGCAGCAGGGCCGCGAGCTGCTCGACCCGACGACCTCGCGCGCGTTCGCCGTCGCCGACCACCAGGTCGCCCACGTCTACGTGCGCGACCCCTCCGACGTGCCTCGCGTGCGCGACCTGCTCCGCGGACTCGACGGCGTCGACGAGGTGCTCGACCGCGACGCGCAGGCTCGATACGGGCTCGACCACGCCCGCTCCGGCGAACTCGTCGTGGTGGCCCGACCCGGCGCCTGGTTCACCTACTACTACTGGCTCGACGACGACCGGGCGCCCGAGTTCGCGCGCGGCGTCGACATCCACCGCAAGCCCGGATACGACCCGGCCGAGCTCTTCTTCGACCCGGCGGATCCGATGGCGAAGGTCCGCGCCGGGCTCGGCCTCGTGCGCAAGAAGCTCGGCTTCCGGTACGCGATGAACGTCGTGCCGCTCGACCCGAGCCACGTGCGCGGCACCCACGGGCGCCTCCCCGAATCCGACGAGGACACCCCGCTGCTCATCTGCTCGGATGCCGCGCTGCCGTTCTGGGACGCGGCACCCGAGCTGGTGCCCGCCGCCCGCGTGCGCGACCTCGTGCTCGAGGCGGCACGCGTGCCAGAGCCGGCGGCCGCGCCGTGAGCGGCGCGACCGGCACGGCCGCCGGGGTCGCGACCGGCGCCGACGTCGAGCTGGTCGTCCTCCTCGACGACGACGGCACCCCGATCGGCACCTTCGACAAGGCCCTCGTGCACGGCTTCGACACCCCGCTGCACCTCGCCTTCTCGTGCTACGGCTTCGACGCCGACGGACGGATGCTGCTGACCCGGCGCTCGCTCGCCAAACGCACGTGGCCCGGGGTCTGGACGAACGCCTGCTGCGGGCACCCGCAGCCCGGCGAGGATCCGGCCGACGCGGTCGCCCGGCGCGTGAGGACGGAGCTCGGCGTCGAGCCCCGCGACATCCGGCTCGTGCTGCCCGACTTCCGGTACCGGGCCGTCGACGCCGGCGGCATGGTCGAGCACGAGCAGTGCCCGGTGTTCTTCGCCGACCTCCCGACCGACCTCGCGCCCGACCCAGACGAGGTCGTGTCGTGGGTCTGGGTCGAGCCCGCCGACTTCCTCGCGACGGCCGAGCGCGCGCCGTACCTGCTCAGCCCGTGGAGCGTGCTCCAGGCGGCCGAGTTCCGTGCAGCCGGGCTGCTCGAGGCGCTGCCAGAGGGGCTGCTCGACTCGCGCTGACGCTCACCGGCGCGCGTGCCGCCGCACCCACTCGTGCATCACGATCGCGGCGGCCGCGCTCGCGTTGATCGATCGCGTCGAGCCGTACTGGGTGATCTCGACCACGCGGTCGGATGCCGCGATCGCCTCGTCGCTGAGCCCCGGGCCCTCCTGCCCGAAGAGCAGCACGCAGCGCTCGGGCAGTTCCACCCGGTCGACCGGCACCGAACCCTCGACGTTGTCGACCGCGATGATCGGCAGCCCCTGCGCCTCGGCCCAGGCGACGAAGTCGGCGACATCCGGATGGTGCAGCACATGCTGGTAGCGGTCGGTCACCATGGCGCCGCGCTTGTTCCACCGTCGGCGGCCGATGATGTGCACGGTCTCGGCGGCGAACGCGTTGGCGCTGCGCACGATCGAGCCGATGTTCAGGTCGTGCTGCCAGTTCTCGATGGCGACGTGGAACGGATGCCGGTGCAGGTCGAGGTCGGCGACGATCGCGTCCATGCTCCAGTAGCGGTAGCGGTCGATGACGTTGCGGGTGTCGCCGTGCTCGAGCAGCTCGGGGTCGTAGTGCGGCTCGTCGGGCCACTCGGACCGCCCGCCCGGCCACGGGGGCACGCCGTGCGGCAGGGTCGGCTCCGGATGCTCGGGCTCGGGCAGTTCGCGCTCGGGCTGGTCGGCACCCTGCTGATCGGTCACGCGCCAACGCTACCCGCCGCGGTGCAGAACATGCCGTAGAGCCGTTTCGGCCCGCCTAAATATTGCTAGGGTTTCGGTATGCCGAAAACTCTCGACGACGAGACGACCCCGACGCGACCAGGGCCGCCCGACGCGACGGCGACGGATGCCGCGGGCGGCCGCGCCGCGGCATCCGCCCCTCGTCTCGCGTGGCTGATCGGCCCGGCCCTCGTCGCCGGCGTCGCCTACCTCGACCCGGGCAACGTCGCGAGCAACATGACCGCCGGAGCCCAGTACGGCTACCTGCTCGTCTGGGTCGTGGTCATCGGCAACGTCATGGCCTGGCTGATCCAGTACCTGTCGGCGAAGCTCGGCGTCGTCACCGGCAAGAGCCTGCCCGAGGTGCTCGGCGAGCGCATCGGCAACCGCTGGGGCCGGCGCGCGTACTGGCTGCAGGCCGAGGCCGTCGCCATGGCGACCGACATCGCCGAGGTCATCGGCGGCGCGGTCGCCCTGAACCTGCTGTTCGGCGTGCCGCTCGTGTGGGGCGGCCTGATCACCGGCACCGTCTCACTCGTGCTGCTCGTCATCCAGTCGCGCAGGGGGGCGCGCCCGTTCGAGTTCGTCATCATCGGACTGCTCGTGATCATCGCCGTGGGCTTCAGCGTCGGCGTCTTCGTCGCCCCGCCCGAGCCGGGCGCCGTGCTCGGAGGGCTCGTGCCGCGCTTCGAGGACGCGAACTCGGTGCTGCTCGCGGCCTCCATCCTCGGCGCGACGATCATGCCGCACGCGATCTACGCGCACTCGGCGCTCGCCCGCGACCGATTCGCGCCGAGCCACCGAGCGGAGGCCCGCACCATCCCGACCGCGCGCCTGCTCACGGCCACCCGCTGGGACGTCACGATCGCGATGGCGATCGCCGGCACCGTGAACCTCTGCATCCTGCTGCTCGCCGCCGCGAACCTCGCCGGCGTCGAGGGAACCGACAGCCTCGAGGGCGCCCACGCGGCTCTCGAGGCCTCGCTCGGCCCGATCATCGCGACGCTGTTCGCGGTGGGCCTGCTCGCCTCCGGCCTCGCGTCGACCTCGGTCGGCGCCTACGCGGGCGCCGAGATCATGCACGGACTGCTGCACGTCCGAGTGCCGCTCATCGCGCGCCGGCTCGTGACCCTCATCCCCGCCCTCGTGATCCTCGCGCTCGGGTTCGACCCGACGGTCTCGCTCGTGCTCAGCCAGGTCGTGCTCTCGTTCGGCATCCCGTTCGCGCTGATCCCGCTCATCTCCGTGACCGCGAAGCGGGGCGTGCTCGGCCGGTACGCGAACCACTGGGCGACGACGGCGGCGGGCATCGCGGCATCCGTGTTCCTCATCTCCCTGAACGGCGTGCTGCTCTGGCTCGTGTTCACCGGAGCCTGACGAGATCGACGGGCATGGAACCGCCCCGGGTCGCCGGCACGGAATTGCGGCGCCCGGGGCGGTCGTCTGTCGTCCGCGGCTCCGCGCGGACGGGTCTCTCAGCGGCGCGAGAAGTCGTACGTCCAGACGGACGTCGCGCCCTCCGCGATCGCATGGCCGGGCTCGGGGACGGCGGTCACCGTGACCTTCCCGCTGACCGTGACCTTCCCGTTCGGCGAGGTCACGAGGTCGCCGTCGACGTAATAGGCGACGCCCGCGACGTTCGTGGGAACCTGCACCTCGTCCTTTCCGGACTTCGGCCGGTCCTTGAACTTCGGCTCGCGCGGCGTCACGGGCGTGGTGGTGATCGGCACGTCCGTCCAGTCGAGGTCGCTCGCGAGGTAGAACGACGTGTACGCCGGCTGGTTGTACGTCGTCTGCTGGCGTGCGGTCTCGACGCGGTACTGGGGGTCGTGCATGAGCGTGGTGAGCTTGTGGCTCGTGAGCTCGGTCGTCGAGTAGATGCGCAGCGCGCTCGAGTCGGTCGTGCGCACGAGCAGCTCCTCGCGCCAGTCGCCGAGCACGTCGGCCACGAGCGACGGATTGCCCTTCGTGCCGTTGTTCGTGAGCGTGCCGGTCGCCGTGAGCAGGCGTCCGCGCGTCCAGTCGTCGATGGTCGGCGTCTGGGTGCCGCTGCCGTTCACGATCTGCGTCGTGAGGTCGCCCGCCCAGCGGATCGACATGTTCGTGCCGGGCGTCTTCGCCTCGAGCTGCTGCCCGCTCGCGCTCAGCAGGCCCGAGCCGAGGGTGCCGTCGGGCATGCTCGCCCACACCTCGATGCCGGGCACGTCGGGGCGAACGTCGCCGATCATCGCGCGACCGGTGTCACGACCCGAGTACGAGCCGAACAGCGTCTCGCCGGTGGCGGCGTCGCGCAGGGCCGAGCCGTAGGGGGCCGAGACGCCGCCCTCGTGCGCCGTCCAGATCTCGAGACCCGGACGTGCAGGGTCGATGTCGGTCACGTGCATGGCGTCGCCGTGGCCGAGTCGCACGTTCGCGCCGGGGTTCGCGCTGCCTTCGGGCAGCACGTCGAACGAGCTGGAGAGCAGGCTCCCGTCGTCGTCGATGGTCGCGGATCCGTAGACGAGTTCCTGGCGGCCGTCGGCGTCGACATCGGCGAAGCTCAGCGAGTGGTCGCCCTGCGTCGTGAGCGTGGCGAACTCGGGGTCCGTGCCGTCGCGCCCGTGGGGCGAGTCGTCGAACGGGTTCGTCATGGGCACGTGACCGCTGTCGACGTACCACCGCTGGCTGAGGCGCTCGCCGTCCCAGTCGTAGGCCGTGACCGTGGAGCGCGTGTAGTAGCCGCGGGCGAAGACCGCCGACGGGTGCTGGCCGTCGAGGTATCCGACGCCGGCGAGGAACCGGTCGACCCGGTTGCCGGGCTCGATGCGGGCCATCGCGTAGTCGCCCCAGAGCAGGCCGTCGTCACCGCGGCCCGGGGTGTAGGCGACCGTCTGCAGCTCCTCGCCGGTGGCGCTGTCGAAGACGGTGAGGTACTCGGGTCCGTCGACGATGAAGCCCTCGAAGTTGCGCAGCGCGTTGCGGGTGCTGCGCGCCGGGGCGTAGACGTCGATGAAGTGGTCCACGAGCTCCTCGGCGCTCACGCGGCTCAGCGGGTACTCGTGCGTCACCGGGATGCCGAACGCCTCCTCGAGCGTCGCGGGCCAGTGGCCCGCCACGACCTCGGGATGCTCCGTCCATCCCTGGAACAGCTCGACGAGGTGCTCCTCGTAGTCGGCCGCGCTCATGCGGTAGTCGTCGGCGTTCGAGTAGCCGGCGGCGACATCCGCCTCGGGCATCGTGATGTACGACTCGCTCGCGACCGAGCCGTCGGCGGCGTAGCGGATCGACTTCGTGCCCGGCGCCGTCTTCAGCATGGTCTCCGATCGGCCGTCGCCGTCGAAGTCGTAGACGAGGAACTGCGTGTAGTGCGCGCCGGCGCGGATGTTCACGCCGAGGTCGAGGCGGTTCAGCAACGTGCCGTCGAGCTCGTACGTGTCGAGGTAGACGGTGCCGGTGTAGCCGACCTGCGAGACGTCCTTCGAGTTCGACGGGTCCCACTTGACGAGGTACTCGTACGCCCCGTCGCCGTCGACGTCGCCGACCGACACGTCGTTCGCCGAGTAGGTGAACGCCTCGCCCTTCGGGGTCACGCCGTCGGCGGGCTTCTGCAGCGGCAGGTCGTGGTATCCCTGCTCCCAGGCCGAGACGGGGGCGGATGTCGCGAGCTCGACCCCGTTGACCACGGGCGAGACGGTGTACGTCGAGGCGGCGGTGCCGGCGGCATCCGCGTAGTTGGTGCTGTCGGCGACCGTCGCGATGCGCTCGCCGTCGCGGGAGACGACGAAGTCGGGACCGGCGAGACCGGTGTCGGTCGCGCCGGTGGCCTCGGTCGTGAGCAGGCGCCAGCTGAGGAACACGCCCTCGGCGGTCGAGACCGCGACGAGTCCGCGATCGAGCGCCTCGAGCTGCGGTCCCGGCGCGGCGGGCTGGTGGCGAGCGGCCGCGGTGGCGGCGACGTGGCCGGCGACCTGGCCCGCGACCTGGCCCGCCGGCGCAGGTTTCGCGGCCGCCGCCTGCGCCGAACCGGCGATCAGGCAGCCCGCGGCGACGACCGCCAGGGCAGCGCGGAACGGATGGGTACCGAGATTCATCGTCGAATCCTTCTCTGGGCGAAGCCCGTTGGGATAACGCTTTCCGTGCGGGTCCGAACCTATCCCCCGTTCGAGGGGCGGTCAAGGTTTCGGCGAACATGTGACACGATTCAGTCGCGTCGTAGGCACGGCGCATCCGACACTCGGAATTCAGGCGTCCACCCCCGGATCAGGACCCGATCCCCGGAACCGTCCTGATTCCGCGCCGTCCGCCTGACCCGGCGCCGACCGCCCGATCTCGGAATGACGGCGCCCCGCCCATGCCCGCCCGAGGCCATCGACGCCGCCCCGATATCCTGAGGTCGATGCCACCCACCACGAGCCCCGCGATCGAGGACTACCTCAAGACGGTGTACGCCCACACCGAGTGGCAGGCCGACCCGATCACGCCGAAGGCGCTGGCCGACAAGCTCGGGGTCGCCCCGTCATCCGTCACCGAGATGGTCAAGAAGATGGCCGCGCAGGGGCTCGTCGCGCACGTGCCGTACGGCCCGCTCCGACTCACGGATGCCGGGCGCGAGCGCGCGCTCGCGGTCGTGCGCCGGCACCGGCTCATCGAGACCTGGCTGGTCGCCGAGATGGGCTACGCGTGGGACGAGGTGCACGACGAGGCCGAGGTGCTCGAGCATTCGCTGAGCGACCGGCTGCTCGAGGCGATCGACGTCCGGCTCGGCCGCCCGACGCGCGATCCGCACGGCGACGCGATCCCGACGGCGTCGGGCGACGTCGCGAGCGAACCCTTCGTGCTGCTCTCCGAGGCGCCGACCGAGCACGTGGGCCGCGTCATCCGGATCAGCGACCGCGACCCCGAGGTGCTGCGCGAACTCGAGGGCCGCGGCATCCGCCCCGGTGTCGAGATCGAGGTGACGGATGCCGCGGGCGAACTCGTGACCCTGCAGGCCGCGGGCGAAGCGGGCGAACTGACGCGCGCGGTGGCCTCGGCGATCTGGGTCACCGCCTGAGCCGCGGCCCTGGCCCGGTGCCGGTCGTCGTCGGTCGTCACACGGACGGGTCCCAGGCGGCGAGCTGATCGAAGATGCGACGGTCGCCTCCGAACTCGAGCGATTCCAGCGGTCTGCGGCCGTAGAAGAACAGGACCAGGTCGCTGGCCGTGCCCCGAGCGAAGACGTCGGGCGAGTCGTCGCCTCGCCGTCAGCGGGCTCGAGGCGTGCGATCCGTGCGCCGTCGTGGGACAGCCGGAGGCGCCAGGAACGGCCCTCGGCGGCGTGGTACTCGACGACGGCGGGATCGTGCGGCCAGGCGCTCCGATGACCACGCACCGATGTTCGCGGATGATGCGGCGGACGGAGGCCCGCGATCCTCGAGCCGGGGATTCGAGGGACCTCCGACGCTATCCGGGGACCGGCTGTTCGGATGCCCGTCGGGAGAGGAACTCCAGACGGTTGCCGTTGTTGTCGGCCGTGTAGAAGCGGCGCATCCCCGGAAACTCGCCATCCCAGACGACGTCGCATCCGTGTGACGCGAGTCGCTCGGCGAGCGCATCGAGGTCGGTGACGATGATTCCGGGATGAGCCTTGCGCTGCGGAGCGAAGGGTTCTTCCACCCCGATGTGGAGTTCGAGCGAGTCCGCTCCCACCCAGATCCCTCCTCGGGCTGCGAGGGCGGCGGGCTTGGGTATCTCGGTGAGGCCGAGGACATCGACGTAGAAGCGGCGGCAGTCCTCCTCGCCGTTGCGCGGCATCGCGAGTTGCACGTGATGAAGGCCGAATCCGTACGGTGCTTGCATGAGAGCGCCTCGCTGCCTTCGATGTCGTCGTCCTCCTCGCGGTCGTGACCCACGTTAGGGGAGGCGTCGACGACGCAGGCGCAGAGCCCGACCCTCCCCGGGTCGAGGGCTACTGTTTCAAGCATGTCGAAGCCGAGTGTCGCCCCCCGCCCCTCGAAGGCGCCGACGTACCTCACCGCGATCGGGCTGACGCTGACGGCGTTCGGGCTCGTCATCGCGGCGGTGATGCTGATCGGTGCGCTGCCGGGCGGGCTGACCGCTTCGGAGGCGGCCCTGCCGGTGACCGTGGCCCTGATCTGGATCCTGTTCGGCGGTTGCGCGATCCTCGTCGGCTCCGCTCTCAGGCGGCGTGCGCGCACGCAAGCGGCACCGGACGAACACGCGGAATAGCATCGCGGACCCGGTCGCCCGGAGTGGCTCACCGGCCGGTCGACCTACCAGACGGTGCCGCCGCCGACCGAGATGCCGCCCCACGTGAGCGCGATGAAGATCGCAGCGAACACGACGGGGGCGATGCCCTTGCCATTGCGCGCGAGCCCCTTGAGGAGGGCGATCACGGCGAGGATCGCGGCGATGATCGAGAGCGCGCCACCGAGGGCCAGCCCGATGAACAGCGGGATGGGCATGAGCACGAGGCCGGCCAGCGCGAACCAGAACGCGGCCCAGGCAGTCGGGTTGGAACGACGTTCGACGGAGGAGGACATGCTTCATTATCTCGCGTCCGGGGCCCAGCGTCCGCAGGCCGGCACGTCGAGGAGCGATCCAGTTGCGACGCGCACCCCACGGCGGGGCTCGGCGTGCCGAAGGGCTGCGTCGTCACCCCGGCGGCCGCCCGCGGCATCCGCTCGACCGCACCGACCGAAACCCGCCCTCCCGCGATTCGCGATCGTCATGCACGATTGAGGCATGGGAGCCGCAGGAACGCGCAAGACCCCCGAACCGACCGACGAGCAGTGGCGACGGATGCTGCGCTACGGCGCGCCCGTCGACACGACGCCCGGCGACGTGCTCTTCGCTGCGGGCGACCGCTGGTACGACCTGGTGCTCGTCGAATCGGGCACCGTCGACATCGTGCGCGAGCCGCTCAAGTGGATCGAGGAGACGCGCATCGCCACGCTCGGCCCCAGGTCGTTCGCCGGCGAGCTCGGCCTGCTCAACGGGCAGCGCGCGTTCCTCACCGCACGCGTTGCCGAGCCGGGTACGGTGCACCGCATCGACCACGAGTCGCTGCAGCGCATGATGGCCGAAGACGACGAGCTCTGCGACCTCATGCTGCGCACGCTCTGGGCCAGGCGCGAGCAGTTGCGCCGCGGACCCGCCGCGTGGACGCTCAAGATCATCGGCTCGGGGCGCTCGCGCGACGCGGTCGCGCTGCGGCGGTACGCCGAGCGGCTCGACCTCGTGCACACGTGGGCCGACATCGACGACCCCGAGGTCGCGACGGCCTATGCCGACCACGGCTTCTCGATCGACGACCTGCCCGTCGCGATCGTGCAGGGCGAGAACCTGCCGAACGCGACACCGGGGCAGCTCGCCGAGGTGCTCGGCCTCGCCTACGCCGCCGAGGACGACGCGACCGTCGACCTCGCGGTCGTCGGCGCCGGGCCGGCCGGGCTCGCAGCCGCGATCTACGGCGCCTCCGAGGGGCTTCAGACCGTGCTGCTCGATGCGGTCGCGCCCGGCGGCCAGTCGTCGGCGACCTCGCGCATCGAGAACTACCTCGGCTTCCCGTTCGGCGTGAGCGGCGACGACCTCACCGCGCAGGCCTCGCTGCAGGCGATCAAGTTCGGCGTCCACGTCATCGCGCCGTGCGAGGCCGTGCGCCTCGACCCCGGTGCGGGACTGCTCGACCTCACCCTGGCCGACGGGGCGGTCGTGCGGGCGCGAGCCGTCGTCGTGACCACCGGCGTCGCCTACCGATCGCTCGACCTCGACCGGTGGAAGGAGTTCGAGGGGGCCGGCATCCACTACGCGGCCTCGACGCTCGAGCTGCGCCAGGTCGCGGGCGGCGAGGTCGTGGTCGTGGGCGGCGCGAACTCGGCGGGCCAGGCGGCGCTCGCCCTCGCTGCGAGCGGATGCCGCGTGCACCTCGTGGTGCGCGCCGACGACCTCGGACGGCAGATGTCGAGCTACCTCGTCGACCGCATCACCGAAGACGTGCGCATCGACGTGCACACCGGAACGCAGGTCACCGGGCTGGACGGCGGCGACGGCCTCGAGCGGGTCACGCTGTCGGGCGGCGGCGCGTCCGGCAACGCGTCCGGCAGCGTCGGCGAGCGGACCATCGACTGCCGCGGCCTGTTCTGCTTCATCGGCGCCGAGCCCGCGACCGACTGGCTCGGCGGGGTCGAGCGCGACGACGACGGATTCCTGCACACGGGCGCCGACGTCGTGGGTCTCGGCGAGGCCTGGCGCGACCTCGGCCGCATGCCCCTCCCCTTCGAGACCTCGGTGCCACGCGTCTTCGCGGCCGGCGACGTGCGGCGGGGCTCCATGAAACGCGTGGCCGCGGCGGTCGGCGAGGGCTCCAGCGCCGTCGCCTCGGTGCACCGGGCGCTCGCGGCGGCGGAGGTGTTCGCATGAGCGAGTTCGCCCCGGCCCCCTCCGGCACCGGATGCGGCGACTGCGACCAGGGCGGCGGATGGTGGTTCCACCTGCGCCGCTGCGTCGACTGCGGCAACGTCGGATGCTGCGACTCCTCGATCGCGCAGCACGCCCGCCGGCACTCCGAGGCGACCGGGCACCGCGTCGCGACCTCGTTCGAGCCCGGCGAGCACTGGTTCTGGGACTACGTCGACGAGACGTCGGCCGCGGCGGTCCCGCTCAGTCCGCCGTTCTCCCGCCCCGATGGCCAGCCGGCGCCCGGCCCCGAAGGACGCGTGCCGGCCGACTGGCGCGAGCTGCTGCACTGAGCCTGCTGCCCGCGACGGTGACGGATGCCTCTTGCGGCCGCCCGCGGCATCCGCCCGCCTCGACTCAGGCGCACGGCTCGTACCACGGCTGATCCGTGCCGACGTAGATGCCGACCACCCGGCCCTGCGACTCCACGGGCCCCTGTTCGTTGCCGATCTCGAAGAGCATCGTGCCGCCCTCGGCGTCGTGGGCCGCATAGGTCGCCTGACCGTACTTCCCGGTTCCGACCGTCGCCTTCGGATACGCTGCGCCCACCTGGGCCTCGGTCGACGAGAGGCCGATGCCGCGGGCCGTGCGCATCGGAGCGTCGGCGACAACGCCGAAGACCGCGATCGAAGCGCCCGGGTTGAAGCCGTTCGAGGCGTCGGTCTCGGTGAAGACCTGCAGGCGTCCGTCGCTTCCGAAGACGGACCACACCGGGCAGTAGGCGTTGCCGCCCCAGTCCTCATTGCGGCCGAACACCGCCGTCTGCTCGCGGGTCATGCCGAGCTCGATCGGACCCACCCCGTCGAAGCCGATCACCCAGTTCACGGTCGAGGTGTCGGGTTCGGCGGCATTCGGCCCGCACAGGCAGAGCACGATCCACCGGATCGTTCCGGAATCGGAGTACACCCGGTATCCGGTGCGGCTTCCCGGAGCCGTCGCGTAGTCGGCGTACGAGCCGTCGACATCGTCGCCCGTCGCGATCGGCGCGCCGTACATCTGGTCGGCGGTGCCGACCGGCAGACCGGGGCCGATGGCGTCGACCGTGGCGGTCGCACGCTGCTTCGGGCGGATCTCGACGAGCACGCCGCCACGGAACCGCAGCTCGGCCGCATCGCAGTCGACGAAGAGGATCCCGAGCCTGGTGCGCCCTCGCTCGAACCCGGGCAGCATGGCCTCGGCCTGCTCGAGGCTCATGCCGATGCGCGCGCCGTCGAGCGCGGTCGGCGTCAGGTGCGCGCTCGCGGCACCGGGGTCGACGACCACGCGGAGCTTCGCCGCGAGCTGCGCCGCGTTCGTCGCGGAGAAGAACTCGCCACCACCCGCGGTCGCAACGCATTCGAGGGCGGCCGTCGCCTCCTCGTCCGCGTCGACGTGGAATCCGATCGCGTGGATCGTGAGCTCGGGATTCGCCGCACGCAGTTCGGTCGCGACATCGCACGACGGCGGTGGGGCGCAGGTGTCCACCCCGTCCGAGACGACGACCACGACGCCGGGGCCGTCCACCGGCAACTGGGCGGCCGCATGCCGCAGCGCGGGTCCGATCGGCGTGAACCCCGACTCCGTGATACCCGCGACGGCCTGCGTCATGGCGGTGCGGTCGAGCTCGGCCACCGGAAGCACGGTCTTGACGTCGAGACATCCGGCCGCTCGCTCCGAATCACCGTTGCCCGTGCCGGTGCCGAACACCGTGAGACCGATGTCGATGCCGTCGGGCAGGCCCTCGACGAACGTCGTGACGGCGAGGCGAGCCGCCTCCATCCTGGTTCCGCCCTCGGGTGCGTCGCGCACCATCGAACCCGATGCGTCGAGGATCACGACGGCGGGCACGGGTTCGGGAACCGGCGCGACGATCGGCTCGGCCGATGCTCCGTCATCGGATGCCTCGGGCGAGTCCGTCACCGCGATCCCGCTCGCGTTCGCGTCGCTCGCGCCGCCCGACGACGACCCGCCCCCGAAGGCGCCGAGCACGGCTGCCGTCGCCACGCCGCCGCCCACGAGGAGGAGCGCAAGGCTCCCGGCGAGCGCGACGACGAGACCCCGTCGGCGCGGCGGGGTCCGCGCTGGGGTGGCGGGGGCCGGAGCCGGATTCGCGGCGATCCACTCGCGCAGCCCGTCGTACGCGGCAGGGTTCGCGGCGATCGCCGCTCGGAGCCCGGGGTGCGTGTACGCCAGGGAGGCGAGCTCGGCCGGATCGGATGCCGCGGCGACGAGGGGTGCGGCGGGATCGATCGGCTCGGTCGGCTCGGTCATCGCGTGCTCCTCCTCAGTATCCGACGCCGCCGTAGGAGGCCGCCGCGAGCAGGCTCGAGAACGAGGTGACGACGAGGATGAGCGCGGCGGCGATGCCGAGGTAGCCGAGCACCAGCGCGGCGACCGCGAGCCCTCGGCCACCCTCTCCGGTGCGGGTGATGCGGGTCAGGGCCACATGCCCGAGCACGACCGCGGGGATTCCGAAGAAGAACGCACAGATGAACGCCGCGATCGCGAGCGGGTTCGTCGCCCCGGCCGACGCCGACGCCCCGGCCGGACTCGGCCCTGAGGCCCTCCACCGCCGCCGCACCGAGCCGTTGCTCCAGACCCGGGCCAACACGACCGAGAGCACGACGAGACCGAGACCGAGCAGGAGTCCGAGCAGCGTGACGTCGACGCCGAAGCCCCCGACCACCGTGAAGGCGATGGCGGCCCACCCCGCGCCGCGGATCGGCCGGCTGATGGCCCAGGCGCAGAAGAGCAGCACCGCGCCGCTGAGCGCCAGGTATCTGCCGAAGTATCCGCCACCGAACACGATCACGGCCAGCACGGATGCGAGCGCGACGAGCAGGATGACCGCGGAACCGACGCGGCGCGCCGTCGTCGATGCACTTGCGATCGCCCCCGCCGTCGCGAAGCCGAACGATGCGGCTGCGAGCCAACCCTGCGTCGCCAGGATGGTGGACCAGTTCTGGTACATGAGGGCGAGCGGAACGGCGACGCTCGCCATCCAGCAGGCCAGCGCGATCGCCCAGAGCACCGCACCTGCGGCGCGGCCCCGGTAGGGCACCTCGCTGCGACCGGCGGCCGCGACCGCCGGCGGTGCCGGTGCGACCGATGGCGACTCCAGGACGGACGCGGTGACGGGGTTGACGACCGAACGGGTCGTGCGCAGCCACTCGTTCAGTCCGTCGTAGGAGTTCGGGTGACGCTCGATCACGACACCGAACTCGGGATACGCATGCGCGACCTCGGCGAGCGTTCCGGCATCCGTGATCGGATCGTTGACGGCGGCCCAGGCTGCGTCGCGGTGCAAGGTCACGAGGTGCTCCTTCGGGCGATGATCTCGGTGATCTCGGGGCCGCCGTGCTGGGCGAGCCACGAGAGCAGGCCAGCGTAGGCGGCGGGGTTCGCGGCGATGTCGGGCCACAGCGCGCTCGACGAATGCGCGAGCCGCGCGAGCTCTTCTGGCGTGGTGTCCGCGCTGCGGGCAGCGACGAGGTCCGGGTGGACGGCGGGCGTCGCCGCGGGCAGTGCGTACGAGTGACCGTCGAACGCCAACGCCACCGCCGAGTCGGCCTCCACCGCGGATGGCGCGTGCGACGTCGTGTGCCCCAGTTCGCCGTGCCCGACCCCCGGCTGGTCGCGACGAACGGCCTGGGAGATCACCGCCCCCACGAGCAGTGCCGCGATGAACGGCATCACCACCACGAGCCCGGGGTACGAGAACGAGGTCAGCGACCCGAGCACGAACGACAGCAGGATCAGCCCGCCGCCGACCGCGCCGCCGATGACGCGGTGCTTCGACGAGATGCCATGCACGGGCACCACCGCGACGATCAGGCTGATCATGCCCGTGATCAGGATGCACGTGTCGTAGATGCTCCACATCACCAACTCCGTCCGATCTGGAACGAGGTGTCGCCGGTCGCGTCGAGCAGGGCGGCCGGCCGCAGCGTGAAGTGGATCGCGTCGAGCTTCGGGTTCCCCTCGGGGAAGTTCGGACTGAACACCGTGTCGAGGCCGATCACGATCGGAACCGGTCCCCACCGGTCGCTCGTGCTCATGTCTGCCCGGATGAGCGGATTCAGCCCGCTGACTGCGTCGGTGCTCGCTCCGCTCGTGTACTGTCGCGCCTGCATCGTCGCGCCGAGCCCCTCGAAGCTCGGGTCGTGCCAGTCCGTGAAGAACCCGTCGAACTCGATGAGCGGCGTGAGGTAGACCCAGGCGTTGCCGTTCGCGAAGTTCTCGGCCGGGAAGTCGGGGGTCGTGTTCTCGATGCTCACCGTGCCGAAGGCGAACGCGCCATCGGCAGCCGTGAACCCGTCGGTTCCGGCGAGCAGGGGCATCGTGCCCAGTCCACCGACCGACGCCCACGCCTCGTCGAGCAGTGCGCTGTCGTCGCCGCGCACCCACGACCCGATGGCGAGCGTGATCCGCTCCGCGTTTCCATTCCCGTCCACCGCCTCGATCGAGTACGTCGCGTTGGCCGTCACCTGCTGCAGCACGCGGTCGTGCACGCTCGACCTGACGAGATCCATCGCCGCGACGAGCCCGGTCGCGCTCAGGTCCATGTCGGACCTGCGTCCGTCGAGCTCGGTGATCTGGCTGCGAAGGAGTTCGGCGCTCGCGCCGCGATCCGGGACGGTGGCATCCGCGAGGGCCGCCTGGTCGACGAGGGCGCGAAGGCCGGCGATCGTGTCGGGGTCCGCGACCTGGTCGGGAGGCGTCGACGCCAGCAGGCCCTCGGCCTCCTCGGCGGCCGCGGCGAGCGCGTCCGCACTCGACACGATCCACTCGGCACTCATGTCGAACTCCGCCTGGATCCGTTCGAGCTCAGCGGCCTTCACCGCGGCGGAGATGCCGATCACCGAGGCGACGACTCCGACCACGAGCAGCCCGGCCGCGGTCGCGAGCACGGCCCGCCGCCGCCACCAGGGACTCGGGCGGGTCGCGGGAGCATCATCGTCGCGTGCTTCACCGGGCCACGTGTAGCTCGGGTGATCGGCGTCGGATTCGGTTCCGGCGTGCGTCTCGGCTGCGGCGCCGACCCGGGCCTGCGCCTGCGCCTCGGCTTCCGCGGCGGGAGCTGCGGATGTCTCGAGCAGACCACGCGAGTCCGCGTCGCCGACCTCTTCTCGCACGTCGACGAACGCCGCTGCAGCTCCACGCGCCCATTCGCGCAACCCCTCGTAGGCATTCGGATGCTCGGCGATCGCCTCGGCGAACTCCGGATGGGCCGCCGCGATCGCGGCGAGTTCTGCCGCTTCGGTCGCGGGATCGTGCACGGCCCGCCACGAGGCATCCCGGTCAGTCGGAATCGTCATCTGCGCCCTCAGTCCTCGAATGACAGGGTGACGGTGTACTCGCCGAACGCGACCCGCCACCCCTCTGCGGCGGGCACCGGGGTGCCGGGCGGACAGGCGGTCGCCTCGCCGACCGAGTTCGTCACGGTCGTGCCGTTCGTCGAATTGAAGTCGGTGATCCACGGCAGGCCGCCGCGCACCTCGATGCCCGCGTGCGACTTGGACACCGACTTGAACCGGTCGACGAGGGGGACGGTCTTCGTCGACACCGGCATGTGCGACGGCACCGCCGGATTTCGGCCCACCACGATCGCCTCGCCCAACCCGACCTCGCCCGCCCCTTCGGGCAGCACGAGCTTCCACGGGCGGTTCGACACCGCCTGGGTGGCACGGGTCGCGTCGAGGTCCTCGTCGTCGAACTCGGACTCCGCCGGCACGACGGGTACGGCGGGCACGGCGGACGCAGGAACCGCCGCGGGCGGCACCGCGGCTGCCCGGCCCGGCACGCCGGTGACGAGGCCGCCGGGTGGGGGAGGTGGAGGCGGGAGCACCCGGCCCGCGGCTCCGCCGGCCGGCGGAGGGGGCGGAGGCGGCGGCGCGGCGAGCGAGACCGGCTGCACGGGCGGAGGGGGCGGCGGCGGAGTCGACATCGACGCGACCGGCCGCGCGGGCGGAGGAGACGGCGGAAGCGGGAGGCTCGACGCGACGGGCGGAGGCGGCGGAGGCGGCGGAGGCGGCAGTGTCGAGGCGACCGGTGCGGATGCGGGTGCCCCCGCGATACCGGCCAGCGTGCCGACGGATCCGGATCCGGATGCCGCAGCCGCGACATCCGGCCCCTGAACCCCTTCGCGCAAGGTGACGCGCGCCTCGGGGTCGGCCGCCCTGACCTGCGCGACCAGATTGCGGACGAACTGCATGTAGGTGCCGTGCGCGACCATCGACTTCGTGCTCACCGGGATGAACCCGCCGACGGTCGTCTGCGACGTCAGGTACCAGTCGATCGACGTCGACGCGTACCTGCGGCCGGAGCGCTCGACCAGCGACAGCGAGAACACCAGCATCTTCTTGAACGAGATCAGGTAGTCGTTGATGCGGAACTCGATCGCGCGATCGGTCGACTTCACCACCACGATGCGATGCTTGCCGAGCAGCATGTCACCCGTGCTCTCGAGGGCGGCGCGCTGCGCCATGTTGCCGAGCTGCTCGATCGTGAGCGACGTCTCGATGTCGGCGCCGGTCCAGGCGTACTTGTGCGGTCTTCCCATGGTCAGCTCACCAACAGATCGGTGCGGAACTCCGGAGCCGCATCACCGGATTCGAGGTCGAGTGCCCCGATCGGTCCGAGTCCGAACAACACGGAATCGCGCGTGGCGACAGCGAATCGCGTCGTCGTCTCGTCGACGGGTGCAACGACGACGATCGGCCGACGCTCCTCGGACCGACCTGCAGCGACGAACGCGACGACGAAGTCATCGATCTCGTCCTGCGTCGCACGAGTGAACTCGTTGACGCCATTTGCCGTCGTCACGACGAGCGTGCCCAGCTCCCCGTCGAGGAACGCGGCGAACGCGCCTCCGGCGAGCAGTCCGCGATCGGCGACCTCCCCCACATAGCCCATGCGATCGGGGCGACGACGAACGATCGCCGACAGTGCCTCGGCGAGCTGCGGCGCCAGCGTCGCGCCGTCCTGCATCAGCCCGCGCACCCCCAGGCTGCGTCGGCCGCGCGCCGCGGCTTTGATCATCTCGCCCGGATCTTCGACCGACACCGTCGGCAGCGGCGCGCGCCAGGCGCCGCCGAGGAGCGCGGCAGCGGCGACGACCTCATCGTCGGTGAGCAGGATCCTGTCCATCGTTCTTCCTCCCGGTGTTCCATCTCGCGGTCAGAGCAGCCAGCCGAGCGCTTTCGTCCCGACCGTCAGCACGGCCTTGCCCACTTCTTCGACGACCGCGCCGGGGTTCCGAGCGAGGTACGACACGTTGTCGTCCCAGGTGTCGGTCGAGAAGTCCGTCTTCATCGCCTCCTGCGCGGCGTACGACGTCGCCGAGACCGCGACCGAGCCGAGCACGGCGACCGGGTGCTTCGACTCCTTGAGTGCCGTCGCCGCCACATCGACGCCGTCGAAGAAGTCGAACGACCCCGTTCGAACCTCATTCGTCCAAGACACGACGTCCATGCCGAGACCCAATCCGGAGAGGCCGGGCACGTCGACGTCCAGCATTCCCGCGGATCCGGCGAGCGCAGTGAGCCCCTCCCAGATCGAGAGGTCGTCGAGGATCTTCGGGTCCTTGATCGCATCGATGAGGCCTTGCGCCGAGTCCGGCACGATGCCGATGAGATCCCCGATCCGCGAGCGCGCGACATCCGCACCGATCGGACCGGTGCCGACCGCGCCCCCACCTGTTGCCCCACCGCCGACCGCGCTCGCAGCCTCCTGCTCGTCGGCGTTCGACCGGAGCCGACGCCCCGCCTCACGGAGCGCGGCGGCGGCCGCGGCGACCTGCCGGCTGCGATCGTTGTCCCACTCCATCCGGAACTTGGTGGCGGCGGGACCGACCCACGCGTTCACCCGGATCTGCGAGGAGAGCATCCCCCTGCTCGAATCGAGTCGATCGGCTGCCTGATCGAACCTGGACGCGAGCGCCCGCAGGTTCGCGACATCCGCACCGTACATCGCCATGTTCACCACCCATTTCTCCGTGCTCTCAACGATTCGACCCTCGCCAGACCGGTACCGCGTGGCGGGCCGAGACGCTCGGCCCACCATCCACACTCACGAGTTGGAGGTCTGCTCCTGCGCCGACGCGTTCTGCGAGGCCTTCTGGGAGGCGTCGCGGAGGGCCTGCACGACCTGCTTCAGCGAGCTGGTGTGCTGCCCCGTCCACTCGTTGCGGAACTGGTTCGCGTCGGGCCCCTCCCACTGCGTGTTCGACAGGGCGGTGGTGAGGCTCGAGAGGATGCCCTCGATCTCACCCGCCTTGCCGTTGAGCTGCGAGCTCAACTGGCGGACCTGCTGGATGTCGAGACCCCAAACGGCCATGATGGTGCTCCTTCTTCTCTCGGCGATCCGCTCCTGCGAGGGGATCGGTTCCTTGCATCACGCTGATGCGATGAGGCAAAACTATTGACGGCTCGCGAGGCGGTCGATGGGTGATGACACCCATGCCCACGGATCGGTCGACGGGCGTCATGCGATGACCCCCACCGTCGACGGTTCGCCGATCTGCACCTTCGTTGCACGTCCGGCGACGATGACGAATCCGCGGCCAGGAGGAAAATCACTCCGGCGAAGGCGGCCCAGTGGCGTGCCGAGCAGCATGTCGCCGTCCATCTCCGACGGGGCGAGCAGGATGCCGCGGCGGCCTGCCTTGAAGGGCTGCGCCAGCGTGTAGGCCTGCGACCAGGTCGAGCTCTCGGCCTCGCCGACGACGAGCTGGTCGGCCCTGACCGTCGCCTTGATGAATCGGTCGAGCTCGTACTCGGCCGACCCGCCCGTGAAGTCGGTGACCGCCTCGACGAAGACGGCCAGTCTGCCGACCGAGGCCGCATCCGTCTCGAGTCGTGCGGCGTACTCTGCCGCGAGCTCGGCGACGGCTTCGGGGTCGCTCGCGATCCGGTCGAATCCGCCGGCACGGGTGAGCGCAGAGGCCCTCGGGGCGAGCAGCACGGTCGTGACCGGCCCGGTGCCCGATGCGGAACGACGGATGCCGGTGGCGAGCGTCGCGAGAGCGGTCGTGCGACCGCTCCCGGGCGGGCCGCTGAGCAGCAGGGCACCGCGCGGCTCGATCGCCGCGGCCTCGAGCGACAGGTCGTCGAGCCCGATCACCGGCCACCCCCGAGCGTCGAGCGGCAGCCCGTCGAGCGGCACGCGTTCGGGCAGGCGCCGCACCGCCGGCGGCGCGGCCACGCCCCCGCGGCGCATGCTGTCGCCGAGGCGCTCGAGCTCACGGCCCTGCGCGGCGAGGTTGGCTGCGTCGCCGAGCAGCGCGAGCTGCACCTCCTGCCCGTCGAGGATGCCGCGTCCGGGCGGAGATGCCGGGCTCAGCACGTCCTTCGGCACGCCGAGCAGCAGGTACTCCTCCTCGTTCGCGAGTCGGAGCACGATGCGCCGCTGCACGGTCGAGGCGATCGCCGTCGGAACCGCGTTGGCCCGGTCACCGGTCATGACCACGTGCACGCCGACGGCGCGGCCGTCGTTGGCGATCTGGGTGAACGCCTGGAACCAGGCGGAGGCCTGTCCCGCACCGTACTCGTACTGCTCGCGGAACGCCCCGATGCCGTCGATGAGCAGCAGCACCCGGGGTTCGTCCGGCCTGCCCGCGAGCGTCCGGTAGTCGCCGACGGTGGCGGCGTTCACGCGTGCATAGCGCGCCACCCGGTCGTCGACGAGGTCGCGCAGCATGCGCAGCAGCCGTGCCACCCGCTCCTCGTCATCGCCCGAGATCACCGCGCCGACGTGGGCGAGCTTCTCGAGCGGCTTCAGGCCGCCCGATCCGAAGTCGAGCGCGTAGACCTGCACGGGGCCGCCGCGGGTCGTCACGGCCGCCGAGGCGGCGATCGTGCGGAGCGCGGTGCTCTTGCCCGACCCGCCGGTGCCGAACACGACCATGTTCCCGTCGCGATCGGGTTCGTAGTACGCCGCAGGCTGGGACTGCGACTCGGGCTGGTCGATGACGCCGATGAGGAGTTGCTCGTCGGTGCGGCGGTTGGGCAGACGACGCAGGTCGTACACGGGTGCCAGCGAGTCGAGCCACGGCTTGCGCGGCTCCGGCACCCCGGCGTCGACGGCCGCCCGCTGCATGGTCGCGACGATGCGGGCGATGTCGTTCGGTCCCTGCGGTTCACGCTCGACGACCGCCGTCTGCGGCCGCTCCCAGGGCGTCGACGCGCTGAACCCGAGTTCGCGCACGTCGATCCGGGCCCGCGGGGGCACCTCGGTGGTCCACCCGCCGGCGTACGCGGTCTGGAAGGCACGGATGCGCCCCGGGCCCGTCTTCACCGCGCCACGACCGGGGACCCCCGGATCGAAGTGCGCGGCGAGCGGCTCGCCGAGGATGTCGACCGAATCCTCGGTGTCGGCCATGCGCAGTGCCACGCGCAGGTTGGTGTTCGCGCGCAGATTGTCCTTGATGACACCGGCCGGGCGTTGGGTCGCGAGGATGAGATGCAGGCCGAGCGACCGGCCTCGCTGCGCGACATCGACCACTCCGTCGACGAACTCCGGCACCTCCTGCACGAGCGCCGCGAACTCGTCGACCACGATGACCAGGCTGGGCGGGCATTCCGGGTCACCCGTACGTTCGAGCGAGATGAGGTCCTTCGCCTTCTTGCGCTGCAGCAGGTGCTCGCGATGCCTGAGCTCGGCGCGCAGCGACGTGAGCGCCCGGCGCACGAGGTGCGGCGACAGGTCGGTCACGAGGCCGACGGTGTGCGGCAGCTTCACGCAGTCGGCGAAGGCCGCGCCGCCCTTGTAGTCGACGAAGAGGAAGGTCAGCCGGTCGGGGCTGTTGGCCGCGGCCATGCCGAGCACCCAGGTCTGCAGGAACTCGGACTTCCCGGCACCCGTCGTGCCGCCGACGAGGGCGTGCGGGCCGTCGCGGCGGAGGTCGAGGTACAGCGCGTCGACCCCGCCCGATCCCACGATCGCGCGCAGCGTGCCGTCGTGGCGCCGCGGCCCGGCGGGCTCGCCGTCGCGTGGCGCCAACGAGCCGGACTCGCGCCAGCGGTCGATGACGCTCGACGCCTGGTCGAGCGATTCCCGACCGGCGAGGTCGGCATACGCGACGGCGCGTGGCAGGTCGGACTCGTCATTCTCGGGCGCGCCGACGTCGACGACGGCGGAGAGACCGCGGGCCAGCTGTTCGGCCCGATCGGCGGTGAGCAGGGACACCTCGATCGGCGTCGCCCGATCACCCTCGCGCACGAGTCCGGCGACCCCGTCGGGCGTCTCGTCGAGCTGCAGGAACGCCCTGCTCGCAGCCGGAAGCAGGTCGACGCGGGCGGCGCACCACACCACGTGCACCCCGGCATCCGCTCCGCGTTCGACGATCCGGGTGATCCTGGCCCGATCGACGGGCGCGTCGTTCTCGACCACGAGGAGCAGCGCGGGCAGCACCGGCGCCGGCAGCTCCTCACGGTGCTCGGGATCGATGGGGCCGCGGAATGACGGCGATCGCCCCTCGGCCCTGGCATCGATGAGGCCTTCGATCCCGGCCAGCAGCGCCGCCGCCGTCGCGGGATCCTCGGCCAGATGCGCACCGTCGAGCGGCGAGTGAGTCGATCCGGTGTGCGGCAGCCACTTGAGCCACGCCCAGTCCGCCCTCGTCGCCGGGGCCACGAGGGCGGCGACGGCGAGCTCGGTGGGCGAATGGCGCGCGGCGAGCTGGAAGACGAGCGATCGGGCCGCGTCGGCGGTGCGCGGCGCGGGCCCCGCGACGCCGAGCGCACCGGTGCGCCGAAGCTGCGCGACCACCGGCACACCTGTGATCGTCGCGTACTCGCGCCGCGCCGAGATGAGCTGCTCCCAGCACTCCGGCACGGTCTCGTTGGTCGAGGGCAGCTCGATGACGGTCCTCGACCGGTCGCTGCCGAGGCCGAGGTTCACGGCGAGGAACGAGGCGTGCTCGGGGCGTTCGGTCCACAGCAGGGGGCCGAGCACTTCGACGGCCCGCTCGAGCGACACGGTCGCCGGAGTCTCCTCCCGGCGAACGCGGCGCTCGCGCTCGTGCGCGTCGCGCGCCTGCTCGTCGAGGCGCAGCATCGACTCGTCGAACACGCGGCGCTGCTCCTTCAACTGCCGGCGACCGCCCATCAGTTGGTCGAAGTAGGCGCCCACGAGCAGGATCGGGCTGAGGCCCATCATGATCACGCCGAGCAACTGCTGCGTGATGGCCCAGATGACCGCGCCCATGATGAGCGGGGCCGCGAGGGCCAGCCACGGGAATCGCTGCGGCTGCGGCAACTTGGGCGGGGTCGGAGCGACGAGCGGCTCGAACCGAACCGCCGGGACCACGCGCGGCGACCGCACGTGCTCGACGACGCCGCTCGCGGAGAGGTGGGACTCCCGTGCCGCGGCGCGCAACGGCACCACGCAGAACACGGTGTCGCCGAGCGTCACGGCCACGTCGGTCTCGAGGTGCGCGCGGGTGACCTGTCCCCCGCCGATGATGACGCCGTTGGCGGAGTTGAGGTCGATGATCTCGATCGACTCGGCCACGTTGATGCGGGCGTGGCGTTTGGACACGAGGGGGTCGTCCAACCTCACGTCGACGTCTCGATCGCGCCCGACGGTGTTCGCGCCGCTGACGAGCGGGTACTCCCGGCCGGCGTCCGCACCGACGAGCACCCTGAGCAACGCGGCCGGGGCTCCGCGGTCGGCACCGGCGTCGACGAAGCGCTCGCCCTGCACCACGAGTTCGACGTGGGATCCCGAACGCAGCCCGGCCTCGGTGATGAGCGCGTTGCCCGGGAGCGAACGACCACCGCCGCCCTCGAGCACGCGGAGCCCGGCCATGCCCCCAGACGGCGTGGCGGAGCCGCCGACCGGGGTGCCCGGGTCGCCCTCGAGGAGGAGTGCGGCGATGTCCGCGACGGTGGCCGTGGCGTCGGCGGTCACGGCGACGTCGACCGGACCCGACGAACGGTGCAGCGTGAGCTTCAGCTTCATTGCATGGCCTCCGGGGGCTGCGGCTGGTCGAGGAGCGGCAGGTCGACCCGGGTGACGAGTCGCGCCGACACGGCGTACTCGACGAGTCGCGCCCGTCGGTTGGTCGCGTACGACCGGGAGTCGCCGCGGAGCCCCTGCACGCCGATGCGCTCGAACTTCTCGCAGACGTTGTCGAGCTTTCGCGAGAACCGCGTCGACGACCAACCGAGCCTGCGGGCGGCGGCGGCGTTCGTCGGGATCTCCCCCATGCCGCTGCCGTCGCGCTGGAGCATCGGCTCGGCGAGCGAGAGGATGAGCAGCTTCTGCGACACCGTGAGGGTGAGCTGCCCGACCGTCGTGACCCCGTCGGGGCTCGCGCTCGAGGTCTCGGCGAACGGCGGCGAGGCGGTGTGCACGTTGAGTTCGTAGGTCGTGGGGCCCGCCGTGAACACGACGCTCATGCGGCCGAACACGAGCGGGAGCCTCGCCCCGGGAGCGAGCCACGACTGCAGGCGTCCGGCGGCATCGCTGACGGTCACCGAGAGCCGGGAACCCACGTTGGCGAGCAGCCACAGGCCGTCGGACTCGCTGATCTTCAGCAGGTGCCGGTGCAGGAACGGGTTCTCGTCGATCACGAGGTCGGCGTCGCGCCCGATCGTCAGCGAGCCGCCCTCCGCGATCGGAAACCACTCGCCGCAGTACTCGACGGCGACGGCCGTCGGGCGGTCCGCCTCGTCGGCC
Organism: Agromyces sp. PvR057; assembly: GCF_040547485.1. Classification (NCBI taxonomy): domain Bacteria; kingdom Bacillati; phylum Actinomycetota; class Actinomycetes; order Micrococcales; family Microbacteriaceae; genus Agromyces; species Agromyces sp. PvR057. The sequence goes on from NZ_JBEPPT010000006.1 coordinate 151,588, forward strand.
TCGACCGCACTGTCGACGGCGTCCCCGACGCTCACGGCACGCACCCCTCGACGGGCTCGTCGGCGGTTCGTCCGCTCTCGCGGCGCAGCAGCACCTCGATGCAGGTCGTTCCAGCCTGGGTCGGCGTGCTCGCGGCGGTCTCCTCGGTCGACGCGTAGGCGGTGTCCTCGCCCGGCACCACGGCGCGCCAGAGGAACGTGTCGCCGGGCTGCGGGTCCGGGTTCGTCCAGGTGAAGGCGACCTCCGCGCCGGCGGCGGTGCCGACGAGCTCCGCGACCCCAGGCACGGCTTCGAGTTCGACGGCGTCGACGGGCGCGTCCGGCGCCTCGCTCGAGGGCTCCGCGCTCGTTCCCGCGGTGCCGCCGCTGAGCGTGAACGCGAGCACCGCGCCGCCGCCGAGCAGCACGGCTGCGGCGATCGCGATGAGCGCTCCGACACGCGAACGTCGACGCGAGGGCGGTGCGGATGCCGTGGCGGGCTGGAGCACGTCGACCGGCCGTTGCGCGGTGTCGGCCACGGGCGGTGCTGCGGGGGCCGAGAAGCCCGGTGCCGCGTGGCCACCACGGTGGATGGTGGCGTCGAGCTCGTCGGGCGCGTCGGGCGGCGCCGTCGGGCCACGGCGGATCGTGGCATCCGTCGCCTCCCCGGCCCTCGTACCCGACGGCGCCGCACCCGACGGCGCGGCGGCCGCAGCGGGTGTGGAGGGCGCGGATGCCGGCGGTGCGGCTCGCGGAGCCTGGGCCTCGATCGTCACCACGCTCGAGATGCGGGTGAGGCCGTCGTCCTCGTCGTCGTCGAGGAGCGCGTGCTCCTCGTCGTCGACGACGTCGAGCACGGTCGGCTGCATTCCGAGCTCTGCCTGCACACGCTGCAGCGAGCGCCCGAAGTCGAGCGCCGAGGCGTGACGGTCGCCCGGCGACTTCGACATCGCCTTGCGCAGCGCCGCCTCGAGCGCGGGGGAGACGTCGGCACGTCCGAGCGCGGGAACCGACATCGTCTGGATGCGGGACATGAGGTCGATCTGGCCGTTCGAAGCGCCGGGCAGCTGGAACGGACTGCGCCCGCTGAGCAAGGTGTAGAGCGTCGCCGCGAGCGAGTAGACGTCGCTCCGCGCGTCTCCGCGCGGTACGGCGGCGAACGCCTCTGGCGGCGACCAGGGCACTGACATGCCGGCCTGCTCCTCGGCGTCGACGGTCGAGGCGATGCCGAAGTCGGTGAGCGCAGGGCGGCCGTAGTCGGTGACGAGGATGTTGGCGGGCTTGATGTCGCGATGGAAGATCCCCGCTCGGTGCGCCGTCTCGACGGCGCCCGCGATCTGCACTCCGATGCGGAGCGTCTCGGCCTCCGAGAACCGCTCACGACGGTGTCTGGCCTGCAGGTTCGGCTTCGAGCAGTACTCCATGACGAGGTAGGGGCGCCCGTCGCGCGAGATGCTCGCCTCGTACACGGAGACGATCGCGGGATGTGTGGCGATCTGGGCCATCAGGTTGGCCTCGGCGTTGAAGCTCGCCATGGTGGCCTCGCCGAGCTTGTCGGCGAGCAGGACCTTCACCGCGACCCGGCGCCGCAGCAACTGCTGCTCGTAGAGGAAGACGTCGGCGAAGCCGCCGGAGCCGATGAGCTCGAGGAACGTGAAGCCCGGAAGCTCAGGCGGTGTCGACGGCGGACGGGGGCTCATGCGAGCCCCTCGAAGGAGAGCACGTTGCCGTCGCCGATGTCGATCCGGTCGCCCGCGACCAGCAACGTCACCTCGCCGGGATGCAGGCGCCTCGGCTCCTGCCCCTGGCGCTGCAGGCGGCTGCCGTTCGTGGTGTCGAGGTCGACGGCGAGCACGTGGCTCCCCTCGACCCTGATCTCGAGGTGGGCACGCGACACGTCCTGGTTCGGACTCGGTACGGCGACGAGGTGGGGCGCCTGCCCGCCGAGCACGCGATTGAGTCGGGGCCGGCGACCGATGACCGCACCTCGGTCGAGCGTGAAGCGTTCACCGGTCGAGAGCACGAGCGTCGAGGACGCCAGGGCGGATGCCGCGACGACCCCCGGTATCGGCTCCTCCTCGCCGTGCATCGCGCGGAGTTCCTCGGCCGAGATCGTCTCGCCGTCGTGATCGCCCTCGTCGACGTCGAACGTGCCGGGTGCGGTCGGCGCCGGGTCCGCCGTCGGTCGCTCCGCCGAGGCGAACGCCGGAAGCCCGGCGATGAGGTCCCCGGCGTCGGGGTCGGTGCGCACCGCGGCATCCTCGATCGTCGACATGCGCGTCTCACCGAAGAGCAGTTCGTCGTACTCGTCGTCACGGTTGGCCGGTTCGGCATCGATGGCCGGGGCAGACGCGCCCGCGGACGCGGCTTCGGACGCGGCGCCGGCCTCGGGCAGAAGCTCGTCGACCGTCGTCTCGCCGGTGCGCGTCTCGTCTGCGGCCAGGTCTGCGCGCAGGTCTGCGGCCTGGGCGACGGCGAGGTGGGCCACATCCTCGACGATCTCCTCCTCCGCTGGGAGCACGGGCGCCGCCACGGGGGCGAACGCACCGGCCGCAGCCTGCGCGGACTCGGACTCGGACTCGGACTCGGGCGCGGACTCGGGCGCGAGCCCGGTCGGCGCGTGGTGCCCCACCGTCACCGACACCCCGCCGGCGGGCGCGATGCCGTCGTGCAAGGGCAGCGTCGCGGCATCCGTCGGCGCACCGAGGCGAGCCGACGTCGCACCTGAGACGAGCTGCTCCGCCCAGCTGGCCGCCGAGCCCCCATCGATCTCGACCGGATCGGCCTCGGCACGGTCGACCCGGACGGTGAGCACGCCCCGGACCGCGACGCGGGCATGGTCGCCGTCCGCGAAGACGAGCGCGAAGTCGGGGAGGTCGGCGAGGCTTCCGCTGTGCGCTCCGAACAGCACCTCGACGACCCCGCCGAGCCCCCGGCCCCGGCGCATCGCGTCCGCGATCGACTCCAGCGTCGCCGGCGCGATGCCAGGGGCGAACAGCCCCGCCGCCCCGGGCACGACGACGGCGAACCGATCTCCGATCACATATCTGGCCATCTCAGATCCTCTCCCGCCCCAGCTCGGAGCGGGGCCTGGTGTCATCGTCGACGGCCTCCGAACCGGCCGGCGATGTTGGGTCGTCCTCGGTCGCCGTGACGTTCAGCGCGTCGATCACGACGACCGTGACGTTGTCTCGGCCACCGCCGGCGAGCGCCTCGGCGATGAGTCGGTCGGCGGCCGACTGCGGCGTCGCCTCCTCGGCGAGCACTCCGGCGATCCGCGTCACCGCCACCTCCTTGGTCAGCCCGTCGGAGCAGAGCAGGAGGCGGTCGCCGCGCGTGGCCGGCAGCATCCAGTAGTCGGGCTGGGCCAGTGAACCCGCCCCGACCGCCCGGGTCACGACGCTGCGTTCGGGATGCCGCTCGGCCTCGGACTCGGAGATCACTCCCGCCTCGATGAGCGGCTGCACCGCGGAGTGGTCGACGCTCACCTGCCGCAGTCGCCCCCCTGAGAGCAGGTACGTGCGGCTGTCGCCGATGTTGAGCACGATCCAGTACGCCTCGCCGTGATGCTCCGACACGGCGACGCCGGTGACCGTGGTCCCCGGTGCACGGCGTGCGGTGCGAATGGACCGCACCTCGTGCACGGCAACCGCGAACGCGGCCTCGAGTTCGTCGAGGTCGACCGACTCGCGGCCCGCGAGCCGCGCGAAGGCTCCGACGGCGGCGGCACTGGCGACGGCCCCGGCTTCGTGCCCTCCCATTCCGTCGGCGACGAGGAAGACCGGCGGCGAGGCGAGGTACGAATCCTCGTTCGCCTTGCGTTTCAGCCCCCGGTCGGAGGCAGCTCCCCATTCGAGTTGGATCACCGGTTCACCCACGCGGTTCCTGCCTTCCTGCGACGGTCGCCCCTGCGGGTCCGCGGGACTCCGGATGCCGCGTGCGGCCGTCTCCCGTCCGAGGTCGCCGCCCGAGGCGGGCGCCGAGGTCCCGCAGCACCGACCGCGGCCAGAGGAACCCGCGCACCCGGGCACGCCACCCGGCCGTGGCCGCGATCCCCCTGGTCGCCGTGCGCACGTCGGCCCAGTACCCGTCGACCTCGCCCGCGCTCGGGTCCGCGACGCCGAACACCGCACGGTCGGCGCGCGCGGCGAACGCCTCGTACGCCTGGCCCGGGAAGCGGGCGTCGAGCACGGCGACCTGCTCGCGACGGGTCGCTCCGGCGGGAAGCGGCCCGCCGTGGTCGAGCGCGGTGTCGTGGAGTTCGGCCCAGCCGCCGCTCATGCGGTCGACCGGACGGCGAGCGCCCGCACGACGCCTCCGACGCGACGCCCTGGCGATCGCCATGGCGATCGCGGGACCGAGCAGCAGGACGAGCGCGCCCAGCGCGATGCCGGTCCAGCGCAAGGTCGCCCAGAGCCAGCCGAGGTCGACCGGCTGCTCCTGATCGTGCGCCTCCTCGACCGGCGGGTCGGGTGGGAGCTCGACGGGCGCCTCCGGCGGGGGCGGCGGCTGGAGCACCTGCGCCTGGGGCTTCTGCTCCGGCTGCGGCACCTGCTGCTGCGGCACGCGATCCTTCGAGGGCGTCGGGTCGAAGGAGACCCAGCCCAGCCCCTCGAACGGCACCTCGACCCAGACGCTCGCGTCGGCGGCGGTGACCTCGATCGCAGCGCCCGTCGCGGCATCCGCCTCGGGCCTGAACCCCATGACCACGCGAGCCGGATACCCGAGCTGCGACACCATGAGGGCCATCGCGACCGAGTACTGCTCCTCGTCGCCGATCATCTGCTCGCCGTCGAGCAGGGCGGCGATGCGCTCGGACCGATGGCCCGAGCGAGAGGCCACCTGCCCCTCGAGCCCGTTGCTGTAGTAGCCCTCCTCGTGCAGCGCCGTCGCGATGGCGGTCAACTGCTCGAACGGCGTGCTCGCGCCCGCCGTCACGTCGGCGGTGAACGCACCGACGGCCTCGGGCACGAACTGCGGGTCGGCGACGGTGAGCGAGGCGACCGACGCGCCCGCGAGTCGGTCCTCGTCGGGCTGCGCCGGCACGATGGCGTCGACCGAGTACTCGGTTCCCTCGGCGAGGCCGCCCGTGAGCACCGCGGTGCCGGTCGACACGTTGTAGTGGAGCTGCTCGTTCGCCGCCCCGGCACCCGCCCCGGCGTGCAGGTCGATCGAGGTGGCGGCACCGACATCCGGAAGCCAGACCCCGCGAAGTTCCTGCACCCGCACCGAGAGGGTCGCCCGGTCACCCGTGACGTCGCTCGCGATCGCTCGGCCGACCCGTTCGAACGAGCCGCCGCCCGCCGATCCGTCGCCCGAGACGCGGTAGACGATGCCGTCGTACTGGTCGAGCGTCGCGAGCCGGATCCATGCGCCCGCGGGCAGCCCTTCGATCGTGAAGAGGTCGGAGTCCTCGCCGTCGGTCATGTACTTGCGATACGCGGTGAGCGGGCTCGCGAAGTCGTGCACCTCGAGCGGCGGCACGATCAGGTCGCGCAGCACGACCCGCTCGACCGGCGGCTGGACGAGGGCGGCCGCCGTCAGGCCGATCACGAGCGCGCCGGCGATCGATCCCGCGGCGAGCGCGGTCGTGCGGACCGGCACCCGGTCGGCGGAGGGCTCGGCGAGGTTCTCGCCGCCGCCGCGGCCGCGGCGTACCCACACCAGCCAGACCACCGCGAGTCCGGCGAACACGGCCCCGAGCGCCACCGGCTGCCACGCCTCGTACGTGCTGAAGGCGATCGAGAAGATCAGCAGGAGCGTCGGTGGCAGCACCGCCCATGCCGGTCGCCGCAGGCGCAGCGCGAGCGAGACGGCGAGCGCCGTCACCGCGAGCCCCGCGATGAACGGCGCGAGCAGCATCGCCTCGAACCCGACGACCGGGGTCGAGGCGGTGAGCAGCTGCTTCCAGACGAAGACCGACCCGAGTGCGAGCTCGCGCAGTGTGTCGAGCGAGGGCAGCACGCCGAGCACGGTCGTCGAGCGCAGCACGAGCGCCCCGCCGAACGCGAAGTAGGTGCCGACGGCGAGCGCGGCGACGACGAGCACGCCCCACCCTCGGAGCGCCGCGACGACGGCGATCCCGCCACCGAGGAGCACCCCGGCGAGCGCGACGATCCACAGCCCAGCCCCCGTGAACACGCCGTTCAGCGGCAGCATGGCGAGCAGGCAGAGCGCCATGATCCCGGCGGCCGGCATCAGGGTGTCCGCGAGCGCCCGGCCCGCGGGGCGTGTCGACGCGTCGGTCAAGATTCGGCCCTCGCAATCACCCGCGGCAGGTCGTCGAGCTCGGGAACGGTCAGCACCGCGAGGGCGCCGACGCTGCGCCGGCTCGGCTGTTCGGTCAGCGCCGCCCGCGCCGCGAAAGCCCTGGCCGAGGTCGGCAGCGCAGCCGAGACGGCGCGCATGTGCTCAGGGGCGACCCCGCTGCCGAACACGACGAAGACGACGGATGCCCCGGGCACCTCTCGTGCGACGGTGCGCGCGATCTCGGCTACCGGCGCACCCCGGTCGCTGCGCTCGACGCCCGAGAGCCCGTCGAGCAGGCGTCTGGGGTGCTCGGCCGGCATCGCGGTCGCGGCGCCGAGCACGGTGACCTGCTTGCCCTCGGCGAGAGCCTGCAGCCCGACCGAACCGGCGACCGACACGGCCAGCTCGAACTCCTCGTCGTCGAGGTAGTCGGACTCGCGGGTCGCGAGCACGACCGCCAGCTGCGAACGCCTGGTCTCCTCGAACTGGCGCACCATGAGCCGCTGGGTGCGTGCCGTGGACTTCCAGTGCACGTGCCGAAGGTCGTCGCCGGCGACGTACTCGCGCAGGGCGTGGAACGCGACGTCGTCGTTCGAGAGGTCGCGCGTCGGCAGCCCCTCGAGGTCGCGCAGGAACCCCGTCGAGGCGCTCTCGAGCCGCACGGTCCGCGGGTGCACGAAGAGCTCGGTCGCGACGCCGAGCCGCAGGCTGCGCTGCAGCAGCCGCAGGGGGTCCCGCCTGACCGAGCGAGCCGGCCCGAGCTGCAGCACCGCGCGCCGCTGCGTCGGGATGCGGAACACCTCCTCGCGCTCCTCGCCGGCGGCGAGGGTCGGCACCCGGAAGCTCGCCCGTCCGACACCGACGGGCAGTTCGAGGTCGGCCGCCGGGATCCGGCGGCGACCCGGGTTCGCGATCTCGAGCCGTCCGAACGCCGGATCCCCGACGACGACCCTCGCATCCGCGAGGTCGATCGAGACCCGATAGGCACTGCGCCCGACGATGAACCCCATCGCGACGAGCAGCAGCACGGCGACGACGACGGATGCCGCGATCAGCTCCCGCCATCCGAATGCGAACGCGAGGAGCGCCGCGCCAGCCCCTGCGACGACGAACGTCCACCCCAACGGGGTCGCGACCGATCCCCAGACGGCGAGGCGTCGGCCGATCGCCGTGAGGAACGCACCGATCGTGCGTACGATCCGCGACGACGCGACGGACGCGGCATCGGCCACGGCGCGCCCGGACTCGACGATCGCGGCTCTCGGGGCACCGGGCCGCCGCTCGGCGGCTGAGCTCATGCCGCCGTGCTCCGCGTCTGCGGGGCGGCGACCTCGGCGAGCACGCGCGCGATGATCTCGCCCGTGTCGACGCCCGCGAACTCGGCCTCGGGGTCGAGCACGATGCGGTGCTGCCAGACGGGCATCGCGAGCACCTTGATGTCGTCGGGCAGCACGTAGTTGCGCCCCTCGGCGGCCGCCCACACCTTCGCGGCCCGGATCATCGCGAGCGAGCCGCGCACCGAGACGCCGAGCTTGGTCTGGCGGTCCTGGCGGGTCGCCTCGGCGAGCTGCGCGGTGAACCGCAGCACCGCGGGTTCGACGTGCACGTCCGCGACGAGGTCGGCCATCTCGGCGATGGCCGCCATCGTCACGACGGGGGAGACGATCGACGAGCGGTCGCGCACCGAGGCGCCGGCGAGGATGGCCTCGGCCGCCTGGAGATCGGGGTAGCCGATGCTCGTCTTGATGAGGAACCGGTCGAGCTGGGCCTCCGGCAGCTTGTACGTGCCCGCCTGCTCGATCGGGTTCTGCGTGGCGATCACCATGAACGGGCGACCGACGTCGTGGCGGGTGCCGTCGACCGTGATGCGCCCCTCCTCCATGACCTCGAGCAGCGCCGACTGGGTCTTCGGGCTCGCGCGGTTGATCTCGTCGGCCAGCACGATCGACGCGAAGACCGGTCCGGGGTGGAACGTGAACCTGTGCGTGTCCTGGTCGTAGACCGTGATGCCCGTGACATCCGACGGCAGCAGGTCGGGCGTGAACTGGATGCGGTTGTTCGTGCCCTGCACGGTCGCCGCGAGCGACTTCGCGAGCTGCGTCTTGCCCGTGCCCGGCGCGTCCTCGAGCAGCACGTGCCCCTCGGCCAGCAGCGCGGTGAGCACGAGCCGGATCACGCCCGGCTTGCCGAGCACCGCCTGGCCGACGTTGTCGCTCAGGCGCTGGAACGTCTGCGCGAACCACGTGGTCTGGTCTTGGGTGATGGTCATGTCTCGTCTCCTCGTGGCCCGATCAGGGGATGTTCGTGTGTGGGGTGGTGTAGTAACCGACGACCTCGATGTAGACCCAGCCCGTCGACCATCCGCCGCTGCATCCGTCGACGGCGCCATTGGCGGGCACGTAGACCGTCCTCGAGGAGTACGAGCCTCCGCTCTGATCACCGAAGCAGTGCAATTCGTACGTTCCGGCGTCGAAGTTCCTGGTGTTCAGGACGAAGATGTCCTTGCCGTTGCCGTCCTTGCCCCCGCGAGTCACCCACCCGGATTTGTCGTTCGACTGGCCCGACCACGTCTGGCTGACGGTTCCGGCAGCATTGCCGTAGCTCACGGTCAGCGTCGAGGTCTGGTTCGGTCCCATCCCCGCCTGAGCCCAGACACCGTTGCCGCCCCCGTCCACCCCGTGGCTCTGCGAGGTGAGCGCGCTGCCGTTGGGGTTCACGTTCCAACGGAACTCGACGCCGCCGTCGAGGCGATTGATCGCCTGCAGGGTGATGATCGGCTGGCCGAAGGGCACGACCGCGTTCGATCCCGTCTCGGGCCCGGGTGCGACGCCCTCGACCGCGGACGTGGCCCACACCGCGACCGTGTAGCCCGTGCCGTTCGAGAGTCCGCCGAGCGTGCCGCCGCCCGCGGGAAGCGTGCCCTGCGCGCCGGTGCTCAGCCGATAGCGGTACGTGATCTCGCCGGCCCGGTTGCCGTTCAACGGCCCGGGCGCGAACGTCACGTTCATGCTGCCGTCGCCGGGCGTCGCGGTCACGGTCGCCGGCGCTCCCGGTGCGTTCGCCGCGCGCCTCGGCGCCGAGTCGGCGCTCGCTGCCGACGACCCGGCCTTGTTGCGCGCGGTCACCGAGAAGGCGTAGTCCGACTCGCTCGTGTCGACCGTGACGTTCTGGCTCGTGCCGGCGACGGTGAGCGTCGAGACGACCGCGCCGCCCCGCTTCACCGTGAGGCTGTAGTCGGCGACCGCGTCGCCGTTGGCGCTGCCCGGCGCCGCCCAGCTCACGGCGATCTGCGCCTGGCCGCCCACGGGGGTCGACGGGCTCGTGACGGGCTGGCCCGGGGCATCCGGAAACCCCGCCGGGATCATCGACGCAGAGTACGTGCTCCACTCCGACGGCTCGGGCGCCTTGTTGTGCGCCTTGATGCGCACCTGGTACGCGACGCCGTTCTCCAGACCGTCCCAGGTGAGCGCGTTGCCCGTGACGCCGGCCTTCTGGATGGCACCCGTCCGAGGCGCCGGCGAGATCTCGAGCGTGTACGAGGCGACCGCCGACCCCCGGCTCGGAGGCGTCGTCCACGACACCGCGAGGGTGCCGTCGCCGAAGACGAGCAGGGGCGCAGCGGGCGTGTCCGGGCGCGCGTCGGGCCGGGCGACCGTCGACTGCGGCGACGCCGGCGAGACGCCGACCTCGTTCGTCGCCGTGACCGCGAAGGTGTAGTCGACGTCGTTCGTCAGCCCGTCGATCGTGCAGGTCGTCGAGGCGCAGGATCGGGTGTCGCCCTTCGACGAGGTCACCGTGTAGCCCGTGATCGGCGCTCCGTTGTTCGCCGGCGGCGACCACGAGAGCACGACCGTGCGGTCCTGGATCGAGGTCACGGTGGGGGTCCCCGGCGCTGCGGGCTTGCCCTTCACGGTGAGCCGGACCCGGCCCTCGACCTGCCGCTCGGGGGCGCCCGTGGCATCCGCGATGCGATACGACACGAGCATGGTGCCGACGAAGTCGGCCGCGGGCTCGACGACCACCTGGGAACCGTCGACCCTCGCCGTGCCGGAGCCGCTGTCGACCCGTGCTCCGACCACCTTCAGCGGGGTCTCGGGGAACGGGTTCACGTCGTTCGCGAGCACGTCGACGTCGTATGCGGTGCCCTGATGGGCGTCGGCGAGCACGTCGTCGTTCGCGACCGGCAGTGCCCGCTGCGAGGCCACCGCGGTCAGCGCGATCGTGCCGGTCGAGGGGGCGGACGCGCCGTCGCTCACCTCGACGGTGACGGTGCCGGTGCCGCCTCGTTCCACCTCGGCCCCGGCGCGCACACGCAGCCGCTGCCCGTCGACGTCGGCCGTGAACCCCGAGGGCACGTCGCCGACCACCCGATAGGTCAGCCGATCGAGGTCGCCCTCGTCGGGGTCGCTCGAGAGCTTGCGCAGGTTGAGCTCGACCGCGTCCTCGCCCGGCGCGACCTGCACGGTCGCGTTCAGCAGCGTCGGCGACACGTTCTCGGCGGGCCCGACGAGGATCGGGATCGAGATGAAGGCCTGGCGCCCGTCGGGGTCGTCGGGTCCCTCGCCGTCGGTCACGAGCAGGCCGATCGCGTCGGGTCCGTAGTACCCCTTCGCCGAGGTGTAGGCGAGGGCGTGCTCGTCGACGACGATCGGGGATCCGTCGGAGTGGGCAGTCGAGACGTCGGCGGTCGCGACCCGGGCGACCCGTCCGGCACGCACCCGCACGACGTCGGCGAGGGCGATGTCGAGCCGCTCGCCGCTCGTCACCTCGAGCGGCTCGTCCGACGCGAGCGTCGGGAGCAGGTCGTCGGCCCCCGGCACGAAGACGAACGCGCTCGCCTCGAGTCCGTCGCGGTCGGTGACGGTGTACCGGATGATCCGGCTCTGCGGGGTCATCGCGATCTTCGCGATCCCGCCGGCGAGCAGGCTCGTCTGTTCGTCGTCGACCCGCACGTCGAGGTCGGCGGCGACCCCGTCGGGATCCTCGTCGTTCTCGAGCAGCGCGACCTGCACGGTCTTCTGCCCGATCGCCTCGACCGGGCGCACCCGGTCGTCGCGGGCGATCGGCGCGCGCAGCGGCGCCTCGGGATCCACGGTGACCAGCAGCGAGCCGACCGCCTCCGCGCCGAAGAGGTCGGCGACGCGGTACTGCACCGAGTACTCGCCCGCCTCGTCGGGGGCGGTCACGAGCACCCGGTCCTTCGCCGTGACGGCGACGAGGCCGTCGGCGACCTCGAGCCGATCGGCGACGAGCGCGATGCGGTCGCCGTCTGGGTCGCTGTCGTTCGCCAGCACCGGCACGGCGATCGCACGGCCGGGGCGCACGAGCACCACGTCCTTGACCGCGTAGGGGACCTGGTTGGCAAAGTTCGGGTTCGCGACACCCACGATCACGGTGCCCTCGGCCGTCGCGCCCAGGCGATCCCGCACGAGGTAGCCGAAGGCGTCGGTGCCGCTCGAACCCGGATAGGCCTCGTAGTTCAGCCATCCGTCGCCCACGGTGACGCGCCCCTTGCCCGGCGCGTCGGTCGTACCGACGAGTTCCACCGAATCGCCGTCGGGGTCGATGCCGTCGAGCGGCACGGCGATGCGCACGGTGGTGCCGGCGATGACCCTCGCGGTGAGCGGCTGCGGCCTCGGCGCCCGGTTGTTCGCGTCGTCGCGTGCGAGGACCTGGATCGTCACGTACCCGGCCGTCCGGTTGCCCTGCGAGTCCTCGACCTCGTAGGTGACGTAGGCCGTGCCGGCCGCGTCGGCCGCCGTGAAGCGCAGGCGCCCCTCCGAGACGAAGGCCGCGCCGAGCGTCGCATCGGGCAATGGGGCGACGAGCTCGCCGCGCAGCGTGAGCGCATCGCCGTCGGGGTGGTAGTCGTTGGCCGCGACGTCGACGGTCACCACGTCGCCAGTGCGCACCGTGGCACGATCCTCGACGGTCACGGGCGGCCGCAACGTGGCCGGCAAGGGCACCGGCTGCACGAGGACCTCGCCGACGCTCGAGCGCGCCCCGTTCGACACGACGTACGTGAAGGCGACCGGCGCGCCGAGCCCCGAGGCATCCGTGACCCTGACGACGCGATGCTCGAGCACTTCGACCGAGATGCCGGCGCTCGCCGGCACCTGCACCGATTGCACGACGAGCACGCCGCCCGCGGGGTCGCTGTCGTTCGCGAGCACGTCGACGAGGGTCGATCGCCCGGCCGGCAGGAGGGCGAGGTCGCGCACGGCGACGGGGGCCTGATCGGATGCCCCGCCGGGAAGCACGTCGATGCGGATGATCCCCGCGCTCTGCGACGGCCCGTCGGTGACGAGGTACTGCACGTAGTAGACGTCCGGATTCGGCGCGGTGAAGGTGAGCGTTCCCGACTCGAAGTCGGGCACGATCGTCGTGCCCGCAGGCTGATCGTGCTTGGCGAGCCGCAACGGCTGGCCCGACGGGCTCGTGTCGTTCGCGAGCGGTCGGATCGTGACCGGCGTGCCGGCCGTCGTCGAGGCGCGATCGGCGTTCGCGATGGGGCGAAGGCTTCCCGCGGCTCGGACGTCGGCGCGGAGCACCCCATCCGCCTGGTCGATGCCGTCGGAGACGACCAGCTGCACCTGCTTCAGCCCCGGCGTGCCCGAGACGGCGGCGTACTCGACGATGCCCGAGGGGCGCGCGGTCACCTGGTCGCCGTCCTCCGTGCTCGCCGAGACGAGGAAGACGTCGTCGCCGTCGGGATCCCGCCAGCCCTGCAGCGCGTCGTACGGCAGGGTCGCCCCCGCCTCGACGCTCATCGTCTGCGGCTTCACGAGCTCGGGGGCGGAATTCGTGCCGGGGGGCCGCACGCTCACGGTCACCCGGGCGTCATCGGTGCCGCCGCGACCGTCGTCGACCGTGTACGAGAAGCTCAGGGAACCCGTCGCGTTCGGCGAGACCGTGACCTGGAGCGCCGCACCGCCGAGCACCGGCACGATCTGCTCGAACTCGCCGGGCGCGTCACCGCTGACCGCGGCCGAGAGCAGGTCGCCGTCGGGATCGCTGTCGTTCTCGGTGACGCGCAGCACGGTCGTGCGCCCCGCTCGAACGCCGTACTCGTCGTCGACCGCGACGGGTGGCCGGTTCTCCTCGCTGCGCTCGGGGAGCGCCTCCTGGTTCTCGTCGTTCTCCTCCTGCTCCTCGGCCTCCTGCTGGGGAGGCGGCACGACGTCGTCCCAGTTCTCGACGAGCTGCATCTGCTGCGTCACGAGCCAGATGCCGCCGTTCCGCGCGTCGTTCAGCACGACGACGTTGCGATTCACGCGATACGCCAGCTCGGCGTCGGCGAGCGCACCCTCGACGACGCCGGAGCTGTCGTTGCGCTCGCCGACGCACTCGCGGAGGTAGGCGGCCGAACCCGACCAGGCACCGTAGGAGCAGCCCGCGAGCCGAACCGGCGCGGCGGGGTCCCCCACGGCCCCGACGGCGGTCTCGGTCGGCTCGCCCCCCGCGACCGCCACCTCGACGAGCGAGTCGGACGTCGCGACGAGCACGGTCGTGGCGTCTTGGGCGCTCTGCTGGAGCACGCCTCCGTCTCCGCCGGCGATCGCGACCTCGGCGCCGCCCGGCAACAGGAGCGAGCCGGAGCCGGCGTCGAACACCGCGGCACCGCCGCCGATCGCCGAGATCTGCAGGTCGGCGTCGCGGGCGAACTCGGGCAGATCGGTGTGGCCGACCTCGGCGAAGGCGCCGGCGGCGCCCACCGCGCCGGACTCCGAGCTCGCGTAGCTGGACACCCGATGCCGCTCGCGCGAGACCGCATGCACCGTGCCGTCGAGTCCGACCGCGACGGCCGCCCCGTCGCCGAGTTCGGCCACGGGCTCCGACTCCTCGAGGCTCAGCGCGTCGACCGCGGTCACCGGCACGACGTAGAGGGCCCCGCCATCGAGCACGGCGACCACCCCGCCGCCCGCCGAGACCTCGGCCCCCGGCGGCAGCACGCCCTCGCCCGGCATCGCGACCGCACTCGGATCGATGCGTGCCAGCGTCGACGTCACCCGATCGTGCACGAGCACGGTGTCGCCCTGTTGCATCACGTCGTAGTCGGGGTCCTTCGCCCGCAGGCCGGCATCGAGCACCCGGGAGGGGAAGTTGAGGTGCCCGATGAGCAGGTCGCTCGACTTCGTCACCCAGACGCCGCCGTCGTTGAGCTCGACCTCGGCGGTGCGGAACCCCTCGGAGAGCACGGCCATCGTGATGAGCGCGAGCGCGGCGGTGGTGAGCACCGCACCGGATGCCATGGCTCCGCGCTGCTCTCGGAACTTCCGCAGGATCGCCACGTCCGCTCCTTCCGACGGTCCGATGGTTCCGACGCTCGCTTCTGCGGCGATCGTCGAGCTCAAGTCCAGGTGGTGGAACGCCGGGCGTCGATGGGGCATATCACCCATGCGTCGATGGGTGATCGACGGACGACCGAGGTCGGTGCCGGACGATGGTGACGCCCACGACTCTCCGCGAGGCGTGCTCGCGCTGTGCAAAAGCAAAGCAGTCGCGACCGGCCAACGGCTTCCGGAAACGACCGGATCCGACCGTCCGGAAAAACCGTTCATTCGGCCTGTCCCCCTAACTGGTGCCAGTGTGCAAGGGGGGTTCACGAGGGGCCCGATGGTATGAAATGACTACGGGCATCGCCGCCTTGTAGTCGACACCACCGTCCCCAGTCAGCAAGGAACCCGCGATGACCCGACCCGACTCCGCCGCAGCCGACTCCATCGCACAGTTCGCCGCAGATCTGCGCGCGCTCCGGCTGCAGGCCGACAGCCCGACGCTGGCGCGGCTCCAGCACGACACCGGCATCTCGAAGACGGTGCTCTCGAGCGCATTCGGCGGCAAGCACCTGCCGTCGGCCCGCACCGTCGACCGAACCGTGCGCGCATGCGGAGGCGATCCGGCCGAGTGGATCAGGCGGCGGGACGCCATCGCCGGGCACGGCGACTCGGCCTCCGGACCCGCGGCGTCCCCGTCGCGTCCCCCCGAGGACGCCCCCGTCGTCGACCTCACCGCGTCGGCCTCCGAAGAGCCTGCCCCGGCGACGGCGCGGCCGGCCGGCCGAACCCGAGCCGTCACCGCGCTGCTGATCGCAGCCGCGTTCCTGGTGGGCGTGCTCGTGTCGGGCGGTGTCAGCCTCGTCATCGGGGGCACGGTCGTCGAGCAGGCCCGCGCCGAGGCGGTCGCGATCGCGAAGAAGGAGCTGACCGACTCCCCCGTCAGCCCGATGGCCCAGATCAACGTGCACAACGGCGTCGACCCCGCACTCTCCCCCTGCGTGAACGATGCCGAGGTGGCGACGAGTTCACCGCGGACCAACAACACGAAGCTCGAGATCATCTGGTCGAACAAGTGCTATGCGGGATGGGCGCGGATCACGCGGTACGACGAGCAGGTCTCCGGCAACTCGATGACCGTGGCCATCTATCCCGAGACCGCACCGCAGGGCCCCGACCGTCAGTCCGCGGTCGAGCCGAACGTGCAGAGCGCCTACACGACGCTGGTCGTGCGGCCGACCCCCGAGACCCGGCTGTGCGCGGTGGGCGTGATCACGCTCGACGGCGAGAGCATCGACCTGGGCGAGCCGCTCTGCACCTGAGTCGGCATCCGGCTGCCCGCGACGGCGACGGATGCCTCTGGCGGCCGCCCGCGGCATCCGCCCGCCTCGTGAACGTCACCACTCCGTGACCTCCGCCGCCTAGTCTGGATCACATGGGACGACGCGAAGAGGTCGAGTGCTGGCTGACCGACATGGACGGCGTGCTCGTGCACGAGAACCACGCCCTGCCCGGCGCAGCCGAGCTCCTGCAGCAGTGGGAGGACTCCGGCACGCCGTACCTCGTGCTCACGAACAACTCGATCTTCACCGCGCGCGACCTCTCGGCGAGGCTCCGCGCGAGCGGCCTGAACGTGCCCGAGGACCGCATCTGGACCTCGGCGCTCGCGACGGCCGACTTCCTGAAGTCGCAGCTGCCCGGCGGCACCGCCTTCGTGATCGGCGAGGCCGGCATCACGACCGCGCTGCACGAGGCCGGGTTCATCATGACCGAGACGAACCCCGACTACGTGGTCGTCGGCGAGACCCGCAACTACTCGTTCGATGCGATCACGAAGGCGATCCGCCTCATCGGCAACGGTGCGCGCTTCATCGTCACGAACCCCGATGCCACCGGCCCGTCGAAGGACGGCCCCATGCCGGCCACCGGCGCGATCGCCGCGCTCATCACCAAGGCGACCGGCATGGAGCCGTACGTCGTGGGCAAGCCGAACCCGATGATGTTCCGCTCGGCGCTGAACAAGATCGGCGCCCATTCCGAGAACACGGCGATGATCGGCGACCGCATGGACACCGACATCGTCGCGGGCATCGAGGCCGGCCTGCACACGATCCTCGTGCTCACCGGCATCAGCGACCAGGCCGAGATTCAGAAGTATCCGTTCCGGCCCGACGAGATCCTCGGCGGCGTGCAGGAGCTGGTCCGCAAGGACCAGGTCGAGACCGAGCTGTAGCGGGTCGCCGGTCGAAGAGGCGCGCCAGCGCCGTATCGGCCGTCTTCGTCGCCCGCGCGTCCTCGGGTTCGGCGTCGAGCCGATCGCGGAGCTCGGCGTCGAGATCGACCCCGGCCGGCCCGAACCCGGCGCTCCCGACCCCGCAGGCCATCGACGGATGCAGAGGCTCGACCCATGACCGACTCCGAGCGGACCACACCGCCCACGCCAAAGCCCTACCGCGGCGTCACGCCGCCCGGCCCGACCCTGCCCGGCCCGACCCCGCCCGGCCCGACCGTGGCCGCACCGACCGTGGCCGCAGGTCCACCGAGGTCGCCCGTGACAGCCGACCCGCCCCTCCTCGGAGCGTGGCTCCTCGTGCTGCCGGGCGTCGCCGCGGGGCTCGTCGGCCTGCTGCCGTGGCTCGCGACCGGCATGCGCCTGCCACTGCAGAACCTCTGGGCGTTCGAGACGATGCCCGAGACGATGCCGATCGCGCTGCTGCCGTTCAGCCAGTACGCCCTCACGAGCATCGTCGGGCTCATCGTCACGGGCAGCGCGGTCGCCGGTCTCGTGGCACGCACGCTTCGGCGACGGATGCCGCGGCGCGGCTTCGCCGGGTTGCTCGTCGGCGTGCTCGCCGTGCAGGTCGTCGCCCTGGCGCAGACTGCGGTCACCGTGCAGGCCGGACTGCAGCATCGACTCGAGTCGACGGTCTACGTCGTCGCGCTCATCGCGCTCACCCTCTTCTCGATCGCCGTCGGCGCCCTCGTGCTGTGGCTCATCGCGCGGGCGCCGCGGGCGGGCGCGCTGATCGGACTCGCCTTCGGCAGCATCGCCGTCGGCTTCTGGGCGAGCACGCTGCTGCACCCGTTCCTCGGCGTCGTGTCCGGCGAGGTGTCCTGGCTGCTCGGCGCGCTGCGTTGGCTGCCGGCGGTGCTCATCGGCGCCGCGATCGCCTGGTGCGGCGTCAGCACAATCGGTCGGGTCGTCGCGGCGATCGCGAGCCTCGTGGTGCTCTGGCTGGCTCCGGCGCTCGCGACCGCGGTGAGCAGCGCCGCCGGCACGCGCGTGCTGGCCACCCGCCCCGCCGAGATGCTCGACTACGGCCTCGGCGTCTTCGCCGCGGCGTCGACGCTGCCGGAGCTCGTCCTGCCGCCGATCGCCGTCGCGATCGTGGTCGCGGGCATCGGCCTCGGCGTGCGGGCCGTGGTCGCGCGCGGCGTGGCCGTGCCCTCGGCGGCCGATGAAGGCGAGGGCGGCGCGCCCGGCGGCGACGGCGCTGGGCCCACCAGCTGAGCGCTCACGTTCGCCGTTCGTGCCGAACCGGCCTCACCCGCTCGGGCGCATCGGTCGAGGCGATCCACTCGCACGTGAACGTGCCGCGATAGCCGAAGAGGAACCCGAACCGGTCGTTGCGCACCTCGAGCTCGATGTGGAACGTCTCGAGCTCGTCGTCGTACCACTCGTGCAGGTGCGCCCGGCCGCTGAACAGCATCGGGAACCGGAACGCGATCGGCCCCTCGGCGAAACGCTGCGCACCTGAGGTGAGCCGGAGCCCGCCGTCGTCGTCGACGGCCAGGTCGAGGTCGACCGCGAGGTGCTGGTGCGTGCCGAGGTAGTCGACGACCCGCCCGTCGACCAGGATCATCGTGGCGTCGAAGCGACGGCGGTGCCCCCTGATCTCGTACTCGCGCACGAATGTCACCGTCTCGCGTCCGAACGGGTCGAGGTACGGATGGTTGTCGATGCGGAACGGCACGTCGGTACCGACGTCGGGCACGAGGATGTTCCGCAGCCGTCCGATCTGCAGGAACGGCACGGTCCACCACGGCCCGCGCCGCACCTCGCTCATGACGCCTCGTCCGACGCATGCCTCACCCGACTCGAGGCCGATGCCGAAGCGCCGCTGCAGCATGGGATGCAATCGCGCGAAGTCCTCGCCGATGGCCCGCTCGAAGATCGACGTCACGAGTCGACTCCGTTCACGGCGATGCGGGCGGTCGCGGCGGGTTCCGGCAGGGTCGCGAGCGTGCTCGGCGCCCCGGCGAGGTGATCGGCGCGACGGATGCCGCCCGCGGGCGCCCTGCGGCATCGGCCGGCCCTCGGCCGGTCGCCCCGCCAGAACCACAACGCGCTGCGCAACGGCCAGTGCTCGGGTTCCTCCCCACGCTCGATCCAGATGCGGAGGCGGTCGAAGCTCCACGCCGTCGCCCACCCCAGCAGCGGCCGCACGACCACGTCGAGCGGGCCCCAGCCCGGCTCGTAGTCGTAGCCCGTGATGAAGCGCGTGCCCGCGGCATCCGTCGTGTACCGCCAGTAGCCGCGACCCGAGCGGAGCGGCGAGAGCCGGTCATCCGTCGAGAAGCGCAGCGCCGAGGTGCGCGACCCGTCTGGTCGGTCGGTCTCGCCGAGGCTGACGCCGATGCCGTGCACGGTATGGAAGGGCACCCGGCGGGTGTACGTGAAGCGCCGCGCCGCGGCATCCGCCGTCTCGCCCTCGACGACCCGCTGCGTCGGCCGCACGGAGGCCTGCCCCGGTGCCGGCTCCGGTGCTGGCTCCGGCTCCGGCTCCGGCTCCGGCACGATGCTCGAGAACCGGAGGTCCCACCTGGCGTGCGCGGACGGCTCCTGGCTCAGTCGCCACACCTGCTCGAGATCGGCGGCGATCGTCGTCTCGACGTAGATGCCCGAACGTGCCATGCATCGAGGCTAGCGCCCGGCGGAAGGCGTCAGGCGAGCCGTCCGACGGCATCGACCAGGCCCGCCCAGAACCGCTCGACGTCGAGGTCGACCGCGATCCAGGCGTTCGGTTCGCGCCCGAGCATGCCGTCGAAGTCGACGCTCGTCGCACCGGTGGTCTCGGTGCCGGCCAGCTCGACGTCGAGGCGCGTGTGCCGCAGTTCGACGGCGGACGGGTCGGCGAGCACCGCGACCGCGACCGGGTCGTGCAACGGACCGTCCGGCATGCCGAACACCTCGTCGTTGGTGCGGCAGAAGAACTCGAGCAACTCGTCGCCGAAGGCCGCCGTCCGCGTGCCGACCCCCGCGAGGCTCGTCCGCACGGCCGGCGTCACGAGGGCGCGGTGCGTCACGTTGAGGCCGACCATCGTGAACCGGATGCCGCTGCGCAGCACGAGGTCGAGCGCCTCGGGGTCGACCAGCGCGTTGAACTCCGCGTACGGGGTCGCGTTGCCGCGCTCGGTGGAGCCGCCCATCCAGACGATCTCGCGGATGCGCGGGGCGAGTTCGGGCCGATCGCGCAGCAGCACGGCGATGTTCGTGATCGGGCCCGTCGCGATGATCGCCACGGGTTCGCTCGACGACTCGAGCACGTCGGACATGAGCTCGGTCGCGGAGCGCGGGTCGAGCGGTACGCGCGGCTCCGGCAGCACAGGCCCGCCGAGGCCGTTCTCGCCGTGGATCCACTCGGCCGTCACGAGGGGGCGCACGAGCGGGCCGGAGGCGCCGGCCGCGACCGGCACCCCGTCGACGCCGGCCACCGAGAGCACGATGCGCGCATTGCGGCTCGTGTGCTCGAGCGGCACGTTGCCGCCGACCGTGGTCACGGCGAGCAGCTCGAGCGACGGGTGCCCGGCCGCCAGCCACAGTGCGAAGACATCGTCATGACCCGGATCGCAGTCCAGGATCACGGGGATGCTCACGCCGTCGGGCCGGGTCCTGCGATCGAGCCCGTGATCGGCTCGCCGCCCGCTCGATTGGCGAAGCAGTAGTACGTGCGCTCGCCCGCAGCCCACTGCTCCTCGGTCACCGGGTAGCTGCCCTGCACCTGCAGGTCGGGGATGCCGGCCGCTGCGGCCACGTCGACGATGCCCGCCGCCGTGCAGAGTGCGCTCATCTGCGCGCCGAGCTCGGCCTCGCCGGGGAACGCCGCGGCCTGGTCACCCGGGAGCGTGCCCCGGTAGACGAGCTGTGCCGCGTGCGCGACGCCGCAGTCGACGACCGTGTACTCCTCGTCCCATGCGGACGTGAACGGGTCGAGGCACTCCCCGCCGAACAGCGTGTTCCACGCGTGCACGCCCATCGGCTGCGGTGCGGTGGGGGCCGGCGCCGGGGTGTCGGACGCCGCCTCGCCGGTCTCGCTCGCCGACGGGCCGGCGGTCGACGCGAGCCCGCCGCTCACGATGTTCGAGCCGAAGAAGAAGAGCCCGGCCAGCACGACCAGTACGAGCAGGCCGCCGGCCACCCAGATCAGGGGCTTGGCCGGGCCGCGGCCGCCCGAGTCCTTTCCGGACCCGGAACCGTTCGAACCGCTGCCGCCGGACGCGCCGGAACCGCCGCTGGAGCGACCGCCGTTTCCGTTGCCGTAGCCGTTGCCGCTGGTGCCGGAGGAGCCGAGGCCGCCGCCGACCCCGCTGGAGCCGCTGGAGCCGCCGTACGATGCACCGCCGCGGCCGGCGCCTGCGCCAGCGCCGCCGACCCCGCCGACGGAGGCACCGGGCGCCGAGGCGAACGCCGCGAAGCCTCCGGCCGATGCGCCGATCCCGGCGCCGACCCCCGCTGCGGTCGCGACGCGAACGGGTCCGGTCGGTTCGAACAGTGAAGCGAACGGGTTGTCGTCGTCGCGGTCGGCGGATGCACGAGGTTCGGACGCCCACGAGTCGGAGGCGATCGGCATGCGCTGCGTGGTCGACGCGGATCGCCGGGAAGCGAAGGGGTCGCCGTCTGCGGCGTCGGCGAAGGCGAACGGATCGTTCGAGAACGCCTCGGTCGGTGCCTGCTCGGACTGGTCGGGCACGACCTGGAGCATCGCGGTGGCCGCCGGCGGCTCATCGGCGGCGGGCGCGGCGAACCAGTCGACCTCGTCGGACGCGAGTTGGTCGTCGGACGCGAGCCGGTGGTCGGACGGGAGCGACTCGGCGACCGGCTGCACGGGCGGCACGGCCGACCGGCGCATGGGGCCGACGGCGCCGGAGGATGCGGCAGCCGCGGCGAGGCCCGCCGCCCCACCGAACGCGAGGGCGCGAAGCGGCGAACCCAGGGGCTCGTCGGCACGAGGGTCTTCCGCCGTCGGGTCGGGGCTGATGCCCCACTGATAGCCCGGCTCCTCGTCGTCGGCCGGGGTCGGCTCGTCGAACCGTCCCGCATCGGGCACGTTCGACCACGCGCGCACGCCACCGAACTGGGGCACGGACGGCGTCTCGTCGAGGCCGCCGACCTCGTCGTCATCGAACGAGAGGCCGAGGCCCGCGAGTCCGTCGGATTCGGCCGGGGCCCGGCGCGGGGTCGCCGGTTGCGCGACGACGGCGCTCGGCCGGTCGTATGGCGAGGCGGGCTCCTCGGCGAACGCCGCGAACGCCGCGAACCGGCCATGGTCGCCGACCGGCGCGACCGGCGCGACCGATGCGGCGGCGCCGCCGAGGGCGGCGAGCAGGTCGTCGACCGGCTGCACCGGCTGCGGCACGATCGGCGCGGATGCCACCGGAGCCGCAGCGAAGGCGGGGAACGGGGTGCGCGGCTGGTCGGGGCCGGTCGAGGACGGCGTGTACGGCGCCTCGGAGGACGGGGCGGGCTTCACCACCGGGAAGACACGGGTGCGGGCGGCCTCGAGCTCTGCGGCCTCAGCCTCGGCCTGCGCCTCGGCGGCAGTACGAGCCTCGGCGGCCGCACGAGCCTCAGCCGCAGCACGGGCCTCAGCCGCCGCACGAGCCTCAGCCGCAGCACGGGCCTCAGCCGCCGCACGAGCCTCAGCCGCAGCACGGGCCTCAGCCGCCGCTCGAGCCTCGGCCACTGCCGCAGCGTGTGCTTCGGCGGCCGCGTGCGCCTCGGCCGCGGCCTGTGCCTCGGCGGTCGCCTGGGCCTCGGCCGCGGCCTCGGCGACCTGCTGCTCGAGCGCCAGGCGCTCACGACGAGTGAGCTCGGGTGCGGACGAGGCGACCGGAACGGGCGGCGCCTCTGCCTCCTGGAGCGCCGACCAGAGGTCCGCGCCGAAGTCCGTCGCGGGCGCCTGGCCCACAGGCGTGAAGGAGCTCCGCGCGACCGGGGGCGGGGCGAAGCCCGCGAAGGGCGAGGCGTCGGCTGCGTCATCCGCAACGGGAGCGACCGGAGCAGTGGGAGCGACCGGAGCGGTGGGAGCGACCGGAGCAGTGGGCACGGAGGCCTCGGGCTGCGACAACCGCCGGAACGCCTCGCGGAGCGCGTCTTCGGAGTTCGCCGCGCCGCCGTCGGGTTCGCCCCAGGTGAGCGCGAACGGCGCGGTCGGCGTGGCCGGGCCGGGCACTGCGGTGGGTGCCGGCTCGATGGACTGCGGAGCGGGCGCGGGCGCCGAGGGCTGGTTCCACGAGGGGACCGCCTGGTCGGCCTGCTGGGCGGCTCGCTGGACGCCGACGGGCGGCTCGACCCTGAGCGGCGCGTGCGCCGGAGGCGACGAGGAGGGGGCCGAGGGCGCGACGGGCGCGACGGGCTGGTTCCAGCCCGCGAACGCCGAGGTCGGGGGCGTCGTCGGCTGCGCGACGGGCGGCGTCGGCGACCAGGCCGGTGCGGCAGCCGGAGCCGCTGCTGCTGCTGCTGCTGCTGCTGCTGCTGCTGCTGCGGAGGCCTCCCACGTCGGCACGGCCGTCGGCGCAGGGGGGACGATCGGCGACGACTGCGGATGCGCGGGGGTCGCCGGAGCCTGCGGCGCGCCGGACGGCTGACCCGCGAACGGCTGGCCGGCATACGGCTGACCCGCGAACGGCTGCGCTGCATACGGCTCGCCGGCGACGGGCCGGTCGGCGGGCGGCTGCGTCGGGAGCGCCCCGCCGACGATCGGGAGCGCCCTGGTGCCCGTGTCGCGGGCGGGCGGCTCGGCGAGCGAGAACCAGTCGAGCACTTCTTCGCTGCGGCGCGGCGCCGAGGGCTGCGCGGCGGACGACGGCACGGAGGAGGGCGGGACCGACCCGGGCGGAACCGGCATCGACGGCGCCGCAGGCTGCCCGAACGACGGGGGCGCCACCGGATGCTCCGGGCGCGACTCACCGCCGGCCGCGAGCTGCGCGAGGAGCCAGTCGGCGTCGTTGCCGCCGAGTCGGTCGCCCGACATCAGGCCAGGCCCAGGTCGTCCAGGTAGATCGCCGCGAGGTACTGCACGCCGGCCGCCTCGATGACCTCGCGCGCCCCTGTGGCGCGGTCGACCACGACGGCGACGGCGACGACCTCGGCACCGACCTTGCGGAGCGCCTCGATGGCCTTGAGCGGCGAACCGCCCGTGGTCGAGGTGTCCTCGAGCACGATGACCCGCTTGCCCGCGACATCCGGACCCTCGACCTGTCGGCCGCGGCCGTGGTCCTTCGGCTCCTTGCGCACGACGAACGCGTCGTACTCGAGGCCGCGCGCGGCACCCTGGTGCAGCACGGCGGAGGCGATCGGGTCTGCGCCCATCGTGAGACCGCCGACGGCGGCCACATCGGGGATGTCGGCGATGAGGTCGATCATGACCTGGCCGATGAGCGGCGCCACGCGGTGGTCGAGGCTCACCTTGCGGAGGTCGACGTAGTACGTCGCCTTCTTGCCGCTGGTCAGCGTGAAGTCGCCGTGGAACACCGCATCGGCGGAGATGTGGTCGATGAGCTGCTGACGGACGTCGGCGCTGCTGTGGGGGTCTGTGAGCGTCACCCGAATACTCTACGGCGGACTCGCCTGAGAGGAAGGCCCGTATTTCTCCGGTCAGTCGCGGCGGTCGGCCTCGTCGCGCCGCGCCTGCTCACCGGCATCCGCCCTTCCGCCCGTCTTGCGATGCCCCCAGAACGACCGCGGCGTACCCGGCAGGATGCGCGCCCAGAACGGCGGCTCCTCGTTCTGCGTGAGGGCCGCCGGCACCTCGACGTGGAACTGCGCGATCTCCTCGGCGCCGTGGTGCACGACCCGATAGAGCGCCGTGCCGATGAGCACGCCCAGCGCGATCGACATGACCGAGGTGAGGGCGGCCGCGAGGCTCTCGATCCCCGCGCTCGTGCCCACCGCCTCGGTGAGGCCGACGAGGCCGGCCGCACCCGGTACGAGCAGCCAGAACGCCGGAAGGAACGTCAGCTGCGACGGTGCGCCGTGCCGGAGCGTCGCGATCCAGAGCACGACGGGCGTCATCGCCAGGGCTCCGACGAACCCGCTCACGGTCTGCCCGATGAGCACGATGCCGATCTGCTGCCCGGTGAAGGCGACGACCAAGGTGAGCAGCACCCAGCCGAACGTCGCCCTCGGCGCCGAGAAGTGCAGGAAGTTGCCGATCGCGAAGAGCAGCACGCCGAGCATCGGAATCCACCACGGCAGGGTCGAGGACGCCTCGAGCGGCAGGTAGCTCGAATCGTCGACGCCCATGATCGTGCCCGCGGCGAGGATGCCGAACGCGAGCAGCGCGAGCTGCACGAGGCCGAACACCAGCCGGGATGCGCCGGCGACCATCTGGCCCGCCGCGAGCTCGACCGTGGCGGTCGTGAGCACGCCGCCCGGCAGGAACGTCGCGAGCGGGGCGATGAGCAGCCGGATCGGGTCGCCGATCTCGAGGTAGGGCGCGAGGAGGAAGACGGTCAGCGCGCAGACGAACGCCGCGAACACGGGGAACACGAGCTGCAGGGTGGGAGAGCGCACGAGCTTCAGCAGGCCGATCAGCGCCCCGAGCGAGAAGGCGATGATCGCCCCCTGCCAGGTCGGCGCCAGCAGCAGCACGAGGCCGGTCGTCAGCACCGCGTGCCCGAAGACCCGTACCGGCCAACCGAAGCGCTGGCGCATCGCGCCGATCTCGTTCAGCTCGTTGATGCCCTCGAGCGGATCGATCGCGCCGGCCCTGGCCCTCTCGATGAGCCGGTACAGGGCCGCGATCTGGTCGAACCGGAACGAGACGTTGATCGCCGAGCGGATCGCGACCCGCCCGTCTCCGCCGGCGCCGGTCTCGATGAGCACCACGGTCGGCAGCACGACCACGTCGGTGTCGGCGCGGCCGTAGGCGAGCGAGACCGCGCTCATCGTGTCGCCGATCTTGTCGACGGACTCGCCCGCGGCGTTCATGCCCTCCGCGAGCCCGAGGAGGAAGCGGCGCAGCACCGCCTGGTCGGTGACGACGTCGGCCATCTCTCCCCCTCGTGTCGAGGCTCACGGTATCGGGGTCGCCGACCCGAGTCTGCGTGAACACGCGGACGAGCGGATGCCTCGGCCCGCCGCTCGTGCCCCGGCGCCGGGGCCGGGGCCGGGGCCGGCCGGGCATCGGGGGGCGGGGCGCATCGGCATCCCCCCAGTGCATGCCGATGCGCCCCGCTCACGCGCGTCGAGCCCGAGGCGACGGGTCGCGGAGGCGTCGAGCGCACGATGAAGGGCCGCCCGGCGGAGTGTCCCTCTCCGTGGGCGGCCCTTGGGCCCGGCGATGCCGGGCGGGTTCGCGCGGCCTCAGACGGTGCGCGCGAAGGTCTCTGCGGGCTGGCGGCGGTAGCCGTCGCGGGTGGCGAGAACGATCGTGCCGATGACTCCGGCGACGGATGCAGCTGCGACGAAGATGAGCGTGGCCATGATGGTTCCCTTTCGAATGGTGACGGCGTGTGATCGAGCGGTTCGTTGCGCCGTTGCAACCCTTCGATGTGTCAATCATCCTCCTTAAAACAATGCAGCACAAGCTCACAGAACTGCAATGAATATGTAGGCTGGCTACATGGACGTGAATCGACTCGACCTCCTCCGCGAACTCTCAGAGCGCGGCAGCGTGACCGCGGTCGCCGAGGCGACCGGGCGCACCCCGTCGGCGGTGTCGCAGCAGTTGAAGGTGCTCGAACGCGAGGCGGGCATGCCGCTCACCGAGCGCAGCGGGCGCGGGCTCGTGCTCACGAGCGCCGGCCACGCGCTGGCCCGCAGCGCGGCCGACGTGGCGATCGCGCTCGAGCGCGCCACCGCCCTGTGGGACGAGTTCCGCAACCACCCGAGCGGCGAGGTCACGCTGCTGACCTTCCCGACGATCGGGGCGAGCCTGCTGCCCGGGGTGCTGACCGACCTCGCGAGCGTCGCCGGGCTCGTCGTGCGCTGCACCGACCTCGATCCGGAGCTCGCCGGATTCCCCGACCTCACCTCCGACTACGACATCGTGCTCGCCCACTCGATGCCCGGCGAACTGCCGTGGGGCGGCCGCGGGCTCAGGGCGGTGCCGCTGCTCACCGAGCCGCTCGACGTCGGCATCCCGAGCGACCACCGCCTCGCCGGGCGTTCGCACGTGACGAGCGCCGACCTCGTCGACGAGACCTGGCTCGGGGTGCCGCCCGGCTTCCCGTTCGAGCGCATCCTGCACGTCATCGAGCAGCAGGGCGGCAAGCGCGTGCACGTCTCCCAGCGCTTCAGCGACATGCGCATCATCGAGGCGTTCATCGCGGCCGGCCAGGGCGTCGCGTTCGTGCCGCGCTACACCTCGGGCGCGGTGCCGGAGGGCGTGCTCCTGAAGCCGATCCGCGGTGTCGCGTCGGCGCGGCAGATCGTCGCGCTCGTGCGGCCGGATGTCGCGGAGCGGCTGGCCGTGCGCACGGTGCTCGACGTGCTCACCGCCCGCGCCTCCCGGCTCGAGCAGTCCTCCGCGCACCCGTCACGCGGTGATGGCGCCGCGCACGGCGAGCACCCGGCGCCGGCTGCCTGACGCGAGCACGCGAGACGGCGGCGGACGGCGGCTCCCCCAAGCCGGCGTCCGCCGCAGCAACGTCGCGCTCAGGCGCCCTGCAGCGCCTTGGCCTTCAGGGTCTCGTACTCGGCGGGCGTGACCGCTCCCGAGTCGAGGAGGCGCTTGGCCGACTCGATCTCGGATGCCGGCGATGACGACGACGAGCCCGCGACCGTCCTGATGTACTCGTCGCTCTGCGCTCGTGCGGCCTGCGCCTCCGCGAGCTTCCGCTCACCCATGCCACGGCCTCGGGCGATGAGGTAGATGATCGCCGCCAGGAAGGGGAGGAAGACGAGGAAGATCACCCAGAGCGCCTTGCCCCATCCGTTCAGCGTCGCGTCGCGGAAGATGTCCACGATCACCGTGATGAAGATCCAGATGCACGCGACGAGAACGTAGAACCAGAAGAGCCAGACGAAGAATTCCCAGAGGTTCACGGTGGTCCCTTTCAATCCGGGCGTGCGCTTCACGCCCATGCGACCACGAACGTAGTTCGCCCGCCGAACGTCCACATCGCCCTGAACGGATGACTCCAACGGCGTCCGACGCTGCCGCGAGGTGAGACACGCGTCCAATGCGAGGGAGAGCGCAGGCGAACCATGGCGTAAGACAGGGGGAACCGGACGTATCCGGTGTCATACTGACCGGGTGTCGACCGACACGTGTCTGCCGGGGAGTGAGCAGCCTCGGTGGGCAGTCGGGCGGGACGCATGGTCGAACAGGTGTCGGGGGAATACCTCGTGGAACGTCCCGACCTGCTGCGCAGGCTGGATCTCGCACGCGGACTGCCACTCACGATGATCGTGGCCTCCGCCGGCGCCGGCAAGACCGTGCTGCTGCAGCAGTGGGCCGCGGCGATGCCCGGGCTCGCCATGGCGTGGATCGACGTCGACCCCGAGGACGACGATCCGATGCGCTTCTCTCGCCGGCTCATCGCGGCACTTTCGGCCGTTCGGAGCCGGGTCGGCGGACTCGCGGACCTGTCGGCGCTCGGCGCGGGCGGACTCGGCGGCCCGTTCCTGGACCACCTGACCGCCGAGCTCGCGTCGTTCCCCGAGACGGTCATCGTGCTCGACGACGTGCACCACCTCTCGAACGGCACGCTCCTGGCCGACCTCGGCCGCCTCGTCGCCGCCCTCCCCCCGAACGTGCATCTCGTGATCGCCACCCGGTTCGATCCCCCCATCGCCTGGAGCCGGCTGCGGCTGCGCAACCGCATGCTCGAGCTCCGCCAGCTCGACCTCGCGATGACCAGGGACGAGTCGGCGGAACTGCTCGCCAGGATCACGCACCGGGACATCGGCGCCGAGGCGATCGATGCGATCGCCTCGAGAACCGAGGGATGGGCGGCCGGGCTGCAGCTCGCGGGACTCACGCTCAAGTTCCAGGGCGAGTCCGAGGAGTTCGTCGAGGAACTGAGCGGCAGCGGTCGACTCATCTCCGAGTACCTCACCGAGGAGGTGCTCGACGCGCTCGCCGAGAGCACGAGGACGCTGCTGCTCCGGATGTCCGTGCTCGACGTGATGACGGCGGAACTCGTCGACCACGTGCTGGATCGCACCGATGCCCAGCAGCTCTTCGAACGTCTGGAGCACGAGTCGATGTTCCTCGTCGCGATGGACCCCCATCGCACGAGGGTCCGATTCCACCAGTTGTTCCGGGATCTCCTCCGCTACCGGCTGCGCGCCGAGGACGCACCGGAGGAACGCCGTCTGCTCGGCGCGGCCGCCGACTTCCACCTGGCGCGAGGCGAGCTGACGCCTGCGGTCGAGTACCTCCTCCGAGCCCGCGAGTGGGACCGTGCCCTCGATGCGATCATGACCCGGGGCAGCGACGTCTTCGAACGCGGCGAGATGCACGCCGTGGTCCGCTGGATCACGGCCGTCCCCGAGCATGTCCGGGCCGGTCGCCTCGACGTGCAGCTCGAACTCGGCATCCTGGTGGGCATGCAGGGCGAGACCATCCGGGCCGTCGATACGCTCCGGCGCGTGGCGAGCGACCCGCGTGCGACGCCCGGGGAGCGCGTGATCGCCGACGCGTGGATCTCCGCGACCGCGCAGTGGTCCGCGTCGCCCGACGAGACCCTCCGGGCCGCCGAGCGAGCACTCGAGCTGCTCGCGCCCGAACCGGTCGAGACGCCCGACCTGATGGGCCTCACGGCACCGGGACTCCTCCGCACGCTCGCCACGGGTTCCGGCGGCCGGTCGCACTTCCTGCTCGGCGACCTGGCCGAGGCCGAGACGTGGATCGAACGGGCCCTCGCCACCGACGGCGTCGCCTACCCGCCCTATCGCGTCGGCCTGCTCGGGTCGCTCGCCCTGCTCCACGCGTGGACGGGCCGCACCGTGGGCGCGGAGCTGCTCGCCGCGGAGGCGATCGACACCGCGACCTCGGCCTCCCTCGCCGCGCACCCGATCATCGCCGATGCCTACCTCGCGCAGGCGCTCGTCGCCCACGAGCGCGGACGCCCCGAGGCCGCCATCGTCCCGCTCCGGAACGGCATCATCAGCGCGGAGGCCAACCACCGCTCGCAGCTGTCGTGGATCGCGAGGTACGAGGCGGCGCTCGTCGCCGGGCTCGAGGGCCGGTTCGAGGACGCCCTCGAGCTCACCGAGCTCATGCCGCACGACGGCGATGGCATCGCCCCGGCTTCCGGCCCGCCCCCTGCCCCGGCGCAGTCACCGGCGCCCGCGGTCCACGACCGTCTCGTCGCCGCTCGCATGAGCGCGCTGCGCCGGAGCGGCCGTGCCGAGCAGGCGCTCCGCCTGCATCCGGTGGATCGCCGCGGCCTCGGTTCGGCGCCGTCGATCGCCCTCGAAGCGGTGGCCGCATCCCTCGCGCTCGGTCACGTGGACGCGGCGAAGGCCCTGCTCGCCGACACGACCGATCGATTCCGGACCGAGCAGCCGCGCGGCGCGGTGCAACGGCTCCTGCTGCGCGGGTGGGCCGCAGCGCTCGAGGATTCGCGACACGCGGCCCTGGAGTTCGTCGACGCGGCCCTCGAGCGAGCGGAACCCGAGGGCCTGGTCGCCCCGTTCCTCGAGTCCGACGCCGTCGTGCTCGACCTCGTGGCCGAACTCGAACCGCGGCGTGGCGGCCTGGCCGGGACGATCGTCGCACTCGACGGACGGCGCAGCCCTGCTCGGGCGAACGCCGCGCTCGCGGAGCCGCTCACGGATCGCGAACTCGAGATCCTCGGGCACCTTCCCGATCATTCGACCGCCGCAGAGCTCGCGAGCATGTGCTTCGTCTCGATCAACACGATCAAGACCCACACCGCGCACATCTACCGCAAGCTCGGCGTGACGGGGCGGAGCGCGGCGATCGCGAGGGCCCGTGACCTCGGCCTGCTCGCCCCGCTCACTCGGGCCGGTCACCGACGTGCGTGATCGCCTCGATCTCGACGTTCAGGCTGCGGAGCAGATCGAGCACCCCGAGCAGGCGCGCCTGATCCGGCACCTCTCCGCGGAGTCTGGTCGAACCCGGACTGCTCTCGACCACCTCGAAATCGACCAGTTCATCGGTGATCATCTCTCCGAGTTCACCGCGCACCAGGATGTCGAAGGTCTCACGACCCCCCATACGCACCTCCGGACTCGCACGATGTCGTGCATCGCGCATCGTGCATCTTCGCTGCGATCGGCCCGAGGGCGTGGTCAGATGCGGCGACGTCTCCCGGGGGTGACGGCCGCTCCGATCACCGCGGCCTTCGCCACCGGCGCCGGACCCGGACGCACCGCGGCGCCGACGACCGCAGCCTTGGCGACGGGTGCGCCGATGACGCCGACCCGTCCGATTCGTGCAGGCCTCAGCGGCATGTCAGACTCCCGTCGGTTCGAGGGGCTCATCGGCCTCGATGGAGGCGAGGATGGCTTGGATGGGGATGCGCCCGTTGGCGATGAGCTGGCCGCCGGCCCGCCGTGCGGCGGCTGCGAACGGCCCCGCCCAGATGTTCTCGTAGACGATGACGCCGGCGACGCTGCCCGGGTCCATCGCAGCGGCGAGGTTCACGACGTCGTCGGCCGCCAGCAGCTCGGCGAGGTCGGCTTCGAGCGCGACGAGCGGGCCCAGGTCGCCGGCGTCGGCGAGCTCCACCGCCTCGATGTCGCCGTTCTCGTCCTTGGCGAGCACGATCGCATCGATGAGCCGGATGGTGCCGGCCTCGACGAGGTTCACGAGTTCCTTCGCGATCTCACCGGTGAAGGTCTGGTGCCCCGCAGGGAACTCGATGACGAGATAATCGACCGGTCCCAGGTCGTCCAGTTCGTGCTCGGCCATTGATCCGCCCTCTGCTTCGTGCGTTCCCCCGACGATGCGGAGCCCGCATCGAAGGCCCACGATCCTCGCGATGCGCTCGCGGTGCATCACCCCATAGGGATGATTCGGCCGCCACCCGGTTCGGGACCGTGTGCCGGTCCACCGTCCGCGGGCCGATCGCGCCCGCCGGTCGTGGGACATCGACAACTCCCCCGGCCGGCTGCGCCGCCGGGGTTAGACTCCCGAACCATGAGCGACGACGCCATCCTCTTCAGCGTGCACGACGGACTCGCGCACCTCACCCTCAACCGTCCCGAGCGCCTGAACGCGGTCGGCCCAGAGGCCATCGCCCTCTGGCACCGGTACGCGGGCGAGATCGCGGCCCGCGACGACATCCGCGCCGTCCTGTTCGACGCGGTCGGTCGCGCGTTCTGCGCCGGCGGCGACGTGCGCGCCATGTCCGAACTCGGCGGCGACGACACCTCGGCAGGGCAAGTCGTCACCGAACTCGCCGATGCGATCCACGACGGGCACCGGATGCTGCGCGAGAGTGCCAAGCCCATCGTCGCCGCCGTGCAGGGGCCCGTCGCCGGCGGCGGCCTCGGCTTCATGCTCGTCGCCGACCTGATCGTGGCCAGCGACCGCGCGAGCTTCGCGAGTCGCTACGCGGACATCGGGCTCACGCCCGACTGCGGCGTGAGCACGCTCCTGCCCGAAGCCGTCGGCACGCGCCGCGCGCTCGAGCTCACACTGACCTCCCGCACCCTGAGCGCCCACGAGGCGCTCGACTGGGGCCTCGTGGCCGAGGTCGTCGCACCAGAGGCACTCGCCGACCGAGCGCGGGCGATCGCCGACGTGTGGCTGCATGGCGCCTCCGCCGCGTACGGCCAGGCCAAGCGGCTCGTGCGCTCCGGGCTCTCCCGCGAGTTCCAGGCCGCGCTCGACGACGAGGCCCGCACGATCGGCGCCGCGTTCGACAGCCCGGATGCCGCAGCGCGCGTCGCGGCGTTCGCCGGCCGCAGCTCCCGGGGCTGACGCGGGGCCGCCGCCGGGGTCGCCAACCCGGGCGGATGACGCCGGGCGCACGCTGCTCAGGCGAACGCACCCGGCTCAGGACGCATTCGGTCGAATCATCCTGAGCCGCGCATGAATGCCTGACTGCCCGTCGAGGAGGCGTGAGCCCTCAGTCGTGCTGCGGGAAGCCCAGGTTCAGGCCGCCGTGGCTCGGGTCCAACCACCGCGAGGTGACCGCCTTCTCCTGCAGGAAGAAGTCGAACCCCTTCGGGCCGTACGCCTTCGCGTCACCGAACAACGAGTCCTTCCACCCGCCGAACGAGTGGTACGCCACCGGCACCGGGATCGGCACGTTGATGCCGATCATGCCGACCGTCACCTCCCGCTGGAACCGCCGCGCCGCACCCCCGTCGTTCGTGAAGATCGCCGTGCCGTTGCCGTACCGCGAGGCGTTGATGATCTCGAGCCCCTGCTCGTACCCGTCGACCCGCACGATCGAGAGCACCGGACCGAAGATCTCGTCCTGGTAGACGACCGACGAGGTCGGCACCCGGTCGATGAGCGTCGGGCCGAGCCAGAAGCCGTCGGGCGCGCCGTCGACCTCCGGGTCGCGGCCGTCGACGACGAGCGTCGCGCCGTCGTCGATCGCCACGTCGAGGTAGCCGGCGACCTTGTCGCGGTGCTCGCGCGTGATGAGCGGGCCCATGTCGCAGCCTCGGGTGCCGTCGCCGGTCGTGAGCCGCGACATCCGCTCGCTCACCTTGGCGACGAGCTCGTCGGCGACCGCGTCGACCGCGAGCACGACCGACACCGCCATGCAGCGCTCGCCCGCAGAACCGAAGCCAGCGTTCACGGCGGCGTCGGCCGCGAGGTCGAGGTCGGCGTCGGGCAGCACGAGCATGTGGTTCTTCGCGCCGCCGAGGGCCTGCACGCGCTTGCCGTTGGCCGAGGCCGTCTCGTAGATGTACTGCGCGATCGGCGTGGAGCCCACGAACGAGATCGAGCGCACGACCGGATGCTCCAGCAGCGCGTCGACCGCGACCTTGTCGCCGTGCACCACGTTCAGCACGCCGTCGGGCAGGCCCGCCTCCTTCATGAGCTCCGCCATCCAGACGGCGGCCGAGGGGTCCTTCTCGGACGGCTTCAGCACGACCGTGTTGCCGGCCGCGATCGCGAGCGGGAAGAACCAGAGCGGCACCATCGCCGGGAAGTTGAACGGACTGATGATGCCGACCACGCCGACGGGCTGCTTCAGCGTGTACACGTCGACGCCGGTCGAGACGTTCTCGGAGTACTCGCCCTTCGTGTAACCGGGCATCGCGCAGGCGAGCTCGACCACCTCGAGGCCGCGCGCGATCTCGCCCCCGGCATCGGAGGTGACCTTGCCGTGCTCGCTCGTGAGGATCGCGGCGAGGTCGCCCGACCGGGCGTTCAACAGCTCGCGGAACGCGAACATCACCTGCTGGCGCTTCGCGATCGAGGTGTCGCGCCAGGCCGGGAAGGCACGCGCGGCCGCCTGGACCGCAGCGTCGACGTCATCGGTGGACGCGAGGCGCACGCGCTTCTGCTCGACGCCGAGTGCGGGGTTGTAGACCGGACCGGTGCGCTCCGAGGCTCCCGCGGCGGGTGCGCCGTCGATCCAGTGCTCGATGGTGGTGGTGGTGCTCATGTTCGTTGCTCCCCTTGTCAGTTCCTGGTCTCGATGCGCTTCGCCACTCGACCGGCGGCTTCACTGCTCGTCCGGCGTCGGTGCCTACTCGACCGCCATCGTCGCGAGCACGTCGTCGTAGATCGCCACGGCCTCGGCGACCTCGCCTGCGGTCACCACGCACGGCGGCACCACGTGGATGCGGTTGTCCTGCACGAACGGCAGCAGCCCGCGCTCGACCATGCCCGCCTTGAGGCGGCCCATCGCCGCGGCCGGCAGCGGCTCGCGCGTCTCGCGGTCGGCGACGAGCTCGAGCGCCCAGAACACGCCCTCGCCGCGCACCTCGCCGATGACGGCGTGCCGGTCGGCGAGGTCGGCGAGCGCCGGGCCGATCTCGGTCTCGCCGACGGCCCTGGCGTTCTCGACGAGGCCCTCGGACTCCATGGCGTCGAGCGTGGCGACGATCGAGGCCATCGCGAGCGGATGCCCCGAATACGTCAGCCCGCCGGGGAACACGCGCTCGTCGAACGTCTCGGCGACGGTCTCCGAGATGATCACGCCGCCCGCCGGGATGTAGCCGGAGTTCACGCCCTTCGCGAACGTGATGAGGTCGGGGCGCACGTCGTAGCCGTCGAACGCGAACCACCGGCCGGTGCGGCCGAAGCCCGCCATGACCTCGTCGAGGATCAGCAGGATGCCGTGCCGGTCGCAGAGCTCGCGGACCCCGGCGAGGTAGCCGGGCGGCGGGAGCAGGATGCCCGCGGTGCCGGGGATCGACTCGAGCAGTACGGCCGCGATCGACGTCGCCCCCTCGGCCTCGATGACGCGTCGCAGGTGCTGCAGGGCGCGCTCGGACTCCTGCTCGGGCGTCGTCGCCCAGAACTCGGAGCGGTAGAGGTACGGCCCGAAGAAGTGCACGTGTCCGCGCGCGAACTCGTTGGGGATGCGGCGCCAGTCGCCCGTCGAGACGACCGCCGCGCCCGTGTTGCCGTGGTACGACCGGTACGTCGAGAGCACCTTGTCGCGGCCCGTGTGCAGGCGCGCCATGCGGATCGCGTTCTCGTTCGCGTCGGCGCCGCCGTTCGTGAAGAACACCCGGCGGAACCCGTCGGGCGCGTGGGCGACGATGCGCTTGGCCGCCTCGCCGCGCGCGAGGTTCACGGTCGACGGCGCGATGGTCGTGAGCAGTTGCGCCTGCTCCCGGATCGCCTCGACGACGACCGGATGCTGGTGGCCGATGTTGACGTTCACGAGCTGGCTCGAGAAGTCGAGGTACTCGCGCCCCGAGTGGTCCCAGACGCGGCATCCGCGACCGCTGGCGACGACGAGCTGGGGCGACTGCCCCTGCGCCGACCAGGAATGGAAGACATGCTCGTGGTCGAGCCGCCTGGCGAGCTCATCGAGGTCGTCGAGGTCGGCGAGGTCGTCGAGGTCGTCGGCAAGGTTGTCGGTCATGGGCTTCGCTGCCTTTCAGATCGGGTCGCCGGTCGAGTAGCGGAGCGTATCGAGACCCGCGTACGGCATGGTCTCGATACGCGCTTCGCGCTACTCGACCGGCAGCATTGCTAGTTGCCGCCCTCTTCGAGGGTGACGTCGATGGGCGACCAGTCGGCGCCCGTGAGGTCGAGGTCTTCGCCCTCGAGCTCCGAGAGCGCCTTCTCGATGTACTCGTTCGACCAGGCGCTGGCCGGCGGCTCCTCGGTGATGAGGTGCGCGCCGGTCTCGTTCACCGCGGCGAGCGCGCCCGCGACCGTCTTGTCCCACGCGGCCTCGTCGATCACGCCGATGCCCTTGTCGGACGGCCAGATGAGCTTGTTCGTCTCGTTGACCATCCAGAGCTCGTGGCTGGGGCCCCATCCGGAGCCGGCCGCGATCGTGATGTCGGCGGCGTCCTCCGGGTTGGCCGCGGCGAATGCCCAGCCCTTGATGACGGCCTTGAGGAACTTGACCGTGGTGTCCTGGTAGTCGGTGTCGCTCTCGAGGCGCTCGGTGTCGGCCCAGATCGCGTCCTGGAGCATGGCGCCCTCGGTGTCCTCGTAGCTGATGACGTTGAAGTCGTCCGCGGTGTAGAGCTCGCCGGTGTCGGGGTTCACGGTCTCGAGCAGCTGCGCGTACTCGTTGTAGGTCATCGCCTGGGCCGCGTCGATGTCGCCCTGCAGGAAGGCGTTCATGTTGAAGTCCTGCGTGATGATCTGCACGGTCGAGGCGTCGAGCCCCTCGGCGGCCATGGCCGCGAAGATCTCCCACTCGTTGCCGAAGCCCCACGAGCCGATCTTCTTGCCCTCGAAGTCGGCGACCGAGTCGATGCCCGAGTCGGCCCACGACACCTGCAGGGTGCCCGACCGCTGGAAGATCTGCGCGATGTCGGTGAGGTTCGCGCCCTGCTCGATCGAGCCGAGCACCTTGGGCACCCAGGCGATCGCGTAGTCGACGTCGCCGTTCGCGAGCGCGTCCTGCGGCACGATGTCGCCGCCCGACGGGATGATCTCGACGTCCAGGCCCTCCTCCTCGAAGAAGCCCTGGTCGACGGCGGCGAAGTATCCGGCGAACTGGCCCTGCGGGAGCCACTGCAGCTGGAGCTTGACCTCGGTGAGTGCGCCGTCGTCGCCGGAGCCGCCATCGGAGCCTCCGTCTCCGGAGGAGCAGGCGGCGAGGAGGAACGCGGCCGTGACGGCGAACGCTCCGGCCGCGATTCCGCGGCGTGTGCTGTGCTTCATGTCAGTCCTTCCCTGGTTCTCGGTGCAAGGCCTCCCGGTGCGAGCGGCCTCAGGTCGAAACGGTGGTGCTGGTGGTGGAGCGGGTGCGGGTGGTGCGGGTTCCGGTGGTGCGGTCTGGGGTGGTGGGGCGGGTTCGGAGCACGAGGCGCTCGAGCAGGAGCGTCGCGAGGTAGAAGAGCAGGCCGAGGGCGATGGATGCCACGACGTACGCCCAGGCGCGGGCGTAGGCGCTCGACGCGGCCGACGTCGAGATGAGGCTGCCGAGGCCGCCTCGGGGTCCGCCGAAGTACTCGGCGACGAGTGCGGAGATCACGGCGAGCGAGGAGGCGATGCGGATGCCCGTGAGGATGAACGGCCGCGCGGTCGGCAGGGTGAGCGTGCGCAGCACCTGGCCTGGCGTCGCGGCGTAGGCGCGCATGAGCTCGCGGTGCACCGGCGTGGTCTGGCGGAATCCGCGCAGCGTGTTGACGAAGACCGGCACGAACGACGCGATCGCGGCGATCGCCTGCCGGCCGAACTGGCTGTCGGCGCCGAACATCGAGTTCAGCACGGGGGCGAGGGCGACGATCGGCACGACGGCGAGCGAGGCGATGACCGGTGCGCTCATCTGGTCGACCGCGCGCCACCTCGCCGCGAGTGCGGCGAGCGCGATGCCGAGCAGCGTTCCGACGACGAGTCCGATGAGCGCGTTCGTGCCGGTGATGAGCGTGGCCGACACGATCGAGTCCCACGATGCGACGAGCTCCTCGACGATCGACGCGGGGCTCGGCAGCAGGTAGTCCGAGATCCCGACGACGCTCACGAGGAACTGCCAGATGCCGAGCACGATCGCGCCCACCGCGATCGGCGCGACGATCCGCAGCGTCGACTCGGTGCGCGGGCCCATCATCAGCGCGTCTCCACTCCGCGTGCGCCCGCGGCGACCGGGGCGCCGTGCAGCGCCTCGCGCACGGCGGTGACCATCTCGAAGAACGAGCGGTCCTCGCGGAGGCCGTCGGTGCGCGCCGCGCGCGCCGCGGCATCCGTCGCCTGGGGCGTGTCGGACGCCGAGCCGAGCCGCATCGGCACGATCTCGCGGATGCGGCCCGGCCTGGGCGACATCACGACGACCCGGTCGCTGAGGAAGACCGCCTCGGGGATCGAGTGGGTGACGAAGACGACCGCGGCGCCCGTCTCGGCCGAGATGCGCACGAGGTCGGACTGCATCTTCTCGCGCGTCATCTCGTCGAGGGCGCCGAACGGCTCGTCCATGAGCAGCAGCCGGGGCTGCTCGGCGAGCGAGCGGGCGATCGCGACCCGCTGCTGCATGCCGCCCGAGAGCTGGTCGGGGTAGCGGTCGGCGAAGTCGGAGAGGCCGACCATGTCGAGCAGCTGCTCGACCTTGGCCCTGCGATCTGCGGATGCCACGCCGTGCAGCTCGAGCGGCAGTGCGACGTTCGCGGCCACCGTGCGCCAGGGCAGCAGTCCGGCCTGCTGGAACGCGATGCCGTACTCCTGATCGAGGCGGGCCTGCGCCGGCGTCTTGCCGAACACGGTGATCGCACCGGAGGACGGCGCGTCGAGGTCGGCGATGAGCCGCATGAGCGTCGACTTGCCGCAGCCGCTCGGCCCGATGAGCGAGACGAACTCGCCCGCCGCGATCGAGAGGTCGATGCCCTCGAGGGCGTGCACCAGCCCGCCGCGCGTCTCGAACACCTTGTCGACGCCGGTCACCTCGACAGCGGTCTCGACGGCAGCGGCGGCCGAGGCAGCGGCCGCCGTGGCAGCGGTGACCTGAGCCTGGGGAGCGTCGGCGTTCTCTGGAGCGCTCATGCGGCTTCCTCCGTTCGTCGGTAGTTCTTGAGGATCACGCCGAGCAGCGCGACCGATCCGGCGGCCACGAGGCCGAGCACGATGGCGCCGAAGATCGGCGCCCAGGCCTTCGCCGGGTCGCCGGAGGCCTGCCCGGCGAACTGGATGAGGAGTCGGCCGATGCCGCCCTGCAGGCCCGTGGAGACCTCGGCGACGACGGCCCCGATGACGGCGTTCGCCGCGCCGAGCCGAAGCGCGGGCAGGAGGTAGGGAACGGCCGCGGGGAACCGCAGCTTCGCGAGCGTCGCCCAGTAGCCGGCCGCGTAGGTCTGCATGAGCTCCTCGTGGATGCGGTCGGGCGACTGCAGTCCCTTCAGGGCGCCGATCGCGATCGGGAAGAATGCCAGGTAGCTCGCGATGAGGGCGACCGACATCCAGTCCTGCCACTCGAACGAGCCGATCTCGACGCGCGAGCCCCAGCTCTTCACGATCGGCGCGAACGCGATGAGCGGCACGGTCTGGCTCAGCACGATCCACGGCAGCAGGCCCCATTCGGCGAGCCGCCACCGCTGCATCACGAGCGCGAGACCGATGCCCACGACGACGCCGACCAGCCATCCGGCCGCGGCGATGCCGAGGGTCGTGAGCGCCGCGAGCAGGATGACGAGCCAGAGCGCCTGCGCCGACGGCGAGCGCGTGACGGGCTCGCCGAGCCGCCCGATCATGTCCCAGACGTGGGGCATCGCGAGGTCGGTCGTGCGCGGCAGCACGCGCGTCTCGCCGATGAGCACGCCGTCGGCGGGCGCGAGCGCCTTGTACCCCTCCCACAGCACCACGAGGAGCACGATGCCGAAGACGCCCCAGCCGACCGCGGCGAGGCGCCGACGTGCGACCGGGCTGCCGCGCCGCGCACCGCCGGCAGACCCCTTCGACCCCGGAGAGCGGATGCCGCGCCCCGGCGTCGTGCCCGCGGCATCCGCCATCGGGCTGGGGTCGCGCAGGTCGACGTCGGTCATGCCTTGGCCGTGATGTGCTCGGAGAGCGCGGGGATCACGGTCTCGCCGTAGACCCGCAGCGTCTCCTCCTTGTTGTCGTGCTGGAGGTAGCCGGCGAACTGGTCGACGCCGAGCTCGCGCAGCTGCTCGAGCTTCGCGATGTGCTCCTCGGCGGTGCCGAGGATGCAGAACCGGTCGACGATCTCGTCGGGCACGAACGAGGTGTGGGTGTTGCCCGCACGCCCGTGCTCGTTGTAGTCGTACCCCTCGCGGCCCTTGATGTAGTCGGTCAGCGCCTCGGGCACGTCGCCGTGCATGCCGTACTTCGCGACGATGTCGGCGACGTGGTTGCCGACCATGCCGCCGAACCACCGGCACTGGTCGCGCATGTGCTCGAGGTCGTCACCGATGTACATGGGCGCGGCGACGCAGAACTTGATCGACATCGGGTCGCGACCG
Organism: Agromyces sp. PvR057; assembly: GCF_040547485.1. Taxonomy (NCBI): domain Bacteria; kingdom Bacillati; phylum Actinomycetota; class Actinomycetes; order Micrococcales; family Microbacteriaceae; genus Agromyces; species Agromyces sp. PvR057. The sequence continues at coordinate 191,805 of NZ_JBEPPT010000006.1, forward strand.
GCGGCCTCTGCGGCATCGCGCACGGTCTTGATCATCCACTTCGCGATGTCGACGTCGGCCAGCTGCAGGATGAAGCCGTCGCCGACCTCGCCCGTGAGCTTGAGGGCGAGGGGACCGTAGGCGGCCACCCAGACCTCGAGCTCGGAGCCCTTCGACCACGGGAACTGCAGCTGGGAACCCTTGTACTCGACCGACCGCGAGTTCGCGAGCTCGCGGATCACGTGGATCGACTCGCGCAGCTCGGACATGGTCACCGGCTTGCCGTTCGTGACGCGCACGGCCGAGTCGCCTCGGCCGATGCCGCAGATGGTGCGGTTGCCGTACATCTCGTTGAGCGTCGCGAAGATCGACGCCGTCACGGTCCAGTCGCGCGTGGCCGGGTTGGTGACGAACGGGCCCACCTTGATGCGGTGCGTCTCGCTGAGGATTTTGCTGTAGATGACGTAGGGCTCCTGCCACAGCAGGTGCGAGTCGAAGGTCCACGCGGTGCTGAAGCCGTACTGCTCGGCGAGCTTGGCGAGGTGCACGGTGCGCGAGGCGGGCGGGTTGGTCTGCAGGACGACGCCGAAATCCATGAGGGGCTCCGTTCGAGGGTGGGGAGAGGCGGGTGTCGTCCGGGTCAGATGAGGTACTGGCTGAGGCCCCGCTTGAGGTACTTCCCGTCGCCCTTGGCGCCGAGGTACTGATCGCCGTCGACGACGACCTTGCCGCGCGAGAGCACGGTGTCGACCTTGCCGTCGATCTCGTAGCCCTCCCACGCCGAGTGGTCCATGTTCATGTGGTGCGTCTTCTCGTAGCCGATCGACGTGTGGCCGTTCGGGTCGTAGACGACGATGTCGGCATCCGCCCCCGGCTGGATCACGCCCTTGCGCCCGTAGAGGCCGAACATGCGGGCCGGCGTCGTCGACGTCAGCTCCACCCAGCGCTCGAGGGTGATCTCGCCGGTGACGACGCCCTGGTACATGAGGTCCATGCGGTGCTCGATCGAGCCGATGCCGTTCGGGATCTTGCGGAAGTCGCCGAGTCCGAGCTCCTTCTGGTCCTTCATGCAGAACGGGCAGTGGTCGGTCGAGACCATCTGCAGGTCGTTCGTGCGCAGCGCCTGCCACATCGAGTGCTGGTGGCCCTCGGCGCGCGAGCGCAGCGGCGTCGAGCACACCCATTTCGCTCCCTCGAACGAGCCCCATTCGGGTCCGGATGCCCCGAGCTGGTCCTCGAGCGAGAGGTAGAGGTACTGCGGGCAGGTCTCGCCGAACACGTTCTGGCCCTTGTCGCGAGCCCAGGCGAGCTGCTCGACGGCCTGCTTCGCGCTGACGTGCACCACGTAGAGGGGAGCGCCCGTGAGCTTGGCGAGCATGATCGCGCGGTGGGTCGCCTCTTCTTCCATCTCCCAGGCGCGGGCGATGCCGTGGTAGTACGGGTCGGTGTTGCCGGCGTCGACGAGCTGCTGGGCGAGCACGTCGATGGCGGGCCCGTTCTCGGCGTGCATCATCGTGAGCAGCCCGGTGTCGCGGCTCACCTGCATGGCCTTCAGGATCTGCGCGTCGTCGGAGTAGAACACGCCCGGGTAGGCCATGAAGAGCTTGAAGCTCGAGATGCCCTCGTCGGGCAGCCGCTTCATCGCGGCCAGGGAGTCGGCGTTCACGTCGCCGACGATCTGGTGGAACCCGTAGTCGATGGCGCAGTTGCCCGCGGCCTTGTCGTGCCAGGCGGCGAGGCCGTCTTCGATGCGCTGCCCGTACGTCTGCACGGCGAAGTCGATGATCGACGTGGTGCCGCCGTGCGCGGCCGCCCGCGTTCCGGTCTCGAACGTGTCGGATGCCTCGGTGCCGCCGAACGGCAGCTGCATGTGCGTGTGCGCGTCGATGCCGCCTGGGATCACGTACTTGCCGGTGGCGTCGATGACGCGGTCGACGGATGCCGCGACATCCGTGCCGAGCAGGGTGCTGCCCGGGGCGAGCACCGCGCGGATCGTCTCGCCGTCGATGAGCACGTCGGCCGCCGCGCGCCCCGTGGCGCTGACGACGGTGCCGCCGGTGATGAGGGTGGTTGTCATGGCGACTCCTCCTTACGGCTTCGCGATCTGGGCATAGGAGTCGGGGCGACGGTCGCGGTAGAACTGCCAGTCGTCGCGCATCTGCTGCACCATGTCGAGGTCGAGGTCGCGCACCAGCAGCTCCTCGTGCTCGCTCGACCCCCGCTCGCCGACGAAGTTGCCGCGCGGGTCGATGATCTGGCTCGTGCCGTAGAAGTCGACCGCGAGGTCGCCGTACTCGTTGTCTTCGCGGCCGACGCGGTTCGGCTGCAGCACGTAGTAGCCGTTCGCGACGGCGGCGCACGGCCCCTCGACCTCCCACAGGCGGTTCGAGAGCCCGGGTTTCGTGGCGTTCGGGTTGAACACCATGTGCGCGTCGTTCAGGCCGAGCTCGCGCCAGCCCTCGGGGAAGTGCCGGTCGTAGCAGATGTACATGCCGACCCGGCCGACGGCCGTGTCGAAGACGGGGTAGCCGAGGTTGCCCGGCCGGAAGTAGAACTTCTCCCAGAACCGGTCGAGGTGCGGGAGGTGGTGCTTGCGGTACTTGCCGAGGATCGTGCCGTCGGCGTCGACGAGCACGGACGTGTTGTAGTAGACGCCGGTCTGCGCCTCCTCGTAGATCGGCAGCACCATGACGGTGCCGAGCTGCTTCGCGAGGTCGGCGAAGCGCTGCACGATCGGCCCCTCGGCCGACTCCGCGAAGCGGTAGTACTTCTGGTCCTGGGTGATGCCGAAGTACGGGCCGTAGAACAGCTCCTGGAAGCAGACGACCTCGGCGCCCTGCGCCTTCGCGTCGCGGGCGAACTGCTCGTGCTTGTCGAGCATCGACTCCTTGTCGCCGGTCCACGTGGTCTGCGTGATGGCCGCTCTGACGATCGTCATGAAGGTTCTCCTGAGTCGGGCGGCGCCGTTGCCGTTCACCCGAGGATCGCCTGGCGTGGTGCTCGTGTCAGGTGTCCGTCGGATGCTGCTGCGACGCCGAGATGTACCGATTGAACTGCCGGTGGAACTGCCGAACCAGGGGCTCGTGGCCCGTTCTGTTATTGTTCGGCTTGAACATTTCTCTTCTGTTTCACTCTGTGACGCTGTGGTTAAACATCCTGTCCCTTGCACCGTGTGGAGGCAATGGTGGTGTCAGGTATTCGTGTGGACGCCGAACGACTGATCGATCTCGCCGACTTCTCCGACGCGTCGCCCCGAGCCATCGCCGGGGAGGTCGCTCGGCTCGTGAACGGGGGCGACCTCGGGGCGGGCGATCGCCTGCCGACGGTGCGCGAACTCGCCGCGGCCATCGGCGTGAGCCCCGCGACGATCAGCCAGGCGTGGCAGGCGCTCGCCCGCGCCGGCCTCATCGAGAGCCGCGGTCGCGCCGGCAGCTTCGTGCGCGGCGCGGCATCCGCCCGGCTCGCACCGCGCATGCGCGGCATGGCGGCGCCCGACGACCCCGTGCGCCTCGACCTCTCGCGCGGCACGCCGGACCCGCTGCTGCTGCCGGCGCTCGGTCCCGCCCTCTCCCGCGTCTCGGCCAAGGCCGAGACCGGCAGCTACCAGGCCGAGCCCGTGATCCCGCCGCTCGCGCGCGTGCTTCGCGACTCGTGGCCGAGCGACGCGGAGGCCATCATGGTCGTCGACGGCGCGCTCGACGCGATCTCGCGCACGCTCGAGCAGGTCGTGCGGTTCGGCGACCGCGTCATCGTCGAGAGCCCCGGATTCCCGCCGTTCCTCGACCTGCTCGAGGTGCTCGGAGCCGTGGCCCTGCCCGTCCGCCTCGACGAGCACGGCATGCGGCCGGAGGCGCTCGCCGTCGCCCTGCGCCAGCGGCCCGTCGCGGTGCTGCTGCAGCCGCGCGCCCAGAACCCCACCGGTGCGTCGATGACGCCCGCCAGGGCCGAGGCGCTCGCCCGCGCGATCGAGGCCGCCGAGCGCGTCGACGACCTCGTCGTCATCGAGGACGACCACTCGGGGCTGATCTCGATCGAGGGCGACGTGACCCTCGGCACGTGGCTGCCCGGTCGAGTGGTGCACGTGCGCAGCTTCTCGAAGTCGCACGGCCCCGACCTGCGCATCGCCGCGCTCGGCGGCCCACGCGACCTGATGGAGCACATCGCCGGCCGGCGCATGCTCGGCCCCGGATGGACCTCGCGCATGCTGCAGACGATCCTGCTCGACCTGCTCGTCGACGGCACCGCGATCGACACCGTCACGGAGGCCCGACGGCAGTACTACACGCGGCAGCGCACGCTCGGCGACGCACTCCGATCCCGCGGCGTCGCCGCTGCGCCAGCCGACGGCATCAACCTGTGGATGCCGGTGCTCGGCGAGCGATCGGCGCTCGTGCAGTTGGCGGCGGCCGGCATCCGCGTCGCGGCGGGCACGCCGTTCCTCGCGGCATCCGACGCGAGGGACGCCGCCAACGGAATGCGCCAGCGCGCCAGCGGCGACTTCGTGCGCGTGACGGTCGGCGCCCTGCGCGAGGGTACCGACGCGGTGGCCGACGACCTCGCCTCGGCGGCGACGCACCTGGCGGCCGGCGGCTACTGACGGCCGGCGGCTACTGCCGCACTGGCGGGCGAGCAGGGTGCGCGGGCGGGCGAGCCTCAGTCGGTCGCGCGTCCGCTCCGCAACGCCATGGCGCGCGACACGGCGACCGCACCGAACAGCATGAGCAGGATTCCGGCCGCGAGGAGCGTGACGGCCTCCGGACCGGACTCCGCGAGTTGACCGGTCGCGCCCGTCGCGGGCGCAGCCGGGGCCGCGCCGCCCGGGGCCGCGCCGCCGGCGGCGGGCGTCACGCCCGGGGTGGCGGTCACGGTGATCTCGAACGAGGCGCTGGCGAAGCCGCCGCCCTCCCCCGGTCCATCGGACGAATCGCTGACCTGGCACGTCACCGAGGTGACGCCGATCGGGTAGAACGCACCCGACTCGTGGTCGCATCCGACCGTCATCGGCTCGACCCCGTTGACGACGGTCGGCGCGGCGAAGGTCACGTTCGCCCCGGCTGCCCCCGGTGCCGTCGCCACGGTCTGGTCGGCCGGCGGAACGAGCGTCAGCGCGCCGGGCAGCAGATAGTCGACGACGTTGTCGACGGAGGTCGAGATGAGGTTCGGGTTGCCCGCCAGATCGGTCGTCGACCCTTCGGCGATGGAGACGAGCACCGTACCGCTCGAGGTCATTCCCGAGACCTCGACGGTGAACGTCGTGCCGGGGCCGGCCTGCGTCACCGCGGTGTGCGCCCCCGCCGTTCCGAGCATCAGGACGATGCCGGCATCGACGACCGGTTCGGAGTAGACGATGTCGAAGCGGATCGGCGACGTGCTCGTCGGGTCGGCCTGACCGGGCGACTGCTCGATGGTCACCGTCGGAGGGGTGGTGTCGGTCTCCCCGGCGTGCGCCGGAGAGAGGAATCCGAATGTCACGACGCCGAGCGTCAGGATCGCGACCGTGGCGCGGCTCGCGAAGGCCGCCGCCGATCGTCGTGCGGAATGGATCGACATCCGGACCTCCTTCGGTCTGGCCGGCTGCAGCGCCTCACCGAATGAAAACACCGGCCCAGCGCTGCGTCAAGTGCCAGCCGGATGCCACGACGCAGGCATCGCGCCGACGACGCGCCTCGAAAAGGCATCGATCGCGTGGGATAGTCTGCCCTCGGATCCGGTCGCACGGGGGGGGGAGTCCAGATGACCGACTCGACGAACACGGCGCCGGGTGCGACATCCGCCGCCGTGAAGGACACGGCTTCGGCGAGCGGTCGGCCCGCCGACGAGGACGCCTCGACCGCAGCGCCCTCGCGCGGGCGCAGGGTGCTCCGACTCCTCGCGAGGGTGCCGTTCACGATCGCGTTGCTCGCGGCGCTGGTCGTCGTCGGCATCCTCGTCGGCGGCTTCACCGCGCCGATCACCGACGCCGACTGGTACGAGACGTTCGCCTACGGGGTGCCCTCGTTCAGCGACGGCCGGTGGTGGACGGTGGTCACGGGCACGTTCCTCGTCGCCCAGCCATGGGGCTACCTCGTGCTCGTGCTCACGGCCGTCGGCGTCGGCTGGCTCGAGTTCCGGCGCGGCACCGGCCAGGCCGCCGCCTACTTCTTCGGCGGGCAGGCGATCGCCGTCATCGGTTCCGCGATCGTCATCGCCGGTTTCGCCGAGATGGGGTCGCACTGGGCCGAGGCCCTCGTCGTCCAGGTCGACGTGGGCCCCTCCGGCGGCGTGTTCGCGTGCATCACCGCGGCCGCCGCGAGCCTCGGATCGCCGTGGCGCGGCCGGGCGCTGCTCGTGCTGACGGCCTTCACGCTCGTCAGCGTGCTCTTCCTCGGCTCGGTCGCCGACGTCGAGCACGCGATGGCGGTCGGCACGGTCCTGCTCGTCAACGCCGGCTCCTTCAGCAAGCCGACGCTGCGGGAGCAGCGGTGGGTGGCGTTCGTCATGATCGTCTCGCTCATCGTCGTGCAACTCATCGCCTCGATGGTGCCGACGTACGGTCCGTTCGGCATGACGCAGGTGGGCGGCACCGACGTGCTCGACGTCGTGATCGACCTGCTCATCGTGGTCGTCGTCGCGACCGGGCTCCGCGGCGGGTACCGCGCGGCATGGGTCGTCTCCGTCATCCTGGCCTCGTTCAACGTGCTGGCGGGTGCGCTCGCGGTCTTCGTCATCGCCCACCCCGAACTGGTCGACGGCACCACCGACTACGAGGACCGCGAGGGACTCGCGTTCGCCGCGGCATCCGGATTCCTGTGGGCCGTGATGCTCGTGTGGCTCGTGGTCTGCGCGCGGGCGTTCCGGGCACGCCTTCGACGCCGGCTGAGCGGCGACCGCGGCGCGGACCGGCCCGGCGCCCGCCTCGACGAGGTGCGGCACGTCGTCCAGACGGCCGGAGGCGGTGCCCTCTCGTGGATGGCGACGTGGCGCGACAACCGGCACTACTTCGGCTCCGACCCGGACACGGTCGTCGCCTACCAGACCCACCAGGGCGTCGCCCTCGTGCTCGGCGACCCCATCGCCGAGCCCGAGAAGCTCGGCGCGACGCTCACCGAGTTCATCGACGTCGCCGAACGCGCAGGCTTCGTCGTGTGCGTGTTCGGCGCAGACGGCACTGCGCGGGACACCATGCCAGAGGGCTGGCACGCCCTGCAGGTCGCCGAGGACACGATCGTCGACCTGCCCGGCCTCGAGTTCACGGGCAAGAAGTGGGGCGCGGTGCGCACCGCGCTCAATCGCGCCGAGCGCGACGGCGTGCGGTTCCGGTTCGCCTCGCTCGCCGCCGAGCCGCGCGCCCTGCGCGCCCAGATCACCGAGATCTCCGAGCAGTGGGTGGGCGACAAGGGCCTGCCCGAGATGCGCTTCACGCTCGGCTCGATCGACGAGGCGCTCGACCCCGCGGTACGGATGGCGATCGCCGAGTCCGCCGACGGCACCGTACAGGGCTTCCTGAGCTGGCTCCCGGTGTACGGGCCGGGCGGCCGGATCCGCGGGTGGACGCTCGACCTCATGCGCCGCCGGGACGGCGGCGGGTTCCCGCCCGTCATGGAGTTCCTCATCGGGTCGTCGGCGCTCGCCTTCCGCGACGAGGGCGCGGAGTTCCTCTCCCTGTCGGGGGCACCGCTCGCCCGCTCGGACTCGCCCGACGACGAGCGCCAGATCGAGGTGATCCTCGACAAGCTCGGCGGCATCCTCGAGCCGGCGTACGGGTTCCGCTCGCTGCACCGCTTCAAGCAGAAGTTCAACCCACGCGGCGAACCCATGTACCTGCTCTACCGCGACGGCGCCGACCTCGCCCGCATCGGGGTCGGTCTCGTACGCGCGTACCTGCCCGACGCGTCGGTGCCGCAGCTCGTGCGCGCGGGTCTCTCGATCGGCAAGTAGGCGACCGCCCGTCTTCGGGCATCGCCGGTCGGGGCTCCGGGCTCCCGGGCTCCGGGCTACCGGGCTCCGGCTTCAGGTCGTCAGTCGCGAGCGGATGTCGCGGGCCGCCGCCTGCGGATCCGCAGCGCCACGGCACCGGCGAGCAGCAGCGCGAGCCCGACGAGCAGCGTCGGCGTCGACTCGACGCCGGTCGAGGCCATGCCCGTCGGCGTTCCGCCCGTCGAGCCACCGCCGGTCGAGCCGCCACCCGGACGCGTTCCCGGATCCGTCGGACCGCCGGTCGGCGGGGGCTCCTCCCCCTCGACGACGGTAATCGTGAACGAGTCCGAGACGACCGCGAAGAGCACGATCTCCTCGGCGGGAGCGGAGTCGGTCGCCGTGCACGTCACGGTCGTGACCCCGATCGGGAAGAAGTCCCCGGAGTCCGCGTCGCAGGCGACGTCGACGGGGGCGACGCCGCCGGTGGTCGTGGGCGGGTCGAAGTCCACGTTGTCGCCGGTCTCGCCGAAGGGCACCTCCACGACGATGTCGTCGGGCACCGTGATCGTCAGCGGATCGGGCGACACGACCACCTGGAACGTGACCTCGTTGTCTTCGGATGTCGAGGCCTCACTCGGGTTGGACGCCGCATCCGTCGCGGCTCCGGCGACGACGTCCGCGATCACGAGCCCATCGGCCGACATGCCGGACACCTCGACCGTGTAGCTCGCCCCCGCACCCGACACGACCGCGGTCGTCGGGTTCGCCGACCCGCTCAACACGACATCCGCATTCGTGAACCCGGTCACGGGCTCGCTGAACTCCACCTCGAAGACGATCGGCGACGTCCCCGTCGGGTCGGCCTGCGCCGCGCCCTGCTCGATCGTCACCGTCGGCGCCGTGACGGCACCCTCGTCGTACTGGAACGTCACCTCGTTGTCGATCGACGTCGAGGCCTCCGACAGGTTGCCCGCCAGATCCTCGGCCGCACCTGCCACGACCTCCGCAATCACCAGACCGTCAGCCGACATGCCGGACACCTCGACCGTGTAGCTCGCGGCCGTTCCGGACACCACCGCCGTCGTCGGGTTCGCCGACCCGCTCAAGACGACATCGGCCGGACCGAACCCGCTCACGGGCTCGCTGAATACGACCTCGAAGACGATCGGCGACGTCCCCGTCGGGTCGGCCTGCGCCGCGCCCTGCTCGATGGTCACCGTCGGTGCCACCTCGTCGACGCCCGCGAACGTGACCTCATTGTCGACCGAGGTCGACGCCTCCGAAAGGTTGCCGGCCGCGTCCTCAGCGGCCGCCGCGACGACCTCGGCGACGACCAGCCCGTTCGCACTCATGCCCGACACCTCGACCGTGTACGACGCTCCCGTACCGGACACAGCGGCGGTCGTCGGGTTCGCCGAACCTGAGAGCACCACATCCGTATTCGTGAACCCGGTCACCGGCTCGCTGAACTCGACCTCGAAGACGATCGGCGACGCACCCGTCGGGTCGGCCTGGGCGACTCCCTGCTCGATCGTCACCGTCGGCGCCGTGACGTCACCCTCGTCGTACTGGAACGTCACCTCGTTGTCGACCGACGTCGACGCCTCCGACAGGTTGCCCGCAGCGTCCTCAGCGGCCGCAACGACGACCTCGGCGACGACCAGCCCGTTCGCACTCATGCCCGAGACCTCGACCGTGTACGACGCCCCGGCGCCCGACAGGACCGCCGTCGTCGGATTCGCCGAACCGCTCAACACGACATCCGTGTTCTCGAACCCGGTCACCGGCTCACTGAACTCCACCTCGAACACGATCGGCGACGTCCCCGTCGGGTCGACCTGAGCAGCGCCCTGCTCGATCGTCACCGTCGGCGCCACCTCGTCGACACCCGAGAACGTCACCTCGTTGTCTTCGGACGTCGACGCCTCGGAGAGATTGCCCGCGGCATCCTCTCCGGCTGCCGCGACGACCTCGGCGACGACCAGCCCGTTCGCACTCATGCCCGACACTTCAACCGTGTACGAGGCTCCTGCACCCGACAGGACCGCCGTCGTCGGATTCGCCGAACCGCTCAGCACGACATCCGTGTTCTCGAACCCGGTCACCGGCTCGCTGAACTCCACCTCGAACACGATCGGCGACGTCCCCGTCGGGTCGGCCTGGGCAGCGCCCTGCTCGATCGTCACCGTCGGCGGGGTCGTGTCGGTCGGCACTTCGTCGTCGAGGATCGTGACCAGCGCCGCCGGGTCGGTGATCGTCACGTCGTACCCGGGCGGGAAGGGCGGGTCGGCCGGGAACCCGTCGATCGAGACGGTGTACGTCTCTCCCGGATCGAGGTCGCCGTCCTGCAGCGCATCGACGGGGATGTCGATCGACGCGGCATCCTCCGGCACGGCGAAGGTCTGCGCGGCGATGGGCGAGAAGTCGGCGGCGCTCGTGGGCGGCACCGCGGACGTCGAGATCGTCACGTCGAACGCCGGATGCGTCGTCGGCGACACCACGAGCGGCAGCGTGGTCGCGCCGCCCTCCGGCACCGAGACATCCGTCGGCAGCGACACCTCGATGGTCTCGCCTTCGCCGACCTCGACGACGACCTTCTCGGTGGTCGGGAAGTCGTTCGTGTCGAGGTCGAAGCCGAAGAACGGCACCTGGATGCCGTAGGGCGGGTCGCCGAGGTACTGCAGCGGCAGGCCGTTGTTGCCGAGGTCGGAGACCAGGAACCGCACGGTGCAGGTCGTGTCGGTGAGCCCCGTCGCCTGGAACTCGACCTGGTCGAGGGCGTAGTTGAGGCTGTCGATCGCGTTCAGCCCGCTCACGACCCCGGCGAACGCGCTGTGCGGGTCGCTCGGGTTGCCGGTCGCGAAGGGCAGGTTCTTCACCTCGTCGGGCAGCGCCGCCATCGCGGCGTCGATCAGCGCCGTCTTGTTCGTCTGGTATTCGGCGTACTCGGGGTCGGCCGGGTCGGGCTCGAGTCCGAGGTCGAGCGCGTCCTCGAACAGTTGCTCGAGATCGTCGGAGATCGTGAACGGCGACGCGGGCATCGCGAAGGTGCCGCAGTCTGCCCATGCGATGAGCAGCCACTCGTCGCCCGGCCCGTCGATGGTGTCGTTGTCGTCCTGCTCGTCGTTGTCCTCGTCGAGGACGTTCCAGTCCTCCTCGTCGGGCTGACCGAGGTCGTCACCGGCGTCGCCGAGGAACCCCGTGCCGCCCGACGGCACCTGGAACACCTGATCGGGCACCTCGACCTCTGGGAACTCGTTGATACGCTGCACCCGGATCTCGACCTCGATGGAGGCGGTGCCGATCGCGGGGTCGCCGGCGGCGAGCGTGATGTCGAGCGTCTCGGGGTTCGAGCCGTTGTAGGAGTAGGGGTCGTCCTCGGTGCCGTCGTCGTCCTCGTCGGGGTCGGGCAGGTAGACGAGCGTCGCGAGCGCGGCGTTCACCTGCGCGGTCGTGCCGATGAGCGCGACGGTCGGGGCCGGCAGGTCGCCCAGCTCGTCCTTGTCGCGCTCGAGCGCGCCGTCGGCGAACTTCAGCACGTCGAACGGGCTGTCGCCGTCGTCCTCCTGCGTCGGCAGCGGGTCGAACGTCAGCGTGCCGTGCGAGACCGAGAGCTGCACCGCGGTGCATCCGCCCTGGTTCCAGTCGGGCGCGGCCAGCGCGCATCCGACCTCACCCGACTCGACCTCGATCGTGCGCACGTCCTGTGAGATGAGGTCGGTCTCGCCGTCGAAGGGCAGGTCGCCCTCGGGGATGATCGTCGGGAATCCGTCGGGAATGGTCACCGGCAGCGAGCCGGCGGGCGCCATGTAGAGGCGCGTCGGCGGCTCGACGAACGAGGGCGGCGCGGCGTTCGCTGGCGCGGCGAGCGGGAAGACGATGAGCGCGGCGGTCGCGAGCGCGGCGAGCACGGTTCGCACGGGCGCGAGCGAGCGGATGCCGCCGCGCGGCGCCCTGGGGCGCGTCCCGACACTCGATGAGCTCACCTGACCGCTGGGCTCGCGTTCGGACATCCGGACCTCCTGTGGTCTGGGCGCGGGGAACTCCTCCGAGAAAAGCAGCCGGGCGCTGGAAGCGTCAAGAGGATTCCTCATGTTTCTGCCCGATCGGGCGACCCAGTTCGGGGGGTATCGACGACGCCTCGCGGGCGGCGTCACTCCGCGTGCCGCTTAGGCTTGCCGGGTGCGGATCACAGTGCTCGCGGGCGGCGTCGGAGGGTCGCGCTTCGTGCGCGGCGTGCGTGAGGAATGCGCCAGGCGGTGGCCCGACGGCGAGGGTGGCACCACGGCATCCGTCACCGTCGTCGTGAACACCGGCGACGACATCTGGCTCTCGGGCGTTCGGCTCATGCCCGACTTCGACTCGCTGCTCTATTCGCTCGCGGGCGTCAACGACACCGAGCGCGGATGGGGTCGCGCCGGCGAGACCGAACGCGTCTCGGCCGAACTGCGCGAATGGGGCGTCGGCTGGCCGTGGTTCACGCTCGGCGACCTCGATCTCGGCACCCACCTCGCGCGCACGTCGTGGCTCCGCGACGGCCTCGAGGTCTCGGACGTCTGCGAGCGGCTGCAGCGGCGCTGGCCGCTCGGCGTTCGGCTCATCCCGGCGACCGACACCGAGGTCGACACGCACGTGCGCGTGGCCGACCCCGAGGCATCCGGTGACGGCTCAGGCTCCGGCGAGCGCGAGATGCACTTCCAGGAGTGGTGGACGAGGTACCGGGCGACCCTGCCCGCGCTGGGCTTCCGACAGCAGAACCTCGCCGACGCCCGCCCGGCGCCCGGCGTCGTCGAGGCGATCGCGGACGCCGACCTCGTGCTCGTCGCCCCCTCGAACCCCGTCGTCTCGATCGGCACGATCCTCGCCGTTCCCGGCATGCGCGAGGCGTTGGCGGCGACCCCGGCTCCCGTCGTCGGCGTCTCCCCGATCATCGGCGGCAAGGTCGTTCGCGGCATGGCCGACGCCTGCCTGCCCGCGATCGGCGTCGAGACGAGCGCCGAGGCGGTCGGCCGGCACTACGGATTCCGGCGCGACGGCGGCCTGCTCGACGCATGGCTCGTCGACGAGACGGATGCCACGGCCGCGACGGCGCTGTCGACCGAGGGCCTGCTCGCGGCATCCGCCCCGCTCTGGATGCACGACCTCGATCGCTCGGCCGCCCTCGCCGGCGCGGCGATCGACCTCGGAACCGCCGCACGGAGCGCCTGAGCGCGTAGCGTTGCCCGCATGGCGTACTTCTCCGAAACCCGCCACGACCTGCTCGACGGGGTCGCCCGGGAGTTCCTGCACCTGACCCCTCGAGGTCGACGGCTCGTCGCGATCGAGGGGGCCGACGCTGAACGGGCCGCGCGGTTCGCCGACGACCTCGCGGCCGCCCTCGAAGCCCAGGGCCAGGTGCCGGCCCGGCGGTCACTCGGCGATGTCGACGAGGCGACGCTGCGGGCCGAGACGATCGAGCCGTTCCGTGCGGGCGCGCTCGAGGGCGCCCGCGACCCCGACACCGTGCTCGTCGTCGACGGGCGACGGCTGCTCAACGAGAAGGTGCGCGGCATCTGGCACTTCACCGTCTGGGTGCTCGCGGGCGAGGAGCTGCCGCACGCGGGCGTCAACGTCATCGTCGACGCGACCCTCGACTCGCAGCCCAAACGGTTCTTCTACGACTACTGCGCGCTGCCGCCGAGCGTCGGGGAGCTGCGCTGACGTTGCCCGACCGCTGCTGCTGACCGCCCCGACTCAGGGGATGTAGTCGACCACGCCGTGCGGGGCGACCGCGGCGCGGTACCGCTCGACGAGCTCGCGCCACCCCGACTCCAGCGTGAACTCGTGGGCGTGCACCGCCTCGGTGAAATGCCACAGCAGGTACGGATGGGCACCGAGCAGATAGAGCGCCTCGAAGTCGCGAGCGGCGAACGCGGCCCGTTCCTCCTCGGTGAGCACACGGTCGTCGGTCGCACCTTCGGGGCCGCCACCCTCGCTGAGCCAGCGTTGGACGTAGGCAGTCGGATCGGCGACGTATTCCGAGACGAGCGCGTCGGAGAGCTCGACGAAGCGCATGAATTTATCGATCATGTAGCGGGTCATCAGCGGGTCTCCCACAAGAAGAACGGACTCGACGCGAACCGCGACTCGGTCACGTCGGCGAAGTCGGCGGGCCGGCCGCCCATCGCGGCGAGCGCGGCGACGGCGTTGAGGTACTGGTAGGTCATGCATCCGGCGTCGAGCAGGCGGTCGAAGTCGCTGCAGACGCGGATCGCGCCGTCGAGGTCGCCGTCGCGCATCCACGCGGCCGCTGCCCGGTCGAACTCGGGGTCCGGGGATCCCGCGAAGGTGCGCGGCCCGCCGACGTCGTTCGCCATGTGGCCCGAGGTGAGGAGGGCGACGCGGGCATCGGAGTCCCACCCCTCGACCGCGGAACGCACGTGCTCGCCCAGGGCGATGAAGCGGCGCACCGAGGGCACCGGCGGCATCGAGGCGTTCGTGTGGATCGGCACGACCGGCAGGTCGAGCTCGGGCCGCACGTACTGCAGCGGGATCACGAAGCTGTGGTCGAGCCGCCACTCGAGGCTCACCGAGAGGTCGATCGTCTCGGGCTGCACCCGGCGTCCGGTGATCTCGTCGGCGAGCTCGCGATGGCCCTCGAGCTCCACGTACTCCATGCCGAACGTGCGCACCTCGTTCTCCCAGGTGCCGTGGTACGACTCGGCCTTGCCGACGACGAACGCGGGCGAGTGGTCGTACGAGAACTGCCGCAGGTGGTCGGTGCCGATGACGACGACCACGTCGACGTCGTGGTCGTCGAACGTCTGCCGGAAGCGGGCGAAGTTCGCCGCGACCCCGGCGAGGTCGTCGGGCATCGGGTCGCGCATCGCGCGCCAGAGCAGCGGGTTGTGCGGCGTGGCCGCCGCGAGCACGAGTTCGGCCATCGGGTTCCGTTTCTCGAGGTGTACGGGTCGGAGGACGTCGGGGCGAGGGCGCCGGGCTCAGAGCCCGAACAGGGTGCGGGCGTTGTCGAGCAGGATCTTCTGTCGCGACTCGGGCTTGAGCCCGAGCTCGTCGAACTCGGTCATCCACCGGTCGGCGGTCATGACGGGCCAGTCCGAGCCGAAGAGCACCCGGTCGCTGATGAGCGAGTCGGCGTAGCGCACGACCTCGGGCGGCAGGTACTTCGGCGCCCAGCCGGACAGGTCGAGGTAGACGTTGGACTTGTGCCAGACCATGGCGAGGTTCTCGAGGTGCCAGGGCCAGGCCGGATGCGCGCTGATGATCTTCAGCTCGGGGAACTCGGCGGCGACGTCGTCGATGTACGGCACGGGGCGGGCGTTCTCGAGACGGTAGCCGCCACCGCCCGGGGTGCCGGCGCCGGCGCCGGGGAAGCCCGAGTGGAACATCACGACGAGCCCGAGCTCGGCGCACGTCTCCCAGATCGGGAAGAAGCGCCGGTCGTTCGCGAGGAACTTCTGGCGAGACGGGTTCAGCTCGCCGACGCCCTTGATGCCGTACTCGGCGTGCATGCGCCGGATCTCAGCGACCGCGGCCTCACCCTTCCAGGGGTCGATGCCCGCGAACGCGAGGAACACGTCGGGGTGGTCGGCCTGCGCCTTGCCGAGCAGGTCGTTCGGCGCCCCCTTGATGCCCGACGTCGTCTCGGAGTCGGAGTTCACGATGACCGCCATCATGCGGCGGTCGCGGTACTGGTCGGCCTGCTCGGCGAAGCTGACCACCGGCCGCTCACGCCCGAAGTGCTTGGCCATCTGCTGGTGCCGCTGCCCCATCGCCGCGAGGAACTCCTCGGTCTGCGGGTGCGTGTGCACGTCGATGGCGACGAGGTCGTCGATGCCGCTCATGCGCTGGCTCCTTCGATGGTGGGGGCGGATGTCACGGCGGATGTCCCGGCGACGCCGGATGTCGCAGCGGCGGTCGGCGCGGCGGGGCCGCCGAGCACCGTGCCGTTGTCGGCGCCGAGGCGCGGCGCCGCGCGCAGCACGGGACGCCCGCTGCGGTGGAACCGGGTGCTCGGCGCGGGGACGCGCAGCGGTTCGCCGTCCGGTCCGGCGATCTCCTCGACGAGGCCCATCGAGGCGACCTGCGGGTCGTCGAAGAGGTCGGCCACGGTGTTCAGCGGCCCGTGCGGGATGTCCGCAGCCGCGAGCCGGTCGAGCCAGTGCTGCCGCGGCATCCGCTCGGTGATCGCCTTGAGCTCGACGTCGAGCTCGTCGTAGTTGCGCACGCGCGCCTCGCGGGTGGCGAAACGGGGGTCGGATGCCAGTTCGGGGCGCTCGAGCACCGCGACGAGGCCCGTCCAGAACTTCTCGGGCACCGACATGTGGATGACGAACGCGCGCCCGTCGGACCCGACGCAGGCGTACGCCTGGGCGCGGCGCGGCCGTGAGTCGGGCCCCGCCACCTGGCCGGTCTCGAGGTAGGTCGACGCCGCCTCGGTGAGGAAGTCGATGAGCGAGCCGACCATCGACACCTCGAGGTGCTCGCCCTCGGCGACCTCGCCGACCTCGCCGACCGCGCCGGCCGCGCCCGACCCGCCGCGGGCGCTGCGCGCGTGCAGCGCCGCGAGCACCGCCTGCGACGCGGACATGCCCGAGAGCAGGTCGGAGAACGCCGGGCCGAGCGGGCGCAGGGTCTCGGCAGGCACGACCTGGCTGTACATCGCACCGACGGCCGAGATCACCGTGTCGTAGGCCGGGCGCTTCGCATACGGCCCCTCGGCGCCGAAGCCCGTGATCGAGCAGGTGATGAGGCCGGGGTTGAGCTCGTGCAGCACCTCGGGCCCGAACCCGAGGCGAGCGGCGACGCCCGGGCGGAAGTTCTCGATGAGCACGTCGGCCGTGCGGGCGAGCTCGAGCAGCTCGGCGAGCCCGTCGGGCGACTTGAGGTCGAGCGTGACGGCGCGCTTGCCACGGTTGTACGCGGCGAACTGCGGACTCATCGTGCCGCTGCCCTCCCAGCGCCGCATCGGATCGCCGTCGGGCGATTCGACCTTCACGACGTCGGCGCCGAGGTCGGCGAGGAGCTTCGCGGCGTACGGACCCGAGATGTACTGGCCGAGCTCGATGACGCGGATGCCGGCGAGCGGGCCCGCCTCGTCGGCGGCGTCGCGGTGGGGCGTGTTCATCTGGTGCGGTCCTCTCGGAGGGTTCTGACGCGGTCGGGGCGGCGGTCACACCACATCGATGACCACCTTGCCCCTCGGCGAGGCACCGAAGCCGCGGTAGGCGCCGACGATGTCGTCGAGCGGATGCCGCGAGCCGATGATCGGCGCGATGGTGCCGTTCTGCACGTGTCGCAGCGCACGCCGCACGTGCTCGTCGTCGGCGCTCGCGACGCCGCGGAGCTGCTTGCGCTTGAGGTACAGGTCTCGGGCGTCGAGTTCGAGCCTGGCATCGACGGAGGCGGAGCAGAAGACCGCCCGGCCGCCCCAGCCGAGCGCCGCGACGCCGGCGGCGATCGTGCCGCCGTGGCCGCTCACGTCGATCGCGACGTCGAACGCGTCGAGGTCGGCGAGTCGGCCTGCGAGCCTCGCGGCGTCGGGGGCGACGATCTGCTCGACCCCGTCGAGGCGGGGGAGTTCGGCACGCGAGGCGGCGACGACCGAGGCGCCCAGGTGCCGGGCGTAGGCGACGGCCGCATGGCCGAGCGTGCCGCCCGCGCCGGTCACGAGCACCCGGTCGGCGGCGGTGACGGCCGCGGCGTCGAACGCGTTGATGACGATCGGCAGGCTGTGCACGGTCGCGCTGGCCGTCGCGGCGTCGAGGTCGTGGCGGTCGAACGCGTTGCGGGCGGGCACGACGACGAACTCGGCGGCTCCACCGTCGCGGTGCACGCCGAGCACGGACTGCGCCGGGCAGTCGGCCTCGTGGCCCATCGCGCATCGCGCGCAGTCGCCGCACGGGATGTTCGGCTTGACGACGACGGCCTGGCCGAGTCGTCGCGCGTCGACGCCCTCGCCGAGCTCGACGATGATGCCGGCGGGGTCGAGTCCGAGCACGCGCGGCAGGCGGGCGGCACGGCCGGGACCGAGGCCGGCGATGACGTTGAGGTCGAGCTGGTTGAGGCTCACCGCCTCGACGGCGATGAGCACCTCGCCGGATCCGGGCACCGGGCGCGCGATGTCCCCGACGCGCAGGCCCTCGAGTCCACTGGCTTGCAGTTGCGCCGCTCGCATCCGCACCCCGTTCCCGTCTCGGTCACGAACTTCGATGTCGTGATTTCTGGATACCGTATCCAATCTGCAACGACGTGTCCACTGATCCGCCGTCAGGCGGCGACATCCGGTGGCCGGTCGCCTCGTGCCGACGGATGCGCTTCGCAGCGCCGCAATCCAACCGTAACCATCGGCTTCACCCGGAATCATGGACACTTCGAGGGATTTTGGATACGGTATCCGTCAATTCGCACGAGGCCCCGTACTGTGCGGCCGGCCCCGTTCGAGACACCCGCTGAGAATGGAGAGTCATGCGCAGATCCATCCGCCGATACGGCCTCACCGCGGCAGCCGCCCTCGCAGCATTCACGCTGCTGGCAGGATGCGCCGCGAACCCCGGAGGCTCCGCCGACGCCGAACCGGTCACCCTCACCGACGGCGAACCCGGGGCAGCGGAGGACACCGAGATCACGGTGGCCATCCCGTTCCCCGACATCACCATGTACTCGATGTACGTGCTCGCGACCGACCTCGGCTACTACGAGGAGGAGGGCCTCACCGTCGAGGTCATCACCGCCGACAACGTCACGGCCGCCGTCGCCAGCGGCAGCGCCGACATCGGCGTCGAGTCCACCGGCACGGTCATCGAGGCGATCAGGGGCGGCGTCGAGGTGGACCTGGTCGGCGGCCACTACTGCCGCCAGAACTTCGACTTCGCCGCCCAGAAGGGCATCACGAAGGTCGCGGACCTCGAGGGCACCTCCATCGTGCTCGCCGGCACCCCCGGCGACCCCGCCGAGTTCCAGCGCAAGCTGGTGCTGAAGGAGGAGGGCTGGGATCTCGACACGGTGCAGACCGAGGTCGTCTACCCCGGGCCCGGCTCCGAGTCGTGGACCGAGTTCTTCGTGAACGACCGCATCTCGATGCAGCCGTTCTACGCCGACGATCTGCCCGCGCTCGAGGAGCACGGGGCGAACATCATCGTCGAGTCGCTGCGCAACTGGGCGAACGACGTGCAGGTCGCCGGCAGCGGCTGGGTCGCCGAGAATCCGAACACCCTCGTGCGGTTCCTGCGGGCGACGCTCAAGGCGACCGACTACATGACGGCACCGGAGCCGGGCGTGTTCCCCGAGAACGTCGACTCGGTGCTCGACATCTACGAGGCGAACGATTTCGACGTCTCGGCCCTCCGCGACAGCGAGAGCCCGTGGGTGCTCGACGGGCACCTCGCCTGCTCGAACCTCTACTTCGACACCGAGGCATGGGACACCACCATCGAGTCGCAGTCGCTCGAGCCGATCGAGTTCGACGCGTCGCAGCTCGTCTACCTCGAGAAGGCGCAGGAGCTGCTCGGCATCGACAACGCCGGACCCGAGACGCTGTCCTACCCGGAATAGACGGGATCGAGGCGCCTCCGCCTCGACACGGAAGAGCCCCCGCCGGAGCGCATGCCGGCGGGGGCTCTTGTGCGCCCGGGCGCTACTTCTTGCGGTGGGTCGCCTCGGTGATGTCGCTGCCCGTCGAGCGGCCCGCGACCTTCGACTTCTTGTCGGCCCGCTTCTCCTTGAGGGTGCGGGTGGCCGCGGTTTTCGATGCGGACTTCTTGGGGGACTTGTCGGACATGATGCCGCCTCTGTTCGGGAGCTCGAACGGCCCCGTGCGCGCAACCATACGCGCACATGCTGCGTGTGCTGACAGGAAGCCGGCCCCCGCTGTCGCGCATGACGCGGGGGCCGGCGGTCTGGGGGCGATCGCGGGTCTCGAGACGCTCCTTCGTCGCTACCCTCCCGACGACCCCGACGACCGCGCGGGCAACGCCGCGATCGCCTCGATCTCGAAGCGGTACCCGGGCGAGGCGAAGCCGGCCACCTGCACGAGCGTCGACACCGGGAAGTCGCGCGTGAAGTGCCGCCCGCGGATCTCCCGCAGGTCGTCGCGCACGAGGTCGAACGCCTCGCCGATGAAGACGTTCACCTTCACGACGTCGTCGGGCGCGGCATCCGCTGCCCTGAGCACCGCGACGAGGTTCTCGAAGGCGAGCTCGACCTGCCCGCGCGTCGTCGACGGCATGGTGCCGTCGGGCCGCATGCCGACGATGCCGCTGACGAACACGAGGTCGCCCGCGGGAACCCGGATCGCCTGGCTGAACGCCGCCGTCGGCGGATAGACGCCCTCCGGAACGATGACCTGCTTGTGCACGATGCGTCCTCCTAACTGCGGCCCATGATCTGCCGGTCGTCGTACCAGGGCGCGAGGCGCTTGCGCAGCACCGCGATGAGCGCGAGCGTCAGGTTCGCGATGATGACCATCACGATGACCATCGCGATCGCCTCGTCCATCTGGAACTGGTACGCCGCGAACTCGAGCATGTGGCCGAGCCCGCCCGTGCCGCCGAGGAACTCGCCGAGCACCTCGCCCGTGAAGCCGAGTGCGGCGCCGCGCTGGATGCCGGCGAGGCTGTACGGCAGGGTCGCCGGCAGGATCACCTTCCACCCGAGGGCCACGCCGTTCACGCCGTAGACGCGCGCCGCGCTCACCAGCGAGGCGGGCACGGTGACCGCGCCCTCCATGGTGTTCAGGATGATCGGGAACACCGCCAGCAGGAACACGAGCGCGATCTTCGACTCGTTGCCGAGCCCGAGCACGAGGATGAACAGCGGCGCGAGCGCGACCTTCGGCGTCGAGTAGAGCAGCCACAGGAACGGCGCGACCATGAACCGCAGCACGGGCGACCAGCCGACCGCGAGGCCGACGATCACGCCGACGACGACCGCGAGCACGAGGCCGATGAGCAGGTTCTGCATGCTGAAGACGAACGCCTGCCAGAACTCGGGATCGACGAGCAGCTGCACGAACGCGGCGAACACCGCCGTGGGCGGCGGCAGGAACGCCTCGGGTACGAGGTGCAGCCACGAGACCGCGGCCTCCCAGACGAGCAGGATCGCCGCGATCACACCGAGCAGGAGCCAGGTCCACTTGCTCGGGCCGCTCCGGCGGCGCCGCGGCGCGGGGGCGTTGAGCGCCTCGATCGAAACGGTGGCGGTCATCGGCGTGCCTTCCTGGTCCAGGGGGCGACGCGGCGCTCGATGAGCGTCACGACGCCCGTCATGCCGACACTCCAGCAGACGACGACGCCGATCGCGGCGAACGCCTGGTCGGTCTGGTACGTGTTGGCGGCCTTGATGATCAGGGCGCCCATGCCGCTCGACGAGCCCGAGAGCTCGGCGACGACCATGCCGATGGTGGCGAGCACCACGGCCTGCCGCAGCCCGGCGAAGAGGAACGGCACGGTCGACGGCAGGAACACGCGTCGATAGAGGTCCAGCTGCGACCCCCCGTAGACCCGCGCGGCCCGGAGCAGCGACGGGCTCGTCGTGCGCATGCCGGCCGCGATGTTGAGCATGATCGGGAAGAGCGCGCTGATCACGACGAGGAAGATGACCGGCCCGATGCCGAACCCGAACCACGCCTTCGCGAGCGGCTGGTAGGCGATGGCCGGCGTCGCGTAGATCGTCCAGGCGATCGGGCCGACGACCTTGTCCACCGGCAGCGAGGCGCCCATCAGCAGCCCGACGGGGATGCCCACGATCACGGCGATCGTGAAGCCCGTGAGCCACGCCTGGGCCGACACCGCCGCGTTCGCCGCGAGCGAGCCGTTCGCCACGATCTCGCCGAACCCCTGCGCGATCGCGAGCGGCGGGGGGAAGAACACCGGGTTGATGAGTCCCCAGTAGCCGACGACGAGCTGCCACACGAGCAGCACGACGAACACCTCGACCGCGATGACGACGGCCTTGCCCCCGGTCGAGAGGTCGGCGAGCCATGCGGCGAGCCCACCCCTGCCGGCTCGGGGTCCGCCGCTGGCGAAGAGGACGCTCATGAGCCGCCCGCCACCGCGGCCTCTGCGGCTTCGGCCTGCAGCGCGTCCCAGAGGTGGTCGCGCAGCTCGAGGAACCTCGGGTCGCTCTGCACGCTGCGCTCGGAGCGCGGCCGCGCCAGCCCGGTCTCGATGACCTCCTTGATCGCACCGGGGTGGCTCTTGAACACCACGATGCGGTCGCCGAGCAGGATCGCCTCCTCGATCGAGTGCGTGATGAAGAGCACCGTCTTGCCGGTCGCGGCGATGAGCTTCTCGATCTCGTCGCGCATGACCTCGCGGGTGAGCGCGTCGACCGCGCCGAGCGGCTCGTCCATGAGCAGGATGCGCGGCTCGGCGACGATCGCACGGGCCAGCCCGACGCGCTGCTGCATGCCGCCCGAGAGCTCCTTCGGGTACGAGTTCTCGAAGCCCGACAGGCCGACGAGTTCGATGGCCTCCTGCACGCGGACGCGCCATCCGTCGCCCTTGAGCCGCTTCTGCATCTCGAGGCCGAACTTCACGTTGTCGAAGACCGTTCGCCACGGCAGCAGGGCGTAGTCCTGGAAGACGACGGCCCGATCGGGGCCGGGGCCCGTCACGGGCCGGCCGTCGACCAGCACCTCGCCCGACGTGGGGGCGACGAGACCGGCGACGACGTTCATCACCGTGGTCTTGCCGCACCCCGACGGGCCGAGCACGGTGACGAACTCGCCCTCGTGCACCTCGAGGTTCACGCCCTCGACGGCCGTGAGCGTGGCCCCCGTGCGCGCGACGTGGTAGCTGACCGTGAGGTCGCGCACCGAGATCAGGGGAGCGGATGCCGCGGGCTCGTCCCGGTCGGCGGTCGGGGTGGTCATCGTCATGGTCCTACTCTCTCTCGCACTCACGGGACTCGTCGTTCGAAGGGCGTCAGGCGACGGGGACGGGCGCGCCCTGGCGGAGCTTCGGCAGCACCTCGGTGCCGAGCAACTCGATCTGCTCGAAGAAGCGGTCGAACTTGAAGCGGAAGTCGAAGACGAGGTGATCGACGCCGGTCGCCTCGAACTTGCGGATCTCCTCGACGGCCTCGTCGGGGTTGCCGACGATGAGCTGGCCCTCGAGGTCCTCCACCGTCTCGAAGACGCCCGACGGCGGCTTGACCGCGAACTTCGCCTTGTTCGCCCAGGCGAGCAGGCCAGGAACGTTGACGTCCTTCAGCGCCTCCTCGCGCGTCGCCTCGATGGAGGTCGGCGGGATCACGCCGATGGTCGGCATCGGCCGGCCCGAGGCATCCGTCATCTCCCTCATGACGCCCATGCGCTTCTCGATCGAGGCGAGCGAGATGCGGCCGGGCATCCAGCCGTCGGCGTACTCGGCCGCGAGCCGGGCCGAGCGGGGCGTCGCGCCGCAGTACCAGAACGGCACGCGCCCGCCGACGGGCTTGGGCTCGATGGTGACGTTCTCGAACGAGAAGATGCCGTCGTCGTAGGTCACGTCGTTCTCGGTGAACACGCGCTTCAGGATCTCGGCGTTCGAGCGCACCATCTCGACGCGGTCCTTGTCGCCCCAGCCGATGGCATCGAACTCGTGGTCGAACGTGCCGGCGCCGAACCCGAGGATCAGGCGCGGCCCGAGCAGCTGGGTCATCGTGCCGGCCATGAGCGCGGTCACGAGCGGGTGGCGGAACGGGATCAGCGACCCGGTGCCGAGCTCGAGCTTCTCGGTGACGGCGCCGATGGCCGTGAGGGTCGTGAGCGCGTCGTAGAAGGTGCGGTTGGGCTTCTCCATCTCGCCGTGCGGCTCGAAGACCAGGTGGTCGCGAACCCAGACCGAGTCGAAGCCGAGCTCCTCGGCGCGCTTGGAGCCCTCGAGCAGCTTCTCCTTGCTCGCCTCTTCGCCGAAGTGCGGCAGCAGCAGACCGAATTTCATGGTCACTTCCCTTCTGTTGCGGCCAGTTCGGCCGATCGTGCGGCCGGAGCGGCCGCGAGCTTCCCGAATCCGGGCTCGCCGACGACGACGCCGTCGGCGTAGACCTCGTGGCCGCGCACGAGCGTGCGCTCGATGCGGGCGCTGATGGTGCGGCCGTTGTACGGGGTCCAGCCGATCTTCGACAGCACGTCGTCGTCGGTGATGGTCCACTCGTGCGCCATGTCGGCGATCACGATGTCGGCGTCGGCCCCGACCGCGAGCGTGCCCTTGACGCCGGCGAGGCCGAACTTGTCGGCCGGCACCTCGGCGACCATCTCGACGACGCGGTCGAGGTCGAGCTCGCCCCGGTTCACGGCGTCGAGCATGAGCTCGTAGTAGTACTGGATGCCGGGGGTACCGGTGTGGGCGCTCCACATCTCGGTCCAGCCGATCTCCTTCTCCTCGCGCGTGTGCGGCGCGTGGTCGGAGCTCGCGACATCGATGGTGCCGTCGCGCATGCCCTCCCAGATGGCGGCGCGGTTGTCGTCGGGCACCCAGTAGCTGAGCGCGTACGGGCCGAGCGTCTCGACGTCGTTCCAGGTGGAGAGGAACGGCGCCCAGTGGTTGACCTCGCACGTCACGTCGATGCCCGAGGCCTTCGCGCGGCGCACGGCCTCGATCGAACGGCGGGTCTGGATGTGCGCGATGTGCACGGGGCATCCGGATGCCTCGGCCAGGCGCAGCACGACATCGATGGCCGTATCCCAGATGACGCCCTCGCGCGCGGCGTAGGCGGACGCGTAGCCCTGCGGCGTGTTGTCGCCGCGGGCGAGCACCTCGCCCTCGATGTAGTCCATGAGCGCCTGGTCGTGCGGGTGCACGATGAAGCGCTTGCCGGTGGTCGCGATGCGATCCATGATCTGCAGCAGGTGGCCGTGGTCGTGGATGCCGGTGCCCGCCGGGTGCGGGTAGGTGCGGCCCGTGTCGACGACCATGTAGATCTTGAAGGCGTTGATGCCCATCGCCGCCATCGGCTCGATCTCGTCGAATTTCGTCGGCGCCGGGTTGTGGTTCCAGTCGACGATCGACGACGAGGCGTAGCGCTCGAAGACGTCGGTGAGGCTCGCGACGTCGACGGTCGGCGGCTTCAGGTTGGGCATGCCGAAGATCGTCGTCACGCCGCCGGCCGCGGCCTGGCGGGTCGTGGTGAGGATGTCGTCCTTGTGCTCGTAGCCGGGCTCGCGGGTGTGCACGTGCACGTCGACCATGCCGGGCAGCACGAGGCGGCCGGATGCGTCGATGGTGCGTTCCGCGTCGACGGCGACGTCGCGCGAGACGACGCCCGCGACCTTGCCGTCGTGCACGAGCAGGTCGCCGGCGACGGGTCCGCTCGGGGTGACGACGGTGCCGCCCGTGATTCTGAGGTCGATGCTCACTGTCCTGCCTCCATGCGTGGTGCCTCCAGGTGTTCGATGGCCTCGCCCGACTGCGGCGAGAGGGTGGTGCGGATGTCGACGTCGCTCGGCTGCACGTGGCGGTCGAGCCAGTCGACGATGCGCGGGGTGGTCTGCTCCCAGTACCGGTCGTAGGCCGCGTAGTGGGTGGTGTGCCGCTGCATGATGAGCTGCTTCGGCCCCTTGGCCGCGGCGTAGAGCGCCTCGGCGTGGTCGGTGGGCGTGGTCGCGTCGCCCTCGACGCCGATCACCAGGAGCGGGGTCGCGAGCCGCGCGGCGGCGTCGATCGGGCGGTAGGCGAGGATCTCCTCGGCGCACGAGAGCGGGATCGCGCTCGGGATGCGGTCGTCGACGTCGGCCTTGATCGTGGTCGCGCGGCGCTCGGGCGTGGGCACCATGATCTCCTCGCGCGGGTGCACGAGCCGGCCGGAGCCCGTCGTGACGCGGAGCCTGCGGTCCTCGTCGAGGCTCGCGAGGAACGCGAGCCACTCGTGCTCCTGGCGCATGCGGTGCAGCCAGTCGGTGCCGTCGGCGACCGGCACCTGGCTGACGGCGGCGCGCACGCGCGGGTCGGCGTCGGCGAGGAGCACGGCGTTGCCGCCGCCCGTGCCGCCGGTGCCGAAGACGCCGATCGCGTCGGCGATCACGTCGTCGCGCGTGGTCAGGTAGGTGACCGCGTTCACGAGGTCCTGCAGTTGGCGTGCGGGCGAGAGGATGCCGCGGTCACCCTCGGAGTCGCCGAAGCCGCGGTAGTCGAAGATGAGCACCGCGAACCCGGCGGCGACGAGCGCCTCGTGGTAGCGCACGTAGAGCTTCGCGTCCTTGAGGCCGAGCCAGCCCGGACCCTGCACGATCGCGCGGTACGGGCCGGGCGTCTCGGGCGTTCGCCAGATCGCGGAGAGGCGGTCGCCGGAGCTGTAGAACTCGACGTTCGTGGTGATCATGTGGTGCGGGTCCTCTCGGATCTCGTCGCTGCGATGCGGCGGAACGGCAGTGCATGGTCATCATTGCGTATTCTGGATCCAGAATCCAGTATTGATTCCGAATCACCGGGCGCCGTAGGATGAACCCGACCGCCGATCCGCCTTGATCGGTTGTGATGGCCCGGGATTGGGCCGTGAGTCCTCGACAACTGTCGAAGTCCGCACCGAACCGTCCCGGAGGAACCATGCCCATTTCCCGCCGTCACCGCCCTGCCCTCGCGATCCCGGCCGCCGTGCTCGCGATCCCCGCTGCTGCCCTGCTGCTCGCCGGCTGCGCGAGCCCCACCGCCGCCTCGACCGGCGGCGCAGACCCCTCGGCCGAGGCCGCAGCCGCCGGCTACCCGCTCACGATCGACAACTGCGGCACGGACGTCACCCTCGAGTCCGCTCCCGAGCGCGTGCTCACCGTCAAGTCCTCGACCCTCGAGCTCATGCTCGCGCTCGGCCTCGCCGACCGCGTGATCGGCTCGGCGTTCAGCGACGGCCCCGTGCCCGACGACCTCGCCGACGCGGCATCCGGCATCGAGGTCGTCTCCGACAAGGTGCCCTCGCAGGAGGCGACGCTCGCGCTCGAGCCCGACCTCGTGTTCGCCGGCTGGGAGTCGAACCTGTCTGCCGAGGGAGCCGGCGAGCGCGACGCCCTCGCGAAGCTCGGCGTGAACAGCTACGTCGCCCCCGCCGCGTGCAAGGCCGAGGGCTACATGCCCGACCCGCTCACCTTCGACGAGGTCTTCCGCGAGTTCGGCGAGGCCGGCGACGTCTTCGGGGTTCCGGATGCCGCAGCCGACCTCGTCGCCGAGCAGCAGGCCGATCTCGACGCGATCGAGCCGAACGACGACGGGCTCACCGCCCTCTGGTACAGCTCGGGCGACGAGACGCCCTACGTCGGAGCGGGCATCGGCGCACCGCAGATGATCATGGCCGCGGCGGGGCTCGACAACATCGCGAAGGACGTGCACGACACCTGGACCTCGATGAGCTGGGAGGCGATCGTCGACGCGAACCCCGACGTCATCGTGCTCGTCGACGCCGCCTGGAACACGGCCGACCAGAAGATCGCGCAGCTCGAGGCCAACCCGGCGACCGCCGCCCTGCCCGCCGTGCAGGAGCAGCGCTACGTCGTGCTCGACTTCCCGTCGACCGAGGCCGGCGTACGCAACGTCGGCGCCGTGGCCTCGACGGTCGAGCAGCTCGGAGCCCTGGGGTACTGATGGAACCCGCCGGTCGAGTGGTGAGCGCAGCGAGCGTATCGAGACCAGACGCCGCATCCTCGGATACGGGGTCTCGGTACGGCGCCGGGGCGCCTGCTCGACCGACGGGCGGCGGTCGCGCCCTCGCCTGGGGCCTGCTGCTCACGGCGCTGCTCGCGGCATCCGTCGTCGTCGCGGTCACCATCGGACCCGCGCCGATCGCGCCGTCGGACGTGTTCGCGAGCGTCGCCGCGCACCTGGGGTTCGGCGAGCCGACCCTCTCGCCGATCCGCGACGGCATCGTGTGGGAACTCCGGATGCCGCGCGTGATCACCGCGGCCGTGGTCGGCGCGGGCCTCGCACTCTGCGGTGCGGTCATGCAGGCCGTCACGCGCAACACCCTCGCCGACCCGTACCTGCTCGGACTCTCGTCGGGCGCCTCGGTCGGCGCGGTCGTGGTGATCGTGCTCGGCGTGGGGCTGTTGCTTCCGCTCGCCGCCTTCGCGGGTGCGCTGGCCGCCCTGGTCGCGACGCTCGGCCTCGCCATGGCGTCCTCCGCGAGGTCCGGCCGCGGCGCCCGGTTCGACCCCACCACGACGGTGCTCGCCGGCATCGCGGTGTCGAGCGTGTTCGGGGCGATCACGAGCCTCGTCATCTTCTGGAGCGCGACGGGCGACAGCTACCGCGAGATCCTCAACTGGCTGCTCGGCTCGCTCGCGGGCACCGACTGGACCTCCGTCGCGATCAGCGGCGTCGCGCTCGTCGTCGTCGGCGTGCCGCTCGTCGCGAGCGCCCGCACGCTCGACGCCTTCGCCCTCGGCGAGGCGGGAGCGGCCGCGCTCGGCGTGCACGTCGCCCGTTCACGCGTGCTGCTGCTCGGCGGCACGGCGCTGCTCACCGGCGCACTCGTCGCGGTGAGCGGGTCGATCGGCTTCGTCGGGCTCGTGCTCCCGCACGCCGTGCGGCTCGTGACCGGGCCGGGTCACCGCGCGCTGCTGCCGCTCTCGGCCCTCGCCGGGGCGATCTTCCTCGTCTGGGCGGACACCGCCGCCCGCACCCTGTTCGACCCTCGCGAGCTGCCGGTCGGCATCATCACCGCACTCGTCGGCGGGCCGGTCTTCGCCTGGCTGCTGCTTCGGACGAGGAGGACCGCATGAGCCTCGACCTCTCGCGCGTGCGCTTCGATCGCGCCGGACGCACGATCATCGACGGCGTCGACGCGACGCTGCCCCACGGCGCGCTGACCGTGCTCATCGGACCGAACGGCGCGGGCAAGTCGACGCTGCTGCACCTCATCGCCGCGGTCGAGCGCGCCGACGAGGGCGAACTGCGACTCGACGGAACCCCGCTCGGCGGCATGCGACGGCGTGAACGAGCCAAGATCGTCGCCCTCGCCGAGCAGCAGGCCGAGGTCGACGGGAGGCTGACCGTCGAGGCATCCGTCGCCCTCGGGCGCACCCCGCATCTCGGGGCCTTCGGCATCGCCGGGCCTCGCGACCGTGCCGTCATCGACGGCGCACTCGCCGCGGTCGGCGCTGCGGAGTTCGCCGGCCGGCCCCTCGACTCGCTCTCGGGCGGTGAACGGCAACGCGTGACCCTCGCCCGTGCGATCGCGCAGGAGCCGACCCTGCTGCTCGCCGACGAGCCGACGAACCACCTCGACCTCGGCTCGCAGTTCGTCGCCCTCGACCTGCTCGCGGCGCTCGCGCGCGACGGGCTCACCGTCGTCGCCGCCCTGCACGACCTCTCGCACGCGGCCGCCTACGCCGACCACGTCGTCGTGCTCGCGGCCGGGCGGGTCGTCGCGGCCGGCCCGCCCGCAGAGGTGCTCACCTCCGAGCTCGTGCACGACGTCTACGGCGTGCGGGCGGAAGTCGTCACGCATCCGCTCACCGGTCGGCCGCTGATCGCGGTCGCAAGCGCGGCGGCATCCTCGACGACCGCGGCGCCCGTGCCGCCCTCGGCGCCTGCGGCCGACGCCGTCAGCTCGGAGGCGTCCACGGCGTAGGAGCGGATCGATCGCGGTCGCGCGCGCCGCCGGGCGGAGATCGCGTCAGGCCGAGGGGTCGAACCCCGGGATCGTGCCGTCGGCGGTCGGGTACTTCGCCACGAGGCTCGCGTCCTTGCCCGCGTACCCCTCCGATTCGAGCCGACGGAACTGCTCGAGCGCGAGCTCCGCTGCCGGGATGTGCAGTCCGGATGCCTCGCCCGCCGCGACCGCGAACGAGAGGTCCTTCTCGGCGAGCGCAGCCGAGAACGTGGCGTCGAAGTTGCGGTTCGCGGGACTCGTCTCGACGACGCCGGGGGCCGGGTACCAGGTGCGGAGCGGCCAGGAGTCCCCCGACGACGCGGACGCCACCTCGTGGAAGCGCGCCGGGTCGAGTCCGAGCGACGCGGCGAGCGCGGCCCCCTCCGCGACGCCGAGCAGCGAGACGAAGAGCATGAGGTTGTTGGCGAGCTTCGCCGCGATGCCGAGCGTGGGCCCGCCGAGGTCGAAGACGTGCGCCGCCATGGGCTCCACGAGCGGGTGGGCCGCCGCGACGGCGTCGGGGTCGCCGCCGAGCATGAACGTCAGCGTTCCACGCATCGCGCCCGCGATGCCGCCCGAGATCGGGGCATCGACGAACCGGAGGTCGTGGGCCGCCGACTCGGCGTGGCACCACCGCGAGGTCTCCATGTCGACCGTCGAGGTGTCGAGCAGCAGGGCGCCCGCCGGAGCCGTCGCCCAGACGCCCCCGGCCGCCGCGTAGACCTCGCGCACGTGCTCGTTGCGTGGCAGCGACGTGAACACGGCGTCGACGCCCGCGACGGTCTCCGCGATGCTCTCGCACACACGCACGCCGCGCTCGGCCGCGACCAGGCAGGCCGCCTCGTCGAGGTCGAATCCGCGCACCTCGTGCCCGGTCGCGACCAGGTGCGCCGACATGGGCCCGCCCATGTGCCCGAGTCCGATCCATCCGATGACGGCCATGGCCCCTCCTCCGACGTCGTCGTCGCGCGGGCTCGCGGTTCGCGGGTTCGCAGGCTCCACGTTACGCCGATGCGCAACAGGGCGCCCCGGTCGTCGAATCGGGGCGCCCTGAACGTGACCGCCTTCGCCGCCGCGCGGCGTGGCGCCGCTACTTCGCCGCGCGAGCGCGCAGGCGCGGCGCGAGGTCGCGCTCGAACAGCTGCAGGAAGCGGCGCTGGTCGTGCCCGGGTGCGTGGAACACGAGGTGGTTGAAGCCCCAGTCGATGTACTGGCCGATCTGCTCGACGACCGTGTCGGGGTCGGTGCCCACGATCCACCGCTTGGCGATCTCCTCGATGGGCAGGGCGTCGGCGGCTCGCTCCATCTCGACGGGGTCGGTGATGTCGTGCTTCTGCTCCTTCGAGAGCGAGAGCGGCGACCAGAACCGCGTGTTGTCGAGTGCGGCCTCCTGGGTCTCCTCGTACGAGAGCTTGATCTCGATCATGCGGTCGTACTCGTCGAAGGTGCGGCCGTCGGTGCGGGCCTCGAGGCCCTCCTTCACGGCTGGCATGAGCTGCTCGGCGTAGAGTTCGGCGCCCTTGCCCGAGGTGCAGATGAAGCCGTCGCCCGCGCGGCCCGCGTACTTCGCGACCTGCGGGCCGCCGGCGGCGATGTAGATCGGCACCCCTCCCTCGGGCCGGTCGTAGATCGACGCGTCGTGGGTCGAGTAGTACTCGCCATCGAAGCTGACCTGACCCTCGTCGTTCCAGAGGGCGCGCATGAGACGCACCGACTCGCGCAGGCGCGCGTAGCGCTCGCGGAACTCGGGCCACTCCTGCTCGCCCGCGCCCTGGAAGCCCGTGGCGATCTCGTTGAGCGCCTCGCCCGAGCCGACGCCGAGGATCACGCGCCCCGGGTAGAGCACGCCCATGGTCGCGAACGCCTGGGCGAGCACGGCCGGGTTGTAGCGGAACGTCGGCGTGAGCACCGAGGTGCCGATGCGGATCTTCGAGGTGCGCTCGCCGACCGCCGCCATCCAGGCGAGCGAGAACGGCGCGTGGCCGCCGGTGTGCCGCCAGGGCTGGAAGTGGTCGCTCGTGAAGACGGACTCCATGCCGTGGGCTTCGGCCGCGACGGCGATCTCGACGAGTTCGCGCGGGTCGAACTGCTCGGCGCTGGCCTTGTATCCGAGGGTGAGGGTCATGCTGCTCCCTTTCTGGTGGAGTCGATGGGGCGCGTGTGCGCGCCGGTCTCGGTGATGTGGGATTCGGCGGCTCGGGCGTCGGCGGCTCGGGCGTCGGCGACGTCCGTGTCGGCGGTTCCGGGCTCGACGGCGCTCCGCTCGTCGCGCGCGGCGAGGGCCGCCGTGGTGTGCGCGCCGAGGCCGAGCCGTACGGCGGCGTCGAGCGCGTCGATCGTGTCGACGTCGCGGCGCAGCCGCTCGACGAGGGCGGCAGGCACCTCGTGCGAGAGGTCGTGGAAGCCGAGCGCGCGGTGCAGCATCGCCGAGTCGGCGCCGAAGGCGGGCTCGAACCTGGTGTGCGCTGCGGCCGTCGCGAGCGTCGTTCCGGTGCCCTCGGCGTCGGGCATGAAGGCGAGCGGATGCCGCGACGCGGCGCCGAGCGCGACATCGAGCGCCTGCGGGGTCAGCGCCGGCAGGTCGCCGAGCAGCACCGCGATGCCCCGGTGGCTGCGCGCCGTTCGACCCGCGTGGCCGGAATCGCGTTCGTCGACGGCGATGCGCCGCGCCTCCGCGATGCCGTGGCGGATCGCCGCGGAGAGCGAGCGAGGCTCGGGTTCGGCGACGACCACGACGCCGGCAGGCACCTCGTCGACGTGGCCGCTGAGGTCGCCGACGACGATCACCTGCGCGACGCGTTCGGCGGCGAGCGCGGCGTCGATGGTGTCGAGCACGAACGCCCGCGCCAGTCCGGCGCGTGCGGCGCTGTCGAGGGATGGCGCGAGGCGGGTCTTGGCCTCGGCGAGCAGCTTGACCGGCACGACCACGTCGTAGGTCAGCATGTCGTCGCCCCCGCCGATGCACCCGGGACGACGGATGCCCTCGAGGCCCGAGCCATGAGCGCCTCCGTGCGCGCAGCCGCGACGCCCTCGGCGTAGCCGGAGGCGAATCCCTCGGCGTGCCCGACCGCACGTCCGCGCGCGAAGCCGTGATCGTGCCCGTCGCGGCGTCCGAGTTCGATGGCCTCGTCGGTGCCGAGGCGGAAGAGGTCGCGCTCCGACGGGCGGGCGATCCTGGCCGCCCCGGGCAGGTCGAGCGGGCCGACGGCGCGCGCGAGGCCCGAGACGACGGCCACGGGGCATCCGCTCGCCTTGCCCTTGACGAGGTCGCCCGCACCCGCGAGTTCGTCGGCGAGGCACGCCATCGTCACGGTGAGCGTGCGACCGGCTGCGTCGGTGCCGCCGCGGAGGTCGTCGACGACGTGCACGCCGGCGGCCCCGATGGCGACGTCGGTCTGGCCCTCGCGCCACGGGCGACCGAGCGTGTCCGACAGGACCACGCCGACGGTCGCGCCGCTCCGTGAGCGGATGCCGGCGGCGAGTGCTCGGGCCGACGCGTCGGGGTCGACGGGCAGCAGCAGCACGGTGCCGTCTGCCGTGTTCGAGGCGTCGACGCCCGCGGCGGCCGCGACCATGCCCTGCCGGTTCTCGACGATGCGCGTCACGCCGCCCTCGTGCGCACGGGTCGCGACCACACGCACGGTCTCGTCGGTGATGGCCTGCTCGCGGTCGGTCGCGTGCACGATGCGCCCCTCGGCCTTCGACACGATCTTCGAGGTGACCACGAGGATGTCGCCGTCGCGGAGTCCGCCGGCGCGATCGGCGGCCGATGCGATGATCGCCACGAGGTCGTCGCCGGGGCGGATCTCGCCGATGCCGGGCAGGGCGCGCACGGCGACTGCTGCGACATCCGCGGGCTCGGCGGTCTTCGCGCGGGCGGCCCGCTGCTCGGTCGCGAACGCGGTGCTCATCGCACGAGCCTCGGCAGGACCTCGCGCCCGAAGACCTCGAGCCACTCCTGCTGGTTGCGTCCGACGTTGTGGAGGTAGATGCGGTCGAACCCGAGGTCGATGCAGCGCTGGATGCGTGCGCGGTGCACGTCGGGGTCGCTCGAGATCGTGAGGCGGCCGTTGAAGTCCTCGGGCCGCACCGAACGGGCGAGCTGCTCGAACTCGAAGGGCGAGCGGATGTCGCCGCGAGCGAAGCGCATGCCCGCGATGGGCCACTCGCGCAGCGCGTTCGCCATCGCCTCCTCGTCGGTCGGGGCCCACGAGAGGTGGAGTTGCAGCACGCGCGTGAGCTTCGACCGGTCTCGACCGCCCTCGCGGGCGCCCTCGTCGAACTTGCCGAGGAGCACCCGCAGGCGCTCGTCGTCGGCGCCGGTCGTGATGATGCCGTCGACCTGGCGACCCGCGCGCTTGGCGGTGACGGGACCCTGCGTGGCGACGTAGATCTCGGGGGCGACGGGCGGCATGGTCCAGAGGCGGGTGGTCTCGAGCCGGAAGTGGGGGCCGGCGTGGCGCACCTCGCGCCCCGCGATGGAGGCCGTGAAGAGCTTCTTGATGAGGTCGACGGCCTCGAACATGCGGTTGATGCGCTCGTGCGCCTCTGGCCAGTAGGTGCCGACGACATGCTCGTTGAGCGCCTCGCCCGAGCCGATGCCGAGCCAGTGCCGGCCGGGGTACATCGACGCGAGGGTCGCGCTCGCCTGGGCGACCATGGCCGGGTGCCAGCGGAACGTCGGCGTGGTCACGCCCGGGCCGAGGTCGCCGGTGGTGCGCTCGCCGAGCGCCGCGAGCACGCTCCACACGAACGAGGACTCGCCCTGCTGCGGCAACCAGGGCTGGAAGTGGTCGGAGGCCATGACGCCCGAGAAACCGTGCTGCTCGGCGAGCGCGGCGAGCGCCACCGCCTCCGAAGGCGGGAACTGCTCGAGCATGGCGGCGTATCCGATGTGCACTGACACCCCTCCATCCTCCCGCTCCCGCGCGGGGCCGGGGCACGCATTCGAACATTCTGCGGGCCCGTTCAGGTCGTCGGCATCCCGACAGGTTTAGTATTTCGGATTCTGGATCCAAAAGGCAATACGCAGATCGAATATCGCGGGCGAGCGATCGCGCCTTGCCGGTCGAGGGCGCGCCCTTCGCCGGTCGAGCAGGCGCGCCGACGCCGTATCGAGACCAGCACCCCGCAAGGTCTCGGTACGCTGCGCCACTCGACCGGCGACGGCGAGCCGCTCAGCGCGGTGAGCGGCCCCGCGACGCCGGCGCCGAGGCATCGGCCGCCTTCGACTCGGCCTCGAGCAGCTCGAGCACCGCATCGCGCACGCCGACGAGGTGGTCGCGCAGCACCTCGACGGCCCGGTCGGCATCGCGGGACGCCACGGCCTCGATGAGCTGCTCATGCGTGTGGCTGTGCTCGGCGTCGCCAACGAGGCGCCAGCCGAGCACGTAACGGCCGACCTTGAGGCGCAGCTGCTCGATCATCTCCCAGAGCACGGGCCGCTGGGCGGCGTCGTAGAGCTCGGCGTAGAACTCGGTGCGGGCGTCGACGAAGTCCGCGCCCTCCTGCTGCCGGTCGGCGGCCTTGCCGAGGTCACGCAGGCGTGCGACGCGCTCGTCGGTGATCGCGGCCATCGTGAGCCGGAGCGCCTCGACCTCGAGCAGCACGCGGATGTCGTAGACCTCCTTCGCCTGCGCCGGCGAGAGGGACTTCACGACGGCGCCGCGGCGGTCGTGGAACTCGACGAGCCCGTCGGCCTCGAGCTGGATCAGCGCCGAGCGCACAGGCAGCCGCGAGACGCCGATGAGCTCGGCGAGGGTCTCCTGGCGCAGCTTCTGCCCCGGCAGCAGCGCGCCGTTCAGGATCGCGTCCTTGAGGATGTCGTAGACCATCACGCCGACCGAGCGGTACCCGGTCGCGTGCTGGCCCGCGAGTTGCTTGAGGGCGGCCGCCCCGCCGTCGGCGGATGCTGCCGATGCCGGCGTGAGGCCACCGGGTGCTGCGTTCTGCGCGCTCATGGATCCCGAACGTAGCGGATATCGCCCTCGATCACCTTGTTCTGGATCCAAAAAACACGAAGTGGGTCGAAGAGCTACAGATCCCGCCGCAGCGGCCCCTCGTTCTGCGACTCGTCGAACCCGTCGCGGTACCCGTTGGCGTACGCCTCGTCGGCGCCGACCCTGAACAGGTCGCGCTCCGGCGGGCGCTGGATGCTGCGGGCGCCGGGCAGGTCGATCGCGCCCACGTACCGTCCGAGTCCGCGCACGACGGCGACGGGGATCCCGGCGGACTTGCCCTTGACGAGCTCGGCCGCGCCCGCGATCTCGTCGGCCACGCACGGCATCGTGACCGCGAGCGGCTTGCCCGTGGCATCCGTCGCCCCCCTGAGGTCGTCGAACACGTGCACGCCGGCCGCGCCGATCGCGATGTCGGTCTGCCCGTCGCGCCACGGCCGGCCGAGCGTGTCGGAGAGGATCACGCCGATGCCGAGCCCGGTGAGCGAGCGGATGCCGATGGCGAGCGCCCGCGCCGACGCGTCGGGGTCGATCGGCAGCAGCAGCACGGTGCCGTCTGGCGCGTTCGAGGCGTCGACCCCGGCCGCGGCGCCGATGATGCCCTGGCGGTTCTGGACGATGCGGGTCACACCGCCCTCGTACTCGCGGGTCGCGACCACGCGCACCGTCTCGTCGGTGATGGCCTGCTCGCGATCGGCCGCGGCGATGACGCGCCCCTCGGCCTTCGACACGATCTTCGAGGTGACCACGAGGATGTCGCCCTCCTCGAGGCGCACGGCGCCGACGATGATCGCGGCGAGGTCGTCGCCCTGCTCGATCTCGGGCACCCCGTCGATGCCTTCGATGCTGTACCCCACGGCAACCCCCGATCTCAGCGCTCGAACGATCTTCGCAGGTCGGCCGCCCCGACGGCCAGCGGCGACGCGGGCACGTCGCGGCGGCCATGCGCCGGGGGTTGCGGGCGCGGCATCCGCTCTGCGTACGATCGAGCATGGAAGCCCACCGAGACGTCGCGCCCGACGACGGCCGCGACGAGACCGCCAACCAGCGCAGCGACCGCAACTGGAACGAGATCCTGCAGGAGCTGCGGGTCGCGCTCACCGGCACCCAGCTGATCGGCGGCTTCCTGATCGCGGTGGCCTTCCAGCCCCGGTTCGGCGAACTCGACGACTACCAGTTGCGCCTCTACCTGGTGCTCGTCTCGCTCGCGGGGCTCGCGACGGTCATCGGCCTCGCGCCCGTGACACTGCACCGCGCGCTGTTCCGCCGCAAGGTCAAGGAACGGCTCGTCCTCACCGGCAACCGGCTGCTCGTGGCCCACCTCACGGTCGTCGGCCTGCTGCTCGTCGGCGTGACCTCGCTCGTGTTCGACGTCGCGGTGTCGCGCGAGGCCGGCTGGTGGGCGCTCGGGGTCGGCGCGGTGGTCGTGATCGGCGCGTGGGTGGTGCTGCCGCTCGCGCGGGCGGCCTCCGACCACGAGCCCGAGCTGCCCGCCTGAGTCGCGGGCCGAGCACCGACGACGGCCGCCGGGCAGACCCGAGCGGATGCCGCGGGCGGCCGCCTGCGGCATCCGTCGCCCGTTCATCGGTGTCGCACGCCGACCGTAGGCTTGAACCCATGCGCATCGCCACCTGGAACGTCAACTCGATCCGCACCCGCGTCGAACGAACCGTCGACTGGATGGTGCGCGAAGACGTCGACGTGCTGGCGATGCAGGAGATCAAGTGCAAGCCCGAGCAGTTCCCGCACGAGGCGTTCGAGGCGGCAGGCTACGAGCTCGCGATCCACGGCCTGAACCAGTGGAACGGCGTCGCCATCGCGAGCCGCGCACCCATCGACGACGTGGCGATCGAGTTCCCCGGCATGCCCGGGTTCCTCAAGGGACACGAGGGCCCCGACCTGCCGAAGGAGGCCCGCGCCCTCGGTGCGACCATCGACGGCGTGCGCATCTGGAGCCTCTACGTGCCCAACGGGCGCTCGCTCGACGACCCGCACTACACGTACAAGCTCGACTGGCTCGCCGCGCTCTCCGAGTACACGCGCGCCGAGACCGCCGCGCACCCGACCCGGCCGTTCGCGCTCA
Source organism: Agromyces sp. PvR057 (assembly GCF_040547485.1). Lineage (NCBI taxonomy): Bacteria > Bacillati > Actinomycetota > Actinomycetes > Micrococcales > Microbacteriaceae > Agromyces > Agromyces sp. PvR057. The sequence continues at coordinate 229,278 of NZ_JBEPPT010000006.1, forward strand.
TGGGCGACTTCAACATCGTGCCGTTCGACCACGACAACGGCGACCCCACGGTCATCGAGGGCGTCACGACGCACGTCTCCCCCGCCGAGCGCGAGGCGTTCTTCGCCTTCGAACGCGCCGGCGTCACCGACGTGGTGCGCCCGCTCGTGCCGGAGGGCTTCACGTACTGGGACTACAAGCAACTGCGGTTCCCGCGCAACGAGGGCCTGCGCATCGACTTCATCCTCGGGTCCGAGGCGTTCGCGCACGCCGTGACCGGCGCCTCGATCCACCGCAACGAGCGCAAGGGCACCGCCCCGAGCGACCACGTGCCCGTGCTCGTCGACCTCGACCTCGGTGGCGACGACGACGATCGGCCGATGATCTTCTAGGCGCCAGGCCGGCGTCGCGGTCGGGCGCGACCGCGCGTCACGCCGCGAGCGCAGCGCGCGGGCGAACGCGGCATCCGCTACCGCATCGATCGAAACCTGGCCAGCCCCCGGCTTCGACGGGCGGCGGTCGGCACTTCGAACTACGCTCGAGGGGTGACGACCACCCCCCGACACGTCGTCGGCGACCCGTTCATCGGCGCAACGCTCGACGAGCGATATCGCCTCGACGGCCTCATCGGCCGGGGCGGCATGGCGAGCGTGTACCGCGGCGAAGACCTGGCACTCGAACGCCAGGTGGCCGTCAAGGTGTTCGCGGCGGGGGCCGAGGGCCTCGACGACGCGAAGCGGCGCGCGTCCGAGATCGCCCTGCTCGCGAGCCTCTCCCACCGCGCACTCGTGCGCCTCTACGACGCATCGCACGACGACGCCACGGGCTGCGAGTTCCTCGTCATGGAGCTCGTCGACGGACGCGACCTGCGCGAGACCCTGCGGCTCGGTCCGATCGGGCCCGCGGATGCCGCCGACCTCCTCGCCGACCTCGCCGAGGCGCTGCACGTGATCCACGGTCGCGGCATCGTGCACCGCGACGTGAAGCCGGCGAACGTGCTGCTCGAGCCGGCGCACCTGCCGAGCCGCACGTGGAACGCGAAGCTCGCGGACTTCGGCATCGCGAGGCTCATCGACGACGCCCGGCTCACCGGCACCGGCTTGCTGGTCGGCACGCCCGGGTACCTCAGCCCCGAGCAGGTGACGGGCGCCGATCCCGGGCCCGCCGCCGACGTCTACGCACTCGGGCTGCTCCTGCTCGAGGCCCGCACCGGCACGACCGCGTTCCCGGGCCCGGCCGCCGAGTCCGCGGGCGCACGGCTCATGCGCGATCCCGTCGTGCCCACCGCGCTCGGCGACGACTGGGTCGCCCTGCTCCGCTCGATGACGGCACGCGAGCCCGGCGAGCGCCCGACCGCGCTCGAGGTCGCGGTCGCGGCATCCGCACTCGACGTCACGGAGCGAGCGGATGCCGGCGCCACGGCGGCGACGGTCGCGTTCGCCCAGTCGGCCGGGACGCCGACCGTCGCCGCAGCCGACGTCGCGTCCCCGGAGGTCGCCGATGCGCCGACGAAGCGGATGCCGACCTCACCCGACGGCGGAGCCGGCGACGACGACCCGACGCGCGTGCTCGACGCGCCAGGCGCGGCAGGGCCGGAGCCCGTGTCCGCAGACGCGGCCGGGCCGGAGCCGAGGGCCGCGGCCGGCCCCGAGCCCTCGAAGCGGTCGGTGCGCCCGGTCCGCGTCGGAGTGGTCGTGCTGCTCGTCGCCGCGGCGGCCGCACTGCTCTGGATCCTGATCTCTCCCCTGACCGCACCGCCGGCGACCGCTCCCGAGCCGCTCCCGAGCGTGCCGGGCGAACTCGGCGTGCACCTCGAGCAGCTCGATGAGGCGGTGCAGCCGTGATGCGCCGATCCGCTCGCCCCCGCGCCACGACCATCGCGGCGGTCTCGATCGCGTTGGTGGTCGGCCTCGGCCTCACGGCCTGCGCCTCGACGAACGATGAGTCCGATGCGATGCACGCGTCGGTCGTGCGGGTCTCGGAGCGCGCGGCGACGGCCGACTACGCCGGGGCCCTCGCGGAGCTCGACCGGCTCGAGGCCGACGTCGACGACGCTGTCGCCGCCGGAGGCCTCGACGCCGCGCAGGAGGCGCAGATCCGCGATTCCATCGCCCTCGTCCGGGCCGACCTGGAGACCGCGCAGGTCGCTGCGACCCCCACGCCCACCCCGACGCCGACCACCGACGATTCGGAGGACTCGGGCGACGACTCCCCGGGCAACAGCGGCAGCAACAAGGACAAGAAGAAGGACGACAAGGGCAAGGGCAAGGGCGACGACTGACCGATCGTCCGCGGCCGGTGGGTCGCGACATCGGGCTCGAGACGCCGGCCCGTCGCCCGAGACATCCGCCGCGGCATCCGCCAACATGGAGACATGACGCAGGTGCACCCCGACGACATCGCCCTCGAGCCGAAGAGTCCCGACGAGGTCGCCGCATGGCTGCCCGTCGCGATGCGCGAGTACGAGGAGTCCCGCATGGAGGCTGGCGACAGCGCCGAGGCGGCCGACGCCGCGCGCGCCGAGTCGGAGCAGCGCTTCTTCCCCGACGGGCGGCTGATCGACGGCCACCTGCTCTTCACGATCCGCCTCGCGGGCGAGGACGCCGGCTGGTTCTGGCTCGGACCGTGGAACGGCACGGGTGTCGAGGACTGGTGGGTCTACGACATCCGCGTGTACGACGAGTTCCAGCGCCGCGGCATCGCGAGGGTCGTCATGCAGCGCGCCGACGCGATCGCGCGCGAGGGCGGCGCCAAGAGCCTCGGCCTCAACGCCTTCGCCTACAACATCCCGGCGATCACGCTGTACGAGAGCCTCGGGTACCTCACCGCCTCGCTGCACATGCGCAAGGAGCTCTGATTCGCGGCGGGCGTTCAGCCTGCAGGCCTATCGTGCTCGCATGAACCCGGATTCCTGGCTGGCCGCCATCTGCCTCTCGGCCCTCGTCGGTCCGATGCTGCTGGGCCTCGTCGCGCTGCGGCGCCGGCCGCAGCCGGTGCGCGTGCGCGTGCGAGCCGATCGCGATCAGCGCCCGGTGAACCGCTCCATCGACCGGTAGACGCCGAAGGCGTCACCCACGAGGCGGTCGAACACGCGCGTCGGCAGCAGGCCGCGCAACGCGCGTGAGAACCCGACGCTCCACGGCAGCTCGAGCATCGGCCGGCCCTTGAGCATGGCCGACCACACGCGGTCGACGACGAACTCGGGCTCGAGGATCGGGGTGAGCACCGGCCCCCGCGCGCCCGCGAACATGCCCGTCGAGATGTAGCTGGGTGCCACGGTCGTGACCCGCACGTTGGTGTGGTCGGCCTGCTCGAGCTCGAGCCTCAGCGAATCGCTCCAGCCGATGAGCGCGGCCTTGGACGCCGCGTAGGTCGCCATTCGCGGGTTCGCGAGCGTGCCGGCCGCCGAGGCGATGTTGACGATGCGCGCCGGACGGTAGGCGTCGGCGATCATGCCGGGCAGGAACTCGCGGGTCACGTACATGGGCGCGAGCGCGTTGACCTGCATGGTCGGCCGGGTGTCGTCGCCGTTGTCGGTCTGCCAGAAGTAGGCGTTGCCGCGCACGATGCCCGCGTTGTTGATGAGCACGTCGGGGTTGCCGACCTCCTTTCGCACCTTCTGCGCGTGCTTGGCGATCGAGCCGAGGTCGGCGAGGTCGACCACGTAGGAGTGGATGCGCGTGCGCCCCTTCGAGACGGCACCGAGCTCGTCGACGGTGCGCGCGAGCGCCGAGGCGTCGCGGTCCCACAGGGTGACGGATGCCGCGTGCTCGGCCACGGCGCGCTGCGCGTACATGCGGCCCATGCCGCCCGCGGCGCCCGTGATGAGGAGCCTCGCTCCGCGCACCGTTCTCGTCATCCGTCCATTCTCCCGCACGCGGACGCCCCGCGACTCGACAATGTCAACATGTTGACCAATCTACGTCAACCTGTTGACACCGGCGATGTCAACCGGTTTACTCATGACATGAGCCCCGAACCCAAAGCCCTTCCAGCACCCGGCGGCCCACTGGGCGATCACCTCACGGTCACCCTGCACCTGCTCGTCGACCGCATGGACCGATTCGCCGACGCCCTGCTGCGGGCGCGGTTCGGCATCAGCTTCAACCAGTTCCAGTTCGTCGCGGTGATCGCGGACCTGCCGACGCCGCCCGACATCACGACGCTCGCCGACTGCCTCGGCGTCAGCAAGGCGGCCGTGAGCAAGCGGGTCCCCTCGTTCGTCGAGGCCGGACTCGTGCAGACCAGCACCGACCCGGCGAACGCCAGACGCGTGCTGCTCTCGATCACCCCGCAGGCGGGTCGCCTGCTCTCCGAGGCGCTGCCCGTGCTCGGAGCCTCGTTCACCGACGAGTTCGACGACCTCGACACCGTCGACCTCGACGCCCTCCACGACGACCTCAAGGCCGTCATCCGCCACCTCGACTCCAAGGAGCACTGAACCATGACGAACACGCTCGTGATCATCGGCCACCCCACGGCCGGCAGCTTCAACCACGCCCTGGCCGAGCAGTACACGACCGGCCTGCGCGCGGCATCCGTCGACGCCTGGACCGGCGACTCCGAGGTGCGCGTCATCGACCTCGCCGAGCGCGAGTTCGACCTGCTGCCGGCGACGCGCACCGACCTGCGTGCACCAGAGGGCGACACCGCGCACCTCGAGCCGCGCATCCGGCAGTTCATCGACGAGATCGCCTGGGCCGACCACCTGGTGTTCTTCTTCCCGCAGTGGTGGGGCACGTACCCAGCCGTGCTGAAGGCGTTCCTCGACCGGGCGGTGCTCTCGGGCACGGCGTTCCGGTACGGACGCGGCCAGGTCTCGACGCGACTGCTCACGGGCAAGACCGCGCGCATCGTCATGACCATGGATTCGCCGATCGCCTGGAACCGGTTCGTCTACCGCAACGCCGCCGAGACCTCCCTCAAGCGCGCGACGCTCGCCTACTGCGGCGTGCGCACCGTCGGCATCACGCGCCTGACGCCCGTGCGGTTCTCGACCCCCGAGAAGCGCGCGGCCTGGCTCGAATCCGTGCGCCGGCTCGGAGCGACGGATGCCGCGAGGGCCCGCCGTCGTCAGCCCGCCGTCGCTTCGCCGGTCGCGTAGCCGCCCCGGCGCCGCACCGAGACCCCCGCGCGACTCACCTTTTCAGGACCAGATCGGCCATACGTGCACTCTGCAGCCATGGCCGCTCTGGTCCTGAGAACGTGGGCGGCGTGAGCGGGCGCAGCGGGCTCAGCGGCCGCAGCGGGCTCAGCGCCGCAGCAGCGACGCCGCGTAGGCCGTGATCCACGCGAACCCGAGCGCGACGCCGACGAACAGGCGGATGCTCATCGCCGGCCCGAACGGCACGCACAGCACGAGACACGCGAGACCGATCACGATCGACCAGGCCGCGGCAGTGCGATGCCCCTCCCACCGCAGGCGACTCGCCACGACGAACGTCACGGCCACGAGCGCGAGGAACGCGAGCGGTGCGGCGAACGCGTGCACGCCGCCGTGGAACGTCCACTCCGTCGGGGAGCCGTCGGGCGTGCCCGCCGGGAACCCGAGCGCCGGGTCGGCCGTGAACGCGCCGCCGAGCACGAGCCCGACGCCGTACAGTCCGAACAGCACCGGGGCCCAGACACGACCCGGACCGTCGCCGAGGCTGCGGCGAGCGCCGACCGCGAACGCGAGCATGAGCACGCCCGCCACGATGAAGTTCGTGATCTGCAGGAAGCCGCGGTCGCCAAGCGAGAGCAGGCTGAGCGGATGCCGCGACAGGTCGAATCCGTCACGTGCGAGCGCCTGCACGAGTCCCGCCACGACGAAGAGCGGGCCGGCCACGACGCCCGCCCAGACGAGCGCCCTCGTCGCCGGGTCGGTGGCGCGCGCCGGGGCGCGGGAGGGGGTGACGCCCACGGCGGGGGCGGCGGAACGAAGTGCGGTGTCCATGGTGTGGTCCTTCCGGTCGGCGACCCGGTCGATCGGGTCGTTCACCAAGGCGTCGCGCCGCGGCATCCGTTCTCGACACGGTCGCGGAAATCGCTCGGAGAAGTTCGCCGACCATGTCGAGAACGGCCGACCGGCGCCGACGCTATGGTGAGGGCACGCCGACCGGGCGCGCCTCATGGAGGAGGAATCCCATGCGTTACCTGTGCATGATGAAGTCGACCGACGAGAACGGCCAGACGCCGCCCGCGATGTACGAGGCGATGGCCGAGTACGACCGCTGGGGCCGCGAGAACGGCGTGCTCATCGACAGCCAGGGCCTGCTGCCGAGCTCGGCCGGCGCGATCGTCTCGCTCGCCGACGGGAACATCAAGGCGGTCGACGGGCCGTTCACCGAGGCGAAGGAACTCGTGGGCGGGTACGCGATCGTCGAGGTGCGCACGCACGAGGAGGCGCTGGAACTCGCGCGGCGACTGATGCAGATCCACGTCGACAACTGGCCGGGCTTCGTCGGCAGCGTCGAGATCCGCCAGATCGCGGAGTACTGAGCGGACCGAGCCGGGGCCCGAGGCCATGCGTCGAGGGCCGGACGCCGAGCCGGGGCCTTGCGTCCGCGCGGTGGGCGTGGTCTCATGCCCACGTGGGCGACGACGAGACGACGCGCGCCGCGATCGAGGCGGTCTGGCGACTCGAGTCGACGCGGCTGATCGCCGCGCTGGTGCGCGTCGTGCGCGACGTCGGCCTCGCCGAGGACGTCGCGCAGGACGCGGTCGTCGCGGCCCTCGCGCAGTGGCCCGCCACCGGCATCCCGAGCAATCCCGGGGCATGGCTGATGACGACCGCCAAGCGACGAGCCGTCGACGAGTTCCGTCGACGCGCGAAGCACGACAGCGCGTTCGCAGTGCTCGCGCGGGAGCTCGACGAGGCGATCGACACCGACCCCGGCGCGGGCATCGACCACGTCGAGGACGACGTGCTCCGGCTCATGTTCATCTGCTGCCACCCCGCGCTCACGGCGGAGGCGCAGACCACCCTCACGCTCAAGCTCGTCGCCGGACTCTCGACCAGGGAGATCGCCCGCGCGTACCTCGCCCCCGAGTCGACGGTGGCCCAACGGGTGTCGCGCGCGAAGCGGACGCTCGCCGAGGCCGGCGCGGCCCTCGAGGAGCCGAGCGGCACCGAGCGGGCCGAACGGCTGCAGGCCGTGCTCGGCGTCGTCTACCTGCTCTTCAACGAGGGCTACTCGGCCACCGAGGGCGAGGACTGGATGCGCCCCGCCCTCTGCGACGAGGCCGTGCGCCTCGGGCGCATCCTCACCGCGCTCGTGCCCGACGACCCCGAGGTGCACGGGCTCTCCGCGCTGATGGAGCTGCAGTCGTCGCGGCTGGCGGCGCGGGTCGACCCCGACGGCACGCCCGTGCTGCTCGACGCGCAGGACCGGCGCGTCTGGGATGCCGCGCGCATCCGCCGAGGCCAGGACGCCCTCGCGCGCGCCGACGCCCTGCTCACGGCCGAGCCCTCGGTCAGCGTCGCGGCGGAGCCCGGACCGTACGTGCTCCAGGCGGCGATCGCCGACGAGCACGCGCGCGCGGCATCCGTCGACGCCACCGACTGGGCCGCGGTCGCCGAGCTCTACGAGCGGCTGGGGCGCCGCACCGGTTCCCCCGTCGCCGAGCTGAATCGCGCCGTCGCCCTCGGACGCGCGCACGGGCCGGCGGCCGGCCTCGCGCTGCTCGACCAGCTCGCCGACCTGCCCGCCCTGCGCGGCTATCACCTCCTGCCGAGCGTGCGCGGCGACCTGCTCGAGCGCGTCGGCCGCGGGGACGCGGCAGCGGCGGAGTTCGAGCGTGCCGCCACGATGACCTCGAACGAGCGTGAGCGCCAGCTGCTGCGCCGGCGAGCGGATGCCGCGCGCCGCCGTCCGCCGGTCGGGTAGGCGCCCGGCACTCCTCCCGCTCGATCACCTTTTCAGGACCACATCGGTCAGACGTGCAATATGCGTCCATGACCGCTGTGGTCCTGAAAAGGTGCACCCCGACAGCCTCGTTGCGGGTCGAAGACCCTTCCGCTGCCACCGACGAAGAACGAGCCCGATCGCAGGATATTCGACGACTCGGGGCGTCATCCGAGATCGCGCCGTGTTACGCCCCGGGTCGCCGCCACCTGACAGCGCCTGCCCGGCTGGATACCGTCGATGCACCCCCACCAGCCGACGCACGTCGAGGAGACGCCATGGCCGCGGCATCCGCCACCGCTCGCGCAGCGTCGACGAACGCGCAGACGAACGCCGGCAGCGGCATCAGCGCCGGCACCAGCGCTGGCCCTGGCACCGGCGCCGGCGCCGGCGCGGGTTCGACCGCGGCCGCCCCCGTCTCGTTCCGCGGCATCGGCCGCGCCTTCGAGTCGCAGGGCGGCGCACGCCAGGTGCTGCGCGACATCGACCTCGAGATCGCGGCCGGCGAGATCGTCGCGATCCTCGGGCCGAGCGGATGCGGCAAGTCGACGCTCCTGCGCATCGCCGGCGGTCTCGACCAGGCCACGCAGGGCGTCGCCCTCATCGACGGCGAGCCCGTGCGGCCGTTCGACGCCCGCTCCGCCGTCGGATTCCAGGAGCCGCGCCTGCTGCCGTGGCGCACGATCGCGAACAACGTCGCGCTCGGACTGCCCCGCGGCACGCCGACGTCGTCGGGCCGCGAGCAGGTCGCCCGCCTGCTCGACCTCGTCGGCCTCGCCGACTTCGCCGGCCATCGTCCACGCGAGGTGTCGGGCGGGATGGCACAGCGCACCTCGCTCGCCCGCGCCCTCGCCCGCAATCCCGCCGTGCTGCTGCTCGACGAGCCGTTCGGCGCCCTCGACGCGCTCACGCGCCTGAAGATGCAGGACCTCCTGCTCGACGTGCACGCAGCCGAGCCGGCGACCGTGCTGCTCGTCACCCACGATGTCGACGAGGCGCTGCAGCTCGCCGACCGAGTGATCCTGCTCGGACACGAGGCCGAGACCCCGGGCGCCGTCGTCACGCAGACCATCGTCGTGCCCGGCCACCGACCGCGCGACCGCGGTTCGGCCGAGCTCGCCGAACTCCGCGGCCGCCTGCTCGACGGCCTCGGCATCGACCGCCACGGCAGCGCCCGAGGCGTCGAGTCCACGACCACCATCCCGCACTACCCCTACTGACGCTCCACCCCGTTCGCCGCCATCCAGCATCGACGCGCCACAGCACCTGCGTCACCCCCGAAGAGGAGATCCCATGCCCCGCTCCATCCCGTTCCTGCGATCCGCGCTCGTCGCGGGTGCCGCCGCCACCGCCCTGCTGCTGTCGGGCTGCGTCGCCGGCGAGGGGCAGGCCGCCGAGCCCGCGCCCGCCGAGTCCGGCGAGGCCGTCTCGCTCGAGGGCCAGACGCTCAACATCGACTTCGCGACGTACAACCCCCTGAGCCTCGTCATCAAGGACCAGGGCTGGCTCGAAGACGCCGGCCTCACGGTCAACTGGGTGCAGTCGGCCGGCTCGAACAAGGCCAACGAGGCGCTGCGTGCCGGCGCGATCGACGTCGGCTCGACGGCCGGCTCCGCCGCACTGCTCGCGCGCTCGAACGGCTCGCCGATCCAGGTCATCGACATCTTCTCGCAGCCCGAGTGGGCGGCGCTCGTCACGGTCGACGGCAAGGGCGTCGAGTCGGTCGAGGACCTCAAGGGCAAGCAGGTCGCGGCGACCAAGGGCACCGACCCGTACTTCTTCCTGCTCCAGTCGCTCGAGGCCGAGGGCCTCGCTCCTGAGGACATCACCGTGCAGAACCTGCAGCATGCCGACGGCTGGGCGGCCCTCCAGAACGGCTCGGTCGACGCGTGGGCGGGCCTCGACCCGATCATGGCCGGCGCAGAGGAGCAGGGGGCGACGCTCTTCTACCGCAACGTCGACTTCAACTCCTACGGGTTCCTGAACGCGACCGAGGACTTCATCGCGAACAAGCCCGAGGTCGCCCAGGCCGTCGTCGACGCGTACGAGCACGCTCGCGCGTGGGCTGAGGAGAACCCCGAGGAGACCGCGGCCATCCTGGCCGAGGTCGCCGGCCTCGACGAGGCCGTCGCCACGAAGGTCATCGACGAGCGCACGAACCTCGACGTCGACAACGTCCCCGGTGACGCCCAGGTCGAGGTCCTCGAGAAGATCGGCCCGATCTTCGTCGAGCTCGGCGACGTCGCCTCGCAGGAGCAGGTCGACGAGGCGCTCGACACCCTCATCAACGACGAGTTCGCGACCGCCGCGGACCCGTCGCGCTTCGAGTAGGAACCACTGAGATGACGGATGCCCCCCAGTCCCCTGCGACCACGACCGGTCCCCTGATCCACGAGAGCGACGCGATCCGCGTGGCCGTGAACGGATCGAACACGTCGGTCGCGGCCGGGCGCGGGGCATCCGTCACCTCCGCCTCACCCATCGGGTCGGGCTCGAGTCCGTCACCCATCGGGTCGGGCTCGCGACGCCGTCTCGTCGACCGACGCTGGTTCGTCGTGGTCGGCGGTGCGCTCATCCCGGTCGCGCTGCTCGTCACCTGGCAGCTCGTGTCGACGAGCGGCCTGGTGCCCGTGTCCATGCTGCCGAGCCCCGAGATGGTGTGGCTCGCCGCGGTCGACCTCGCCCAGCGCGGCCTGCTCGGCCTCTACGTCGCCATCTCCACGCAGCGCGTGTTCATCGGCTTCGCCATCGGCGCCGTCTTCGGCCTCGCGGTCGGTGCCCTCGTCGGGCTCTCGAGGCTCGGCGACGTGCTCTTCTCGCCCACGCTCGGCGCGGTCCGAGCCGTTCCCTCGCTCGCGTGGGTGCCGCTCCTGATCCTCTGGTTCGGCATCGGCGAGGACTCGAAGATCATCCTCATCGCGATCGGCGCGTTCTTCCCGGTGTATACGATCGTCGCCGCCGCGCTGCGCCACGTCGACACGCACCTGCTCGAGGCCGGGCGCGCATTCGGCCTGCGCGGCGTCCGTCTGTTCACGGCCGTGCAGCTGCCCGCGGTCGTCCCGTCGGTCATCTCGGCGCTGCGCCTCGCGCTCGCCCAGGCCTGGCTCTTCCTCGTCGCCGCCGAGCTCATCGCCAGCTCGATGGGCCTCGGATTCCTCCTCGTCGACTCTGGCAACAACGGCCGCATCGACCGCATCTTCCTGGCGATCATCCTGCTCGCCATCCTCGGCAAGCTCACCGACGCCCTCGTCGGCCTCTTCGAGCGCTGGGCGGTGCGCAAGTGGGCGTGACGGATGCCGCAGCGACCGCCTCGGCGACGGCGACCCCGCTGACCCGCCCGACCATCTCGGGCCTGCTCGACGAGCGCCGCCGCTTCCCCGCCCCGCCCGCGTTCGCCGCGCAGGCCAACGTCCCACCGGATGCCGCGGCGGCCCTTCGCGCGGCGGCCGAGGCCGACCCGATCGCGTTCTGGTCGCAGCAGGCCGAGCGCCTCGACTGGACCGAGCCGTGGCACACGGCCCACACGTGGCATCCGGCGACGCCCACTGCGCAGGCCGATGAGCGCGGCGACACGGGCGAGCTCAGCGTGCCCCGCGCCGAGTGGTTCGCGGGCGGCCGCCTCAACGCGAGCGTGAACGCCGTCGACCGCCACGTCGACGCCGGTCGCGGCGACAAGGTCGCCTTCCACTTCGAGGGCGAGCGCGGCGACCGCCGTTCGATCACCTATGCCGAGCTGCAGCGCGACGTCGCGAGGGCTGCGCACGCGCTCACCGAGCTCGGCGTCGTCGCGGGCGACCGCGTCGTCGTCTACCTGCCGGTGCTGCTCGAGACGGTCATCGCCACGCTCGCGATCACGCGCATCGGCGCCGTGCACTCGCTCGTGTTCGGCGGGTTCTCGGCCGAGGCGCTGCGCTTCCGCGTCGAGGACACGCAGGCCAAGCTCGTGATCACGACCGACGGGCAGTTCCGCCGCGGCACGGCCGTGCCGGTCAAGGCCGCCGTCGACGAGGCCGTCGCGGGCGTGGCCTCCGTCGAGCACGTGCTCGTGATCCGGCGCACCGGCGACGAGACGCCCGACCTCCCGTGGACGCCGGGGCGCGACGTGTGGTGGCACGAGGTCGTGGCCCGCCAGCCCGACGTGCACGAAGCGCAGAGCTTCGACGCGGAGCATCCGCTCTTCATCATCTACACGAGCGGCACGACCGGAAAGCCCAAGGGGCTCGTGCACACGACCGGCGGCTACCTCGCGCATGTCGCCTACAGCTACTGGGCGGTGTTCGACGCCAAGCCCGACGACGTCTACTGGTGCACGGCCGACCTCGCGTGGGTCACGGCGCACAGCTACGTGCATTACGGCCCGCTGCTCACGGGCACGACGAGCGTCATCTACGAGGGCACGCCGAACACCCCGCATCCCGGCCGGCACTTCGAGATCATCGAGCGCTACGGCGTCACCACGTACTACACGGCGCCAACGCTCATCCGCTCGCTCATGACCTGGTTCCCCGATGGCGTGCCCGGCACGGCCGACGGCGGCTACGACCTGTCGTCGATCCGACTCCTCGGGTCGGTCGGCGAGGCCATCAACCCCGAGGCCTGGATGTGGTTCCGCGAGCAGGTCGGCGCGGGCGCGGCGCCCATCGTCGACACGTGGTGGCAGTCCGAGACCGGCGCGGCCGTCATGGCCCCGCTGCCCGGCGTCTCGACGCTGAAGCCCGGCTCCTCGCTGCGAGCCCTGCCCGGGCTCACGACGCGCGTCGTCGACGAGCAGGGGGCGGATGTCGCACCCGGCCATGGCGGGTACCTCGTCGTCGACGGCACCTGGCCGGGCATGGCCCGCACCGTCTGGGGCAACCCCGAGCGGTACCGCGACTCCTACTGGGCGCGCTTCGCCGATCGCGGATACTTCTTCTCGGGCGACGGCGCGAAGGTCGACGCCGACGGCGACATCTGGCTCCTCGGCCGGGTCGACGACGTCATCAACGTGTCGGGCCATCGGCTGTCCACGATCGAGATCGAGTCCGCCCTCGTCGCCCACCCGTCCGTCGGCGAGGCCGGGGTGGTCGGCGTCTCCGACGCCACGACGGGCGAGGCGATCGTGGCGTTCGTCGTGGCATCCGACGCCCTCATCGGTGCGATCGGCACGTCGACGGATGCCGCGGCTCGCGCCGCATCGCTTCGATCCCATGTCGCGACGGCGATCGGCCCGATCGCGAAGCCGCGCGAGGTCGTGTTCGTCGCCGACCTGCCGAAGACCCGCTCCGGCAAGATCATGCGACGGCTGCTCGTGGACCTCGCCGAGGGTCGTCCGCTCGGCGACACCACCTCGCTCCAGGACGACCGCGTGCCCGATGCGATCGCCGCGGTGCTCGCCTCGCCGGCGCGGAGCGCGTGACGCCGCACGTCATCGCGTGACGGGCGCAGAGTACTCCCCATTGACGGGCGACCGCCAGACCTGCCACGCTGCATCCGGCGATCACCATCGCTCCAACCGAAAAGGATGCCCCGCATGTCTGACCTGCCTCCCGCCCCCGTCCCCGCCGCGCAGCCCGCTGGCCCGGTCACGCCGTCCGAGAAGTGGAACGTGCTGTCGATCGTCGGCTTCGTGCTGTCGATCATCGGCTTCAACGTCGTCGCGATCGTGCTCGGCTTCATCGGCCTCAGCCAGGTCAAGAAGACCGGCGAACGCGGCCGCGGCCTCGCCCTCGCCGCCGTCATCATCGGCTTCGCGTCGATCGTGATCGGCATCATCCTCACGATCGTCTTCTTCTCGGTGCTCGCAACGACGAGCGCCGTGACCAGCACGTACTGACCCACGCGCAGAAGCCCCCGCCCGGTGCATCCGGGCGGGGGCTTCGTCGTGCCGGCGACCCGCGTCTCCGACCCGCCGGTCGAGGAGGCGCCCCGGCGCTACTCGACCGAGGCGACCGAACGCCGACCCGACGGGAGCAGCAGTCCGATCGCCGCCGAGGCGAGCAGCACGGCCGCGCCGACGGCGACGGCGGGCTGGGCACCCACCGTGTAGAGGTCGGGCACGAGCTCGCCGCCGGCCCCGGTGAACACGGCCGTCGACACCGCGATGCCGAGCGCGACGCCCACCTCGCGGACCATCGAGTTCGTGCCGCTCGCCTTGGCGTGGTCGACGGGCGCCATGGTCGCCAGCACGGCGGTCGCCGACGGCGCGAACACGAGGCCCATGCCGACGCCCGCGACGATGAACGGCGCGACGTACGCGGCGTACTCGACGCCCGGGTCGAGCAGGGTCGTCAGCCAGAACAGCGCGCCGCCGAGCAGCGCGAGTCCGGCGACGATGAGCGTGCGGGTGCCGACCCGCGGCGCGAAGATGCCGGCGAGCGGGGCCACGACCATGGGCGCGAGCGTCCACGGGGAGGTCTGCAGCGCCGCCTCGAACGGGCTCGCACCCTGCACGACCTGCAGGAACTGGATCAGGATGAAGATCGACCCGAACGCGCCGAAGCTGAAGCCGAAGCCGATGACGTTCGCGACGGAGAAGCTGCGGTCGCGGAACAGTCGCAGCGGCAGGAGCGGCGCCGACGCGCGGGTCTCCCAGAACACGAAGGCGAGCAGCAGCACGCCGCCGCCGATCAGGCCCGCGAGCACCTCGGCGCTGTCCCACCCCGCGTCGTTGCCGCGCACGATGCCGTAGACGAGCGCGAGCAGGCCGAGCCCGGAGAGCAGCAGGCCGACGAGGTCGGCGCGGAGGCGGGCGCCGAAGCTGTTCGGCAGCGCGAGCAGGGCGAGCACGACCGAGGCCACGCCGACGGGCACGTTGATCCAGAAGATCGCCTGCCATGACCAGCCCTCGATGACCGCGCCGCCGATCAGCGGCCCGACCGCGACGCCGAGGCCGGCGACGCCGCCCCAGATGCCGATTGCGAGCGGGCGGCGTGCGAGCGAGACGGACCCGGCGAGGAGCGTGAGCGAGAGCGGCATGATCGCCGCCGCGCCGAAGCCTTGGGCTGCGCGAGCGGCGATGAGCTGCCCCGGATCGGTCGCGAGCGCCGCGAGCGCCGAGCTCAGGGTGAACACGACGATGCCGATGACGAAGACCGTGCGGCGACCGTACCGGTCGCCGAGCGCCACGGCCATGAGGATCGTGCTCGCGAACGCGAGCGTGTACGCGTTCATGAACCACTGCAGCTCTTCGACGGATGCCCCGAAGTCGGCGTGCAGCACGGGCAGCGCGTTCGTCATCACGAGGTTGTCGAGCGTCGCCATGAACATCGGCAGCGCCGAGGCGAGCAGGACGAGCCAGAGCGCACGCGGGCGACGGCCGGACGTGGGGGCGCCGGGGTCGGACCCGCCGCCCGCACCGGCGTTCGCGGCGGTGGCCGGCGCGCGCTCGGCGTCCGTCGCCTGGTCTTCCGAGGTGATCGAGGTCGGTTCGGCCGTGGTGGACATGGCACGACTCCTTGGGTTCGAGGTTGTTGTTATCGGATGATTACTTACGACTTCCTGCACTGTAGTAATCGACTGATAACATGTCAAGCATGACCGTCGAAGCCGCCGCACCCGCCGCCCAGAACGCCGCACCCGGCCGGATGAGCGCGGTCGATCGGCGCGAGCAGATCCTCGTCGCGGCCACCGCCGTCTTCGGCGCCAAGACCTACGTCGGCACCACGACCGACGAGGTGGCCCGCGCGGCCGGCGTGAGCCAGCCCTACGTCGTGCGCCTGTTCGGCACGAAGGAGAAGCTCTACATCGAGGTCATCCAGCGGGCCTACGACCACGTGCTCGAGGCGTTCCGGCAGGCCCTCCCCGGCCCCGTCGAGACCCGCGGCGAGCGCCTCGGCGCCGCCTACACCGGCCTGCTCGTCGAGCGCGGCATGCTCCCGGTGATCGCCGGCTCGACCGCGATGGGCGGCGAGGCCGAGATCGGCCGGGTGGCCCGCGAGGGCTTCAGCAGCCTGTGGCGCTTCGCCCGCGACGAGGGCGGATTCTCAGCCGACGAGGCCCGCACCTTCTTCGCCATCGGCATGCTCATCAACACCGTCGTCGGGCTGCGCCTCACGGGCGACTACGGCACCGAGGTCACCGCGACCGAGGTGCTCGACGAGTGCTTCCCCGACGCCGTCGAGAAGGTGCGCGCCTTCCTCCCGCGCGCCGACGAACCCTGGTGAGTCGGCGACACGACGTTTCGGCGACCCACGGCGACGGCAGGACGCACCCGGCTCGACGCGCACCGCGTCGTCGCGGGACCGCGGCCGGCTCGCGGCCTCCGCCACGCCTCCGACCACCCTGCGCACGCATGTTCCGCCGCCCGGCGATCCGTTCCGCCGAATCGCGCGCCAACGCAGCATTCGTGCGCCGGTTGTCAACCAATCGCACCGGAATGCCTCGTAGCCTTGAACCGCGCGGCGATTCCCACTGCGCGTCCAGTGCCGATCGGCACGATTCCCGAGGAACGGAGGTTCATATGTCGAGCACCACCGCCGACGCCATCATCGGCGAACCCGAGGTCCTCGAAGACGCCGTCACCGAGGCCGACCTCGCCCTCGCGCACGGCGTCGAGCACGACCCGGCGTGGCTCGCGCTGAAGGCCGCGGCCACCGAGCTGCAGTCGCTCCAGGTGAAGGACGGCTCGGTTCCCGAGGCCGCCGACCACGCCCGCGCCGACGAGCTCGCCGACACGATCGTCGCGTCGATCGACGCGCTCGCACCGCGGTTCCCTCACGAGGCCGACTACCTCGCGGCATCCGTCGTCGACTTCCGACGGTGGCAGGCCGAGGGGTTCGGCGTGCCCGACTTCCTCGACTCGCTCCTGGCGTTCCAGCCGCAGCAGCACCGCATCGACGGCATCCGCCACCTCGTGGTCTTCCCGATGGTCACCCAGAACGGGTCGCCCGACCGGCATGTCGAGGCCCTCCTGGTCGAGACGATCTGGCCCGAGTTCATCGCCGCCCTCGAGGCAGGCGACTACGGCAACAAGCTGTTCGTCTCGCTGCGCCTGGTCGACTTCACGCCCGGTTACGACACGAACTCGGCCGTGCTGTTCCCCGAGACCGTCGCGATGCGCGAAATCCCGCCGTTCACGTGGGGCGCGATCTTCCAGGACCGCGAGGCGGCCAGGTACCGCAAGGTCGTGCGCGCGGCATCCGAGATCACGAAGCTCGAGCTGCCCGCCGACGCGGCTGCGCTGCTCGACGACCAGGAGCTCGCCGAGCGCACGTTCGTGATGTGGGACATCATCCACGACCGCACGCACATGCGCGGCGACCTGCCGTTCGACCCGTTCATGATCAAGCAGCGCATGCCGTTCTTCCTCTACTCGCTCGAGGAGCTGCGGTGCGACCTCACCGCGTTCCGCGAGTCGGTGAAGATCGAGCGCACGCTTCGGGCGCGCGCAGCGACGGCGCGCACCGAAGCCGGCTCGGCCGAACCGCTCTCCGACGTCGAGGCCCAGCTGCTCGAGCACGCCAAGCTCGTGCAGTACGCGGTGATCTTCGACCGCATCTTCCGCTTCGCCATCACGGGTTCGCGCGTGCGCAACTACGACGGGCTCGGCGGCCAGCTGCTGTTCGCGTGGCTGCATCGCAAGCACGTGCTCGAGTGGACGGATGTCTCGCTGAGCTTCGACTGGGACGCCGTGCCCGATGCCGTGGTCGAGCTCGGCGACGCCATCGACGAGCTCTACTGGAAGTCGATCGACCGCCCGAAGACCGTGCACTGGCTCGCCGCGTACGACCTGGTGACGAGCGTCGTGACGCCGAACCCGGCGTCGGTGTGGGCCGAGGGCCTGCCCCGCGAGGTGCTCGCCGGTCCGCCGAAGGGCTACACCGACCTCGTGATGGACGACGAGTTCCCGCTGTCGATGTTCTACGAGGCGCTCGACAAGAAGATGAAGCCCGTCATCGAGTCGACGGTCGGCATCACGGGCGCCGACGCCTGACGGCCGCACCACAGGACGACGTACGCTGCTCAGGACCGGATTGCGGATTCCGTGCTGAGCAGCGTCCGTTCGCCTGACTCCGAGAAGCTCGAAGGGGATCCGACATGACCGATCAGCCCACCGGCCTCGCCGGCCGAACCATCCTGATCGCGGGGGCGACGAGCGCCTCCGGCCGCGTGCTCGCACGGTCCCTGCTCGACGCCGGCGCCCGAGTGGTGGCGGTCGGCAGCGACCAGGGCCGCATCGACGCCCTCGAGGCCGAGATCCCGGGCGTCATCGGCGAGCGCGCCGACCTCACCGACGGCGACGACGTGCTCGAGCTCGCGATGCGCGTGCACGCCGGGGTCGGCGACGTCGACGGCGTGATCCACCTCGTCGGCGGATGGCGCGGCGGCGGCGGCATCCCCGGGCAGTCCGAAGAGGACTACCGCGTGCTCGAGCGCTCGTTCACGGCGCTGCGATACGTGAGCCGCGCGTTCTGGGACGACCTGCTCGCCTCGCCCGCAGGTCGTATCGCGATGGTCTCGTCGACGACCGTCGAGGCGCCCACCGCGGGCGGCGCGAACTACACGGCCGTCAAGGCCGCGAGCGAGTCGTGGATGCGCTCGCTCGCGCAGGGGATCGCGAAGGCCGAGGCGCCGGCCGCGGCCGTCACCTTCCGCGTGCGGTCGCTCGAGGGACTCGAGGGGCGGCTCGCGGCATCCGTCGTCGACCTCTGGAACACGGATGCCGCGGGCGCGGCCGAACGCAACGGAACCGTCGTCGACCTCTCGGCGTAACGGGCGCACCGCCCGCGGGAATCTCAGCCGGCGACGAGCGGCGAGATGGTCATCGTCGAGGTCTGCCCGTCGCAGACGGTGATCGCGTAGGGCGCGTCGATGCCAGCACCGGCGCCGTCGGACGTGCTGCGCGCCCGCAGCCCCGCGGCCTCGATGGGCGTGCAGCCGAACGCTCCGGCCTGGGAGCCGCGAACATGCGCGGTCGCGACACCGCCGTCGGCGGCGAGCACGACGAGGGCGGAGGGGCTCGCGTCGGCGTACGCCGGCCACCCGACCTCCGCGCCGGCGGCGTCGATCGCGATGAGCCCCGGCCAGCCGTCGAAGGTGCAGCCGAGAGTCGAGGCGTTCGTGAAGACGAGCTGGAAGCCGAACGACCCGGCACCCGATTCGTCGGGAAGCGGCTCGACCACGAGCCGAAGCTGCTCGTCGACGCACGGCGTCGCGACCGCCGTGTCATCGGAGAACTGCTCCTGGTCGCGCGCCGCGACCTTGGCGCCGGCGTCACCGCCCCCGTCGGCGCCGACCTGGCCCGCCGACGCGGTCGGCGACGGCGTCGGTGTCGGTGTCGGTGTCGGGGACGCGGGGGCGGAGCTCGCGCTCGACGCGTCGGCGTCCGTGGCCGACGAGCCCGCGCAGCCGCTCAACGCGAGCGCACCGGCGAGCACCGCACCGACCAGGGCCGTCGTCTTCGCCACCGTCATCGCGACCTCCTCGCTGCGTGCTGCCCGATCTCTCAGGCTATCCCCGGCCGACTCGAGGAGGAACAGGGATGTCCCCGATGCGATGGGCCGCGAGCGCCGAGCGTCGATCAGTCGATCAGTCGCTCAGTCGAACGTGCGAAAGCCGCTGGCGCCCAGCCCGGTCGCCCAGCATCCGCCGCCGGCGTTCGTGTCGCTCGGGTCGCCGAACGCGGCGAGGTTCCACTCGCCGACCTCGGCTTCGCCCAGGCCGGACGGCATCGCCGGGGAGCCGTTCGACGAGTCGTACGCGGGGTTCCAGTTCTCCCAGTAGCCGTACTCGAGCCCGAGCTCGGCCATGCACGAGCGCACTGCCGCCTGGAACTCCAGCCAGTTCTCACGCGCGGTCGGCACCTCGGGACCGGGCGGAGGCGGCACCGGCGCGCTGAGGGGCGTGCCGGCGGCCACGGCGGCCTCGGCCTCGCGCTGGGCCTGGGCGCGGCATCCGGCACCGGTCTCCGGGGAGCCGCGCAGCGCGTTCGACCAGGCGGCCGTCTCGTCGCCCGAGAGTCCGACGGGCTCCGGACTGCCGCCGAGCCACCACTGCCAGTCGAGGTACTCGAAGCCCGCGTCGGCCATGCACGATCGCACGACCGCCTCGCGGCCGAGCCAGGCCGACCTCTCGTCGTCGTCGACATAGGCGGGGTCGCCGACCGTGAGGTACGGGTTGTACTCGGGCGACATCGGATCGCTCGGGTCGAGGGGCTCGGTCGGCGGTCCGGGCACGACGGGGTCGGTGCCGGGCGCGGGGGTCGGGGCCGGCGCGGCGGGCGGCGCGGGCGCGGTCGGCGGGGCCTGGTCGGAGGGCGCGTCGCCCGGTTCGTCGGCGTCGGTCGCACCGCCGACCGGGCGAACGCCGGACGCGTCGGTGCCGACGTCGCCGTCGGCCGCGCGATCGGTGCCGAGCACCTTGGCGAGGATCACCGCGGGCGACGCGTCGTCGCCGCCTGCCGCGTGCACTCCGGCGGTCGCGCCGAGCGCGCAGAGCGCCAGCACACCGGCCGCGCCGAACCCGATGACCCTGCGGCTGAGGCCGCGTGGGGCCGAGTTTCGGGCTCGATCAGGGCCCGTACCGCTCGGGGTGCGGGTGGCGTGCGCTCGGCGATGCCGAACGATCCCACGGCGCAGTGACATCGTTCGATCCTACCAACACCCCCCATTCGGGGCACACCGTTCCCAGCGCACGCTCAGGGCATGTCATCCCGCGCGGAGATCGCTGCGAACGCTACGCTCGCGGCATGGTGCGCAACCTCCTCAACCTGGCGATCTTCCTCGCGACGGCGGCGATCGCGCTGCTGATCACCTCGCTGCTCGTGCCCGGCTTCCACGTGCATCCCGGCGGCTTCATCGTCGCGATCCTCGTGTTCGCCGTGGTGCAGGCGCTCGTCGAATGGCTCGTGCGCAGCCTCTTCCACCGCGCCGCGCCCACCATCGCGGGCATCGCGGGCCTGATCTCCACGTTCCTCGCGCTGTGGATCGCCTCGCTGTTCGGCGGCGTCAGCTTCGACGGCGTCGGCGGCTGGATCATCGCGACGGTCATCGTCTGGGTCATCACCGCGATCCTCGGCTGGGTCGCCGCGAAGTTCATCACGCCGCGCTTCGACAAGGACCGGTCCGCCGCACGCTGATGCGCTACTCAGCGGGCGGCTGCGCCTCGCCGGCCTCGTCCATGCTCATCGCGACATCCGCCGCCTCGCCGCTGCGCCGGCTGAGCCAGACGAACGGCACGGCGATGGCCTGCACGGCACCGCTGAGCGCGAGCGAGAACGGGTAGCCCCAGACATCCGCCGACCGCCCGAGCACGGGCTGGATCACGGCCGCACCCGTACTGCCGACGAGCGAGTCGAACGAGAGCACGGTCGCGCGCTGGGCCGACGGGATCATGTCGTTGATGTACGCCTGGCGCACGGGTCCAGCGGCCGCATCGATGAGCGCCCACAGCACGAGCAGCCCGAGCGCGACCCAGAAGTTCCGGTTCATGCCGAGCACCACGAGGATCCCGGCGCTCACGCCGACCGCGAGCATGACCGACGTGGTGCGCCTGCGGAACCGTCGACGCAACCACGGTGCGACGAGGCCGCCGATGATCTGCGACCCGGCGACGATGCCGGCCGCGAGGCCCGCGATCGAGTACGCGCCCTCGTCGCCCCAGAGCTCGAGCAGGTACGGCTGCAGCGCGTAGAAGACGTAGAAACCGACGCCGCTCGTGAACGCCGACGCCAGCATCAGGTATCGCACGCCGGGTCGCCCGAGGCCGTACTTCACGGATGCCACGAGCACGTGCTTCGTCGCCGTGATCGGGTGCCCTCGGTCCACCGGTGTGAAGCCCAGGTCGCGCATCAGGAGCGCCGCGACCACGAACATGACGATCAGCACGCCCGCCCGCATGAGGAACGGGACGCCGAGGTCCGTCGCCTGCGCGACCACGCCGCCGAGTGTCGACCCGCCGAGCATCGCGACGCCCGCGACCGAGATGCCACGACCGAACACCCGCTCGAGGCTGCCCGTGTACCCGGTCGCCGTCAGCGCGTCGACGAGCCACGCCTCGACCGCGCCGGAGAAGAAGGTGAACCCGAGCCCGAGGAGCACCGAGACGAGCGCCCAGGCCCAGAACGGCGAGTGCCACACCCACAGGAGGTAGTAGAGCGCCGTCGTGACGGCCAGGGTCACCGTGCCGAGCAGGTACGACACCCGCCGGCCGAGCGTGTCGGCGATCACGCCCGTCGGCACCTCGAACACGACCATGCCGATCGAGAAGAACGAGTTCGCGGCGAACGCCTCGAGGTTCGTCAACCCGGCATCGAGCAGGAACAGCGTGTTGATGCCCCAGATGAAGGATGCCGCGAGCGTGTTGCCGATGAGCAGGGTGAAGTAGACGGCCTGCACGCGGCCCGGCGTGGAGGTCGGGACCGACGGCGTCGCTGCCGTCGGCGAGCTCATGGCGCGATCCGGCTCACCTGCCCATCCTCCGCCTCCTGCGCGCTCGCCGCCACCGGCAGCCGGCGCAGCCCGCGCAGCCGGCGCAGCCCGCCCTCGACCCGAGACCGAGCGCGATTCGGGCATCCGGATGCCGCGGAGTAGCATGCTGCAGCCCCCACCGCCTGATCCACGCGCCGGATGCCCCGGCCGACGTTCGAGGAACGAGACGACGATGCCGACCATCACGAGCTCCGACGGCATCCGCCTGCACTACGTCGAATCGGGTGACCCGGCGGGCCGGCCCGTCGTGCTCATCGCAGGGTTCAAGGCCTCCGCGACGGGCTGGCACTACCAGGTGAAGCCGCTCACCCGAGCGGGCTACCGCGTCATCGCGTTCGACCGGCGCGGCCACGGCCTCTCCGAGACGGGTCCCGAGGGCGGACACACGATGGATCGGCACGGCGCCGACATCGGCGAACTCGTCGAGCAGCTCGGCCTCGCCGACGCGACGCTCGTCGGGCAGTCGATGGGCGGCAACGCGATCTGGGCGCTGCTCGCGTCGAGCGGGTCGACCGGCGCGGCCGGCTCGGACGGCGCGGCCGGCTCGGACGGCGCGGCCGGCTCGGACGGCGCGGCCGGCTCGTCGAGCGCGTCGACCGGCCCGCGCGGCATCCGCGACGTCGTGATCGTCGACCAGACGCCGAAGATGCTGAACTCCGACGACTGGGCGCACGGCTTCTACGACTACGACGCGGGCAACGCCGAAACCCTGTTCGCGACCGGAATCCCCGATCCCGGCCGGTACCCGCTGAAGACGAAGGGGCTCGTGCGCATCGCGCGCGTGCTGCGGGTGATAGACCTCCCGAAGGGCGGCAAGCCGACGTTCACCGCGGCCGAACTCGCCCTGCTGGGCGACCACGCGAAGCGCGACTGGCGGCCCGTGATCTCGGCGGCCGGCGTGCCCGCGTTCTTCATCGCCGGCGCCGAGAGCGAGTTCTGGCCGGCCGCGCACGCCGCGGCATCCGCCGACCTCAACCCGCTCGCCTCCTCGACCGTGATCGAGCACGACGGGCACGCGGCGAACATCGAGCAGCCGGCCCGCTTCAACGACGAGCTCCTGGCGTTCCTCGCCCGCTGAGCGCCGCACCGATCGGCCTCACCGCCGGGCGGCCACCCACTCCAGGGCGTCGCGGTGCGCGCGGCGCACCGCCTCGCCGATCCACTCCGAGCTCTCGTACACGCGGTCGGGGCCGAGGCGTTCGAGCAGCCCGCCGGCGGCCAGCTGGTCGGCGAGGCGCTCGCCGGCGACCACGAGCCACAGCGTCGAGCCGTGCCGTTCGAGGTCGTCGAGGTAGCGCTCGAGCACCGCGACGGAGGACAGGCCGAGGTCGTCGATCCCGCGGAGGCGCACGATGACGACCGACCCGCGCGTATCGTCGTCGACGGCTGGCAGCAGCGCCTCGAAGACCGGAGCCGTCGCATACGAGAGGTTGCCGTAGGGCTGCAGCACGACGACCTCGTGCGGCGGCACGGCCGCCATCGGATCGACCTCGCGCAGGCGCCGTTCCCCGTGGAACTCGAGGCGGCGCACCCGGATCCGGTTCGACTGCTGCGCGACGAACAGGACGACGGCGAGGCCGACGCCCACGAGCACCGCGAACTGCAGCGGGATGAGCAGGGTGAGGGCGAACGTGACGCCCATCACG
Source organism: Agromyces sp. PvR057 (assembly GCF_040547485.1). NCBI lineage: Bacteria > Bacillati > Actinomycetota > Actinomycetes > Micrococcales > Microbacteriaceae > Agromyces > Agromyces sp. PvR057. The sequence goes on from NZ_JBEPPT010000006.1 coordinate 253,194, forward strand.
GTGGTCTGCAGCGGCCCCGTCTTCGCGACGGACTGGATCCGCGGGGGCTTGATCGCCTGCACGCCGACGACGATGAGGAGCCCCGCGAGCGCGGGCATCGCGACGAGCGAGACCACGCCGGACGCGACGAGGATCAGCAGCGCCATGACGATCGCCGCGATGAACAGCGCGAGGCGGGTGCGCGCGCCCGCGGCGACGATCAGCGCCGAGGCCGACATCGATCCGCCGACCGGCATGCCCCGGAAGACACCGGCGACGATGCTGCCGACCCCCTGCCCGATGAAGTTCCGATTCGCATCGGCCGGCCTGCCGTCGGCATTCGGCACGCCGGCCGCGACCCCGGCGCCCTGCACGAGGCCGACGAACGCGAGCGAGAGCGCGGGCAGCGCGAGGTATCCCAGGTCGTCGAGGCTCGGGAGCACCGGCGCGGGCAGCCCGCTCGGCACGTCGGCGACATCGCCGACGAGCAGCACCTCCCAGCCGAACACGTGGGTGAAGAGCGCGGCGAGCCCGGAGCCCGCCGCGATCGCGACGACGAGTCCGAGCGAGCGCAGCGGGGTCCGCGTGAGCACCACGATGAGCGCGATGGTGACGAGGCCGACGACGACGGTCGGCAGGTCGAACGACCCGACGTTGGCGAACGTGTCGATCGCCTTGAACAGCCGGTTCGCCCCGCTTCCGGTGAACCCGGTCAGGTTCGCGAGCTGGCCGAGCACGATGTTGACGCCGACGGCCGTCACGAAGCCCACCATCACGGCGGTCGGGACGAAGCGCAGCATCCGGCCGACGCCGAGTGCACCCGCGACGATCATGATGACGCCGGAGAGCACGGCGAGCGTGTACAGCGCCCGATCCGGATCGGGCCGGGTCGACAGGTCCGTGTCCGAGACGATGAGCGCCATCGCGCTCGTGGCCTGCACCGCCATGAACGTGCTGCTCGTCGCCAGGGCGGCGCCCGCCATGCCGAACAGGAAGGCGTAGATGCCGGCCACCGGGTTGACCCCGGCGAGCAGCCCGATCGCGAGCCCGTCGGGAACGCTCTCGATGCCGAGGACGGTGCCGGCGAGCACGTCCTTGCCCAGCGTCTCGCGCCGGAACACGCGGCGAACGCCACGCCACCGCGACGCGAACCACGACTCGCGGGGCGGCGACTCTTCCATGCGCCCGACCCTAGACCCGGCGGTGCGTCCGGCAACAGGGCCGCATCCGCTGCGGCGCTAGGCGGGGAACGCCTTGCCCGGGTTCAGCGTGCCCCTCGGGTCGAGGGCCTGCTTGATCGACGCGTGCATCGCGAGCACGCGGTCGCCGAGTTCGGCGCGCGCACCCGGCAGCTTCAGCAGGCCGACGCCGTGCTCGCCCGTCACCGTGCCGCCGAGCGCGCGGCACTCGTCGACGATGCGATCGAACGCGAGCTTCGCCCCGGCCTTCGCCTCGTCGTCGCCCTCGGGCGCGATGATGAGCGGGTGCAGGTTGCCGTCGCCGGCATGCGCGATGTTGGCGATCACGACGTCGTACTCGGCCGCAGCGGACTGGATGCGCGCGAGCATCTCGGGCACGGCTGCGCGCGGCACGCAGACGTCCTCGGTGAGCACCGGTCCGAGGCGCTCGAGCGCGGGGTACGCGAGCCGACGCGCGACGAAGAGCCGGTCGATCTCGTCGGCGTCGACGGCCTGCTCGACCGAGAGCGCGCCTGCGCCGGTCATGAGCTCGGCGACGGATGCCGCGTGCCGCTCGCCGAGCGCACCGACCTCGTCGACCTTGGCGAGCAGCAGGGTGTCCACGCCGTGCGGGAGCCCGAGCGACTGCCACGCGTCGACCGCCTCGATGCAGGTGCGGTCGAGGATCTCGAGGGCGGACGGCACGATGCCCGACGCGCTGATCGCCGCGACCGCGTCGCCGGCGGCGACGAGCGACCCGAAGGCGCCCACCACGGCCCGCTCCTCGCGGCCCGCGAGCGGCAGCAGCTTCACCGTGACCTGCGTGATGATGCCGAGCGTGCCCTCCGACCCGACCATGAGCGCGGTGAGGTCGTAGCCGGTGACGCCCTTCGCGGTGCGGCGGCCGAGGTCGACGATCTCACCGTCCGCGAGCACCACCCGGAGCCCGAGCACGTAGTCGCGGGTCACGCCGTACTTCACGCAGCAGATGCCGCCCGCGTTGGTGGCCGCGTTGCCGCCGATCGTCGAGATGCGGTAGCTCGCGGGATCCGGCGGGTACCAGAGCCCCTGCTCGGCCACCGCCTGGCGCAGGGTGTCGTTGATGACGCCGGCCTCGGCGACCGCGAACCGCTCAGCCGCGTCGATCTCGACGATGCGCGTCATGCGCTCCAGTGAGAGCACGATGCCGTCGGCCACGGCGTTGGCTCCGCCCGAGAGTCCGGTGCCCGCACCACGGGGAACCACGCGGACTCCGGATGCCGCGGCGAGCCGCACCACGGCGACCACGTCGCGCTCGTGCTCGGCGAGCACCACGGCGAGCGGGGTCTCGAACGGCGCCCACTCCGCGTCGTCGTGCGCGTACTCGGCGAGCGCCGCGGCATCCGTCAGCACCTGGTCGGGGCGGAGCACCGCCCGCAGTTCGGCGACGACGGCGGCTTCGACGGGGACGGCGTGATCCATGCGAGCGAGCCTAATCCCGGCGGCGCCTGGTCGAGACATCCGCCAGCAGCACCGAGAAGTCCACCGCGCGACGGATCCGGCGACGCCGCACGCTCGGTAGCGTGGGGGGATGAGCGCCACCCTCGCACCACCCGTCGTCGACGGCGTCGAGTGGATCCGGCCGCACCCGGGCCGTCGTGCGTTCCGCAACGACCTGGTGCTCGCCGCCGTCCTCGCGGTCGCGTCCGCCGGCAGCGTGGTGCTCTACCGCAGAGCGGGCATCGGCGACGATGCCCCGTGGTGGGGCTCGGCGCTCTGGGTGCTCGGCATGACCGCGCCTCTGGCCGTGCGGCGTCGTTGGCCCGAGGCGGTGGCGATCGCGGCATCCGCCACCTTCATCGTCGGCGCCATGACCGAGACGATGGAGCTGCTCTTCTCGAACATCGCGCTCTTCATCGCGATCTACTCCGTCGGCGCCTGGTCACGCAGTCGCAGCCGGGCCAACATCGTGCGCACGGTGATCGTCGTGAGCATGTTCGCCTGGCTGTTCTGGGGGCTCATCACCTACTCCGCCATGCAGGACTACCTGCCCGACCTCGGCCGCGAGGGCCTCCTCTCCCCGTATGTGGCCTACGGGCTCATCAACGTGCTCACCAACCTCCTGTACTTCGGCGGCGCATGGTACTTCGGCGATGCCGCCTACCGCTCGGCGCGGGCGAGGGCCGAGCTCGAGCAGCGCACGGCCGAGCTGGCCGCCGAACGTGAGCGCACCCGCGTGCAGGCGGTGGCCCTCGAGCGGCTGCGCATCGCGCGCGAGCTGCACGACGTCGTCGCGCACCACGTGTCCGTCATCGGCGTGCAGGCCGGGGCCGCCCGTCGCGTGCTCGCGAAGGATCCGGATGCCGCGGCCGCCGCGCTCTCGTCGATCGAGTCGAGCGCGCGCGACGCCGTCGACGAGCTGCACGGCCTGCTCGGAACGCTGCGCGGCGACGCAGACACGGGCTCGATCGACCTCGCGACCGGACGCGCCGTCGGCGACGGCCCGGCGACCGCCAGCACCTCGACCCGCTGCATCGACCGCATCGACGACCTCGTGGCCGAGAGTGCGACGAGCGGGCTGCCCGTGACCCTCGCGATCGTCGGCGAACCCCGCGCGGTGTCGGCGGTCGTCGACCTCAGCGCGTACCGCATCGCGCAGGAGGCCCTCACGAACGTGCGCAAGCACGCCGGCTCGTCGGCGACGGCCGAGGTGCGCGTGCGCTGGGACGACGACGCCGTCGAGCTCGAGGTGACCGACACGGGCACCGCGACGCGGTCGACGACCCCCGCACGCACGGTCGACCGGACCGACCGGGCAGACCCCACCGGCGGGGGCCTCGGACTGCTCGGCATGCGCGAACGCGTCGCCGCCGCGGGCGGCACGCTCGAGACCGGCCCGCGCGCCCGTGGCGGCTACCTCGTGCGCGCGAGGTTCCCGCTGCGCCGCGAGGAGGTGCGCTCGTGAGCATCCGCGTGCTCGTCGTCGACGACCAGAGCCTCGTGCGAGCGGGCTTCCGCACGATCCTCGACTCCGAGGACGGCATCGAGGTCGTCGGCGAGGCATCCGACGGTGCTGCGGCCATCGCCCAGGTCGCGGCCCTCGCGCCCGACGTCGTCTGCATGGACGTGCAGATGCCCGGCATGGACGGGCTCGAGGCCACGAGGCGCATCACGGCCGACGCGACATCCGCCACCGCCGTGCTCGTGCTCACGACCTTCAACCGGGAGGACTACCTGTTCGAGGCGCTCGAGGCCGGCGCGAGCGGATTCCTGCTGAAGAACTCGAGCCCCGAGCAGCTCATCGAGGCCGTGCAGGTCGTCGCCCGCGGCGACGCGCTGCTCTCGCCCGACGTGACTCGCCGGGTGATCGAGGCGGTCGCGAGCCGCGCACCCACGGAGCCGGCCGGACTCGCGATGCCCGCCGAACGTGAGCCGAAGCCCGCGCCCGAGCTCGATGCGCTCACCGACCGCGAGCGCGAGGTCCTCGAGCACCTCGCGGCGGGCCTCTCGAACGCCGAGATCGCCGAACGGCTCTGGGTCGGCGAGGCCACGGTGAAGACGCACGTGTCGAAGGTGCTCATGAAGCTCTCGCTGCGCGACCGGGTGCACGCCGTCGTCTACGCGTACGAGCACGGCGTCGTCAGTCCGTCGTCGTAGCCGACGCCACGCTCGATTTCGGGTCCGGAACCCTCGGCTGGGCCTTGACGCGCCCTTCGGCTCGACGTAACGTAAGCAAATCATTAATTAAGGAGTTGCTTATATGAAGGAGGGGCCCGACGAGCTCAGCCTCGTGTTCCAGGCGCTCGCCGATCCGACGCGTCGCGAGATCCTCTCGCGACTCCGCGGCGGACCGACGACCGTCGGCGAACTGGCGGAGCCCTTCGCGATGAGTCGCCCGGCGATCTCGCAGCACCTGAAGGTGCTCGAGCGGGCGGGGCTCATCGAACGCACGGCCACGGCCCAATGGCGCACCTGCACCCTCCGCACCGAGCCGCTCGACGAGGCCTCCGCCTGGGTCGAACGCCATCGGGGCGAATGGAACGCGCGCTTCGACCTGCTCGACGAGCGACTCCGCGAGCTGAAAGGACAGACGGATGCCTGAGCAGACCGCCTCCGCAACGAAGCAGTTCACGATCACGCGCGTCTTCGACGCCCCCCGCGACCTCGTCTGGCGAGCCTGGACCGACCCCGACGAGGCGGCCATCTGGTGGCACCCCCGCGGCATCGTCACGCCGCGCGAGAGCGTCGACCTCGACGTGCGCCCAGGTTGCCGGTACCGCTACACGATGATCGCGCCCGACGGCACCGAGTACCCGACGGCCGGCGTCTACCGCGAGATCACGCCGCCAGAGCGGATCGTCATGACGTGGGGCTCGCCCGGCGACCCCGATGAGCTCGCGCCCGTGCTCACGATCGCGCTCGCCGAGCACGGCGAGCGCGGCGAGCAGACGCGCATGACCTTCCACGTGCTCGGCATCGACGGCGCACCGGGCGACGAGAACGTCTACGACGGCTGGGACTCCGCGTTCGATCTCCTGGTCGAGCACCTCGACGGCCCCGGTGGCGACTGATGGGCCGCCTCCTCGTCGAACAGGTCGTCACCGCCGACGGGTACGCCGCCGACCCCGACGGCGGCATCGACTTCTTCGAGGCACTCGTTCGACCCGGCGCCGACGGCGAGGTCGACCTCAACGACGCCGAGCAGCTCGCCTACGTCGCACAGGCCGACGCGATCCTGTTCGGCGCGACGACCTATCGCATGTTCGCCGACTACTGGCCGGGCGTCGACCCCGCGGTCGAGCAGGTCGCCGAGCTCATCGAGCGGCTGCCGAAGTTCGTGGTGTCGAACACGCTGACGGCGGCACCATGGGGCGACGGCGAGATCGAGGTGCTGCGCGGCGACGCACTCGCGTCCGCCTCGGCGGTGAAGGAGCGATTCGCCACCGTCATCGTCTGGGGAAGCCTCGTGCTCACCGACGCGCTGCTCGCCGCCGGGCTCGTCGACGAGCTGCACCTGCGCGTCGTGCCGGTGCTGCTGGGTGAGGGTCGATCGTTCACCCCACCCGCGGTCGCCGACCGCGCGCTGGAGCTCGCCCACGTCGAGGCGCGGCCGGGCGGCGTCGTCAGCCTTCGCTACGTCGTGCGCTGAGCGGGTCGGTGGTCGGGTCGGCGATCGGCTCGGCGGGCGTGGCACCGGATGCGGCCGGCGAACCCCGACCGAACGTGCCGGTCTGCGCCTCGGGCCGCGCGACGTCGTCCGCCTCGTGGGTGTCGCCCGCGTCATCGGCCCGCGCCTCCGGCGACGGCGCCTCTGCGCCCGACTGGTACTCCGCCGAGAGCAGCCGGTACGACCGCGTCGTGAAGGCGGCGAGCGCGAGCACGACCATGGCGAGCCCAGCGACGAGGAACACGAACGCGATGCCCCTGGCCTCGCCCTCGCCGAGCAGCCAGCCCCACGCCTGCCGCCCGGCATCGGTCTCCATGTAGGGGATGATCACGAACTCGGCGATCGGGGCGATGAGGAACGCCGTGATCGGGGCCGCGGCCGACTCGACCGCCGCCGCGAAGCCGAACACGCGACCCTGGCGCCGGAACGTGACGACCTTCTGGATGACGGTCTGCTCGGCCGCCTCGACCGCGGGGATGAGCGCCATGTAGACCCAGATGCCGAGGCCGTAGAGCCACCACCACTCGCGAATGGTGAAGAGCGCACCGAGCACGCCCATCGCCACGACGACGAGCAGCATCGTGCGGATGGGATTCCTGCCGAGGCCGAACCTCGCGATCGCCAACCCGCCGATGACGAAGCCGGTCGCCGTGACGCCGAGCACGATGCCCCACACCTCGACGGGGAACAGGGTGAGGCCGTACGGGTCCATGAGCGCCATGTAGACGCCGCCGATGAGGTTGTTGAAGGTCGAGAAGATGATGAGGGCGAACAGGCCCGGCGCCAACCGGATGGCCGCGATGCTGCCCTTGATGTCGATGGCGGAGGCACGTTCGCCCTCGGCGGGCTCCGGGCGCTCCTCGGGCACCGTGAGGAACATCAGGTGCACGAGCGCGACGAGCGTCAGGGCGATCGCGATGACGAGGGTCCACCCCATGCCGAGCAGCCCGATGGCGAGACCGCTGAACACGCTCGTCACGATGAACGCGAGGCCCTGCACGGTGCCGACGAGGCCGTTGGCGTTCGCGTGCCGGTCGACCGGCACGAGCAGCGTGACCGTGGTCGAGAGTGCGATGTTGCGCATGTGCTCGATGACGGAGCCGAAGAGGATCACGCCCGAGAACGCCCAGAACCACGGCCCGCCGAGGTCGACGAGCGCGGACTCGGGCTGGAGCAGGTAGAGCACGCCGGCGATGACGAACGCCCCGAGCGTGACCAGGCTCGAGAAGATCATCACCTGCAGCTTGCGGTGCCGGTCGACGATCGAGCCGAACAGCATCGCGAAGAAGGCGATGAGCAGCATGTACGCGCCGCCGATGATGCCGGTCGCGAGCACCGACCGCGTCTCGAGGTACACCCAGAACGTGAGCGCGAACCAGAGGAAGCTCGTGGTGACGTTCGCGATCGCGGTGTTCACGAGCACCTGCATGAACGTGCGCATGCCGTTGGGCGGCGGCGCCACCCCCGCCTCACCGTTCGTCGTCGCCTGCGACTCGACCTGCTCCGGATCGCCCACCCTGCGAGGGTAGCCAGCACCTGCGACATCCGGAACCCCTCCGCCGTGCGGAGGACCTGGGAGCCGAGGACCCCGCGCACGACCATCCGCACGGGGGATGCCGCGGCCAGGCGACCTCCGTACCGTGAGGGCATGCTCGAACTCCACGACGTCACCAAGCGCTACGGCGAGCGCCTCGCCCTCGACCACGTCAGCTTCGCCGTCGGCGACGGACGCCTCACCGGATTCGTCGGCGGCAACGGCGCCGGCAAGACCACGACCATGCGCATCATCCTCGGCGTGCTCGCCTCCGACGGGGGCACGGTCACCATCGACGGCACCAGGCTCGGGGCGAATGACCGTCGCCGCTTCGGCTACATGCCGGAGGAGCGAGGCCTGTACCCCAAGATGAAGGTGCTCGAGCAGACGGTCTACCTCGCACGCCTGCACGGCTGGTCGGCCGAGGCCGCACGGCGCAACGCCCTCGACCTGCTCGAGCGGCTCGGCCTCGGCGAGCGCGTCGACGACACCATCGAGTCGCTCTCGCTCGGCAACCAGCAGCGAGCGCAGATCGCCGCCGCCCTGGTGCACCAGCCCGAGCTGCTCGTGCTCGACGAGCCGTTCTCGGGGCTCGACCCGATGGCGGTCGAGACCGTGCAGGGCGTCCTCGCGGATTCCGCGGCGACGGGCACCCCCGTGCTGTTCTCGTCGCACCAGCTCGACATCGTCGAGCGCCTCTGCGACGACCTCGTGATCATCTCGGGCGGACGCATCGTCGCCTCGGGCACGGGCGAGACGTTGCGCGCCGAGCACGGCACCGACCGCTGGGAGCTGCTCGCGAACGGCGACGCCGGCTGGCTGCGGCAGCAGCCCGGCATCCGCGTCGTCGAGTTCGACGGCGGCTGGGCCGTCTTCGAGGCCGAGTCGGATGCCGCGCGCGAGGCCGCCCTCGCACAGGCCGTCACCCGCGGCGGCCTCATCAGCTTCGCGCGCGAGCGCACCTCGCTCGCCCAGATCTTCAAGGAGGTCGTGCAATGAGCACGCAGAGCACCGGCACCCGCCCCGCCCCCCGCACCGCCACCGCCCGACCGGCGGCGCCGCGCTTCGTCGACAGCGTCGGCCTCATCGCGGGCCGTGAGATCACGATGCGCCTGCGCAGCAAGGCGTTCCTCATCTCGACGGGCGTGCTCATGCTCGCCGTGCTCGCCTCGGTCGTGCTCGGCTCGCTCCTCGGCGGGCAGTCCGAGGCCGCGAAGGTCGCCGTGGTCGGCGCCGCGTCCTCCGCGGTCGACGGCAACGACGCCCTCGAGGCGGTCCCGGTCGACGACCAGGCCGCCGGCGAGCAGCTGCTGCGCGACGGCGAGGTCGACGCGATCGTCGCGCCCGCGGCATCCGACCCCCTGGGCGTGGTCGTCATCGGCCTCGACCAGGCGCCGTCCGACGTCGTGCAGGCCCTCGCCGTCTATCCGACGGTCGAGCTGCTCGACCCGGCCGCCGTCGATCCGACCCTCGCGTACTTCGTCGCCTTCGGCTTCGGCATCGTGTTCTTCATGTCGGCGATCACGTTCGGCTCGACGATCTCGCAGTCCGTCGTGGAGGAGAAGCAGACCCGCGTCGTCGAGATCCTCCTCTCCACGGTCTCGGCACGCGCGCTGCTGACCGGAAAGGTCATCGGCAACAGCGTGCTCGCGTTCGGCCAGATCCTCGCGATCGCGGTGCTCGCGCTGCTCGGGCTCATGCTCACCGGCCAGCGGGTGCTGCTCGGCGGCGTCGGCCCTTCGGTCATCTGGTTCGTGGTGTTCTTCGCGGTCGGCTTCGTGATGCTCGCGGCGCTCTTCGCGGCGACGTCGGCGCTCGTGTCGCGTGCTGAGGACGTCGGTTCCGTCACGACGCCGGTGACGATGCTCGTGATGATCCCGTACATCCTCATCATCGTGTTCAACAACAACCCGACCGTGCTCGCGATCATGAGCTACATCCCGTTCTCGGCGCCCGTCGGCATGCCGATGCGCGTGTTCCTCGGCACGGCCGAATGGTGGGAGCCGTTCATCTCGCTCGCGATCCTGCTGGCGACGGCGGCCGCCGCCGTGCTCGTCGGCGAGCGCATGTACCGCAATTCGCTGCTGAAGACCGGCACTCGGGTGAAGCTCGGCGACGCCCTGCGCGGCTGAGCCGGCACGGCGCGGCCAGGGCGAGCGGATGCCGCGGGCGGGGGCCTGCGGCATCCGTGCGTCCGCCGGGCCGGTCGCGTGGCGGCACGCCGTCTCGAGTCCCGCAGGACGACTCGACCCCCTGAGGTTGTCTCGACACCACGGCCGCTTTCAGAGAGGTTGTTCACCTCGGTTTCACCGCCATCCGGGCGAGTCGAGACGATGACGCGTGAACCCGCGACGAACATGTCTCGACAACTCCCGGATCCCCTCCTCCGACGGCCTCGATCTCCGAAGACTGGGGTGCGGGCGGCATCCGTCGCCGCGACTCCCTCATCGGAAGGTCCACCCTCATGCCCTCGCCGAACCGCGCGATCCGCGCCGTCTCGACCTCGTTCCTCGCCGCCGCCCTCGTCGCGGCACCCATCTGCGCGCAGGCCGCGTCAGCCGCTCCCGCTGAGGCGCCCACCGCCGGGTCCAAGACCGCGAAGACGCTCGTCGTCGGCATCGACGGCGCGAGCTTCGACTTCCTCGCGCCGGCCGACATGCCGAACCTCGACGCGCTCCGCGCCGCGGGCCTGACCGCGGCGAGCAACCTCTACGCGCAGCCCATGGCGGGCACCGTCTCGGGAGCCGGCTGGTCGAGCATCGCGACGGGCGTCTGGCCCGACAAGCACCGGGTGGTGGACAACAGCTTCACCAACCCGAACTCCGCGCAGTTCCCCGACTACCTCACGCGCGTCGAAGCCGCCGCTCCGGACCGCGCGACGCTCGTCGTCGGCACCTGGACGCCGATCCCCCAGACCGTCTTCGGTCCTGCGGTCGACCAGCGCATCGCCGGCGGCGACGACGCGGGCACCACGGCGAAGGCGGTGGCCGCGCTCAGCACCGGCGATCCCGACGACGTGTTCGTGCACCTCGACGAAGTCGACGGCGCCGGGCACTCGGTCGGCACGAACGGCGCGGCCTACGGCGCTGCGCTGAAGCGCGCCGACGCGCAACTCGGCGAGATCCTCGCGGCCATCGAATCCCGTGCGACCCGCGCCGACGAGGACTGGACCGTCATCGTCACCGCCGACCACGGTCACACGCCGACCGGCGGACACGGCGGCAGCAGCCCCGCTGAGCGCAAGACGTTCGTGATCGCTGCCGGCCCGGGCATCGCGGCGGGCTCGATCCGCAACGACGTGAAGGTCGTCGACATCGCGCCGACCGTGCTCGCGGCCGACGGCATCGCAACGGACCCCGCGTGGAACCTCGACGGCACCGCGATCGGCGAGCTGCAGGCCGACGACTTCGACGCCCTCCGCCCCGCGCTGCAGGGCAAGGTCGACGAGACCCGGCCGGCCGCCGGCGTGCTCGGCTGGACGCACACCACGCCAGAGGGCTGGAGCATCGACAACTCCAAGATGCCCACCGGCGGCGTCGCCGAGTGGGCGGGCTGGTCGTTCGCGACCGATGAGTTCTGGACCAACGTGGAGCTCGGCCAGCGTCGCGAGACGAGCGTGCGCAGCCGCGACGTGTTCGCCGTGGCCGACTCCGACGAGTGGGACGACAAGTCGCACGCCGCGGGCCAGTTCGACTCGACCCTCGTGAGCCCGGCGTACCCGCTGACGGGCGCCGCGACCGCGACCCTCGCCTACGCCACCAACTACTTCATCGACGGCCCGCAGTCCGCGGAGGTCTCGGTGAGCTTCGACGGCGGTGCGCCGCAGTCCCTGAAGGCGTACTCGGCCAACACCAACACGAACGAGCGACTCGCCTTCGACGTGCCGGCCGGCGCCCGCACCGCGCAGTTCCGCTTCCACTACACGGGCACGAACAGCGCCTTCTGGAGCGTCGACCGTGTCTTCCTCGAGCAGGATGCCGCGCCCGAGGCGCCCGACACGACGAAGCCGGTCGCGGCGCTCGTGACGCCGACCGCGACCGGACCGTTCCGTGCCCTCGAGGTGCAGGTCGACGCGACCGACGACCGAGGCCTCAAGCGCATCGTGGCGAACGTCTACCGTGACGGAACCCTCGTCAAGAGCACCCAGACCCCGATCGGCGGCGCGACGTCCGGCACCCACCGCGCGACGGTGACGCTGCCCGACGGCGCGTACACGGTGAAGTCCAACGCCGAGGACCTCGCCGGCAACATCGCCAAGACCGGCACGGCCTCCTTCACGATCGACGCGACGGCGCCGACCGCGACGGTCAAGACCGGAGCTGGCGAGACGGCCGGTGCCGACGGCACGTACGAGAGGGTCAGCTTCAAGCTGTTCGATGCGGGCAAGGTCGATCGGGTCGTGCTCAACGGGGTGGTCAAGGACCTGACGAACAACGCGTGGTCCGACCTGAACTTCGTGAAGCCGGGCACCTTCGGCGCGGTCGCGGGCCAGAACACGCTGGTCGTGCACGACGTCGCCGGCAACACCTCCACGGTCGTCTTCACGCTCCTCGGCTGAGCCGCGAGCAGACCGGCGGATGCCCCGGGGCCGGCGCCCCGGGCATCCGCATGTCCACCGGCAGCGTGCGTCGCGGCATCCGTGCGTGCGCCGTGGCGACGACGCGGGTTCCGTGCGCCGACCGTCACGATGCGTTCAGGCCGCGGGTGGCAGGATGGTTCGGTGACCCACGAGCGCTCCCCCCTCCACGACACCACCATTCGAGGTTTCGCCTCCGACAACTACTCCGGCGTGCACCCCGAGGTGCTCGCCGCGATCGCGGCAGCCAACGGCGGACACCAGGTCGCCTACGGCGAAGACGCCTACACCGAGCGCCTCCAGCAGGTCTTCGCCCACCACTTCGGCGAGGGCGTCGAGGCGTTCCCGGTCTTCAACGGCACCGGAGCGAACGTCACGGGCCTGCAGTCGATGCTGCCGCGCTGGGGCGCCGTGATCTCGGCCAAGACGGCGCACATCAACTCCGACGAGGGCGGCGCGCCCGAGCGCGTGGGCGGCATGAAGCTGCTCACGGTCGTCGCGCCCGACGGCAAGCTCACCCCCGAGCTCATCGATGAGGAGGCGTGGGGCTGGGGCGACGAGCACCGCGCGCAGCCGCTCGTCGTGTCGATCACGCAGACCTCCGAACTCGGCACGCTCTACACGCCCGACGAGGTGCGCGCGATCGCCGATCACGCGCACGAGCATGGCATGCTGCTGCACATGGACGGCGCACGCCTCTCGAACGCGGCCGCCTCACTGGGCCTGCCGTTGCGCGCCTTCACGCGCGATGCGGGCGTCGACGTACTGAGCTTCGGCGGCACCAAGAACGGCGCCCTCGGCGCCGAGGCGATCGTGGTGCTCAACCCCTCGGCATCCGAGGGCCTGAAATACCTGCGCAAGCTGAACATGCAGCTCGCCTCGAAGATGCGCTTCGTCTCGGCGCAGCTCATCGCCCTGCTCGAGGGCGACCTCTGGCTCGAGAGCGCGTCGCACGCGAACGCCATGGCGCGCCGCCTTCGCGATGCGCTCGACGCCGGCATCGCCGCGGGCGAGCTGCCCGGCCTCGGGTTCAGCCAGCCCACCGAGTCGAACGGCGTGTTCGCGGTGCTGCCCGTGGGTGTCGCCGACCGCCTGCGCGACCGCGGGTTCAAGTTCTACGACTGGGATGCCGCCAAGGGTGAGGTCCGCTGGATGTGCTCGTTCGACACGAGCGAAGACGACATCGACGCGTTCGTCGCCGGCATCCGCGAGGAGCTCGCGCGCGGCTGACCTGCGCCGCGCAGCGCAACTCCGGAACTTCGCACCGCGACACTTCGCGCCGCTCCGGGCCCGGCGGGGCGGGGCGGGGCGGAGTTCCGGAATTCTGCCGGCTGTCGCCCCGGCGGCGTGCGGTGGACGACCGGCCTACTCCGGCGCGAGCACCTCGGTGTCGCGGTTGAGCGAGCGCTTCTGGAAGTAGTCGCGCGAGCCGGGCATGAGCGCCCAGACGAACATCAGCACGACCCCGAGCACGAGTGAGCCCACGCCGATGAGGAACGCGCTGCCGATGCCCGCGAGCTGCGAGTAGCCGTAGTCGGGGTTCGCCATGTCGATCGCCGACTGCACGAACGCCCACACCATGAACACGCCGCCGAGCAGCGGGAAGACGAAACGGTAGAACGCGTTGCGCCAGCTGTCGAAGAGGTTGCGGCGGAAGTACCAGATGCAGGCGAAGCTCGCGATGCCGTAGAAGAACGCGATCGCGAGGCCGATCGAGAGCACCGAGTCGGCGAGCACGCTCGTCGACACGAAGTTCATGCCCGCGTAGTAGACGATCGCGATGACGCCGATGAGCGTCGTCGAGAAGGTCGGCGTCTTCGACACGGCGTGGACCTTCGCGAAGCGCGGCGGGAGTGCCTTGTACACGCCCATGGCGAAGGTTCCCCGCGCCGTCGGCAGGATGGTGGTCTGCGACGACGAGAGCGCGGAGATCGCGACGGCGATGACGAGGAACCAGCCGAGCGGGCCCATCGCCATGCCGGCGAGGGCGGAGAACACGTCGTCGGCGTGCTCCTCGTTGGCGAGCCCGGTGCCGGTGTCGCCGAGGCCGGCGTACATCATCGCCACCACGGTGACGCCGACGTAGGTGATGAGCAGGATGAAGGTCGAGAGGGTTGCAGCCCTCCCGGGCGTGCGACGCGGGTCCTTCGTCTCCTCGGTCAGGGCGAGGCACGTGTCCCAGCCCCAGTAGATGAACAGCGCGAGGAGGATCGCCTGCACCATGCCGGTGCCGTCGGCGAGGAACGGGTTGAACCAGTCGAGCGAGACCGCCGTCGGGTCGGGGGCGGTTCCGTTGAAGTAGCCGATGAGGCATCCGACGACGAAGGCGGCCATCGCGAGGTACTGGATCGCGAGCAGCACCTGCTGCATCCGCTCGCCGATCTCGACGCCGCGCAGCGAGATCCACGTCATGGCCGCGATGATGACGCATCCGAACGCGGTGACGATGACGCGATCGTCGGCCAACGAGCCGTCGCCGATCAGGCCGAGCAGGTACACCGAGGCGATCTCCGCGAGGTTCGCCATGACGAGCACGCCGGCCACGGCGATGCTCCACCCGGCCATCCACCCGGTGCGGGGACCGAACGCCTTGGCGGCCCACGTGAACACCGTGCCGCAGTCGGGCACGTCGTTGTTGAGCTCCCGGTACGCGAAGGCCGTGAACAGCATCGGCACGAAGGCCAGGATGAAGGCGATCGGAGCCTGCGCGCCGACCGCGATGATGACGTAGCCGAGCGTCGCCGCGAGCGAGAAGAGCGGGGCGGTCGAGGCGATGCCGATGACCGTCGAGCCGAAGAGGCCGAGCTTGCCGATGGCCAGGCCCTTGGTGGGCGTGGGATCGGTTGCGGGTGCGGCGCCGGCCGTCGGTGTGTTCATCAGGTACTACCTTCTCGCCGTCGAGTGGTTTGCGCGCATGAGGGACGGGCCGACAGATGCGGGTGCTCCCATGATACACCGACCGTCTAGTCGGTCGGTTCTGGAGGCCTGCATCCGTTTGCTGCCGTGGCCCCGGAGCGGCCGCGGCAGGTCAGCGCCGACCGGAGGCCTGCAGCGCGGCGAAGGTCGCGACGAGCGCCTCGACATGCGCGGCGGTGAGCACCGTCTCGCCGTCGGGGACGTTCATGAGCGCGTTGTGGTTCATGCCATCTCCGGCGAACAGCACCAGCCGCGCGAGCGAGGAGTCGTCCGTCGCCGCGGTGAGCACCTCGAGCCAATCGTCTCGGCAGGCGCGGAGCACGTCGAGCGCCGACTCGTCGCCGGTCTGGGCGACGCGGTAGCCCGCTTCGATGACGCGCTCGAGCTCGCTGTCCCGGTCGAGCGAGGATACGAGGTAGTAGCGAACGGCGCCCTCCGGCGCGGACCGCATGCGCTCGGCATCCCTCCTGGCCTGGGCCCGGAGCTCGACGAGCAGGGCCCCGCGGAGCGCGCTCACGGACGCGAAGTGGTGGAGCGCTCCCGACTTGGAGAGGCCGGCACGGCTCGCGACGCCCTCGAGGGTCGCGCCACGGATGCCGCGCTCGACGAGCAGGTCGGTGTAGGCCGTGAGCACTCTGGCGGCCGGGCCCTCGACGGTGATCATCAGGCCATCGTACGAGGCGCCCTCGCCGATGCGGGCTCGCGATGCGTGCCGCTGAGCGCCGAACGCAGAAAGGCCGCCTCATCGGGCGGCCTTCGTGTCGGTGCGGTGCATCATCGGTGTGTTAAATGCGAAGAGCCGCCCACGTGGTGGGCGGCTCTTCGGGAATGGTTGTCCGGCGGTGTCCTACTCTCCCACAGGGTCCCCCCTGCA
>NZ_JBEPPT010000007.1:0-72948 GCF_040547485.1 Agromyces sp. PvR057
AAGGTCGTTCCGCCGTAGGTGTTGGCGGCGACCTCGAGCCATCCGCCGTTCGTGAGGATGAAGGCGCGGGAGTCCGAGAACAGCCGCAACGGGAGTGCTCCGCTGCTCGCGACCAACGCGAACGACTCCGGTGCGAGGCGCGTCGCCGTATGACCGATCATGCCGATCGCCGCGGCCGAGAGATCGTGGTTCCCTCCGGGCGTCGCCGTGCGGAACGCACCCGAGCCGTTGGTGAACAGGCCCGACGCGAGCACCGGCGCGCCGACGCGAGCCCTGGTCACGGTCGCATCGGTCAGTGCGGTCGTGCCCATGGGCACCCCGTACGCCTTGAGGACGGTCGGATCCGGGGTCTGGCGGCGCAGGCCGGACTGCATGAACCAGATGCTGCCGTCGGACATCCTGACGAGGCTCGTGAGGACGCCGCCGTTCGCCGTCGTCGCGAGCTGCGCCGACGAGATCGACGGGATGGCGGAGCAGAGCTGGCCGAAGTCGTTCGCCTGCGGGCAGCCGGTGAAGCGGTAGTGCTTGCCGCCGTCCATCAGGTACATCGCCCCATCCGGCGTGCGACCGGTCGTGACACCGGACATGACGGTCAGTTCGAGGACGCCGGTGAGGGCACCGTCCGCGAGGATCAGGACCGTCTTGGAGACGCCGAACGACGCGCTGATGGAGTCGATCTCCGCCTGGTCGGCCACGGGTTGGCGGTAGCCGCCCGTGATGAGGTAGGTGCGGCTCGACGAGTTCTCGCGTACGAAGTGCGGCGACGACTGCTTCGCCAGCACGGGGATGGCGGTCGTCGCGCCGGTGCCGAGATCGGTGAACAGCCCGGTGCCGCCGTAGAGCGCCGGATCCACCTCGAGCCAGCCGTTGACCGCGAGCACGTAGGCGCGACCGCCGCTCTCCATGCGCAGGGGTGCAGAACCGCCGCTCGGCAGTCGATCGAACGAGTACGGATGCAGTCGGATGCCCGATGCGACGGTGTTCCCGACGACGGTCGGGAGACCGAAGGACCCGGCGGGGGTGAGGACCCGGTACCGGCCTGCGCCGTCCGTGTAGAGCTTGTCGCCCACCACCGGAGCGCCGATCTGGTTGCCGCCGATCGAATGGTTCGACAGCGACACCGCATTCGACGGGATCCCGTAGGGCGCGAGCAGTGACGGGTCGGGCGTCTCACGCCGCGCACCGCCCTGCATGAGCCAGAGACTGCCGTCGTCGAGGCGCACGAGGCTGGTGAGGTAGCCGCCATCCGCGAGGAGTGCCGACTGGGCTCCCGAGAGCATCGGGATGCCCTCGCAGGCCTGCCCGAAGTCGTTCGCCTGCGTGCAGTTCGTGCGGAACCGTCGGTTCCGGTCGATGTAGAACAAGGAGCCGTCCGTGGCCTTCACGGTGCGCTGCACCGCCGGCCCCTCGGCGTACGCGGAGAGCTGCGCCCATGACACGTCCCGCACCTCGCCGAGCGAGGAGTACTGGGCGAGCATCTCGCTCGACGTGAACGGATAGCGTCGGCCGCCGCTCGCGAGGAAGACCGTGCTCGTCCCGGCCTGCCGGATCAGGTTGGCGATCGGTGCGGTCGGCGAGCCGAACCAGTCGGTCCAGATGCGCCAGAAGTTCCGGTTGCCGTAGGCGGAGCATCCGTCGCCGGTGCCGTAGAGGTTCGCGAGCGCGGCGGCGTTGGGCTGGTACGGCGTGTAGTTGTACAGGCCTGCGGTGGCGGAGTTCCGGATGAAGACGGCACCGCGTCCGCAGGCGGCGTTGGGGTGGTACAGCACGTTGTTCCACGCGTTGGGCTGGTGGTTGAACGAGCGCGGATTCGCCCGATACACCTGGAACATCCGGGCGGCGTTGTAGACCTGGTAGAAGAAGCCGCCGTACGAGGGATCGCACGGAGCCGTGTCCGGGCAGCCGAACCCCGTCGCCGACTCGAACGCGCCGCGGCTGGGCGAACTCGAGGTGACGAGGCTCTGCTCCTTCTGCAGGAGCACGATCAACGCGATCTGGCTGATTCCGCAGGCGTTCCCTACACGGGCGATGATGCTCGCCGCGCTCTCGTTGCCGACGCCCGACATCGGCTGGCAATAGGAGGTACCGGCCATGGAGGGCGTGTTCTGCCGGTAGTTGAACAGGCACGCGAATGATGAGGAGCAGCTGGAGTTGCGCGACGAGAGGAAGTTCTGCACGTCGGGCGCGGTCATGGCCCAGCCGTTGTAGAAGTTCTCGTCGCTGACGATGTACCCCGGATCGAAATCGGATGCGACGGCGGCAGCGGCCGGCTCCGTCGGCGGCGCGAACGCGGTGAGCGTTGCTGCGGCGACGGTGAGCGCGACGACCCACGTGACCATTCGTCGAATCACGACGCTCTCCCCCCGGCGCTGCCCCCGCGCGCTCGTCTCACCGTACGACGGTTTGCGACGATGGGCCAGCAACCGGAGGCGCGGGTTCCGCAAGACGCAGATCCGGGAGCGCGACCGGTCAGGGGAAGCCACCCGGACTCGGGGCGGGATCAGGCGTGCTGCAATCCGCCCCGGAGGCCGGACGGCCGCACCGGGACTACACGAGCGGGCGCGGGGGAGAGACGTTGGTGAAGGTGCTGCCGAAGGTCGTCACGCCGCCGGACTCGGTCGGAGTGCCGTGGAGGACGTCGACGCGGACGGCCTTCTGGAGGGCGTCGTAGACGTGCGTCGCCGCGTGGTCCTGGAGGGACGCGCTCACGTCGAACGTGCCGGGCCGGAGGGGGAGCGCCGGGATCTCGATGTCGACGCTGCCGACGCCGGGCCGGATGCTCTCGACCACGTATCCCGCGTCGAGGGAGTGGTGGCCCCAGACGAACACCCCGTCGCGGGTGTCGATCGACGCGCCGAACGTGGGCCGCGGGATCTCGATGTCCGACTCGTAGTGCAGACGCAGGGTGACGTGGTCGCCGGTGCGCGTGGTTCGCGTGTCGGCACCGTCGACGAGCCATTCGATCGACGAGATCCTCGCCTCGCCGGAGCCGAAGCGGGTGCCTCCGCTCTCGACGCGTCGGACGCCGTGCTCGGCGTTCGCATACGAGTCCACGATCGTCATCGCGTCGCCGACGTCGATGACCTTGCCGTTGCGCAGCCACGCCGCCTGGTCGCAGAAGGTGCGCATCTGGTCGATCGCGTGGCTGACCACGATCACGGTGCGTCCGGCAGCCTTGAACTCCGAGAACTTCTCCATGCACTTCTCCTGGAACTGCAGGTCGCCGACCGCGAGGACCTCGTCGACCAGGAGGATCTCGGGCTCCACGTGGATGGACACGGCGAATCCGAGGCGCACGTACATGCCGCTGGAGTAGTTCTTGACCGGCTGGTCGATGAATCGCTCGACCCCGGAGAAGTCGACGATCGAGTCGAACTTCGCATCGATCTCGCGGCGCGACATTCCGAGGATCGTGCCGTTCAGGTAGACGTTCTCGCGTCCCGACAGGTTCGGGTGGAACCCCGACCCGACCTCGAGCATGGCCGCGAGGCGCCCGTCGACCGTGATGCGCCCGGCATCCGGTGTGAGGATTCTGGCGATGGTCTTGAGCAGGGTCGACTTGCCGGAGCCGTTGTGGCCGAGCAGGCCGAAGGTGGTCCCGCGCGGAATCTCGAGCGACACGTCGTCGAGCGCGAGGAAGTCCTCGTACTTCGCGCGACGCCCCGCCAGGAGCGCGGCCTTCAGGGACTGGTTCCGGTCGGTGTAGACGCGGAACGACTTCGTGACGTTCTCGACACGGACTGCGAGGTCTTTCATCACAACTCCTCGACCACTCGGGACTGCTTGGCTCGGAACACGAGCGCGCCGACGGCGAGTGCTCCGAACGCCCACAGGGTGCACGACAGCCAGACGCCGGGCGGGGGCGTCACGAAGTGGTAGATGATCGCCCGGAACGCCTCGAGGAACTGCTCGGCCGGATTGAGCCGGAAGATGGCCAGCAACGGGATCGGCTCGCCGTTGATCGAGACTCCGGATTCGTAGAGACGGATCGAGGCCTGCGCGACGAGCGTGATCGGGAACACGACGCCCGAGGCGTACATCCAGACCTGACTGAACAGGCCCCACAGGTACTCGATGTCGCGGAACCAGACGACGCCGATCGACAGCAGCAGGCCGACGCCGGTGCAGAAGATCGCCGCGAGGAGGACGAACACGAGCAGGACCGGGATGCCGAGCAGAACGCGCGGTCCGCCCACGAACGCCATGATCACGACCACGACCAGCAGTTCCGTGAGGAACGTCACGATCGTCGCGATGATCGCCGAGACGACGAGGACCGCGCGCGGGAAGTAGACCTTGGTGAGCAGCCCGGAGTTCGAGAGCAGCGAGCTCATGCCGACGCCGATCGCGCCGGAGATGAAGGTCCACGACACCACGCCGACCGCGATCCAGAGCGCGAAGTTCTGGATGCCGGAGTTGATGCCCTCCGGCGCCTCGCCCGCGAAGATCAGCCCGAAGACGACGCTGTAGACGGCGATCGTGACCAGCGGGCTGATCAGCGACCACGCTCGACCCAGCACCGTCTTGTTGTACTGCGCGCGAACCTCGCGCATGGCGAGCGTCCAGGTCAAGGCGACCGCACGACGAAGGTCGTCGCGGCCAGGTCCGTTCGTACGCATCAGACCTCCGATCCGTCTGGGCAGGGAAGCACGTTCACGCTCACTCCGTCGGGGGAGGGAAGTTGAGGTGGCGCTGTGCGACCTCGAGGATGACGACGTCGGGGTGGTGCTCGTCGATGAGCGCTCCGAGGTCTGGGAGCTCGCTCGGCAGATCGAAGTTGTGGCGGACCTGCCACGTACGGCTGAACGTCTGCTGCCACGGAACCGAGAGGGCGTTGCCCTGCGAGTCGCGGAGGATGAGCGCCGACGAGTCGTTCTGCGCGCCGTCCGTGGTCGTCGAGACCGGGAGCAGGCTCAGGTCGGTGCCCTTCTCGCCCGCCACGACCGTGACCGCACCGTCGGCGCCCGTCACGGAGACGGGCTGGAGCGGGTCGGTGTAGTCGGGCGTCGTCCAGTCGGGGACCGGGCTGGAGAGGCCATAGCCCGCGAACTCGTTGAAGTCGTCGACGGTGTTGACGCCGTCGATGGGCAGCGCGCTCATCTCGCCGAGCTCCGGGGAGCCGGCGCTCATGCACTCCGAGATCGTCTTCCAGGCGACGTAGCCGCCGTAGTCGGTCCAGTGGCTGTTGACGCGGCTGTAGACGGGGTTCTCCGCGCTCTCGTCGTCGAGCGCGGCGCGCACGTCGATGATCGGGAGATCGGTGGAGGCCGGCAGCAGCTGGTCGAGCGGACCGGATCCGCGGATGTCCTGGGCCCATGCGGGGAGCTTCTCGTCGTAGATCGCCCACTTCGCCGGAGCGATCACGATGTAGAACGGGATGCCGGCCGCCTCGGCGGTGTCGCGCATCTCGGCGAGGTAGTCGTGCCATGCCGTGACCTCGTCGACGGAGAGCGCGCGCCGTCCGACCGCCTGCGAGAAGTTCATCGCCTGGATGTCGTTCCAGAAGACGAAACCGTCTTCGCCGAGGACGTAGTCGTTCGCGAGGTCCGCCGCGTGGGCGTCCCAGACCGACTCGGCGGCCTCGGCGTCACCGTCGAGCCACGGTTCCTGTGCGGGAGGGGTCACCGGCAGCGTGCATGCGCTGCCGAGCTCTCCCGCGCCCGCTGCATCGGTGGCGATGGGCGCAGCGTCGGCGGGGAACGGCGACGCGTTCTCGAGCTTGCGGTCGACGTAGAATCCCGTCGCGGCGGCCCCGGTCGAGAGCACGACGAGGATGATCAGCGGGACGTAGAACAGGCGGCTCCAGATCGATCTGGTGCGGTGCACTTCCTGATCGGGTGGAAGTTCGCGGAGGCTCACGGCTTCTGCTCCCCTGCTTCAGGCTCTCGCAGCGTGGCCGCGAATCGGGTGGACGAGTACATCGGGTTGACGAGGCGACGTTTCAACCTGAGGCTGACCGGCGCCCAGCGGTCGAGCAGCCAGGCCAATGGGGCCGGTGTCCAGTTCTTGAGGCTCATCGCCGGCTTCTCGATGAGATGCCAACTGATGAAGGCGAGGATGTGGCACGCGATCACGATCACGACGTGGTAGACGAGCCATCCGCTGTTCTGCAGTCCGAAGAACGCGGCGAGCGTCATCACCGGCCACGCGAAGATGTAGATGCCGTATGAGAGGTCGCCGTACTTCTCCCAGTGCTGGAGCTTCGTCGCACGGATCGCGATCCACATCAGGAAGTACTGGAATCCGTACTGGCCGTAGGCGAGCCAGCCGCCGATGTTGTACGTGACGATCGCGACGACGAGGGCGCCGACGGCCAGGCGGTCGTCGATGGGGATCTTCTTGCCGAAGAGGGCGAAGAGCATGCCGAACGCGAAGGGACCGAGGAAGAGGAGGTTGTAGATGTTCTGGAATGCCGGGACCACGTGCTGCAGGTCGCCCGCGTACGCCCACTGCATCGAGCTGAGCACGATGATGATGCCGGCGACGGCGCCGGCGAGCCACCGGTGGGCGAAGACGCCGAAGAGCCCGAGGATGCCGACGAGGATGTAGGCGCGGAACTCGTACATGAGCGTCCAGGCGGAGCCGTTCCAGTCGTAGCCCCCGTGGATCGTCGCGAACGGGAGTTCCGAACCCATGCCGGCGATGTTGTGCTGACCGAGCACGAGCCACATGTTGTTGAAGAAGTACGTGAGCGGGGAGTCCTCGGTGGCGCTGAAGTACCCGTCGATGCTGCCGTTCTCCTGCACCCATCCGATGGGGCCGAAGATGAACGCGACCGTCAGCAGGGTGAGCCACCACGCGGGCAGGATGCGCAGGGCGCGGCGCCAGAAGTACCGCAGCGTGGACGACCGGCCCATCCGGCTCTGCGTGATGAGGAAGCCGGAGAAGAAGAAGAAGCCCGCGACGGCGACGCCGCCGAGCGACTGCTCGTCGCTCAGCTGGGTGCCGAGGTCCTGCCCGCCGTAGAAGCCGCCGATGGGCCCCGCGTGCGAGAAGATGACCATGAACGCCATGAGCCATCGGAGGAAGCCGATGCTGTTCGCCCTCGGGTCGAACGCCTCTGCCAGTGTCTTCGGCATCAGCGGCCGACTCCCTTCTTGACCGCCCGAGCGGACCTGCCGGCGGTGCGGTACACCGTTCTCATGGCGGCGTAGACGTGCACGAGCACCCTCGCGGAGCGCGGATGCCGCTGATTGACGTACATCTTCAGGTAGCCGACCGGGTCGCTCGCGCCCGCGCCGGCGTTGTTCTGCAGGCTGTGCACCTGGTCGATCGGATATCCCGAGACGACCGAGCTCATCTGGTCGAGCTTGTACTCCAGCAGCGTGTGGCTGATCGCGGCGTACTCGGCGTTCGCCACGGTGCGCGAATGGAAGCCGAGCTGGCCGGCCGCATACGCGACGATGCGTTCCTGGACGTGTGCGAGGCTGCCGTCGCGGTGATCGGTCTCCGGCGCGTACTCGTCGTACGACCACTCGACGTCGGTGAGCAGGCGCAGGGCCTCGGGACGGGCGATGAACATGGCGCCGAGCGGTGCGAGCGGGGACGCGTCGTCGAGCGGCACGTGGATGCCGAGCTTCTTCGAGAGCACGCGGGTCGGTTCGAGGTTCGCGAACCACGCGTGGCCGAGGGTCGGGTATCCGATGTGGATGGTGGGAGGGAACACGAGCCCGAGGCCGGGCTCCTGCTGGAAGAGTGCGAGCGCGTTCGCCGCATAGCCGGGCGAGTTGAGCAGGTTGTCGAACTGCTGGCGCTTGAAGAAGTTCCCGGCGTTCGGACCCTGCTGGACGGTCTTCTTCGAGTGGATCTTGACGACGAGGTCGTACTCGTCGCTGATGAGCACGTCGCGGGTGCCGATGTAGAAGGCGCTCAGGTCACGGCCGCGGTTCGAGGGCAGCACGCGGACGTCGACGCGTCCGAGCCGCTCGTCGTTGCGGCCCGCGATGATCCCGCGGATGGTCTCCGCCTTCTGCTCGGTCGTCGTCGTGGCGTACAGGTCGTACGTCGAGGGCAGGTAGGCGAGGCGGTCGAGCAGCTCGTCGGTCATGTCCTCGTAGAACACGTGCACCGCCGCCGCGATGCGGAACGGCTTGGACGCATCGTAGTTCTGAGCCGTCTCGGGGAGGATCTCGAGCATGGCGGCGTTGGTGTTGAGGACCTTGGGCTGGGCGTTGCGCGCCATGTTCTGCAGCACCAGATCGATGGGATATCCGTGCTCCGCTGCGGCATCGAGCAGCCAGCGGCCGATGATCGCCTCGCGGTCCAGATAGAGGGGGCTGTGGAAGAACGGACGTCGCTTGAGGACGGGGCATCCGTCTTCGATGAGCGACTGCGCGCTGACGAACGCCGGGTGGTCGCTCGGATAGTCCTCTTTGGGGAACGCGAGTTCGTAGCTGAAGCCGAGCGTGGCGAAGTGGTCGGTGAACTTCGACTCGTGGCTCAGGATCGAGTCGACGTAGGAGGTGATCATCGGCATCTCGGACCAGTAGGCCGCCCATTCCGGACTCTGGAACATGCTCCGGCGCACGGCGATCCAGTGGGACTGGATGTGCGCGTGCATGGTTCCGGTCTCGGTGTACGGGTTGGGGGTGATGCCCGCGTGATCGGTCATGCCCCAGAAGTCGACCTGTTCCGCATCCATGCGCTCGAACACCGGGCCGAAGCTGCCGACGGGGCCGAACCAGGTGTAGTTCATGAGGATGAGCTCATCGAACTCGGCGAGCCGCTCGGCGCCGAACTCCGCCAGCGCGCTCTTGTAGCCCCAGACGTCGAAGCCGACGTTCTCGCGCTGCCAGACGGTGTCGGCGACGCCCTCGAGCGCGGTCCGCCCCTCGTCCGTCAGGGCGCCGTTCACGACCACGAAGATGTGATCGGCGAACGGACGCAGGCGCTCGAGCTTGTACGGGATGTAGTCGTCGATGATCCCCTGGGGGTCGTAGACGAGATAGAAGATCACGCGTCGTCCGCCCTGCGGGAACGCGCTCGTTTCATCCGTCACTCTTCACCAACTCCTTTGATCTGCCGAACGCTCAGTTCGACTCCGTCGCGTCGGCCTGCGTGCCGTTGCCGCGTCCGCGGCCTCGGACGCGAGCGACCGCGCGGTCGTATCTGGCGCGGAAGGTCCGCGATTCGAGCTCGTCCAGGCGGTGCTCGAGGCCGTCGAGCGAACGTGCGATCCAGCCCAGATGGTTGCTGATGGTCTCGAGCCGTTCGGCCACCTGATCGAACCGGAGATCGGATCGGTGCATGATCTCCTCGCGGCCCCAGCGCTGGCGCTCGGCGTCGCGACGGAACAGCTCGGCCGTGAAGAGCACGTCGCCCAGCCCGTGTCCGCTCTGGACGTCGCGCCGGAGGAATCCGTCGCGCACGGTGAGGTCGTGCGCCAGGTGCAGGTCCGCATCGGCGTGCACGCTGTTCCCGAGGACGCCGGTCTGCTGCTCCCTGCGGTGCCAGAAGGCCAGGGGTGCGCCGTCGATGAACGCGATGGTCGTGACGGCGAGGAGCTTCAACGTGAAGTCCCAGTCCGCCAGCACGGGGAGGCTGCCGTCCCATCCGCCGACCTCGTCGAACCGCTCGCGTCGGACGATGAGCGAACTCGGGGGGACGTACCCGCTCAGGGCGGTCTCGAACAGGGTCACGCGCGACGAGTCGGACTTCAGGATCTCTCGCCCGAGCTCGACGACCTCGTCGCCGACGATCTCCTCGTAGACCACCTCGGTGCGCACGGCGACACCGCCGTCGTCACCGTGCTCGAGCACGGGGAGCGCGGTCTCGAGGTACGTGGGAGCCCAGCTGTCGTCGTCGTCGTGGAACGCGACGTACGGAGCGGTCGAGGCGTGCACGCCGACGTTCGTCGCCTCTTCTCGGCCGACGGAGACGGGGTTGTGCACGATGACGACGTCGGCGAGGTCGGGGTGCCTCGCAACGGCGTCCTCGACGGTCCGGAGTTCGCCGCCGTCGTTGACGATCACGAGCTGGTAGTCGCGGCGGGTCTGTCCTGCGACGCTGCGGAGCGCCCGTTCGAGCAGCACTGCGCGGTCTCGGGTGCGCATGATGACTGCGACGCTGCTCGTCATTCCGCTCCTTCCTGCAAAACGCCCCGGCGAGAAGGCACGCGGGGACGACGTGCAGAGCCGGGGATCGCAGATGATCATACCCGGCCCTTCCTGAAGTCGTGACCCGAGCGCGCCCGTCGCCGGTGGGCCACGCGCCCGCAGGTCGCCATCGACGGCGGATTTCTATAGGATTCGGGAACCCCCTTCCACCACCGCAGTGACACTGTCTGATCGCAGTCTCGTCGTTCGCGAAGGTCTTTCGTGTGCGGGGTCGGAATGAGAGGAGCGCGTTCGAGATGACCGCGATCGGCACGGTACTGGTCACCGGAGGCGCCGGCTTCATCGGCTGCGCGCTCTCGCAGGCCCTCGCGGGATCCGCCGAGCGCTGGGTTGCGCTCGATTCGCTGCATCCGCAGGTGCATGCCGAGCGGCAACGACCTGCCGCGCTGCATCCGACGGCCGAGCTCGTGATCGCCGACGTGACCGATCGCGCGGCATGGGACGCCCTGCTCGAGGACGTGCGTCCCGACGTCGTCGTGCACCTGGCCGCCGAGACCGGCACCGCCCAGTCGCTCGACGAATCGACGAGGCACGCATCCGTGAACGTCGTCGGCACGACCACGATGCTCGACGCGTTCTCCGCGATCGGGCACACGCCCGCGCGCATCGTGCTCGCCGGAAGTCGGGCGGTCTACGGGGAAGGCGACTGGATCGATGCGGACGGGCACGTGTTCCAGCCCGGCATGCGGTCCCACCGCCAGCTGGAGTCCGGGCAGTGGGACTTCCCGGGAGCCACGCCCGTCTCGAGTCGGGCGGACCGCACGACCCCCTCGCCCACGAGCGTCTACGGGGCGACGAAGCTCGCGCAGGAGCACATCCTGCGGGCCTGGTGCGGCAGCCGCGATTCGGACCTGTCCGTGCTCCGCCTCCAGAACGTCTACGGGCCGGGGCAGTCCCTGACCAACCCCTACACGGGCATCGTCTCGCTCTTCTCCCAGCTGGCCCGCCGCGGCGAGTCCATCCCCGTCTACGAGGACGGCCGGATCACCCGGGACTTCGTGTTCATCGACGACGTCGTCGACGCCTTCGTCGCGGTGCTCGCCGAGTCGAGGTCCGAGCCCGACGAGTGCTACGACGTCGGCCTCGGCACAGCTCACACGATCATGGAACTCGCGATCGCGATCGCCGAGTTCCACGGTGCCCCGCAGCCCGCGGTGAACGGCGCGTTCCGAGACGGCGATGTGCGACACAGCGCCTGCGAGATGGATCGGACCGTCGACGCACTCGGGTGGCGGCCGGTGTGGACGCTCGAACAGGGCATCGCGGCGCTGCAGGAGTGGATCGATTCGCGTGTCTGACGGCGCCCCGTCGCGCGAGGCGTGAGGAGGCAGGACGTGAGTCGTGATCCCGCATCCGTTTCGGTCGCGCTCGGCACGCACAACGGCGCGTCCTTCGTGCGCGAACAGCTGCTGAGCATCCTCGCCCAGACCAGGCCCGTCGATCAGATCGTCGTCTCCGATGACGCATCGGCCGATGCCACGGTCCGGATCATCGAGGCCGTCGTGCGCGAGCACGAGCAGTCGACCGGCCGCGCGCCGGAGCTCGTCGTGCTCCGGAACCCGGTCGCGTTGGGCGTGACGGCGAACTTCGAACAGGCGCTCGGCGCCGCCTCGGGCGATGTCGTGATCCTCTGCGACCAGGACGACGTGTGGCATCCCGACCGCGTCGGCGCGGCGCTGCGCGCCATGCAGGGGGAGCGCCGTGTCGACCTGGTCGCCTCCGATGCGCGCCTGGTCGACGGGGCCGGCGAACCGCTCGGGCGAACGCTGTTCGACACGCTCGGGGTCGATGCATCGCTGCAACGCCGCCTGCAGTCGGCCGACGCGTTCGACGAACTCCTCCGCCGCAACGTGGTGACCGGCGCGACCGTGCTCGTCACGCGCGACCTCATCGAACGGTCGACGCCGTTCCCGACCGCGTGGGTGCACGACGAATGGCTGGCGATGGTGGCCTCCGTCCGCGGCGGCATCGCCCTCGTCGAGCGCCCCCTGCTCGACTACCGGCAGCACGCATCGAACCAGATCGGCGTGTCGAGGCTCAGCCTCCGCGGCCGGTTCGCACGACTCGGCGAATCACGCACCGACCGCAACGCGAGACTGTTCGACCGGGCGGCCCAGCTCGCCGATCGGCTGCCGCGGCTCACCGACGACGAGCGCGTGGCGGCCGCCGTTCGCGAGAAGCTGGCGCACGAGCAGGCCAGGCAGGCCCTGCCGGCGTCGAGGGTGCGACGACTGAAGCCGGTGCTCCGTGGGTGGCGCTCGGGTGGCTACCGCCGATTCGGTCTCGGCGCGCAGGACGCCCTGCGCGACCTGGTTCAACCGGTCTGAAGCCGCATCCCGTCAGGCCCGAGGCTCGACGGCAGGCGTGGGCGGTCGGTTCGCCGCCAGGGCGTCGCGCCAGCTCATGTCGCGGGCGGCCTTCACGGCGCAGACGATGAGCAGCATCCATCCGCCCTCGGTGATCGCGAAGCTCTCGGCGAACGAGGTCACGGCGATGATCACGAGCATGAGCGCGGGCCAGAGGTAGACCACGCTCCGGCGCCCGGTCGCCAGCATCCAGGCGCGCACGAGCGCGACGCCGATGAGCGCGGCGAAGAGCAGGACGCCGATGACGCCCACCTGGAAGTACACGTCGACGTAGGCGCTGAGCGCCGAGGACTGCTGCCGGCCGGTCGCCGCCTCGATCCAGCTGTAGGGGGAGGAGTCCGGCCATGAGCCGACCCATCCCCAGCCCTGCAGCGGGTTCAGCGCGAGATACCGGGATGCCTCGCGCCAGACGTCGAGGCGGACATCGAACTCCGCCCGGGCGTCGAGGAGTTCGATGATGCGGATGCGCAGGAGCCACGCGGTGACGAGCACCGCGATCGAGGCGACGAGCAACGCGATCTGCCAACGCCACCTCGTCGCGGGCTCGGCGCGGCGGAGGCCGTAGATCGCGGCGAGGGCGACGAGCGCGACCGCGAGGGCGATCCACGCGGCGGGCGAGCCCGAGAGCACGACGCAGGCGAGCGCGAGCGCGATCGACGCGATCGCGGTGATCCGGGGAAGGATGTGCGTCCGCCACTCGACGATGAACGTGAGCAGCGCGACGACGGCGATGAAGCCGAGCAGGTTCCGGGAACCGAAGATGCCCTGGATGGGCCCGAAGGTCGTGATGTCGCCGCGAATGCCGAGGAAGGCGATCGGCAGGTCGAGCAGGATGCCGGAGAGCACCTCGAGCGCGAGGGAGACCCCGAGCAGCACCCTGGTGACATCGCCGAATGCGCGCACGATCTGGATCGTGTCGCGCATCAGGGCGACGTAGACCCCGATGAAGGCGAACCCGATGAGGTAGGCGACCCGCATGGCGCTGGCGGCCGGCGTGGTGCTCCAGAGCACCGAGGCCGCGCACCACCCGACGAACACGAGGATCGTGAGGGGCAGGATGCCGTACCACTCGACCGCCCGCCACCTCGCCACGAGCGAGCCGGCGCAGAGCGCGAGCAGGCAGGCGAGCATCGCGAGCAGCCCGGGCCATCCGATGAGGCTGCGGATCAGATGCGTCGAGAAGGCGGTGCCGATGGCGGCCATCGAGAGCGCCTGGGCGAACCTGGCGGAGCCGACGAAGTCGCGCAGCGGCCTGAGGGCGGTGGCGTCGATCATGCGGGCGGCTGGGGTGCCGGCGGCCGGGGTGCAGGCGGTGCAGGCGGTGCGGGGGGCGTCGCTGCCGAGGAGGTCGGCGGCTCGGCCACGGCGACCGCGTGCGAGCGTGCGGGTCGCGGTTCGGCGGGCAGCGGGTCGTTCGACCACTGCCTCCGCTTCGTGGCCCACGCGATGGCGATGAGCAGCAGCCAGCCGATCTCGATGAGGAGGCGGCTCTCGGCGAGGCTCTGCCCGAGCAGGGCGACGAGCACGAGCAGGGGCAGCAGCGACGCGGCGGAGTACGGGATCGGCCGGCCCGCGACATCCCGAGGCTGATCGACCGCGAGGAACCACGAGCGCCACAGTGCGCCGATCACGATGGCGGCGAAGGCGATGAGGCCGAGGATGCCGAGCTGCATCCACATGTCGAGCCAGGCATTGTGCGCCTGCAGGTACGTGACGCCCTTGCGCACCGCGAGATCCTTGAAGGGCTCGACCCACGGCACCCAGTAGCCGACGTACCCCCACCCGGCGACCGGGCGCTGCTGGGCCAGCTCGATGACGCTCGCCCAGATGTCGGTACGACCGGTGAGGTCCTCGCCCTTGCCGAACAGCTGCAGCAGCAGGTTCCACGAGAACACGAGCACGGCGACGGATGCCGCGAGCACGCCGGCAGCGGCCCAGTAGACCTTGCGGCGGTGCCGGGCGCCGACACGCCGCGTCCACAGGGCGAACACGAGGGCGACGGCCACCGCCGCGGCGACCAGGATCACGGTCGACGATCGCGTGAGCGCGAACACGAGGCCGGCCGTGACGAGCCACGAGATGCCGGGAGCGCGGCGCATGCTGCCGGCGGCGAGGAGGCAGCCGAACACGATGATGCCGAGCAGCGCGATCATGCCGAGCAGGTTGCGGCTCGCGACGATGCCCTCGATCGGTCCGCCGTGCAGCAGGAGCCCGCGCGACCAGTAGAACGCCATCGGCAGCTTCTCGCCGGTGACCTCGAAGTCGGGGAAGTTCGGCAGCAGGGGTTCGCGCACGAAGAGCGCCACCCACAGCTCGAAGACGATCGAGAGGGCGAGGATCCACTTGATCGCCGAGGCGAGCGACGCGACGATGCGCGACCACGGCAGGCAGAGCACGAGGGCGACCGCGGCGAACGTGGTGACGCCGCAGATCGCGAGCCCGAGCGCCGTCGCACCCGGATAGAACGACCACGCGAGGGAGGCGGTCGCGAGCAGCAGGAACGCGAAGGTCGACGTCGGCGTGCGGCGCCAGCTCCAGTGAGGGCGCACGTGCACGATGAGCAGGATGCCGCCGACCACGACGATCGCGACGGCGGCGCCGAACCCCCACCAGCCGAGCAGGTTGCGCCAGAACTGGCCGGCGAACGCCGTGAACAGCACGAACGTCGCGTACGCGCCCGCGAGGGCTGGGCGGCGAACGGGGCTCATGCGGTCAAGGCTATCGCGCGCGATGTCGCGAGCCGGTTGCGACCTGGCATCGAGGGCGTCGGCCGGCGTCGGCGAGTACGACGGATGCCGCGGGCGAGGGCTCGCCCGCGGCATCCGATCGCCGTCGTGGTCGGGGCGCGGCCGGCGCGCCCCACAGATCACACGAACGCGGCGCTGCCCGTGATCTTGCGGCCGACGATGAGCGTGTTCATCTCGCGCGTGCCCTCGTAGGAGTAGAGGGCCTCGGCGTCGGCGAAGAAGCGGGCCACGTCGTACTCGAGCGTGATGCCGTTGCCGCCGCAGGCCTCGCGGGCCCAGGCGACGGTCTCGCGCATGCGGGCGGTCGTGTAGGCCTTCGCGAGGGCCGAGTGCTCGTCGCGCTGCTCGCCGCGGTCGAGCATCTCGGAGACGCGCACGACCATGCCGAGCGACGCGGTGATGTTGCCGAGGCTCTTCACGAGGAGGTCCTGGATGAGCTGGTGCGACCCGATGGTCTTGCCGAACTGCACGCGCTCGCCGGCGTACTTCACGGCCGCCTCGTAGGCGCCGATCGAGGTGCCGACCGCGGCCCACGCGACCTCGGCGCGGGTCAGGCGCAGCACGCTCGCGGTGTCGCGGAAGGAGTTCGCGTTCTGCAGGCGCAGCGACTCGGGAACGACGACGTTCTCGAGCGTGATGTCGGCGTTCTGCACGGCGCGCAGGCTGATCTTGCCCTGGATCTTCGTGGCGGTGTAGCCGGGCGTCGAGGTTGGGACGATGAAGCCCTTGACCTGGTTGTCGTCGACGTCCTTCGCCCAGATGATCGTGATGTCGCTGAAGGTGGCGTTGCCGATCCAGCGCTTCGCGCCGTTCAGCACCCAGGTGTCGCCCTCGCGCTTCGCGGTGGTGCGCAGGCCCTGCGCCGAGTCCGAACCCGACAGCGGTTCGGTGAGGCCGAAAGCACCCAGGACCTCGCCGCTCGCGAGCTTCGGGATCCACTCCTCGCGCTGCTCCTTCGAGCCGCAGACGCTGATGCTGCCGGTCGCGAGCCCGTTCTGCACGCCCACGAAGGTCGCGACGGACGCGTCGACGCGCGCGAGCTCCATGGCGACGAACCCGCGGAACACCGCCGAGTTCTCGAACGGCTTCGTCTCGTCCCAGCCGTACGAGAGCACCCCGAGCTCGGCGAGCGGCTTCACGATCTGCATGGGGAATTCGGCGCGCTCCCAGTGGTCGCCGACGATGGGCTTCACGTCGGCCTCGAGCCAGGCGCGGAGCTCGGCGATGGCCTGCTTCTCGCGGTCGGTGAGAAGGGATTCGTAAGCGTAGAAGTCGCTCGCGAGCGGCTCGAAGGTCATGACAGCTCCAATACGTCGTCGGATGCCCCGAGCCTACGTCCGTCATCCGATCGTCATCCGGCCGTTGGTAGCTTTGAGGGAATTCTCGGAAGGGGCCACACGGGATGTTTGTACCCATCGGCAATACCCCGCGCGACTACGCGTGGGGCTCGACGACGGCGATCGCGGAGTTCCGCGGAGCGCCCGCGACCGGGGCCCCGGAGGCCGAGCTCTGGCTCGGCGCCCACGCCGGATCGCCCGCGCGGATCACCGGTCGTCCGGCCCCGGATGGCGCCGGATCCATCGCGTACGGCGACCTCGCCGAGTGGATCGCGGCCGACCCGGTCGCCGCGCTCGGCCCCGCGCTCGCGGCACGGGGCGCCCGCCTGCCCTTCCTGCTGAAGGTGCTCGCCGCCGCCGAGCCGCTGTCGTTGCAGGCGCACCCGACCCCGGAGCAGGCTCGTGCCGGCTTCGCGCGCGAAGAGGCGGAGGGGGTCGAGCTCACCGCCTTCGACCGCAACTACAAGGACGAGTTCCACAAGCCGGAGCTCATCGTCGCCGTGAGCGACACGTTCGACGCGCTCTCGGGCTTCCGCCCGCTCGAGGAGGTCGCCGGCGTGCTGCGGGTGCTCCGCGAGGCGGATGCCGCCGCGGCCGACCCGCAGCCGGCCGCCCTCGACCTCCTCGCCGGCCATCTCGACTCGGCGCAGCCGCTCCGCGACACCGTCGAGTGGCTGCTCCGCGACGGGCGGGGCGGCGACACGGGGGAGGCCTCGTGGGTGATCGAGCGCGTGACGGCCCTCGCGGCATCCGCCGTCGCCCTCGACTCGGCGTACGCGCTCTCGTTCGACACGGTGGGCGCGCTCGCCGCGGCGTACCCTGGCGACCCCGGCATCGTCATCTCGCTGCTGTTGAACCGGGTGCGCCTCGTGCGCGGCGAGTCGCTCTCGCTCGCCGCCGGCAACATCCACGCCTACCTCGAGGGCCTCGGCATCGAGCTCATGGCCGCGAGCGACAACGTGCTGCGAGGCGGTCTCACGCCGAAGCACATCGACGTCGCCGAACTGCTCGACGTGCTCGACTTCACGCCGATCGCCCCGCCCGTCCTCGCGCCCGAGCAGGTCGGCCGGGGGGTCGAGGTCTTCCGTCCCGACGTGCCTGACTTCGTGCTCTACCGGGTCGAGGTCGGCGAGGTCGGCGAGGTCGGCGGGGCGGTCGAGGGGCCGACGGCGGACGTCGGGGGGCCGGATGCCGCGGGCGCGCCGATCGTGCTCGACGGCCCCGCGATCGTGCTCGCCGAGGGCGGCGACCTCGTGGTCACCGGCGCCTCGGGCGCCGCATCCGTCGCCCGTGGCGATGCGCTCTACGTCACGCCCGACGAGCGGCGGCTCATCGTGGCGGGCGCCGGCATCGCGTGGATCGCGACCACGGGGCGCTGACGCGCCCTTCGGGCGGCGCGATCGTCGCCGCGCCTCCTCGAGACGGATGCCCCGGCCTCAGGCCGAGCGTGCGACGAGGCCCTCGTCGACCGACCCGGCGCGCACGCCGAACAGGCGCCGGTAGGCGGTCGGCGTGGTCTGCAGCACCTTCACGAAGTGATGGCGCATCACGGCGGACGCGCCGAATCCGGTCTCGCGGGCGATCTCCTCGAGCGACAGGCCCGTCTCCTCGAGGAGCTGCTGCGCTCGCAGGAGGCGCTGTCGGTTGAGCCACGCGTTCGGCGTCGTGCCGGTCTCGGCGCGGAACCGTCTGGCGAAGGTGCGCGGCGACATCAGTGCCTTGCGTGCGAGCAGGTCGACGGTGAGGTCCTCGTCGAGGTGCTCGAGCATCCATGCCGTGACCGTGGCGAACGAGTCGCTGTGGCATTCGGGCACGGGGGACTGGATGAACTGCGACTGGCCGCCGTCGCGCTGCGGCGGCACGACCATGCGCCGGGCGACGATGTTCGCGGCGCTCGCGCCGAGTTCGGTCCGCACGATGTGCAGCGCGGCGTCGATGCCGGCCGCGGTGCCGGCTCCGGTGACGATCCGGCCGTCCTGCACGAAGAGCACGTCGGGGTCGACCTCGGTGTCGGGGAACATCTCGGCCATCTGGTCGGTGTACATCCAGTGCGTGGTCGCCCTGCGGCCGGCGAGCACGCCGGCGTGACCGAGCGTGAAGGCGCCGGAGCAGACGGAGAGCACCCAGGTGCCCCGGGCGACGGCGTGACGGATGACGTCGAGCACGCGTTCATCGGGCTCGGTGCCCACGACGGATGCCGGCACGGCGACGAGGTCGGCCGTGTACGCGAAGTCGAGGTCCTCGTGCACGACGACGTCGAATCCCATCTTCGTGGAGATGGGCCCGGGCTCGGCCGCGACGACGTGGAAGTCGAAGGTCGGACCCCCCTGTGCCGAGCGGTCGATGCCGAAGACCTCGCAGACCACGCCGAACTCGAACGGGGCCATCTGGGGGAGCGCGATGCACGCGACGGAGTTGAGCACGGGGCCTCCTCGGCGGTGGATGTACCTGGCGGAATCGTGATGGCAGGAAATGAACGGCTTGTGTCAAGCCTGCCACTTTCGGCAGGATATGACAACACCGAGAATTACTGCCATGACCATTCTCCTGATCCTCACCATCACCGCACTGGTCGTCTGGGCGGTCGCCGGAGCAGTCCTGTCGGCGGCGCACGACGGATACCACCGCATCGACGCTCGCGACACGGCCCGCCGAACCCCCGTTAGCATCGATTGAGGCCTGCCGCCCGGGCGCGCCCGGAAAGGCAGGACATGAGCTGGCTCGTCACCGGAGGCGCCGGATACATCGGGGCGCATGTCGTCCGCGCATTCCGCGCGCAGGGCATCGACGCCGTCGTGATCGACGACCTCTCCTCGGGCAAGGAGGGGTTCGTGCCGGCCGGCGTACCGCTCGTCCGCGGCTCGATCCTCGACGGTGCACTGCTCGAGGCGACCATGACCGAGCACGCCGTGCAGGGCGTCGTGCACCTCGCGGGCTTCAAGTACGCGGGCGTCTCGGTCACCCGGCCGCTGCACACCTACGAGCAGAACGTGACCGGCACGGCGACGCTGCTCTCGGCCATGGAGCGCGCCGGCGTCGACCGCATCGTCTTCTCGTCGAGCGCAGCCGTCTACGGCACGCCCGACGTCGATCTGGTGACCGAGTCCACCGCGAAGCACCCCGAGTCGCCCTACGGCGAGTCCAAGCTGATCGGCGAATGGCTCATCGCCGATCAGGCGAGGGCCACGAGCCTGCGGCACACGAGCCTGCGGTACTTCAACGTGGTCGGCTCCGGAACGCCGGAGGTCTACGACGCGAGCCCGCACAACCTGTTCCCGCTCGTCTTCGACGCGCTGCTCGACGGCCGCACGCCCCGCATCAACGGCACCGACTACGCCACGCCCGACGGCACGTGCGTGCGCGACTACATCCACGTGGCCGACCTCGCCGCGGCGCACGTCGTCGCCGCGAGGCGGCTCGACGCGGGCGAGCCCGTCGAGCCCGTCTACAACCTCGGCTCGGGCGACGGCGTCTCCGTCCGCGAGATCATGGACGCCATGGCCTCCGGCACCGGTATCGCGTTCGAGCCGGAGATCGCCCCGCGCCGCGCCGGCGACCCGGACCGCATCGTCGCCTCCGGCGACCTCGCGGCGCGCGACCTCGACTGGCGCATGCGGCACACGCTGTCCGACATGGTCACGAGCGCCTGGGAGGCCCGGCGGTCGGCGACCGAGGTCTGAACGACCCGCCGCGGCATCCGCTGCGCCGACCCAGATCACAACTCGTGCCGTGGTCGGCGTGTCGATCGCGTGTCGAAGCCTCGACGCCCGATCGAGGGTTTACGATCTGCGACTTGACTCTCACGAACTACACCGGTGTAATTGTTCAAGACACACCCTCTGGGTGGTCGGTACAACTGGGTGGGAGACGATATGAGCAATCCTGAATATCGTTCTGGAGTACCTGACGATTGGTTCGTCGATCCGGTTCGGCTCGGCGTTCCTGGGGTTCGTCCGGGGGCCGGCGACGACAATCCGTTGGCATGGCAGAGCGACGCATTGTGCGCGCAGACCGATCCGGAGGCGTTCTTCCCTGAGAAGGGTGGCTCCACTCGCGACGCGAAGAAGATCTGCACGGGCTGCGAAGTCCGCGCCCAGTGCCTCGAATACGCGTTGGGCAACGACGAGCGCTTCGGGATCTGGGGCGGACTCTCCGAGCGCGAACGCCGCAAGCTTCGCAAACGCGCGGTCTGAGCGAGTGCGCGCCGTCACCGGTCGAAGGTGGCGGCGCGCGCTCCGCATTCGCGCCGCGAACTGATTCGGGGCGCGCCCGGGGAGTTCCGGATGCCGCGCCGAGGGCCGCTTAGGCTGGCCACGATGTTCCCCAGAGTCACCGCCGTCCTCGTCGCTCGCCACGGCGGCGACCGTCTTCGGCACACGCTGAACGCCGTCCGTGCGCAGAGCCGAGAGCCTGACGCGCTCGTCATCGTGCTCGCTCGACCCGAGGGCGATGCCCGCGAGATCGCGGCGACCGCCGGTGCCACGCACGTGGTCGAGTCGAACGAGGCGCTCTCGTTCGGCGAGGCCGTGCGCTCGGGCGAGCGCATCCTCGACGCTCCCGCCGACGACACCGACACGCTGTGGCTGCTCACCGAGGATTCGGCGCCCGAGCCGGGTGCCCTCGACGCCCTGCTGGCCACCATCGTGAACGGCCGCTCGATCGCGGTGGCGGGTCCGAAGCTCGTGGGCTGGGAGGCACCAGACCAGCTCGTGAGCCTCGGGCGCACCATGACGCGCTTCGGCCGGTCCGTTCCCGTCGTCCCCGACGAACTCGATCAGGGCCAGCACGACGATCGGAGCGACGTGCTCGGCGTCGACCCGGCTGGCATCCTCGTACGACACCACGTCTGGCAGTCGCTCGACGGCTTCGATCCCGCGCTTCCCGTCGTGGACGACGGACTCGACCTCGGCGTTCGGGCCAGGCTCGCCGGTCACCGTGTCGTGGTGGTGCCCGATGCCAGGGTCCGCTTCGCGCGCGACGGCATCGCGGGCCCCCGTGAGCCGAGCCGCGGTTCGGCGAGACGCAGGCGCGACCGTCTCGTGCGCGCCGCGGCGCTGCACCGCCGCCTCGTCTCTGCGCCGGCCGCGGCCGTGCCGTTCCACTGGCTCACATTCCTCCCGCTGGCGTTCCTCCGATCGATCGTGAGCCTGCTCGGCAAGCGGCCCGGCGCGATCCCCGGCGAGTTCGCCGCCGCGCTCGGCACGATGTTCTCCGGTGCGCGGGTCCCCAGGTCGCGCCGGGTGCTCGCGGCGGCGCGCACGACCAAGTGGTCGGCCGTCGCCCCCCTGAGGCTTCAGCCGGACGAGGCACGGCGGCGCCGCGAGGCCGCGGCCGAAGCCAGGCGCATCCGCGCGCGCGGCCGCACCGACGACGTGCAGTTCATCGGCACGGGCGGCGGATGGGTGCTGCTCGTGTCGGCCGTGGCATCCGTCGTGCTCTTCTCGTGGCTGCTCGGTGCCGGCGGCATCGGCGGCGGCGGACTGCTGCCGCTCTCGAACGGCCTCGCCGAGCTCTGGCGCAACGCCGCCTACGGGTGGCGCGACGTCGGCGCCGGATTCGTGGGCGCGGCCGACCCGTTCGCGGGCATCCTCGCCGTGCTCGGGTCGATCACCTTCTGGACCCCGTCGCTCGCACTCGTCGGGCTCTGGCTGCTCGCACTTCCCGCTGCGGCGCTCGGCGCCTGGTTCGCGGCATCCCGCCTCACCGAGCGCGGTTCGATGCGCGCGCTCGCGGCGGTGCTCTGGGTGTTCGCGCCCATGTTCCTCACGGCCCTCGCCGACGGGCGTCCGGGCGCCGTCATCGCGCACGTCCTCCTCGGATGGCTCGCATACGCCATGCTCGGCGCCGCCCGCTCGTGGTCGTCGGCCGCGACGGCATCGCTGCTCTTCGCGGCCGTCATCGCCGCGGCTCCGAGTCTCGCGCCGGCGCTGCTCATCGGCTGGATCGTCGCGCTCGCGACGAGCGGCCGGGCCGCCGTCAGGTTCGCCTGGCTGCCCGCGCCCGCGCTCGCACTGGCCCTGCCGCTCGTGTTCGATCAGCTCACCGGCGGCACGGCGTTCGGCCTGCTCGCCGATCCCGGACTTCCGCGAGGCAGTGCGACCCCGACGCCCTGGGAGCTCGCGCTGGGGCTGCCCCAGGCCGGCTGGGGAGGCTGGCCCGAGGCCGTCGCGTCGATCCCCGCGCTCTCGGGCATCGACGCGTTCACGACGATGATCGTGCTCTCGGCGCTGCTCGTGCCGCTCGCGCTGGTCGCCCTCGGGGCGTTCTTCGCCCCCGGCATCCGCACGGTGCTGCTGACCGTCGCGACCGTGCTGATCGGCTTCGCGACGGCGTTCGCCGCAACCCTCGTGTCGGTCGCGATCGCGGGACCGGAGGTCGTCGCGGTGTGGTCCGGGGCCGGGCTCAGCCTGGCGTGGCTCGGCGTGGTCGTGGCGGTCGTGGTCGCCGGCGACGCCCTGCGGCGCTTCCGCGGCGGCGTGTTCGCCGTGCTCACCGTGTGCGCGCTCATCGCCGTGATGCCGACGCTGGGCTCGCTCGCGACGGGCAGCGCGGTCGTCGGACCGGCCGCCGAGCGCTCGGTGCCCGCGTACATCGTCGCCGAGGCCGACGCCGATCCGCGCGTCGCGACCCTGCGCATGCAGCCGCTCGACGACGGCGGGCTGCGGGCCACCCTCGTGCATGGACTCGGCGAGACCCTCGACGACCAGTCGACGCTCGCGCAGACCCGTACCGAACTCACCGAGGACGAGCGCGAGCTCGCGAACATCGCCGGCAACCTCGCGAGTCGCAGTGGCTTCGACGCGGATGCCGCCGTGCGCGAGTTCGGCGTCTCGTTCGTGCTGCTCGAGTCGGCGTCCGACGCGAACGCGGCGGCGACCGCCGATCGTGCGCGCATCGCGCTCGACGGCAACGCCGCGCTGACCCCGGTCGGCGCGACCGACTTCGGCACGCTCTGGCGCTTCGTCGATGCCGAGGCGGATGCCGAGGCCACCCGGATCCCGACCGACACCGGGTGGATCGGCGGCGTGATCACGGGCGTGCAACTGCTGGTGCTGCTCGTGACCCTGCTGCTCTCGATTCCGACGGGCGCCGGACGCGAGGTCGACCGCCGACCCGTACGAGCGCCGCGGACGCGCAAGGCGAAGGTCGTGCCGGCCGCTGAGCCGGACGCCGAGGCCGACGCGGGGGGCGGAGTTGACGTCGCGCCCGGAGCCGACGCCGACCCCACCGCGGAGCCGGGCGCTGAACCTTCCGCTGAACCCGAACCCGGGCCCGCCGGGGCCGGGGGTCAGGATCCCGAGCCTGATCCGGCGCCGGAGTCCGCGCCGGAGCCCTCGTCACCGTCCGAGGCCGAGCCGATCGCTGAGGCGCAACCGCAGTCGGAGGCCGCCCTCGAGCCGGCCCCGAAGCCCGAGCGCGCCCCGCGGCCGAAGCGGAAGCCCGAGCCCGCGCCCGAGCCCGAACCCGAGCCCGAACCCGAACTCGAGCCCGACGACCCGACCGACCGACCCGACGCAGGGGAGGCCCCCGATGCCCGTTGACCGCAGCAGGATCGTCCGCATCGGGGTGAGGTCCCTGGCCGCCCTCGCGACCGCCGCCGTCGCGGTGGGCGTGGTCGGCGCCGCGGCGCTCGGCACCTGGCCGTCGCATCGTGCCGAGGCGCCGTCGGCCGTCGTGCAGCCCGAGGCGGTGAGCCAGCAGCGCGTGTGCCCGGGCCCGGTCCTCGCGATCGGGACGGACGCCTCCGATGCGACCGGGATCGAGTCGGTCGGCTCGGCATCCGTCATCACCGCGACCGATCCCGACGACGTCGACCTCGAGCAGTCGTGGCTCGCCGTCGCCGACGACCCGGAGGCGCCGGAGGACTCCGGCCCCCTCGTGATCGACGCCGCCGCCGGCCTGGTCGACCCCGGCATGCTCGCGGGGGCGCAGTCGCAGACCGTGCGCTCCGAGACGCTCGGCGGGTTCGCCGCGGCATCCTGCACCGAGGCGGTCGAGGAATCGTGGCTCGTGGCCGGGTCGACGACGGTCGGCCGCAGCAGTCTCGTGCTGCTCTCGAACCCGACGGACGTCGCCGCGACGGTCGACGTGCGCGTCGTCGGCGAGGCCGGACCGGTCGAAGCCCGTTCGGCGATCGGCATCACCGTGCCCCCGCACACGCAGCGCGTGCTCTCGCTCGCCGGCCTCGCGCCGAACGTCGCGTCTCCGGTGGTGCACGTGACGAGCACGGGCGGCTCGATCGCTGCGTCGCTCGAGCAGAGCGTCGTCGAGGGTCTTGCACCTGCGGGCCTCGAGCTCACGGGGCCGACGGCCGCGCCATCCGACCGGCTGGTGATCCCGGGTCTCGTCATCGCCGACGAGGGCGGCGTGCACGCCGATGAGGACCACGCGGAGGGCGACGCGT
The DNA here is from genome assembly GCF_040547485.1 of Agromyces sp. PvR057. Taxonomy (NCBI): domain Bacteria; kingdom Bacillati; phylum Actinomycetota; class Actinomycetes; order Micrococcales; family Microbacteriaceae; genus Agromyces; species Agromyces sp. PvR057. The sequence goes on from NZ_JBEPPT010000007.1 coordinate 24,970, forward strand.
TCGCGGCCCTTCGGCTCTACAGCCCAGGCGACGAGCAGGTCGAGGTCTCGATCGGCATCGTGCCCGTCGGTGGCGGCGGTGCGGGCGACTCCATCGACGTCGCCCTGCAGCCGGGCACGGTGAGCGACGTCCCGCTCGGCGACCTCGCGGCCGGGACGTACACGGTGCGCGTCGACGCCGACGGGCCGCTCGTGGCCGCCGCCCGTTCGACCGTCATGGCCCTGGCCGATGATGAGGACGGGCAGGCGACGGATGCCGCGGTGCCGGCCGATCTGGCCTGGTTCGTCGCCGCGCAGCCCCTGCTCGACTCGGCGGTGGTCGCCGTCGCGTCCGGTGCCTCGCCGACGCTGCACCTCGCCGCCGGCGGTTCGGGAGCCGAAGCGGTGACCGTCACGATCGACGGCGCGACGAGGGATGTGGAGCTGCCGTCGCTCGGCTCGGTGTCGGTGCCGCTGGAACCCGGGACCGTGCTGCTGCAGGGCGTCGAGGGGGTCTCGGCTTCGATCACGTATCGCGGTGCCGATGCGCTCGCCTCGTTCGCGGTCGCCCCGCCGGGGCCGCTGGACTCGCCGATCCGCGTCTACCCGCGCTGAGCGGGCGTCACGGCCCGAACGTCACGTCCGTCCTCGCATCGAAGCGTCTCGCGCGCGAATGCGAGCTCAGAGGTGACGGTAGCGCCCCGGCGCGAGCTCCCAGGGATCCTTGTCGAGGAACTCGGCGACCGCTCGGAACACGCAGCTCTCGATGAGCAGCTTCTCGTCGCGCTCCTCGCCCTCCTGCAACCGCAGGAACCGCACGATCGGCAGGCGGTGGAACGTGATGCGGCGCTCGTCGTGCGCGACTTTCCACCGGTCGATGTGATCGACGTGGATCGCCTCGGCGGGCGCCTGCGTGACCTCGAAGACGACGCCCTCGAGTTCGGGCCAGAGCCCGCGCAGGTACGACGCGGTGCCGGCGACGGTCGCGTCGAAGTCCTCGAGCCTCGTCGAGAGCGGTTCGAGGTGCGGGCCGGTCACGGCCGAGCGCATGCCGCGACCGTGGCGGTCGCGTGCGAGTCGCCTCGGCGAACGCGGGGTGGCGACACGGCGGGATCGAGGCATGCCTCCATCGTAATGTCCGGCCGCATCGCTACAGTGGTCGAGCCATGAAGAGACGTTGCTCACGCACCGCATGCCCCGCCGAGGCGGTCGCGACGCTGACCTTCGACTACGCCGACTCGATGGCCGTGCTCGGCCCGCTCTCGGTGACGCGCGAGCCGCACGGCTACGACCTCTGCGCGACCCATGCCGAGCGCACCTCGGCACCCGTCGGTTGGCAGATCGTTCGGTATGTGACGCCCGGTCGGGTAGATTCCACGGCATGACGAACGCCGAGAATCCTGTCGACCGCGAGCGACTCAGCTCGATCGTGAAGGCCTACGACGTGCGCGGCATCGTGGGCGACGCCCTGACCGAGCAGTCCGTCGAGGCCCTCGCCGCCGCGTTCGTCGACGAAGTCGGCGCCGCAGGAGGCAGGGTCGTCGTCGGCCACGACATGCGCGACTCCTCGCCAGGGTTCGCCGCGGCGTTCGCCCGCGGCGCGACGAGCCGTGGTGCCGACGTCGTCGCGATCGGCCTCTGCTCGACCGACGAGAGCTACTACGCGTCCGGCATCCTGAACGCGCCGGCGGCCATGTTCACGGCGAGCCACAACCCCGCCGCCTACAACGGCATCAAGTTCTCTCGCGCCGGTGCCCAGGGCATCTCGCTCGACACCGGCCTCGCGGCGATCCGCGACCGGGCGGGCGACTACCTCGAGCAGGGCGGCGTCTCGTCCGTCGAGACGCCGGGCTCGGTGCAACCGCTCGACGTGCTCGCCGACTACGCGGCCTACCTGCGCTCGCTCGTCGACCTCACCGGCATCCGCCCCCTGAAGATCGTCGTCGACGCGGGCAACGGCATGGGCGGGCTCACCGTGCCCGCCGTGCTCGGCACCGCTGCGGGGCTCGCCGAGCTGCCCCTCGAGATCGTGCCGCTCTACTTCGAGCTCGACGGCACGTTCCCCAATCACGAGGCGAACCCGCTCGAGCCCGCGAACCTCGTCGACCTGCAGCAGGCCGTCGTCGAGCACGGCGCCGACCTCGGCCTCGCGTTCGACGGCGATGCCGACCGCTGCTTCGTGGTCGACGAGCGGGGCCTCGCCGTCACGCCGTCCGCCGTCGCCGCGATCGTCGCCGTGCGCGAGATCGCCCGCGTCGCGGCCCTCGGCGAGACCGAGGTCAACGTGATCCACAACCTCATCACCTCGCGCTTCGTGCCCGAGACGATCGAGGCGGCCGGGGCGAACCCGGTCCGAACGCGCGTCGGCCACTCGCTCATCAAGGACCGCATGAAGGAGACCGGCGCGGTCTTCGGCGGCGAGCACTCCGCGCACTACTACTTCCGCGACTTCTGGGGCGCCGACAACGGCATGCTCGCGGCCATGCACGTGCTCGCCGAGTTCGGCGCGCAGCAGGCGCCGCTCTCCGAGCTGGCCGACCGCTTCACGCCGTACGCGCTCTCGGGCGAGATCAACTCCGTCGTCGACGACGTGCCGTCGGCGTACACGCGCGTGGTCGAGGCGTTCACGGGTCGCGGCGAGTTCGACGAGCTCGACGGCCTCACGGTGTTCGGCACCACCTCCGAAGACGAGCCGTTCTGGTGGTTCAACGTGCGGCCCTCGAACACCGAGCCGCTGCTCCGCCTGAACGTCGAGGGTGGGGATGCCGCGACCATGGCCGTCGTCCGCGACGAGGTGCTGGAGCTCATCCGCGCCTGAGCGACATCGATCCGGGCGCCCTCGGCGTCCGGATCGCGCGCCGCCCGGCGAGCCTGCGACAATGGACGCATGACGCTCGCCGAGACATCCGCACTCCCGTTCAAGGTCGCCGACCTCTCGCTCGCCGAGGCCGGTCGTCACCAGCTCCGCCTCGCCGAGAACGAGATGCCCGGGCTCATGTCGCTCCGTGAGGAGTTCGGCGCGTCGCAGCCGCTCGCCGGCGCGCGAATCGCCGGCAGCCTGCACATGACCGTGCAGACCGCGGTGCTCATCGAGACGCTCGTGGCCCTCGGCGCGCAGGTGCGCTGGGCGAGCTGCAACATCTTCTCCACGCAGAACGAGGCCGCAGCGGCCATCGCGGTCGGCCCCGACGGCACCCCCGAAGACCCCAGGGGCGTTCCGGTGTTCGCGTGGAAGGGCGAGACGCTCGAGGAGTACTGGTGGTGCACCGACCGCATCTTCGACTGGAGCGCCGAGGCCGCCGCCGCGGGGGCCGATTGGATCGGCCCCAACATGATCCTCGACGACGGCGGTGACGCGACCCTGCTCGTGCATGACGGCCGCACGTTCGAGGCTGCGGGCGCCGTGCCCGAGACCCCCGCCGACGCGAGCCACGAGTACCGCGTCGTGCTCGACACGCTGCGCCGCTCGCTCGAGGTCGGCGGCGACCGCTGGACGCGCATCGCCGAGGAGCTCAAGGGCGTCACCGAAGAGACGACCACTGGCGTGCACCGCCTCTACGAGCTGCACGCCAAGGGCGAACTGCTGTTCCCGGCGATCAACGTCAACGACTCGGTCACGAAATCGAAGTTCGACAACAAGTACGGCATCCGGCACTCGCTGCCCGACGGCCTCAACCGCGCGACCGACGTGCTCATGGGCGGCAAGGTCGCGTTCGTCGTCGGCTACGGCGATGTCGGCAAGGGTGCGGCCGAGGCCCTCCGCGGCCAGGGCGCGCGCGTCATCGTGTCCGAGGTCGACCCGATCTGCGCGCTGCAGGCGGCGATGGACGGCTACCAGGTCGCCAGGCTCGAAGACGTCGTCGGCGAGATCGACATGGTCATCACCTGCACGGGCAACAAGGACGTCGTGCGCCTCGAGCACATGCTCGGCATGAAGCACCTCGCCATCGTCGCGAACGTCGGGCACTTCGACAACGAGATCGACATGGCCGGCCTCGAGTCGCTCGAGGGCGCCGTGCGCGTCGAGATCAAGCCGCAGGTGCACGAGTGGCGCCTGCCGACCGGCCGTTCGATCCTCGTGCTCTCCGAGGGCCGCCTCATGAACCTCGGCAACGCCACCGGCCACCCGTCGTTCGTCATGTCGAACTCGTTCACCAACCAGGTGCTCGCCCAGATCGAGCTCTGGACGCGCCCCGAGCAGTACCCGATCGGCGTCTACGTGCTGCCGAAGCACCTCGACGAGAAGGTCGCGCGACTCCACCTCGACTCGCTCGGCGTGGTGCTCACCGAGCTCAGCCCCGAGCAGGCCGCCTACATCGGCGTGCCCGTCGAGGGCCCCTACAAGGTCGACCACTACCGGTACTGATCGAGCGGTTCCGGATGCCGCTGGCGCGCGCCTGCGGCATCCGTCCCGCCTGTGCTCAGCGTCGCGGGAAGCCCGCCGGCGCGGCGGTGAGCACGGGTTCGAGGCTCGCGAGTCGTGCCTGCTCGAGTTCGAGCGCGCGCGCGTCGCGGGCACGGCGCAGGGCGACCACGCCGGCGAGGAACGGCTCGGGCGCGGCATCCGGCACCGGCGCGACGTACGGCGCGACCTCGGCTGCGAGCGACGCGGCCAGGCGGGTGCGGCTCTCGGGTGCCAGCTGCGCGACGTTCTCGAAGTACGAGGCGACGCGGCGGGCGAGCGGGTCGGGCAGCCGCGCGACGTCGGCGATCGAGGCCCACGAGACGAGCTCGGTCGGCACGCCGAACGCGTTCGACCGGACCGCAGGGACGCGCTCGACCTGGGCGTGGGTTCCGGCGAGCAGGTCGCCGAGGCGCTTCGACGACGGGTTCAGGAAGCCGACGAGCACCGCCAGCCCGCCGAACGTGAGGTAGATCTCGAGCACGCCGGTCAGCGCGCGGATGAAGGCGTGACGGAACCCGATCGACCCGCCGTCGTCGCGTACGACCCGGAGGCCGAGCGCGAGCTTGCCGAGGGAGCGGCCGCGCGAGGCGGTCTCGACCGCGGTCGGCAGCACGATGATGACGAGCACGACCCCGCCGATCGCGATCGCGCGGAACGCGGCGCCGTCGACGGTGAGGCCGGCGCCGGTCGCGATGAGCGCCATGCCGACGAGCAGCACGAGGCTCACGACCACGTCGATCATCGTTCCGGCGCCGCGGATCAGGGCGGACGCCGGTCGCAGGTCGAGCGCGACGGCCTCGCCGATGACCACGCCCTCGTCGTCGTGGCGGGCGGCACCGGTGCGGGCGTGCGACACGTCGACCATGGCTAGTATTCAAGCAGATGGACCTCGACGCGCTCGCCACCGCCCGCCATGACGCATGGCAGCGGCTCGACGCGCTCGGCAGGGCGAGCCGGCTCTCCGGGCCCGAGTCCGATGAGCTCATCGAGCGGTACCAGGGCGCGGCGTCCGACCTCTCGCTCGTGCAGACCACGGTCGGCTCGACGGCGCTCGGCGATCGTCTCTCGGTCTCCCTCGCCAAGGCGAGACTCCGGTTCACCGGGGCGCCGGAGAACCCCCTGAAGGTGTTCACGCGGTTCGTGGCGGCCGACCTGCCGGCGGCGCTCTACCGGGTGCGCTGGCTCACGCTCGCGGTGGCCGTCGCGACCGTGGTCGTCGCCGGGCTCTACGTCTGGTGGATCGCCTCCGACCCGCGCGTGCTCGCCACGCTCGGCGACCCCGCCCAGATGCAGCAGCTGGCCGACGAGGGCTTCGTCGCGTACTACTCCGAGAACCCGGCGGCGTCCTTCGCCGGATCGGTCTGGACCAACAACGCCTGGATCGCGGCGCAGTGCGTCGCGTTCGGCATCACGGGCGTCTGGGTGCCTGCGGTGATCCTGCAGAACGCGCAGAACCTCGGCGTCACGGCGGCGGTCATGTTCGCCTACGACGAGGCCGACACGTTCTTCCTCTACATCACGCCCCACGGCCTGCTCGAGCTCACCTGCGTGTTCGTGGCCGCGGCGGCCGGGCTCCGGATCTTCTGGGCCTGGGTCGCGCCCGGCACCCGTCCGCGGGGCGTCGCCCTCGCCGAAGACGCCCGTGCGTTGTTCACGGTCGCCATCGGGCTCGTGTTCTTCCTCTTCGTCTCCGGGCTCATCGAGGGCTTCGTCACGCCCGCCCCGTGGCCGTGGGCCGTGAAGATCGGCATCGGCGTGATCGCCTTCGGCGGGTTCCTCGCCTACATGCTCGTGCTCGGCGGTCGTGCGTACCGCGCCGGGGCGACGGGCGACCTCGACGCGTTCGAGGCGGGCGCCACGCGCATCATCGCCGGCTGAGCGGCATCGGTCACCTGGCGTCGGGCCGCATCGGCACCGGATGCCGGCTCGGTCCGTTCGCCGGCGCCGCACGCCGCGCCATCCGCCCTGGGAAGCGGAATGGCGGATGCCCCGTGGGGACATCCGCCATTCGGTGCGGTGCGTGGACTACGCCGAGAGCCTCGCGGGGCGGTCGAAGACGGCCCTGTAGATGGCGCCGGCGATGATCGCGCCGAGGATCGGGGCGACGATCGAGAGCCAGACCTGGCCGATCGCGTCAGCGCCGCCGTAGATCGCCGTCGCGATCGAGCGCGCCGGGTTGAACGACGCGTTCGAGACGGGGATCGCGACGAGCGCGATCGCCGTGAGGGTGAGGCCGATCGCGATCGGGGCGAAGTTCGAGGCCGAGCGGCCGGCGCTCGTCACACCGAGGATGACGAACAGGAACACCGCCGTGGCGATCGTCTCGACGAGGAACACCGAGAGCAGGCCGTAGCCGCCGGGCGAGAGCACGTCGTAGCCGGTCGACGCGCCCTGGAACACGGCGGTGTCGAACAGCGGTCCCGTCGCGAGGATCCCGAGCAGCGCGGTCGAGGCGAGGATGCCGCCGACGAGCTGGGCCGCGATGTACGGTGCGACCTCGCGCCACGGGAATCGCCCGGCGACGGCGAGCCCGATCGAGACGGCCGGGTTGAAGTGGCCGCCCGAGACCGGACCGAACGCGTACGCGCCGACCAGCACGCTCAGGCCGAGCGCCAAGGCGACGCCGAGGAAGCCGACGTTCAGGCCGCCCTCGCCCGCGGCGAACCCGGCGGCGAAGATCGCGGTGCCGATGACGCCGAAGACGAGGATGAAGGTGCCGAGCACCTCTGCGGTGAGCTTCTGCGCGGTCGACGGGGTGTCGACGGCGGGTGCGGTTTCGGACATGACCGATCCTTTCGGAGGGACGATTGGGTGGGACGAATGTGGCGAGTCGGAACGGCGACCCCCCGCCGCCGTTCGGTGCGACGTTATCGACCGTGCCGTCGCCGACGGGGGACATCCGCCGCCCATGCCCAAATCGTTATCCGAACGGACTCCGGGGCGACACATGCGGAAACACGCCGACGCACGGCGTCGGAACCGTGGCCGCAACTCCCGCGTCGGACGGTGCGTCGGGCGGGCCGGCGCGGGCACGACCGCGCAGGACAGGCGTCGCCGCAGGCGCCCGTCAGAGCAGGCCGGCGGCCTTCAGCTCGAGGTAGCGGTCGGCGAGCGCCGGCGGCAGGTCGCGCGGCGCGGCCGACACGGTGTGCGCGCCCGATTGCCGGATCGCCGCAGCGACCCGGTCGACGTCGAGGCGCGCGCGCTCGGAGGCCGCGGCCAGGTACACGTCGTCGAGCGTGTCGCGGCGCGCGGCGGCGGTATCCGCCTCGGGGTCCTGCACGGACGCCACGATCACGCTGTGCCTGGCCGTCAACTGCGGCAGCACCGCGAGCAGGCCGCGCGCCGACCCGGGGGAGTCGGCGGCCGTGAGCAGCACGACGAGGGCCCGTCGGCTCGTGACCGCCCGCACCTGCGCGGGAAGCCCCGTCCAGTCGGCCTCGATCAGCTCGGCCTCGACGCCCGCCATCGAGTCGACGAGCCGGGCGAGCAGTTGCGATCCCGAGACGCCGGTGACCCTGGCACGCGCGCGCCGGTCCCACGCGAGGAAGTCGACGCGGTCGCCCGCGTGCGTGGCGAGCGCGGAGAGCAGGAGCGTGGACTCCCACGCGGTGTCCAGCCGCGGCTCGTCGGCCACGCGCGCGGCCGCCGTGCGCGACGTGTCGGCGACGATCACGATGCGACGATCCCGTTCGGGCCGCCAGGTGCGCACCATGAGCCTGGTGCCCCCGCGCGCCGCAGGGTCGACGTGCCTGGCGGTCGCGCGCCAGTCGATCGAGCGCACGTCGTCACCGCGCACGTACTCGCGGATCGAGTCGAACTCGGTGCCCTGGCCGCGCACGAGCATGGGCGTGCGACCGTCGAGCTCGCGCAGGCGGGTGAGCCGCGACGGCAGGTGCACACGCGAGTGGAACGGCGGCAGCACGCGCAGTCGCCCAGGCGCCGACAGCGTCGCCTGACGGCACCACAGCCCGAGCGGGCCCGCCGAACGCACCGTCACGTGCTCGGTGCGGCGGTCGCCCCGCCGCCACGGCGTCAGCTGCAGGCGGATGCTGCGGCGCTCGCCCGGCCCGACCGCGAGCCGTGAGCGGTTCGCGCCGGCGACCCCGGCCGACGGTTCCCAGCCGTCGCGCACGGTCGCGCGGAGCATCCGCTCGCCCGTGTTCACGATCGCCAGCCTCGACACGACGGGTTCGCCGAGGCGGACCCTCGCCGGGAGGTCGCGCACGAGCATCACCCGGCGCGGCGATGCGGCGAGCGAGAGGTCGACCGCGCCCAGCCCGATCGCGAGGGCGAGCCACCCGAGCAGCGCGAACCACGCGGCATCCGCCCCCGAGGTGCCGAGCACGACGACGGGCACGACGCCGAGGGCGACGAGCAGCACGAACCGACCGGTGACCGCCATCTCAGAGGGGGACCTGCACCTGCTGCATGATCGCGCGCAGCACCGCGTCGACCGAGACGCCCTCGAGCTCGGCCTCCGGCCGCAGCTGCACGCGGTGACGCCAGACCGGCAGCAGCATCGCCTGGATGTGGTCGGGGGTCACCGAGTCGTAGCCGGAGAGCCAGGCCCACGCCTTCGCCGCGGCGAGCAGTCCCGTCGTCGCACGAGGGCTGACACCGAGCCGCAGCGACGGGCTCAGGCGGCTCGCCCGCGCGAGGTCCACGAGGTACGCGAGCACGTCGTCGGCCACGCGCACCGCCGACGCGGCGGCCCTGGCGGCCTCGAGCTCGGCCGCACCGAGCACGGACTGCACGCCGGCCGCACCGAGGTCGTGGGGGTCGAAGCCGTCGGCATGGCGGCGCAGGATCGCGAACTCGGCGTCGCGCTCGGGGATGTCGAGCACGAGCTTCAGCAGGAACCGGTCGAGCTGCGCCTCCGGCAGCGAGTAGGTCCCCTCGTACTCGATCGGGTTCTGCGTCGCCGCCACCAGGAACGGGTCGGGCAGCGGGCGCGTCACGCCGTCGGCGGAGACCTGGCGCTCCTCCATGGCCTCGAGCAGGGCCGACTGCGTCTTCGGAGGCGTGCGGTTGATCTCGTCGGCGAGCAGGATGTTCGTGAACACCGGGCCCTCGCGGAACGCGAACTCGCCCGTGCGCGGGTCGAACGCGAGCGAACCGGTGACATCTCCCGGCATCAGGTCCGGTGTGAACTGCAGGCGCCTGGTCTCGAGGTCGAGCGTGCGGCTGAGCGTGCGTACGAGCAGGGTCTTCGCGACGCCGGGCACGCCCTCGAGCAGCACGTGGCCACGCGCGAGGAGGGCGATGATCAGGCCCGTGACCGCGCCGTCCTGCCCGACGACGGCCTTGCCGACCTCGAGGCGGACGCGGTTCAACGCGTCTCGCAGGTGGGCGTCGGCGGGGCGGGTGCTCACTGGCGTCGTGTCGGTCATCGCTGCCTTCCTGGCGTGTCGTCTGTGGTGGTCGAGGGGGTCGGCGCCCGGCCGGGGCCCGGCGCGGGCCGGGAGCCCGGCGTGCGCGCCGCCGGTGCGGGGGCGCCGCCGGCATCGGTCGTGATCGCCGCGGTCACGTCGCGTTCGAGGTCGTCGAGCGCCGCCGCGAGCGCCACGAACCGGCGGTCGTCGCCGGGCTGCTCGTCGACGAGCAGGTGCATGACGGATGCCGCATCGCGCCCGCTCGCCGTCGCGGCCGCCCGCGCGACCGCCGTGACGTCGCTCGAGCGGGGCAGGCGCAGCACGCCGGCCAGCCGCCGGATGGTCGCGACGCGCATCTGGTCGAGGGCGTGCGTGCGTTGCGTCGACCGCGCGTAGAGGCGGGCGCGGCCCTGCCTCGTCTCGCCCGCGGGCACCGTCACCGGCAGGCGCTCGACGACGAGCGGCCCGAGCCGGCGGCCGCGCCAGAGACCGGCGACGACGGTCACGACGAGCGCGAGCACGAGCACCGGGCTGACCCACCCGGGGGTGAGCTCGCCGAGCGTCGGCGCCGTGGTCGCCTCGGCGTCGGCCGGGCCCGGCAGGTACCAGACGAGGTCGGGTGTCGCGCCGAGGAGTCCGATCGCGAAGGCGGCGTTGCCGGCCTCGTCGATGCGGGCGTTCTCGAAGACCGTGGTGGCGCCGACGAGCGACAGCCGATCGGATGCCGCGTCGGGCCCGTCGGCGAGCGGCCCGACGGCCGCGGCGAAGCCGTCGTCCTGCGCGAAGCAGCCCTGCCATCCCGCCTCGCGGGCGCCGTCGTCGACCGTGAGCAGGCGCTGCCCGTCGGAGAGGCCCTCGGCGCGGGTCGCCGGGCGAGCGTCGCAGGAGACGTCGTCGATCTCGCCGTCGGCCGCGCCGGCCATGCGCACGCCCGGCGCGAGCGACTCGAGCGCGCGGAACCCGGGTTCGACGACGACGAGGCGCGCACCGCTGCCGGCGAGCTCGTCGAGTCGGTCGGCGTCGAGCATCGCGTATTCGTCGAAGAGGAGCAGGGTGGCGTCGTCGTCGGCCGACTCGACGGCATCGAGCGCGGCGTCGAGCGAGCGCGCCGCGGTGACGCTCACGCCGTGCGCCCGGAGGACCTCGACGAGTGCACCGGAGCCCGCCGAACCCGGGCTCTCGGGATCGAGCAGTCCCGCCTGCGCGCGGATGCCGCCCTGGATCACGAACAGCACGATCGTGCCGACGGCGAGCACGGCCGCGAGCACGAGCCAGGTGCGTCCGCGCCGGAGCAGCGCGCGCGGCGTCGGCGTGATCGCGACGGCGTCGGTCGCGGTGCCGGTCGCCGCTGCGGGCTCGGCGTCGCGCCGGCGGTCGGGTGCGGTGACGCTCATCGCACCGCCTCGAACCCGGTGCCGGCCTCGACCTCGGCGGGCAGGTCGGCGGGGCGCAGCGGGCGCATCGCGGCCAGCTCCCGGTCGAGCGCCGTCATCCGCTCGTAGGTCGCCGCATCACCCGCTGACCCGAGGTAGCGCACGTCGTCGAAGGCTGACGCGGCCTCGGCGAGCGAGACCCGCGCGTCGGGGAACGGCCGGGCCGCGGCATCCGCGACCGCCGTCGCCGTGGTGCCCGGGTGCACGTGCACGAGCTCCCGCTCGACGAGATCGCGGACGACGGCGCGGAACCGCTCCTCGATCGCGAGCGGCCAGGCGTGCTCGCGTGCCGCGGCCTCGGCCGAACGGCGGATCGTCGCGGCGTCGCGCAGGTCGCCCTCGAAGGACGCGAGGTCGGCGGTGCGGCGGCGACGGCGCAGGCGGGGGAGTCCGAAGACGAGCAGGCCGACCACGACGAGCACGAGCACCGCGAGCACGACGAGCAGTGCGATCACCCCGCCCGGCACGGCGCCGGCACCGTTCAGCAGGTCGAGGAACCAGTCGCGGATCGACTGCGCGAAGAGGTCGAACGCGTTCGGCTCGGCCGCTCGGTACCTCGGCTTCGACAGTTCGTCGAGCAGCCATCGGCGGGCCTCTTCGGCATCGGGATCGAGCGGTTCCGCACCCGGGCCGAGCGCGCGGACCGCCACGGCCGCGATCATGCGGGAGCGCCTCCGGACGGCACCGGGCTCGGGTGGAGGTCGCCGTGCACGGCCCACGGGTCGCCGACCGGCTGCCCGGCGTCGCGGAGTTCGACGTGGCGCGCGAGTTCGAGGTCGAGTCCCTCGGTGCGCATGCGCAGGTCGATGTAGATCACGCCGACCACGGCGGCCTGCACGACCGTCGTGATCGCCCCGATGACGATCGACAGCACGGCGGTCACGACGGCGAAGATGATCGCGATGGTGATCGCCGAGCCCGTGTTCGTCGGGTCGACGATCGCCGGCAGCAGGCTGCCGATCAGGGAGATGGGCTGCACCACGACCTGCGAGGCGACGTTCAGGATGAGCCCGACGAGCAGGAGCGTGCCGAGGGTGCGCCAGAAGTACCCGATCGTGAGGCGCCACGAACGGCGCATCGCCGCCGCGATGCCGGAGCGCTCGAGCACGATGATGCTCGGGACGAGCGAGAGCCGCACGCCGATCCACCATCCGACGACCGCGAGGCCGAGGCTGAGCAGCACGACGACCACGATGCTGACGCCGAGCCCGACGGGGGAGGAGACGGCGCCGAGCACGATGATGCCGACGAGGAGCGCGAGCACGACGAGCAGCGCGAGCGTGACGAGGAGGGTCCACCCGAGCAGAGCGCCGAAGCGCGGCAGCGTGCGACGCCACAGCGCACCGAGCGAGAGCTTCTCGCCGAGCGTGCCGGTGGCGACCTCGACGATCATGAGGCCCTGCAGGAACGCGCCGGCGACGACCGAGACGCCGACCGCGAAGAGCATCGTGAGCACGACCGCCGCGATCGAACCGGGCAGCAGTTCGTCGACCTCGCTCGGGCTCGCCGAGTCGAGTCGGCCGATGAACCAGATCATCACCGGGACCATGACGGCCGCGGCGAGGATGGCGGCGGCGAGCTGCACGAGGAGGCCGCTGCCGAACGTGGCGGCCGGGTTGCGCCGCAGCGTGCGGAACGGGGCCCAGAGCAGCGTGCCGAAGCCCAACGGCCGCAGCGGCAGCAGGCCGGGCTTGGGCGGCGCGGTCCACGCCGGGCCGCCGAGGGGCGCGCCGTACTGGGGCGCGCCGTACTGGGGCGCGCCGTACTGCGGTGCGCCGTACTGCGGTGCGCCGTACTGCCCGCCGTACGCCGGAGCCCCGGGCGGTGCGCCGTACTGCCGAGCCGCGGGCGGTGCGCCGTACGACGGCGGCGCCACAGGCGGGAGCGGCGGTGCCACCGGGGGTGCTGCGACCGGGGGCACCTGCGGTGCGGCGGCGTCGGGGCTCGGCTCGGGCGCTCCGGGCGCTCGCCAGTCGTGTTCGGCCACCTCGTCGTGCTCCTTCCGCTGCGGATTCCCATGCTCGCATATCGCGGAGCGGCGCATCGCCCCGATCCGCGCCCGCCCGCGGCATCCGCCCCGTCGTCGCAGCGAGCCACTACGCTTGTGACACCGCCAATCGCGCCCGGAGCGATGCACAGGCTCCGGCGCAGCATCACAGGAATGAACCGATGACTTCACGAGTACTCGTCGTCGACGACGACACGGCCCTCGCCGAGATGATCGGCATCGTGCTGCGCACCGAGGGGTTCGATCCGGTGTTCTGCGGCGACGGTCCGAGCGCGCTCGCGGCGTTCCGCGAGACGCGGCCCGACCTGGTGCTGCTCGACCTGATGCTGCCCGGCATGGACGGCATCGAGGTGTGCGCCCGCATCCGCGCCGAGTCCGGCACGCCGATCATCATGCTCACGGCGAAGAGCGACACGGCCGACGTCGTCAAGGGGCTCGAGTCCGGCGCCGACGACTACATGGTCAAGCCGTTCAACCCCAAAGAGCTCGTCGCCCGCATCCGCACGCGCCTCCGCCCGACGCCCGAGTCGTCCGTCGAGACCTACGCGGTGGGCGACCTCACGATCGACGCCGCCGGCCACGAGGTGCGCCGTGGCGACGAGCGCATCTCGCTCACGCCGCTCGAGTTCGACCTGCTGCTGACCCTCGCCTCCAAGCCGCAGCAGGTGTTCACGCGCGAGATGCTGCTCGAACAGGTGTGGGGCTACCACTACAAGGCCGACACGCGGCTCGTGAACGTGCACGTGCAGCGGCTCCGGGCGAAGGTCGAGCACGACCCCGACAACCCGCGCATCGTCATGACCGTGCGCGGCGTCGGGTACCGGGCCGGCGCGACCACCTGACGGCAGTGGCCACCGCCGTCGACGACTCGCGTGCCACGGGCTCGTGGCGTGCCGTCCGGCGACGCCTCCTGGCGGTGTGGCGTCGCTCGCTGCAGGTGCGCACGGTCTTCATCACGCTCGGCCTCTCGAGCCTCGCGATCCTCGTGATCGGGCTCTACATCTCGTTCAGCGTCGCCTCGAACCTGTTCCAGGACCAGCGCTCGCGCGTGCTCGAGGCATCGAACAACGCCACCGCCGCCGCACAGCTCATCCTCGACTCCTCTGACGCGGCCGACCGGGGCTCGCTGCAGCTGCTCATGAAGGCCACCCTCGACACCGTCACGAGCATCGCCGGCACGAACGACGTGGCGCTGTTCCGCGACCCGGAGGCCGCCCCGAGCACCAACGCGCCCCCCGACCGGCTGAGCCCCGATCTCGCCGGCGTCATCTCGCCTGAGCTCCGCGCGCAGGTGCAGCAGCACACCGAGCGTCAGTACTGGCAGTCGGTCGCCCTCGAGAACTCCTCGGGCGGCACCGACCCCGGCATCGTCGTCGGCAGCGTGCTCCAGGTGCCCGCCGGAGCCGGCCGCTACGAGCTGTACATCGGCTACAACCTCGCCGAGGCCGAGCGGACCCTCGCGTTCATGCAGGTCACCGGCACCGTCGGCGCGCTCGCGCTCCTCGCCCTGCTCAGCGCCATCACGCTCGTCGTCGTGCGCGGCGTGATCGAGCCGATCCGCACGACCGCGTCGACGAGTCGTCGCCTCGCCGCAGGCGATCTCAACGTGCGCATCCCCGAACGCGGCGAAGACGAGCTCGCATCGCTCGCGGCATCCTTCAACGGCATGGCCGACAGCCTGCGCGAGCGCATCAGGGAGCTCGCCGAGCTCTCGGTCATGCAGCAGCGCTTCGTGTCGGATGTCTCGCACGAGCTGCGCACCCCGCTCACCACCATCCGGCTCGCCGGCGACGTGCTGTACGGCCAGCGCGAGGACTTCGCCGGCCCGACGGCGCGCACGGTGGAGTTGCTGCACACGCAGACCGAGCGGTTCGAACGCCTGCTCGCCGACCTGCTCGAGATCAGCCGCTACGACGCCGGTTCGGTGACCCTGACCACCGAGCCGACGAACCTCGTGCACCTCGCCGGCGACGTCATCGAGTCCATGAACGGCCTCGCCCGCGAGCGCGGCTCCGAGCTGCGCCTCGAAGCACCGGGCGGCCACCTCGACGCCGAGGTCGACCCGCGCCGCATCCGCCGCATCGTCACCAACCTGCTCGGCAACGCGATCGAGCACGGCGAGGGCCGGCCCATCGTCGTGGCGGTCGACAGCAACGCCACGGCGATCGCGCTCTCGGTGCGCGACTACGGCCTCGGCATGTCGCCAGAGGCGGCCGAGCGCGTCTTCGACCGCTTCTGGCGTGCCGACCCGAGCCGCGTGCGCACCATCGGCGGCACCGGGCTGGGGCTGGCGATCTCGCTCGAGGACGCCGTCGCGCACGGCGGCCGGCTCGACGTGTGGTCGCGCCCCGAGCAGGGCAGCGTGTTCCGACTCACCCTGCCCCGGTCGACCCACGTCGGGGGCGAACCCGCCGGCCCCGGTGCGGTCGTGCCGCCGTTGCCGCTCGAGCCCGACGATCCCGGTGCTGCGGGGCCGCCGCCGACGGCCTCCGTCGGCGCGATCCTGCCCGACGACGATCGCGAGGTGCACGATGCGTAGGGGCCTGCTCGCGGCATCCGTCGTCGTCCTGTCATTGCTGCTCACCGGGTGCGTGTCCATTCCGAGTTCCGGAAAGGTGCAGCAGGGCGATCCTGCGCCGACCGACGCGTCGTCGCTCGACCTCGACATCCTCGTCGACCCGCCGATCGTCGACGGCACGCAGCAGCAGATCCTCGAGGGCTTCCTCACCGCCGCGCTGAGCCCGCAGAACAACTACCGGGCGGCGTACGACTTCCTCACCCCGGCGTTCGCCGAGGAGTGGCAGGCGGACACCGGCGCCACCATCGACGTGCTCGCCGACCGCAAGTTCGAGACCGTGTCCGACACCGAGCAACGGCTGACGGCGACCCCGGCCGCCTCGCTGCGGAACAACGGCCAGTACGAGGTGGCCGCATCGGAGGCGCCGCTCGAACTCGACTACCGGTTCGAGCAGGTCGACGGACAGTGGCGCATCTCGAGCGCGCCCTCCGGCATCGTCATCGACGTGGCGAACTTCGCCCAGGTGTTCCGCGAGTACACGCTGTACTTCTTCGACCCCGTCTTCCGCTACCTGGTGCCGGACTCGCGCTGGTTCGCAGGCCGCGACTCGGCGCAGACGAGCGTCGTGCAGGCCCTGATCGCCGGCCCCGCCGAATGGCTCGACCCCGGCGTGGTCTCGGCGTTCCCAGAGGGCACCGAGCTCTCGCCCGCCGCGGTCCCGATCTCCGGCCGCGTCGCCGAGGTGTCGCTCACGGGCGCCGCCTTCGACGACGTCTCGGCCGCGCAGCGCATGCAGCTGCAGCTCGACGAGAGCCTCATCGGCAGCGTGCGCAACGTCGGCGACGTGTCGCTCATCCTGAACGGCGTCGAATCGGATGCCGGTGAGCCGGCCGATCCGCCGGCGCGCGATCCTCGGGTCGACCCCCGACCGGTCGTGTTCGACGGCGAGACGCTCGGCTACCTCTCGACCTCGGGCGACGGCATCACCCCGATCGAGGGACTGTCGGGGCAGGTCGCCAGGGCCGCGGCCACGGGCGCGGCGATCGGTCCGGACGCCGAGACTGCGGCGATCCTCAACGATGCGGGCGTGTCGGTGGTCACGACCGGGCAGGAGGAGCCGCTGCTCGTCGATCCGCGGGCCGGTCTGATCACCCCCGCGGTCGACCGCGCCGGCATCGTCTGGTCGGTTCCGGCCGCTGCGCCTTCCGAGCTGGTCTGGTTCACGCCCGACGGGCAGGCGTCCGGGCGGGTCGAGGTGCCCTGGTCCGGATCGTCGATCTCCGCGATCGAGGTGTCCCGCGACGGCACGCGCATGCTCGCGCTGCTCGGCGACGGCACCCGGACCTACTTCGTCGTCGCCGCGATCGAGCGCAACGTCGACGGAACCCCGATCGAGCTCGGCAACGCGGTGCTCCGGCTCGCCGAGGTCGACGGCGTGCCGCTCGACGTCGCATGGATCGACGGTCGCTCGGTGGCCTCGCTGACTCTCGTCGGCGGGGATTCGACGCGCATCGTCACGCAGGACCTCGGCGGCTTCGCAACCACCCGCGACGGTCCGGTCGACGGCCGGCAGCTCGATGCCGGCAACAGCTTCCGCGATGTGCGCGTGCTCACCGGATCTGGTTCCCTCGTCGTGCAGAGCGGCGTCGGGTGGCAGGAGCGGGCGAACGGCATCCGCTTCGTCGCGGCGCAGCTGCCGGGCTGACCCCGACCGCTCCTCCCCGGGCTCGCGCTCGGCCGGGCCGACCCGCTCGACGCGGGCGAGGGGCGGATGCCGCGGCGCGCCGGGCAGGCTCGAGACATGTCTGCGCTGCGGGACCCTCGAGCGTCGTCGACGCCGTCGGGCCGAGATCGCTCTGACGGCCCTCGCTCGATCGGTGCGATCGCTGTCGAGCTCTCGCGTGCCGCGCTCGCCGACGCCGTCTCGACCCTGATGCCGGTCGCCTGCGCCGGCTGCGGCAGGCCCGACCTCGCGATCTGCCCGGTGTGCCGTGCCGCGATCGCCGCGGCTCGGCCGGTCGAGGTGTCGCGCGCGGGTCTTCGGGTGCATGCGGGCCTCGAGTACGGCGGCGTCGCCGCCGCGCTCATCGGCGCCTTCAAGGACGGCGGGCGTGCGGATGCCTCGAGGGTGCTCGCCCCGGCGCTCGCGGCATCGATCCGCGCCGCGCTCTCCGGCATTCCGCGTGGATCGGCGGGCGCACGCGGCGCGGGCATCCTCGTCGCGACCGTGCCCTCGACGCGCGCGGCGCTCATGGCTCGCGGATACCGCCCCGTCCCGATGCTGCTCGCCGCGTGCGGCCTCCGCGCGATGCCGGTGCTGCGGCTCGCGCGCGACCGCGACGACCAGGCCGGGCTCGGCGCCGCAGCCAGGGCGGCGAACGCCGAAGGCGGGCTCGTGGCGCGCGAGCGCCTCGACGGGAGACGGTTCCTGCTCGTCGACGACGTGCTGACGACGGGCTCGACGCTGCTCGAGGCGCGCCGAGCGCTCGTCGCCGCGGGTGCGAGCGTCGAGGCGCTGGCCGTGCTCGCCGAGACCCCCCTCCGTCTCGGGCGACGTTCAGGATCCTCACGGTGAACAGATGGTGACATCCGGTGGTTCGCAGACTACGGTGGCAGGACAGGCGTGGTCCAACCACCCTTCAGAACCGGGTGACACGTCGGTGGATGGAGGTCGTCATGGAACTGAACATCGTCGGACGAAACCTGGGGATCACGGATCGATTCCGTACCTATGCGACCGAGAAGTCGGAGAAGATCTCCCACCTCGCCGACCGAGCCATTCAGCTCGACGTGAAGCTCTCACGGCACCACGAGAAGAACGGCAACACCGGGCCCGACCGTGTCGAGCTCACCCTCGTCGGCAAGGGCCCCGTGGTCCGGGCCGAGGCCGACGGCTCAGACAAGTACGCGGCGTTCGACGTCGCCCTCGGCCGGCTGCTCGAACGCATCCGCCGGGCGAAGGACCGGCGCAAGGTCCATCGAGGGCAGCACCGGCCCACATCGATCCGCGAGGCCACCGATCTCGGATTCGCCGAGGTGGGCGTGCAGGCCGCGCGCCCCGAGGTGCTCGAACAGGTGCGCACCGGCTCGATCCCGATCATCGACGAGAACACGTCGGTCCCCGAGGACGACGACGTGTACTGCCCCGTCGTCATCCGTCGCAAGGTGTTCGCGATGGCGCCCATGACCGTCGACGACGCGCTCTCGTTCATGGAGCTCGTCGGTCACGACTTCTACCTCTTCGTCGACTCCGAGTCCGGCCGGCCGAGCGTGGTCTACCGCCGCAAGGGCTGGGACTACGGCCTCATCGGGCTCGACGAGAGCGCCGACGCGTTCACCGATGACGAAGAGGTCTCCCTGCAGCGCGCCAGCGCGTAGCTGCGACATCCGTCGCCCGAACCGGGCGGGCAGCGCCATCGACTCCGAGATCCGCGAGTCGGTGGCGTTGCCGCGTTCGCGACGGGCGAATTCCGATCGGGGCGCACAGGCCGCTCGCCGCCGCCGCCCAGCCGGGTGCCCGCTAGCATGGCTATGATGCCGTCGATACGGCGCAACCGGCGTGCCTTCGGCGTTCCACCCGAGGGACGTTCCACCGAGACATGGCGCGCCGCAATGACAGGAGATCATTCGTGGCTTCGATTCTGGAGAAGGTCCTCCGCGTCGGCGAGGGCCGAACCCTCAAGCGACTGCAGAATTACGCGGCGGCCATCAACGCGCTCGAAGACGACTTCAAGGCCCTCACCGACGAGGAACTGAAGCACGAGACCGTCGAGTTCCGC
Source organism: Agromyces sp. PvR057 (assembly GCF_040547485.1). NCBI lineage: Bacteria > Bacillati > Actinomycetota > Actinomycetes > Micrococcales > Microbacteriaceae > Agromyces > Agromyces sp. PvR057. The sequence goes on from NZ_JBEPPT010000007.1 coordinate 44,466, forward strand.
GAGCGGTACGCGAGCGGCGAGTCGCTCGACGACCTGCTCCCCGAGGCGTTCGCCGCCGTTCGCGAGGCGAGCCGTCGAACCCTCGGCCTACGTCACTTCGACGTGCAGCTCATGGGCGGCGCGGCCCTGCACCTCGGCAACATCGCCGAGATGAAGACCGGTGAGGGCAAGACCCTCGTCGCGACCACGGCCGCGTACCTCAACGCGCTCGCGAGCCGCGGTGTGCACGTCATCACGGTCAACGACTTCCTCGCGAGCTACCAGTCGGAGCTCATGGGCCGCGTGTTCCGCGCCCTCGGCATGACCACCGGATGCATCGTGGCCGGCCAGAACCCGCAGGTGCGCCGCGAGCAGTACGCCGCCGACATCACGTACGGCACGAACAACGAGTTCGGCTTCGACTACCTGCGCGACAACATGGCGTGGCAGACGGCCGACATGGTGCAGCGCGGCCACTTCTTCGCGGTCGTCGACGAGGTCGACTCGATCCTCATCGACGAGGCGCGCACGCCGCTCATCATCTCCGGCCCGGCCTCGGGCGAGGCGAACCGGTGGTTCGCCGAGTTCGCGAACCTCGCGCGCCGCCTCACGCCGGGCGAGGACTACGAGGTCGACGAGAAGAAGCGCACCGTCGGCGTGCTCGAGGCCGGCATCGAGAAGGTCGAGGACTACCTCGGCATCGACAACCTCTACGAGTCGGCCAACACGCCGCTCATCTCGTTCCTGAACAACTCGATCAAGGCCAAGGCCTTGTTCAAGCGCGACAAGGACTACGTCGTGATGAACGGCGAGGTGCTGATCGTCGATGAGCACACCGGCCGCATCCTCGTCGGGCGCCGCTACAACGAGGGCATCCACCAGGCGATCGAGGCCAAGGAGGGCGTGCAGGTCAAGGCCGAGAACCAGACCCTCGCCACGGTCACGCTGCAGAACTACTTCCGCCTGTACGAGAAGCTCTCGGGCATGACCGGCACCGCCGAGACCGAGGCCGCCGAGTTCATGTCGACGTACAAGCTCGGCGTGGTCCCGATCCCCACGAACAAGCCGATGCTGCGTCTCGACCAGCCCGACCTCGTCTACAAGAACGAAGAGGTCAAGTTCGCCCAGGTCGTCGAGGACATCGTCGAGCGCCATGAGAAGGGCCAGCCCGTGCTCGTGGGCACCACGAGCGTCGAGAAGAGCGAGTACCTCTCGCGCCTGCTCGCCAAGAAGGGCGTGCGCCACGAGGTGCTCAACGCGAAGAACCACGCGCGCGAGGCCGCCATCGTCGCCCAGGCCGGCCGCTACGGCTCGGTCACCGTCGCCACGAACATGGCCGGCCGCGGTACCGACGTCATGCTCGGCGGCAACGCCGAGTTCCTCGCGGTGCAGCAGATGCACGAGCGCGGGCTCAGCCCCGTCGAGACGCCCGACGAGTACGAGGCCGCGTGGGATGCCGTGTTCGATGCGGTCAAGGCCGAGGTCGCCACCGAGGCCGAGCGCGTGCTCGAGGCCGGCGGACTCTACGTGCTCGGAACCGAGCGGCACGAGTCGCGCCGCATCGACAACCAGCTCCGCGGTCGTTCCGGTCGTCAGGGCGACCCGGGCGAGAGCCGCTTCTACCTGTCGCTGACCGATGACCTCATGCGCCTGTTCAACGCGGGCGCCGCCGAGAGCCTCATGTCGCGCGGTGTGCCCGACGACGTGGCCATCGAGTCGAAGGTCGTCTCCCGCGCCATCCGCTCGGCGCAGTCGCAGGTCGAGGCGCGCAACGCCGAGATCCGCAAGAACGTGCTCAAGTACGACGACGTGCTCAACCGTCAGCGCGAGGCCATCTACGGCGACCGTCGCCACGTGCTCGAGGGCGACGACCTGCACGAGCGTACGCAGCGCTTCCTCGAAGACGTCGTCGACGAGGTGCTCGACTCGCACACCGCCGAGGGCAACCCCGACGAGTGGGACTTCGACGCGCTCTGGACCGAGCTCAAGACGCTCTATCCCATCGGCATCACGATCGACGAGGTCGTCGCGGAGGCCGGCGAGAAGGGGCGCGTGAACCGGCAGTTCATCCGCCGCGAGATCATGTCCGACGCGAAGCTCGCATACGAGCGGCGCGAGCAGCAGCTCGGCAGCCCCGCGATGCGAGAACTCGAGCGACGCGTCGTGCTCTCGGTGATCGACCGCCGTTGGCGCGACCACCTCTACGAGATGGACTACCTGAAGGACGGCATCGGCCTGCGTGCCATGGCGCAGCGCGACCCGCTGGTCGAGTACCAGCGCGAGGGCTACGCGATGTTCCAGCAGATGATGGGCTCGATCCGCGAGGAGACGGTCGGCTTCCTCTTCAACCTCGAGGTCGAGGTCGCGCCGCAGGGCGTCGGCGCGACGATCGAGGCCAAGGGACTCTCTCGCCCGACGGCTCCGCAGGACAAGCTGAGCTACTCCGCTCCGAGCGACTCGGGCGGCGTCGAGGTGCGCAACGAGCGCGGACAGGTGCAGCAGGCGGCGACGCAGCGCGCCCGCCGTGCCGTCGCCGAGGCGCAGTCCCAGCCGCAGCCGGCTGCCGATCAGGCGCGCGGCGCCTTCGGTCAGCGCAGCGGAGAGGGCGACGCTGCTCCGCAGAATCGCGCAGAGCGCCGAGCCCAGGAGCGCAAGGGCAACTGAGTCAAGCGAGAACGGGGTCGATCATCCGCTGGATGATCGACCCCGTTCTGCGTCTGCCGAGACGCGGCAGGGCGAAGGGCTCAGAGCACCGTGATGGCGCTCGCCCGCCAGCGCTGGTCGAACCCCTCGAGGCGGATGGCCACCGCGCGGACCCGGTGCGGTTGGTGCACGAGCACGACGGCCTCGACCACCCCATCGGCGGGCTCGGTGGAGATGACGCGTCCGAGCCGGAAGACCGGACGCTGCGGGGCGACCCCCTTGACCCGGCGAGAGCGGTTCGCGAGCACCACGCGCATCGAGAGGCTGCGGTAGACGTCATCGGTCACCCAGCGGGCCAGTTGCTCGAGGTCTCGAGCGCCGGCCATCACCTCGACGACGCAGTGCGTGAGGCTCTGCAGCATGGACGAGGGATCGGGCAACTCGGCGCGCCGTGACGCCTGCGGACCGAAGAACTCGTCGTCGTCGATGAACGAAGTGCGCGCGTCGGTGCGCAGGGCGGGGCGTGCGGGCATCGGTGCTCCATCGGGAGGGACGGCGTGAGCCGAGGGGGTGGCCGCCCCCGAACGGGGGGCGTTTCGGGTGACCCTGCGATGAATGTATGAGCGGAACGGAATACGTGTCAAGGGCCGGACGCGATCTGTGGAGAACCGTGACTGCGATCGCGACACCGCGGGTAACGTGCCTGCATGCGGTGGGACCTCCTGTTCGACGACCTGGAGGCGCGACTCGATCAGGAGCAGCGCGACGAGGAGCGCGCCCTCGCGCTCGAAGAGGAGCGACTCCGCCTCGGTCGCATGGGTCTCCGCGACCGGTTCGCCGGCATGTCACGGGCGATCCACGACGATCTCGCGGCGTTCATCCGGGTCGAGCTGCGCACCGGTGCGACGCTCGCCATACGGCCCTCGGCCTTCGGTCGCGACTGGATGAGCGCCGATCAGCTCGACGGCGATCGCAGCGGCCGTCACTGCATCGTGCCGTTCGACGCGATCGCCGCCGTGCTCGCCGGTCCGGCCCTGCTCGAGCGCAGCCTCGCCCCGCTCGACGAGGTCCCATCGAGCCTGACCGACCGGATGGGACTCGCGTTCCCGCTCCGCGACCTCAGCCGGCGCCGTGCGGCCGTGCACGTGCTGACCGAGAGCGGCCGGGTGCACGGCACGATCGACCGCGTCGCACGTGACCACCTCGACCTCGCACTCCACCCCGCGGGCACGCCGCGGCGCGAGCGCGAGGTGCAGGGCTACCGCATCGTGCCGCTCGATCGCGTGATGCTCGTGTCGTTCGGCCCGCAGAACTGAGCGTCAGGGCGTCGAAGCGTCAAGCCGTCAAGCGCCGGGGCTCCAGGGTGTCAAGCGTCACGGTTCGTCGCACTCGTGTGGCGAGGGAGCGGCCGTCAGGGGTGGAGGCGTCGCGGGCCGAGTTTCGTGACGTTCGAGAAATCGGCGACGTCGGCGAACTCGCCCTGCTCCCAGAGCGCGGATCGTCGGGTCTCCTCGAGCCGGAAGTCGATCCAGAACTCGAGCTGCGTGCGCTCGATGCGCCACGGGCCGGTGTCGCCCACTCGGAGCGCCGGCAGCTCGCCCGACCTGATGAGCCCGTCGATCGTGGCCGCATCGACCTCGAGCATCTGCGCGGCGTCGGCGATGGACAGGAACCGTGCCAGGTCGCTCGCATCGGATGTGCTCATTTCTCGATTATCGACCGGCTCGGGCGATCCGTGCCTCGATGTGGATAACTTCACGGTGTTTCGGCAGGCATCCGGAACGATGGTCAGCGGTGCGGCGGTCGGCGCCGCCGAAGGGAGCAGGATGCCTCGTCGCTCGGAGCGCGGTTCGATCCGCATCGACCCACGCCTCGTCATCGGCGTCGTGCTGATCGCGGGTTCGACGGCCGGCGTGTACGCGCTGGTCAGCGGGCTCGACGATGCGACCGAGGTGTACCGGGCGGCCGAGACCCTCGTGCCTGGCGACCGCATCCGCTCGTCGGATCTCGTGGTGGAGCGCGTGCGCTTCGGATCGAGCGAGGTGCGCTACCTCGAGCCCGAGGCGATTCCAGACGCCGGGCTGATCGTGACGAGCACGGTCCGTGCCGGTGAGCTGGTGCCGATGGGCGCGGTCGACGACGTCGACCGCGCCGGCCTCGCCACCGTCGTCGTCACGAGCCGGGCCGCACTTCCCGAGAGCGTGCGCCGGGGCGCCGTCGTCGACGTCTGGTCGGCGAGGCAGGTCGAGCGCGGCGAGTTCGAGCCGCCGGCCGTCCTCGTGCCAGAGGCCGAGGTCGCCGCCGTCACGGGCGGCGGCGGCATGGTCGACAGCGGGAGCGTCGCCGTCGAACTGCTCGTCCCGCGCGAGCGGGTCGCCGCGCTGCTCCAGGCGCTGGCCGCCGAAGACGCGATCGATCTCGTGCCCGCGCGACCGCAGGCCGCGCGGTGAGCCGTCTCGCCTTCGCGCTCGACCCCGCGACCGAGGACCGGCTCCTGCCCGATGCCGTCGAGCACGGGCACCTCGTCGTGGGTCGCGCCCTCGACAGGGTCGACCTCATCGCCGCACTCGACGCGATCAGGCCTGAAGTCGTGCTCGTGAGCGCGGGCCGCGCAGCCCTGACCTCCGCGCTGCTCGAGGCCTGCGACGTCAGGGGCGTCCGCATCGTCGCGCTCGCGGCGAACGACGCAGAGCGTGCGCAGGCGCGTGCACTCGGACTGCACGAGGTGTTCGAGCTCTCCGCGACCTGGCGCGAACTCGAGGCGATCGTCAGCGGGGGAGTGCCGGTGCCCGCGCGCATGCCAGACCCCGCGACCGGAGGCGCTCGCGCGAACGCGGCATCCGTCATCGCGGTCTGGGGCCCGGCGGGAGCGCCGGGGCGCACGACCGTGGCCGTCAACCTCGCCGCGGAGCTCGCCGATGCCGGGCACCGCGTGGCCCTCGTCGATGCCGACCCGTACGGCGGCGCGGTCGCTCCTTCGCTCGGCCTCCTCGACGAGGCGCCGGGGTTCGCCTCGGCCTGCCGACTCGCGGGATCCGGCGCGCTCGATCACGGCGAGCTCGAGCGCATCGCGCAGCGCTACTCGAGTGCGCGCGCCTCGTTCGAGGTGTTCACCGGCCTCGTGGGCCCGAGTCGCTGGCCGGAACTCGCGCGCGACCGGGTCACCAGTGCACTCGGCGCCATGCGCGACTGGGCCGAGTACATCGTGGTCGACACCGGATTCAGCCTCGAACACGATGAAGAGCTCACGAGCGACCAGTTCGCCCCGCGGCGAAACGCCGCGACCTTCGCCACGCTCGCCCTGGCCGACGAGGTCGTCGCCGTCGGGCTCGCCGACCCGGTGGGGTTGTCGCGTCTGCTCCGCGGGCACGCCGAGCTCGTGGAGCATGTCGATCCCGCCCGGGTCAGGGTGGTCGTGAACCGGGTGCGCACGAGCGCGCTCGGCATCGACGCCTACGGCCAGGTGCGCCAGACGATGCGTCGGTTCGCCGGGCTCTCCGAGGTGGTCCTGCTGCCGCACGACGGCCGCGCCGTCGACGCCGCGATCCTCACGGCGAGAACGCTTCGCGACGCGGCGCCGAAGTCACCCCTCCGCACGGCGCTCCGCGGGTTCGCGCACGACGCGTTCCTCCCGGTCGTGCCCGTCGAGCGGCGTCGGCGCTTCGCCGCGCTTCGCGCCGAGGCGGGGTTCGCCGCAGGCTGAAACCACGTGCAGGTGGCGCTGGGGCCGCCGCCGCGGCATCCGACCAGTACGCTTGACCCGTGTCGACCCTCAGTGATCTCGTCCTCGCCCAGGGCCGCAGCAGTCAGGCCGATGTCGACTGGCTGCACATGCTCGTCGGTGATCTGCAGCTGCTCGCGGACCTCGCGTTCGCCGACATCGTGCTCTGGGTGCCCTCCGGTGACGACGATTTCGTCGCCGTCGCGCACTCCCGCCCGTCGAGCGCGGCCACGCTGTTCTATCGCGACTTCGTCGGTCAGCCGATCAAGTCTCAGTGGCGTGCGCTCGTCGACGAGGCGTTCGACGGGGCGCATATCGCGGACTCCTCGGCGCCCGACTGGTACGAGGAGATGCCGACGCGCGTGCGCGCCGTGCCGGTCATGCGCCGGCTCGCGGCGACCGGTACCAAGGTCGCGCCCGAGCCCGTCGCCGTGATCACGCGCCACACCAACCTCGGCGCGACGCGCACGGCGAGCCGTCAGGAGCTCACGTTCAACGAGTGCGCCGACGAGCTGTTCGAGATGATCGCGTCTGGCGACTTCCCCGACCTCGGTGCCCCGACGGGCCCTCGACGGGGTGCTCCGCGCGCCTCCGACGGGCTCATCCGCCTCGACGTCGACGGCATGACGACCTTCGCGAGCCCGAACGCGCTCTCGGCGTTCAACCGCATGGGCTTCGACGACGAGCTCGAGGGCGAATCGCTCGCCGAGGTGACCACGCGACTGCTCGCGGGCAAGCTCGTCGTCGACGAGTCGCTGCCGCTCGTCGTGACGGGCCGGGCGCCATGGCGCACCGACGTCGAGTCTCGCGGGGTCACCGTGTCGCTCCGCGCGATCCCGATCCGTCGCAGGGGCGAACGCATCGGTGCGATCGTGCTGAGCCGCGACGTGACCGAGTTGCGGCACCAGGAGCAGGAGCTCATCACCAAGGACGCCACGATCCGCGAGATCCACCATCGCGTGAAGAACAACCTGCAGACCGTCGCGTCGTTGCTGCGCATCCAGGCCCGCCGCACCCACTCCGACGAGGCTCGCGACGCGCTGACGCAGGCGATGCGTCGCGTCGGCGCGATCGCCGTCGTGCACGACACCCTGTCCGAGGGGCTCACGCAGAACGTGGACTTCGACGCGGTGTTCGACCGCGCGCTGCTGCTCGTCGCCGAGGTCGCCTCGGCGCACAACACGACCGCGCATCCCAAGCGGTCCGGATCGTTCGGCGTGCTGCCGAGCGAGTACGCGACGCCGCTCGCGCTCGCCCTCACCGAACTCGTCACCAACGCCGTCGAGCACGGACTGGCCGGTCAGGAGGGCGACGTGGAGATCACCGCCGACCGATCGGACACCATGCTCACGGTGCAGGTGCGCGACACCGGGTCCGGCCTGCCCGAGGGCAAGGTCGGGGAGGGCCTCGGCACGCAGATCGTCCGCACCCTGATCCAGGGCGAGCTCGGCGGCACGATCGACTGGCACACGGTCGTCGGCCGTGGAACCGAGGTCACCATCGAGGTGCCGTTGCGCTGGATCACGTCGGTCTGAGCTCGGACGCACGGAACGACGCCGTGGCCTCGAGGGCCACGGCGTCGTTCCGTGCTGTGGTGCAGACCTGGGTCAGCCGGCGCGGCGTGCGCGGGCAGCGCGGCGCTTGAGTGCGCGGCGCTCGTCTTCGCTGAGGCCGCCCCAGACGCCCGAGTCCTGGCCGGTCTCGAGGGCGTACTGCAGGCAGATCTCGGTGACGGTGCATCGGGCGCACACGGCCTTCGCCTTCTCGATCTGGTCGACGGCGGGACCAGTGTTGCCAACCGGGAAGAAAAGCTCCGGGTCAGCCGTGAGGCAGGCGGCCTTGTCGCGCCAATCCATGAAGATGCTCCTTGCGATGTGTTTCGTTTGCAGACGCGCACGATTGCGCAAGCCGTAGCCGGCTGTGCTGCTTGGGGGAAAGGCCGAATTACGGGAAGTAGGATCGGTATCGATCGGCTCACGTCCCTGTGAGCATCAATTCGGCCTCATAAATGTTCGCATAGCGACGAGGGCGAATCAATAGCCGTGAATGGGATAACGCTGTGAATACCGACGAAGATCGCGCCAACATGCCGCAGGACGCATCCGACGCGGGCGGGGTGCGTGCCGCGCTGATCACCGTCAACGCCGTGCTCGTGCTCGAGGCGCTCGGGCTCGTCGCCGTCGTGGTCTGGCTGGTGGTCGACCTGCTCTCGATGGCGCCCTCGTCGTACGCGACGGCCATCGCGCTGCTCGTGCTCGTCGTGCTGGCCGCGGTGTGGGTCGTGGCGGTGGCGATCGGCTCGTTCCGCCGTGCGCCGTGGGCGCGCGCGTCGGCGATCGTGTGGCAGGTGCTGCAGGTGTCGATCGCGGTCGGCGCGTTCCAGGGCATGTTCGCGCGTGCCGATGTCGGCTGGGTGCTGCTCGTGCCGGCGATCACGGTGATCGGTCTGCTGCTCTGGACGCCCGTGCGCGTGGCCTACACGCGCGACGACGCGGAACGGGCGCCGCACGGCGCATGAGCGTCGCGGGCGCCCGTCGGGGTGTCCTGCGTGCCGCGGTCGGTCGAGCGACCGGCGCGGCGACGGCCTAGCCGTCGAGTCCGAGCTCGCGCCGCACGCGTGCGACGTGGCCGGTGGCCTTGACGTTGTACCAGGCGTGCTCGATGACGCCGTCGACGCCGATCACCATGGTCGAGCGGATCGAGCCGACCACGGTCTTGCCGTAGAGCTGCTTCTCGCCCCAGACGCCGTAGCGCTGCTGCACGGCGAGGTCCTCGTCGGAGAGGAGCGTGTAGTTCAGCCGGTCGCGCTCGGCGAACCGGGCGAGCTTCTCGACGGCATCCTTCGAGACGCCGATGACGCGCACGCCGGCCGACGCGAACGAGTTGAGGCTGTCGCGGAAGTCGCATGCCTCGGTCGTGCAGCCGGGCGTCATCGCCTCGGGGTAGAAGTACAGCACGACCCGTTCGCCGCGCAGCTCCGAGAGCGTCGTCGGGGTGCCGTCCTGGTCGTTCAGGGTGAAGTCTGGTGCGAGGTCGCCGGGGGCGAGTCGTGCGTCGGTCATGCTTCCATGGTGGCACGACGGATGCCGCGAACCGCCCGTGAGCGACTGGGGCCGTCGCTCAGCGGAACGTCTCGAGCAGCCGCTGCAGTGAGTCGAGGCGCGCGCGCCCGGTGTCGCCGAGCTCTCCGGCCTGGACGGCCTCGACGATGGCGCAGTCGGGTGCGTCGGGCAGGTGGGTGCAGCCGCGCGGGCACAGCTCGGCGATGCGCGCGAGGTCGCTGAAGGCGCCGAGGATGTTCGACGGGTCGACGTGCCCGAGCCCGAACGATCGCACGCCGGGGGTGTCGATGACCCAGCCTCGCCCTGCGGGGGAGTCGAGCCTGAGCGAGACGGTCGACGAAGAGGTGTGGCGTCCGCGTCCGGTGACGGTGTTGACGACGCCGGTGGCGCGGTCGGCTCCTGGCACGAGTGCGTTCACGAGCGTCGACTTGCCGACGCCGGAGTGGCCGACGAACACCGTGCGGTGGCCCACGAGCTCGGCGGTGATGAGCCCGAGCGGCATGTCGTCGGTGCGCGAGCGCACGACCGGCAGGTCGAGGCCCGCGAAGTTCTCGAGGAATTCCGAAGGATCGGCGAGGTCGGTCTTGGTGATGCAGAGGATCGGCTGGATGCGCGCGTCGTACGCGGCGACGAGGTATCGGTCGACGAGCCTGATGCGCGGCTCGGGGTTCGCCGCGGCGACGACGATGAGCATCTGGTCGGCGTTGGCGACGATGACGCGCTCGACGTCGTCGGTGTCGTCGGCGCTGCGCCGGAGCAGGGTGCTGCGTTCGCGAACGCGCACGATGCGCGCGAGGGTGCCGACGTCACCGGTCGCATCGCCGACGAGGTCGACGTGGTCGCCGGTCACGACGGACTTGCGGCGCAGTTCGCTCGCCCGCGCGGCCGTCAGGGTGCGCTCGTCGGGGCCGTCCTCGTCGATGAGCACCGTGTAGCGGCCCCGGTCGACGCCGAGCACGAGACCCTCGACGGCGTCGGCGTGCTGCGGGCGCACCTTCGTGCGGGGCCGGCTGCCGCGTCGATTGGGACGCACCCGGATGCTCGACTCGTCGAACTCGGGTTCGTCGTCGTCGCCGTCAGCGTCCCACCAGCTCATGCGAGCATCTGCTCCCACAGCGCCGTGAACTGGGGCAGGGTCTTGCTCGTGGAGCCGATGTCGTCGATGATCACGCCGTCGACGCCGAGTCCGACGATCGCGCCCGTGGTCGCCATGCGGTGGTCGGCGTAGGCGCGCCATGGGCCGCCGTGCAGCGGGGCGGGCACGATGCGCAGGCCGTCGTCGAGTTCGCTCACGTCGCCGCCGAGGCCGTTGAGCTCGGCGACGAGCGCGGCGAGCCGGTCGGTCTCGTGGTGGCGGATGTGCCCGATGCCGGTGAACGTGCTCGGATCGTCGGCGAAGGCCGCGAGCGCCACGAGGTTCGGCACGAGCTCGCCGGCCTCCGACAGGTCGAGATCGGCTCCGCGGATGCCTCGGCCGCCGTCGCTCGAGCGCTCGGGCGCCTGCACGGTGAGCCGGTCGCCCGCACGTTCGACGCGGGCTCCGAATCGGGGGAGCAGGTGTTCGAGCTGGGCGCCGACCTGGGTGGTGGACTCTGGCCACCCGACGATGCTCACGCTGCCGCCCGCGACGAGGGCGGCGACGAGGAACGGCGCCGCGTTCGACAGGTCGGGCTCGATGGCCACGTCGATCGCGCGGATCGGCCCGGGAGCGACGACCCATCGGCCGGGTTCGGGCGAGTCGACCTCGATGCCGCGCTGCCGCAGCGTCTCGATCGTCATCTCGATGTGCGGCAGGCTCGGCAGGCGCTCGCCGGTGTGACGCAGGTCGAGTCCACGCTCGAACCGGGCGGCGGAGAGCAGCAGCCCCGAGACGAACTGGCTGGAGGCCGACGCGTCGAGTTCGACCACGCCGCCCTCGACGCGTCCGGTGCCGTGCACGGTGAAGGGGAGCGCGCCGCGGCGGTCGTCGTCGAGGTCGACGCCGAGTGCGCGGAGGCCCTCGATGGATCCGCCCATCGGCCGGCGGCGGGCGCCCTCGTCGCCGTCGAACGTGGTGGGGCCGAGGGCGAGTGCCGCGACCGGCGGCACGAAGCGCATGACGGTGCCGGCGAGGCCGCATTCGACGGTCGTGGAGCCGAGGAGCTCGTCGGCGGGGATGACGCGGAGGTCGTCGCCGAACCCGCCGGTCGCCGGCATCCGCTCGAATCGTGTGCCCAGGGCGCGCAGCGCGTCGATCATGAGTTCGCTGTCGCGCGACCACAGCGGCGCGTGCAGCGTCGAGGGGCCGTCGGCGAGGGCCGCGAGCACGAGTTCGCGGTTCGTCAGCGACTTCGACCCCGGCAGGGCGAGCACCGAGTCGAGGGGCTGCGCGGCCACGGGCGCGAGCCACCCCGGGTCGGGCTCGGTCTCCCGGCGATCGCCGTAGGGATCGAACTCTGGCTCGGAATACTTCTGGATCTGCATCGGTTACCAACAGTAGCGTTCGCGAACGCGGAAGGAGTTGATGCGCGTGCCCGTGGCAGAGCTGCGTACCCCGATGGCCACGACGTCCCACCCAACGTCGGCTCCGCTGTCGACCCGTGGTCGACGCAGGGGGTCGTCACAGGGCGACGGCCTAGGATGGCGGGTGATGACTGCCGACGAGATCGACACCGCACCGGAGTCCGAGCGTCCGCTCGGCGAGCTGTTCGAAGAGCAGGCGCTGCCCTTCCTCGACCAGTTGTACGCCGCGGCGCTGCGCATGACGAAGAACCCCGCCGACGCGCAGGATCTCGTGCAGGAGACGTTCGTGAAGGCCTATGCGGCCTTCGGCCAGTTCACGCAGGGCACGAACCTCAAGGCGTGGCTGTACCGCATCCTCACGAACACCTTCATCAACACGTACCGCAAGAAGCAACGCGAGCCGTACCAGGGCACGATCGACGAGTTGGAGGACTGGCAGCTCGGCGGTGCGGAATCGACCACGGCGCGATCGACGCGCTCTGCCGAGGCCGAGGCGATCGACCACCTGCCCGACAGCGCCGTCAAGGACGCGTTGCAGGCGCTGCCCGAGGACTTCCGCCTCGCGGTCTACTTCGCCGATGTCGAGGGCTTCTCCTACCAGGAGATCGCCGACATGATGAACACCCCCATCGGGACCGTGATGAGCCGACTGCATCGAGGCAGGCGGCTCCTCCGCGAGTCCCTCGCCGAGTACGCGCAGGAGCAGGGCATCGCCACTGCCTCGGCGTCGACCACCAAGAGGCAGAAGCTGCCGAGGAGCCCGAAATGAACGACTGCGGCTGTGAGAAGGCCCGCGCAGAACTCGAGGAGTACCTGCACCACGAACTCGCCAGTGCGGATGCCGCGGACATCCGTGCGCATGTCGAGAACTGCTCCGACTGCCGCAACGAGGTGCGCGTGGGCGTCGCCATCACCGAGGTGATGCAGCGCGCCTGCAAGGAGAGCGCCCCGGAGGTGCTGCGCACCCTGGTGCTCACCCAGATCCGCACGGTGCAGGCCGGCCACGGGGTCTCGGCCGACTGATCCTCGTCGTGCCCGCCGCTCGACCGGTGATCCGACCGAGTGCGCACCGGGCACCGGTCGAGCGCCGACGTTCAACCATTCGACGGACGCTCCCGCCCGACCCGCGCGCGTAGCGTCGAGGGTGATGAACGAGTCAGCTCCCGCCCCCGCCCGATCCGGTCGCGTCCCGACCTGGCTCAGGGTGCTCCTGCCCACCGTCCTGATCCTCGTCTGGTTCGCCGCCTTCGGCGCCGGTGGCGCCTCGTTCGGCACCCTCAGCGATGTCGTCGAGAACGACCAGGCCCAGTTCCTGCCCGCGTCGTCGGAATCGGCGGAGGTGCAGGCGCTCCAGTCCGAGTTCCGCGGTGACGAGGCGATCCCCGCGATCGTCGTCTACGCCCGCGACGGCGGCCTCACCGAGGCCGACCTCACGGCCATCGCCGACGATGCGGAGGCGTTCGCGGCCGTCGACGGCGTGCTCTCCGACGGCGTCTCGCCCGCGGTCGAGTCCGAGGACGGCGAGGCCGCCGAGGTCTTCGTGCAGGTCGACTCGTCGGCCGAGGTGAAGGAGGTCGTCGGCGAGATCCGCGAGCGGGTCGCCGAGACATCCGGAGACGGCCTCGACGCCGCGGTGACCGGACCCGCCGGTTTCACGACCGACCTCTCGGCCGCGTTCGCCGGCATCGACGGGCTCCTGCTGCTCGTGGCGTTCGGCGCGGTGTTCCTGATCCTCGTGATCGTCTACCGCTCGCCGCTGCTGCCGTTCATCGTGCTCGGCACGAGCCTCACGGCACTGTGCGCGTCGGTGCTCGTCGTCGTGTCGCTGGCGCAGGCCGACGTGCTCGTGCTCAACGGCCAGACGCAGGGCATCCTGTTCATCCTCGTGATCGGCGCCGCGACCGACTACTCGCTGCTCTACATCGCGCGGTACCGCGAGGCGCTGCACCTGCACGAGCGCAAGTGGGATGCCACGTGGGCCGCACTCCGCGGCTCATGGGAGCCGATCCTCGCCTCGGGCGGCACGGTGATCGCCGGCCTGCTCATGCTGCTCGCGAGCGACCTGACGTCGAACAAGCTGCTCGGCCCCGTCTCGGCGATCGGCATCGCGTTCGCGCTGCTCACCTCGCTGACGCTGCTGCCCGCCCTGATGTTCTGGGCCGGTCGTGCGGCGTTCTGGCCCGTGCGTCCGAAGGTCGGCGCGCACGTCGAGGCCGACGACGTCGTCGCACGCCGGGGCATCTGGCCCAAGGTGGCTCGGCTCGTGGCGCGTCGCCCGCGCATCACATGGATCGTCTCCACCCTGCTGCTGGCCGTCATGGCGCTCGGCGTGACGCAGCTGAAGGCGGATGGCGTGCCCTCGAGCGAGTTCGTGCTCGGCAACTCCGAGGCGCGCGACGGTCAGGCCCTGTTGAGCGAGCACTTCCCGGGCGGCTCCGGCACTCCGGCGGTCATCATCGCGTCGGAGGAGGACCTCGAGGCGGTCGCCGAGGTCGTGCTCGCCACCGACGGCGTCGATTCGCTCTCGGTCGTCTCCGAGGATTCGCCGAGCGGGTCGCTCCCGGTCACCGAGGACGGCATCCAGCCGCTCGGGCCTCCCGGCACCCCTGCGGGCGAGCCGACCGTCGTCGACGGGCTGGTGCAGCTCGACGCGACGCTGGCCGACGCGAGCGACTCCGACGCGGCCGAGGACACCGTGACGGCGTTGCGCGACGGGCTCGCGGATGTCTCGACGACCGACCAGCCGGTGCTCGTCGGCGGCGTCACCGCCGTGGCGCTCGACACGAAGGTCGCGTCGATCCACGACCGCAACCTCATCATCCCGCTCGTGCTCGGCGTGATCCTGCTGATCCTGATGCTGCTGCTCCGCGCGATCGTCGCGCCGCTGCTGCTCATCGCCACGGTGGTGCTCTCGTTCGGCGCCGCCCTCGGGGTCTCGGCGATCGTGTTCAACCAGGTGTTCGACTTCGCGGGCGCCGATCCGGTGGTGCCGCTCTTCGGCTTCGTGTTCCTCGTGGCGCTCGGGGTGGACTACAACATCTTCCTGATGACCCGCGTGCGCGAGGAGTCCGTCACGCACGGCACCCGTCAGGGCGTGCTGCGCGGGCTCGTCGTCACGGGCGGCGTGATCACCTCTGCGGGACTCGTGCTCGCGGCGACGTTCGCGGCACTCGGCGTGCTGCCGATCCTCTTCCTCGCGCAGCTCGCGTTCATCGTCGCGTTCGGCGTGCTGCTGGACACGTTCCTCGTGCGCTCGCTGCTCGTGCCGGCGCTCGCCTACGACCTCGGACGCGTGATCTGGTGGCCGTCCAAGCTCTGGCGTGCCGGCCCCGAGGTCGGTGACGGCCGGGACGAGGTCGCCGCGACGCTCGAATCCGACGCCCTGCACGCTCCGCACGACGCGGAGCACCGGGCCTGAGACGTCGTGCCCGGGCGGCGGGGGAACCCGCCCGGGCACGACCCCTTCCTGCCGGGTCGAGTGGGACGCCGGCACCGGGCGATGCCGGCACCGGGCACGGGGGAACGGAAGAGGGCGGATGCCATGCGGCATCCGCCCTCTTCGGGTCTTCGAACGGTCAGATCGTGAGCGCGCGGCTGACGAGGTCGGCCTGCTCGGTCGCGTGGCGCTTGGCCGAACCCGTGGCGGGCGACGCCGATGCCGTGCGCGAGACGACCC
The DNA here is from genome assembly GCF_040547485.1 of Agromyces sp. PvR057. NCBI lineage: Bacteria > Bacillati > Actinomycetota > Actinomycetes > Micrococcales > Microbacteriaceae > Agromyces > Agromyces sp. PvR057. The sequence continues at coordinate 60,049 of NZ_JBEPPT010000007.1, forward strand.
GCACCGGGCGGTCGCCGAGCTTGTTGGTCTCGACGATGAAGTACGGCCAGACGCCCTGGTTCTCGGGCTCGTCCTGCGCCCACACGAACTCGGCGTTCGGGTAGCTGTAGGCCACCTTCTTGAGCTCGTCGGAGGGCAGCGGGTAGAGCTGCTCGAGGCGCACGAGTGCGACCTCGGGGTTCGGGTGCTTGTCGAGCTCGGAGAGCAGGTCGTAGTAGAGCTTGCCCGAGACGAAGACGATGCGCTTGACGGCGTCCTTGTCGGTGATGCGGGCGTCGTCGATGACCGGCTCGAAGCGGCCGCTCGCGAAGTCGGCGACCTCGCTCGTCGCGCCGCGCAGGCGCAGCATCGCCTTTGGCGTGAAGACCACCAGCGGACGCCGGGGGCGCGCGTACGCCTGGCGGCGCAGGAGGTGGAAGTACGACGCGGGCGTCGACGGACGGGCGACCGTCATGTTGTTCTCGGCGCACAGCTGCAGGAAGCGCTCGATGCGTGCCGAGGAGTGGTCGGGACCCTGGCCCTCGTAGCCGTGGGGGAGCAGCAGCACGACGCTCGAGCGCTGGCCCCACTTCTGCTCGGCCGAGGAGATGAACTCGTCGATGATGGTCTGCGCGCCGTTGGCGAAGTCGCCGAACTGGGCCTCCCAGAGCACGAGCGCGTCGGCGCGTTCGACCGAGTAGCCGTACTCGAAGCCCATGGCCGCGTACTCGGAGAGCAGCGAGTCGTAGATCCAGAAGCGGGCCTGGTTGTCGGAGAGGTTCTGCAGCGGCAGCCACTCCTGGCCGTTCGAACGGTCGTGGAGCACGGCGTGGCGCTGCACGAACGTGCCGCGGCGGGCGTCCTGACCGGCGAAGCGCACCGGGGTGCCCTCGATGAGCAGGGAGCCGAGTGCGAGCAGCTCGCCGAAGCCCCAGTCGATCTTGCCGTTGCGGCTCATGTCGACGCGCTTCGTGAGCAGTTGCTGGATCTTCGGGTGCACCGTGAAGCCCGCGGGCTTGTTGCCGAACGCGTCGCCGATGGCGGCGACGACCTCGGTCGACACGCCCGTCGTCTCGGGCTCGCCGACGGCCGGCTCCTCGAACTCGAGGGTGCCGGTGGCGCCGATGATCGGGATCGACCCGGTCTGCGCGGCGTGCGTCTCGGCGAAGGCGCGCTCGAGGCGGTCCTGGAAGTCGCGGTGGGCCTCCTCGTACTCGGCCTCGGTGATGTCGCCGCGGCCGACGAGCGCCTCGGTGTACAGCTTTCGCACCGAGCGCTTGGCCTCGATGAGGTTGTACATGAGCGGCTGGGTCATCGAGGGGTCGTCGCCCTCGTTGTGCCCGCGTCGGCGGTAGCAGACGAGGTCGATGACGACGTCGCGCTGGAACTCCTGGCGGTAGCGGAAGGCGAGCTCCGCGACCCGAACGACGGCCTCGGGGTCGTCGCCGTTCACATGGAAGATGGGGGCCTGGATGGCCTTGGCGACATCCGTCGAGTAGATCGACGAGCGCGCGTCGCCTGGAACGGTGGTGAAGCCGACCTGGTTGTTGATGTTCACGTGGATCGTGCCGCCCGTGCGGTAGCCGCGGAGCTGCGACATCTGCATGGTCTCGATCACGACGCCCTGGCCGGCCATGGCCGCGTCGCCGTGGATCAGGATCGGCAGCGTCGAGAACGTGCCGATCGGCTTGCGGTCCTGCTTGGCGCGCACGATGCCCTCGAGCACGCCGTCGACGGCCTCGAGGTGCGACGGGTTCGCGGCGAGCGACACCGGGATCTGCGCCCCGTCGTCTGCGGTGAACGTGCCCTCGGTGCCGAGGTGGTACTTCACGTCGCCGGAGCCCTGTCCGGAGGTCGTGCCCTCGAACTCGAGGAACACCTGCCCGTAGGTCTTGCCGGCGATGTTGGTGAGCACGTTGAGGCGGCCGCGGTGGGCCATGCCGATGGCGACCTCGTCGAGCTGCTCCTTCGCCGCACCCTGGAGGATCTCGTCGAGGAGTGCGATGACGGACTCGCCGCCCTCGAGGCTGAACCGCTTCTGGCCGACGTACTTGGTCTGCAGGAAGGTCTCGAACGCCTCGGCCTCGTTGAGCTTGCCGAGGATGCGCATCTGCTCGTCGTGGGTCGGCTTCTCGTACTTGCGCTCGACCTGCTCCTGGATCCACTTGCGCTGCTCGGGGTCCTGGATGTGCATGTACTCGATGCCGATGGTGCGGCAGTAGGAGTCGCGCAGGACGCCGAGGATGTCGCGCAGCAGTGCCGTGCGGGTGTTGCCGAAGCCTCCGGTCACGAACTCGCGGTCGAGGTCCCAGAACGTGAGGCCGTGGCTCTCGATGTTCAGGTCGGGGTGCGAGCGCTGCTGGTACTCGAGCGGGTCGGTGTCGGCCATCATGTGGCCGCGCACGCGGAACGAGTTGATGAGCTCCTGCACACGGGCGGTCTTGTCGATCGCGCTCGCGATGTCGACCGAGATGTCGGGCGACCAGTGGATGGGTTCGTACGGGAGCCGCAGGGCCGCGAAGAGGTCCTCGTAGAAGCCGCGCTGCCCGATGAGGAGCTCGTGCACCTTCTTCAGGAACTCGCCGGACCCGGCGCCCTGGATGACGCGGTGGTCGTAGGTCGAGGTGAGCGTGATCGTCTTGCCGATCGCGAGGTTCGCGAGGGTCTTCTCGGCGGAGCCCTGGAACTCGGCCGGGTACTCGAGGGCGCCGGCGCCGATGATGCAGCCCTGGCCCTTCATGAGGCGCGGCACCGAGTGCACGGTGCCGATGCCGCCCGGGTTCGTGAGCGAGATGGTCGCACCCGAGAAGTCGTCGGCGGTGAGCTTGTTGTTGCGGGCGCGGCCGACCAGGTCTTCGTAGGCGTTCAGGAACTCGTTGAACGTCATGGTCTCGGCACGCTTGATCGCCGGCACGAGGAGGGCGCGGCTGCCGTCGGGCTTCGGGACGTCGATCGCGATGCCGAGGCCGATGTGCGCGGGACGGACGAGGCTCGGCTTGCCGTCGACCTCGTTGTAGAACACGTTCTGGCTCGGGAACTCCTTGAGCGCCTGGATGAGCGCCCAGCCGATGAGGTGCGTGAAGCTCACCTTGCCGCCGCGCGTGCGGCGGAGGTGGTTGTTGATCACGATGCGGTTGTCGATCATGAGCTTCGCCGGCACCGTGCGCACGCTGGTCGCGGTCGGCACGGTGAGCGAGGCGTCCATGTTCGCCGCGAGCGCCTTGGGCATGCCCCTCAGCGGCACGACCTCGTCGGCGCGCTCGCCGCCGTCGATGACCTGCTGCGGGCTCGTGACGGGCACGTCGGCGGGCACGGGCGTCGAGCGCGGCGCCACCGAGGTCGTGCGGGCCTCCGGCGCCTGGCCGATGACCGGGTTCGGGGTCGTCGCGGGGGAGGATGCCGCGGGCGCGGCGGCTGCGGCCGCGGGCGTCTCGGCGGGGGCCGGGGCGGCCTCGGCTGCCGGGGCGGCGGGGGTCTCGGCGACGGTCGGCTCGGCCGCGGCATCCGTCGACGGTGCGGCTGCGGCGCCGCCCGCGCGGGCATCCCGGTATGACTCGAGCACCGGCCACCACGACCGGTCGACGGACTCAGGGTCGACGACGTACTTCTCGTACATCTCGTCGACGAGCCACTCGTTGGCCCCGTATTCGCCCGCCGTGGTCTCTTCAGACCCCGACCCGGTCAATTGGCTCGACACAGCCGATCGCCCACTCTCTCCGTTGATTCTGGATTTTCTCTCGCGATCGATACACTTTGCGGTTTCGCGCGGGTCCGATCGCCTCGACAAGCCTAAACCCCTTCCGCGGGCTCGGCTTCCAGCCTGCCGGGGTAGCGTGAGGTCCATGGAGTTCTACCGCACCGAACCCAGTCACGATCTGACCTATTCGGACGTCTTCCTCGTGCCGAGTCGCTCGGGGGTCACGAGCCGTCTCGACGTGTCGCTCGCGCCCGACGACGGGTCGGGGGCATCCGTGCCGATCGTGTCGGCGAACATGAACTCCATCACCGGCCCGAGACTGGCGTCGACGCTGGCCAGGCGGGGCGGGATCGGGGTCCTGCCGCAGGACCTGCACCTGCAGGAGCTGGCCGAGTCGATCCGCTGGGTCAAGTCCCAGTCCGCCCGGTTCGACACCCCGTACGTGTTCGCCCCCGACGCCACCGTCGCCGATGCGCTCGGCGTGCTTCCGCCCGTGCCGGGCCAGGGCATCGTGCTGCAGGGCGAAGACGGTGCGTACGCCGGATGCATCGTCGCAGAGCGACTGGCGACCGCACTGCCCGACGCGCGCCTCGGCGACCTCGTGCACGGTGGTCTCGCGTCGCTCGACGCCGACGACGTCGAGACCCCCCGTCGTGCATTCGACCTGATGGTCGACGCCGGCCTCGAGTTCGCGCCCGTGCTCGAGCACGGCCGGGTCGTCGGAACGCTGAGCCGGCGCAGTGCCCTGCGCGGGACGATCTACGAGCCCAACGTCGACGCCGACGGCCGGCTGCGGGTGGCCGCAGCGGTCGGCATCAACGGCGACGTCGCCGCGAAGGCGTCGGCGCTCGTCGCCGCCGGTGTGGACATGCTCGTGCTCGACACCGCCCATGGACACCAGGACGGCATGGTCCGCGCGGTGTCGATCGTGCGCGACCTCGGGCTCGGCGTGCCGATCGTCGCCGGCAACATCGTCGCCGCCGACGCCGTCGTCGACCTCGTGGAGGCGGGCGCCGACGTCCTGAAGGTCGGGGTCGGCCCCGGTGCGATGTGCACGACCCGCATGATGACCGCGGTCGGGCGTCCGCAGTTCTCGGCCGTGCTCGAGACCGCCGAGGCGGCGCGCGAGCTCGGCGCCAGGGTCTGGGCCGACGGCGGCGTGCGGTATCCGCGCGACGTCGCGCTCGCCCTCGCGGCCGGCGCGTCATCCGTCATGATCGGCTCCTGGTTCGCCGGCACGATCGAGGCGCCGGGGTCGCTCGCGCGCGACGCGAACGGCAGGCTCTACAAGGAGAGCTGGGGCATGGCCTCGACGAAGGCCGTGCGGGAGCGCTTCGACCGCCTCTCGCCCTACGAGCTCGCGCGCAAGGAGCTCTTCGCCGAGGGAATCTCGTCGTCGTCGATCTACCTCGATCCGCTGCGCCCGTCGCTCGAGGACCTCCTCGACATGATCACGTCGGGCGTCCGCAGTTCGTTCACGTACGCGGGTGCGCGCACGCTCGAGGAGTTCCGCGACCGGGCGCGCGTCGGCATCCAGTCGGCCGCCGGATACGAAGAGGGCAAGGCGCTGCCGGTCAGCTGGTGATCCACCGGGAGATCGCCGCGATGCCGCCGATATACTCGTACGCACAATGGACGATCCTCCCTCTGCCAATCCAAGTCACAGACCCTCGCCCGTGATCGATCGGGGAGGTGCGGATGCCTGAGCTGCTCCTGCTCGGCATCGGACTCCTCCTCACGGTCGGCACGGGCTTGTTCGTTGCGAGCGAGTTCGCGCTCGTCAACCTCGATCGTGCCGATCTCGAGGCGCGTCGTTCGCGAGGTGAGACGAGGCTCTCGCTCACCATCTCCGCGCTGAAGATCACCTCGACGCACCTCTCGAGCGCCCAGCTCGGCATCACGCTGACGACCCTGCTCACCGGCTACACGATGGAGCCGGCCATCAGCTCGCTGCTCGCCGGCCCGCTCGCCGCGATCGGCCTGCCCGAGGCGGTCATCCGCCCCGTCGGCGCGATCACGGCCGTCGTCATCGCGACGCTGCTCTCGATGATCGTCGGCGAGCTCGTGCCGAAGAACTTCGCGCTCGCGCTGCCGCTGGCGACCGCGAAGGTCGTGATGCCGTTCCAGACCGCGTTCACCTGGGTGTTCCGCCCGGCGATCGTGGTGCTGAACGGCAGCGCCAACGGGCTCATCCGGGCCTTCGGCATCGAGCCGAAGGAGGAGCTCTCCGGCGCCCGCTCGGCCGAGGAGCTCTCTTCGCTCGTTCGCCGCTCGGCGAGCGCCGGCCTGCTCGAGCAGGACACCGCGACCCTCCTGGGGCGCACCCTGCGCTTCGCCGACCACGACGCATCCGACGTCATGACCCCGCGGCCCGCCGTCTCGGCCGTGCAGCGCCAGGACTCCGCAGAGACGGTGCTCGAGCTGGCGCGGCAGACGGGCTTCTCGCGGTTCCCCGTGTACGACGAGAACCTCGACGACATCGTCGGGCTCGTGCACGTCAAGCAGGCGGTCGCGGTGCCGCGTGAACGGCGGGCGGATGTCCCGGCATCCGCGCTGCAGTCCGAGGCGCTGCGCGTGCCGGAGACGATGACCCTCGACGTGCTGCTCGGCGAGCTGCGCGGCCGCGGGTTCCAGATGGCCGTCGTGGTCGACGAGTACGGCGGGACGGCCGGCGTCGCGACCCTCGAGGACCTCGTCGAGGAGCTCGTGGGCGAGGTCGCCGACGAGCACGACCGCACGCGTGCGGGCATCGTGCGACGCGAGGACTCGATCGCGTTCCCCGGAATCCTGCGGCCCGACGAGCTCGTGGACCGCACGGGCATCCGCGTGCCCGAGAACGGCGACTACGAGACCGTCGCCGGCTACGTCATCTCCGAGCTCGGCCGGCTGCCGGTCGTCGGCGACGAGGTGCGCATCGAGGGCGGCACGCTCGCCGTGCAGCGCCTCGACGGGCGCCGCATCGATCGACTGCGTTTCGTCCCCGATCCGGTGCCGGACGACGACGATGGGGAGGCCCGCCGATGAGCGACTGGCTGGGCATCGTCTGGCTCGTGCTGCTGCTGCTGGCCAACGCCTTCTTCGTCGGTGCGGAGTTCGCCGTCATCTCGGCTCGACGCTCGCAGATCGAGCCGCTCGCCGAGCAGGGCAGCCGCCGTGCGAAGACCGCCCTCTGGGCGATGGAGCACGCGACGCTCATGCTCGCGATGAGCCAGCTCGGCATCACGATCTGCTCACTGCTGATCCTGAACGTCTCCGAGCCCGCCATCCACCACCTGCTCGAGGTGCCGCTGCACCTCACGGGCTGGTCAGAGGGCGTCATCTCGACCGTCGCCTTCATCGTGACGCTCGTGCTCGTGTCGTACCTGCACGTGGTGTTCGGCGAGATGGTTCCGAAGAACCTGTCGTTCTCGCTGCCCGAGCGCGCGGTGCTGCTGCTGGCGCCGCCGCTCGTGTTCATGGCGCGGGTCTTCCGCCCGGTCATCGTGGCCCTGAACGCGACCGCGAACGGCGTGCTGCGCCTGTTCCGCGTCGAGCCGAAGAGCGAGGCGAACTCGACGTTCACGCTCGACGAGGTGCAGACCATCGTCGACCGTTCACGCGCTGAGGGCGTGCTCGCCGATGCGAGCGGCACCCTGACCGCGGCGTTCGAGTTCACGACGAAGCGGGTGGCGGATGTCGCGCTGCCGATGTCCGCGCTCGTGAGCCTGCCGTCGACGGCGACGCCCGCCGACGTCGAGCGGGCCGTCGCCCGCCGCGGATACTCGCGGTACGTGATCGTCGGCGACGACGGCGAACCCGAGGGCTACGTGCACCTGAAGGACGTCATCGACCTCAGGGTCGACGAGTTCGACGACCCGATCCCCGCGAAGCGCATCCGGCGCCTCGTGTCGATCTACGACGGCACCGACCTCGAGGACGCGCTCGCCACGATGCGTCGCCTCGGCACGCACGTCGCGCGCAGCTTCGACGAGCAGGGCGCCACCACCGGCGTGATCTTCCTCGAGGACATCATCGAGGAGCTCGTCGGCGAGGTCCAGGACGCGACCCGCCGCGGCTGAACGCCTCCCGCGAAACGGCCGGCCGCGGCATCCGATCGATGGATGCCGCGGCCGAGCCGTGTCGTGACGTGCCACTCGTTCCTCCTGCGGGATCGGCCGCCGACCCGCGGCGTAGACTCGCGCCGACCCGAGGATCCGAGGAAACATCATGTTCGAGAAACTCATGGCGACGGCCGTCCTCCCTGCGTCGGACCTCGGCCGAGCCAAGGCCTGGTGGCACGACGTGCTCGGCCGCGACCCGGTCTACGAAGACCTCGAGGGCATGGGGCTGTTCTACGACGTCGGCGGCACCATCGTGATGGTGTACCGCACCGAGTTCGCCGGCACCGCGGGCAACACCGCGTTCAACCTCATGACCGACGACCTCGACCGCGACATGACCGCCCTGCGCACGCACGGCGTCGTGTTCGAGGACTACGACCTCCCCGGCCTGAAGACCGTCGACGGGGTCGCCGAACTCGGCGACGAGCGCAGCGCCTGGTTCACCGACAGCGAGGGCAACATCTTCGCGATCGGCCAGCTCTCGCCCGAGATGATGGAGCGGGCCATGCAGATGCGGCGGGCGTCCGCCGGGTCCGCCTGACCGCGCCCGCTCACCTGGGGCCGCGGCTCACCACTCGCCGTCGTTGACCTCGGGCCTGGCCCGCAGGTACTGCACGGGCCACATCGCGCTGCCCGCGCCGAGCTCGTGCGCGGCACGCAGCGCGAAGTGCGGGTCGCGCATCATCGCCTTGCCGAACATCACGGCGTCGGCGGCACCCGAGGCGACGATCTGCTCGGCCTGCTCGGCGTTGGTGATGAGGCCGACGGCCGACACGGCGACGTCGCCGTGCTCGCCGACGTACTGGGCGTGGCCGGCCTGGTATCCCGGCCCGACGGGGATCTCGGCGTGGGCGACGAGGCCGCCCGTCGACACGTCGAAGAAGTCGGCTCCGGCGTCTTCGCACCACCGCGCGACGGTCGCGGTCTGCGCCTCGTCCCAGCCGCCCTCGACCCAGTCGGTCGCCGAGAAGCGCACGAACATCGGCACCTCGGCGCCGATCTCGGCGCGCACCTCGCGCACGATCTCGAGGAGCAGGCGCGCTCGGCCCTCGAGGTCGCCGCCCCATGCGTCTCGGCGCAGGTTCGACAGCGGCGAGAGGAACTGGTGCACGAGGTACCCGTGGGCGGCGTGCACCTCGACGAGATCGAAGCCCGCATCGACTGCTCGGCGGGCGGCCGCGCGGAAGTCGGCGATGACCCGGCGGATGCCGGCCTCGTCGAGCGCGACCGGCTCGCGCATGCCGTGGAACGCCAGCGCCGACGCCGAGACCGTGGTCCAGCCGCCCTCGTCGAGCGGCTGCGACCCCGGCTTGCGAACGGGTTCCGGCCAGACCGACGCCTTGCGCCCGGCGTGCGCGAGCTGGATGCCGGCGGCGGCCCCCTGCGAGCGGATGAACCGGGTCACGCGCGACCACGCCTCGGCCTGCTCGTCGTTCCAGAGACCCGTGTCGTAGTCGGAGATGCGCCCCTCCGGGCTGACCGCGGTCGCCTCGGCGATGACGAGCCCCGCGCCGCCCGCGGCCAACGAGCCGAGGTGCACCAGGTGCCAGTCGTGCGGCACGCCGTCGCGCTCGGTGACCGAGTACTGGCACATCGGCGGAACCCACACCCGGTTGCGGATCGTGAGCGACCGGATGGTGAGCGGGGTGAACAGCACGGGCCCGGCGGATGCCGCGGGTGCCGTGGGGGACTCGGGCGCGGCGCTCATGCGGCGAGCCCCCTGAGCCAGGACTCGAGCGACGCGGCATCCGTGAACACGTGGGCGTCGCCGCCGACCGCGAGGGACCCCGCGACGTTCTCGGCCTTGTTGTCGACGAACACGAACCGCGAGGGGTCGATGCCGAGCTCCGAGATGACGTGCTCGTAGATCTCGGCGCCGGGCTTCACGAGCCCGAGCTCGCCGCTGACGAACACGCGCTCGAACAGCGGGGCGAACGAGCCCGATCGCAGCCACCCCGAGAAGTCGGCGCCCGCGTTCGAGAGCAGCGCGAGGCGCGTGCCCCCGTCGCGGAGGGCGTGCAGCACGCGCAGGGTGCCGGCATCGACGCTCAGCCAGCTGCGGTGGTCGAGCGCCCAGAGCTCGTGCACGTCGACCGCATCGAGGTCGGCGCCGAGCTCGGCGGCGACGCCAGCCCAGTACTCCGCGATCGACACGGTGCCCTGGTCGAGGGCCCCGCGGTGCGACCAGTAGGCGGTCCAGAAGGCCGGCTCGGCATCGGCGCCGACCCCCGCGCGCGCGACGAGCGCGGCCCGGTCGTCGGCGCTCGGAGCGCGGGAGATGACCTCGCCGTAGTCGAAGACGACCACGCGCGGCGCGAGACTGATGGGTTCGAGGGCTGTCGTTGGCATCGCGTTCCAACCTATCGTTGGAGCATGGCCACCGAGTGGAGAAGCTGGCAGGGCGACGCCGCCGCCGCCTGGATCGCGGCGCCGGGAGCCGACGATGACAAGTACTCGCGCGGGGTGCTCGGCATGGTGTCGGGTTCGGCCGAGTTCCCGGGCGCGGCCGTGCTCGGCGTCGAGGCCGCGCACCGCACCGGCGTCGGGCTCGTGCGCTACATCGGACCGAGGGGCGTGCGCGGCGCGGTGCTCGCCCGCCGCCCCGAGACCGTCGTCGGCCGCGGACGCGTGCAGGCCTGGCTGCTCGGCTCGGGCATCGATCCGACCAGGCGGTCGTTCGTGCTGCTCGGCGACCTGCAGCACGCGCTCGCCGACGGCGTTCCGGTGGTGCTGGATGCCGGTGCGCTCGACCTCGTGGGCACGCACACCGCTCCGACCGTCATCACGCCGCACCTGCGGGAGCTCGCGCGGCTCCTCGCCGCGCGCGAGATCCGCTCGAGCCTCGACGAGATCCGCGCCGATCCGGCCGGATGGGCCGAGCGCGCCGCGCGGGAGCTCGGCGTCGTCGTGCTGCTGAAGGGAGCCAGGACGCACGTGTGCGACCCGGCGGGCAACCGGTTCCTCGTCGAGGCGCCGACGCACTGGCTCGCGACCGGCGGCACGGGCGACGTGCTCGGGGGCGTCCTCGGCGCGCTTGCGGCGACGCACCACGCCCTGCTCGCCCGCGACGCCGAGGCGCTCACCTCGCTCGCGGCGACCGCGGCGTGGATCCAGGGCGAGGCGGCACTGCGCGCCAGCACCGCGAACGGCGGAGGCCCGATCGTCGCGCTCGACATCGCGCAGGCGGTTCCCGCCGTGGTCGGCGACCTGCTCGCGAGCCGGGCCGGCTGAGGCGTCCTCCGCGGGCTGCCGCTCCCGCGCATCCGTGCCGTCGCGCGCGCCGTCGCGCTCGCCCGGCCGCGATCTCGAGCGGCCTACGCGCGCAGGAACCGCGCGAGGAACTCCCGCGTGCGCGCCTCGCGCGGCGTCGCGAAGAACTCCGGCGCGGGCGCGTCCTCGATGATGCGCCCGGCGTCGAGGAACACCACGCGATCGGCGACCTCGCGCGCGAACGCCATCTCGTGCGTCGCCATCACGATCGTCGTGCCGCGGTCGGCGAGCGATCGCACGAGCGCGAGCACCTCGCCGACGAGCTCGGGGTCGAGCGCGCTCGTCACCTCGTCGAGCAGCAGCAGCTCGGGATCGCTCGCGATGGCGCGCACGATCGCGACGCGCTGCTGCTGTCCGCCGGAGAGCCGATCGGGGTACGCCGTCGCGAACTCCGCGAGCCCGACCGAGTCGAGCAGCTCGAGCGACTTCGCCTTGGCGGCCGCCCGCGGCATCCGGTGCACGAGGCGTGCCGCGAGCGTGATGTTGTCGAGCACGCTGAGGTGCGGGAACAGGTTGTAGTGCTGGAAGACGACGCCGATGCGGGCGCGCACCCGGTCGGCGTCGACGCGCGGATCGCTCACGTCCTCGCCGTCGAGGAGGATCACGCCGTCGTCGATGGTCTCGAGCAGGTTGATGGTGCGCAGCAGCGTCGACTTGCCCGAACCCGAGGCGCCGACGAGGGCGACGACCTCGTGCGCATCGACGTCGAGGTCGACGCCGTCGAGCACGAGCTTGTCGCCGTACGAGCGACGGATGCCGCGCAGCCGCAGGAGCCCAGGGGCGGAGGGCGTCGCCGGGCCCGGCGACGAGGTGGTCGGCCCGGTCATACGATGCTCCCGCCCTGCTCGCGCACGCGCATGCGCGCCGAGACCCAGTCGGTGAGGCGGATCATCGGCCACGCGAGCAGCACGAACAGCAGGCCTGCGACGACGTAGGGCGTGAAGTTGAAGTAGTGCGCGGTCTCGATCTGCGCGGCGCGCACGGCGTCGACGGCGCCGAGCACCGAGATGAGCCCGACGTCCTTCTGCATGGCGACGAAGTCGTTCATGAGCGCGGGGGTGACCTTGCGCAGGGCCTGGGGGAGCACGACGCGGCGCATGGTCTGGCCGTGGCTGAGCCCCAGCGAGCGGGCGGCGAGGCGCTGCGACGGATGCACGGCCTCGATGCCGGCGCGGAACACCTCGGACACGTACGCCGAGTAGACGAGGATCAGCGCGATCGTGCCCCAGACCGCGACGGGCACGCGCGGGAGGAAGTCGAGGCCGGGAAGGCCGAAGCCGACCAGGTACAGCACGATGATGAGCGGCATGCCGCGGAAGAGGTCGGTGTAGCCGGCCGCGAGCGCCCGCAGCGGGAAGAACACCGGCCCGCGCAGCGTGCGCAGCGTCGCGAGCAGCAGGGCGACGAGCATCACGCCGATGGCCGCGACCACGAGCACCTGGATGTTCAGCCAGAGTCCCTCGAGGATGCGCGGCAGCGATGCGATCGCGACCTCGGGGTCGAAGAAGGTCTGCCGCACCTGCTCCCAGCCGGGCGAGCCGATCAGCGCCCACGCCACGAGCGTCGCGAACACGAGCGTCGAGCCGGCGCTGACGAGCACCGAGCGCCGCGTCTGACGGCGCCGGAACACCCGACGCGCGAGCTCGACGTCGCTCGGCTGCCACGAGGGCTCGCCCGACGCCTCGGGGTCGGTGCGGTCGCGCGAGGCGCCCGTCTTCGTCGATTCAGCCACGGTGCAACGGTAGCGGGGGGGGGGGGGGCCCCCCCCCCCCCCCCCCGGGCGGGGGGGGGGGGGGGGGGGGGGGGGGGGGGGGGGGGGGGCCCCCCCCCGCCCCCCCCGCGGCCCCCCCCCCC
>NZ_JBEPPT010000008.1:0-5777 GCF_040547485.1 Agromyces sp. PvR057
GGTGTGTTAAATGCGAAGAGCCGCCCACGTGGTGGGCGGCTCTTCGGGAATGGTTGTCCGGCGGTGTCCTACTCTCCCACAGGGTCCCCCCTGCAGTACCATCGGCGCTGCGAGTCTTAGCTTCCGGGTTCGGAATGTGTCCGGGCGTTTCCCTCGCGCTATGGCCGCCGAAACTCTTGCCACATCCTGCACCACCGGGAGGTTGTCCGTGGTGGTGGGTGTGTAGTCTCGGGCCCCCTTGTGCCTGGGTGTGGTTGCGTGACCTGGTGGTCTCGCAACGTGTGCCCGGGTGGGGGTGTTCGTTGTTGAGTTGTGTGTTGTGTTTCCGTCTGTTGGGAACCACAGAGTGGACGCGAGTCATCAGGCCACACACACGCCTTTTTCGTGAATGCACGTTCGTGTGTGTGTAGTGAGGTTTCAAGTTATCGGCTTATTAGTACCGGTCAGCTCCGACAGTCGTTAGTCCTGTCTTCCACATCCGGCCTATCAACCCAGTCGTCTGGCTGGGAGCCTCTCCCCCTAGGGGATGGAAATCTCATCTTGAGGCCGGCTTCCCGCTTAGATGCTTTCAGCGGTTATCCATCCCGAACGTAGCTAACCAGCGGTGCTCCTGGCGGAACAACTGGCACACCAGAGGTTCGTCCAACCCGGTCCTCTCGTACTAGGGTCAGATCCTCTCAAATTTCCTGCGCGCGCAGAGGATAGGGACCGAACTGTCTCACGACGTTCTAAACCCAGCTCGCGTACCGCTTTAATGGGCGAACAGCCCAACCCTTGGGACCTACTCCAGCCCCAGGATGCGACGAGCCGACATCGAGGTGCCAAACCATGCCGTCGATATGGACTCTTGGGCAAGATCAGCCTGTTATCCCCGAGGTACCTTTTATCCGTTGAGCGACAGCGCTTCCACAAGCCACTGCCGGATCACTAGTCCCGACTTTCGTCCCTGCTCGACCTGTCAGTCTCACAGTCAAGCTCCCTTGTGCACTTACACTCGCCACCTGATTGCCAACCAGGTTGAGGGAACCTTTGGGCGCCTCCGTTACTTTTTGGGAGGCAACCGCCCCAGTTAAACTACCCACCAGGCACTGTCCCTGAACCGGATCACGGTTCGAAGTTAGATATCCAGAGTGACCAGAGTGGTATTTCAACAATGACTCCACCGACACTAGCGTGCCAGCTTCACAGTCTCCCACCTATCCTACACAAGCCACACCGAACACCAATACCAAGCTGTAGTAAAGGTCACGGGGTCTTTCCGTCCTTCTGCGCGTAACGAGCATCTTTACTCGTAATGCAATTTCGCCGAGTTCGCGGTTGAGACAGCTGGGAAGTCGTTACGCCATTCGTGCAGGTCGGAACTTACCCGACAAGGAATTTCGCTACCTTAGGATGGTTATAGTTACCACCGCCGTTTACTGGGGCTTAAATTCTCAGCTTCGCCTTGCGGCTAACCGGTCCTCTTAACCTTCCAGCACCGGGCAGGCGTCAGTCCGTATACATCGTCTTGCGACTTGGCACGGACCTGTGTTTTTAGTAAACAGTCGCTTCCCACTGGTCTCTGCGGCCCTGCAGCGCTTCCTGGAGCAAGTCCATTCACGCCTTAGGCCCCCCTTCTCCCGAAGTTACGGGGGCATTTTGCCGAGTTCCTTAACCACGATTCTCTCGATCTCCTTAGTATTCTCTACCTGACCACCTGAGTCGGTTTGGGGTACGGGCGGCTGGAACCTCGCGTCGATGCTTTTCTCGGCAGCATAGGATCACCCACTTTTTATCCGCATCGTGTCTCAGCCATCATGAGCGACGGATTTGCCTATCGCTCGGCCTACGCACTTGCCCCGGGTCAACCATCGCCCGGGTTGGGCTACCTTCCTGCGTCACACCTGTTAATACGCTCACTCCACCAGATGGGGTCGCATGCCGCCTCACGATCGTCCCCGAAGGGATCCACGCGTCTTGGGATGCTTAGCACTCCTGATTTCATGTGGGCGGTTCTTCGCCGGTACGGGAATATCAACCCGTTGTCCATCGACTACGCCTGTCGGCCTCGCCTTAGGTCCCGACTTACCCAGGGCAGATTAGCTTGACCCTGGAACCCTTGGTCTTCCGGAGGACGGGTTTCTCACCCGTCTTTCGCTACTCATGCCTGCATTCTCACTCGTGTGGCCTCCACGGCTGGTTTACACCGCCGCTTCACTGCCCACACGACGCTCTCCTACCCATCAACACGGCTGGACCACGAAGGCCTACCTGTAATGTCAATGCCACAACTTCGGTGGCGTGCTTGAGCCCCGTTACATTGTCGGCGCGGAATCACTTGACCAGTGAGCTATTACGCACTCTTTCAAGGGTGGCTGCTTCTAAGCCAACCTCCTGGTTGTCTGTGCAACTCCACATCCTTTCCCACTTAGCACGCGCTTAGGGACCTTAGTTGGTGGTCTGGGTTGTTTCCCTCTCGACGATGAAGCTTATCCCCCACCGTCTCACTGCTGCGCTCTCACTTACCGGCATTCGGAGTTTGGCTGACGTCAGTAACCTTTTGGGGCCCATCGGCCATCCAGTAGCTCTACCTCCGGCAAGAAACACGCAACGCTGCACCTAAATGCATTTCGGAGAGAACCAGCTATCACGAAGTTTGATTGGCCTTTCACCCCTATCCACAGCTCATCCCCTCCATTTTCAACTGAAGTGGGTTCGGTCCTCCACGACGTCTTACCGTCGCTTCAACCTGGCCATGGATAGATCACTTCGCTTCGGGTCTAGGACCTGCGACTGAATCGCCCTATTCAGACTCGCTTTCGCTACGGCTGCCCCTCACGGGTTAACCTCGCCACAGATCACTAACTCGCAGGCTCATTCTTCAAAAGGCACGCTGTCACACCAACAAGGGTGCTCCAACGGTTTGTAAGCAAACGGTTTCAGGTACTATTTCACTCCCCTCCCGGGGTACTTTTCACCTTTCCCTCACGGTACTTGTCCGCTATCGGTCATCTGGGAGTATTTAGGCTTATCAGGTGGTCCTGACAGATTCACGCGGGATTTCTCGGGCCCCGCGCTACTTGGGATACCTCTCCGGCCGGCCAGGCATTTCGACTACGGGACTCACACCCACTCCGGTCCGCCTTTCAATGCGGTTCGTCTATACCTGACGCGTCACCGTGACTGCACGGCAGTACAGTCCGAAAGGTCCCACAACCCCGACCATGCAACCCCTGCCGGGTATCACACATGGCTCGGTTTAGCCTCTTCCGCGTTCGCTCGCCACTACTTACGGAATCACGGTTGTTTTCTCTTCCTGTGGGTACTGAGATGTTTCACTTCCCCACGTTCCCTCTACCCGCCCTATATATTCAGGCGGGAGTCACCAGGTCACCCAAAGGGCCTGGCGGGGTTTCCCCATTCGGAAATCCTCGGATCACAGCTCGTTTATCAGCTCCCCGAGGCTTATCGCAGATTACGACGTCCTTCTTCGGCTCCAGATGCCAAGGCATCCACCGTTTGCTCTTAGAAACTTGAAATCACATGAGTTCGATCGAATTCGTATCCGACACCGAAGTGCCGGAGAAATTGACCAGTGAACACACCGAACAACACCCCGAAGGATGCCATTCAATGCGATTCACCTATTGTGAAACAGGACAAAGTCCTGCTTCTAAGATGCTCGCGTCCACTATGTAGTTCTCAACAGACGGCCAGAACCCCCACACCCACCGAATCAGAATCCATCGGCTTCGTGAAGGTCTGAAGAAACCATCACCCCCGGCACCGAAGCGCCAGGACTTGTCCGGTCCCTCAGGACCCAACAGCGTGCATGCACCCGCCCGGCCGGCCCCCACCGTTCCAACCCACCAGCGCTGTTACCAACACTGCGGGCGTACTAGGTCTGAACCATTCAGACGAGCACCTATGTCAATGTTCCACCCATGAGCAGCCAGCAGACACGTTCGGTCTGATCTGGCCAGCACTGCAGGAACCCGAAAGCTCCTGAGTTGCTCCTTAGAAAGGAGGTGATCCAGCCGCACCTTCCGGTACGGCTACCTTGTTACGACTTAGTCCTAATCACCGATCCCACCTTCGACGGCTCCCTCCACAAGGGTTAGGCCACCGGCTTCGGGTGTTACCGACTTTCATGACTTGACGGGCGGTGTGTACAAGGCCCGGGAACGTATTCACCGCAGCGTTGCTGATCTGCGATTACTAGCGACTCCGACTTCATGAGGTCGAGTTGCAGACCTCAATCCGAACTGAGACCGGCTTTTTGGGATTCGCTCCGCCTTACGACATCGCAGCCCTTTGTACCGGCCATTGTAGCATGCGTGAAGCCCAAGACATAAGGGGCATGATGATTTGACGTCATCCCCACCTTCCTCCGAGTTGACCCCGGCAGTCTCACATGAGTTCCCACCATTACGTGCTGGCAACATGCGACGAGGGTTGCGCTCGTTGCGGGACTTAACCCAACATCTCACGACACGAGCTGACGACAACCATGCACCACCTGTAACCGAGTGTCCAAAGAGTTCCCTATTTCTAGGGCGTTCTCGGTCATGTCAAGCCTTGGTAAGGTTCTTCGCGTTGCATCGAATTAATCCGCATGCTCCGCCGCTTGTGCGGGCCCCCGTCAATTCCTTTGAGTTTTAGCCTTGCGGCCGTACTCCCCAGGCGGGGCGCTTAATGCGTTAGCTACGACACGGAAACCGTGGAAAGGTCCCCACATCTAGCGCCCAACGTTTACGGCGTGGACTACCAGGGTATCTAATCCTGTTCGCTCCCCACGCTTTCGCTCCTCAGCGTCAGTTACGGCCCAGAGAACTGCCTTCGCCATCGGTGTTCCTCCTGATATCTGCGCATTCCACCGCTACACCAGGAATTCCATTCTCCCCTACCGCACTCTAGTCTGCCCGTACCCACTGCAGGCTGGAGGTTGAGCCTCCAGTTTTCACAGCAGACGCGACAAACCGCCTACGAGCTCTTTACGCCCAATAATTCCGGACAACGCTCGGACCCTACGTATTACCGCGGCTGCTGGCACGTAGTTAGCCGGTCCTTTTTCTGCAGGTACCGTCAAGCCGAAGCCCTTCTTCCCTACTAAAAGCGGTTTACAACCCGAAGGCCGTCATCCCGCACGCGGCGTTGCTGCATCAGGCTTTCGCCCATTGTGCAATATTCCCCACTGCTGCCTCCCGTAGGAGTCTGGGCCGTGTCTCAGTCCCAGTGTGGCCGGTCACCCTCTCAGGCCGGCTACCCGTCGACGCCTTGGTGAGCCATTACCTCACCAACAAGCTGATAGGCCGCGAGTCCATCCCAGACCGAAAAAACTTTCCACCCCCGACCATGCGGTCAGAGGTCCTATCCGGTATTAGACGTCGTTTCCAACGCTTATCCCAGAGTCCAGGGCAGGTTACTCACGTGTTACTCACCCGTTCGCCACTAATCCCCCCAGCAAGCTGGAGTTCATCGTTCGACTTGCATGTGTTAAGCACGCCGCCAGCGTTCGTCCTGAGCCAGGATCAAACTCTCCAAAAAAAATGGTTCCCAACACTCCGAAGAGCATCAGGGAGTTTGTTCACTGACAGAGAAACAACTGACTTCTAAAAATCAAATTGTCCATCAATCAAAGGAATCCCACCCACCCCCGAAAGAGCAGGTTGGGGTTCAAAAAATTGGCATTGAACATAGTGCACGCTGTTGAGTTCTCAAGAAACGGACGCACCCGAACTCCCAACCCACAACCGTGAGCCACTCATTCAGGGCAACCTGTCAACCATACCACCACA